>NZ_JAOXLP010000056.1 GCF_025791835.1 Roseomonas xinghualingensis
GGCCGCGCGGCGCGAAAGCCCGCCCTCCACTGCCCTAACGACGCGGCTGCGAAGATCCTCCGATAAGGTCCGGCCCATCCATGCTGGCCTCCCTACCAGCCATCAGGGTGAATCAGATCGTCGCCGCGTCGGGCAAGAATATTCGAATCAGATCGCTCGGATCATGCTCTAGCCGCTCTGATGCGCCGCCGCCGCTTCACCCCGGCCGATGCGAAGGGCATCGGGCCGGATGATGTGCTGCCAGCAACGCTCAGTGCTTATGAGCTACGCTTCCGCTTGGCCTGAAGCCCTCCGTAGTTCCGCGCCCGTCAATGGCGCGGCGGCTTTCCCCGGGAGGAGAGCCGCCCTGGAACGCCGCGGCTACTTGTTCCGCGTCACCAGCCGGCCGGGCTTCTCTCCCGTCGCACCCTTGGCCACGGCATAGGTGGGCACGCCGTTGCACCACACCTCCTCGATACCCTCGGAGATCTGCTTCGGATTCTCGAAGGTGGCGCGGTCACGCACGGTATGCGGATCGAAGAGGACGACGTCGGCATAGGCGCCCTCGCGCAGCACGCCCCGGTCCACCATGCCGAAGACCTGCGCCGCCATGCCCGTCATCTTGTGGATGGCGGTTTCCAGGCTGAACAGCTTCACGTCCCGCACATAATGGCCAAGCACGCGCGGGAAGGTACCCCAGAGGCGCGGATGCGGGTGCTCGTCATGGGGAATGCCGTCAGAGCCGATGATGGAGAGCGGATGCGCCATGATCCGGCGCACATCCTCTTCATCCATCTGGAAGGTGATCTGACCGGCGGGCAGAAGGCGGGAGGCGGCCGTGCGGATATCGGTGTTCCAGCCACGCGCGACGTCTTTGAGGTACTTGCCTGCCATCTCCGGATGCGGGACCGACCAGGTGATCATCACCTCCACATCGTCGCGCAGCGTGTTCGGCATCAGGACGGTGGAGCCGGCGGGATAGGGATAGACGTCGAAGGACAGGTCCTGCGTGCGTGCATATTCGGAGAGTAGCGGCAGCGTCTGGGTGGAGCGGCCGTAATTCTCCGGCATCGCGCACTTATGGTGGCTGATATGCACCGCCACTCCGCTGCGCTTCCCGATCTTCGCCGACTCTTCGATCGATGCGAGGATCCGGTCCGCCTCATTGCGCATATGGGTGCAGTAGAGGCCGCCGAAGGGGCGGATCGCCTCCGCCACGGCGATCACCTCCTCCGTCGTCGCCTGTGCGTTCGGCGGGTAGTAGAGGCCCGTTGAGAAGCCGCTGGCCCCCTCCCCCATCGCCTGCCGGACCATGTCGTGCATCCGCGCGATCTCGGCATCCTTGGCCGGGCGGTACACGTCGTTGTTCATCGTGATGGCGCGCAGCGTCTGATGGCCGACGAAGGCGTAGGTGTTCACCTCCGAGCCCTTCGTCTTCAGCGCATGGGCGTAGTCGCCGAAGCTGTCGAAGATGTACCAGCTCTCGTCGCCAAGCAGGTCGAGCGGCGGGATGGGCCGCTCCTTCATGCGCGCGGGGGAAAGGCTGACGCCGCAATTCCCGACCACCACCGTGGTCACCCCCTGGCTCGTCTTGCAGGTGGTGCATTCCGGACCGCAGAGCACGGCGCGGTCGTCGTGGGTGTGGCTGTCGATGAAGCCGGGAGCAATGGCCTTGCCGGTGCCGATCACCTCGTGATCCGCCGTGGCGCCGCCAAGGTCGCCGACCCCCGCGATCCGGTCGCCCCGAAGTCCCACATCGCCGACACGGCGGGCCGTGCCTGTACCGTCGAAGATGGTGACATCGCGGATAATGGTGTCGCAGCGCAGGACCATGGTGTCAGCCTTCCCAAAATCGGCGCCATGATGGCCTCACCCGCGATTGTGATCCAGGCCCTGCCCCGCGCAAAGGGCGTGGCCTTTGCGCGCTTCACCAGATTCTCCAAAGCCTCCGCAGCTTAGCAACAATGTTCCGCCCAAGCAGGAAGGCCGCGGGTCCCTACCTCAGGGCGAAGCGTTTCTGGACCGGGGCGCACCCGCAGCGCATGGTATCGTAATGACCGAAAAGGCCAAAACGCAGGAACGCAGTGACAAGGATCTCCCCAAAGAGATCGAGAAGCTCAGTCACCGCGCCGCCAAATTGGACAAGTCTCTCCCACTTAGGATGAGAGCAAAATCCGGTGTGGAACAAGGCATCCTCTCGGCCGTCGCCGCGGTCGCTGCCTATCTTCCGCCTCATTACTTTGGACTGCGGGAGGGTTTCTGGGGCTCCATTACAGCCATTTCGGTGGTGCAGACAGCGCCGGAAGCGGCGCGCAACAACGGCCGGGACCAGTGCATCGGGTCGGCCGTGGGCGGGCTGATAGGGGTGGCCGTCGTCTTCATGACGGGCTCCACGCTATGGAGTTATATTCTCGCCGTCGTGCTCTCGGTCTTCGCCTGCTGGTGCCTCAACGTGGTCTCGACGACCCGGCTGGCGGCGATCACGGCTACCATCATCCTGCTGGTACCCCACACCACCACCCCGGAGCACATGCTTGTTTCCCGCCTGAGCGAAGTGGCCTGGGGCGTGGCGGTGGCGCTCGCCGTGATCTGGGTGAGGCAGCGGTTCCTGAAGCCGTGAGCGGCTAGTCCGAGAAAAAATCCGGCATGGCAGGAGGCGGTGGCTTCGGCCCGCGCATCGCCAGTTGCACCGTAGTGTCCAAGGCCTGCAGGAAGCGGGAGCGATTATCGGCGGTGAAGCTGCTGTTGCGCGTCTGGCCGCCGGTCACCTCCCGCATGTGGCGGGAGATTTCGCGACCGGCCAGCGCGGCCCCGATATTCGTGCTGTCCCAGATCTTGCCGCTCGGGGCCACCGCATGACCCTCGGCGGCAAGGCAACGGGAGGCGAGCGGGATATCGGCGGTGACGCAGATATCCCCTGGGCGCACACTCTCCGCGATCCAGTCATCTGCCGCATCCGGGCCTTCGGCCACGATCACGCGGCGCACGCCCTCCGGAAGGCGCACTCCGCGCGAGCCGTTGGAGACGACGGTGACCGGGAGGCCGTAGCGGGCGGCGACACGGAATACCTCGTCGCGGACGGGGCAGGCATCCCCGTCCACATAGATGTGCGGCGCGCTCAGATCAAACCGTCCGCGATATCACGGGCCACAAGCGCAGGATCGCGCTCGCCCGGCGCCCCCATGCCGCCGCCGCCGGGGAGAAGCAGGCGCAGCCGCTTGCCCTTGGGAATCACCTGATAGCCCTTGGTGCGCAGCAGCGTGCCGTCCGTCAGTCCCACCCAGCCGGGGGCGCCATCCTTGCCGCCCTCCCGCCCGCGCGGCGGGTTGGCAACGCGGTCGAAAATGGCATTCACGGCGAATTCCGCATCGTTCTTCGCACCGATTTCCATGATCTGGCCGAGGCCGCCCCGCATGCGCCCGGCACCGCCTGAGCCCGGGCGCAGCTCCTTCTTCCAGAAGATGACCGGCGCGACGTTCTCCGTGGCTTCCACCGGCATGGTGCGCACGCCGGAGGGAAAGGCCGTGCCATCCAGCCCATCCTGCGCCGGGCGCGCGCCGGTGCCGCCGGAATTGAAGGTGATGACCTCGAAGTCGGGCAATTCCGCCTCGCCGCCACTCACCTGCCCACCACCGCGCAAGGGTGGATTCCAGAGGCAGGAGGAACCTTCCGCCACCACCCGGTCCGGCACCGCCTGGTGCAGGCAGCCCATCATCAGGTCTGGCAGAAGCTGGCCGACCACATGGCGCACGCTGACCGGGAAGGGCCGCGGGGCGTTCAGGATGCAGCTCTCCGGGATGTCCATACGGAAGGGCAGCAGGGAGGCCCAGTTGTTCGGGACCTCCGGCGCCACGACGCATTTGATACCGAAGCAGGCATAGGCGCGGGTATAAGCGGCGGGCACGTTGATGCCCCGACCCGAGAGCCCGGATGTGCCAGCGTAATCGACGGAGATGTGGTCCTCTCCGATCGTCATCCGCGCCTTGAGGGTGACAGGGGACTCATAGCCGTCCGAGCTGATCTGGGCAGCATACTCGCCGGGTGGCAGCTTCGCGATCTCGGCGAGCGTGGCGCGGCTGGACGCTTCGAAGATGGATTCCGCCAGTTCGTCGAGCGAGGCCATGTGGAACTCGTCCATCATCTCGATCAGGCGGCGAGCCCCTGCGTCGTTGCAGGCGCAGAGGGAATAGACATCGCCCTCCAGCTCCGCCGGGGTGCGGGTGCCGGCGCGCAGGATATCGAAGAAGGTCTCGTTGGCGCGCCCTTGGTCGAAGCACTTCACGATGGGAATATAAAGGCCTTCCTCGAAGACCGAGCGGCCCTCCGGCCCCATGCCGAGGCCGCCCACATCGATAACATGCGCGGTGTTGGCGAAGAGGCCCACGATGGCCCCGTTGCGGAAGGCTGGCGTCACCACCGTCAGGTCATGCAGGTGCCCGGTGCCAAGCCAGGGGTCGTTGGTGATGTAGTGGTCACCCGGCTTCATGGTGTGGGCCGGGAACTTCGCCAGGAAGTGACCGACGGACTCCATCATGGAGTTCACATGGCCGGGCGTACCGGTGACGGCCTGGGCCAGCATACGGCCTTTCAGGTCGAAGATGCCGGCGGAGAGATCGCCCGCCTCGCGCACCGTGGTGCTGAAGGCGGTGCGGATCATGGTCTGCGCCTGCTCCTCCACCACGGCGATCAGGCGGTTCCACTGGATCTGCCGCTGGATGGCAGCCAATGCTCCGGAGGGGGCATCACTCATCGCGTCAGCTCCAGATAGCCGAGGCCGTCCATGCGGCAGGTCCAGCCTGGCCCGACAAGCGTGCTCGTCTCCGCCTCGGCGACGATGCAGGGGCCGTTAACCTCGGCGCCTGGCGCGAAAACCTCACGGTCATAGACGGGCCAGTCCGAGACCTTGCCCGTCGCCGTATCCCGCACCGCCTGATGCCGGATGGGTTCGGGCGCCGGTGCGGCATCGACCTCCGCCACGGGCGGCGGCGTGTCCACCTCGGTTGCCACCGTCACGGCGAAAGAGAGGATCTCCACATCGCTGCCGGGCACGGGGCGGTCGTAGAAGCCGGCATAAGCGGCGTCATAGGCGGCGCGAATGTTGCCGACATCGCCCACCTCCAGCACCTTCACCGGCAGTTCGACCGCGATCTCATGGCCCTGGCCGACATAGCGCATATAGGCAACGCGCCGCTCTACCAACGGAGCACCGAAGGAGCCCTGCCCCACCACGCGCCGTGCCTCGGCCGACATATCCGAAAGCAGCGCGTTCACCGCCGTGCGGTCGAAGGTTCGGAAGCGCTGGTAGAGGCTGCGCACCACCTCGTAGCCCACCGGGGCGCGGAGGAAGCCGATCGCCGATCCGACACCCGCGCCCGAGGGCACGAGAAGCCGGTTTACCCCGATCTTCTCGGCCACGCGGTAGCCATGCACCGGCCCACCGCCACCGAAGGCGATCACCGCGCGGCCGTCATAGCCCTTTCCGCTTTCAATGGCATGGACGCGGGCCGCATTGGCCATGTTCTCGTCCACCACTTCCACGACGCCGAGCGCCGCCATCTCCGGCTCCAGCTCCAAGACGCCGAGGGCGGCATCCATGGCCTCGCGCGACCGATCGGGATGCAAGGAGAGGGTGCCGCCCGCGAAGCTGGCAGGATCGTAGCGGCCAAGGAGAAGGTTCGCATCCGTCACGGCTGGCTTCGTGCCACCGCGGCCATAGCAGGCCGGTCCCGGATCGGCGCCAGCGCTCTCCGGCCCCACCTGAATACGGCCCAGCGCGTCCACCGAGGCGATGGAGCCGCCGCCCGCGCCAATCTCCACCATCTCGATCACCGGGATACGCAATGGCAGGCCGGAGCCCTTCTTGAAGCGGCCGATGCGGGCCACTTCGAAGGTGCGGGCGGTCTGGGGCGCATAGTCGTCGATCAGGCAGACCTTGGCCGTGGTGCCACCCATGTCGAAGGAGAGCACGCGGTCCCAGCCCTTCTGCCGCGCCACATGGGCGGAGAAGATGGCACCGCCCGCCGGGCCGCTCTCCACCAGGCGGATGGGGAAGCGCGCGGCGGTCTCCAGCGTCGTCAGTCCGCCGCCCGAAAGCATGAGGAAGAGCGGGCAGCCGAATCCCGCCTCCGCAAGCCCGAGCTTCAGGCGATGCAGGTAGCTCGCCATCAGCGGCTGCACATAGGCATTGGCGGCAGTGGTGGAGAAACGCTCCCACTCCCGCATCTCGGGGCTGACCTCGGAAGATAGTGAGATGGGCAGTTCCGGCCATTCATCCCGCACGATTTCGGCCGCACGGCGCTCATGCACCGGGTTCACGAAGGCGTGCAGGAAGCCGATGGCCAGGCTCTCGATCCCCTCCCCCCGCATGAAGGACACGGCCTGCCGCACCGCGCCCTCGTCAAGCGGCAGCAGGACCTTGCCCTCATTATCCAGCCGCTCCGGCACCGGCAGGCGCCAGCGGCGCGGAACCAGGGGCTGCGGCAGGGTGATGTTCAGGTCGTACTGGTCGTAGCGGCTCTCATTGCCGAGGGCGAGAACGTCGCGGAAGCCCTCGGTGGTCAGCAGCGCCGTCTTCGCGCCCTTGCGCTCGATGACGGCATTGGTCGCCAGCGTCGTGCCATGGATGAAGATGGCGATGTCCGCCGGCGACATGCCGGCCCTGGAGAGCACCACGCGGATGCCCTCCAGCACACCCTTCTCGGGCGCCGCGGGGGTGGTGAGGACCTTTGCGGTCCAGCGCTGCGAACCACCCTGGTCGTCAGGGCATTCCAGCGCCAGATCTGTGAAGGTGCCGCCGATATCGGCGGCCAGCCTGGCGCCCGCCACCCCCTTGGCCGCCATGCGTCAGAAGCCCCGCACCACGCCGCCATCCACGCGCAGGATGGTGCCGGTGATGTAGGAGCCGGCATCGGAGGCCAGGAAGGCGGCCGCCTTGCCGAATTCCTCCGGCGTGCCGTAGCGACGCATCGGGATGGTCTTCTCCCTGTCCGCGATCACCTGCTCCGGCGTCTTGCCCTGCTTGGAGGCGGCGGCACCGGCCAGCTCGATGCTGCGGTCGGTGCGGATGGCGCCGGGAGCGACGATGTTCACGGTCACGCCATCAGGCCCGACCTCATCGGCAAGGGTCTTGGCCCAGCCCACGATATTGGCACGCAGCACGTTGGAGAGCGCCAGGTTCGGCAGCGGCTGCACCATGCCGGTGCTGCCCACCGCGATGATCCGGCCGTGCTTCTGCGCCCGCATAGCCGGCAGCAGCTTGTTCGCGATGCGGATGGGCGAGAGGACGATGCGGCGGAACCACAGCTCCAGCGCCTCCTCGGTGAGGTCGGCGGCAGTGCCGGCCGGCGGGCCGCCATGGTTCAGCACCAGGATGTCCACGCCACCCAGAGCGGCCACGGCGCCATCGGCCAGGGCGTCCATATCCTCGCCCTTGGCGACATCCGCCGCGAAGGCATGGACCGCCTGGGCGCCCAGCCCCTTCAGCGCGTCGCAGACGGGCTGCAGCCGCTCCACATCCCGGCCCGAGATGGCCAGGGATGCACCATCGGCCGCCAAAGCTTCAGCAATCGCGCGGCCAAGGCCCTTGGAAGCCCCCATCACCAGCGCCCGCTTCCCACGCAGACCGAGTTCCATGAAAACCTCCCACGAATCAGGGCTGGGACCCTGAACCGGCCCATGGTCCCTGGCAAGATCGGGGCCTCGCTCCGCCGCCGGTTTGCAAGCCCAGCGCCAAGGGGCATCCTCTCGACATGGAACGTCCAAATCTTCTCATGACCCGCGTCCTGCCTGAGGCGGTGGAGGCCCGAGCGGCCCGCGACTACGCCATCCGCCGCCCCGAGGGGCCGGACCGGACCCTCGAATCCGCCGCCATCCTCACCGCTGCCAAGGGATGCGCCGGCATCCTCTGCGCAGCCGGGGATGGGCTGGATGCCGAAACCATCGCCCGCCTGCCTGACAGCGTGCGGATCATCGCCACCTTCAGCGTGGGCACGGACCACATTGCCCTGGATGCTGCCAAGGCACGCGGCGTTGCCGTTACCAATACCCCGGACGTGCTCAGCGTCGCGACCGCCGAGATCGCCATGCTGCTGATCCTCATGTGTGCCCGGCGGGCCGGCGAGGCGGAGCGGATGCTGCGCGCCCGGGAATGGACGGGCTGGGCCCCCACCCAGCTGATGGGGGTAACGCTGGAAGGCAAGCGCCTGGGCATTCTCGGCATGGGGCGTATCGGCCAGGAGCTGGCTCGGATGGCGCGTGGCATGGGCATGCAGATCCATTACCGCAACCGAACCCGCCTGCCGCCGCAGGAGGAGCTGGGCGCTACCTTCCATGGCAACGATGACAGCTTCCTGGCGGCCTGCGATGTGCTGTCGATGCACATTCCGGGCGGTGCCGCGACGAAGAACTGGCTGGATGCCGCCCGCATCGCCAGGCTGCCGCGCGGCGCCATCGTGGTGAATACCGGCCGCGGCACGACCGTGGATGATGGCGCCCTCTGCGATGCGCTCCGCTCCGGCCATCTTCGCGCCGCGGGGCTGGATGTCTTCGCGGGCGAGCCCGCCATCTTCGAGGGGTATCACAGCGCCCCGAACGTCACCCTCCTCCCTCACCTCGGGAGTGCCACCATCGAGACGCGCGATGCCATGGGCTTCCGCTGCCTCGACAATCTCGACGCCGTGCTGATCCACGGCACCGAACCGCCCCACCGCGCCGCCTAGGAGCCACGCGATGCTCTTCGACTTCGAGGTCCTTCCGAAGAAGGACCGCTACAAGCTCGCCGTCTCCACGATCGTGCCGCGGCCGATCGCCTGGATGGTGACGCAGGATGCCGAGGGGCGCACCAATGCGGCGCCCTTCTCGTTCTTCAACGTCTTCAGCAACGATCCGGTCGTGGTGGGCATCGGCGTCGGCGCCCGAGGCATGGGCGGCGAGGAGAAGGAAGACTTCAAGGACACGCTGAACAACATCCGCGCCACGGGCGAGTTCACCCTCTGCCTGGTGAGCGAGGAAACGGCGCAGGCGATGAATATCACCGCCGCCGACTACCCGCCCGGCGTGGATGAGCTGGCGATGGCTGGCCTCACCACCGCGCCTTCGGCGAAGATCAAGGTGCCGCGCATCGCGGAAAGTCCCGTCTCACTGGAATGCCGCCTCTGGCAGATGGTTCCCATCGGCACCCATCACCTGGTTCTGGGCGAGGTGCAGGCCATGCATGTGCGGGACGATTGCATGCTCGATCCCGCCCGCCTCTATGTGGACACACCCAAGCTTGGGCTGGTCGGGCGCATGCATGGGGCCGGCTGGTATGCCCGCACGACCGATCGCTTCGAGATGCCGCGCGTTACCCCTGAGCAGATGGAGGCCCGTCGTAAAGCCTGACCGCCCCTATCGGGGCAGATTCGCCATTGCAAATGGCTGCTGGGCCTTATGTTGCGCTCGGCCGGTGAGCATTGCGTAACAGCCCAGGTCCTGACGCCTGGGCTGTTACGAGCCCCATGAGGGATGAAACCGCACTAGGGTCGGCGATGGCCACCTCCAGCGGGGTCGCACCGTCAAGCTCCGCATATTGCAGTCGCAAGGCCCAGGCGACCGCTGCCTCGTCTCCGACACGGCTGGAAACCGCAGCCCTCAGATGGCCGATGGGCCTGCAGCGCTCCGCAACCTCGCCCACGGCCCGCTCAAACACAGCAAGATCGTCGTAGGCTCGGTCTTTCTCCGTCGCGGTGAAGATAGGCAACCCTCCCCGATCCAAAGCCGCACACGGCATCATCAGATTTGTAGGAAGGCCGAAGCTCTCGATGTTGAGGGGATCGGGGTTCCCAACCAGGAAGGCCCGTGTCCGATCGGCGAGGTTTCCGGCGGCATTGCTGTACACAAAGAGCGGACGCCGCATGGCATCGAAGAAGCCAGCCTCGAAAGAGGTTCCGTCATCAGCCGAAGGGCCTCGGAAGGGCGAAAGATTCGCGATGCAGATGTCGCAGTCCATCATCATGGCGCGGTTCGCGCGATAGACCCGGGTCGCTGCGTCAGGACTGTGAAGATCAATCTCATTATCGATGGGGACACGAAGCAGGATGCCGCGCCGGGCACAAAGCTCCGCCTTGCGGCCAAGTATCTCCTGGGCGTTCGGAAAAAATACGTCCGGACCAGCTCCGTAACAGGTCACCAGCACGGAAGGTTCCTCCTGTTTCCCGTCCTGATTCTACCGAAAGATCTTCTCCATGCCCGCGATATTCAAGCTTCTTTCCCAGGATGAGGACACTGTTCCAACCTGATGTGGCTTGCGGCGGGGGATGGTCGGAGCGCCACTGGCCATTGCCGGGCCAAGAATGCCGGTTCGCCTCAACCCGGTGACCGCAGTGAAGATTGTTGCGTGGTCCAAAGGTATTTTTTTGTGGCCAAGATGATCCCATCGGGCATGACTCCCTCACCGGCGAGACGGGCCCCAATGCGACCTTCAAGAAGCCTAGGATCGGCCGGTCCCTGGCGCCACGACGCTCCAGGCCAGGAGCGAACATTGAAGCCGCCGCCGCGCTGAAGGCGGAAGACCCCGGCAGAATTTGGCCGTCCCCTCCGGGATCACTGTTCAGGGAGACCGCTATCCCGCGCACCTGCAGGTAAGGATGGGGCGTTAACCACCGGGCACACCACCTCCATGGCCTGCGGCCCGGCGTCCACATGATGCCAATCCCGCACGCACCCCGGTGGCCTGCTGCACCCAAGCCGCAAGAGGCCACGACATGAAGACCGCCGGATTTGCCTGTGAAGCCGTTGGCGCTCCCCTCGTGCCCTATACCTTTGAGCGGCGGGAACTGCGCCCGAACGACGTCGCCATGGAGATCCTCTATTGCGGCGTCTGCCATTCGGACCTGCACTGGGTCCAGAACGACTGGGGCTGGACCACCTACCCCACCCTCACGGGCCACGAGATCATCGGCCGCGTCATCGCGGCCGGCCCCGAGGTCACCCGCTTCAAGGTGGGCGACCACGGTGCGGTCGGCTGCATAGTGGACAGCTGCCAGCGGTGCGACCAGTGCCGCAAGGGCGAGGAACAGCTCTGCCGCGAGGGCAATACACAGACCTATGGCTCCCCCGACCGGATCACGGGGGAGATCACCATGGGCGGTTACTCGAAGCACATCGTGGTCCGCGAGGAGTTCGTCCTCCGCGTGCCCGAGGGGCTGGACCTCTCCCGCGCGGCGCCACTGCTCTGCGCGGGCATCACGACCTACTCCCCGCTCAGGACCTGGAACGCCGGGCCGGGCAGCCGGGTCGGGGTCATCGGCCTCGGCGGCCTCGGCCACATGGCCGTCAAACTCGCCTCGGGGCTCGGCGCCCATGTCACGGTTCTGAGCCGCAGCCCCGACAAGGCGGCTGACGCGCGCGCCCTGGGCGCCGACGCACTGCTGGTCTCAACCGACCAAGTGGTGATGGCGAAAGCCGCATCAAGCTTCGACCTGATCATCGACACCGTTCCTGTCCGGCACGACCTGAATACCTACCTGCCGCTGCTGGACGCGGACGGCACGCTGGTGATCGTTGGGCAGGTCGGGCCGGTGAACGAACTGGTCACAGTTCCCCTCGTGCTGGGACGCCGCCGCGTGGCGGGCTCCCCTATCGGCGGCATCGCCGAGACGCAGGAGTTGCTCGACTTCTGCGCGCGCAAGAACATCCTGCCTGATGTCGAGATGATCCGCATGGACGAGATCAACGAGGCATTCAGGCGGATGGACCGCTCGGACGTGCGCTATCGCTTCGTCATTGACATGGCTTCGCTGACCAGCCCCGGAGGCACGGCGTCTGGCTCACCCCGCCCGCCGGGTGGCATCGGATGAGGCAACCGAGGGGGCTGATGCGCTGATTGCGAATCTGGCCTCTCTGCGCTCCCCGGCCTATGCGGGCCTTGTCCGTCCAATCCAACGCCCCCCTCCCCCTTTACCGACTGTGCCCACTCCTTCTCGGCCTGGATGCGGGTCGCCGGGTGGTCAAGGATGCTTGTGGCGCGCCAGGCGTCAGCCCCGCATCGCTGGCGGAACCTGCCCCCTTTGAGGCTGACTTATGTGCAATAGCGAAATTTTCCTAAACCCCGCTTGCCGGGGCGGCTCTCGCCCCGTATATCCCGCCGCCGTTGGACAGGTGGCCGAGCGGTCGAAGGCGCGCGCCTGGAAAGTGCGTATAGGTCAAAAGCCTATCGTGGGTTCGAATCCCACCCTGTCCGCCATTGTCACATGCGATAGCCTTGATATTTCTTGTTTTTCTTCGATAAAGCGCGGCCTTACCTACAACACTACCCCCTTTGGCGCCGAACACTCACTTGGTCTTTGGATGACTGGCAAGGGCCAGGTTCCAGGTTCCAGGTTCCAGGTTCCAGGTTCCAGGTTCCCCAGCGACTCTGGCACAGGCTTCTGATCTCATAGTGAAAGTTGGTGATCGCACCTACCCGAGGCTGCGAGACCGCAACTGTGACACCACGCCGGGACACAGCCGCACAGGCAGACGCCGCCCCTGCCCAACTTGGCCGGTGGGCTTCCCACCTTGTTCCCACCCACCTTACCCTCCGCGGGGACGGCTGTTCACTGGCGAGGTGATCCTCTGGTCCGCCGCGCCCTCCTTTTTGTGACACGACCACCCTGCCTGCAGCCGGGGGCATCAGCCTAATCGCGCTCCACTGTCCACCCTGGACGTTCGTCATCCAGCCCGTGCAGTAACGGAGTGGATCGGAAACAGTCGGCAGGTCGGCTGGATTTCGATGGACGGATCTGAGGGGCGGGTTATGGCCGAGGCGCTGGGGGAGTTTGTCGGGGAACTGGACGTGGCGGTGGGGCCGCCGGTGCTGGTTGGCGCCGGCCCACTGGGAGAGCGGCGAATCATCCCCATCAACGGCGGGCGGGCCTTCGGCCCTCGGATGGAGGGGGAGATCCTGCCGGGCGGGGCTGATTTCCAGCTGATCCGCCCGGACGGGGTGGCGGAGATCGAGGCGCGCTACACGATCCGGCTCTCGGATGGCACGCTTGTCTACGTGGTGAACCGCGGGTTGCGTACGGCCGCTCCGGAAGACATGGCGCGGCTGTTGCGCGGGGAACCGGTTCCGCCGGAGCGGGTGTACTTCCGCACCGCGCCCGTGTTCGAGACGGCGGCTCCAGCCCATGCCTGGCTTGGGCGTAGCCTCTTCCTCGGTTTCGGGGAGCGGCGACCGGAGAGCGTGCGTATCCGCGTTTTCGCGGTGTAGTCCCCTCCCCGGCCCTGACGTGATCGCCCTCACTCGATTGCGCGGAAGCCGGTCTTCTTTACCACTTCGGCCCAACGGGCCGTCTCGGCGCGCATATGGGCACCGAAGGCCTCGCGCCCCTTTGGAGCGACGCGGAAGCCGGCCTCCTCCATCTTGCTGCGAAGCGCGGGGGCGGACAGCGCGCGCAGCACGGCCTCGTCCAGCGAGGCCAGGGTGGCGGCAGGCGTCGCGGCGGGGGCGACGAGGCCAAACCAGGCGTCGAAGGCGAGCGAAGGGTGGCCGAGCTCCGTTGTTGTCGGCACCTCCGGCAGCAAGGGAGAGCGCGCGGGACCGGTGACAGTCAGCGCCTTCAGCTTGCCAGCCCTCACATGCGGGGCGAGGAGAGCGACGGTGCCGAACATGCCCTGGACGTTGCCATTCAGGATCGCCGTCATTGCGTCGCCGGTGGAGCGGAAGTGCACGGCCTCAGTGGGAAAGCCGGCCTCGGCAGCCAGGATCGCCGCACCGAAATGCCCAGGCGTGCCAGCGCCGAAGGTGCCGGTGTAGACCTGCCTCGCCGCCTTCGCCCAGGCGACGTACTCGGCCAGGGTGTTGGCCGGAACAGATGGGGGGACGACGAAGACGAAGTCAGCGGCGACCACCTGACCGACCGGGGCGAAGTCCTTCGCCGGGTCGTAGGGCAGGCGCGCATAGGTGCTGGGGGCCATGGCGAGCTGGCCCACCTCTCCGAAGAGGAGCGCAGTGCCGTCGGCAGGGGCGGCGCGAGCAACCTCCTGGGCCGCGATGGCGCCGGCCGCACCGGGCTTGTTGTCCACTACCACCCCGGCCGGGATGGAGGCGCGCAGGCCCTCGGCGAGGATGCGGCCCGCCACGTCAGGCCCGCTGCCGGGCGGAAAGCCAAGGACGAGGCGGAGGGGGCGGTCCGGCAGGGCGGCCCGCGCTGCCACGGGAAGGAAGAGGCCGGCCGCGAGCACAACGCGGCGCCTGATGGGCGTTCTGGTCATGGATGTTTCCCCTCAGGGCCGCCTTCTCATGGCGGCTGTTACGGAGGCAATCTCGTGCACGGCGCCAAGCGCCGGTCAACGCAGCGTCACAGCCCCCTTCCCTTCGGCCACGCGCTCCAGCATGTCCGGCAGGCCTCCCGCCTCCTGGGTGGTGAGACCGGCGGTGATGCGGACCTCGTGCTCGGCGACGATGGACTTTAGGCGACGCAGCGCGGCACGGCCGGTGGCGGTGAGGTGAAGGCGGATGCTGCGGCGGTCCGGCCCGGCCCGGCGTGTCAACAGCCCCTGCCCTTCCAGATGATCCAGCAAGGGTGCAGCGCGGGAGCGGCCATGGCCCATGGCCGCTGCCAGGCGCGCGGGGCTGATCCCGGGGTTGGCGGCGACGATGGCCAGGGCGGCCAGCAGCGGCGGGGTGAAGCCCGATGGAGCCAACGCCCCCTCCAGGTCTCGGATCACGCGGAGATAGGCGCGCTTGATGCCATAGGAGACGGTGCCGGCGAGCGGGCCGAAATCGACGAGGTCTGGCGCTTCCTGGCTGGGATTGTTCAATTATTGAACCCTTCCTTCCGTGCTGCCATCCTGCCTCGCAACAGGAGGAACGGCCAATGCATGTTGTCATCTCCGGCGGCGGAATCGGCGGGCTGACCCTCGCCATAGCCTTGCACCAGGCGGGAATCGGGGTGGAGGTGCATGAGGCGGTGGCCGCGCCGCGGGCGCTCGGCGTCGGTATCAACCTGCTGCCCCATGCAATGCGCGAGCTGACGGAGCTGGGGTTGGGCGAGCGCGTGCTGGCCGCCGGCGTGCCGACGCGCGAGTTGCTCTATGCAACGAAGCGGGGCGAGGAAGTTTGGCGAGAGGACCGTGGCTTGGCCGCGGGCTACCGCTGGCCACAGGTGAGCATCCATCGCGGCGTGCTGTTCATGCTGCTGCTGGAAGCAGCGCGGGAGCGGCTGGGGGATGCGATCCATCTGGGTTCACGCGGCATCGGGGCGGATTCGGACGAGCGAGGCGCGACGCTGCGGCTGGAGGGCGGCGGCGCGGCGCGGGGCGACGTGGTGGTCGCCGCCGACGGCATCCACAGCGCCATCCGCGCCGTCTGGTACCCGCATGAGGGGGCACCGTGCTGGAACGGGAACCTGATGTGGCGTGCCGTTTCCGAGCATCCCGGCTATCTGACGGGCCGCACCATGGTGCAGGCGGGCAGGAACGACCTGAAGTTTGTCTGCTACCCGATCCGGGAAGCGACGGCGGAGCGGCCCGCGCTGGTCAACTGGATTGCCGAGAAGCGGATGCCCGCCGACATGCACTGGGCACGGGAGGATTGGAACCGTGCTGGCCGGATCGAGGACTTCCTGCCGGATTTCGCCGGTTGGGAATGGTCCTGGCTCTCCGTGCCCTCTCTGATCCGGG
>NZ_JAOXLP010000057.1 GCF_025791835.1 Roseomonas xinghualingensis
GGCGTTGTTGCAATAATCAGCTCCGGAGGGAGGCATGGTCGAGAATGGGTCGGGTGGTCGTCGGCCGCGGCGGCGGTACCGGACGCGGAACTGGCGGGAGTACGATCGGGCCCTGGTCGCGCGAGGTGACCTGACGATGTGGATCTCGCCTGACCTGGCCTGGCATGCCGCCGAGGGCACGGGCCGGCGGGGGCGGCCTCAGGTCTTCACGGACGCGGCGATCCAGACGGTGCTGACCCTGAAGGTTCTATACCAACTCCCGCTGCGGGCGGCCCAGGGCATGGCGGGGAGCCTGATCCGGCTGGCCGGGCTGAACTGGAAGGTGCCGCACTACAGCACCCTCTCACGCCGTCAGAAGAGCCTGACCGTCACGATCCCCTACCGCGTCCGGGGCGGGCCGCTGCACCTCGTCGTCGACAGCACCGGGCTCAAGGTGCTCGGCGAAGGCGAGTGGAAGGTTCGGAAGCACGGCGCTGACAAGCGGCGGGTCTGGCGCAAGGTGCACCTGGTGATCGACGCCGACAGCCATGAGGTTCGGGCCGTGGAGATGACGGATCACCGGCATGGCGACGGCGAAATCGTCCCGGGCTTGCTGGCCCAGCTACCGAAGGCGGAGCGGATCGGCGTCATCAGCGGCGATAGCGCCTATGACACCCGCGGCGTCTACGAGGCCTCGGTGGCCCGCGAGGCGGCCCTGGTCGTGCCACCGCGGCGCAACGGCAAACCCTGGAAGACGAGAACCACCGGGGCTGCGGAGCGCAACGAGAGCCTGCGTACCATCAAGCGCCTCGGCCGACGGCTCTGGAAGTGCTGGAGCGGGTACCACCGCCGCAGCCTGGCCGAGACCGCCATGTCACGCCTCAAGCGTCTCGGTGAGCGCCTCTCGGCCCGTGATCCCGCCCGTCAGGTCGCTGAAGTTCAGATCCGCTGCGCCATCCTGAATACCTTCAACGCCCTTGGTATGCCCGATACCATCGCCCGCGCCTGATCAAAGCCGGAAAGGGCAGAGCGCGCCCTCAGCCAGATTTGCGCAACAGTGCCCCTATGAACGGAAAGCGCGGTTTCCCCGTCGGTCACCAGGGCGCGCCAGCCCTACCCTACCTGAAGCCATGCTCCGCAGTCCCATAGTAAGCGCGGCGTGACCACCCTTCTTGAACGTCGCAGCTGATCCCGCGAGGTATGCCGTCGCGGAGGGTGTGGCGATGGCGCGATGGGTGGCAAG
>NZ_JAOXLP010000058.1 GCF_025791835.1 Roseomonas xinghualingensis
TTTCAGATTGTGAAATCGGGGCAGCAGGGGCAGGATCGGAGTGCCGCGCGTGCCTGCTCGCCCCTCACGGCTTGAATAACCCAACGTGATGGGTTACCTAGAGCCATGGTTACCGTGCTGCGCGCCGACGGTCTGCGCGTCGTCATCTACGCCAACGACCACATGCCGGCGCACGTGCACGTCTTCGGGGACGGCGAGGCCAAGATTGACTTGGCCGGCCCGGATGGCACGCCGGTCCTGCTCTGGGCCGACGGCATGTCGCGCGGCCAGGTTCGCCGTGCCGTGCGCCTCGTGACCGAGCAGCAGGCGTTCCTGCGGCAACGATGGGAGGACATCCATGGGTGACCTGACCGACACGCAGATCGACGCGGCCCTGGCCCGCGGCAGGGAAGCCCGGCAACGCGAGCCACGTGCCGCGGCGGCCCGCTACGACCGGCAGGCGGGGCGGGTCATCGTCGAGTTGACCAACGGCTGCACCTTCGCCTTTCCGCCAAGGCTGGCGCAGGGTCTGGAGGACGCGAGCGACGACCAGCTCTCCCAGGTTGAGGTGATGGGGACGGGCTCGGGACTGCACTGGGAGGCGCTGGACGCCGACCTCTCCATCCCAGGGCTGCTGAATGGTCTGTTCGGCACCCGCTCCCACATGGCCCGGCAGGCAGGCCGCGCGACCTCGCCAGCCAAGGCGGCCGCCGCGCGGGCAAACGGAAGCAAGGGAGGGCGGCCGCGCCGCGCGGCAGGCGCCTGATCGGCATGACCATCCCCGCCGGCCTGCGTTTCGTGGCCTACTACCGCGTCTCCACCGATAAGCAGGGCCGCTCAGGGCTCGGCCTCGACGCCCAGCGCGAGGCCGTCGCCCGGCACGCGATCGGTTGCGGCGGATCCGTGGTCGCCGCCTTCGAGGAGGTCGAGAGCGGCCGAAAGGGGGATCGCCCCCAACTCGCGCTCGCTATGGCCGAGTGCCGGCTCCGCCGCTGCACCCTCCTCATCGCCAAGCTCGACCGCCTGGCGCGCGACGCCCACTTCCTGCTCGGCCTGGAGAAGGCCGGCATCGAGTTCCTAGCCGCCGACATGCCCTACGCCAACCGCCTCACCATCGGCGTCATGGCCCTCGTCGCCGAGGAGGAGGCCCGCGCCACCTCCGCCCGCACCAAGGCCGCACTGGCCGCCGCCAAGGCCCGCGGCGTGAAGCTCGGCAACCCGCGGCTCCAGCCAGGAGATAGCACGACCGCAGCCGGTGCGCGCACCGTCTGGTCGACAGCAGCCGCCCGGCGCTCGGCCGAGGTACTGCCCTACCTGGAGGCGGCCCGCCGGGTTGGTGCCACCACCCTGCAGGAGCTCGCCAACGCTCTTACCGCTCGTGGCGTCCGCACGCCCCGTGGTGGTGAGGGGTGGCGACCCTGGCAGGTACGGCGCGTCCTCGATCGCGTTCAGCAAGGCCTGTAACAGCGTTCAGAAAGTCTGCTTCTCCCTGGCTCGATCCATCGACACCACGATGGCCGCGAGGCGGTCCCTCCAATCCATCAGGTCCGCCACTTCTTGGTTGGATCGACGGCTGAGCTTCAGCACCGCTGCGAAGACCTCATCCGAGTGCCGCATCAACTCGATCAGGTGATCACCCCTGGGGATGCTCGTCCCGCTGCGCCAGGCTTTCACCGTCCGTTCGGTAACATCGGTCCACCGCATAATCGTCTTCACGCGAAGCCGATGCGACTTCATGCCTCGGTGCAGCGCCGGGATGTGTTGCGAAGTTTGCGGCAGGCCAGAGATGCACTGGATAGCAGTTGGATCAGGCAGCAACCTGGAACAGCCCGGCGACGAAGGTGGCTTGGGCCTGCATGTCGCGTCCGTCGATGTTCTGAAGCTGCCCCTTCCTGACCATCGCCATCACCTCGTAACCCGCCAGTGATCGCCGCGCCGTATGGAAACCGCCGAAGCCGAGCCCCGGTCTGACCAGGCGTTTCACGCGCCGGTGGTCTTGTTCCACGATGTTATTCAAGAACTTGCATTGCCGTAGGCGGGCAAAGCGCCACAGCTCGCCGTCCTCCTTCAGCCGCTCAATGGCACACGGGTAGGCGGGGTTCTTGTCCACCGTGATGGTGCGCGGATTCACCGTGTGCGGCTGCCCAAGCGCCTTACGGAAGAACCGCTTCGCGGCCTCCGCGTCGCGCTTGGCCGAGAGCAGGAAGTCGATCGTCTGTCCGCGGCTATCCACCACTCGATACAGGTACATCCAGCGGCCCTTCACCCGGACGTAGGTTTCATCGACCCGCCAAGAGCCGTTGCTCGGCCGCAGATGTGGCCGGATCCGCTTCTCGATTTCCGGCGCGTAGGTTTGGACCCAGCGGAAGAGGGTGGTGTGCGCGACGTCCACACCGCGATCCTGAAGCATCAGTTCGAGATCACGGTAGCTGACCGTGAACATGAGGTACCAGCGGACCGCCCAGAGGATGACCTCAACGGTGAACTGCCGCCCCTTGAAGGACTGATCCGGCCTCACCGAGGCCACTCGCCGCTGTTTCGCCATGCCCTGGTTTGTACCTGCCCGGCGCAGCACCGCAAGTTCGCAACAGAACCCGGTATAATGGTTTGGGTTAGAAGTTCACTGACGCTCTGGACGGGGTGCAAAGTTGGGCCTCTCTGCTCGGAGGCGTCCATGGCACGTGGTCCGAGAGCGGCAGCGGTGGTGCTGACGGCGGAGGAGTGCGATGTGTTGCAGCGCCTGGTCCGACGGCGCGGCGCAGGTCAGGCGACGGTGATGCGGGCCCGCATCGTGCTGGCGGCGGATGCCGAGCCGGACCTGCCGAACGGGGCCATTGCGGCCCGGCTGGGGGTGAGCCGCCAGAGCGTGATCACCTGGCGGCAGCGCTTCCTGGCGCACCGGCTGAAGGGGCTGGTGGACGCACCCCGTAGCGGGGCGCCACGGCAGGTCAGCGACGAGGCAGTCAAGGCGATGATCACGCGCACGCTGGAAAGCCAGCCTGAGGGCGCGACGCAATGGTCACCACGCGCCATGGCGCGGCAGGTTGGCATGAGCCAGACCATGGTCTCGCGCATCTGGCGGGTGTTCGGGCTGCAGCCGCACCGCTGCGAGACCTTCAAGCTGTCGCGCGACCCGGCCTTCGTCGACAAGGTGCGGGACGTGGTCGGCCTCTACCTCAACCCGCTCGACCGCGCCCTGGTGCTGTGCGTGGACGAGAAGCCGCAGATCCAGGCCCATGAGGGGCCGCTACGGTGATCGGCGCCTGCAAGGGCGGTCACCGCGCGACCGAGTTCCGGGCCTTGCTCGACAAAATCGAGGCGGCCGTGCCCGCAGATCTCGACGTCCATCTCGTGCTCGACAACGCGGCCACTCACAAGACGCGTCGTGGTCCACGACTGGCTGCTCAAGCGCCCGCGCTGGCACCTGCACTTCACGCCTACCTCGGCGTCCTGGCTCAACCTCGTGGAAGGCTGGTTCTCGCTGCTGACCCGCCGCTGCCTCCAGCGCGGTGCCTTCGCCAGCACCGACGCCCTCAAGGCCGCCATCCAGGGCTACATCGATCACACCAACGCCGAGCCAAAGCCCTTCGTCAGGACCAAGTCCGCCGACGACTTCCTCGCCAGTGTCGGACGCTTCGGGCCCGTCCGGTGGGGACCGCAATTGACAATCAAGCGGCGCCTGGCAGCGTTGGGGGCTTGGGCGTCCAGTTCCACGTCAGGAGCTGACAGAGCCCGGAGGCGGGGTGATCAGCGATACGGAGAGCACTTCCATGCCCTGGGATCAACGTCGTTCAGCTTGGCGGTGGTGGTGAGCGAGAGCATCGCCGCGGCCTGCGCGCCCACGCGCGGCTTGTCCTCGTCGCACCAGCGACGCCGCCGCTCCAAGCCGGTTACGGATTTCACCGCCCCCCGTCCTTAAGTTCGCCCTTGCAAGCTTCACTAAGGTCAGAGACCGTCATCCCTCACGGAAGGCGGCCGTCGCCGGATGAGTACACAGCACCCACTCCTCCTCCGCCAAGTCAGACGGGTAGCGCTTTGTGTTGCGGGCAACCTCGGCCTTCCGGCGGCGCGTCTCTCAGGTCCACATCCCGAGATAAGAATCCCTCGCGCCCACCGTGCCAAGCCATTCCTAAATGGTCACTAAGGTGCGTAGTGCAGGCTTATGGTCAGCCTTGTGGACGACAGGCTGACTTTGCCCTTGTGCCCCCAGCCACCATACGAGAGGGCTGGGAGCCGAGGGCTGAGACCGATCAGGCGTGGAAGGGCGGCGGGTTCTTGCCCCGCTTGCGATAACTCGGGCGAGGCCGCTCGAGTCGGATCGACTCCAGGACGGTGTAGGCGTGGTATTTGGTCTGAGTGGTCACGCCGGCGAGACGTTCCGACCAGATCTTGCCATTGCTGGTCCTTTTCTCGAGCACATGCTTCGTCGCGTAATTAGCCATCGAGTTGATCCAGTTCTCCGTCCCTACCCAAAAGCGGTCGAGGCCGGGTTTCAGTAGGATATCGATCAGCCGGTCCGATCGTGAGTAGCGATCGATGGCAAGCTGGGCGCCTTCAAGGACGTCTGCGAAATACTCGATGCCTTCCTTTACCAACTCGGGAGTACCATACTTCATGTGGTGCCCAGCGACGAGGAAGTCGAAGTCGTACTCCATGATCTGGTGCTGCGCCTCGTACCAGGCGGTGATGTTCTGGGACGCGTCGCAGTGCATGAAAGTGGCGCTGCCGGGACTGAGGATGTCAATCACAGTCAGAACCTTGTGGTCCGGGGCATAGATGAAGATGTTACCTGGGCAGTGGTTCTCGCCCTTGTAGGACAACTCCAGCGTAACCCCGCCGACGACAAGAGTGTGCCCCTTGCTGAACGTCAATGTCGGCAGGGGCCGGTTCGGATCGGGGAAGCGCTTAAGCAGTTCCTTGGTGATCTCGTGGGCGACGATCTCGACATTCGGTCCATAGATCGATGCGGCACCGATGTGGTCGGTGTGCCAGTGGCTGTAGATCACATGGGTAACCGGCTTGTCGGTCACATCTTCAATGGCAGCCAGCATGTTCTCACCGAGCGTGGGCGGCGCGTCGATCGCGACGACGCCGTCGGCCGTCACGACGAAGGCCGCGTCATAGCCGCCGCTCGTGACCCAGTAGAAGCCATCGCGCAGTTCTTCGACATGATACCCGAGCTTTTGGAAACGTTCGCTCCAGAAATAGGGCGGGTAGTATTCAGGGGGATCGAGTGGATGCTCGCCCGCCTCTGGGAAGCCGTAGCGGTCAATGCCGAAGAATGCCGGCGTATCCGAAGCCGTGATTGGCTTCTGATGATTGTTGCACATCGTCTATCTCCTCATCAAAGGTGTGGGCTGTAGTCAGGCGGGCGGGGACCGAACCGGAGCACTGCCTTGATGACGCGCCCAGCCCCGGCGTCCTCGAACGCCTGGTTGATGTCTGCAAAGTCGTAGAAGCGGATTAGGCGATCGAAGGGGAAGCGGCCCTTACGGTAGAGGCCGATCAGCTCTGGGATCATTAGGGCGGACACGGCGTCCCCCTGGATGATCCCGAGCAACTGCTGTCCAACCGATAGGCGGGATGCATCCACGACAGCGCCAGAATTGCCGTTGAAGGCCACAAAGCCGAAACGCCCCATCGCCGCCAGAGCGGAGATACCGGCTTCGAGGTTCTCCTTGCGGCCACTCGTGTCGAGGACGTACTCCACACCCCTGGGCACGACCCCCCGGATCGCCGCTGCGACATCTGAGACCTCTCGCGCGTTGATCACATCGGTTGCGCCTAGTTCGAGGGCGAGGTCCAGTCGTTCTGCATTGACGTCAATGGCGATGATCGTCGTGGCGTCCACGACCGCAGCGGCCATGATCGCGGCCAATCCGACGGCCCCGGCCCCGAAGACGACGAGGGACGCTCCGACGCCAACGGCCAACGCATTTAGCACCGCGCCGGCGCCGGTCTGGAAGCCGCAGCCCAAGGGCCCAAGCAACTCCAACGGGAGATCGTCGGGAACCTTGATGGTGTTCCGGGCGTGAGCCAGCGCATATGTGGAGAAGGATGACTGGCCAAAGAAGTGGGCGTGTAGATCGGCCCCGTCTTTCGCCCTGACGCCGACAGATCCGTCCAGACGGGCTCCGGCGAAGTTCGTCTCCCATACGTGGTCGCAGTAGGCTGCGTGTGAGGACAGACAGGGCTTACAATGTCCGCAGGAATGGTAGGAAAGCACCACGTGGTCGCCGGGCTTCAGGTGGGTGACCGTCTGCCCGACGCGCTCGACGACGCCCGCGCCCTCATGCCCCAGGATGGCCGGCAGCGGCGCGGGCAGGTGCTGGTGCTGGACGTGGGCGTCCGTCGCGCAGATGCCGGTTGCGACCATGCGGACAAGCACCTCGTCGCCGCGAGGCTCTTCGACGATTACCTTGCGGAAGGTGAAGGCGGCGTCTTTCTCCTCAACTACCGCGGCCTGGGCGAGGACGCTCATGCGTCGCGCGCCGCGCTGAGTTTGAACAGGTCCATCAAGCCGCCTTCCACACGAAGTGCCCAAAGCTGCGGGGGCTAGGATCGGCCTCCGGCTTCCGCCATTTAGGCGCGTTCACCGGCGTCTCTAAAGTCCATCAAGCAGGAATGGAGAGTTGCAAATGGCGGAACCCAAGTCCGTGGATCTTCGCGATGTCAGGGCGTTCGTCTCGGCCGTTGAGACTGGTAGCATGGCTCAGGCTGCGGTGCGTCTCGGCATTGCCAAATCAATCGTTAGCCGCCGGATAAGCCAGTTGGAGAAGGCGTTGGGCGCCGTGATGCTGACACGGATGGCGCGGGGGACCTCCCTGACCGATGCCGGACGGACCTATTACCTCCGCGCCGCGGCGGCGCTGGCCGAGCTGGAGTCCGCGCAGGAGGCGGTCGGACAATTGACGACCGAGATTTCCGGTCAGATGCGCATCTCGGTGCCGCTGGCGTTCGGCGAGCACTGCCTGGCTCCGCTGCTCGCGGACTTCGCGGCGGGCCATCCGAAGATTCAGCTCGAGATCTGCTTCGAGGATCGCAAGGCCGACCTGATCGGCGAGGGCTACGACCTTGCGCTCCGGATCGGGAACCTGCCCGACTCGAGCCTGATCACACGCCGGCTCGCCACTGTCCGGGCGGCGGTCGTCGCCAGTCCCGCCTATCTAGATGCGCGCGGCCGCCCGATCCGGCCGGCCGAACTGGCGGGGTATGACGTCATCATCTACACGAACGCGACCAACCAGTGGCGTTTCGAAGGGCCGGACGGCTGGGAATATGTCCGGGTTAACCCGCGGCTTCGCACCGACAACGGACAGATGATGCTCGCGGCCGCCCGTGCGGGGCTCGGCGTCATCATCCTTCCGTGGTTCATGGCTGAGGGGCCCGTCCAGAAGGGCGAACTCGAGCACGTCCTGCCCCAGCACTCTCATGAAGGTGGTAGCCTTCACCTCCTGATGCCGCCCGCACGAGCAGGAATCGCGCGCGTGCGGGCGCTGGTGGCCTTCCTCGTGGACAAGTTCGGGCCCGTGATCTAACGGGCCGTTGCTCATCTGCCCGCGTTAGGCGGGGAGGGCCTCCGCGTGCGGGAACTCGCCGTGGCGGTAGCTCCGATAGTAGCCTTCCAGCTCCTGCGCCGACCCGGCGATGAAGGGGCCGCGGGCGACCACGCGGATGCGCTGGGGCTGACCCGCATATAGCAGCACCCGCGCCCCCGAAGGGCCGGCCGTCAGCCGCAGCCGGCTCTCGCCCTCCTCGGCAACAGGGTAGGTCCAGCCGACGGACCCTGCGGAGATCACCGACGAGCGATCTCCGACCTGCGCTTCGCCTTCCAGGCCAACCATGAAGCCGTTGTAGGACGCCGGAAGTTCCTGCTCGAAAACTGTTCCTGGCTTCAGGCGGATGTCGACGAGGGTCACAGGCACTGCGTTCTTGGTCGTGGCTTCAGCGTCGCCCGAGCGGCCGCTGTAGACCCTGGCCTCGACCCCGGGTTCGCGACGGACCGGCATCTCATCGCACTTCAGGATCTGGACCCGTGGGTTCATGTTCCTCTCGCGCTCTGGAAGGATCAGCCAGAGCTGGAAGAGCCGCATGCCGGCCGAGACGACCGTGTCCTTGTTGTGGACGATGCCGCTGCCGGCGGTCATCCACTCGACGTCGCCTTCCTCCACGCGTCCCGCCCCGTCCGCCATGAACCCGTTCAGCATAAAGGTGACCGTCTCCAGCCCCGCGTGAGGGTGGGCTTCGCCGAACGGACCTGCTGTGGTGATGTGGTCGTCCGCCATCAGAAAGAAGGGATCTGTCGAGGGCAGGTCGCCGGGTTTGATCACCAAGGCGGCCTTATGTCGATCGCCCCCGAAGCCCGGTCCGAGCGGCGGGATCGTGCTGGTCTCGTTGATCTGTCTGTCACGCATCGTGGTGGACCTCATCTGGAGCGGAAAATCCGGATCGCGGCAGGGCGTGGATCGCCGCCGACGCCCCAATCAATTGTGGGTTGGCAGACGCTGTGACCAGGCATTGGCGCACGCAGCTCAGGGTTCTGAATTCCGGAACGCTCCAGTGACGCCCGTCGAGCGTTGATCGGCTGTCGCGCGGCCGCAGGCGGGTTCAGGAGTCATGCCGTCCCCCTTGCCGCATCCCTCTCTTCTGGGGGCAATGTCACCTTTTCGGCCGCGAGCTCAACCTGAGTCCGCAGGACGGAGCTTAGAGGCGGGCTCAGACCGCGATGGCCAGTGGCGAGCGCTGCCTCAACGAACGCGTCAGGGCCCTGGCGGCCGCCTATATCCATTGCATTGACGATAAGACTGACGAGTTCCACGCCGTGGGATCGGCCTTGGCCGGTAGCGAAGAGAAGGCCGCCGTGTTCCAAGAACTGCTCGATAACAGCGTCCGGATGTTCGTCGCGGTGTTGGTGCCTCACAACATCTTGCCGGCACATGAACTGGAGCGCCGCTGCATCGGCTTGGTCGGCGCGGGCGAGGCGCTGTCGGCCGCGCTGATGCGGAACCATTTCAGCGAGGCCGAAGCTGTCAGAGTTTTCGCGTTGTTGATCAAGGGTGGATTGCTCGTGTCCGCGGAGTGATGTGCATGGCACGCTGAGCGTTTGGGGATTTCGGTTTCATCCAGCTCCAGGCTGCATGGGCCGCCGCCGGAGGGCTGTCTCCGGCGGCGCGCGTCGTTGGAAAGCCTCGGCCTTCCTTTCCGGTCACCGAGCCTCACGAGTTCGACCGATCTCCCCGCCATGCTTCCGGATGACAGGGAGGCTGTTCGTCAGGCTGGCAGGAAGCGGCGAATGATACTAGCGATCTCCCGGTGGTGAGTTTCCAGGGCGAAGTGCCCGGTGTCGAGCAGATGCACCTCGGCCTTCGGCAGGTCACGCTGATAGGCCTCGGCTCCCGCGGGCAGGAAATACGGGTCGTTCCTGCCCCAGACGGCCAGCAGCGGCGGCTGGTGCTGCCGGAAGTAGTTCTGGAAGGCAGGATAAAGCGCGACATTCGTCCGATAGCTCAGGATGAGGCCGAGTTGGATGTCGTCTGCCTCCGCACGATGCATGAAGAACTGGTCGAGCGTGTAGCCATCTGGGCCGACACGCCCTGCCGGCGCGCCCTGCTCATACTGGGCACGGATGAACTCGTCGGTCAGCGCGGCGCGGCAGCGGGCACGGTTTTCCTCTGTCGGCTCGCGCCAATAGGCCTGCCAGGCCTCCCACTCGGTGCTCAGCCCCTCCAGATAGGCGTTGCCATTCTGCGAGATGATCGCGGCCACCCGCTCGGGCTGCGTCATGGCCAGCCTCAGCCCCACGGGCGCACCGTAATCGAAGATATAGAGCGCATAGCGATTCAGGCCGATGGCATCGACGAACTGGCCGGTGACCTCAGCCAGATTGTCGAAGCTATAGTCGAAGCTTCCGCGTCCTGGCGCCCTGGTCAGGCCGAAGCCGGGGAAGTCCGGTGCGATCACGCGGTAACGGCTCGCGAGCAGCGGGATCAGGTCGCGAAACATGTGGCTGCTGGTGGGGAAGCCGTGCAGCAGCAGAATGACCGGCGCATCGGCCGGGCCTGCCGCGCGGTAGAAGACCTCCACGGGGCCGACCTTTTGGGTGCCGTACTGAACTTCAAGCATCGTCGTCTCCGTTAAGGGTGCCGGATGGGCGGAGGCCGGCGCTAAAGGAACTGCGGCCGGAGCCACTGCCGTGGTGAGCAGCAGCGCGCGGCGCTGAAGCGCTGAAATCGTTTGGTTCATGTCGTCATCTCTCTGCGACAGAGCCAGAACTAGTCACTTGCATGTAACGGCAGAATGCGCGTTATGTGACCTTCTCGATTTCAGGAACTGAAACAATCGACCGGCTGGACGCGATGGAAATGGCTGTCGCCGCCATCGACGAAGGCTCGCTCGCCGCTGCTGCCCGGCGCTTCGGCCGCTCGGCGGCGGCGGCCACACGCGCCATTGCTCTCCTGGAAGACGCCGCGGGGGAAACGCTGTTGCTGCGCTCCACGCGCGGCTTACGTCTGACCGAAGCGGGCGAGCGTCATGCAGCCATTTGGCGTGAGGTTCTGGCGAGGCTCGCCGAGACACGAAAGCAACAGGCGCCGAACATTATCAGCGGCACGCTGGTACTGACGGCGCCGGAGTTGTTCGGGCGGCTGAAGGTGGCGCCGGTGCTGGAGTCATTCCTCGACCTGCATCCCGGAGTCCAGGCGCGGGCGCTGCTCCTGAATCGCATGGTTGATATGGTCGGCGAAGGCGTGGATGTCGCAATCCGGCTTGCGCATCTGCAGGATAGTAGCCTGGCTTCGGTGAAGCTGGGCGAGGTGCGGCAGGTCGTTTGTGCTTCACCTGCCTATCTCGCCAGCCACGGGCTGCCGAGGGAGCCGGCGGAACTGCCCGGTCATCGCTGCATCGGCGTGAACCCGGACGGAAGCCGCCAGCTCTGGACGTTCCGGCAGAGAGCTGGCAGCGTGCGGACGCGCTCGGTCTAGGTGCAGGCGCAGTTGTCGATCACGAGCGTCGGCGCAGCGCTTGATGCGGCACTCCGGGGGAGGGGGCTGGTGCGCACTCTCTCCTATCAGGTGGCCGAGAAACTGGCGAATGGCCAGTTGCAACGGGTTCTCACCTCCTTCGAACCGGAGGCGGTTCCGGTGAACATGATCTTTCGACCCAATCCGCGGCGCTGGTCGCCGGTGCGCGCCTTTGTCGATCATGCCGTGTCGATCCTACGACGCGAACTGGGGGGGACGATCACAGTCGTCGATTAGGCTGCCGAGTCAATCAGGTGAGCCAAAAGCAAACGGCGCCAACTGGCTTCTTGTCCAAATCACGGCGTGGCCAGCGAGCGGGTTCACCATCAGTATCCCTCTCTCGGGCGCGAGAGAACCACAAAGACGTTCCTCTTCGCGCGACGCAGTTAGTCGCTTAGCGGCACTACTGAGCCGTAACTTCTAATGCTACCGGATCGCCGGCCAAGAGGTGGAGTTTCGGGTACGCCAGATCCTCGCCGTAAACAGCAGTGGCGTTGATCAGCCAGCTGGCGAAGTCGTTCGACGTGTCGACCATTCCGATGAATGTGGCGGAGAAGAGCCGATCCGGTCAAATATTCCGCGCTTGACCCGGGCCGCCTTGGCGCCTGATCTTTCAACAAGGAGCAATGCTATGTCTATGACCGCCGTAGAAGTGATGCAGGCGATCCTCGCCGATCCGAAGAACCTCGACAACGTGGCGAAGTACACGACGCCCGACGTCACCTACGTCTCGCTCAACTACGACAATCCCGATCTGAAGCGCGTGATGCCGTGGTGCGGCACCCAGCACGGCCCGGAGGTAATCGTGAAGACCTTTGTCGATGTCAATCGCTATTGGGGTGTCGAAGCGTTCGAGCCGCGTGCCACCTTCGGCGACGGCGAGAATGCCGCGATGTTCGGCAGCTTCACCTATCGCTCCACCGTACTCGGCAAGCAGGTAACCTCACCGTTCGCGGTCTACGCTAAGGTCGTCGACGGGAAGTGCAGCTATCTCCAGTTCATGGAAGATACGTTGGCTACGACTGAGAGCTTCCGCAAGGGGGGCGAGTGGACGATCCACAGTGATCCAGAGGGGGTCGAAATCTCTATCTGACGCGTTCAACCGGTCTCGTCGGTTCTGTCAGCTCTCGCGCCAGAGCTGCCGTCGCACGCCGGTTAGCGTGTCAGCCTATCCTACCTTGAGGAGGGCGAGCGCGGCTGTGGCACGACGGAGGTGAAGGAAGCGACAGCGACTGGCGGAGACAGAATGGTTGTGACGGGTGCACGGGCGGAGGTAGTTGCGGAGTTCGTCGTGGCTGCGGCAGCAGCGTTCTGCTGAGGTGAAGCTCTTGAACCCGCGCATACATCGGATGCGGCCTTTTACGCCGCGGTGATTTTGCTCAAGCCTGTTGTTCTTGAATGCGCTGTTGCGGTGAAGAACCCGCTTGCCCAGCGTTGAGCGGATCGCGCGTGGGTAGGAGCCATTCCCGTCCGTGGTGACCTGGTCGGGGACCATGCCTGTGGCCGACGTGGCCGTGCGGAACAACGCCTTGGCTGCCGCCATGTCGCGATGCTCGCTCAGCATGGTGTCGACCAGGTCGCCGTTCCGGTCGATCGCTCGATACAGGTAGCCCAGCGGCCTCGGACCTTCAGGTAGGTTTCGTCAACGTGCCAGGAGCGGAGGGCGGCGCCGCCCGTCCCGCGCCGGCGTTGGCGCAGTTCACCCGCGAGAACCGGTGCGAGCTTGGCTTCCCATCCCCAGACAGCCTCGTGGCTAAAAACGATGCCGCGGAGGAGGAACATCTCCGCCAGATCCCGAAGGGTGAGGCGGTAGCGCAGGCGCCACAGCACCACCAAAGGAATCACGTCGCTCGGGTACTGTGCCCGGTTCAGTACCCCCGAGCTGCGCTCGTTGAACCCTCGGCCGCAGGCAAGGCAGCGAAAGCGCCGGTAACCCTGGGCCGTACGATCCCGCCGCTCAACCACCTCGGCAGAACCGCAGTCCACGCACTCCATCACAGGCTCCCAGCCGTCCCTTACCCCGTCAGGAACCTATCCAGACCTGCCTCCGCTCGCCAATCCGAGCATCCCTGGCACGAGCTCTGACAGATCCCTGCGGCCCCAGCCGCGGACGCAACATCGGCGTCACGAGACCGAGATGCCGGACCTGGGGATCGGCGAAGACCTGGTCGATGGTGTTGATCGGGCCGCAGGGAATGCCGGCGGTGTCCAGCACCTCCACCCAGTGCAGGCTCGTATGGACCCAGCGGCCTGCCGATGTGTAGCGCTGGAAACGCGCGATCGGCCCAAGCCTGCGCTCGCAGAGCGATGGACGCCAAGCGACCGAGGTAGCGATCGCTGCCGCGGCGCTCAACCGCATGTTGGACCTGGGGCGCCTGAACTAAGTCTGCATCGCATGATCCAACATCCGGGCTGGGCTTAGCGCGTCTTCACCGCCGATCCCTGCACCACACTCTCGTTGATCATCTAAGCGTCCAGGCTGGCTTCGGCGCTGGCCCTGACTGCTATGCCGAAGCGGCGCCGGTATTCGGCCGGGGCCAGGCCCGTCACACGCCGGAACAGCTTGCGGAAGGCAGAAGGGTCTTCATAGCCAACCTGCCACGCGATCTGCTCAACGTGTCCGCCGTCAGGGCTCATGAGACAGAGAGGGATGGTTGAGGAAAGGAGGGTTTCGGGCTCATCGTAACCAGCAGGGAACGAACCATGAGCCAGAAGCCAGTGACACCGAACGCGAAGCCGCCCGCCGATCGGGTGGTGCGCGACATTCGTCGAGCGACCCGCAAGCACTACTCGGCCGAGGACAAGATCCGGATTGTG
>NZ_JAOXLP010000059.1 GCF_025791835.1 Roseomonas xinghualingensis
CGCTCAACAACTCCATGTCGATCACTCCGATAACCCCGGCCATCCGGCCGGGGAGGTGAACAGACACGGGTCATTTCTCGGCGAAAACTTCGGCCCTTACCGGGTCAGCTCTCAGTGTAAATCAACAGTGGGGAGACTCGCTACACGGATATCTCCGGAACTCCGGCGCTCCGCCGAGCGGTGGTCGAGAAGTTCAAACGCGACAACGGCCTCACCTATGCGCCGGAGGAGATCATCGTCTCCACAGGCGGCAAGCAGGTGATCTATGACGCGATGATCGCGACGCTGAACCCGGGCGACGAGGTCATTATCCCGACGCCCTGCTGGGTTTCCTATCCGGACATCGTCGGGCTTGCAGACGGAATCCCGGTGCTGCTGCCCTGCGGGTCTAACCAGGGCTTCAAGCTCACGCCCACACAGTTAGAGGCCGCGATCACGCCACGCACCAAGTGGCTGGTGGTCAACACGCCATCCAACCCGACGGGCGCGACCTACAGCGCGGAGGAGCTGGCTGGACTGGCGGAGGTACTGCTGCGCCATCCCCAGGTACTGGTCTTCACGGACGACATTTACGAAAAGCTGATCTTCGACGGACGCCGCTTCGCTACCTTCGCGCAGGTCGAGCCACGGCTGCGGGAGCGCACCGTGACGATGAACGGCTGCTCCAAGGCTTATGCGATGACTGGTTGGCGCATCGGCTTCGGTGGTGCACCGCGCGGGCTCATCAAGGCCATGGACAAGTTGCAGGGGCAGAGCACCTCCAGCACCTGCTCGGTTGCTCAGGCGGCGGCCATCGCGGCGTTGATCGGCCCGCAGGACGAGACGGAGATGATGCGCCAAGCCTATGAGCGCCGGCGCAACATGGTCGTTGGCATGCTGAACGCGACGCCGGGACTGCGCTGTCACATGCCGGAGGGCGCCTTCTACGCCTTCCCCGACATGTCCGCCTGTCTCGGCCGCAGTACGCCGACAGGGAAGAAAATCGAAAACGACTGGGACTTCGTCCTCGCATTGCTGTCCGAGGGCGGGGTAGCGGCGGTGCATGGCACCGCCTTCATGTTTCCGGGCCATTTTTGCATCAGTTTTGCTGCGTCTGACGCGGAGCTGGAGGAGGCCTGCCGTCGCATTCGGAAATTCTGCGAGGAGTTGATCTGACGCCAGTCCCCCGCCACTAGCTGTCAACTTGCCAATGCCTCCTGATGAGCTCTAAGCGCTGCGACATGCACGCATCCGGCCAGTCGGCTATTGGTCGACACCGGCTTCGCGGCAAGAGCGGCACGGCCGGGCCGTAGCGGCGCCTGATGTCCGAGTGAGCTCAGAAAACCAAAAATTGTGAGATCAGACTAGACCAGATGTCCGTCTGAGGCGGGCCACCCCCCGCCTCAGACGGACATCTGGTCTAGGCAGCGCGGGGCCCGGCTGTCCTGTTGCCGCCATGCTCTTGATGGCATCCGCCACGAAGGCGGGCGCGTCGTGATGTACCATGCGGCCGAGCCTTTGGACGACTTGGAGATCGCTCGCGGGCACCTCGCGTGCAGCCTGGCCGACTGCTCCTCTCAATCTACGATCCCGTCCTCCGCACCGCTGACGATTGAGCGGGCAGCCGACTCAGGTCGCCGTATCGCTCGCCCAACGCCGCCGCTGCGTGGATCAGGGCCACTGTCCTCGGCATTGGCCTCGATCTGCCACGGCTGCAGCATGATCCAGGGCGGCACCGCGCCGGTGAAGGCGGCTGGCAGCGGCGTGGGCGCGAGCATCCTGCGAACCATCATCGGCAGCACGAGGCGTGCCGAACAACGCCGCGACGGTGTAGCGAATGGCGTCGTCGAGGCCAGGCAGCGCGGCCGGTGACGACATGGCCACAGCGGCGCGGGCCGGCGGGAAGTAGTCTCCGATAGGCCCTCGCAGGGTCACGTCCGTTCTTGGGAAGGCGACGAAGCCATTTGGACAGCCGGGACGGGCGCTCTGCGGTCCTCTGGCTGGCAATCCTTTTCCCCAGGCGGAGCCATGAGGGGCGGCCTGTGATCAGGAAGCGCGCCCCAAGGCGCGCCCGTCCACCAAACCTTACGTCCCAGGAAACAAAACCAACTCGGCTCCCCGGCATGCATGGTGCGCCTGGCGCTGTGGGCCTTCAGACGCCGGTGCTCCGGCGTGATTCCATCAGCCAGATGCCCTCTTGCTGCCTGATGTCCTTGCGGCGGAGACCGGCAACCTCCTCACGCCGCCTTCCTGAAATGCGCGGAGCAGCGGGATCCAGAACCGGGCATCGCGGGCGTCATCGTGCGAGAAGTCGTGCGCAGCGATGATGTCATTCCGCTCGGTCAGGGAGAGATGCCCGCGATCCAGGGCGAGCTTGAAGAAGACAGAGAGGGCCGGCAGGTGGCGCTTGTCCGTCTTGTCCGTCTTGTCCGTCTTGTCCGTCTTGTCGGTCAGCCGCGGCACCGGGCCCCGACCAGATGCTTCGGGCTGTTGGGACTAGAAATCCTGCCTCAAGTCGGAGCTTGGGCGCCCGTCCTTGATGTGCTGGACGGAGGTGGTGGTGGCATCCACCATCAGCGGGATGTGGCCAGCCAGCAGGTCATTCATGGCGGGCCGGCCGCCGCGATACGGCACATAGATCAGCTGGGTGCCCGTCATCATCTTCAGCAACTCGGCACTCATATGCGTCGTGGTACCGATCCCCGCCGTGCCATAGGTCAGCGGCTCCTTCTTCGCGAGTTCCAGCAGTCCGGCGATGTCATTCGCCGGGAAGCCGGGATGGGCGACGAAGATATTCGCGGTGGTGCAGGCAAGAGCCAGCGGCGTGAATGCCGTTGGTGCCGCCCGAGCCGAAGAACCAAGTATAGCCATCGGATGCCGCACGTGCTGCGGCCGCGGTGCCCACCGTGCCGCCCCCGCCGGTGAGATTCTCGATCACGATGGTCCAGCCGGTGGCGGAGCGAATTTCAGCCGCTAGGATACGGGCCAGCACATCCGTTGGGCCGCCAGCCGCGAAGGGAATGATCAGGCGGATGGGCTTGGCCGGATAGCCGCCCTGCGCCCATCCCCGGCCGGGAATGGACAGCAGCGGCGCGGCGAGTGCCGTGCGCAGCAGGGCACGGCGCCTGATACAAGGCTAAGGCCATACAGCAAGCAGCAAGGCGTTGTCTGGTGGCTCCGAGAACGTGCCTCAGTTCACGTACCAGTACCGTAGGATGTTCGGCTCGCCTCCGGAGAGGGACGTAGAAGCAGCGCGGCTGTCTACCAAGGTGCCGACGTAATTTCCTCAGTGCGCGGCCACCGGTGCGAGAAGGGGGGCGCCGTTGATCCTATGAGGGCACATGCATCTCCAGCGGTACCGGGTCGCCTGCGATGATCCGCGTGCAGCATTTTCTACCCTTGCCCTCAGCACATCGCCACGGACACGGAGCGAACCTTAACGAGGCTCCTACCAAGGCCTGCAAGACATCATCCCCGGATCGCACGCGCTGCCTCGATCGCAAGCGGCGCGATCTTCTCTCGGAAGCTCTTGGCGTTCCAATGTGCCAGGGAGCCCGCGACATGGATGGCGGCCACGGGGCGTGCGCTTGCATCGGTTATAGCAACGCCGATTGCCATTTCCCCAATAGCCCATTCTTGCTCCGTGAATGAATAGGCGTCACGCCGTGCCTCCTCTACCTTGGCGATGATTGCCGCCGGATCTGTCAGGGTATAGCGCGTGAGCGGCTTCAGCTCGGACCTTCGCAGAATAGAGGCCACCTCCTCGTCCGACAGAAAGGCCATGGCGGCGCGACCGCCAGTGGAGCAGTACGTCGGCAGCCGTCGCCCGATCAGAGTGGCCACAAAGGTCTCCATGCGGCTGTGCAGCCGCAGCGCGTAGATGATTGAGAGGTCGTCGAAAAGGCCGAAATCCACGCGCTGCCCAGTGGCTGTGCGAAGTTCGGCCAGCACTGGAAAGGCGCGCTCGACCAGGGGGTGCATCCGCTGGAAGTCAAAGGTGCGGTCCAGCACCGACAGGCCCGGCCGAAGGCGGCCGGTTACTCCGTCGCGCTCCAGATAACCGAGGGCTTGCAGGGTGTAGCAGATGCGCTGCGCTCCGCTCTTGTCGATGCCCGCCGCCGCTGCGAGCTCGGCAAGGGATTGCGGAACCTGTCTGCTTCCGAAAGCCTCTAGCACACGCATGGTTCGCGCGACCGTCTGAAGGAACAGGCGCGGATCGCCTCCGTCCTCCGGCCGAGCTGCATTTTGGTTTGACATGCTAGCTCCCAACTTCCTACGCTCCTTAAGCGATGCGGTCGTATTGCACAACAATACGGGAATCTGAGTGGTTGGTGGTGTTAACCCGACGGAAGCCCGTCGCTGAGATGGGACGGCTGGACGACCGGGCGGTCGCCGTCACCGGGGCTGCCCAGGGGGGTGGCGCGGCCATCGACCAGCGCTTTCTCGCGGAGGACGCGCGCCTCTCGATCATTGACGAGCCCGAGCAGATGACCGGCCTGGCCCCGCGACCGGAGGTGCGCAACTTCGTCGCCGACCTCTCCGCACCCGGGGCAGGCGAAGTGGCCGCTCGTGCCGCGCTCGATGCCTGTGGCCGGGTCGACACACTGGTGAACAACGCGGGGACCGGCGGCTCAAAGTCGCTGGTTGAGTCCGACGACGCGCTGAACGACCGCTTCATCGATACCAACCGGAGATCTGTCCTGCACGTCACGCGCGCCATTCCGCCGCGTCTGTCGCGGCCTGGCGGACGCATCATCAACATCCACCTCACCCTCAGCTTGGCAGGCTATTCGGGGACCACGGCCTGGGGGTTCACGTGCCAGATGGCAGCCGACCTGGGCCCGGAGGGCGTTCCCGTAAACACCATAGTGTCCGGCGTGACTGGAGAGGCCGATGACTGAGAAGCACTTGGCGAAGCCATACTACGTCAGAGCCATAATCGACCCCGCGCCGCTGCGTCGTGCCGGCCGGCCTAATGAGATCACGGTGGTGGCGGCGAAGCGTGCGCTGGGTGTGGTTCCCAAAGGCTCCCTCTCCCCGGCTGGCGAGGCGAACGACAACCTTACCTGGCTCCTGAACCTGCGTGGCTTCCTCTGTGACAGTTCCCTGCTGGATGACGTAGTGCCCTACCGCATGCCGGCGCCCGACAGCAGGAAGGGGGCGGTGGAGTTGTCCCGGCAATGGAGCGCAGATAATGCGCCCCATGCCCTGTGTCGCGCCTTTGGCGACGAACTCAGCGGTTGGCGAGTCGAGGGAGATTGCCTCCAGTTCGTAGACAGCTGCTTCGCAGTTCTGTGGAACGTAGAACATAGTGCACGGAACATAGCGCGCTAAAGCCGTGCCGAACCATCGCAATGTGGATTTAGGGCTTCGACGATGACGAGCTTCCCGTACCTTCCGCGGCGTACTCTGCTCAGCGTGCCGTTCGCACTCACTCCGCTTGAAAGGGCACGCGCGCAGGCGCCGAACGGGCCGGCGCTGACGATCGGCGTCGGGGCACCCCCGACCTCCATGGACCCTCACTTCCACAACATCGGGCCCAACAACGCGATCACCATGCACGTGTTTGACGGACTTGTGGTGCGGGATGGCCAAGCCCAGGCGCGTCCTGCTCTGGCCGAGAGTTGGCGTGTCCTTTCTGAGACCGAATGGGAGTTCCGCCTGCGCCGTAATGTGCGATGGCATGACGGGAAGCCTTTCACCGCCGACGATGTCGTATTCACCTTCGAACGAGTACCGAACGTGGCTGGCAGCCCTGGCAGCTTCGGTGGCTTCCTGCGATTCGTTGAAAAGGTAGACGTGTTGGACCCCCATCTTATCCGAGTCCGCACGCGCCGGCCTAATCCACTCCTGCCGCTTGACCTCGCCTCTGTCTCCATTATCGCTCGTCACGTAAACGGCGTGGCAACCGAAGACTACAACAGCGGCAGGGCCGCGGTAGGAACAGGGCCATACCACCTCGTTTCCTACGCCGCGAACGACCGCGCGGTCTTCAAGCGTAACCCGGACTGGTGGGGCGGGGCGGAGCCGTGGGAGACAGTGAACTACCGGTTCCTCGCGAACGACGCCTCCCGGACAGCCGCTCTCCTATCCGGCGATGTGGACATGATCGATCAGATCCCAACCAGTGATCTAAGTAAATTGAGGCGTGATCCTCGCGTGACGGTAAACGAAATCGTCAGTCTGCGGACCATGTTCATGACCCCTAATCACGGGCCCGAAGGTGGCCACCCGCATGTCACCGACACCAGAGGCGCTCCGCTTCCAAAGAACCCCTTTCTCGACGCTCGCGTTCGCCAGGCGCTCTCGCTGGCAATCAATCGGGAGGCCCTCGCCAGCCATGTGATGGAGGGCGCCGCTGTACCCACAGGCCAATGGCTTCCAGAAGGTGCCTTCGGCTACAATCCCGCTGTCCGACCCGATCCCTTCGATCCGGATGCGGCGAAGCAGCTGTTAGCAGAGGCAGGATACCCCGCCGGGTTTCATATCACTGTCCTGACGCCGAATGACCGCTGGCCGAATGATGCTCGAGTGACGCAAGCGGTTGCGCAAATGTGGACCCGTGTGGGGGTTCGGACGGCGGTGGAGGCCCTTCCTTTTGCGGCCTTCGTTCAGCGCCGCAGCCGCCACGACGTGCCAATGTCACTTTCGGCCTGGGGTAGCGCGACAGGTGAGGCTAGCAACTATCTCGTAAACATCGTCAATACGGCAAATCGCGAGCATCTTACCGGCGCCAACAATCTCTGGCGACATTCCGATCCGGCCATGGACGAACTTACGGCCCTCGCGTCCGCCGCGATGGACGACGCGTCGCGCGAGGCACTGTGGCACAAGGCAGTAGAGCGGTACGCGCTGGAGCGACCCTACATCCAGCTGCTCCAGCTCACCACAAGCTGGGCAACGCGTCGCGGACTGCGGTACGCGCCGCGCATGGACGAACGCACCGTCGCGATGGGTGTCCGGACCGCTTAATGGCATTGGGAATGGCGAGGCAGACGCACTAAGCGTTACTGGCGGAGCAAGTTCGCTTCAAGTTGGACTTGCTTCGGCTTGGTGGAGAGGCGTTGGAACAGTTGGCTGTCATTCTCTCGGACTGGGCCGGGCTTGTGAATTCGAGCCCGGAGTGACGCCGGATAGGGTTGTTGAAGCCGTTGACGTAGCGGCCGATGGCCTGCCCGGCACCCAGATCAGGAAGCTGTGTTTTCTGAGTTCGGCCTGGTAGTCCATGGAGCAGTACTGGCTGCCGCGGTCGGCATGATGGATCATATCTAGCAGCGGGCGGCGCATGGTGATGGCCTTGCGCGAGTCCTCAGCGCCACCATCCCGATGCAACCGGTCCGAGACGGCCCAGCCAGCGACCCGCCGCGCGAACAGATCGATGACCACGGCCAGCAATAGCCAGCCTTCGCAGGTCCAGGCGGAGGAGACGTCGCTGCCCTGCTTCTGGTCGGGGCCGTCGGCTGAGAATCCCCGGTCCAGAAAGTAGGGCGCGACCTGCCGAGCATGGCGGCGGTTAGTCTGAACCGGTACTTCTGCCGGGCATGAAGGCTATTCTCCCGCATCAGGTGGGCCATCGGGCGGCGCCCGACGCTCAAGTCGCTGTCCTGCAGCCGCCGCTTCATCCGCGGGTTGCGACAGGTGTCATGGGACAGCGCAAAGGCCGACCGGACATGGGCCGGTAGCGCCATGTCCTCGTGGTTACGACAGGCCGGGCGGCCCTTTCAGGCAAGATCGCTGCCCTTGTTGGAACCAAGCACACAACAGAGACGGTGCACGGGAATTCTTCTTTCGCCGCGTTGATGAGCGCGAACCTCGCCGACTTCCCTCCCTGGCGAAAAAAGCTGTGGTACGCTCGAGGATGTCCCGCCCCTGGCGAAGGATCTCTTTCTTCTGCCGCAGCTGCTTCAACTCGGCCGTGACGTCTTCCGGCCGGAAGCTATTCTGCGCATCAATCTGCCGTTCCCGGGTTCGGCTGATCCACTAAACCTGCTTTGATCTGATGCGTCATGGAGCTTCCTTTGCCTCATCAGGAACGATCGACATTCCCGAAGAGAATCCAGACCCACTCGCCGTAGTAAGCCATATCTGTAATTCTGGCTCGCAAGTCCGAACGCTAACCGCTGGGGGTTCAGATCCGCTGCGCTATCCTGACCACCTTCAATGTCCGTGGTATGCCCGGTGCTGTCGCCCGCACCTGATCAAAGCGCGATAATCGCTATCACGCCCTCAGCCTGATTTGCGGAACAGTGCCAATCAGAGGAAGAAATCCTTTGTGCAGGCTGCGGCATAAGGTCACGCAAGCGTCCCCAGGCAATCTGGTCCGACGAATCATCAAACAAGTGATGCGAGAGCCGGAGAGACAAGCAAAGAATTTCAGGCAGGAGGCTTACCCGACAAGTTGGCTACGCACAGATGGCACGGTACGCTCACTTTCTTTCAGTCTCGGAGCGACGCCTCGTGCCTTATGATCCCAGGTCCCACCGCCCCCTGAGCTTCCATGACGCCGTTCCTGCCTTTCTCGCTGGGCACGACACGCCGCGTGACTACCTGGAGCGCTGCATTGCAACGATCGAGGCCCGCGAGCTTGAAGTGCAGGCCTGGATGGCACTGAACCTGGAGGGCGCGCGCGAAGCCGCCGATGCTTCGACCGCCCGCTATCGTTCGGGCAGCCCCATCGGCCCAGTTGACGGCATGCCGATCGGCGTGAAGGACATCCTGCAGACGCACGACATGCCGACAAGCCTCGGCATCCTGGGAAACGAGGACGCCCGCACCCGGCAGGACAGCGCTTCCGTCTGGGCGCTGCGAGCGGCCGGTGCTGTTATCCTCGGCAAGACGGTGACGACGGAATTGGGGGGCGCTCATCCCAGCAAGTCCCGCAATCCCTTCGACGCGACGCGCACGGCCGGCGGATCTTCTTCCGGCTCTGGCGCTGCGGTCGGCGCGGGCATGGTTCCCGCTGCACTCGGCACGCAGGTCGTCGGATCCATTATCCGCCCTGCTGCATTTAGCGCCAACGTCGCCATCAAACCAAGTTTTGGTGCCCTGAACCGTGGCGAGCGCCAGGGGCTGAGCCAGTCCTGCCTGGGCGTCCATGCGGGCGCTCTTGAGGACATGTGGCATGTGGCTGCCGAGATCGCGGCCCGCGCTGGCGGCGACACCGGCCACCCTGGTATGGGCGGCACTCTCGTCCCGCCGCCTGCCCGCCGGCCTACTCGCCTGATTGTACTGGAGACCGAGGGCTGGGCCGCCGTCGAGGCGCCCTCTCGTGACGCTTTCGCCGAAATTCTCGCGCAGCTCGAAGCAGAGGGTATCACTCTTCTCCGCCGTTCCGACAACCCGTTGATTGAAGCCTTCGAGCGCGCCATCGACGGCTCGGTAAGAATGAGCACCGAACTTGTTGCTTTTGAGAATAAGTGGAGTCAGGCGAACCTTCTTCGCCTTTTTCCTAGCCGCCTCAGCGACACCACCCTCGCCAGCTTCGCCCGTGCCGATGCCATGACGGTGACCGACTACCGCGACCTCCTGGCACGCCGCGCCGAGGCGCGCTTGCGCCACACCAGCCTAGCCCCCATCGCCGACGGCATCATCACGCTCTCCTGCACCGGCCCGGCGCCAGTGATCGATGAGATCATCCACCGGCCGGTTGGCCGCACCGGGAACACGGCGATGAACGCTTGGACATCATTCCTCGGCTGCCCCGCCGTAACGGTACCGCTGATTGGCGTTGGAGGCATGCCGGTCGGTGTGCAGGTAGCGGGGCTGCCGGGCCAGGATGAGGCTACTGTCGGCTTGGCTCGATGGCTCATCTCCGCAGCAGCACCCGTTGTTCGCTGAACATCGGCCTATTGGGTTTACTCCCGCCCTTGCCACTGCCGTTCAAGGCGGCAGTGGACTTGGCCTGTGCTCCTTCGTGTATTTGGCGGATGCTGACTGGTTTTGGCTATGCGGCAAGCGGTCTTGCCCTTCGTGCCGGATGTCACGAGGTTCAAGGGAGGACCCTTGGACGTGGCTATGGGTGGACAGCGCGGAGTCTCTCGCCGTCCTCAGCGGCCTTTCTGTCGCTGCTGCCCTGATCGGCATGGGCCAGATTCACGCTCTGCCCGGTGGGGCCTGTGCCGCGTGGCCGGGGTCGCCACCTCAGAGCGGTCGTCAATGCTGGCGGAGGTGACGTGGAGCGCCGGCAGGTGGACCCGCGTATCGACCGCGACATGCAGCTTTGATCCCTTTTTGCGCTTGGCGCCGTCACAACCTGCGCGGAGACCGCCATCCGGCGAGGAGCGCAGTGTCGGGCTGTCCAGAATGGCGGCGCTCGGCTGAGCCTTGCGCGCCGTAGCTAGGCGCAGCACTGCCCGTAGATCCGCGGCAGTGACCTCGAAGCACCCTGCCGCTAGCCAGCGCTTTGCCTGCGGGTGCATCGCCGCCCAGGGCGGCAGGTCATGGGGCATTCAGCGCCCGGGAGGAAACAGAATGAGTGAGACGCGACGAGCCCTGCGATCCCCTGTGCGGGTCGCCTTCGTCATCGGCGGCTACCCGGAGGAGGAGTTCCGTCGTCGGGAACGGGCCGCCCTGGCCTATGCCTCCCCGGAAGTGGAGATCGGCATCGTCCGCACGCCTGCCTCGCCCTTCGTGCACGGCCTCACCGCCGCCGAGGTCCAGCTCGCGGCCCCCGCCTTCATCGCCGCCTTCCGGCAGGCTGAGCAGGAGGGCTACGACGCCGTCGTGCCGCTCGGCACGCTCGATCTCGGCGTGGATGGCGGGCGTTCCGTCGTGGACATCCCGGTCATCGCGCCCACCGAGGCCATGCTGCGCGTGGCGGGCCTCCTCGGCGACCGCTTCGGGGCGCTGGTCTATCACGACGACCTCATCCCGCTCCTCCGCGCCATCGTCCGCCGCTATGGGATGGAGGAGAAGGTGGTGGGGTGGCAGGCCACCGGCTTCGACCTGCCGGACCTGAGCGCCAATGCGGAGGCCATGGCGGAAAAGTTCATCCAGGGCGCGCGGCGCCTGGTGCGGGAGCAGGGCTGCGACGTGATCCTCGCCATGGGCGTCACCCAGTGCCCCGTTCTCCTGGACCCGGCCGTGGTGGAACGCGAAGTCGGTGTGCCCGTGGTGGAGGGGATCGGCGCGCCGCTGCGGCTGGCGGCGATGCTGGCGGGGCTCCATCTCCGGCACAGCCGGCTTCGCTGGCGCCGCTCCCCCGCCTTCGACCGCCCGGGTGCATAGAGCGCTCCCGCGGCGCGCTCCCGCGCGCTACGATGCGGCGCTGAAGGCCCTGGCGCAGAACGGGGCCGTAGAAACGGCGGGGGAAGCTCATGGCGGACAGCACGAGGCGTGGCGTGATTGTGCTGAGCCTTCTGGTCAAGGGCGGTCGCGCTCTTGCCCAGGAGACCCGCTATCCTGAACGTTCCGTAACCCTTGTCGTGCCGGCGGCGCCGGGTGGGGGAGGGGACTTCACGGCCCGTCTGCTCGGCGAGGCCCTGACCCGCTCGCTCGGCCAGCCCTTCGTCGTCGAGAACCGGGCGGGCGGCAGTGGCAACGTCGCGTCCATTGCCGTGGCCCGGGCTGCACCGGACGGGTACACCCTCCTGCTCGCCTATTCCGGCAGCCATGTCGCCAACCCAGCGCTGTTCCCGCACCTGGCCTGGGACCCGGTGCGAAGCTTCGCGCCCGTCGCCCTCGTGCTGCGGGCACCGCACGTCGTCGTCGTGAGGAAGGATCTGCCCGCGCGCACGCTGGAGGAACTGGCGAAGCTTGCGCGCAGCAGCCCAAGGAAGCTGACCTATGCCTCCTCCGGCGCGGGCACGATCCAGCATATCGGGGGAGAGCAGTTCGCCCGGCTAGTCGGCGCTCCCATGGTCCATGTGCCCTATCGCGGCGCCGGGCCGGCCATGAACGACCTCGTGGCGGGGAATATCGACCTGATGATCACCACGCCTCCCTCCGTGGCCGGCCTCGTGCGGGACGGCTCCGTCCGGGCCCTCGCGATGGTCGGGCCGGCTCGCCACCCGATGCTTCCGGACGTGCCTTCCGCGGCCGAGGCTGGCTTTCCCGGCTTCGAACTGGAGGCTTGGTTCGCCGTCTACGCCCCGGCCGGCACGCCGCAGCCCGCCGTGGAGCGCCTCGCCGCCGAGATCGGCCGTGTGGTTGCGACGCCGGAGTTCCGCCGCCGCTGTGAGGAGAGCGGAACCTACGCCGCCTACATGAACCCCGCGGAGCTAGCAGCCTTCACCGTCTCCGAGCGGGCCCACTGGTCCGGGCTGATCCAGCGGCTTGGCATTCGGGTGGAATAGCGGGCAGCGAGAATGATGACCTAAGACAGGACCGAGGAACGCCGTGATGACCGCCAAGCCACTCTACCGTGAGGTTTTGAACCCCCGGCGGGCGTGACCACATGATCAACACCCTGCCGCGCCGCCGGGTCGCCGGGAGCCTCGCCGCGGTGACAAGTGGCAGGTGAACCCCATGATCCTGGTGGACCTGATCGCAGACCATTCCCTTGAGGTGGTCCCCAAGCGTTGGGCAGTTTGACGGCCTGGATAAGCTCGGTCCTGGTTTTCGTCAGGCCGCCAATTTGTTCGCCTGGTTTGCCCCATAGGCCTCGTCGGGGGTCCGCCCCGCCAAGGCGCTATGTGGGCGTCCGGCATTGCAGTAGCCGATCCACTTCGTCAGCCCGGCCCGCATCTCCGAGCCGGTCTCGAAGGCATGCAGGTAGACGCACTCATACTTCAGGCTGCGCCAGAGCCGCTCGATGAACACATTATCCATCCACCGGCCGCGGCCGTCCATTGAGATGCGCACCCCAGCCCGTTGCAGCACGCCGGTGAACCGCGGTGAGGTGAACTGGCTGCCCTGATCGCTGTTGAAGATCTCCGGCCGCCTATGCTGAGCCAGCGCCTCTTCCAGCGCTTCGAGGCAGAACTCTACGTCCATGGTGTTCGACACCCGCCAGGCCTGCACCTTGCGGGTCGCCCAATCCATCACCGCGACCAGGTAGAGAAAGCCCCGGCGCATGGGCAGGTAGGTGAGATACTGTCGGCGAATTGCGGGTTCATAGGTTTGGGAGGATGGTGGTCGGCTCCTCGGTTGGTGGAGCGGCTGCCATGAGCCTTCGGCCTCAGCGGATCGGCAAGGTGCCCGTCGAGACGGCCCGCATTGCGACCCTCGCGTTCCCGCGCGGAACGGTGGCAACCCGGCTACGGGACGAGTTCGCCGACCTCTACCGCGACCAGGACTTCGCAGCCCTCTACCCCAAGCGTGGCCAGCCCGCTCTGGCGCCCTGGCGTCTTGCTCTCGTGACGGTGCTGCAGTTTCTTGAGCACCTGAGTGACCGGGAGGCGGCGGAGGCGGTCCGGGCGCGGATCGACTGGAAGTACGCGCTCGGGCTGGAGCTGACAGATCCGGGGTTCCACTTCAGCGCCCTGGGCGAGTTCCGCGCCCGCCTCGTCGTGGGCGACGCCACCCACCTCCTCCTCGATACGATGCTGGAGAGGTTCAAGGCCCGCGGTCTCGTCAAGGCGCGGGCCGGCAGCGCACCGATAGCACGCACGTGCTCGGCGCCGCGCGTGACCTGCACCTCCTCGAGCTCGTGACCGAGACCCTGCGGGCGACGCTGGGCACGCTCGCCGCGGCAGCCCCCGACTGGCTGCGAGGCGTGGCACGGCCGGGCTGGTACGAGCGCTACGCCCATCGCGCCGAGAACTTTCGTTTGCTGCAGAGCGACACGGGAAGGGCGGCGCTGGCCGTCACCGTCGGAGCCGACGGCTATGCACTCCTCGATGCACTGGACGCCGAGGGCGCGCCCGCGGCCGCCCGAGCAGCGCAGGCGGTTGCCACCCTCCGCACCGTGTGGGGTACGCACTACGCGCGGCGCGAGGACGGTACGCCGCGCTGGCGTGAGCCGCGGGAGTGGCCGCCCGTCGGCGAGCGGGTCCAGTCGCCCTACGACCCGGAGATGCACTACAGCATGAAACGCGGGATGGAGTGGTCGGGCTACAAGGTGCATGTCACGGAAGCCTGCGACGACGATGCTGCGCACGTCATCACGCATGTGCGGACCGGTCCCGCGATGCTGCCCGACATGGCGAGCACGGCCGCGATCCACGCGGCGCTCGCGGCCAAGGGGCTTCTGCCGTCCGATCACTATGTGGACTCTGGCTACGTAGACGCCGGGCTCCTCGTATCGAGCCGACATGAGCACGGCATTTCGCTCGAGGGCCCGATCCGAGCCGTGCCTCGGCGGCGGACCGAGGCCGAGAGGGCCTACGAGCAGGGATCCTTCGCCATCGACTGGGATCGGGAACGGGTCACCTGCCCCGAGGGCAAGACATCGGTGACTTGGCGTGCCGGCCGCGACGAAGTCGGCGCCCCACGGATCACGGCGGTGTTCAGCCGCACCGACTGCGGCGCCTGCGCGGCCCTGGCACTCTGCACGACGGCGAAGGAGGCGCGCCGGTCCGTCTACTTCCACCCGCGCCCGGAGTATGAGGCGCTCAACGCGGCCCGCGCCAGGATGGACGACCCTGCCTGGCGGAAACGCTACGGCATCCGTGCCGGCATCGAGGGCACCCTGTCGCAGGGAGTCCGCGCCTTCGGCATGCGCCGCAGCCACTACGTCGGCGAGATTAAGACAGGGTTGCAGCAGGTCTGCGCGGCAGCCGCGATGAACGTAGCTCGCATCGTGAACTGGCTGGCAGGATCGCCGCGCGCCAATACCCGCACCACACGCTTCGCAGCCCTCGCCCAAGCCACCTGATTTCGCCGACAGTATCTAGATGCCGTAATGGGCCGGCCGCCTGGGCTTGGGCGGTAGGGCGGCTGTCCCTCAGAGTGATGGTGTGTGGAACGGGGTCCGAACGGGTCGGCCCCAGGCATCATCGAGGGACAGCCATGGAGTAC
>NZ_JAOXLP010000060.1 GCF_025791835.1 Roseomonas xinghualingensis
TGCTGACCCGCCTTGTCGAGGGCTGGCCCAACAGCCGCATCGACGAGCTCATGCCCTGGTGCTGGGCCGACCCGAAAACGCCCCGAGCGTCAGCCAATCACGGCAAGGGCCTGTAGCCCTCGCTTACGTCCCATACGTCATGCTCGCTGACTCTCAGCCGGGTGGCAGAGTCTCCGTATGAGCCTGGACTGGGTCCATCGCGCAAGTCAGAGCGCCAACCTGACAACACCCCCGATGATGGGTGTCACTCCTCGACAGGCGAGGTCAGCAATTCGAGTTCCGCTTGGCGCGGCTTGGCATGAACGTATCGATACCGATAAGTCTTTCCGCGGCCCTGCCCGATGGTTTCGCAAACCCAGGAGGCCAAGCCCCCAGCGGTCACCAAGTCGTCGAAGGCTTGGCGGAGTTCCTCTCGCAGCTTGAGCCGCCGTCGCGTGGTGACGGCCGCATAGTCTTCACCACAGAGTGCGACGGCATCGGGAGCGTCGATCCAGCTGTGGCCGGGCTTGCCATCGATGTACGGCCAGAGCGCCTTGGCGTAATCGGACTTTAGCTTAAAGTAGACATCTGCGTCCAAGGAGACCAGCGTCTTGGCCTCGAAGACGTCCTTCAACCACTCGCCATAGCGAACCGTCACGCGGCTATCTAAGCTCACCCCATCCCACAGGATTCGAGAGATGAGGGTGTCGGAGAAGCCCGCGCTGGGCAGTCTGCCGCGCTTCGCTCCGGCCTCGTACTGCTCGAAGCTCCCCGCATAGACGCGGAACGAGACCGCTCGTAGCTCCTCTAGAGAGCGCAGCAGAGTTGCTAGGTTGTTGACGTGCGCGGTGCGCCCCGTTGCCTGAAGAAGTGCGCGCCAAGTTGTCGCCGTCTCGTAATAGATGAGCTTATGAGGAACTCGGAAATCTGCCCCCTCCCGCCACTCGGGATTCCTCATCTCGAAGCGAGCGGCGCGGGTGCGGAACAGCGCTACGATCGCATCCCGGTGTTGCGAGCCAAGTTCCCGCCCACGAACCTCGATGACGGAATGTGGCCTGACAGTGTAGACCCGGACAAAGTTGCTGTCCGTCACAAGCCCTTTCCTACGAGGAGCAAAGGCACTCGTACGGGTCAGCTTCGCGGGAAGGATCGCGGGGGCTCGCCGCCCTCGGCGGTTAGCCTTGGTTCTCTCGAAGCGGGCTAGGCGCGCAGCCTCCTTCGCATCGAGATCAGTCCTAGCAGGGGTCGTGGACTTGGTAGGCATAACTTTGGTGTAGTCGAGGCGCCTCGCGATTCTCAACATTGCGGAATCGAAGGGTCGGAATCAGGCGATATGAGGCTATGTACAAGCATCAGCTTCCCACACTGTACGGGAGAGGAAGGGTCGGAATCGGGATCCTACAGTGAGCTTGCGGCTTGGCGCCCTGAGGGACTTGAGCACCTGTGAACAATTGCGGGTTGGCTAGGAGGAGTAGGGGCGAAATCGGGAAGCAAGGGGTCGGAATCGGGAAAAGACGGGTCGTTCTCTGGAGCCGAGGGGTCGCTAGTCGGCTGCAAACCCCTGATTCGGCGGCGGAATTCAGATACAGACGAATCACTGACGACTCCTGATAACTATAGACATCACCCTGTGGATTTCTGCGACGCAGGTTCCTCTTCCCGGAACACTGGTGACTTAGGCGCCCTACCAGTCCGGACGAGTGGAACGGCCCTTCAGGCTCGCCTTCCCAATCAAGGCTTAACAACGCACTCTCAGATGATTACGATTACATAAACTGCCAAGAAATATCCAAGAAAAAAGCATTAGGCTATAGAAAACGCAATAATCGCGATATAGATGATTTATTTTTGTTCATTTCAGTCGCCAACAAGCACGATAAACGCAAAGCAAAGTACTTCGCTTTATTTTTTCTCCATAAATTTTTATCTTCAGCGCCACGCTGCACTCCGCACCACATGAAACTAGTTCTCATTCTGGCGTCCTGACAGGGTTGTCTTGGGGGCTGCAGCCATCGCCTTTCCGTCTCTCGCTAGCTCCAAGGGATAGGACAAGATCACAGGCTAGATTGCGCTTATCGAAGTTGAACTCGACACACGGCGCCACGCACAAACTAACCCTTCCATTCCCGAGAATGGGCATCCTTCCCTTTGAAAATTAACGATTTTCCTTGGCCACCCTCTGAACCACCATGGAGGCACCCCTTTGCTCCTCTAGGGCTAACCTGTTGGAGCCAGACCGCTCCTCGGCTTACTCACCGGATCCTGCCGCTCGAGATTTCAGTACTGAAGCCGCCCTTCTTGCTCGTCCCAGGAGGGAACCTTCCCAACAGCTCTCAGAAATCTAGGCCTGGAGGGCACGGAGAATGTTTAGAACAGGAAAGCGACCCTCCGATTCCCGCTCCAGTGCTTGTCGTCCGCGAGCCAGCGACTTGGCTATCCAAGCAGATTCCGAAAGTGACCCTGCAATTCCGCCAGCGCCCGAACGTTCGTTGGGGCACCACTGACGTGGTCCGCCGCAGACTGGAAGTCCGCTCGCCGCTATGCCTTTTTGCCCAGCCGGGACTTAACTGCCCTGACGCTGACTGGCTGCCTAGGCAACGGCTGCCACGACGTGGCAGCGGCGGCCAGATCTCATAAGGCTGACTAAAACCGACCCTTTGATTCCGTGATCTGCGGCTGCCTCTGACCCCAACGGCACCTTCGGTCCCTCCTTCCGGCACCTCACCACCTTAGCGTGAGCCAGGAATCGCCCTGTGACGGCACAGGCGGGTCCTTTCTTCACAGCCAAACTAGCCTCAGCCCGGCGAGATACGGTAATCGTTCGGCTGGCAGCGCCAGCTGCCATGACCGGTTGATCTTCCAGGAGACCCAGATGGGCCTCAGCCAAGGGAGATCCCGAATTGACCCATCACGCCGAATCGACGTCCCACTAGAGACGAGCAGCATCCGCATCCTGACGGCTCCGGGGCAGTGCTGCACGAGCTGCACGAGCTGCAGGTGGAGAGTGAGCCCGAGGTGCTCGCGGCAGCCCTCATGGGGCGGGCTTGGAGTTCGGCCGTATTGGCCTGGAGGCCGGGCCGATGTCCAGTGCCTCATGCCGGTCTGAAGATGGCGGGGCTGCCGATCGTGCTGTTCAAGACCAAGCAGTTGCGGGCGGCAACCGGGACCATGTCGGTGAAGACCGACCGGACCGACGCGCGGCTGTGGTGCAGATGGTGCGGACTGGCTGGTTCAGAGCGGTGGATGTGAAGTCGGCCCTCTCCCAGGAACTGCGAGCGCTGCTGACAGCCCGCAAACTGCTCGTTGGTAGGATGCGGGACATCAACAACGGCATTCGCGGCCTGCTCCGTGGCCTTGGGCTGAAGGTCGGCGTCGTTGGCGAACGGGCCTTCCCGATCCGTGCCCCGGAGCTCACGGCGGATCGGACGAATCTTGCTGTCGTGATCGAACCCTTGCTGCAGGTGCGGGGGACACTCCTGAACGAACGCGAGCGCCTGCATCGCCTCCTGCTCGTCGCTACACATGACGATGCTGTCTGCCGTAGGCTCATGACGGTACTTGGCGTGGGCCCGGTCACCGCGCTGACCTTCTGCTCGGCCGTGGACGACCCGGCCCGGTTCAGCCGCTGCCGCGCGACCGGCGCCTGACGCCGCGGCACTATCAGTCGGGTGAAACAGACCGGGCCGGCCTCATTAAGGGCGACGGCCTCGCCCGCCAAGCGCTCTATGAAGCCGCGGACGTCCTGCTCACGCGGACGCGCCGCTGGTCCTTAATCAAGGCCTAGGGCGCGGTCATCTTCCAGCGCTTGGGCATGCGCCGCGCCAAGGTCGCCGTCGCCCGAAAGCTGGCAGTGGTGTTGCACAGGATTTGGCGTGGCGGCACCGAGTTCCGCTGGGGCAAGGAGGCGGCCTTGGCGTAATCGCCCGCCCCCCTCCCCGCAGCGTCCGGCGGCCGACGGCCGACGTCCCGTCGTGGGGACGCAGCAGGGCGAAACCGCAACAGTGCCGGTGCCGGTATCCATCGAGCCTGCTTGTAAGATTGGCCTGCCCCGTCTCCCTGGCCCTAGCCTGTGGCGGCGCCACGCCGACCACGAACAGAAGCGAGGAATCCGCGACGTGACGCCAACGCCGATTATTGACCGAGTCCATTACAGAAGACGTAGTATCAAAGCATACCTGCCTGGACATCGTTGGAAGCCGTGATGCGAAAACTCGATGCCGTTGACCCAATCCACTTTGCCGGCGGGGCCGCAGGGCTTTTGAGCAGGATCTCGTTGAATCTAGCGCCCGACGATGGAATGTTCCATGATAACAGCGTGCACTACCTGAGTTGTGGCGCATCGGCATACAACGTCATATCCGCCGCTCTCACGCTCGGCCGAGTTGTTCCAAAGGCAATTCTCGATTTTGGTTCCGGAGCCGGGAGGGTGACGCGGTGGCTGCGGGCCGTCTATCCTGACGCTCAGATCATGACCACAGACATCCGGGCGCAGGATCTTGCTGTGTCGCGGAGGCCGGCAGGGATGGCGAGGTTCGGTTCGTGGGTGAGATCCCGAACGAGCCAGCAGCGCTCGACAAGCTGGTGGCCCGGCTTGGCCGGGGTGGTCGAACGCTGCGCTTTGTTTATGAGTTCGGCCCGTGCGGGTACGGGGTATAATGGCACCTTCGCGACCGCGGCCATGACTGTGTGGTGGTCGCGCCGAGCCTGATCCCGCGCAAGCCCGGGGAGCGGATCAAGACCGACCGGCGGGACGCGGGAGGCAGGAAGTAGTGCTGTGCAAACAAACCCCTTGGGGGCGGACCACGCGTCCTGGATTGGCCCGCTGCCTCCTTTCTGACCGCATGACGTGGCGGCCACGTGCCAACCACGGACGGTAGCATTACAGGTCACAGTTCAGGCTGGCAGGGCAAACCGGCTGACTCGAGGGGTGCCGTGGGCCAAGGGACACGAGCTTCGAAGCCGAAGCCTGCTGAGAGCCAGTGCAAGACCAGGTCTCACGGGATGTCGGTGATCTTCCCTCGCCGGAAAGTATCACCGACGGACGATTCGTCCTTTGCGTGCGTCTCCTTGGCCGGGCAGGATCGCTCTTCGCGCTACGCCACCCTGGTCGTGCGCTGCAATTCGTTCTCGAGATCCTCCAGGATTGAGGGCAGCCGGTCACTCAGGCGCTCGACCAATTCCTCACTGATCAAACTGTCAAACCGCACTTGCCACCGCCCGTCCCGCTGGCTGACGGTGGCGACTTGGCGCCGCCCTAGATAGATCGGACGAGCGGCTGCGCGCCTTCCAAGCCGAGGCGCGGGAGCCTGGCGACGAGCAGCAGCCAGGGCGGTCGAGATCTCCTCCGCCTCTTGAGCCGCAGCGTCACCGCTTGCAACTCGCTGGGCAAGGTCTCTGAGTGCCCGCACGATTCGATCCTCGGCAGTCGGATCTCGCAGAAGGACGTCCAGAAGCTCTCTTGCCTTGCGAAAGCTGACACTTCGAGGATTTCGGAAACTTCGAATTACGGCATCCGGAATGCGCGTCAGCTTGAGCAGATGGGAGATCAGGGACTTGTCGACCCCATAGATCGTGGCCAGCTCGGACCCGTTTAGACCCGTTCGCTCCATGGTCAGCGCGAAGTAGCGTGCACGCTCAAAGGCGCTGAGATCCTCTCGATGGTGGTTTTCGCTGAACCGCGCGGCGAGCATTCCTTCGTCCGAGAGTTCACGTACCCTGGCCAGGACCGTAATGCCGAGCAGTCGACACGCGGCTAGGCGGCGTTTACCTGCGGCGATCTCATACGCCTCACCAGGTGATGAGCCAGGCTTGGGACGAACCAGAATGGCGAGGTCCTGCCCCCGCTGTCTGATGTTCTCCGCCAGGCCTGCGATCTCTTCGGCGGAATAGGCGACATCGAAGCGGTCTGGCGGAAGGCCATCCTCAATGCGTGAGGGATCAATGTAACGGAACTCCGCCAGCCGCTCGCTGGAGCCGGCGCTCGCGGCCATGGCCTTGAGTCGTTCATTCTCGGCGAGCACCGCGTCTAACTCAGCCCTAGCTGCGGTGGTTCCTTGCGCGCCGCTCGCCTTGGCCGCCTCCAACGCAGATTCAGCGCGTTCTAACTGCTCCTGAGTTCGCGCTAGCTTCTCCTGCAGCGACATCTCCACGCGGTCGAAGGCAGCTAGCGGAGCAAAAGGCTGCTCCGGGGCAGCCCCTTCATCGATCTCATCATCAGTAAGCTGGCTGGTAATCTCGGCCATGCTGCGACGAGCCTGCCGCGGTGGGCGCTGTGCCATTCTTAGTCCCCTCCCCTACTCTGCAGCGACGCCGTGGGCCGCGTTCACCTCGTCCTGTAGCTTTCGGCCCCAGAAGCTGAGGATCTCACGTTCAATGACGGCGCCGACAGCGTCCATCGCCGCAACCGCGCGCTTGTAGGACCGGTCCTCACTCTTGGCTGGCAAGTACTCGTAGAGCGTCCACTTCATGTTACCGGCAGAGCCAAGCGCACTTGTCTCGACCATTGGGTTCCGAATCATAAGGGGACCCAGTACGAGATTCATGCTGTCCACCACCTCGGTCTGCGGCCGACTGGTACCGACGAAGCGGTTAACCAGAACTCGAACGAACGCCCACCCAGGCCAGCCCTCCTGGCCGTACATCTTGAGCAGTCGGCGCTCCGTGACGGCGAGGAACGCCATGAACTCGGTCATGGACTGCAGGTCCATGTTCGTCGCTAGTACCGGAACGATGAGGCCGTCGGCCGCGCTGAACGCGTTGACCGATAGCATATTGATGTCAGGCCGGCAGTCGAGAATCGCCACATCGTACTGACCGCCCACATGATCGAGAAACGCGCGGACCTCTCGATGCCAGTCGACTTCTGAGATGGGCGCATGCATGTTTGGCATCGAGCGTTGCTTGAGGATGTCCTCTGAACTGTGGAGGATCGCGCTCGCGGCCACGAGATCAATGTTTGGCCAGTAAGTGCTACGCACGGCCTCTTCGGCTGCTACCTCCTCATTGTCGGAGGACCTAGAAATCCAGCCGTGGATTGAGGTACCTGCCGGGAGGACGCGCCCATTCGGGTCGCGGCCTACATGTCGCGCGGGATCGATGCCGAACAGTGCCGTTGATGAGGCCTGAGCGTCGAGATCAACGATGAGGATCCGGTACCCCTTGAGCGCCAGGTACTGCGCGAGGTGCACCGTCGAGGTTGACTTTCCGACACCTCCCTTGAAGTTCGTGTTGGCAATAACGCAGAGGGCCTCTCCATTCCTGCGAGATGGCTTGTACTTCTGGTTTCCGGTGCTCTCGTAGAGCCATCGACGAGCCGCAATGATCTCGTCTAGCGTAAACGTCCGGCTCTTCCCCAGCAGCGTACCCTGGGGAAAGCCATCTGCATTGCTGACCCTGTTGCGCAGGTGACTCTCTGTGATGCCGAGGAGCGAGGAAGCTTCTTTCGACGAGAAGCTACGGAGCGACTTCTCGCGGCTGCTGTTGTTCTGATCGGCGATAATGGCCGACTGCTGGCTGCGAAGACGCTTCGCGATGCTATCAAGTGTACCGTGCCAAGCCACTGCATTCCCCCGTCAATCTCGGCGGGGCCCACGGTAAGCGCAAAGCAGCGCAATGTGCGGCGTGTTGCGCTTTTCGCGTGCCGAAGCCCCCCAAGCACGCAGTTTGACGATGCTGCGACATCTCGGCACGTGGCAAGACTCGTTTGGACCAGACGACACGTCTAGGCTCTTCGCGTGGCGGTCTTTGACAGAGGTGTTGCTCCACCCACACACTGCCGCATGACCCGTGCAAACAGATCCTACCGCGTGATCTGCTGCTTAGCCCGCAAGCCCATGCGTGAGTTGAACGCGTTCAACCCTAACCGTCCCGTTGCCCCCTGCACCGTAGCCCAGAAGACCGTGGGTGTTCCTATTTTGTTCTGTGTCGGTCGGGAATCCTGGGTGGGCGGCGACATCCACCGGGCTTGTTGTGGCCTAGCATTTTGTAGTCTTGGCCTGCCTCCCGAGGTTCTGACGTGAGATGCCGGTAATTAGAACGCAGTCTCTTCGAGGATTACCTCCAAGGGCAAAGGCCTTTAATCGTCGTTCGTAGTCTGGGGCTTGAAGCAACTCGCGCAGCATCTTTCCTGAGGCAGCCGAACGCAGGTTGAACGCGTTCAACTGGCCCCCGCCTGCTAATGGCTTGCTCGTGATCTTCCTGGGAACTCGGAGCAGATTGTTGAGAGGTCTGGCCCTCCAGGAGGCAGGTGACGAGCCTGAAGATGCGCCACACTGCGGAGAAGATCATTGGCTTGCTGCACCAGGTGGTCGTTGAACGGATCCAGGTGCGATCGGTGGTGAAGATCCTCCGCGGGCCTGGGGCTTAAGCCAACTACTGCCAGTAGCGGCAGAGCTATCGCGGACATGGCGCTGGATGGAAGGTCCTGAAAACAGACCGGAGCTAGCCGCCGTGGCGAGCCAAGCTAGGCGGCACAGGTTTACGTAAAACCCTTGCCCATCGAGTCTTGCGGCCACCCCTGGGTGAATGGCTCTAACGGGAAGGTTCGCCGACAGGCCGTTCGACGAGTTGCGGGGTCAGTAGACCTCGTGTTCGATCTGCGAAGCCGGGGTGCTGGTAGAATGCTGCGGCGGCTCCAGAACTGGTTCGGCCGGATGGCGCCCTGGGCTACTCCTAACTCCAGAAGCGATGGTGCCTTATCGAACTGGCCTTGTCGCTGCTCCGCTCAGATGAACGTGCTCGTGGCGAGGGTCGACCTCCCCATGAGGTTCGGCGCCGTTCAGTTAAGTAGGCTATAGTTGAACGCGTTCAACTATGCTGAAGATGCTACGCCCGCCTCCATGTCCTGTCCGACAGTTATGGTAACTAGAACGTCGAAAAGCTTGGGCCTTAGTCTGTAGGACATATCCAGGCTAGGACACTGACCAGCGCCTGTTGGCTGATCGCTGCTGGTGCATCCCCGTCAAATGTAGCGCGGCAAGGTGCTTCACTGATCTCGGTCTCTCTTGGCGGGCTGGTCATGGTCGCTAGCAAAAGCGCAGCCTGCGGTAGGCGCTAAGGAGGGATCTGAAAAGGCAGTGTTGAACGCGTTCAACTCGCACCCGGCGTCGACCCTCGCGTCGCGGCAAGCGTACCTCCTGAATTTTGATTGCGGGGGGAGTGGATACGTCGTGATCGATGGAGGCACATCGTCCGTAACCCGTCCGGGCCGAGGCGGGACATTCAAGCTTGGCCCTTGCAAGCCGGACGAGGCCCGCGTCAGCTTCCCGGCCGTCTAGAGCCAAGGCTCTGATCCAGTGTCTGGCCAGCGTCGTCGATGATAGAGATACGGCAGGTGCGGGCATTGTCAAAACGAATAGGCGACGTGCCGGTCATCACCGGCGGCACCGGGAGCGAAGCTCGGGACGAAACCCGTCTCTTTGTATGCGGTGGCATGCCACCCATTAAGATAGCCGCAGGCCGTCACGTCCAATGCCATAAGGGCACGGTCTCGCTGTGAGTTCACCCCTGTTAGCTTTCATGCGCGCCGAACCGTCGCGACCGCCACCTCGATAGGGTTGGAGCGTCCCCCAAAGCAGGCAACGCGCATCTCTGGAGATGGGGGCAAAGGCGCAGAGAGAGGATGTCGACGACAGATCGGGCGCCGCAGCCTCGCACGTGGTCATTGTCCGCGATCTGGTTATGTCGGCGCATTCAACCCTCAGCGCGCCTCTCGCTGAAAGGGACCCCGGCGGTCTGGACGCTTAATGAGGGTAGGGCGGTACGGGGTGGATACAGGTTGTGGAGGCTTCCTTGGGCCCCTTGCCTCCGAAGCCCTAGAGGTTCAGCGGCAGGGAACGACGCGCGGGAGGGTGGGCGCTGGTGACCGTTGGCACGGCATCGGGGGATAGGCCCCAGAACATCAGATGTCATTGCGAGTAACTCGCAGATGCGCTGAAGTAATCCGTGCCGACGGTACTGATTTCCTTCGCGCTCCTGCTGGCGATGCAACGTTGGCCGAGGTGTTTCGTCGCTCCACGACCTGCCTCTGGGAGGGGCAAGGATTGCTCGCCTCTCTGTCTTCCACGTGCCGTTTCCGCGTCCCGAAGCCAGTCTGAGAGCCGAGAATGGCCGAAGGAACACAAGATTCCGTACAAGTGGGTCCAAACCAGGCACGATAATCCGCCATTATCGTGCCTTTGTGGAAGAGAGGGGTGGATTGCCATCGGGGCGCCGGCCTGGGCAGACTACGTCCGGGCCGGAGGGCGGGCGCGGGGGCGCCGCCCCGACCGGTCGAAAGGGGGCAGGACGGTGGGGACTCTGGTGGGGGCCATGGCGGGATCGCCAGCAAACAGGGATCTTTTCGAGCCCCGGCGCCGGAGGTCCCGGCGATGACGCCGCCGGATGGTGCCGGCGGGGCACCGCTCCCGCCGGCCCTGCGCCGCCTCGTCGGGGAGGCTCTGCCACCCGAAGCGCTGGCCGTGCTCGCCGGCCCGGTCGGCGCGGCGGTGGCCCAGGCCGCCGGCTATGCCGGGCGCGCCCTCTCGGACAACACCCGCCGGGCCTATGAGAGCGACTGGCGCGCCTTTTGTGCGTGGTGCGAAGCGGGCGGCATTTCTCCCCTCCCGGCCGCGCCGGTCGTGGTGGCGGGCCATCTCGCCAGCCTGGCCAGGACGCTCGGCCGGAGCGGGCTGCGCCGGCGCCTGGCCGCCATCGCCCACCAGCACCGCCAGGCCGGCTACCCCTGGGAGACGCGGCATCCGGCGATCGCGGCCACCATGCGCGGCATCCTCGCGACTCACGGCAAGCCGAGCCGTCCCGCTGCCGCGCTCACCTCGACCGAGGTAAAGACGCTGCTCACCGCCTGCGGGACCGACACAGCCGGTTCCCGGGACCGGGCGCTGTTGCTGCTGGGGTTCGCCGGCGCGCTGCGGCGCTCGGAGCTGGTCGGCATCGACCGCGAGCATCTGCGCTTCACGGGCGAGGGGATGACGGTGTTCATCCCGCGCTCCAAGCGTGACCAGGAGGGGGAAGGGGCCACGATCGGCATCCCGCGCGGGCTGAACCCGCTCTCCTGCCCGGTGCGGGCGATGGAGGCGTGGCTCCGGCGCACCCGCATCGAATGGGGCGCGGTGTTCCGGCGGATCAGCCCCGGGGGCGCGCTGGAGGACCGGCTGAGCCCGCAGGGGGTGTGGAAGATCCTGCGGCGGCGCGCCGCGATGGCCCGACTCACGGTGGATGAGACGGAGCGCCTTTCGCCGCATGGGCTCCGGGCGGGCTTCATCACCGAGGCCTATCTCAAGGGCGCGCTGGACGAGCAGGTGATGCACCACGCCCGGCAGCGGAGCATCGCCACCACCCAGGGCTATCGCCGACGGGCGAAGATCACCCGGGACAGCCCGGCGCGGCTGCTCGACCTGTGACGGCGTTCGGCGCGGGGCAGGGACGCGCCTTGCTGAACGGGCCGGACCGTCAGCGGTTCAGAACGCGGCGCCCGGCCTCATATGCAGCCTCGGCGCCCGAGAAGCTGGCCGGGGCGCGGCGGACGAGGGTGGTTCCCCGCCAGATCGACCAGCGCCAGGTGCCGCGGCCTGGGCCTTCCTTACTGATGCGAATTTCCAGGGTTTCCGGCACGTCCTGCGCGGAGTGGGGCGGCTTTGCGAACATCGGCCGGTCCTAGGAGGGTCGGCGCAGGATGCCAAGCAAATCCCTGAAGGAGCCGGCCGCCATTCCTGACGGCGCCGCGTGGCTGGATGGTGTGGAGCAGGGAAGGGGGCGCCACCATCCCGAGCCCGACTCACCGGAGCGGGTCTGGCAGCCGACCCCGGAGCCGGTGGACTGGCTGCACAACACCCTGACCGTCACCGGCCCCGCGGAGAGGGTCGAAGACTTCCGGGCCGCCGCCGCCGGGCCGGGCGTGATCCCCTGGGTGCTGGACCTGGCGGGTCTGGAGGAGGAGTTCCTGCTGCCGATGGCCGCCCCCCAGGACGGGGTGCGGGCGATCAGCCTCACCGGCGCCAAGATCCTGGCGCGGCGGCTGCGCGATGCTGTGGCCCTGAACCACCAGCGGGCGCTGGCCCGGATCGCCCATGACCGGAGCTGCCCCTTCGACCTGCACCGGCTGCTGCCGGTCCCGGCCGCGATCCTCGCCCTCGGGCCGGAGGAGGGCGCGAGTCGCGACTGGCTGCGCGCCCATTGGGGCGTGACCCGGCCGCTCCGCCATGCCGAGGCGCTGCCGGCCACCCTCGACGGGCGCAGGAAAAGGATGGGGCAGTTCCGGGTCGCCTTCTGGTCGGCCGACTGGTCGCCCTGGGCTGCCCTCGCCCGGCTGCGCCGCGCCTGGCCGGATATCTCCCTCGAACTGCAGCCGCACTACCCCAACGCAGCGCAGGCCGGGGAGGACAAGGGCCACGGCGCCATGCCGGAAGGGACGGGTCGGAAGGACGGGGCGCGAGTCGGGGCGGGCCGCCGTGGCTGAGCTTTCGCCCCTGGCGAAGAGCGAGGTCTGGGAAGGGGAGGGAAGGGCACCGCGGTCTCTCCCGGCCCATGCCGCGCCGCGGCTGAGCGTGGAGGGTTTCGAGGGCCCGCTCGACTTCCTGCTCGAGATGGTCCGGCGCCAGCGGGTCGATCTCGGGCGGCTCTCCATCCTGACCCTGACCGACCAGCTGGTCGACGCCATCGAGGATGGTGGTGGCCGGATCCCGCTGGAGCGGCGGGCAGACTGGCTGGTGATGGCGAGCCAGCTGCTGCTGCTCAAGGCGCAGCTGCTGGCGCCCGCCAGTCCCGAGGAGGCGGAGGATGCTCGCGCGGCGGCCAGCCGGCGGCTCGAGCTCCTGGACGAGCTGGCTCGCATGCGGGCCGGGGCGGACTGGCTCACGGCCAGGCCGCAGCTTGGGCAGCTGGTGTTCGGCCGCGGGCAGGGCACCCCAGCCCAGGCCCGGCCGCAGGCGGAGCTCTACGTCGCCTTCCTGGAGGCGACGCTGACGATGCTGGAGGGGCGGGAAGGGCAGGGGGCCGAGCCTCCCCCCACCTACCGGCCCAGCCCGCTCGAGTTCTGGCGCATCGCCGATGCCCTGCAGCGCATCACTGAACTGCTCGGGCAACACCCGGCCGGGCTGCCCCTGACGCGCTGCCTGCCATCCGTCCCGCGGCACGCGCCCGACCGCCCCATCCGGGTTCGGGCGGCGTTGGCCAGCACCTTCGTGGCGGGGCTCGAGCTCGCACGGGACGGTACCCTTGAGTTGAATCAACGTGAACCCTTCGACGCAATCAATTTTCGCGCGGTTCCCGCGTGACGGCTGTTGCACGTGTGGCGGTGTCGGTCACTTCTGCCACAGAATGGCAGATCGGAGACATGGCGTTAGACGTGCACGTCCGGCTTCCTGCTTCCCAATTCTTTCTTTCGAGTTCGAGACATGTCCGACAAACATGACTGGCGGCGTGACCGCAAATCCCGCAAGCGCGGGTCCGACGACGACATGCCGCAAGACGGTGGTTGGTCGGTGCCCACGTATTCGCCGTCCGAAACGCGGGCACTCTCACGACAGCCCTCCGCTACATCGGACCCGGTGGCCGGCGCAGTGGTCAAAAGGTTCGATGCGGAGAGGGGCTTCGGCTTCGTCGCGCTCGATGGTGGCTCGGGTGATGCCTTCCTGCACATCAGCGCCCTCCAGCAGGCAGGGATGGATGCGGTTGCTCCCGGCACCCGACTGAGGGTGCGAGTGGGCCAGGGTCAGCGAGGGCCGCAGGTCACGGAGGTGCTCGAGGCTGGAGACAGCGATGAGGCCGCTCCGCCACCGCGAGCGCCCCGAGCGGCTGCACCCATCTTCGGTTCGACACAGACCGGCCCGGGCGAGGAAGTCCGCGGCACGGTGAAATGGTACAACGCCGAAAAGGGCTTCGGCTTCGTCGCGCCGAACGACGGCAGCAAGGATGTGTTCGTGCACGCCACGGCCTTGGAGCGAAGCGGCGTGGCGCCGCTCTCGGAAGGCCAGGCTGTGACCATGCAGGTGGTCCAGGGGAACAAGGGGCTGGAAGCAAGCACCATCAGGCTCGGATAGGAGCAGTCACCAAGCTGCGCCAGGAGAATGCCGACGCAACTGCGGGGACCCTGGATGATGCAGGCTTGCATGTGAGCACGGCGGTTCTGTCAGCCTTCGCGCC
>NZ_JAOXLP010000061.1 GCF_025791835.1 Roseomonas xinghualingensis
GAATGGTCAAGCGACGCAAACAGGAAGAGATCGCCGGGGTTCTCGAATTCGCGGGGCACTCCCCCGACGACGCGGTCTTCAAGGAATGGATGGAGGATCACCGGTCCCGGAATGGTGGCAAGCTCCGGGTGAGCAAGGGCGCCACGGGCGTTCGGGTCATGTTCAGCAAAGAGGCTGACATGGCTTTCTGGAAGGAGCGCTCCGAGATGGAGGCGAAAGGCCGAAAGCCTCACGCTGCCTGAGGCGGGGCAGCACCTCCTGGCCCCGAGGGTGGACGTGCCGCTGATGCACGCCCTCCTCAAGGTGCGGCTGACTGAGGTGTCCCACCAGGCCGCCCAAACCCAAGTCATCGCCATCGCCCACCGGCTCAACCAGGGCCAGATGCCCGAGCTCCGGCAGGGCAAGGGCTTGGACTTCTACCCCGTCGAGGCCGCAGACCCGAGGAGGGCGCGCGCAAGCTCCTGGCCGTGGTCCGGGGGAGAGAAGAATCCCGACTCAGTTCGGGCTGGAGCCCGCCCGGGATGTGCAGGTGCTGTGTCCGATAAACCGGGCGGCCTCGGTGCACGGTCACTCAACATCGAACTGCAACAGGCGATGAACCTACCCGGCGAGTTCCGGGTGGAGCGCTTCGGCTGGACCTTCTGCCCCGGCGACAAGGTCACTTCACCCCTCCGTCGCAGTGGGTAGAGGTCTGAGTTTGGCCGATAGCCGCCTGTCTGCTCTCCGACATAGCAGGAGGAAAAGCAGACGTAATTTTGTGATTACAGCCCTATGTCAGCCTGTTCCGGCGGCAGCCTGAAGGGCCTGGGGGCGGCCGTTGGTCGACCGGCGTGTCGTGCCAGCTTCGGCGTAATCTCTTCCCACGTGCCGGGCCCCACCGGCCGGTCGACTACAGCGGCTATTTCGGTGGGAAGCGCCTCCTGAGCCAGGAGACGGCAAGCCGGTTCAGTTCCTCCGGCTTCTCTTCGGGCGTCCAGTGCCAACAGTCCGCAATGGTGTGCTTCTCGAGGTCCGGCACATAGGCGTTCATACCGTCCGCCATGCTCGGCCTGAGAACCACATCATGGGCAGCCGACACCATCAGGGATGGCACGCGAACGGTCTGATCGACACCGAGACCTGCCTTCCAGTTCCTCGACAGGTTGCGGTACCAGTTGATGGCGGGAGTGAAGCCGGTGCGCTCGAAGTTGCTGGCGTAGAAATCCAGCTCCTGCGCGGTCAGCACGTCCTCTCCCGGAAGTCTCTCTGGCAGCGGCTTGCCGTAGTACCCCATGTTCGCCACCTGCGGCGGCAGTTTGTTCCAGTCCGCAGATGTGATGAGACCCTTGCGGTATGCGTTCCGCAGCGCACCGCGCGGATCCCGGTCCATCGCATTGTCGGCTACTCTGCCATCCTGGAACATCAGGACGTACATGTCTTGGCTGTAGACTTGGCGCATCTGGGAGACTGGGTCGACCTTTGGATCAGCAGCGAAGGTCTGGCCTTGGGGCTGAGCGGCCTCGACGAGGTCGGGGTGCAGCCACAGCATCCAGTGCGGGATGTGCGGCGTGTTGACCCCGATCACGCCAGCAACGCGTCCGGCATGGAGAAGCGCCATCTGCCAGGCAAGCAGTCCTCCCCAGTCGTGCCCCATAAAGATCGCCTTCTCGATGCCCAGCGTGTCGAGCAGGCCGACGAGGTCTCCCGTCAGATGAGCGATGTCGTAATCCTCCATCGCCTTTGGGGCGTCGCTTCTCCCGTAGCCGCGCAGATCGGGAACGATGACGCGGTAACCCGCCGCAGCAAGGGCCGGGATCTGATGACGCCACGTGAACGCCAGCCCCGGAAAACCATGCAGCAGAACGACGGCCGGGCCGGAGCCCGCCTCGTGGACGGCCAGGTTGATGTTGTTGGTCTTGACCATGCGCATGCCCGGCATGGCCGCCCCTTGCGCGGAGGCGGGCAGGACGGAGGTCACGGCGGCCGCGACAGAGCCGACGAGCAATGCTCTACGGGAAAGGCAGGCTGTGCCTTTTCTGTCATCAGGATTGGCTGCGATGAGCCGGACGCCGTTCTCAGCGCCACCGACAGGAAGCGGACCCGTGTACATCACCGTGCCTCCAGCGTCAGGATCTCGCCGCCGGTCTGCTTGAGCCGCGTGAAGTAAGCGGTGGGGTGGAGCAGCTGGTAGGGGAAGTAGAGGCCAGCAGGCGTCGCGGGGTGACCGTCGAGGCCAAGGAGGCGCTCGAGGATCATGGCGACCCCGAGGCCGGTCAACGGTGCCGAACCCTCGCGATGAACGACCGCATGGCGGGTGCGGAGCGCCCGGCCCGCATGATCCTGCCCGGCGAGTTCAATGACGATTTCCGTTGACATCGGCTCGCCGCGGCGGCGGCTGGAGCTGACGCCAGTCGCGATGTTGAACTGGACGTTCGGCGCGCCGGTCACCGTCGCCAAGCCCGCGACGTCGATGGACGAAAAACCGGAGGCCTCCATCCTGGTGCCGTCGACGGCATGGAATGTAGCCTTGGCATCCTCACCGGCGCGCCAGATGTAGCGGCCCTCGCGACGCGTCAGCGCCGCGGGCAAGGTCCTGTTCAGCCGCTCGAAGTCCTCGGCCACCGCCGGGCCGCCGGTGTCCTGCTCATCAACCAGCGCACCAATGGCGATGTCGTCGACCCGGCCGAAAGCCTTGGCGAACTCAAGCGTGGGAACCGTCGTGGCGCCGACTAGCCATTCGTAGCCGAGGACGAGCGGCGCGGCGCCCGGCTTGTGCATGAAGGCCGCGATCTCAGGGGCGATCTCGTAGATGCCGGAAGAGATGCTGAGGTGTGGGACCCCACTGGCCTGCGCGAAGCGGAGCCCGGCGAGGCTCTCGTCTGAAAACAGGACGGCGACGGCACTGACCGGACGGCCGCCAAGGCCGAGATCGGCGTCGGCTAGCTCAAGCGCCGCGCCTTCTGCGTTGTCGATCCGGGCCGCGGCTTCCTGAGCCTTGGTGAGGTCGCGGCCGCCAATCAGCAACGGCAGACCGGGGTGGGCGGCGTGCAGGAACCGTGTTGTCCAGCGTCCGATGGCGCCGGAGCCGCCCATGAGCAGAATGGGAGCCGATGACATTGCCAAGCCTCCTTGCCTGGAGCTAGTAACCTACTTTTAGTAGGAAACCTAACGTGGCTACCGTTGGTAGGTTCCGCAAGGCAGGCAATGGCGTGAAAAAGAATGCGCAGGAGGATGACGAGCAGGTGACGCCGCGCAGGCTCTCAAAGGCCGAGCGACGGCGCCAACTGCTTGATACGGCGCTCCTGATCGTGCGGGAGGAGGGCGCGGATCGCCTGACCCTGGGGCACTTGGCTGCGCGCGCCGGTGTCTCCAAGCCGGTGGCCTATGATCACTTCGGCACGCGGTCGGGCCTGCTGATCGAGGTCTACAGGTGGATCGACATGGAGCGGGTGAACGCGTTCCGGGAGGCGATGACCACCGGTGAACGGAGCCTCGAGGAGTGCTCCAGGGTCCTGGCCGCCGCCTACATCCACTGTGCCGCTGACAAGACCGACGAGTTCCACGCTGTGGGCGCCGCTCTGGCGGGCAGCGAGGAGAAAGCCAGGGTTTTCCAGGAGCTGCTCGATAATTCTGTGCAGATGTTCGTGTCGGTGTTGAAGCCTCACAGCACCTTATCGGCAGCCGAGCTGGAGCGGCGCTGCATTGGCTTAGTCGGCGCGGGCGAGGCGCTTTCGGCCGCCCTAGTGCGCGGCAGCTTCAACGAGACCGAAGCCGCCGGAGTTTTCGCGTCGTTGATCCAGGGTGGTTTGCGCTCACCTCCACGGTGACTGGATCATTCCGCCGAGCGTGCGTCATCTAGACCAGATGTCCGTCTGAGGCGGGGGTGGCCCGCCTCGAACTGTGCAGGAATGACGAGGGTTGCGCCGGGTGTGCCGGCGCCTTGCCTCAGCACAGGAGACGGGCCGTGGGAGATCCTATCACCTTTGTCGGGCTGGACGTGCACAAGGCGACGATCGCCGTCTGTGTCGCGGAGGCCGGTCGGAACGGCGAGGTACGGTTCGTGGGGGAGATCCCGAACGAGCCGGCAGCGCTGGACAAGTTGGCAGTCCGGCTCGGCCGGGGCGGTCGGACCTTGCGCTTTGCCTACGAGGCCGGTCCTTGTGGCTACGGGGTGTATCGACACCTGCGCGACCGCGGCCATGACTGCGTGGTGGTCGCGCCGAGCGGGAACCAGCCGATCCCGAATAGCCCCAGCACGACGAGGATTGCGGCGATCACCGGTAGCGGGGCGCCTGTCGGCATAACGGCGAGAGCTGCAGCGGCCGCGGCTCCGAGCAAAGAGACGATGCCAAAGGACTGGACCCGGCGCTCCGGCCGGAGGCGGTCGCTGAGCCAGGGTAGCAGCACCCGTCCGGGGATGCCGACGAGCTGAACCCCGGCGAAGAGCGACGCCGCGGTCACCAGTCCCAGCCCGAGCCCCTCCGCCATGAAGCCGATGACGTGCGCGGTCAGGGTGAACTGGAAGGCCGACATGGTGATGCCGAGCCGCAACACGGGCCAGAAGCTCGGCTCCTGGCCCATGGCGCGGATGAGGGCTCGCAGCGGAAGGGGCTGATCGGCCTTCCCGGCAACCTCGCCGCCCTCGCGATACAAGCCCCAGAACAGCAAGGCGCCGAGCAGCGAGGCACCCGCGCCCGCCCAGGCGGCGGCATGCCAGCCATGGCGGATGGCGAGGAGGGGCAACAGGGCTGCAGCGACCATCGTGCCGAAGGGCACCGCAGCCTGCCGGAAGCCCGTGGCGAGGCCACGGTGGCGGGGCGGGAACCAACGCATGATCGCCCGCGTGCCGCCGGGCTGCACGGCCGCGTAGGTGGCGCCGAGGAAGGCCATGCAGAGCAGGAGGGCTGGCAGGCCGTCCGCGAAGGCCGCTGCGGCCGCCATGGCCAGCGCCATGCCGAGCATCGCAAGCCCCACAACCCTGCGCTCCCCGTGCCGGTCGATCACGCGGCCCAGGGCGAACATCGTGGCGATCTGCGCTCCGTTCATCACGGTGACGGCCAGCGAGGCCGAGGCGAGGGAGACGCCGAAGGCGTCGCGCCAGAACGGCACGAGGACGTACACGCCCTGGGCCACGACGGACCCCGCCGCCTGGGTCGCGACGGCCACGGCTAGGACGGCCCAGATGTAGGGGCGGGGCGCCGCCTCAGCGAGGGTTGGCGCGGCGGCGGCGGGCGATGGCGCCATGGGAGCGGCTCCGAGGTTGCCCGCCGAGTGAAAGCGCTGTCCGGCGGAACGGAAACCGCAGGCTTGTATGTCTCAGTGATTAGCGGCTGTTATGACCGACGATGCGTCCGCTCGATCCCGAGGCGGTCGAGGCCTTCGTCCTCGTCGCCGACCTCCGCTCTTTCACCCGCGCGGCGGGCGTCCTGAACACCACCCAGGCTGCCGTGTCCTTGCGCCTGCGGCGGCTCGAGGAACGACTGGGCCAGCGTCTGCTGGAACGGACGCCGCGCCAGGTACGACTGTCGGCCGCGGGCGAACGCTTCCTCGGCCCAGCCCGCGACCTTATCGCCGCCGGGCGGCGGGCATGCGAAGCCTTCGAAGAGGGACCGGCCCGCCTGGCGGTGGGTGTGACGCATCACCTCGTCGGTCCCGACCTGCCGCGCCTCCTCCAGCGCATCGCCGAGCGTGATGCGGGCGTGACGCTCCACCTGCGGACCGGCGGCACGCGGGACCTGCTCGAACGCTACGATGCGGGCGAACTGGATGCCGTGGTCGTGCTCCGGCACGACGAGAGTCGGCGGGGTGGCGAGGTATTGCTGACCGAAGGCTTCGGCTGGTTCTCAGCGCCCGACTTTGCCCTGGCATCCGGTTCACCACTGCCGCTTGCCGTGCAGCCCGAGCCTTGCAACCTGAGAGCCATGGCTCTCCGTGGGCTCGGCGCGGCGGGGATACCGTGGCGGGAGGCGTTCGTCGGCACCGGCGCGGCGGCGGTCGGGGCCGCCGCTGTCGCGGGGCTGGCGGTCGCGCCGCTTGCACGGAGGGCCGCCCCAGTCGGGACGGTGGAAGTTGGGGAGGGCATGGGCCTCCCACCATTGCCGGGCCGTGACGCGGTGCTGCACTCGGACGTCGCCGGGGACCGCGCCGCGGCCGCACTGCGGCGTGTGGCCGGTGCCTTTCGGGCTATGTGAGGGGCCTCCCCGCAGAAACGACCAAGTCGCCAGGGCTGCAAACCATCCAACCCAGTCACTGGACGTCTGGCAAACGGTGTCCGCTTACGGGTCACAGGCGGGGCCATCCCATGACCGACCAGGACGCTCAGCCAACGGGTGAAGCTGGCCGTAAGCGGAACGGCCGCCTTCGAGTGGAGCATCTAGGAAAGCGGCCGTCTGGGGATGTGCGGTCCTAGGCCCCTGCCGAACCCTCTCGGACCTACGATGCGTCGATCGTCTTCTACCCTCTCACGGCGCTGCGGAAGGCCGCGGACAAGGTAGCCAGGGCATCTCGGGGGCGCCCCTCCGGCTGCCGCGAGTGGATCAGGATCGGCAAGCGTGGCAGCGGGGGAAGCCCGAGCCTGTCTCCTACGTCAACCGCGCCGAGCGGCAGCATGCGGGGGGATAGGGCTGCGACACCCAGCCCAGCCGTCACGGCAGCCGCCACCGCGGCCACGCCGCCACCGACGAAAATCTCGGTCCACGCAATGCCTGCCGCATCCAGCGACTGGCCGGCCATCACCCGCACCCCGCAGGGCTCGGCCAGCGTTGCCACGGGCAAGGGCTCGTCCGACCGGTACTGCCAGTGAGGGGCCGCGAACCAGCCGAAGCGTTCCTCAGCAATCATCTCACCGTCGTCCCGGCCGGCATGGAGCCGGACAATAGCCGCATCGAGTTCGCGCCGGTCGTAGCTCTGCAATAGGTCGCCCGAGGAGCCGATGCGGATCTCCATGAGCAGGCGTGGGTCCTGCGCATTCATGCGGGCGATCAGGGCCGGGAGTTCTGGACCCGCGACATGTTCGCTGATGCCGATGGTTAGCCGCTGCCTCGCTCCTGAAAGGGCGGTCAGGGCGCGGTCGTGTACCACCCGGAGCGAGCGGGCGTGCTCGAGAAAGGCTAACCCTCGAGCGGAGAGTTGGACGTGACGCGGTGTGCGCTCCACGAGCCGGCAGCCAAGTCTGTCCTCGAGCCGCTTGAGCTTGAGGCTGATCGCCGCCTGGGTTGTCTGCATGGCCTCAGCGGCCCGAGTGAAGCTGCCGTGGTCGGCGATCAGGATAAAGGCCCAAACGGCGTCAAGATCGAGGGGGCGGCCAACCATAATGGTGCATTATCTCAGATATCAGTGACCATATTCTATCAAAATGTACGGAAGGCAAGCACTCTGCGGCTCCACAACGGAGGAGCTTGATCCGTGCCCTTAGCCCAAATCGCGATTCGTACCGGCAAAACTGAGGCCTACAAGCAAGCGATCTTCGACGGCATCTATCGTGCTCTGCACGAGACGTTCGACGTGCCCGAGGACGATCAGTTCATGGTTATCACGGAGCATGATGCGGCGAGCTTCCGATACGGCAAGTTCTACCTCGGCATCGCCCGGAGTGATGATCTCATCTTCATCCAGATCACGGCCAACAACACCCGCACCGTGGAGCAGAAGAAGGCATTGTTCCGGCGGGTGGCGGAATTGCTGGGCGAGGCGCCTGGCCTGCGGCCGGAGGACGTATTCGTGAACCTTGTCGAGGTAACGAAGGAGAACTGGTCCCTAGGGAAGGGGCTGGCGCAATACGCCTGAGCGACGTGAGGCGCGGTCGGTTCCCCACCCGGTCCGGCTATATGCCGCCTCGGGCGATCGCGTCCGCTTTCGGGAAGGCGGCGACGGCAAAGGGATGGCCGGCATGGGCGCTGAGCCGACGGGCGAGGCTGGCCGTTACCGGACAGGCGGCTTTGGAAGCTTGGTCGGGCAGGAGCGGACATGTGGCTTCTAGCCCTCGCCTGCCGAGTCCGATCCACAGTAGACCCTGCCGACGACAATCCGTATTGGTGGTGCGGCCGAAGATGGCCTGTCTGCTCGTGAGCATACAAGCAGAAGAAGCGGCCATTGGGCCGCTCCCCTGCTGCCGTTCAGATCACGTCAGGGTTGGACGTTTCCTATCTGGCTGGCGGCCATGGTTCTCCCCAGAACCTCGTACATCCTCGGATCTGCGGCCTGTGCGACGTTGAAGCGCAGGAACCCGGACGCGATGCCCGAGAGGCTAAACACGTTGCCGGGTGCCAGCACCACCTCCTCGGCCACGGCGGCTCGCGCCAGGGCAGTTGAGTCCTGCGCCTCGGGAAGTTGGCACCACAAGTAGAACCCCCCGCGTGGCATCAACCAAGGTCGGATGCCGAGCGGCTCTAGGCGGCGGGCGGTGTCGCGCCGGGCGCGTGTCAGGCGCTGGCGCAGGTCGTCCATGTGCTTGCGGTAGCTGCCGCCGGACAGGACACCGGCGATGACCTCGGTGGCCACTGGGCTTGGCCCGCCGAAGCCCGTGGCGATCTGCAGGTCGACCAGACCTTCGATCCAGTCCATCCGGGCGGCGATGTAGCCGCAGCGGATCGAGGCGGAGAGGGTCTTGGAGAAGCTACCCACCCGGACGACACGCTGCAGGCCGTCCAGCATCGCCAGCCGCGGGGACAGCTCCGGCTCGAAATCCGCGAAGATGTCGTCTTCGACGATGGTCAGGTCATGCGCCGATGCCATCGTCAGCAGACGATGCACCACCTGGGCGCTGGGCGTGGCGCCGGTCGGGTTGTGCAGTGCGGAGTTGGTGATGTAGAGCCGCGGCCTCTCCCCTTGGAGAACCGCCGCGAAGGCGTCCAGGTCCGGCCCGGACCGGGTGTAGGGCACGCCCATGATCCGCACCTGATGCGCCCGGAGCAGCGCCTGGAAGTTGAAGTAGCAGGGGTCGTCAACCAGCACCGTGTCGCCCGGCCGGAGCAGGAACCGGCAGATCAAGTCGATGGCCTGCGTACCGGAGGTCACCAGCAGCAATTGTTCGGGGCTGACATCCAAGCCCTCTCCAGCGAAGCGTCCGGCCAGCAGGCGGCGCAAGGCCAGCGAGCCGCGGGTGGGTCCGTAGTTGGCCAGCGTGGCATTGTCGGCGCGCGCCAGCGCCCGGAAGCTGCGACGCAGGGCGGCGTGCGGCATCCAGTCCGCCGGAAGCCATCCACAGCCGGGCTTCAGAGCAGCGGGGTCGGCATCGAGCGACTGCCGCGACACCCAGAACGGGTCAACGGCTTGGTCGCGCGGCGCCCCGGCCGCCGCCAAAGTCGTCGGTGGCAGGCTCGTTGCCGTTACGTAGAACCCGGAGCCACGACGCGACCGGATGAGGCCCTCAGCCGCCAGCCGGTCGTAAGCCTCGACCACCGTGGAGGGCGCGACCGCCATGGCCGCAGCGAACTGTCGGATCGACGGCAGGCGATCGCCGGTCACCAGGGCGCGACTGGCGAGCTTCGCCCGGATGGCCTCCATCACCTCGCCTGTGCGTGTCGCGTCCATGCAGACCTCCAAGTTGCGGCAACTGTGCTGCCGCACACATCAGTACAGTTCGCTCGAACTGTCTCTGGCACAGCACAACCATTTTTCCCAAAGGATGCCATCGAGGAGAGTTGTGATGAATCGTTCGGTGGAAGGCTGGGCCTACGGCCTGATGGGCATGGTGATCTTCAGCGGGTCGCTTCCAGCAACACGTCTCGCTGTCGCCGACTTTTCGCCCCTGTTCCTGACGTCTGGCCGCGCCGTGATTGCGGCACTGCTGGCCAGCACCATCCTGGCCGTACTCCGGCCGAAGCTACCCACCCGCGCTGACCTGATGGCCCTTGGTACTGTCGCGGTCGGCGTCGTGATCGGCTTCCCGCTGTTGACCGCTCTGGCGCTCCAGCACATCAGCGCGGCGCGCTCCGTGGTCTTCATCGGCCTGCTGCCCCTCGCGACGGCGCTGTTCGGCGTCCTGCGCGGCGGCGAGCGGCCGCGGCCGGTGTTCTGGCTCTTCTCGGGCATCGGGGCGGCGGCGGTCGCTGGCTTCGCGCTGATCAACGGCGGCGCCGGTTCACTGCGCGGCGACTTCGCCATGATCGCGGCCATCCTGCTCTGTGGTCTTGGCTACGCGGAGGGTGCCGTCCTGTCCCGGCGCCTCGGCGGCTGGCAGGTCATCTCCTGGGCCTTGCTGCTCTCGCTGCCGCTCATGGCGGTGTTCGCCCTCGCCACGCTACCTGCGTCCTGGGCGACCGTCGGTGGCTCTGCCTGGCTCGGCTTCGCCTATGTCTCTTTGTTTAGCATGTTGATCGGCTTCATCTTCTGGTACCGCGGCCTCGCGCTCGGTGGCATTGCTCGCGTCGGGCAACTCCAGCTGTTGCAGCCGTTCATCAGCCTAGTGCTGTCAGCCCTGCTGCTGCACGAAGTCGTCTCGTGGCCCATGCTCGCCACCACGGGATTGGTTGTCCTTTGCGTCGCGGGCGCCAAGCGGTCGGCGTGACAGAGACCTGGGCCGAAGTGCCACTGGCCCTGTGCGGAACATCCGCCACTCAGAAATGTCGCGGAAAAGCGGACACCGGACGGCGGGTCCGAGCAAGGCTACTTCTGACCCCACCGGTGATGGTGCGTGCTCAGCAACCCATGCCGGCTTCCTGTTCACCGGCCCTGGTATGACGGCAGCCGCTTTTCCAGAAAAGCCACGATCCCTTCCCTTGCGTCCTGGGTTGGCACGATGCGCGCGAAGGCGGCTTCCTCGATCGCCAAGCCGTCATCGATGGAGGCGTCCAGGCCGCGGTGGATCGCGGACAAGGCAGCGGCCAGCGTCAGGGACGGCTTGGCAGCCAGATCTGCGGCGAGGGACAGCGCAGCATCGAGCAGGTCGGGGGCGGGCAGGATGCGATTGACCAAGCCGAGGCGCAGGGCTTCTGCGGCGTCGAACCTTCGCCCGGTCAGAATGAGTTCGGTAGCCGCCTTGCGACCGATGTTGCGGGGCAGGCGCTGAGTGCCCCCGAATGTCGGGATGATCCCGATGTTGATCTCCGCCTTCGAGAACACGGCCGTGTCGGCGGCCAGGGCAATGTGAGTGGATTCTACCAGTTCGCAGCCGCCCCCGAAGGCGAGGCCATTCACCGCGGCGATGATGGGCTTGGGAAAGCTCTCGACACGCCGGGTCATCTGATGGCCTGGCCGCATGAAACATGCGACAGCCTCGGCCGGACCGGCCTCCACATGACGCCGGAATGCAGCGATGTCGGCACCGGCACTGAAGGCACGGCCGGCTCCCGTGATGACCACGGCGTGCACGGCGGGGTTCAACTCGATGTCGTCCAGGGCAGCGACGATCGCGGCCAGCAAGCCGTTGTCCAAGGCGTTCAGCTTCTCGGGACGGTTAAGCGTCAGCAACGCGACCTGGCCTTTGATCGCCGCAGATAGCACTTCGGTCATGCTCCAGCCCCTTTCAGTTTCGAATCGTGGCGGGATACTAGGACCCACGGCGCGGATGTATATTCACTGGTCGGTATACAGGCGGAGGATGTCGATGGGCCAGGTTCCGACGCGCGAGCGCATTGTCACTGCGGCGAGCAGGCTCTTCTATGGAGAGGGCATCCGGGCCGTGAGCATGGACGCCGTGGCTGAGAAGGCCGGCGTCACAAAGCGGACCCTCTACTATCACTTCACGAGCAAGGACGATCTGGTTGCCGCCTACCTGGATGGCCGTGATCAACCGAACCTCACCCTGTTTCAGCAGTGGTTCACCGCCGCAGAAGGTGGACTGGCAGACAAGGTCCGTAGCATTTTCTTTCAACTTGGCCGCTCGGCCCGGCATCCGAAATGGAAGGGGTGCGGCTTCCTCCGCACCACGGCAGAACTTACCAACATGCCCGGGCACCCGGCCGTCACGCTCGCCGCAGCCCACAAGAAGAAGGTGGAAGGCTGGATGCAGGCGATCTTCGAGGCGAAGGGTCTCAGGGGCGCGCCGATGCTTGCCCGGCAAGTCGCATTGCTGATGGACGGCTCATTTACGGCGGTCATGCTACATCGCGATCCGACCTATATGGAGATAGCCGGTGAAACCGCCCATGCCCTAGTCAGTGCGGCGCTTGCTGCTCACGAACCCTCGCCGTAGCCCACCCGCACCGGCCTGCTTCCTACCAGCTCAGTCACCTGACGCCCGGTAAGGCACGTCCGCTATCTGGAAGTCGACGATACCATGTGAACGGCCGGAATGGGCGCAAAGCTGCTACAAGCCAAAGGCCAAGAATTGGCCGCCGCTACCATCAAGCCAGTGTTAGACACTGCAGCCTCCAGTCTAACGACATGGACTTCATCAGTGATGGAAGGTCGAGATTTTCGGACTGCGTCCCATCCAGCACCTTCTCCACGATGTCCGGCGCCAGCAGCGTCAGCTGCAGCAACCGCCCCATGTAACCGCGGTCCAGGTGCTCAGCCTCGGCCATCTCGGTGATGGAGGAGTACCGGCCCTCGTCCAGCATGCGCTGGTACCGAAATGCTCGTGCCAAGGCCTTTACCAGCACCGGATCGCCTCGCGTCTGCGTGGTCGCTGGTGCTTGGGCCGGTGGTGCCACACCGTCGGGCGTGACGATCGTTTTCCGCCCCGGCCGGCGACGTATGGCCAGTGGAACACGCACCGTCAGGCAGGTCGCGCCGCTCATTCGGCAGCCTCCAACACCTGGACGTTAGCGGCCCCCAGATCCCGCATCAGACTGGCCAGCCCCTCCACCCGGAACCGGATGTCCGCCCCCGTGCTCGACACCGTCACCCTCTCCACCAGCAGCCGCAGAATCCGAGCCTGCTCGGCGGGGAACAGCTCCTCCCAGAGCGGCTCCAACTGGTGCAGCGCCTCCCGTGTCTCGGCTTCGGTGAGCCCCGGATCACCGGCCCGTGCCGCCGTCCAGGTGCCGACGATGATCTCCGGCTGCCGCAGCAGCGCACGCACCTGCCCCACCACCGCCGTCTCAATGGCCGCCGCCGGGATGCGCCGGACAAAGGTGGGGTCGGCCTTCTCGGATAGGCCCGCCCCTTTCAGCACCGCCTGGCTGACATAGTAGCGGTAGAGCCGCCCGCGGTGCCGGGTATGGGTTGGCGACATGGCCAGGCCGTCCACCCCGAACAGCAGCCCCTTCAGCAGTGCCGGCGTCTGGTTGCGGGTGGCATTGCCGCGGCTGTGCGGACTCTCCCGCAGAAGGACATGCACCTGGTCCCAGGTTCGCCGCTCAATGATCGCCGCATGCTCGCCGGGAAAGACTTTCTCTTTGTGGGTGGCCTCACCGATATAGGTGCGGTTGTTCAGCAGCTTGTAGACGTCGCCCTTGTTCAGCAGCCGTCCCGACTTGGTGGTTCGGCCCTCCGCCTGGAGCTGGCGGGCCGTCTCGGTGCCGGATGCAGTGTCCAGGAACAGCTCGAACACGCGCCGGACCGTCCCGGCCTCGGCCGCGTTGATGGCCAGCTTCCGCTCCCGCACCTCGTAGCCGAGCGGTACCTTGCCGCCCATCCACATGCCGCGCGCCCGGGAGGCGGCGAACTTGTCCCGGATCCGCTCGCCGATCACCTCGCGCTCGAACTGGGCAAAGCTGAGCAGGATGTTGAGCGTCAGCCGTCCCATGCTGGTCGTGGTGTTGAAGGACTGGGTGATGGAGACGAAGGTCACGCCATGCGCATCAAAGACCTCCACCAGGCGGGAGAAATCCATCAGCGAGCGGGACAGGCGGTCGATCTTATAGACCACCACCACATCCACCCTCCCCTGCTCGATGTCGCGGAGCAGCCGCTGCAGGGCCGGCCGCTCCAGCGTGCCGCCCGAGAAGCC
>NZ_JAOXLP010000005.1 GCF_025791835.1 Roseomonas xinghualingensis
GAGACGTCGATCCCGGCATAGTGGGTCATCTCGGTGCCTCCCTCTGCTGAGCCCCTCCTGGGCCTCATGGAAGAACAACCGGCCATGGCAGCTCACGCCAACAGCCGACCCGGTTACCGTATCTAGCCAGGCCGATCTTCACTAAAGCAAGCGCTAGGCTGATGGTGCGCACCAACAGTGCCATGCGGCGCTTCTGTGCAGCAAGGGCACGCTCGATGCCGGAACGGGTTTGCTGCTGGAGAGGATGCCGCCTGCTTCGACACCGCTCGAACGGCATCGCGGCGATGGATCTCGATCCAGGGTCCACGATCGTTGAGGTGAGATCGGGCGCGGGATGGCTCACCGAGATCCTTGCCGGCCTACATTACCAAGTGGAGTGCATCGAGCCCGCGGAGACGATGATCGCCGCAGCCAAGGAAAGGGTGGCGGGCTTTCTGGCTGCCCATGCCATGGGAGGCCTTCTGCCGCGCGTCAGGTGGCACTGCACCACGCTTGAGGAAAGCGAATTGCCGAATGGATCAGCGGACGCGATGCTGTTTTTTGAGAGTTTCCACCACATCATCGACGAACATACAGCACTGAAGAATGCGCACCGGATTATGAAGCCCGGTGCGGTCCTCTGCATCCTGGGTGACGCAAACTGGAACCCAGGGCATCAGGGGCAAGAGAGCTTCTGGCAGGAGGAGATGGACCGCTTCGGCACGCTGGAGAGCCCGTTCACCCACGGATACCTTGAGCATGCCTTGATGAAAAACGGCTTCGTGAGATTCCAGCGCTACCATTCGGTGAACGGCCTTGTGCCTATTGAGCGTGGTACGGATCCAGTCAGGGGCTTCGCCCAACTCGACGCGGAGACGGTGAATCTAATCACTGCGCGCCGTCTGTAAGCGAAACCGACAATCCAAAAGCGGCCGGCGGGTTATGAGGATGTGCCCTCACCCGCCCCGGCCTCTTTGCGCTGCCCCTGGTCGGCCACGCGCTTCCCTAACTCTTTCACGGGCCCGATTCTTACGGTCAAGGCGCCCTTTGCCGACAGTCACTACCCCCAATGACAAGCGTAGCGGCTCCTTTGTTCTCCGCTGCCCTTCAGCAGCCGGGGCACCGTTACCGCGAGCGGTGGACGCCCCGTTGAACCGTGGAGTTCATCCAGAAAGACCGCAGGAAGCTTGCGGGCGGCCGAGGACGCGAGGGGCATATCGTCATATTGTTTCTATATTATAACAAAATGGTGAGCCAGGGCAGCCGATAGCTTAGGATCAGACCTAGCTCCCGTGGGAGCCTGGAGGTAGGCCATGTGGAACCGCATCATGGCGGCTCCCGTCATCGGCCGCATGACTTTCACGCTGCCACTTGCCGTCGCTGCGCGTACTGCATTCACAGCGCCCGTCGATGTGCAGATCTGGGGCCGCAACTTCCGCGTCGATCCGCTCCCGGGGGCGGAGGATATGGATCAGAGGCCGCTCTCAACGCTGCTCAGAGCGCTTCCGTCGGACCTCGCTTCCGCGCCTGGCTTTCAGCCAACGGACGAGCAAATCCTGGCCGAGGTCGAGGAACGGGCCTGGATCGCACAGTTCCAAGGAGAGGATGCACTTCGGGCATTGATGCGGAAGAACCCACGCGCGGATGAATTCGAGCTCGGGGCAAAATTCTACGAAGGTCGCGGCGGCGCGACATCACCGGAGACGCAAAGGCTTTTTGATACGCACGCGGCGCTGAAGCTCCTGACGCGTGGCCTCAGGAGTTCAATGGGCAAACCCGAGGAAGCAAACGCCGGCTTTCACTTCACCTTGCCGCAGCTGCCGGCGGAGGTCGTTGCGAGCTATCGGCGGCAAGGTTTCAATCCTGCCGCAGCCTATGCCGGGTTCAGGACAGTGAAGGCCGCCTATCGGGCCAGAGATCTCTCGCTGATCGCGCGGGTCGTGGACTTCCCGCTCACCATGGGAGGGTCTCGGCGGCGCACCATCCGCAATGCCGATGGGCTTGCGGCGGCCCGGGACGCAGTTCTGCATCCGGGCGTCAGGGAGGTTGTAACCCGGCAGGCCTTCAACGACTTGTTTGTGAGAGATCAGGGAGCCATGTTTGGAAATGGGGAAGTCTGGATCGGGCCGGGCCTTATAGGAAACATGCTGTTCCAGGTAAAAACCATCAACGTAAAAACCATCAACGCGCCGTAGCGCATCGTCATAGCCCAACACCCAGGCGCAACTGGTACGTCGCCTTAGTAGCGACGGCGAGTTCACCCCAAGAAATGGGCGTGGGGTGAGGCTTAGGGAGTGCAACACATGAGTGATAGGAACGCGCCACCCGCCGCTCCACATCTCGAGGAGATGCGTGCCGAGATGGAACTGCGCATAGCAGACGCCACGGATTTCCGGTCCACCGTGCGCGAGACGCCCGCTGGCTTGGTTGCGGCAACGATCCTCGTTTCCACTATCTTGCTATCGGCCGCAGTGCTGGTGCGGGCAGCCCGGGGCCGGCCTTACTAGAACGGCAGGGGGTGGCGTTCAGCCCATGGAATGGCGGAACGCGCCGGGGCTGTGACGGAAGAAGAGGCATCCCTGGCGAGCGCAAGGAAACATGCAGGCAGCCATGCAATGCCCGCCAGGGTGCTGCTTCTATCGGCCTCCGCGCGGCCCGTTGTCACTTGAACCGTGACCACCACCGTTCCCGCCGCCCCTTGGCCTGCCATATTGGGTAGCCATCGCTCCCCGGCTGGCCGCAGAAAGAAGTATCGCTGCAGCGGGGGCTGTCACCGCAGCCTTGCTTGCCTTTTCCAGGAAGGACCTGCGGTCCTCCTCATACCTCTTATCCTCAGACATAGCATCCGCTCCTTACCGAGACAGTCCGCTCTTGGCCAAGACAGAAAGCATGCGCCCCATATCGTTCTGAATCAGCAATTTTTTGGCCTCGTGACGTTGGTGTGATCTGGAACCAGGAGCGGTGCATGCCGCAGCGTCAACCAGGCCCTGTGCTGGGGACGCCCCATACGAAAAGCGGCAACGCAGGGGGGTCTGCGTTGCCGCTTGAGGGGCTAGTGTGACAGCGCAGGGGGCTGCGCCGTCTTCACGAACCTCGGTCGAACAGGGTGGGTGCTCAAGCCCTGCAGGCCAAAATTGTGCTTTCGACGGTACAGTGTTGCTGTTTTGGCACACCAAAAAGCCGCCTCGCTCTGAGCATTCTCTGCCCTTGGCACCTCTTCTCCCGCCACAGGTGCTGGATCTACAGCCCTACTGTCCCCGCTCCGAATTCCCGCTCTGGCGCGCCGCGCTCAGCTTGGCTCGAAGTTCAGGGCGATGCCGTTGATGCAGTACCGCAGCCCCGTGGGTGGCGGGCCGTCATCGAAGACATGGCCCAGATGGCTGCCGCAGCGCGCACAATGCACCTCCGTCCGCACCATGCCGTAGGAGCGGTCCTCCTCAGTCTCGACCGCGCCCTGGACAGGAGTGTCAAAGCTTGGCCAGCCCGTACCGCTCTCGAACTTGCCGCCAGATTCGAAGAGCGGCTGGCCGCAGCCCGCGCAGGAGAAGCGGCCCTGGCGCTTCTCGCGCAACAGGGAGCAGCTTCCCGGCGCCTCGGTGGCGTGTTGCCGCATGACCTGGAACTGCTCCGGCGTCAGGATGCGCCGCCACTCTGCGTCGGTGTGCTGAACGGGGTAGGGTTCGGGCATCGCCAATCTCTCTTTCGATCTCTCAGGAACGTCTGGGCGCTCTTTCTCCGCTCGCCGGAAGGCTGGGTGGTATCACTCGGCCGCCAGCACAGTCTTCTCGGCCCGCATCCACACCGCCGTATCATGGAACACCGCCCCACCTGAGGGCAGGGCCGGTTCGTCGCTGGTCAACACGTTGATGCCGTGCCCTGCCCCACCGAAGGAAGCGGCGGGCCAGATGCTCTCCACCACTACTGTGCCGGGAGTCTGACCAGGGATGTGGCGAGCGTGCAGCACAACCTCGCCACGCAGGTTGCCCAGGCGCATGAGGGCGCCATCAGCAATGCCGTGGCGCACGCCATCCTCGGGCGCGATCAGCGCCTGCGGCCGCCCTTCACGCTTCCGGGCGTTCGGCGTCTCGGTGAAGGTCGAGTTGAGGAACTGGCGCGCAGGCGCTGCCACCAGGCGCATGGGGCGCTCCTCAGTCGCCATGTCCACCAGCGGCACCCAGTCCGGAAACGATGGCAGCTTTCCTTCCGTGTCACCCAGCGCACGCCAGTCGGCGCGGAAGTGAAAGCGCCCGTCCGAATGGCCGAAGCCGTCGAGGAAGTGCGCTCGCTCGAAAGGCGGCTGCACATCGATCCAGCGGCGCTCCGTCATCTCCTCCGCGCCCGGGTAGCCCGAAGCCCGCAACGTCGCATCGGCCAGTTCCAGCCCTGACATGTGGAAGGTCGCATCGTCGAGGCCGAGGCGGGCGGCAAGGGCGCAGATCAGGTCGTGGTTGGAGCGCGCCTCGCCAGGTGGTTCGATCACCTTCCGCCCGATCTGGATGTAGCTGTGCCCTCCCGCCTGGTAGATGTCGTCCTGCTCCAGGAACATGGTGGCGGGCAGCAGGACATCGGCGTAGAGCGCGGTCTCCGTCATGAACTGCTCGTGGACCACGGTGAAGAGATCCTCGCGAAGCAGCCCTTCCCGCACGCGGTTGCTGTCGGGGCAGACGGAAGCCGGATTGCCACTCTGCACCAACAGTGCGTGCACGGGCGCCCCCCCAAGCAGCGCCTCCGGATCGCCAGTGAGAATGCTAGCGATCCGGCTCATATCCAGTTCGCGCACCGAGGGATCACGCCAAGCCGTGCCCTCGATCAGCGACTTGTCCCAGGTGTAGATGCCACGGTTGTTCCACAGCGCGCCGCCCCCCTCGTGACGCCACTTGCCCGTCACGGTCGGAAGGCAGGTGAGCGCATGCATGGATACGGCACCGTTCCGCCCGCGGGTGAAGCCGAAGCCAGCGCGGATATAGGCGCGGGGCGTGGTATTGTAGAGCCGGGCAAATTCCTCGATGGCATCCACACTCAACCCGGTGATCGCTGCGGCCCATTCAGGACCGCGCGTGGCCAGATGCATTTCCAGCGCCGCCGGATGATCAGCGTAGCGCGCCATATAGTCGCGGTCGGCATATCCGTCGCGGAAGGCGCAATGCATCACCGCGCAGGCGAGCGCGGCATCGGTGCCCGGCCGCAACGCGAGATGCATGTCCGCGATCGCCGCGCTGCCCGTGCGATAGGGGTCGATCACCACCAGCTTCGCCCCGCGCTCCTTCCGGGCACGGGTGACATGGCTCATGACATTGACCTGGGTGGAGACGGGGTTGGTGCCCCAGAGCACGTTCAGGTCCGCCACCGCCATTTCACGCGGATCCACGCCTGTCACGCGCCCGCACCCCGCAGTCCAACCTGCGGCGGCGATGGTGGAACAGATCGTGCCCTTGCGGCCGGACCACCGCATGGCGTGGCGCAGGCGGAAGATACCGTCCCGGTTCACAAGCCCCATCGTGCCTGCGGAGGAGTAGGGCCATACCGCCTCGCTGCCATAGCGGGCGGCAACCTGCGTGAAGCTATCCACGATACGGTCCAGCGCCTCGTCCCAGGAGACACGGCGGAACAGGCCACTGCCCTTTGGGCCATTGCGCAACATGGGGTGCAGCACGCGGTCCGGGTGATGAACCCGCTCGGCGTAGCGCATCACCTTGTTGCAGATCACGCCCGCCGTATACGGGTTGTCGGCACCGCGCACCGTCCCGATGGTTCGCTCGTCCAGCACCTCGACATCCAGGGCGCAGGTGCTCGGGCAGTCATGCGGGCAGACGGAGGCGCGGGTCTCTGGCATAGCGGACGTCCTTCGATCAGCTTTCCGTCTGCGTCGGGCAGGTCAGCACGAAGCGTGCCGCAACCAGCGCCCCTCCACCAGTGGTAACATCCCATCCCAGGCGCGATGGGTCCCACAGCGCCGAGCAGATGAGGATGGGCCGCATCGCGCCACGATCCGGCCCGCCAACAGAGCATGACAAAGGCGCTTCACGGAGAAAACGCCTTCAACCTGCGCCCCGACCAACCAGAATCCTCAGGATAAGGAGACCAGATGCCCAGCTGAGCCGGGGTGACTCGCCATGAGCCGCCGCAGTGCCGGCGCGATCACGCCAGTCGCCACGCCACTCATCATCTCCCCGTGCAGGGCGGGTACGTCGACTACCTCCAGCCCCGCCGCATAGGGTGCCCACATGGCCGGTGAAAGCGCCCGGCCCGCATGATCATGCGCAGCGCGGAAATGGGTGACGGTGCCGTCGAAGCGGCGGTGCCGATGGCCTCGGATCAGGCGGTTGTTGCCTTCCACCACCCGCACCACCCCGTCCAGCACTGCCTCCGGCAGGCGGCCAAGCGGGGTGCCGCCCTGGCGCAGGAAGGCCATGACCGCCCCGCGTTCCATCGGCAAATCGGGGCATTGCGCGGGATCATGACCAGCGATCGTAAGCAGGGCACGGTAGATGGTGGCGGCATCCGGCTCAGGCTCGGCGCGCCAGGCATCCGCGGGATAGGAATCGAGCAGGGCGAGGGCACCAACGGCATGCCCGAGTTCGCGCAGCCGCACGGCCATCGCATGAGCGATAATGCCCCCCACCGACCATCCTGCGAGGTGGATGGGGCCTGGATGCCCGGCGGCGATCACGCGGTCCGCGTAATCGGCCGCAAGCGCGTCGAGGCTTGCGGGTGGCGGCGCATCGGCGTCGAGCGAAGGTGCCTGAAGGCCCAGAACGCCGCGTTCCGGCGACAATGCGCGGGCCAGGTTGCCATAGTTCCAGGCGAGGCCGCCGGCAGGATGCACCACGAAGAGCGGCGCACGGCTTTCCTCGCCGCGGGCAAGGCTGATGAGCGGGCACAGCCCGTTGTCGCTGGGCGGAAGGGCTGCGGCGTCGATCAGGGTGGCGAGGCGGGCCACCGTGGGATTCTCAAAAAGCGCGCCGAGGCCCGGATCGCGGCCAAAGCTCTCCCGCACGCGTAGCATCAGGTCCAGGGCGAGAAGGGAATGGCCGCCTAGCCCGAAGAAATCCTCCTCCGCGCTAACTTCCGGCAGGTCCAGCACTTCCGCAAAGAGGGCCGCCAGGCGGCGCTCGGTTTCCGTCTCCGGCGAGCGCCCCCTCCCCTGCCCCATCTCCGGCGCGGGCAACGCCGCGCGGTCCAGCTTACCACTGGTGTTCACAGGCAGCGCGTCCAGCGCGACGAAAGCGACGGGCACCATGTAGTCTGGCACACGAGCGGCGACATGGGCGCGCAGCGCGGCGGCATCGTAGCCCGGCGCCGGGACAAGATAGGCGACGAGGCGCTTGTCGCCCGGCCGGTCCTCCCGCGCGACAACCCGGTTCTGGCAGACCATGGGCGAGGACGCGATCGCTGCCTCGATCTCGCCCAGCTCGATACGGAAGCCTCGTAGCTTCACCTGCCCATCCGAGCGGCCGAGATAGAGGATCGCGCCGTCATTCCTGAACCGCGCCAGATCGCCTGTGCGATACATGCGCTCGCCCGGGCGGAAGGGATCGGGGATGAAGGCACGCGCGGTCAGGTCCGGGCGGCCGAGATATTCGCGCGCCAATTGCGTGCCGGCGATGAAGAGATGACCGGTGACGCCGGGCGGCACGGGCCGCAGCGCGTCGTCCAGCACGTAGAGGCGGGTGTTCCACACCGGGCGCCCGATGGGCACGGGGCGGCTCCGGTCACCCTCGGAAGCGTCCCAGTAGCTGACGTCCACGGCCGCCTCGGTAGGACCGTAGAGGTTGTGCAGTTCCGCCTTCATCATGGCGTGGAAGCGATCCCGCAGGTCAGGCGTCAGCTCCTCGCCAGAGCAGAAGACGCGCGCCATGGCGAGGCCACGCGCATCCGGATGCGCCAGGAAGGCCGCGAGCATCGATGGCACGAAATGGGCCGTGGTGATGCCCTCTTCGCGGATCAGGCGGGCGATGGCGGCGGGGTCGCGATGCGCACCGGGCGGAGCGAGGACAAGGGTGGCCCCGGCGAGGAGGGGAAGGAAGAACTCCCAGACCGAGACGTCGAAGGTGGCGGGCGTCTTCTGAAGGATGCGGTCCTTCGCCGCAAAGCCGTAATGCTGCCGCATCCATTTCAGCCGGTTGACGATGGCACGATGGGTGATGACGGCGCCCTTGGGTTCTCCGGTGGAGCCGGAGGTGTAGATGGCGTAGGCGGCATCCTCCGGCCTGGGACCCACGGGGGCACTGCCGCGCGAAGGCCAGGATGAGGGCGGAAGGATCTCCACCTCTCCAGGCAGCGCCACCTGGGCAAGGGCAAGACGCGGCTTCGCGGAGGCAAGGATGCGGGCAAGCCGGTCCTCGGGGTGCGCGGGGTCCAACGGCAGGTAGGCTGCGCCCGCCCGCATGATGCCGAGCAGGGCGATGACGAGTTCCGGCGAACGCTCAAGCGAGACCGCAACGAGGTCTCCAGTGCCGATGTGGCGTCCAGCCAGAACGGCGGCCAGTGCCGCGCTGCGCTCGTCCAGCACGCGATAGCTCAGCGAGCGTCCCTCGAAGCGAATGGCAGTGGCGTCCGGCCGAGCGGCCATCTCTGCCCCGATCAACGCCGCCAGCGTCGTGTCGGGAACGGGATGCGCCGTGTCGTTCACCGCCTCCACCAGGCGCTGCGCCTCGGCGGGCGTGGCGGTGGGCACCGCGGCGAAGCGGCCAGTGGCAAGGGCGGCCGAGACGAAATGCGCGGCGCGCATGGCGTGGGCCGCGGCCTCCTCAGCGGAGTACAGGTTCGGGTTCGCCTCCACGTCCAGGCGCAGCGTCGCGGCGCCGGGGTCAGTCCGGAGGTCGAAGGTGATGTCGTCCACCGGACCGGTGCCGAGGAGATGCAGCTTGGCCGTGAGCCCCGGAAAAGAAGGGATCTCATGGAAGGGTTGGATGTTGACAATGGCACCGTGCAGCCGCCGCCCCGCGCCGAGGCGGCCAAGGTCGCGCCGCAGCTGCTCGCCGCGATAGCGTCCGTGTCGGCGCATCCGGGCGAGCTGCGTCACCGCCTCCTCCACCGCCTCGTGCAGCGGCGCCTCCTCGTCCATCCGGACGCGGAGCGGCAGCACGTTCATCAGGGTGGAGGGGGTGCGCGCAGCGGCACTACCGAAGCGGTTCATGAAGGTAACGCCAATGATCGCCTCCGCCTCACCGGTCAGGCGACGGCAATAGGCGCCGAGCAGGATGGTGAGCAGGTCAGGCCAAGCCAGATCATGCATGGCGGCGGTGTGGCGCAGCGCCTCGCCGGTCGCAGCATCGATGGCCGCATGAGCACGGTGCGCGGTGCGGGCCGTCATTGCAGCGCCCAGGGCAGCACCCTCGGCGATGCCGGTGATATCAGGCGCGCTGGCCATCAGCTTGCGCCAATAGGCCGCATCGGCCTTGCGCCGGGGCGATGCGCGGTAGGTGGCATCCTCTTCCACCGCCGCACCGAACGGCGCGAGGGGCTGACCAGGGTCGGCGCCGGTCAGCCCCGCGTTGTAGAGGCTGGCCACACGGCGGACGATAAGCTCCGTGCCGTATCCATCCAGCACCAGATGATGCGCGCGCTGGTACCAGAGGTGATGGTCCGGCGAGAGGCGGTAGAGACGCTCGGTGGCCAGTCCGCCGCAGGCAGGATCCATCGGTTGCGCCATGTCGCGCGCCATGGCGGCGCGTGCGGCGATGAGCGGGTCAGGCTCCGCGGACAGATCCACCACGTCCAGCCACGGGCGCAGCGTGGGGTCCAGCCGCTGCACGGCGCCTCCTGGCACCGGACGGATGCGCAACGCGAGCGAATCCGCCTCGGTTACGGCGCCGTTCACTGCCTCCCGGAAGGCCGCCACATCCAGTGGGCCGCGGAATTCGATGTACTGGCCCGTGTTGAATACAGGATTTCCCGGGTCCAGCCGCTGCGCATACCAGAGTCCCTCCTGCGCCTCCGTCAGCGGCAGTTCGGGCGCCACGTCAACGCTGTCAGCCATGCACCCGCTTTGCCATCGCGCGCTCAGCCACGGCCCACCAGGCATCGAGCGTCAGCTTCTCCGCCAGTTCGCCGAAATCGAGCTGGAGCCCGCGCTCGGTCCAGCGGAGCACCATGCTCATGGCGCGCATGGAATCCAGGCCCAGATCGTTCAGATCGTCGTCACCGCCGACCTCTTCCGGGTCCATGCGAAGGGCACGCGCGATATCGGCGCGCATCCGCTCCCGCGTCATCGGCGGGTTCGTCTCTTCAGTCATTTCCGCCTCTCCTGTCACGAGCCTTCCTCGGCTATCAGCCTTGCGCGCAGACGGGCGCGCAGCTCCTTGCGGCTGATCTTCCCGGCTGCTGTCGTCTCGAACTTTTCCACCAGAACCACCTGATCCGGCACCTTGAAGTCGGCGATGCCTCGTGTGCGCATCCAGGCCTTGAGCGCCACCGCACGCGGGCGCTCCCCATGCGGGATGACGAAGGCGCAGATCCGTTCGCCCAGGAATTCGTCGGGGATGGAGACCACGGCGGCATCGAAGACGTTGGGATGCGCAAGGAGATGGTCCTCCACCTCCTCCGCCGATATCTTCTCGCCGGCACGGTTGATGTGGTCCCCTGCACGACCCTGCACGACGAGGTAGCCCTCCTTCGTGCGGCGCACGATGTCGCCGGTGCGGTAGAAGCCGTCGGCGGTGAAGGAGCGCGCGTTCGCCGCCTCGTCGTTATGATAGGCACGGATCGTATAGGGACCGCGTGCGAGGAGGTAGCCAGCCTCCCCCTCCGGCACGGGCTCGCCCAGGTCGTCCACGATCAACACTTCATCATGGGGGCTGATGGGGCGGCCCTGGGTCTCCAGCACGATTACGTCCGGGTCGTCGAGGCGTGTGTAGTTCACCAGCCCCTCCGCCATGCCGAAGACCTGCTGCAGCTGGCATGGCAGCGCCTCATTTACGCGCCGTGCGGCCTCCGGTGTCAGCTTGGCGCCACCGACAAGCAGCACCTTCAAGCTGGACAGATCATGCTTGGTGCTGGTTGCCGCCTGTGCCCAGAGCAGGGCCAGCGGCGGAACCAGGCCCGTGATGGTGACGCCCTCGCGCTCAATCAGGGGGAAGGCCGCATCGGGGCTCGGCACCGGGCTCAGCACCACACGTGCGCCCGCGTAGAGCGCGCCCATGTGGCCGGGCGAGCTCATGGGGAAATTGTGCGCGGCCGGCAGGGCAACCAGGAAGACACTATCCGCCGTTACGCCGCAGATCTCGTTGCTGGCACGGAAGCTGTAGATATAGTCGTCATGCGTGCGCGGGATGAGCTTGGACAGCCCTGTCGTGCCACCGGAAATCTGCAGAAAGGCGACGCTCTGCGGGTCCGGGTCCCCCGGCAGCGCGGCGCGGTCGCCGTCCATGGTACGGAAGGATGTGAACTCCGCCGCATCCCCGACCACGACGACGTGCCGCAGCCCAGGTGATGCCGCCCGCAGGTCACGCGCGAGCATGCGGTAGTCGAAGCCGTCTGCCCCGCGTTCGGCACAGAGATAAGCGGCAGCTTCAGCCTTGGCGACGAAATGCGCGATTTCCGTCAGCCGATGTGCCGGAAGGGCATAGACGGGGACCAGCCCGGCACGGAACAGCCCGAAGACAGCAGAGAAGAACTCGGGAATGTTGCCGAGCTGAACAACAACGCGGTCGCCCGCGCGCAGACCGAGGGCGAGGAAGCCGGCTGCCGCCGCCTCGGCCCTTGCCTGCAGTTCGGCATAAGTCCATCGCTGGTCGCCGCCCACCACTGCCACGGCATCAGGGCGCTCGGTCGCGCGTTGGCGAAGAAAGGCTGGAAAGGTTTCGCCGCTCCAATACCCGGCCGCGCGGTAGCGCGCCGCGAATTCGGATGGCCATTCCTGTCGGAGCGGGATCACGTTGGGCCTGTCCTGGTGCCGGTTAAAGGCAGGCGGCAGAGCCTGCCCGCTCTTGATAACCATTCTCAATAAGGCACGCACCCTTGCAGCACAAGACCGGTGCAGGGTTCCTATCCGGGCGCAATCCTCCGGGGCCACCCGGCTGGCAGCGCCCGTTGAGAGGGGTCCTGGCTCAGTCCACCCTCACCCCCGCAGCCTTCAGCAGCGGCGACCAGCGCGTGCGCTCGGCCGCCAGGAAGGCGCCGAACTCCGCTGGGCCGAGCAGCGCCGGCTCCACTGCCTGCTCGGAGAAGCGGGCGGCCAGGGCAGGATCCATCATGGCCTCTGCAGCCGCGCCGTGCAGGCGCGCCACCACCTCCGGCGGGGTGCTCGCAGGGGCGGCCAGACCAAACCAGTTGCCCATTTCGTAACCCGGCGCGGTTTCGGCGATGCTTGGCACGTTAGGCAGCAGGCGGGACCGCTCCCCGGAGGCAACGCCGAGCAGATGGATGCGGCCGGCCTGTCCCAGGGGCACCAATACCGGCCCTGTGCCGACGGTTGCGTCCAGCTTGCCCGAAAGAAAGTCTCCCATCATCGGCCCTCCGCCCCGATAGGACACATGCAGCACCGAGATATTCGCCAAGTGTTCCAGCAGGATGATGCCGAGATGGCTGCCCGAGCCGATGCCCGAAGAGGAGAAGACCACCTCCCCTGGCTTCGCGCGCGTCGCCGCCAACACATCCGCGACGGAGCGCCAGGGCCGGTCTCCCGGTACGGCCAGCACATCCAGGATGTTGCCCAGTCGTGCCACAGGGGCAAAGCCACGCTCAGGTTCGAAGGCCAGTTTCTCGTAGATGGCGGGGTTGATCGTCAGTGGGCCGGGCGTGGCGAGCAGCAGCACATGCCCGTCCGGCGTGGCGTTGGCCACCGCCTCGGCGGCGATATTGGCGCCGGCGCCAGGGCGGTTCTCCACCACCACGGCCTGGCCAAGCCGCGTGGAAAGTGCCGGGGCAAGCAGCCGTGCCGCGATGTCCACGGCGCCCCCCGGCGCGAAGCCGACGAGGAGGCGGATCGGCCGGTTCGGCCAGGCGCCCTGCGCCCGGGCAAGGGCCGGAAGGGCGAGCGCACCGGTGGCGAGAAGGGTCCTGCGCTGCATCGTCATTCCCCGTTCCCGGCCTTCCCGTTCCCGGCCGCATCGGTGGCATCGCCCAGTGCGTGGGCGACGAGGCTCACCCAGTAGGCGGCGCCGACCGGGATCAGCGCGTCGTTGAAGTCGAATTTCGGCGTGTGGACGTGGTGGAAGCTGCCATCCTCAGCCACGCCGTTGCCCACCAGCATGAAGGCACCGGGGCGCGCCTGCAGCATATAGGCGAAGTCCTCCCCCGCCGTGATCGGTGGGAAATCCGTATCCACCATCTCCGCGCCCGCCAGCGCGCCTGCGGCCCGGGCCGCGAGGGCGACCTCCCCTGCGGTGTTCACCAGGGCGGGATAGTCGTGGCGGTATTCCACCTCTGCCGTGCAGCCATGGGCGGTGGCGAGGGATTCGGCCAGCTCCCGCAGGCGGCGTCCCATGATCTCGCGCACCTCCGGCTTGAAGGAGCGACCGGTGCCGGAAACCTGTGCCTGGAAGGGGATGACGTTCGGCGCGCGGACATCACCCGCAGCGATATGGCCAACGCTGAGCACACCCGTCTCCCGCGCCGGCAGGTTGCGGCCGATCACGCCTTGCAAAGCGCCGATGAAGGCAGCCAGTGGCTGGGTTGGGTCGGTCGCGCGATGCGGCACGGCGCCGTGGCCACCTGTGCCCCGGAAGATAACGGACCAGGTATCCACATTGGCCAGCATGGGACCGGTGCGGATGCCGAAACGTCCGAGGGCAAGCCCGGGTTCATTGTGCAGGCCGAACACCGCATCGGCTGGAAAGCGCTCGAACAGCCCCTCCTCCACCATGCGGCGGCCACCACCCAATCCTTCCTCGGCGGGCTGGAAGATGAAGTGTACGATGCCCGCGAAATTCGGGTTCTCCGCCAGATACCGTGCCGCCCCCAGCAACATGGTGGTGTGCCCATCATGCCCGCAGGCATGCATCACGCCTGGATGGATGGAGGCGTGCGGTAGCCCTGTCGTCTCATGAATCGGCAATGCGTCCATATCGGCCCGCAACGCGATGGCGCGCTGGCCTGGCAGACGGCCCTTCAGCGTGCCGACCACCCCCGTGCCGGCCACTCCCTCCTCCACCTGAATGCCCCATTCACGCAGTTTTCCTGCGACGAGGGCGGCGGTCCGCCTCTCCTCAAAGCCCATCTCCGGATGGCGGTGAAGATCGTGGCGGATGGCGACAAGGTCGTCCTGCCTCGCCGCGAGGCGGTCGATCAGGTCATGCAAGTTCTCGGAACTCCAGCAGACAAGGAAAGGATCATCCCTGCCCCTTGGCGGGCCTCCCCTCAGCCGGCCGCCACGTGCGCAGGGCCACGGAAAGGGACACGGCCAGAAGCAAGACGCAGACCAGCAGGTAGGGCAGCACGGGGCCGGCCATGTAGAGCAGGCTTCCCACGACGGGCCCAAGCACCATGCCCAGCCCCTGCGCGCTGCCCGCCGCACCCGCGGCGCCACCCTGCTCCGCCGGGCCCACGGAATTGGCCACCATGGCGGAGAATCCAGGGAAGACCCATCCCATCCCGGAAGCCGCGATGAAGTAGGAGGCGCCGAGCATCCAGGGCCCATCCGCCAGCGCGACGGAACCGAAGCCGAGCCCCGCAACCAGCGTGCCCACCCCCACCATCCTTTCCGGCGGAAGGGAAAGCCGGGTGGCGACAGCCTGGGAGAGCACCAGCGCGATGCCCACCATCATCAGCGCCGAGCCAGCGGCCCGCGCCGAAGCCTCGGGCGGCAGGCCCAGCCGGTCCAGCGCGAAGAAGCCGATGGTGACCTGGGCGATCGCCACGCTGAACATCGCTGCAAAGCCAATAAGGAGCGAATGGCGCAGGCGAGGGTCCAGCAGGCGGAGCGCCATCCGTGGCGGCCGCGCCTTCTGTGCCGGAGCAGGTACCTTCCACCAGATCGCCAGCAACGCGACCAGCGGCAGGGTGGCCGTGGCGAGCAGCGGCGCGCTCAGCCCATAGGGTACCAACAGCGCCGCAAGTGCCGGCCCAAGCACGAGCCCCGCCCCGCTTCCCGTGCCCAGCATGGCCATGGCGGCCGCCCGGCGGTCGGGCGCGACCCGGTCTGCAATCAGCGCGCCGCTGGCCGCGGGAATGGCCGCATAGGTGCCACCCACCAGCGCGCGCCCGACCACCAACCCGCCAAAGACGAGTACCGCCGGAAGCTGCCAGCGCAGCGCTGCATCGATGAACAGGCACAGAGCCCAATAGGCAAGGGCGAAGCCGACTGTCCCGGTGAGCAGCACGGCCCGGCGCCCGTGTCGGTCGCTCGCCAGGCCCCAAGGGCGTGCGCCGAGCATCCACATGACGCCTGATGCGGTGACGGCCAGGCCTGCCTGCCATGGCTCCAGCCCCGCCACCCGCGCGATAGGGCCGATCAGCGCGATAAAGGCCATCATTGCAAGGCTGCCTGAAAAGGTGGCAACCATGAGCGACAACAGGACGGGATCCCGTATCCGGCGGGCGATGCCGTCGGGGCCAACCTGGTCACGCGTCACGCTTCGCCCTCCTCAACGAGCGGCCCGGGGGTGGGCAGCTGGCTGTTGCGATTACAGCAGCTCAGCCTTTACCATCCCCGGGCCGCTTGCCAGTGGATGCCCATGGAGATGCCGCATCGCAGGCGCTGCCCCGGAACCTGCCGGGCAGCCCTCAGCAGGCCGAAGGCAGCGCTCCAAAAGGCAGTGATGCAACCCTGCCTCTACGGGCGGGGGCGGATGCGCAGAATGGTGTCGCTCTCCGCCTCGCGGACGCCGGCCGACTTGTCCACGACGAAAACCGTGCCGCGCCGGTCGGTTGAGGCGTGGTTCGCCAGCGGTGCAGGGCCAAGATTGGCGACGATCCGCCCATCCACATCGACCACGGTGATAGTTCCTGCCCCTCGGCTGGTGACATAGACATGACGCCGCACGGGATCGAACACGGCGTTGAGCGCCCCGGCGCCGACCGGCGTGTCGGCTATGACCTTGCCGCTCTCGCCATCCAGGACCACCAGGTTGTCGCTGCCCTGGGCAGCAACGAAGATGCGCCCCGTCTGAGGATCGTGGGTAACGCCGATGCTGCTCCGGGCACCCGGCACAGGCAGAACCTTCTCGACCACGTCGGTGCGCGTGTTGATCGCTGCAACCTCGTTGGTGGTGTTGCTGACCACGTAGAGGCGGTGCGCATCGTGATCCAGGGAAAGGCTTGCCGCCGAGAAGATGCCGCCCCGCACGCGCGACGCCACCTCGATCCGCTTGGCCACTTCTGGGCTGCGCGTGTTGAAGGCTACGATCTCGGGCCGGAAGGTCGCGCTCGCATAAGCTTTGCCGAGGGAAGAATCGACGACGACGTCGCGCGCGTGGTTCACCGTCCCCGGCTCGAACTGCCGCACCAGAGAGAGGTCCGACTGCCGGTACACCGCGACGGTGTTCTGGCGCGAGTTCGTCACCCACACCGTGTCATTGGCATCGTCCACGCCGACGCCGTAGACAGCATAGACGCCGCCATCACGTGGGGCTTGCCCTGCGTCGCCAGGGCGTGGCGCCGGGGCCGGCGCGGGCTGCGGCGTGGTGCGCGCCACGACCGCGAGCGTCTGTGGATCGAGGCGCAGCAGCTCCGACTGACGGACCGGCGGCCGGCCAATGGCGGCCGTGACGAAAAGGGCTTTGTTCCGCTCACTATAGGCAGACTGGTACAGCCCCCGCGCCACGCGTCCCTCGGTCACGTCGTATCCGGCCTGGCCGGAGAACGCGATCCGCGGAGAGACCTTGAGGTTGGCAACGCTGGCGCTGTAGGGCCCCTGCGCCACGACGAGGATCGGGTGATTGCCTGATACGGCGTCGGCCGGCACCGTGGTGCGGCCCGAGACCTGCCCTCCCGCATCGGCCACCAGCTCATCCCCGAGGGGCGCGGTGCCGTAGAGCAGCGTGACCTTCTGCCCTGGCCGGAAGCCCTGCCCCGTGATGGTGACCTCTGCGCCCGCATAGATCGGACTGTTCCGCCCAGCGGAGAAGCGCAATTGCTGGGATAAGACACTGTCCAGTGCCCCGAAGAGCGGTTGCCCCGCAGCCATGCCGGCACCCAGCATCATGGAACCCGTGATGACGAGAGCGGGGGCGCTTCGTCTTAGCCAGCCACCGAAAGGCATCATACCTTGAATTCTCCTGGTCCAGGTGATTGGCCCGCCTGCTCTGGACCGGCGCCTGCGGGCTGCAGCCCCACCTTCCACATGAAGGACATGGCCGCCCGATCCGCATTCGGGGCTTTAGTAAGTGCAATTGCGAAACATTTGCATTCTTGACAGGACTTAATGTTCTGTCAGTCAGGTGCCGCAGACGGACGACGCACCAACAGGATCATCGCCGGAATATTCCTTTATAAAACCGATGCTTGCTTGCCCTCTTGGCATCACCCGACCGAGGTCATCGCGGAGGTTTAACCCACACCAAAGATTGACAGGCATTACACCCAGTTTAAATTGCAATCGATTCTCATTCTCAGGTAACGCAATGCCCTTCCTCATGCGCCAGTCGGCTCCTTCCCTGCGCACCGTGCTGATGACAACTCTCGCATTGTCCGGCTCCTACGCCGCTGCGGGGGCTTGGGCTCAAGAGATTCACGAAGTGCCAGAGGTAGAGGTCGTCGCGACGGCTGAGCAGGACGTGCGCCAGGCGCCGGGCGTGTCGGTCATCACGCAGGACGACCTGCAGCGCATGCCACCCGCCAATGACATTTCCGAACTCGTGCGGAAGATGCCGGGCGTGAACCTCAGCGGAAACTCATCCTCGGGCCAGTACGGCAATAACCGCCAGATCGACCTCCGCGGCATGGGGCCCGAGAACACGCTCATCCTGATCGACGGCAAGCCTGTTCGCTCACGTAACTCCGTCCGCATCGGCCGCAGTGGCGAGCGCAACACGCGTGGCGATTCCAACTGGGTACCGCCCGATGCGATCGAGCGCATCGAAGTGCTGCGGGGCCCTGCCGCCGCACGATACGGCAATGGAGCCGCAGGCGGTGTCGTGAACATCATCACCAAGAAGCCAAGCGATCGGCTGCAAGGGAGCATCACCCTCTATGCCTTGCAGCCCGAGGACAGCAACGAGGGCGACGGGCGGCGGGTCACCGCGACCCTTTCAGGACCGACCACCATCCCGGGGCTCAGCTTCCGCACCTATGGCAGCTTCAACCGCACCGATGCGGACAGCCTTGACCTGAACCGGGCCGCATCCGGGGCTGGCCCGAGCGCGACGCCCCCCGCCGGACGCGAGGGTGTCGAGAACCGGGACATCAATGGCATGCTGCGGTGGGACATCAATCCAGATCACGTCCTGGATCTGGAGCTTGGCTACAGCCGCCAAGGCAACATCTACGCCGGCGATCGGGCCGTGAGCGGCTCAGGGAGCGCCCTGCTGAACCAGCTTGCCAATGAGGGTGCCGAGACAAACATCCTGACGCGCACGACAGCCTCCCTATCACACCGCGGCGATTGGGGTTGGGCGGATTCACGTGTACTGTTCCTGTACGAGGGCACGGCGAACAAGCGGCTGAATGAAGGCCTCGCGGGCTCAACCGAGGGGAGCATCAATACGGCCAGTGGCTACTCCACCTCCACCTTGAACAACTACACGGTCAATGGCGAACTCAACATTCCCTTCACGGCTCTTGCCCCCCAACGCCTGACGCTGGGAGGGGAGTTCTTTCGTGAGAGCCTGAAGGATCCCTTCTCCGTCTCACAGAGCACGACGAATGGCGGGTCAATCCCCGGCATCCCAGCCGGCCCGAGGCCGAGCAGCGACAGTGCTGAGCTGTACTCCCTCTTCGTCGAGGACAACATCTACGCCACATCCCGGTTCCACCTGATTCCTGCCCTTCGCTTCGACCATCACAGCGAGTTCGGCAGCAACTGGAGCCCTTCGCTGAACGCCTCCTACGAACTCTTCAGCGGCCTGACCTTGAAGGGTGGCATCGCGCGGGCTTTCAAGGCGCCCAGTCTTTATCAGTCGAACCCGAACTATCTCTACTTCACCATGGGCAATGGTTGCCCGAACGGCTTTCCCAGCCTCGGCGCCGGCTGTTACGTGCAGGGCAATCCTGACCTGAAGCCCGAGACGAGCCTGAACAAGGAAATCGGCCTGCATTATGCGCAGGACCGCTTCAACGCGAGCGTCACCTACTTCCATAACGATTACGAGGATAAGATCGTCGCAGGTGTCGTTCCCGTGGGACAGACGGCGAGGCGCGGCCGCGTATTCCGCTGGGAGAACACACCGGAGGCCGTTGTCCAGGGAATTGAGGCGAACCTTCTTGTTCCCCTGCATGACAGCCTGAGCTGGAACACCAATCTCACCTACATGATCCAGAGCGAGGACAAGACAACGGGACAGCCCCTCTCCCTCATCCCGGAATACACGATCAACAGCTCGCTCGACTGGCAGGCGCGAGATGACTTGTCCTTCCGCCTGGGCGTCACCCATTACGGCCGCACTGAGGCCCGCAGCGTCGATCTTCTGGGAAACAAGAACACGGGCGACGAGATGCTGGAGCGCAAGCCCTACTCGCTGGTGGATATCAGCGCGACCTACGACATCAACCCGAGCACGCGCCTGACTGCCGGCATCAGCAACATCTTCGACGAGCAGCTGTTCCGCCTGGATAATTCCAGCGGCGCCGGCGCCAACACCTATAACGAGCCCGGGCGCTCCTACTTCGTGAGCCTCACGGCAACCTTCTGACGATCCTTGATGCACGGGAGGGGGGGGCGGTTCCCCCCTCCCGGCATGACCGAAGGTTGTGCCGGGATTTCCCTCTCATGATCGATCCATCACAGCTGGAGCCGAGATGCATGGACAGGCCCTGGTCTTACGTTCGCGACGTCGCCTATCCATCCTTCTTTCATCGCGAGATGACGCCGGTCTGGATCAACTGCGTTCTCAACGCCCTTGGTCAGCCAACACCATCCCTGATGAAGCCGTTCAGATGGTGTGAGCTCGGATGCGGGCCCGGCGCTAATCTTATCATTAACGCGGCAACCAACCCTTCCGGTCATTTCATCGGGATCGACTTCAACCCGGAGCATATCGAGCAGGGCCGGAAGAAAGCGGCGATGGCCGGACTGGCCAATCTGGAATTCATTGAGTGTGACTTCGACAAGGCGGATGGAATCGCCTCGCGCAACCCATTCGACTTCATCGTCCTGCATGGACTCTGGTCCTGGATCGCGCCGGAGACACGGCGCAGCATCCTCGTCTTCATCCGGCGCTGGCTAAGGCCATGCGGAGTGCTCTACCTCCACCACATGACGCATCCGGGCATGTCCTCCTTCGCGGCCGGGCAACACCTTCTGCGCCGTAAGGGGATGCAGGCTGGCGGGCCCCGCCCGGAGCAGGCCCGGAGCGGACGGGACTTCCTCGCCCAGTTGGCACAGGCAGGTGCCGGGTATTTCGTGATTCACCCTGCGGAGGTGACACGGCTCGAGAACGCTCGGCATCTCACCGACGGACACCTCACGCATGAATTCATGAACCCGCATTGGGAACCCCTGCACGTCGCCGATGTCATGGATGAGCTGGCTGGCATTGGCTGCCGAAGGCTCGGCAGCGCTGTGCCGATCGACAACATCGATGCCGCATCCCTGCCGGCTGGAGTGTTGCCATTGCTGGCTGATCAGGACGACCCCGGCACACGGGAAGCACTGAAGGATCTGGCGCGCAACCAGACCGAGCGGCGCGACCTCTACGCGATGGGTGGCGAGCCGTTGACGGCGGCCGAGCATCGAGCACTTCTGTGGGAACAACCCTTCGTTCGGCTTCCGGGGGCACCAGTATTGGGCGGCCTGACCTTCGACACGCGGATTGGCCCTGTGGAAGGCGAAGCCGCCGTCTTCGACCCGGTCCTCAGGGCCCTGGCGGACGGACCCAGGACGATCGGCATGCTGGCGCAACATCGGGCCTTCGCGGCCGCCCCCGGCATCCTGAATCAGGCGTTGCAGATGCTCTCATGGGCAGGCTGCGTGCATCCCCTCTCCTCCACACGCCCTCCGCGGGAGGCGAGTTGGGCATTGAACCGCATTCTGGCGCATGAAGCCCTCAAGGCCGGACTGCCAGGCCATCTCGCCGCACCGGCTCTCGGATCCGGAGTTCCCGCCGATCTCCTCGGCATGGCAGGGGCCCTTGCCATCCTCGATGCTCCCGCGTCTTGCGAAGAGGAAACAGGACAAAGAATGCTTCGGCTGCTTGGCAAGCACGGACATCGTGGAGCCGCTGAATTGGGCCAGGGTTGTGCTGCATGGCAGCGCAATGTCCTTCCGCTCTGGAGACAGTTCGGCGCTCTTCCGCCGGCATCTGTGGGGTTGTGAAACCTGGGTCATCTAACCCTGGATCCACCCCCTACCGATGCTGCTCCGCCGCGTGATCAGACACCTTAAGGCTCCGCTTCAGGATCAAGCGGAGAGCTGTTGCAACCAAGCTTTGCCTTTCCAAGAATCCACGGGCTAGCCTCCCTCCTGGCGTCCAATGAGGCATCAGTTCGGGAGGAAACCATGAATGCGATCGCGTCATCCCGCCGTGCAGCACTGACTGCCGGTGCCGCCGGAATTCTTGCCGCCGCTCTGCCCGCGAGAGCACAACAGGGCAACCAGGCCACGGCTGGCTCCGGTGGCAGTCCCGCGCCACGCCCTTACGCGCCAGGCAATGCTGATATCATCCATGGCTTTTCCCGGGACCGCCTCAAGAGGATCGGTCCTGCCATGGAGCGGGAAGCCCAGCGTGGCTCCTTCCCCGGCTGCGTGACACTGATTGCCCGTGGTGGCGAGATTGTGCATCTCGAAGCCCATGGCCATCAGGATGCGGCGCGAACGCGCCCGATGCCACTGGATGCCATCTTCCTTCAAGCCTCGATGACCAAGCCCATCACGTCGGCTATGGCGATGATGCTGGTCGAGGAAGGCCTGATGAAGCTGAGCGACCCGATCACCAACTGGATGCCGGAGCTCAAGGAACTGAAGGTGGAAGTCCGGCGGGACGGGCAGACGGAAGATGTACCGCTCGCACGGCCCATTACGGTGCAGGATCTGCTCCGCCACACCTCCGGCTTCATCTACGCGAATGCTGCGCCCTCAACCCGGTTGCGCGAACTGTATGAGCAGCACAACATCGAAGCCGCAAAGGAGCCGATCTCAGCCGACGAGATGCTGCGGCGCCTCGGCACCATTCCCCTTGCCCACCAGCCGGCGACAACCTTCCACTATTCCATCTCGACGGATGTGTTGGGGCTTCTGCTGGAGCGCGTCTCTGGCCGCCCGCTGGATGCCCTTCTGCAGGAACGGCTGATCAGCCCCCTGGGCATGCGGGATACCGCTTGGTTCGTAGAGCCAGGCAGGCGCGCCCGTATCGCCGAGGCGCCGGTGACTGACCCGCAGACGGAGCCTATGTGGCGCGCCTACCGGATTCTGGAGAATCCGGCGGGGCGCACCTACTTCCGGGGCGGGGCGGGACTGGTCTCCACCGCGCAGGATTACATCCGCTTCGGCCAGATGATCGCCAATGGAGGTGTCTTCGAAGGCCAGCGCTACCTGGCTGCTCCCGTGGTCAACTACATGCTGTCCGACCACATCCAGGGTATGGGCGGCTCGCCGACATCCTCGACGGGGCCCGGCTACGGCTTCGGTCTTGGCTTCGGCGTGAGACGGCAGGATGGCGTCGGTGTGGCGCCGGGCAGCACCGGTGACGCAATGTGGGCCGGCGCCTGGGGCACGTCCTTCACCATCGACCGCGCCGAGGGCCTCGTGGCCATCCTCATGGCGCAGGGACCTTCGGCACGGGTCCAGACGCGCATGCTGTTCAAGAACCTGGTCTATGGCGCGATGGTGGAGAGCAGGCGCGGCATTCCGGCCTGAGGCACCCGGCGGGCCGCTCATGGCCCACTAAAATTCGGGCGCCACCTTGGATCAACAGGTGGCGCCCTCCGCCCTATTGCGCTGTGACCTTCGCGGCCCGGATCACCGGCTCCCACAGTCCGAATTCCCCGCGCACGAAGCTGTCCAGCGCGGCCGGCTCGGAAGGCTCCGCCTCCGTCCCCAACTCGGCCAGCCGCGCCTTGACCGCCGGATCGGTCAGCAAATCCCGCACCACCGCGGAAAAGCGCGAGATGATATCGGGCGGGGTGGCGCGGGGCGCGAAAAGCGCGGTCCAGGAGCGCACGGCGAAGCCGGGTACACCGGCCTCCGCCACAGTTGCGATATCCGGCTTCAGGGCCGAACGCCTTTCCCCTGCTACGGCCAGGATCTTCACCGTGCCAGCTTCTGCCTGGGGCAGCGCCGTGGGAAGGTTGAGGAAGGCGAGTGATACCTGCCCCGCCACCAGATCATTCAGCGCTGGACCGCCGCCGCGATAGGGCACATGGACGATATCCACCCCTGCCTTCATGGCGAAAAGCTCCCCCGCGAGATGCTGTGACCCACCCACGCCGGAAGAGGCAAAGGAGTGCCTCCCTGGCTCGCGCCTCAGAAGGGCCAGCAGTCCCGGCAGATCCGTCACGCCCAGCTTGTTCGCCACGGTAAGCGCCAGCGGCACGTCCACCAGCATGGAGACGCCCGCGAAGACCTCGCGCGGGTCCGGCGTATGGCCGGGGCTGACGATCGGGTTCATCACATGGTTGCTGGCCGAAGAGACCAGGAACAGCGTGCCATCCGCCGGCCCGCGTGCAACCGCTGCGGTGCCAATCGCCCCGCCTGCCCCGGTGCGGTTCTCCACCACGAAGGACTGGCCCAGCACAGCCTGCAACCGCGGCGCCAGCAGCCGCGCCACCACGTCGTTCGACCCGCCCGCGGCATAGGGCACCAGAAGGGTCACGGGCCGGTCGGGCCATGGACGCTGCGCGAGTGCTGGCATCGCCAGCATCGCCCCGGATGCGGCCAGCAGGCCGCGCCGCGTTGTCTTGGTCATCCCTCTCCCCTTTTTTGCTCTCTTCGCAATCGAAGCAAAGAACAGCCCATGCCCGCTCTTGCGTCGTGCTCTGCGTGCTTGCAACGATACGCGAATGATGCCGCAAAGAAACGGCCAAACAAGACCGCAGACACGAAGCGGATCAGGAGGAGACATGATGACAACACGCCGCAACCTGCTACTCGCCGCACCCACCCTCGCCCTCGCCACACGGGCCCGCGCGGCATCCTGGCCCGAACGCCCGGTGCGCATCGTCGTTTCCTTCACGGCTGGCGGGACCACGGACATCATCGCCCGCCTCGTCGGCAATGTACTGTCGGAGAACTGGCGCCAGCCGGTAGTGATCGAGAACCGTCCCGGCGCGGGCGGTAACATCGGCACGGAACATGTCGTCCGCTCTGCGCCCGACGGCTACACGTTGCTGGTGGGTTCCGTCGGGCCGCTTGCCGTTAACCAGTCGCTCTACAAGAGCATTCCCTATGACACGCGCCGCGACCTGGCGGCGGTCACGCTACTGGCCGGCGTGCCCAACATCCTCGTCGTCGCGCCCGAATCCCCTGTGCGCAGCGTCGCGGATCTCGTGGCGATGGCGAAGGAGAAGCCGGGCACCCTCACCTATGGCTCGACCGGCGTCGGCACCTCATCGCATCTGTCCGGCGCCCTGCTGGACCAGATGGCGGGGATCAAGACGACCCATGTGCCCTATCGCGGCGCTGTCGCGGTGAACGACCTGTTGAGCCGGCGGCTCGATTTCATGTTCGCGACCATCCCCTCGGTCATTGAGCAGATCCGCGCCGGAAAGCTGCGCGCCATGGCTGTGTCCAGCCTGCAGCGTTCGCGCTCTGCGCCCGACGTACCGGCCATGGCGGAACTCGGCTTTCCCGGCTTCGATGCCTCCTCCTGGTTCGGCATGGCGGCGCCAGCCAATACCCCGCCGGAGATCGTGGCCAAGATATCGAAGGACGCCGCTGCCGTCCTGCGCCGGCCGGATATCGAAAAGCAGATGGTGGAACAGGGTGCCGATCCGGTCGGCAACACACCGGCTGAATTTTCCGCCTTCATCGACGCGGAGATCAAGCGTTGGGCGGAGGTTGTCCGCCTGTCGGGAGCGACTGTCGAGTAAGAATGCGAAGCGGGCCCGGGGCCATGGCCCCGGCGCCCTGCTCCCCGCCAGTCAGTCCGCGTAGCTTGGATCGAGGCGATCGAGCATACGGAGCAGCCCCGGCCATTCCATCAGGCCGTAGGGACGGCGGACATTAGGCTGATAGTTCTTATAGGTGGCATCCAGCACTGGCTGCGGCACCGGATGCAGCGGCGTGTTGCAGGACATGGCAGCAATCTGTGCGCGGCAGGACAGTTCCAGCCGGTGCATTGCGTTGAAGGCCTCGCCTACCGTGCGGCCGATCGTCAGAAGACCATGGTTGCGCAGGATCATGGCGTTGTTTTCGCCGAGATTGCGCACGAGCCTCTCCTGCTCCTCCAGGTTCAGCACCACGCCTTCATATTCGTGGTAGCTGATCCGGGTAAAGCGCATCGCCGTCTGCGTCATCGGCAGCAGCCCGCATTCCAGCGACGAAACCGCCATGCCCGGCCAGGTATGGGTGTGAATGACACAATCGACTTCGTGGTTCGCGCGGTGGATCGCCGAGTGGATGACATAGCCCGCACGATTGATACCAAAATCGAAATCCCCGTAATCCGGCTTGTCGAGGATGGTGCCGTCGATATCGACCTTGATGAGCGAGGAGGCTGTCATCTCCTCATACATCATCCCATAAGGGTTGATGAGGAAGGCCCCCTCCTGATCCGGCACGCGGACGGAGATGTGGTTCGCCATCATGTCGGACATGCCGTAATGCGCAATGAGGCGGTAGCAGGCGGCGCAATCGATCCGGGCCTGCCACTCCGCCGGCGAAACGCGCTCGCGCATCGGGGTGATCCGCAAGGTCTTCTTGGCATGCTCGAGCATGGCTTTCTTCCTCCTAGGCGTTTCGGGACGGCGCGGCCTGCCGGCTGCCCCGATCATGATCCGCCCCTCCACGCCCCCGGGCCAGGGTTTTCTTACCCAGTTTGCCGCTTGCGCTCCTCAGGCCGCCGAGCCCAGCGCCCGGTCGGAGGGCTTGTTCCCCGGGGGTGGCGTGGGATGGCGCTCCAGGGCATGCCGCAGAAGAGCAGCCGAGCGGTACACGGCATGCACCATCTTGCTGTAGGGCACGAGCAGGAACAGGGCGAAGATCACGCCGAGATGCACCGCCAGCATCACGCCCATGGCCCCGGTGCTGCGGAACGCCAGCAGCAGCAGCCCGGTGAAGGCCGACAGGAACAGCAGCACCAGAAGCGCGTAATCCGCCCCCAGCAGGTTGCGCGCCGCAGGCGCCGGATCGGAGACGATCTTCACCCAGATCAGCCCGGCCGTGCCGATCACCATGCCGACCCCACCCCAGGTGCCGAGCTGCACCGGCAGGCTCCAGAAGGGATAGGGCGCCGGATGCCCCATGATGTGGTCGTAGAAGGTCGCCGTGGTGGTGGAGGCAAAGCAGAGCATGAAGCCGTAGAACATGAAGTGGTGGAAGCGGCGACGAAGTTGCGAGAAGGCTTCATCCTTGTCGTTGCAGCCCCCTCCCCCACCACCGAGGTTCTTCAGCGTCAGGATGTCGTGCAGCGCAACGGCCAAGGGCTTCGCACGCTGCAGCTCATCCGCCCGCCCGCCCGTATCGCGCCAGAAGTTTCGGAAGCCCATGGCCAGCGCCACAAGCGCGAAGAGAGAGGTGCCGCCCGCCAGGGTCACCATCAGCCACCAGGGAATGACGCGGTAGAACGCGCCCGGCCCGATCTGCGGCTGGTAGAGCACGCTGGGATCGACCAGCGCCATGGTCATCAACAGGGTGAGCGCGATGACCCCCGCGGTCGCGAGCGAAACCACCGTACCGTTGCGCTTGAACAGCCCCGCCAGCGGCCCGGGCCAAGCATATTCCTCATAGGTTTCGGCACGCACCTGGGCGAGCACCTGCGGCACATTGATATTGAAGGGATGCGGCGGCGCGTATTGGCACGCGTAGTAGCAGCCCTTGCAGTTGTGGCAGAGGTTCGCAATGTAGCTCAGGTCGCCGGTGGAGAATTCCCGGCGCATCGTCATCGCGGGAAAGACGGCGCAGAAGCCTTCGCAATAGCGGCAGGCGTTGCACACCTCCATCGCGCGGCGGGCATCGGTGGTCGCCTCAGTTTCGCGCATTCCTCGCGGCCTCCCTGCCTGCGATCCGTCCGAAGACGGTGCCGATCGCCATTCCAAAGCCGGCCAGATAACCCTTGCCGAGAATGGATCCGGCCATGATCTCGCCCGAGGCGAAGAGGTTCGCGCTGGGCTTTCCATTGTCCATCAGCACGCGCGCATTCTCGTCCACCTTCACGCCGAGATAGGTGAAGGTGATGCCGGGGCGCAGCGGATAGCCGATGAAGGGCGGGTCGGTGATCGGCCGCGCCCAATGCGTCTTCGGTGGCGTCAGCCCTTCGGTGCGGCAGCCATCCAGCCGGGTAGAGTTGAACTCGCCGGGCACACAGGCCGCGTTGAATTCCGCGACCGTCTTCTCCACCGCCGCCGGATCGAGGCCGAGCTTCACCGCCAGCTCACCCAGGCTATCCGCCTTGATGGCGGGGAAGACGGAGGGCATGAATAGCTTCTCGCTCTTCACGTCGATGATCGCATAGCCGATCTGGTCCGGTTGCTGCGCGACCAGGCGTCCCCAGATGGCGTAGCGCTTGGGCCAGACATCCTCGCCTTCGTCGTAGAAGCGCTCGCCGTTCTTGTTCACCACCACCGAGAAGGGCACGCAGTCCAACCGCGTGACGATGCCGCCATCGAATTTCGGCGCCCGCCCGTCGATGGCCACCGCATGGCCCTGGGTAGGATCGCCCACGGTTCCGACGCCCTGGTTCAGCAGGTTCCGCAGCACCTTTCCCTTGGCATAGGGGGTGCCCCGGATCAGGAAATTCTCTGCCGCCGGCCCCCAGGCCTCCTTCAGCCAGTCCAGATTGGCCTGGAAGCCTCCGGAGGAGGCGATCACAACCTTCGCGCGCACCGTCTCGGGGAAGCCGCGATGGTCGATCAGCACCTCCCGGACGAAGCCATCGTCCAGCTTCAGATCGACGGCCTCGGTGTCATAGAGGATGTCGATTCCGAGCCGTTCGGCGGTGGCGTAATAGGCGTTCACCAGGGCCTTACCGCCACCCAGGAAGAAGGCGTTGGTGCGCGAAAGGCTCAGCGTGCCGGAGAGCGAGGGCTGGAAGCGCACACCGCAGGCTTCCATGAAAGGAAGCGCATCCCGCGTCATCCGGATGGTCATGCGCGCCAGATGCTCGTCGGTCTGGCCGCCGGTCACGCGCAGCAGGTCGTCCCAGTACTCGTCTTCGAGATAGGCCTCTGTCAGCACGGAGGTCGGCTCGGTGTGCATGGTCCGCATGTTGCGCGTGTGCCGGCTGTTGCCGCCGCGGAAGGCTTTGGGCGCCGATTCGATCAACAGGACAGAGCAGCCTGCCTGGCGGGCGGTGACAGCCGCGCAAAGGGCGGCGTTGCCGCCGCCGATGACCAGCACGTCCCAGACGCGCGAAAAGTCGGGCATCGTTCCTGGCGCCTCTTTTCTGTATACCAGCGGATACGATCTTGCCGGACAGCTTTCAAGACCCGTTTCGAACGGGTGCGGGCATGGAGGAGCCCTCCTCATCCGGGAGGATGAGGCTTCCTGTACCGGCCTATGCTGATAGGCGGCCTATGCCGGCCGGGCTGGCTCGTGAGAAAGGCCGATCCGCGCACGGAACGCGTTGCGGATATGCGTGCGTGCCGCCCTCTCCGCATCCACCGGATTTCGGCTCGCAATCGCCTCGACGATCGCCGCGTGCTCCGCGATCGCCTCGGCCCCGCGATTAGGCACGACAAGGGTGGTGCCCCCCAGCAAAGCCAGGGAAAGGCGCATATTCTCGAGCATGGTATTGAGATAGCGATTGCGGGCCGAAAGGCAGATCTGGCGATGGAAGATGCGATTGGTTCCGGCCAGCGCCTGAGGATCAGCGAGAAGCGTTCGGTCCCGCTCTACCATCTCCCGCAGGATATCCACCTCGGTCATGGTCGCATGGATGGCAGCAAGGCCCGCTGCGGTGCCCTCCAGCACCTCCCGCATGTGGTAGAGTTCGGTCATCTGGCCATAGTCGAGGCGCGCCACCACCGCGCCATGATGCGGCTCATGTAGCACCAGGCCCTGTGCCTCCAGCCGCTTCAGCGCCTCCCGCACCGGCGTGCGGCTGATGCGGAAACGATCAGCCAACTCTGTCTCTCGCAGGCGCGTGCCGGGCGGCAAGGTGCCGCTGTCGATCGCTTCCAGCAAAAGGTCATAAGCCTCGGCCCCGGAGGAGCGGCTGGGTCGGGGCATCTTGGTGGGCATGATCCTCACAGGCGAAGCACAGATTGCACCGCCGGCCAAGCGTGGGACATCGGCGTGTTCAGGGCGGGTTGTAGGTGGTTCCGAACAGGGCCGCGATCCGGGCGCGAGAGGCGATGTCCGCAACCAGATCATTTCCCATAGGGGCATGACAGAGGAAATGCCCCAGTTCCGCGCGCATCTGCCGCAAAGCTCGCTCGCGCCGGTCCGGAGGCAGCCTCTGTGCCGCGGCTTCAAGCGCCTGCGCGACCAGCCGGCTTAGCTCGTCTTGATCTGGCATGTGGGTATGGCGATCAGAGCTTCCTGCTTCACCGAAGTTTTCAGCAAGAAATACAGGTTGAGCACGCCGAAGGGAAAACGGCGCTGCTTCAGGTTGTGGAGTGAAGCCGACTGGCTCATGTTGAAAGCGTGAGTAGAACAGTTGGCAATACCTTACCTGCCAACAGCACACACCCACCACTTCGACGGGCGTCCTCATTCTGCCCCATTTCCCCTCTAGCAAATTCCCTCAAGTCCATCATTCCACGTAACTTCAGTCTTCGGACGAACATTCCATCATGCCCGCATTGGGCCAGCCACTTGTGGTTCCTCCAGACTGGATTCACTTTCAGGCCAATCTGCCATCCATCACGCCATTGTTCCTCGCGCGTGAGCCTTCGGCAGTGCAGCATATCTCCCTTAGCGAACATTTCTCATGGAGCGGAGCGTATGGCCGCCAGTCTCAAAATTTGGGACGATCAAGCACTGAAGCCTCAGCAAGCGGAAACCAATTTGGCTCCGAATGCTGGCTCCAATGCCGAGGCCGGACAGGCCGCCTTGCTCAAGGAGCTAACCCTCACCTGCGAGCGACTGCTCCGCACTGTTGAGGCCGGAGATCCCAACCGGGTGCCGACGCAGGGGCAGCCGGAGGAAGTGGGCTCACCGCGTCCACTTGCCAAGCTCGATAATAAGGAGCTGGCAGCCAGCCTGAAGCGCGTACAGCGGCTCCGCGCTCGCCGGCGCCGGACGGCACATAGCGAACTCTTCGAATGGCCAGCCTGGGACATGCTGCTGGATCTTGCCGCCGTCAGGGCGGAAGGGACTCATCTTACAGTCTCCGCCGTCTGCATTTCCTCAGGCGCACCACAGAGCACCGCCCTGCGGAAGCTGGCGGTGCTGGAGCGCGCCAATCTTGTGCGGCGTTATGCCCATGGATCAGATGGCCGTCGTGTCTGCGTGGCCCTGACAGACAGCGCACTCGAATTGGTCAGTACAGCCATCAAAGAAGAGCGTGCCCTGTACCAGGAAATGGGCGCAATCCTGTAAATCCTGTACCCTGGTCTCGCAGCCTGCGCGACCAGGGCGCGACTGCGGCACAGCATCCCCGCGATAGCCGAAGGCTGTCGGGGGTATTCTGAAGCTCAGGATTCCTGCCCGGGGGCTTCGTCCGGCACCTCGGTGCTGCCGATAGCGGGCTGGTAGGTGGCAAGGGACGCAGCCAGGCACGCACGGACCCGCATTTCCTCCACGGGCCGGCCATGAAACGGCGCAGTGGTGAGCGTTCGCTCCATTTGTTCCCTCAGGACACGCAAGGCCTCTTCCCGCTGCGCCGGCGGGATGCGGGCGAGAACCCGGTCCACCGCGCGGGCCACGACGCGATGCATCGCGTCATCACCTGACTGCGCCTCGTTCCGCATATTTTCTCTCGATTCCGAAACGTTATTCCAAAGGTTCGGCATAGAAGGACCCGATGCCTCACTGCAACAAGAGAAGGATCAAGGTAGAACAGTATTTCCGGAGGAAATCTGGCGCAGCTGGTAAAATCGGCCGGACAGTGCGCAAGGTTTTCATATGACGCATCCGAAGCATGAATACTAAAAACCATTCAGACCTCAAATCGAACTACAGAACAGTGCACCACTCACGAATATCCAGAAAAAATCATCAATCAATATGTTGAAGAAGAGTCTGGCAAGCGATGGATGGCAAGATCAGGCGCTTCCAGCCACTTGATCGCTCCCAAGCCAGTCGCGATAGTGGAACGGCTTTCATGTGCCGCCCCTGATATAGATCAGCGCGAGGCGAACGAACTCCAGGCGCGGCTTGTTGTCTCAAGCAACAAGCTAGGGAGGCGGAAGCGAGTTGAGCATTATTCCGCACAAATCTGAATGCGCCGGGTTTGTCGCACCTCGCAGCGCGGCCATCAGGTCATGAAATCGCCGCCTGGAAAGTAGATCAGGCGCTGGTCGCCTGTGCCTTTTCCTTCGCGGCCCGGCTGTGAAGCACCTCCAGCATGGCCATGAGCGCGTTATCTGCCATATCGAGGCCCTTCATCCGCGCATGGGCGGCCAGACTCTCGATGATCTCAAGCGTCGCGCTCGAAGGCTGCGACGAGATCGTCGGCGACTGCGACATCATCAATCTCCCCGCGGTTTCCTTAGGAAACCCGTCTGTCATGCTCAGGACTTCCGCAGAATGTCTTAGACCGGGCCGCGCTCATCAATCGATCCCCCCCACCGCTCCGACACCCAAGGCCTAACCAGCCTCTGGCCGGTGGCACTCGGTGCGTCTGGGCATTCCTGGGGCGGTAAGCGCCGCCTTTAGGCTTCGGCATCTGCTTCGTAACGATTTCAGATGAAGCAGCCGTTGCACAGAGTGTGCAACGGCCAAAGTCTGGCGTTGACAGCGGATTCTCCCCTCTGTGTCACAAATGCATCACTGTGCTCCACACGCATCAAATCCGGAATGCAGGCCGCATGTCAGCGGCCCATCAATCCAGCGGCCCTCAGCGCCTGCGCGATTGCGGCTCCGGGGCCCCGCTCCATTTGAACGCCAGCCCAGCCTGTCTCCACATAGGCAGGGCGCTGAGGATCGCGGCTCGCTGCTGGCGCTTCACGAGGCGCTTCGGCATGCAGGGCGACACCGGCGCTCTCCAGCCCCCAGAAATCCAGGATGTGGTGGGTGGAGGAGACGCCCACATCCAGCAGATAGGGTCCAGCGACGCCGCAACGCCCCTCCGCCTCGCCAGGATGAATCGGCACGCCATGGGCCATATCGGCGATGCGATGGCACTCCACCCAGGCCCTGCCATCCGCCCCCAGCCAGTGGCGCTGGTGATGGACGGCGGAGCGGAGCTCCTGGCTGGGCGGGCGGTTTCCGATCTGGTGAAGGTCGAGCCATTGTTTGACAATCTCATCCGCATTGTCCGGATGCACGGTGGCATCGGCCTCGCCGTGCCAGACAGCCACGCGGGGCCAGGGGCCAGAATGGGGGCTCGCCGCCCGCACCGCATCGCCACGGGCCGCCAGCGGCAAGGCTGCGGGCCGCCCCATGGCCGAGAAGGCCTCCCCCACCCCGCGCGCGGCGCCATAGGGCAGGCCGGCCACCACGGCGCCGGCGGCAAAGACCTCCGGATAGGTGGCCAGCATCACCGATGTCATGGCCCCGCCGGCTGAAAGCCCGGTGATGAAAACCTGCGCTGGGTCGAGCCCATGGGTACGCGTCAAATAATCGACCATCTGCCGGATGGAGAGCGCCTCGCCCGCATCCCGGGCGGTGTCACCCGGCTCGAACCAATTGAAGCAGAGATGGGCGTTGTTCGCCCGCCGCTGCTCCGGCAGCAGCAATGCGAAGCCAGAGCGTTCAGCCATGTCGGACCAGCCGCACCCCAGATCATAGCCCGCCGCCGTCTGGGTGCAACCATGCAGCGCAACGACAAGGGGTGCCCCCTGGGGAAGATCGGGCGGCAGATAGGTGAGCATCCGCAGGCCGCCGGGATTGGTGCCAAACCCGACCACCTCGCTCAGCCTTCCATCGCCGGAGGGCTGCCGGGCCATGGTCCCCGCCGCGTGGCGGCGTTGCCTTTGGAGGCGAACAAGTGCTGCGAGACCAAGTTTAGGGTTCATCGGGTTCACCTTTCCTCTGCCCGGGGCAGTCCCCGATCAGCAGGCCTTTCGGCCAAACATCATGCTGCAGTGCAACATGGGGAGGGTGGAGCCTCAGGGTAAGGTCGCAGCGCACCGAGCTACCGGATCACGCCCCTGTTCCGCGTCAAAACTCTGGTGGGCCGGATCGTGGGCACCTTGCCCTACGCTGCTCAATGGCGACACAGGCTTGAAAATGGCTACGGTGACGTTCCTGCTCTTCGCGCCGGCCAGCCCGATAGGGCGATAAGCCCTGGCAGGCTGGATGGCGCGCTTGCCCCGCAGTCAAACGTGGTGAGATAAGTGCCAATATGTATACGCGGGGGAACGTCGAACAGGACGCCAAGCCGGGCGGGACATCCATCTCGCCCCAAATGTCTGGCTTCCTCCTCGTCCCGCCATTCCCATCCCTACGGAGGTCCAAGAGGGCGCCGAAGGAAATCTGCACTCGCCAGTATCTTTCGCTCGGCAGCGCCGTAGCGAGGGGACGAGGAAACCGAACACCATGAACCTCGCCGGCCTGAGCTTCCGCGACATCGAGTACCTGGTCGCCGTCGCCGAGCACCTGCATTTCGGAAAAGCTGCCACTGCCTGCGCAGTCAGCCAGCCAACCCTCTCCGCTCAGGTGCGCAAGCTGGAGGAGTATCTCGGCATACAGGTCTTTGAGCGCGCCAGCCGCAGCGTGATGGTGACGGAACAGGGTGCCGAGATCCTGGCGCAGTGCCGGACCATACTGGCAGAGGGCCGACGCCTTCTGGAGATGGCGCAATCGGGCATCGAGCCGCTGGGCGGACAGTTCCGCCTGGGCGTCATCTCCACCCTCGCGCCCTATATCGCGCCGCTCATCCTTCAACCGCTGCGGAGCCGCTTTCCCAATCTACGGCTGAGCCTGGTGGAGGGGGTAACCCATCCGCTCGTGCGGGCGCTGGAAGCGGGAGAACTGGATGCCATCCTCGCCGTCTCCCCGGTGCGGGAAATCGAGTTGTCGGAACTGCCCGTCTTCCATGAAAGCTTCGTCCTCGCCGTGCCGCGTGACCACCGGCTGGCGGTGATCGACCGGGTGACGATGGAGGACATACCCCCGGAGGAGTTGATCCTGCTCAGCGAGGGCCATTGCCTGCGCGACCAGACCATCTCCCTCTTCCCCGCTTCCCAGCGCGCCGCGCAATCCGGCGGGCCAATGCAGGCCACCAGCCTGGAAACGCTGCGCCAGATGATCGGCGCCGGAATGGGCTGTTCCCTGCTGCCGCAGTTGGCCGTGCAGATCGGCACCTTGCTGGATGACATGGTGGCCTATCGGCTGATCCGCTCGCAGCCGCTGCCGGGCCGCGACATTTCCCTCTTCCACCGCCCGAGCTTCGGCCGCATCCGTGAGGTGCGGCTGCTGCGGGACGTGATCCGGGACGCCATGGCGGGGCTCGGCACGTTGAAGGTGCATGGGCGGCCAGAGACACGCGCCCTGGCCGCCACCTGAACGGCGCCCGGTCAGGGCACGGGCGACATGCCGCCATCCACGTTGATAGCCGTGCCCGTCACGTAGTCGCCGGGCTGCGAGACCAGGGCGAGAGCCATGGCGGCGAATTCCTCCGCCTTGCCCATCCGCCCCATGGGAATGGCCTTGCCGGCTTCTGCCATCCATTCCTCATAGGTCTGGCCCTGGGGATCGGCGGCGTGGCGGCGCATCCATTGATCGCTGTCGATCTTGCCGACCAGCAGGGCGTTCACATTGATGCCGAGCGGCGCCCCCTCCCCCGCCATCACCTTGGTCAGCGCCAGCCCCGCCGCGCGGGAAACGGCGGTGGGCGCACCGGTCGGCGGCGGTGCCTTGGCACCGATGTTGAGCACGTTGATAATCCGGCCGAAGTGCCGCTCCGCCATGCTTGGCCAGGCAAGGCGCACGAGGCGGATGGCGGCGAAGAGCTTCAGGTCCAGATCCGCCTGCCAATCGGCGTCACTGATGCTGGAGAGCGGGCCTCGGCGCGAGGTGCCGGCATTGTTCACCAGGATGTCGATCCCTCCCAGCGCCGCTTCGGCTGACCGATAGGCGCGTTCGCAACCGTCGGCGGTGGCAATGTCGGCCTGGACGGGGATGCTGCCGGGAATGGAAGCGGCCGCTTCGGTCAGCGGCCCCTCCCCGCGCGCCACCATCGCGACCCGTGCGCCCGCGGCCGCGAAGGCGCGGGCCATGGCGAGACCGAGCCCGCGTGACGCGCCGGTGATCAGGGCGCGGCGGCCCTCAAGGGAAAGCTGCATGGCGTTCTCCGTCCCAGGGCCTTGTTGCCCTTCATCGGAAGCGGAGTTCGTAACCGGATCGGGACGAAGTCAACCGGGATCCCCGGCGGGGCCGTATGGAAAGGGCTCTCGGGCGGGAAGGATGGGCGACCTACGGGGCTCGAACCCGTGACATCCACGACCACAACGTGGCGCTCTACCAACTGAGCTAAGGCCGCCATATGCGCCGGCCGGAAATACCGGTCGGCGGCGCGGTTTACGTTCGGGGCGCCTTCCCGTCAACACCCAGGATGGCGCCCCTTGCATTACCCGGCGGCGCGGACCTCGCCGGCACGAGAGGCCTTCCATGCGGCAAGCCGTGCGAGGGCCTCATCCAGCACTGCATCAGCCTTGCAGAAGGCGAAGCGGGCGTAGTGATTCGGCGCCCCCTCCCCGTCATAGAAGGCCGAGACGGGAATGGCCGTGACCTTCGCAGCCTCGGTGATGTGCCGGCAAAAGGCGACATCATCCCCGGCAAAGCCCAGCGGGCGGAAATCGGCAGTGACGAAATAGGATCCCTGGCTGGGCAGCACCCCGAATCCGAGCTCCGTCAGCCCGGCCGCCAGCCGGTCCCGCTTCGCCTGGAGGGAAGCCGAGAGGCCGCCGAAATACGAATCCGGCAGCCCCAGCCCCACCGCCACAGCACGCTGCAGGTTCGGCGGCGTGGTGAAGGTGAGCAGCTGGTGCGCCTTGGCGACATTGGGGGCCAGGGAACGGTCGGCGGTGATATAGCCCACCTTCCAACCTGTCAGGCTGAAGGTCTTGCCCGCGCTGCCGATCCTCATGCAGCGCTCCCGCATGCCCGGGAAGGTCATCAGGGGGATATGGGCCCAGCCATCGAAGGTCAGGTGCTCATACACTTCGTCGCAGATGGCATAGGCGCCGTGGCGCTGCAGGAGATCGGCGATGAAGGCCAGCTCCGCCGCGGTGAAGACCTTGCCAGCCGGGTTCATCGGCGAGTTCAGCAGGATGGCCTTGGTGCGCGGCCCGAAGGCGGCGGCCAACTCGGCGCGCGGCAGCTCCCATTTCGGGGGGGACAGGCGGACCAGCTTCGGCACCGCACCCAGCATGCGGACCACCGGTAGGTAGGTGTCGTAGAGCGGCTCGATCAGCACGCACTCATCGCCGGGATTCAGAACGGCCATGAGGCAGGCCGTGAGCGCCTCGGTCGCGCCAGAGGTGACCACCACCTCAGAGAGCGGATCGACCTCCAGCCCATAGAAGCGCCGGTTCGCATCGGCCACGGCCTGGCGCAGTTCCGGCACCCCCGTCAGCGGTGGATACTGGTTGCGGTTGTCCAGAAGCGCGTCGGCAGCGGCCCGCACCACCTCCTCCGGCCCTTCGGTGTCAGGAAAGCCCTGGCCGAGATTGATCGCGCCATGCTGCATGGCGAGGGCCGACATGACGGTGAAAACCGTGGTGCCGGTGGCGGAGAGGAGTGCGTTCGGCGGCTTGAGAGGGGCGTTCATGGTCAGGGCGGGCGTTCCGGAAAGGCTGGCCCATCCGGGATTGGCCCGGGGGCGAACCCGCCCATGATGGGCCCGCCCTTTGCCCGGTGCAATCGCACCCGACCGAAGTGCAATTAATTTAAGCACACTGCTGACTTTAAAGGCGAAGTCAGGCACCGTTACGTGAAAATCACCCCAAGACGGCATTGCCCGCCCGGCACGGGCCGTGCAACGTCCGCCCGCCAGCGGCCCCCATTCCAGGCCGCGGCCAAGACGCGGGAGGAGCGGGGTGCCCCCGCACCCACCGGGACACGGAGCCGATGAAAAAGATCGAAGCCATCATCAAGCCCTTCAAGCTGGACGAGGTGAAGGACGCGCTGCACGAGATCGGCCTCCAGGGGCTGACCGTCGTCGAGGCCAAGGGCTTCGGGCGCCAAAAGGGCCACACCGAACTCTACCGCGGCGCCGAATACGTCGTGGACTTCCTGCCCAAGGTGAAGATCGAGGTGATCTGCTCCGACGACCTGGCCGAGCGCGCCGTGGAGGCGATCACGGCCGCCGCGCGGACGGGCCGCATTGGCGACGGGAAGATCTTCATCACCGATGTGCTCGACGTGGTGCGCATCCGCACCGGTGAGCGCGGCGAAGAGGCCGTCTGACAGCTTTCCCGCACAGTGCCCCAGGTCTACAAGCCAGGGCTTGCGGCGGGCCAGGGTGGAGCAGCACACGCTCCCCCAAGATCAACGTGTTAGGGGAACAGGACCCAGCGAATGGCGAATGACAAGGACAGCGTCTCCAAGGTGATGGAGATGATTAAGGAGAACAGCGTCGAGTACGTGGACTTCCGGTTCACGGACCCGAAGGGCAAGTGGCAGCACACCGCCCAGCACGTCTCCACCATTGAAGAGGACACCTTCGCCGAGGGCATCATGTTCGACGGCTCCTCGATCGCCGGCTGGAAGGCGATCAACGAGTCCGACATGATCCTGATGCCGGACACGCAGAACGCGTGCATGGATCCCTTCAGCGCGAAGCCGCAGCTGATCCTCTTCTGCGACATCTACGACCCCTCCACGGGCCAGCGCTACAACCGCGATCCGCGCAGCACCGCGAAGAAGGCCGAGGAGTATCTGAAGGCCTCCGGCATCGGCGACACGGCCTTCTTCGGCCCCGAGGCCGAGTTCTTCGTGTTCGACGACGTGAAGTTCGGCACGGGCGGCAATTTCGGCCACTACAAGCTGGAGAGCGGCGAGGGCCCGGGCGCGTCCATGAAGGACTTCCCCGAGGGCAACATGGGTCACCGCCCCGGCGTGAAGGGCGGCTACTTCCCGGTGAACCCGGTGGACTCCGAGGTCGACCTGCGCGCCGAGATGCTCTCCACCATGATGGAGATGGGCGTGCTGGGCGAGAAGCACCACCACGAGGTGGCGCAGTCGCAGCATGAGCTCGGCACCAAGTTCGGCCCGCTGATCACGCAGGCCGACCACATGCAGATCTACAAGTACGTGATCCACAACGTGGCGCATTCCTACGGGAAGACCGCGACGTTCATGCCGAAGCCGATCTATGGCGACAACGGCTCGGGCATGCATGTGCATCAGTCGATCTGGAAGGACGGCAAGCCGCTCTTTGCCGGTAACGGCTATGCGGACCTGTCCGACTACGCGCTGTGGTACATCGGCGGCATCATCAAGCACGCCAAGTCCCTCAACGCCTTCACCAACCCGCTGACCAACTCTTACAAGCGGCTGATCCCGGGCTTCGAGGCTCCCGTGCTGCTGGCCTACTCGGCCCGCAACCGCTCCGCCTCCTGCCGCATTCCCTACGCGACGAGCCCGAAGGCGAAGCGCGTTGAGGTGCGCTTCCCGGATCCGGGTGCAAACCCCTACCTCGCTTTCGCGGCCATGCTGATGGCCGGCCTCGATGGCATCAAGAACAAGATCCATCCGGGCGAGGCCATGGACAAGGACCTGTACGACCTGCCGCCGGAGGAGCTGAAGGGCATTCCGACGGTCTGCGGCTCGCTGCGCGAGGCGCTGCAGTCCCTTGAGGCCGACCACGAATATCTGCTGGCCGGCGATGTCTTCACGAAGGACCAGATCGAGTCCTACATCGAGCTGAAGTGGCAGGAAGTGTATCGCTTCGAGCACACCCCGCACCCGGTTGAGTTCGAGATGTATTACTCGGTCTGAGGTCTCCTCAGGCTAAAGACCCAGGATCCAGGCGCCGGTCCGGAAGGACCGGCGCCGGCAAGCCCTCGGATGCACCGGACCGGATCGTGGCAGACCTGCCGCGATCCGGTCTTTCTTTTTCATAGGGGTTTGGCCGTTCGGAACGTCTTGCCCACCTCGGCGCCTCCTGCCCTGAGGTCACGCAGCCCTTGCCGCGGGTTCCGTGTTCACTGCATCGAAGCCGCCCCTGTAGAGAGCCGCGATCAGATCGGCCTGGGAGATGATGCCGGACAGCCGGCCCTCCCCATCCACCACCGCGATGTGCCGGAACCCCGCATCCGCCATCAGGGGAACCAGTGCCGCGACATGGGTATCCTCCGGTATGGTCCGGATCCCGGCCGCCATGATCCGCCCGACAACTTCGGGACGACCAGTACGGAACGTTCTCGCGCGACGGATCATGCGGTGGAAGCGTTCTTCCAACCCCTCATGGATGTTGAGGTCAGGGTTACTCAGGAAATCGGTGTCCGAAACCATGCCGACCACGCGCCGCGCCGGGTCGATCACCGGCAAGGCACGGATATCGTGCCGCCGCAGCAAGGCCCACGCCTCCTTCAGCGGTGTTTCGAATCCAACGGCGATGACATCGCGTGACATCACATCGGCACAGGTGATCTGGCCGAAGCGCCGGCGATAGGCATGCATCTCCGCCTCCTGGAGCAGATCCTCCAGATCGTCACGGCTGACATCGAGCACCTGGTCATGCTGCCGCAGGACCGCGTCGAGATCCTCCCTGCTGACGCCGAGGCGCGCGGTGGGCGCCTGATCCGCTGTGTGATGCGGATTGGCCTGCGGGGCCTGGCGGGGATTTGGATAGGGCCGTCGCGTGGCGTTGTTGAAGGCGATCGCCGCCAGCATCAGCACAGCTGAGTTCAATGCCACCGGCAGGAGGACGAAGTGATAACCCATCGCGGTCACCGCTGGCCCGCCAAGAACGGCCGTAAGGGCGATGGCACCACCGGGCGGATGCAGGCAGCGCAGGGCGAACATCGCGGCAATGGCGAGGCCGGCCGCCAGCGGAGCGGCCAGCAGCGGATCAGCGATCCATGTTGCGCAGGTCACGCCGACCAGGGCGGAGACGATGTTGCCGCCAATAATCGACCAGGGCTGCGCAAGGGGGCTGGCCGGCACCGCGAAAAGGAGGACAGCGGAGGCGCCCAGAGGCGCCATCAGCATCGGCAAGCCGCCTCCCGTGCCCGCCATGCTGGTGCAGATCAGGCCCGTGACCAGGACACCCATCAGCGCGCCACCGCTGCCACGCAGTTGTTCCATCGCGCTGGCGGTCAGTGGCGCGGGCAGGAAGCCGCGCAGCCAGCCCAACAGCCCAGCCATCATCGCCCCCATGTCAGGCTGGCTCCGCGGGCGCCAAGAGGCCGAGACGGGTCGCCATGGCCGCCCTGTCCTGGCTCGGGAGCAGATCGGCCAGGGTCCGGCTGTCCAGCACGGCCAGGAAGGCACCCAGCGCCTCCCCCAGCAGCGACTGCAGGCGGCAGATGTTGAGCAGGACGCAGCCGCCGCCCTCCCCTGGCGCCTGGAAGCAGGTGACCAGGGCCATGTCCTCCTCGGTGAAGCGAACCACCTCACCGATGACGATCGCCTCCGGCGGCCGTGCCAGGCGAAGCCCCCCTCCCCTGCCGCGCGTCGTTTCCACGAAGCCGCCTCGGCCGAGGTTATGAACGACCTTGACCAGGTGGTTCTCCGAAATGCGATGCGCCTCCGCGATTTCTCGGATCGAGACACGGCGTTCTGGCCTGAGAGCCAGATAGATCAGCGTACGCAGTGCGTAATCGGTATGAAGGGTAAGGCGCATCCAAGAAGGTGTAACGGCGTTACAGCTTTTGCACAGCGGATCATAAGATATACCAAAAATGCATCTTATGAGGCCCTCATGCCGCGCCTGCTGAGCGACCAGACGATTTCCATCGTGAAGCGACCGTCCCGGCGCTGCAGGCCCACGGCCTTGCCATCACCCGCCGGATGTACGAGCGGATGTTCCAGAACGAGGCCATCCGTGACCTGTTCAACCAGTCGCATCATGGCGAGACGGGATCGCAGCCCAAGGCGCTGGCCATGGCGGTGCTGGCTTATGCGCAGAATATCGACAATCTCGGCGTGCTCAGCGCCGCCGTCGAGCGGATTGCACAGAAGCATGTCGGGCTGAACATCCTGCCCGAGCATTATCCCTATGTGGCGGAGGCCCTGCTCGGCGCCATCAAGGACGTGCTGGGCGAAGCGGCGACGCCCGAGATCCTGGATGCCTGGGGCGAGGCCTATTGGTTCCTGGCCGATATCCTGATCGGGCGCGAGAGGCAGATCTATGGCGAGCACGCCGCCGCGCCCGGCGGCTGGACTGGCTAGCGCGACTTCATCCTCCAGGACAAGAAGAAGGAAAGCGAGATCATCACCTCCTTCATCCTTGCGCCCGCGGATGGCAAGAAGGTTCTGCCGCACCGCCCCGGGCAATACCTGACCTTCTGGCTGGATCTTCCGGGACGGCCATCATTGAAGCGGAACTACAGCATTTCCTCCGCCCCCAGCGATGCGCGCTACCGCATCTCGGTGAAGCGAGAGCCACAGGGCGTCGCGTCGAACTGGCTGCACGACCATGTCCAGCCGGGGGCACGGCTGAAGGTGGCCGCGCCGGCCGGCGAGTTCTTCCTGCCTGACATGCTGGAGCGGCCCGTGGTGCTGCTGAGCGGCGGGGTGGGCCAGACCCCGCTGATGAGCATGATGAAGGCCATCGCGGCCGGCCATCCAGCGGTGCCAGCGCATTTTGTCCATGGCACGCAATCGGGTGCGACCCATGCGATGGGCGCCGAGGCCAGGGCGCTTGCAGCCGCCTCCGGTGGCCGGATCAAGGCGACGAATTTCCACGAGCAGCCCCACCCCGAGGACAGGCAGGGACAGGGTTACGACGTGGCCGGCCGGATCACCCTGGATTGGCTGCGCGAGAACACCCCTCTTGCCGGGGCCGACTACTTTCTTTGCGGGCCACGCGCCTTCCTGCGCATTTTCGTAGGCGGCCTCATGCAACTTGGCGTTCCGGCGCCCCACATCCATTACGAGTTCTTCGGACCGGCGGATGAGTTGCTGGCGGCTTGAGGGCAGCCGCAAGGAGCGGGAAGATGGACCAGGGCGATGATGTGGAAGCGGGCGAATACGCATCGCCCGCATGCTTCCTCCACGAGCTTGATCCCGTCTTTGCCGGGCTGGCACGGCCAGGCAAGACAGAGGCCACGAAGACCGGACATGGTGAGGACCTTCCATCCAGCGCCGGGCAATCCCCCTCACGCGAAAGAGAAAGCCTGGCCGGTGCCGATGGCCCCGGAGTTGATGAAGCGGGGCCTTCAGATGACTGTCCGCCGCCACCAGATGGGCAGCCCTGCCCCTTTCAGGATCCAGGGAGGACGACATGAACGGCAATGACGTCGCAAGGCGGATGGGTTGGATGCGTACGGAGGGCAGGGCACTGTCCAAGCTCGCGCTGCTATGGCGAGGCAAGCCGGAAGCCACCACGGCCACGGCCGCCGAATGCGCGAAGCAGGCGAAGGATCCGCTGCGCCGCTTCGATCCTCTGCGGCGCCGCGGCGAGGAGGCTCCCACCCCATTCCAGCCCGGCATCCACTAGGCCGCGCCACCTGCATCGGCCAGCGCCCCTGAGAAACGGGGCGCTGACGCCGTTCCATGAAGCACCAACAGGCGGCGGCGGATCAGGCCGAGCGGCCGAGGCCCTCGACTGCGGCGCCAAGCTCCGAAGCTGCCTCCCGCAGCAGCGGCAGCAGCCGATCCACCACAGCCGCCCGCTCGATCGTCTCCCGCAGATACATCAGGTTCAGCGAGGCTGCAGCCAGGCCGCCGACCAGCACTGGCACGGCGACGGCGCTGGCCTGACCGCCGTATTCGCGATCGGAATAGGCTTCATCCATCACGGCATAGCCGGTGGCCCGGATGGCGGCGAAGGCCGCCGCTGCCTCGGCCGGGCGATGGGCAAGCGTGTTCCAGGGCTCCGGTGAGCGGGCAGCGAGAGAGAAGGCGCGCTCGCGGTCGGCCTCACCACAGAAGGCGAGATAGGCACGGCCAAGCGAGGTGGCGAAGACCGGCGCGCGGAAGCCGGTCCGGCGATCAAAGATGAAGCGCCCCTCGCCGCGGCTGGTATGGGCGACGACCATGGCGTCACCATCGAATATGGCGACATCCGATGGCCATCCAACAAGGCCACGCAGACGCGTCATCACCGGCGTCGCCAGGATGCCGATCTCCCGGTGCAGGACATAGCCTGAGCTCAACTCCAGCGTCTTTCCGGTGGGCAGGTACACCGGCTGCTGCGGGTGCCGGATGACGAACCCCGCATGCATCAGCGTCTCCAGCATGCGGACAATAGTGGGCTGATTGATGCCGGTGAGACGGTGGATGTCCTTCACGCCCGCGGCAGGCAGCCGGTTCACGGCCCGCAGCACCTCAAGCCCGCGCATCAGCGCGGTCACCGGCTCATAGGACGGCATCGGCCAGGTTTCCTTCCGATGGCTGCCACAATTTTTGGGTTTTCACCGGCTGCATCCCATGCCACAGTCTTCATGAAATACAATTTCATGCATTGAAATTGATTTCAACCAAATGCCCGGCAAGGGCTTACGTCCAGACGGTGGGCAGCCTTGCAAAAGGGCTGCACGATCCGGGTTTAGGGAGGAAACAGCCGAATGGCTGCTGATGTCCTGCGGGTGCCGATGCGCACCGGGCCGGCGTGACGGCCTTGCCTCGGGTGGAGGAAGGCGTGGCGGCTGCTCCGCAGCCGGGCCCGCTCACGGGGATCAAAGTGCTTGATCTGTCGCGTGTGCTGGCGGCACCCTGGGCAACGCAGATCCTCGGCGACCTCGGCGCGGAGGTGCTGAAGGTCGAACAGCCAGGGAAGGGCGACGACACGCGCGGCTGGGGCCCGCCCTTCCTTGAAGACGGCTCCGCACGGCCGGACGCGGCCTATTACCTTTGCGCCAACCGCAACAAGCGCTCGGTCGCCATCGACTTCGCGAAGCCCGAAGGGGCCGCGCTGGTGCGCCGGCTGGCGGCGGAGGCCGATATCGTGGTGGAGAACTTCCGGACCGGCGGCCTCGCCAAATACGGGTTGGACGCGGCGACGCTGATCGCCGCCAATCCACGGCTGATCTATTGCTCCATCACCGGCTTCGGCCAGACCGGCCCCTATGCCTCGCGTGGCGGCTACGACTTCCTGATCCAGGGCATGAGCGGGTTGATGAGCATCACCGGCCGTCCCAGTGGCGAGCAGGGCGAAGGACCGATGAAGGTGGGCCTGCCCGTCAGCGACCTGTTCACCGGCCTTTATGCCACGGTCTCGATCCTCGCCGCCTTGAACCACCGCACGCGCAGCGGCGAGGGCCAGCATATCGACTGCGCACTGCTCGACAGCCAGGTGGCGCTGCTGGTGAACCAGGCGATGAACTACCTAGTGGGCGGCTCCGTGCCGCAACGCCTGGGCAATGCGCATCCTAATGTGGTGCCCTACCGAGATTTCGCGACGAGCGACGACTACATCCTGGTCGCCTGCGGCAGCGACGGGCAGTTCCGCGCCCTTTGCGCGCTGCTCGGGCGCGAGGACCTTTCCTCGGATCCGCGCTACGCCACCAATGCCGGCCGGCTGCGCGATCGCCGGGTGCTGGAGGTGGAACTGGCGCGCAGCATCATGCCCTGGCGCGCGGCGGATCTGCTTGCAGCCATGGAGAAGGTAGGTGTGCCGGGCGGGCCGATCAACTCGGTCGATCAGGTACTCCAGGATCCCCAGATCGTCGCGCGGGAGATGCTGCGCGTGATGCGGCGGGATGACGGCACGGAGGTGTCCGTCATCGGCTTCCCCGCGCGGCTGTCGCGCAGCCCGGCTTCCTACCGTCTGGCCCCTCCCCGGCTTGGTCAGGACACGCACATGGTGCTGTCGGAAGAGTTGGGCCTGGACGTCGAGGAAATCGAGCGGCTGAAGGCGGCCGGCGTGGTCGCGATGTCGGAGCCGCACCGGCAGAGTGAAGAAAGGGAGCCCGCCGCATGAGCATCCTGGATCGGCGCCGCCTTCTCACTGCCCTTGCTTCCCTCGCGGCGGCGCCGGCCGCCCGCGCCCAGGCGGCGCCCTGGCCCGCACGCCCTATCCGCATGGTCATCCCCTTTCCGCCCGGCGGCCCGACCGACATCGTCGCCCGCGTGCTGGCTGAGCGCATGTCGCGCAGCCTGGGCCAGCCCATCGTCATCGAGAACCGCCCGGGCGCGAACGGCAATATCGGCAATGACGTCGTGGCGAAGGCGGAGCCTGATGGCTACACGGTGCTCTACAACACCTCATCCATCGCGCTGAGCCCGGCGATCTACACGAAGCTCTCCTATGACGCGCAGCGGGACCTGGCGCCGGTGGTGCAGACAGCCACTATACCGATGGTGCTGGCGGTGAACCCTTCCGTGCCCGTGCAGGATGTGAAGGGTTTCGTCGAATACCTGCGGGCGCGGCCGAATGCGCTTTCCTTCGGTTCCTCGGGAACCGGCAATGTCACGCATCTGACGGCCACCATGCTTCTCCGCTCCCAGGGGATCGAGGCTGTGCATGTGCCCTATCGCGGCAGCGCCCCGGCCCTGGTGGATGCGATCGCCGGGCAGGTGCAGTTCGTCACTGACACGGTGAACTCCGCCCTGCCACTGATCCGGGACGGCAAGCTGCGCGCCCTCGCCGTCACCAGCCCGAAGCGCCTCGGCCCGATGCCCGACGTGCCAACCATCGCGGAGACGATCATCCCCGGCTTCGACGCCGGCGCCTGGCAGGGCATCATGGTGCCCGCCCGCACACCCCGCCCCGTGATCGATAGGCTGAACGCGGTTGCCATGGAGGCGCTGGCCGATCCGGCCGTGCTGGCGAAGCTCGCGGAACAGGGCACCGAGCCGCTCGGCTCCACGCCCGAGGAATACGGCCGCATCCTGCGCGCGGAAACGGAGCGCTGGGGCCGGGTCATCGCCGAGAATGGCGTGAAGCTGGATTGAGCGCATGATCGGTGCCCTTCCCCTTGCCGCCATCCCGCCCGAGGACGAGGCGCTGCGCCCCGAGATCCGCGATTTCCTGCGGGAAACGGTGCCCGTCATCCCACCCGAGCGCCGCGCACGGTCCTGGATGGGCTTCGATGCAGATTTCAGCCGCAAGCTCGCGGAGCGCGGATGGCTGGGCCTGACCTTCCCGAAGGAATATGGCGGTGCTGGCCGCGGCCCCTTCGCCCGTTACGTGCTGGCCGAGGAGTTGCTCGCCTCCGGTGCGCCGGTCTCCGCCCATTGGATCGCGGACCGGCAAAGCGGCCCCCTGATCCACCGCTTCGGCACGGAGGAGCAGCGCCGCTTCTACCTGCCCCGCATCTGCCGCGCGGAAGCCTTCTTCTGCATCGGCATGAGCGAGCCGAACACAGGATCGGACCTTGCCAGCGTCACCACGCGGGCCGTGCGGGACCGCGATGGCTGGCGGCTGAACGGCGCGAAGATCTGGACCACCAACGCGCATCGCTCACACTACATGATCGCCCTGGTCCGCACGAGCGGCACGCCGCAGGACCGGCATAAGGGTCTTTCGCAGGTCATCGTGGACCTGAAGGCACCCGGCGTGCGGATCAGCCCCATCCGCGACCTGGCTGGCGACGCGCATTTCTCCGAAGTGGTGTTCGAGGATGTGGTCCTGCCCGCCGATGCGCTGATCGGCGAGGAAAGCTCCGGCTGGATGCAGGTGAATGCCGAATTGGCCTTCGAGCGCAGCGGGCCGGAGCGCGTGCTCTCCTCCGCCGTGCTGCTGGACACATGGGCGCAATGGCTGCGCGAGGCCGGGGCCCATCAGGCCGCCGAGACGCTGCTCGGGCGGCTGATTGCTCATCTGGCGGTGCTGCGGGCCATGTCCATTGCCGTCACCAGCCGGCTGGTCGAGGGCGAGAGCCCGGTGGTGGAGGCCGCACTGGTCAAGGATCTGGGAACGGAGTTCGAGCAACTGATCCCGACGGTGATCGCCGATATCCTGGCCTCGCCAGGCCAAGTTGCGCCCGGCCCGCTGATGCGGACCCTGGCCTATACCACGGCCATGGCGCCATCCTTCTCACTGCGGGGTGGCACAAGGGAGATCCTGCGCGGCATGATCGCCCGTGGCATGGGGCTGCGCTGATGGACGGCTTGCTGTTCCGCTCGGCCGAGGAGCTTTTCACCCGGCACGCGACGCCGGAGGCGGTACGCGCCATCCGTGCCGGCGGCCCTGCCTCGGCCCTCTGGGGCGAGATCGAGGCCTCCGGCTTCCTGGAGGCGCTGGTGCCGGAAGAGGCCGGCGGCGCGGGAATTGGCCCACCCGAGATCCTGCCCGTGCTTCTGGCGGCAGGCCGCTTCGCCCTGCCCCTGCCCATTGCCGAAACCATGCTGGCCCGTGCCGCCCTGGTCGCAACCGGCGAGACGCCCCCCGAAGGCGCCATCGCGCTGGCAGAACCGGCCGGTGAGCACATGGCGCGGCTGGCACCTGGGCAGCCCGCCGATTGGGTGTTGCTGCCCCAGGGCGAGACGGCGCTGCTTCTGCCCTGGGACAAGGCCGAACCGGATACGGACGCCAGTTCCGCCCTCGCGGACCTGCTGCGCTGGCCCGCAGGCACCGGCCGTTCCCTGGCCTGTCCAGATCTCCTCGCCGCCGGCGCCTGGGCGGAGGTTGCCATCATGGCTGGCGCCATGGAACGCATCCTGGAGGATACGGTGCGCCATGCCCGTGATCGCCAGCAATTCGGCCGGCCCATCGCAGCCTTCCAGGCCATCCAGCAGCAGATCAGCGTCCTGACCGAGGATGTCTTCGCCAGCCGCATGGCGGCGCAGCTTGCCTCGGTTCCTGATGGTAAAGGAATCGCGGGGCTCAATCCCACCCGCATCGCCACCGCCAAGCTGCGCGTGGGGGAGGCGGCGGTGCGTGTCTGTGCCATTGCCCATGCGGTGCATGGCGCGATGGGAATCACCGAGGAGCTGGACCTGCACCTTCTCACCGCACGGCTGCAGGTCGGCCGGATGCGCTTCGGTGGTGAGGCGCATTGGGCGCATTGGCTCGGCCGGCAGTTCCTGGCGGGTGACCTGACTGAAACACTGGCCTTCGTGCGTGCGCATCTGGGCCCTGTAGCGCCGGAGGCGACAGCATGAGCGATTTCCTTCTCTACGAGCAGGACGGCCCGATCGTTACCCTCACCATGAATGCGCCCGATCGGCGAAACGCCCTGTCCATCGAGGGCGGCAGCACGGAAGCCTTCACCGAGGCCTGCGCCCGCATCGCCGCGGAGAAGGATGTGCGGGCGGTAATCCTGACTGGAGCCGGCAGCGCCTTCTCCGCGGGCGGCGACCTGAAGGCGATGCGGGAGCGCTTCGGCATGAATCCCGCCGATATCCGGGAGAGCTACCGCCGCGGCATCCAGAAGATCCCCCTTGCCCTTTACGAACTGGACGTACCCACCATCGCGGCGGTGAACGGGCCGGCGATCGGCGCGGGGCTGGATCTTGCCTGCATGTGCGACATCCGCATCGGCAGCGAAAGCTCCTCCTATGCCGAGAGCTTCGTCAGCGTCGGCATCGTGCCTGGCGATGGCGGCGCCTGGCTGCTGCCGCGTGCGGTCGGGCAGTCCATGGCCGCCGAAATGGCCTTCACTGGGGACCGGCTGGACGCCCAGGCGGCGCTGGCCTGTGGCCTGATCTCCCGTGTCGTGCCGAATGCCGGATTGATGGATGCGGCCCGCGCCCTGGCTGGCCGCATCGCCCGCAATCCGCCCCAGGTCCTGCGGCTGACGAAGCGGCTACTTCGCGAGGGGCAGCATATGCGCCTCTCCTCGCTGCTTGAGCTCTCAGCCTCCTATCAGGCTTTGGCCCACAACACGCGGGACCACGAGGAAGCGGTGAATGCCTGGTTCGAGAAGCGTAAGCCGGTCTTCGAGGGACGCTGACCATGTTCGCCGCCCTGCATGATGCCGCGAACGACACGCTGCCGCGCCGGATCAAACTGGCCGGCTGCACCAATCTGCGGGATCTCGGCGGCTATCGCGCACATGGCGGGCGGCGCGTGCGCTTCGGGCAGGTGTACCGCGCCTCCTCCCTCGCCTCGTTAACGGAAGAGGACCTGCTCACCTTCGGCAGGTTGGGGCTGCGAAGCATCGTCGATCTGCGTGGCGTGCAGGAAAGCGCGCGCATGCCTTCGCGCCTGCCCGAGCCAGCGCCGGAGATCGTGGCGCTTCCCGTGGAACCCACTGTAGGCGCCTCCCTGCGCGACATCCTGACGACCGGACGCGCCACGGGCGAGGACGTGCTGACGCTGCTCGGCCAAGCCTATGCCGCCTATGCCTCGGAAAAGCTCCACCTCTTCCGGGATCTGCTCGTGCTGGTGGCCGATCCGGCCCGGCGCCCCCTCGCCTTCCATTGCACGGCGGGCAAGGACCGCACCGGCTTCGGCACGGCGCTGCTGCTGATGGCCCTCGGCGTGGCGCGCGACGAGATCGTGGCGGACTACCTGGCGACAAACCGGTTCTGGCGGCGCGAGCACGCCCTGCCCGAAGGAACGCCACCCGAGGCCGCCGAGGCGCTGAACCGCGCGCACCAGCAGTTGCTGGAAGGTGCTCTTGAGATCGCCATGACTGGCTACCGCGACGAGGCGGATTTCCTCGCCCGCGCGCTGGGCTTCGATGGGGCGCGGCTTGCTGCGCTGCGTGACGCCTTGCTCGAGTGACATCCACCGGCCGGGTTCAAGCGGCCGCAACCTGGGGAGGAACAATCATGCAGAGAAGAAACTTCCTGCGCAGCACATCAGGCCTGGCGCTTGCCGGCACCTTCGCCATGCCGTCGGTGGTTCGGGCTGCCGACCCATTCCCGTCACGGCCCGTGACCATGGTGGTTCCCTTCCCGCCAGGCGGCGCGACCGATGTGGCCGCCCGCACCATAGCGGAGCGGATGGCGCCCCTCCTCGGCCAGCCGGTCATCATCGACAACAAGCCCGGCGCCCAGACCTCCATCGGCGCTGATGCCGTCGCACGCGCCCATCCGGATGGGCACACCGTGCTCATGGCATCGGGCACGACCATGACGCTGAACCCGCTGCTGCCCGATAAGCTCCCCTACAAGGCCGAGGATTTCGCGCCCATCGTGCTGGTGACAACCCTGCCCTTCGGCGTGGTGGTACGGAAGGGGCTGGCGCATGACATCCCCAGCTTCGTGGCGCTCGCCAAGTCCCGCAACGGGCAGCTGAACTACGGTTCCAACGGCCCCACCAGCTTCAACAATCTCGCCGCCGTCGTCGTGATGGAGGGTCTTGGCATCAAGATGCAGGAGATCGGCTACCGTGGCGATGCGCAACAGCTGACCGACCTGATGGCGGGCACGCTGGACGTGATCGTCGTCGGCGGCAGCTCGGCACTCGGGGCGCAGCGCTCGGGTCGTGGCACCATTGTAGGCTGGACTGGGGAGAATGAGCGGCTTTCGGTGACGCCGGATGTGCCTAACTTCTCCGAACTCGGCCCCAACATGGTCTGCCAGACGCATTTCGGCCTGCTGGCTCCGGCACGCACTCCCCCCGCCGCCATTACCCGGCTGAACCAGGCAGCGCTGAAGGCCATGGAGGCGCCAGAGTTGCGGGAGCGGTTGCTCAGCGAGGGCCAGTATGTGAGGGGTGGGTCACCTGCGGATTACTCCACCTATCTGCGCCGCGATGCCGATCGCTGGCGCGAGTTGCTGGCCAAGCTGGCCAGGGCCTGAGGTGGATGGTGGCGGGCAAGGTCGTCATCGCCGGGGCGCTGGGGCTGGTCGGGCGCGCAACGCTTGGCCGCTATGTCGCCGATGGCTGGGAGGTGATCGGCCTCTCACGCCGTGCGCCGCCGGAGGCAACGGGCGCCCGGTTCCTCTCCGTGGACCTGACGGATGCGGCGGCCTGCCGGAGCGCCCTGTCCGGCCTCGGCGCCACGCATCTCGTCTATGCCGCGCTCTATGAGAAGCCGGAACTCCGCGCCGGCTGGCTCGACACGGAGCAGATGGAAACCAACCGCGCGATGCTGGCGAATTGCGTGGAGGCGCTGGATGCGGAAGGCGGCACCCTGCGGCACATCGCGCTGTTGCAGGGCACCAAGGCCTATGGCGTGCATCTCGGCCAGATGCCCATTCCCGGCAAGGAGGATGCGCCGCGCCACATCCATCCGAATTTCTATTGGTTGCAGGAGGACTATCTACGGGAGCGTCAGCGCGGCCGTGGCTGGCACTGGACGGTTCTGCGCCCGCAGGCGGTGATCGGCTTCGCGCTGGGCAGCGCCATGAACATGCTGGCGGCCACGGGCGTCTATGCCGCCATCAGCCGCGCCATGGGCTTGCCGCTGGTGTTTCCGGGGCGGGGCGACCGCGTCACGGAAGTGACGGATGCGAGGCTGCTTGCCTCCGCCATCGCCTGGGCCGGGCAATCGCCCGCCGCGCGCGACCAGATCTTCAACGTCACCAATGGCGACACCATGACCTGGCGCGGGCTGTTCCCCACGGTCGCGCGCGTCTTCGGCATGGAGCAGGGGCACCCGCATCCCATGTCGCTGCCGGCCATCATGGCGGACAAGGAGGCGGTCTGGCAGGCCATCGTTCAGCGCCATGGGCTGAAGCCCCATTCGCTGCGGGAACTGGTGGGCGATTCCTGGCAGTTCGCCGATTTCGCCTTCAGCCGCGACGACCAGGCTGCCTCGTTGCTCAGTACCATCAAGATCCGGCAGGCTGGCTTCGGAGACTGCATCGATACCGCCGCCATGCTCGAATGGTGGCTCCGCGACCTGCAGCGGCAGAAGATCCTGCCGCCATGATGTCTCTTGCTGCGCATCCGTCTGCCCGTGCGGAATGAGGACGGGCGAATGACCGACCATGAAAACATGGCGGCGATGGAGGACGTTCCGATGACGCTTTCCCGCAAGGACTTCCTGCGATTCACGGCCGTCGGCGCCACCGTGCTCGCAGCCCCGCGGCTGGCACGCGCGGCCGACCCTATCAAGGTGGGGGCGCTGTTTCCGTTGAGCGGAGGCGCCGCCGTCCAGGGCCAGCATGTCTGCGAGGCGATCGAAATCGCCGCGGCCATGGTCAATGATTCCGGCGGCGTGATGGGGCGCCCGGTCCAGGTTGTCCGGCGCGACGATGAATCCACGCCGGCCGTGGGAGTCAGCCGCGCCAATGAGCTGATCGGTGAGGGAGTCTCGGTGATTATCGAAGGCTGGAACAGCCCGGTCACCCTCGCCACCCAGACGGTGATCGCCCGTGCGGGTGTCCTGGACATAACGGCGATCTCGAAGGCGGACCAGATCCTCACCGGCGGCGGCAACCCGCTGGCCATCCGCCTCAATTCTTCCAATGCGCAGGACGGGCGCATCATCGCCGAGCACCTGAAGGCCACCGGGGCGAAGCGCATCGCCTTCTTGACCCAGAACGACGCCTATGGGAACGGCGCCCAGGCCTCCATCGAGAACGCGCTGAAGGCGATCGGCCATGAGTACACCAAGGCCGGCGAGGAGCGCTTCCCCTTCGCCCAGGCCGATTTCCGTGTGGCGCTGACCAATATCCGCTCGGCCAATGCCGATGCCATCGTGGCGATCAATGCCAATGAGGGCTCCGGCCTCCCCGCCCTGCTGCGCCAGGCCCGGCAGATGCGGTTGCGGGGCGATCTGGTGACGGCGGTGGGCACTGTGGCGCCCAGCGTCATCCAGGTGGCGGGTGATGGCGCAAACGGCATCATCGGAGCCGACATCTACTTCCCCAAGGTCGAGCCCTTCGCGTCCAACCCGGTGAACCAGGATTTCGTCCGCAGGGCCGAGGAGAAGATCCGCTACACGCCGGACAAGTTCATGGCCCTTGGCGCCGCATCGCTGCAGGTCTGGGCCATGGCGGCGAACGAGCTGAAGACGCTGGAACGCGAGAAGCTCGCCCAGCGCATCCGGGGCGGTTCCTTCAAGGGAACGGTCTTCGGCGACGTCACTTTCAGCTCCGAAGGCCAGCTGGGCTCCAGCCACCACCTTTTCACGGTGAAGGACGGCAAGATCGAGGTGCGGACGTGACATCTTCCACGCCTGCCCTGCGGGTGGAGGGGCTCGGCGTCCGCTATGGTGCGCTGGTCGCACTGGAAGGCGTGAGCTGGCAGGTTCATGCCGGCGAGATCCTGGGCATCATCGGCCCCAATGGCGCCGGCAAGAGCTCCTGCTACGACGCCACGACCCATATGGTGACGCGTGACGGGAAGGTCTGGCTCGATGGACAGGATGTCACCGCCGTTCCGCCGTATGGCCTCGCCCCGCTCGGGCTGAAGCGGGCCTTCCAGCAGAACGCCTTCTTCGCCACGCTCAGCGTGCTGGACAACATGGTGGCGGTCTTGGCACGCGAAGCCGGCACCGGACTGCTGGAAAGCCTGTTCCTGCCCTGGCGGGAAGCGGCAAGGCGGCGGGCGCTGGAGGAGGAGGCCGCCGCGCTGCTCGAACGCTTCGGCGTCCCGCGGGACATGCATGCGCTGCGGCCGGGCAACATCCCCTATGGCAGCCAGAGGATGCTGTCGATCGCCCTCGCCTTCGGGCGCGGCGCGCGGGTCCTGATGCTGGATGAACCCGCTGCGGGCCTCGGCGGCGCCGACATGGAGCGGCTGGCGGAGCTGCTGCGCGGCCTGCGCGCGGAAAGCGTCGCCATCGTGGTGATCGAGCATCATATGGACCTGATCATGTCGGTCGCCGACCGGATCGTGGTGCTGGAACAGGGGCGCTGCCTCGCGACGGGCACGCCGCACGAGATTCAGAACGACCATCGCGTGCTTGAGGCCTATCTGGGGCAGGCGGCATGACCCGGCCGGTCCTGGAAGCGCGCGACCTGCGCGTCGCCTATGGCGGCAATGTCGCGCTCGACATCCCGCATCTCGCCATCGCGCCGGGCGAGCTGGTTGGCGTCGTGGGCGCGAATGGCGCGGGCAAGTCCACGCTGGTGAACGCGCTGCTCGGCTGGTCACGCGGCGCGCCGCGCGTCTCCGGCAGCGTTCGGCTGGACGGAGAGGAGATCGGCGGCCTGCCGCCCCATTCCCGTGTCAGGCAAGGATTGACGCTGGTGCCGGAAGGCGGGGCGGTCTTCATGCGCCTGACGGTCGCGGACAACATCGCCGCCGCCAGCGCCCCGGCCTCCAGCGGCAGGCGCGGGCATGACGAGGAAGAGGTCTACGCCCTGTTCCCGCGCCTGCGCGAGCGCCTCCACCATGCCGCCTCCGCCCTTTCGGGCGGCGAGCGGCAGATGCTGGCGATCGCGCGGGCCCTGCGGCTGGGCCCGCGCGTCCTGCTGCTGGACGAGCCCTCCATCGGCCTGGCGCCGCGCCTCGTGGCCGATGTGCTGCGGACCGTGCGCGGGCTGGTGGACGAGAACCTCTCCGTCCTGCTGGTCGAGCAGAATGTCCGTGCCGCCATCGAGGTGGTGGACCGCCTGATCCTGCTCGAACGGGGGCACATCCTGGCCCAGGGGCCGGCGGCGGCCATGCGCGACGATCCCCGCATCCTGGCGGCCTATCTGGGGGAGGCGGTGGCATGAACCTCGTGCAGCAGCTCATCAACGGCATGGTGCTCGGCCATGCCTATGCGTTGATCGCCATCGGCTGGACCGTGCTGCTCGGGGTCGCGCGGCTGGTGAATTTTGGCCATGGGCAGATCTACATGCTGGCGGCCTTCGTCACTTGGTGGGCGGTGGCCGGGCTCGGCCTTCCCTATCCCGCCGCCATCCTGGTCGCCATGCTGGCCGGCGTGCTGATCGGGCTGATCATGCAAGCAGCCATGCTGCGCCTTACCTTCGCGCAGGACCTCGTCTCGATCATGATCGTGACGCTGGGCTTCGGGCATATGATGCGCGGGATCGCAGGGCTGGTCTTCGGCGGTCACCCACAGGTCCTGGAGACGCCGCTCAGCTGGATCGACTTCGAGATCGCGGGCGCCTGGGTCACGGCGCAGGATCTCGCCATCATCCTTGTCGCCATCCTCTTCTTCGCCCTGCTGCATTTCGTGCTGGAGCGGGGCGCGCTCGGCCGCACGGCGCGGATGGTGGCGGAGGACCCGAAGCTGGCGCAGCTTGCCGGCATCGATGTGCGCCGCGTCTATTTCGCCGTCTTTGCCTTCGAGGGCGCGGCGGTGGCACTGGCCGCGTCGCTGGTGGCACCGCGCACGCCCATCCTGACCAGTATCGGCTTCGAGGAGGTGATCGTGACCTTCGTCGTGGTGGTGCTGGGCGGGATCGGCTCGGTTGCCGGCAGCTATGTAGCGGGTCTAGGGCTCGGCATCTTCACAGCGCTGTTCGGGGGTTTCGTCTCCCCCGCCTATGCCACCACCGCAGCCTTCGGCGTGCTGATCGTCGTGCTGGTGCTGCGGCCCAGCGGCCTTGCGCTCGGTGCAGGGAGGGGTGCGCGATGAGCAGTGCCCTCCGCATGGCGGCCTTTGCCGCCGCCGGCGTCATCGTCTTCCTCCTGCCCGGCTGGGTTGGCGGCGTTTATGGCGCCTTCGCCGTGATCGCCATCATGGCCACAGCCGCCTATGGGCTCGATATCGTCGTGTCGGATCTCGGGGAGGTCAGCCTCGCGCATACCGTCTTCTTCGCGGCCGGGGCCTATGCAACGGGGCTGCTCGCCACGCGGCTGGGCGCCGGCTCCTGGGTGACGCTCGGGGCGGCGCTCGCCGCCGGAACCATCATCGCCCTGGCGCTGGGTCTGGTGACGCTGAAGCTGCGGGAATTCGTCTTCTCCCTCGTCACCTATGCGGCCACGGTGGTCGCGGCGGCGGTGGCGCATAATTGGGACCTGCTCGGCGGCTCTGATGGCGTATCGGGCATCCCCACCCTCGACCTCTCCATCGGCTCCCTCCAGCTGGCAGCGACGAATGATGCGGGGCTCTGGCCCTATGCCTTCATCCTTCTCCTGATCACTCTCTATGCCGTGCGGCAGTTCCGCCGCTCGCGGCTCGGCGCTATGGCGATGATGGTGCATCTCAACCCCCGCCTTGCCACCATGTCGGGGATCGATGTGCGGAAGGTCCGGCTCGGGGTCTTCGTGCTCTCGTCGACCTTCAGCGCGGCCGCCGGCTGGCTCTACGCCTATCAGCGTGCCTATATCGGGCCGGATCTCTTCGAAACCTATTTCCTCGTGCTGATGCTGACGGCCGTCGTGCTGGTCGGCCGGCGGCGCCTACTCGCACCGCTGATCGGTACGGCCCTCATCGTGGGCCAGGAGCGCTTCCTGTCCTTTGGCGGGGAGGTCAACGCCATCATCCTCGGCGGCGCACTGGTCGTGGCTCTCGCCATCCTGCCCGGTGGCTTCGATGCGCTGCTGCGCCGCCTTGTCGCACGCCCGGCCGTGCAAGCCCCCGCCCCAGAAACCAGGCCCGTTCCCCAACCATGATGCCAGACGATCTTCCGCTCTCCGTGGGCACCGCTCCGCTTCACCGCTCCCGCCCGGTATATCGCCGGGCAGATCTTCTCCGGCTGCTTGAGCCCGAAAGCATCGCCATTGTCGGCGCGTCCTCCCGTGCCGGGTCCTTCGGTGAGCGCACCGCCCGCAACCTCGCGAACTTCGTGGGACGGCTGCATCTGGTGAACCCCCGCTACGAGCGTCTTGGGGACCTGCCCTGCTATCCCTCCATCGCGGCCCTGCCGGAGGTGCCGGATCTCGTAGTGGCGGCCACACCGATTGAAGCCTGCGAGGAGGTCGTCCGGGATTGCGTCGCGGCCGGTGTAGGCGGGCTCATCCTCTATGCGGCAGGGTTCGCCGAAACGGGCAGGCCGGATCGGATCGCCCTGCAGCGCCGGCTGGTGGCCATGGCCCGCGAAGGCGGTGTGCGGCTGGTCGGCCCCAATTGCATCGGTTTGGCCGATTACGCCCGTGGCGCCGAGATCAGCTTCGTTGCCATCCCGCGCCCCCCTGCGCCGCCGACGCGCCCGGCCATCGGGATCATCAGCCAATCCGGTAATCTGGGCTTTGCCCTGGCCCAGGCGGTGGAATCCGGCACGCAGGTCCGCCGTATCCTCACCTGCGGCAACTCGGCCGATGTCGATGTGGCCGACTATGTGGCCGCGCTGGCGGAGGATCCCGGCTGCTCTGCCATCGCCCTTCTTTTCGAAGGCATGGCGGAGCCCAACCGGCTGATCGAAGCGGCCAGGATCGCCTGGGAGAACAACAAGCCCGTGGTTGTCCACAAGCTCGGCACTGGGGAACAGGGGGCCCAGGCAGCCATGTCCCACACCGGGTCCCTCGCGGGCTCGGAAGCGGTGTATCGCGCCGCCTTCGAACGCGCCGGCATGGTGCATTGCGAACAGTTCGAGGGGCTGATGGAACTGGCCAGCTTCCTCGGCAAGGCACCGCCGCCACGGGCATCCGGCGTGGCCGTGGTTTCCACCTCCGGCGGGGCGGCGATCATGGCGGCGGATCGTGCCGAGATGCGGGGCGTTCCCCTGCCGCAACCCGGGCCGGAGGCGCAGGCGGTGCTGGCCGCGCGCATTCCGGAGTTCGGCTCCGCGCGCAATCCCTGCGACGTGACGGCCCAGGTGCTGAACGATCCCGGATCGCTGCGGGACTGCCTCGGGGCCCTTTTCGAGGACCCTACCTATGGCGCCGTGATCCTGCCCAATGGCTTCGCCTATGACGTGGCGACGCCTCGCTTCCGACTGATGGGGGAACTGGCCGCGTGCCATGGCAAGACCGGCTGCGTGGTCTGGACGACCCAATGGCTGGACGGCCCCGGCGCGCGGGAGGCCGAGAGCGAGGAGCATGTCACGCTTTTCCGCTCCATGGACCGCTGCATGGCGGCCATCGCGGCGTGGCAGGCACAGGACACAAAGCGGCGTGAGGGCACTGTCACAGCGGCGCGGCTGTCGCCGCCTGGCGCGAAGGAGGCCGCCGCACGGCTGCTGGATCGTGCGGAGGGCAATGTCCTGACCGAGCGGGAGGCCAAGGCGGTGCTCGCCGCTTATGGCGTGCCGGTGGTGTCCGAGGTGCTGGCCGCCGATGCCGAAGCCGCCGTGGCGGCGGCGGAACAGGCTGGCTATCCGGTGGTGCTGAAGGTCGAGAGCCCTGCCCTGCCCCACAAGACCGAGGCGGGCGTGATCCGGCTGAACCTCGCCGATGCCGCCGCCGTCCGCGCTGCCTTCGCCGAGGTGATGGCGAATGCTACCCGCGCGGCGCCTGGCGCGGCGATCAATGGGGTGCTGGTGCAGCCCATGGTGCCCGCCGGCATCGAGATCGTCATCGGCGCACGGCGCGATCCTCTCTTCGGTCCCACCGTGCTGGTCGGCCTGGGTGGCATATTGGTGGAGTTGCTGCGCGACACGCTGGTCACCCTGGCGCCGGTCAACCAGGCGGAAGCGCTGGCGATGCTCGGCCGGTTGAAGGGCGCGAAGCTGCTGTCAGGGTTCCGCAACCTGCCTGCCGTGGATCTCGGCATGCTCGCCGGGATCGTCCAGCGTGTTTCCGAACTTGCAGCCGATCACGGCGACCGCATCGCCGAGATCGACGTCAATCCGATGATCTGCAACGGATCCCGGCAGGTGGCGGTGGATGCGCTGATCGCCCTCAGCGGGGCGGAGCCTCCGCCGCATGGGTGACCAGCACCAGCTTTCCGGTTGCCTGCCGCCCCGCAAGCATTTCCAGGGCTTCGGAGGCCTGCTCAAGCGGGAAGCTGCGGGAGATTGCGGGGCGCAACCGGCCCTCCGCAACCCAGCCGAAAAGCCGGGAGAGCATGGCGCGGTTGCTCTCCGGCTCTCGCCGCGCGTAATCGCCGTAGAACACGCCTGTCACCGCGCAGTTCTTCAGCAGCACGAGGTTCAATGGAATGCGCGGGATGTCGCCGGCCGCGAAACCCACCACGAGGTACCGCCCACGCCAGGCGATGGAACGCAGCGCCGGTTCCGAATAGGGTCCGCCGACGGGATCGAAGATCACATCGGGACCCTTGCCGCCGGTCAGCGCACGCAGCTGGTCGCGCCAGTTCTCGGCCGAGTAGTCGATCAGCCCATCCGCCCCGATGGCGCGGCAGGCTTCCAGCTTCTCGGCCGAGGAGGCGGCGGCGATCACCCTCGCCCCCAGCAACCGGCCGATCTGGATGGCCGCCATCCCGACGCCGCCGGAGGCGCCGAGCACCAGCAGCACCTCCCCCGGCTTCAGGGCGCCGCGATCCTCCAGCGCATGCAGCACCGTGCCATAGGCGAGGCCAAGGGACGCCGCCGCATCCGGCGCGACTCCCTCCGGAACCGGTACCGCCTTGGCGGCATCGACAGCGGCCTGCTCGGCGAATCCCCCATGGGTGATGACCGCCGCGACCCGCGTGCCGATGGCGGGCGCGGACACGCCCTCACCCAATGCCGTGACGACACCGCAGACCTCGCCCCCCGGCACAAAGGGCATAGGCGGCTTCTGCTGGTACTTGCCCTGGATGATGAGCGTATCGGGGAAGTTCACCCCGCAGGCCTCGACACGCAGCAGGATCTGCCCGGGACCGGGAACAGGATCAGCGACATGCTCGACAGAGAGCGCCGATGGCGGACCATATTCACGGCACAGCACGGCCTTCATGGCCACTCTCCTCCCTTAGCTGCTTCCCTCACAGACTGGACATGGCCGCGCTGTGGCACAAGTCTGCACGCAAGACTGAACGGAGACGTCGGATGGATTTCAGTTTCTCGCCGAAGGTGCAGGAGCTGCGCGCGAAGCTGCAGGCCTTCATGGACGAGCATGTCATCCCGAATGACCACCTGCATCACCAGCAGCTGGCGGAAGCGAGCGACCGCTGGCAGCCGGTACCGATCACCGAGGCCCTGAAGCCCAAGGCGCGCGAGGCGGGGCTTTGGAACCTGTTCCTGCCCGCCTCCTCGCATGGCGCAGGACTCACGAATCTGGAATATGCGCCGCTGGCCGAGATCATGGGGCGCATTCCCTGGTCGAGCGAGGTGTTCAACTGCTCCGCGCCGGATACGGGCAATATGGAAACCATCGAGCGCTACGGCACGGAGGAGCACAAGGCACGCTGGCTCAAGCCGCTGCTCGCTGGCGAGATCCGCTCCTGCTTCGCCATGACCGAGCCGGATGTCGCATCCTCGGATGCCACCAACATCCAGACGCGCATCGAGCGGCAGGGTGACCATTATGTGATCAATGGCCGCAAGTGGTGGTCCTCGGGTGCCGGCGATCCGCGCTGCGCCATCTTCATCGTCATGGGCAAAACGGACCCGGACAATCCCGACAAGCATCGCCAGCAATCGATGATCCTGGTGCCGCGCGATACGCGGGGCCTGACCATCAAGCGCATGCTGCCTGTCTTCGGCTTCGATGACGCGCCGCACGGCCATGCCGAGCTGGTCTTCGACAATGTCCGCGTCCCTGCGGAGAATATTCTCCTCGGCGAGGGCCGCGGTTTCGAGATCGCCCAGGGCCGCCTTGGGCCGGGGCGCATCCATCACTGCATGCGCGCTATCGGCCTCGCGGAGCGAGCGCTGGAGATGATGTGCAAGCGCTCTCTCGAACGCCGCCCCTTCGGCAAGCCGCTGGCCGATCAGGGTGTGATCATCGACCGCATTGCCCGCGCCCGCATCATGATCGACCAGGCACGGCTGCTGACCCTGCACGCCGCCTGGCGCATGGACACCGTGGGCAACAAGGAAGCGCGCGCCGACATCGCCCAGATCAAGGTGACAGCCGGCGAGATGGCATGCCAGGTCGTCGACTGGGCGATCCAGGCCCATGGCGCCGCCGGCGTGACCGAGGATTTCGCCCTGGCCTATATGTTCAAGATCGCGCGCACGCTGCGCATCGTCGATGGGCCGGATGAGGTGCATCGCTTCCAACTCGGCCGGATGGAACTGAACAAGTACCGCCCACCCCGCAACTCACAGGCGGGAGCTGCGGCATGAGTGGCGACATGGCGCGGTCGCTCTTCGACCTGTCCGGGCAGGTTGCCATCGTCACCGGCGCATCGCGCGGCATCGGCCGCGCCATCGCCGAGCGCATGGCGCAGCATGGCGCGAAGGTGGTGGTCTCCTCCCGCAAGCTGGATGCCTGTCAGGAGGTGGTAGACGCCATCGCCTCCCGCGGCGGCGAGGCCTTCGCCCAGGCCTGCAATATCGGCCGCAAGGAGGAATTGCAGGCGCTGGTGGATGCCGCCATGGCGCGCTGGGGGCGGATCGACACAGTGGTCGGCAATGCCGCCATCAACCCGCATTTAGGTCCTTCGATCGGCCTGCCGGACGAGATCTTCGACAAAATCATGGCTTCCAACATCCGCTCGAATCTCTGGCTCGCGAATATGGTGATGCCGGGGATGGCGGAGCGCGGCGGCGGATCAGTGATCATCATCTCCTCGATCGGCGGGCTGCGCGGCTCCCCGGTGCTAGGTGCCTATGGCATCTCCAAGGCGGCCGACATGCAGCTCGCGCGGAACCTCGCGGTGGAATGGGGGCCCCGCAACATCCGCTCGAACTGCATCGCGCCCGGGCTTGTCCGCACCGATTTCGCCCGCGCCCTGTGGGAGAATCCTGACATCTACCGCAAGCGCACCAAGGATACCCCGCTGAAGCGCATCGGCGAGCCGGATGAGATCGCCGGCGCCGCGGTATTCCTGGCCTCCGCCGCCGGCAGTTTCATGACAGGCCAGACGATCGTCATCGATGGGGGCGTGATGGCCGGCTCGCCCTCGGTCGGGGATGAGTAGAGCCATGACGGCCGAAGCCCCGCCCCTGCAGGATGGCGCGCCGGTTCTCGTGTCCGTACTGGAGAACCATCGCTTCGATGAGGCCGCGCTGGCAGGCTACCTTTCCGGCCGGCTTCCAGGATTCAACGGCAGCGGCCTTGTCGTTCGGCAGTTCCAGGGCGGGCAGTCGAACCCCACCTTCCATCTGCAGACGCCTTCCGGCGCCTATGTCCTGCGCAAGAAGCCGCCTGGCAAGCTGCTGCCATCCGCCCATGCGGTGGAGCGCGAATTCCGTGTGATGCAGGCCCTGGCCGGGAGCGAGGTGCCGGTGCCCATGACGCACCTGCTCTGCGAGGATGCCGACGTGATCGGCACGCCCTTCTTTGTCATGGACCATGTGCCCGGCCGCATCTTCGCCGACCGTGTGATGCTGTCCGGCACCGCGGAGGACCGCAGGGCCGTCTATGGCGAGCTTGCCCGTGTCCTGGCAGCACTGCACCGCGTGGACTGGCGCGCTGCCGGCCTTGCCGATTTCGGCAAGACCGAACAATACATGGAACGGCAGGTCCAGCGCTGGACCAGGCAATGGGAGGCATCGAAGGTCGAGGAGATGCCGGCGATGGACCGGGTAGCCGCTTGGCTCTCCGCCCATCTGCCGGAGGACAGCGAGATCGCCATCGCGCATGGCGACTACCGCCTCGGCAACGTCATCCTGCATCCCACCGAGCCGCGCATCGCCGCCGTGCTGGACTGGGAACTGGCGACACTCGGGCATCCGCTGGCGGATCTCGCCTATGCATGCCTCACCTATCACCTGCCACCCGGCCCCACCGGGCTGACCGGCGTGCTCGGCACGGATTACCAGCAGATGGGCATTCCGACGCAGGAGGAGTTCGTCGCCGCCTATTGCCGCGCGGCCGGGCGGCCCGTGCCGGCGGATCTCGATGTCTTCATCGTCTTCTCGATGTTCCGCCTTGCTTCCATCGTCGCGGGCGTCTGGCGGCGCGCGCTAGATGGAAACGCCTCCGATCCGCGCGCGATCGGCTACCGCGAACGCTATCGCGGCATGGCGGACGGCGCATGGACCATCGCGCAACGGCTCGGCGCCTGAATTCGGCGCAAGGGGGAGGAGCGAAGGAATGAGCAAAATCAATCCGTCCGGGCGCGACGCGCTCTCGGTGCCCGGTGCCCGCATCCTGGCGGAGGGGCTGCGCTTCCCGGAGGGGCCTGTGATGCTGCCTGACGGGCGTATCGCACTGGTGGAAATCGAGGCCGGCCGTATCACCGCGATCGGGCCCGATGGCGGCAAATCGGCGCTGGCGACGCCGGGCGGCGGGCCGAACGGGCTCGCGCTCGGGCCGGATGGGATGCTCTATTGCTGCAACAATGGTGGCTTCGAATGGATCGAGGCGGAAGGCGTGCTCCGCCCCCATGGCCAACCGCCAGATTACGCTGGCGGCCGGATCGAGAAGATCGATCCGGCGACCGGCGAGGTAACACGCCTCTACGAGCAATGCGACGGGCGGCGCCTGCGTGGCCCGAACGACCTCGTGCTGGATGGCAAGGGCGGCTTCTGGTTCACCGATCTCGGCAAGGTCCGCGCGCGCGACCGCGAGCACGGCACCGTCTATTGGGCCGCCCTCGACGGCAGCCAGATCATCGAGGCGGCGCACCCGGTACCTGGCGGCGCGAATGGCATCGGCCTCTCACCCGATGGCGGGACCTTGTATGTCGCGGAGACTGAGACAGGGCGCCTCTGGAAGTTTGACATCCTCGGCCCCGGCGAGTTGCGGAAGGATCCCTGGCCCAGCCCCCATGGCGGGCAGTTGCTCTGCCAGTTCCCTGGCTTCAGGCGGCTGGACAGCCTCGCCGTCACGGCCGCCGGCAATATCTGCGTGGCAACGCTCGTGGCTGGCGAGATCACCACTGTCTCCCCGCAGGGCGAGATCATCGATGTGGTCCGCTGCGACGAGAGGATGCCAACGAATATCTGCTTCGGCGGCCCGGACCGGCGCACGGCCTATATCACCCTGTCCAATACCGGGCGCCTGCTGGAGATGCCCTGGAAGGAACCCGGCCTGGCGCTCGTCGCATAGGAGCCGGATGGCGGGCCTGTGTCAGCCGCGCACCGCGGCGCAGAGCCCGCCATCCACCAGGATTTCCGTGCCGGTGATGTATTTGGCGGCGTCCGAGGCTAGGAACAGCGCCGCCTCAGCGACATCGAACGCTTCTCCCATATGCCCCATCGGCACCTGCTCATGGCGGCGGCGGTAGAAGGTATCGCGGTCCATGCCGGTCTCGCGGCTGGCAAATTGCTGCGCCAACTTCTCCACCAGCGGCGTTTCGATCAGTCCTGGCAGCACGCAGTTCAGCCGCACGCCACGCCGTGCGTAATCCACCGCGACGACGCGGCTGAACTGCACCAGCCCCGCCTTGGCCGCCGCATAGCCTGCCTGCGGCTTGCCGGTGTAGCGGATGGCGGCGGTCGAGGCGACGGAGACGATGGCACCCTTCCCCTGCCGCTCCATCAGCGGCAGCACCGCCTTGCAGCAGAGGAAGGCGGATTTCAGGTTGATGTCGATCTGGCTGTCCCAGACCTCCTCCTCCATCGTCGCGGGGTCGCCGGGCAGCGACAGGCCGACATTGTTCACCAGGATATCCACCCGGCCGAACTGCTGCAGGCAATCGGCGACCAGCGCGTCCACCGTCGCTTTGTCGGTGACATCGCCGGTACCGAGCGCGAAGCGCCCGCCTTCCGCCTCCACGATGCGCCTGGTTTCCTCGCCTGCCTCGCGATTCCGGTCGATGCCATAGATCGTGGCGCCCGCCCGCGCGAAGGTCGCGGCGATCGCCTTGCCATTGCCCCAGCCCGGCCCCTGGGACCCGCAGCCGGTGACGATGGCGATACGTCCCTCAAGCGCCAGCATGGGCTGGCGCCTTCATGTCATCATGGTGGTCGATCTGCAGCGCCTCAAGGAAGCGCGAGACCATGTTGTAGGCGCCGATGGTGGCCGTCAGCTCCACCAGGCAGCGGTCGTCCAGGGCGCGGCGCACCCCGGCGAAGATATCATCCGGCACGCGGATCTCACGCGTCATGGCGTCGCAATAGGCAAGCACGGTGCGCTGGGTGTCATCGAACAGCCCCGAGACCTCCCAGTCACCGAGCGCGGAGACCTGCGCCTCGCTCAGCCCTTCGCGCAAGGCTATGGGCGCGTGCTGCTCCGCCTCGTAAGGCGCGCCGTTCAGATGGGCGATGCGCATGATCACCATCTCCCGCAAGATGCCGGGCAAGGCGCATTCATGCCTGATCGCTGTCAGGAAGCGCAGCCAGCCCTCGGCCAAGGGGCCGCTATGCAACAACATGGCATAGAGATGCAGCACGCTTCCGCGCTCGCGGATGATGCGCTCCACCAGCGGGCGGGTATCCGGCTTCGCCGGATCGGCATAGGCAATTCGGGCCAAGGCGTTTCCCCTTCGCGGATCTCGCGCGGGCTGAACACCCGCATCCGATTTTGCTGTCCTGTGCCGGACCTTCGCCCAACGAAACCGCAGCGCAGCGCGGCGGTCAACGGCCTTGTCAGGCCTTATTCCCCGCGACAGCCCGGCTCTTGCTGGACGCGCTTTCCCACAGCAGCCAAGATCACGCCTCGCGGCCAGTGCCGCCACCACCGCAGGAACGGGAGCGCATGACACTTCTTGCTTCGCTGAAGGGCCGCCTGTCGCTGCCCGTGATCGGCTCGCCCTTGTTCATCGTCTCCGTGCCAGACCTGGTGGTGGCACAATGCACCTCGGGCGTGATCGGCAGCATGCCCTCCCTCAACGCGCGCCCGGCCGCGCAGCTTGAGGACTGGCTGGCCGAGATCCGGGAGCGGCTCGACGCGCATGATGCACGGCACCCCGAGGCACCGGCGGCGCCCTTCGCCATCAACCTGATCGTCCATCGCTCCAACGACCGGCTCGATCATGACTTGGCGCTCTGCGCCAAGTACCGCGTGCCGCTGATCATCACCTCCCTCGGCGCCCGCCCGGAGGTGAACGAGGCCGTGCATACCTATGGCGGCTTCGTGATGCATGACGTGATCAACCAGACCTTCGCGCATAAGGCGATCGAGAAGGGCGCGGACGGGCTGATCCTGGTCGCCGCCGGTGCGGGCGGCCATGCCGGCAGCCTCTCGCCCTTCGCCCTGCTGCAGGAGACCCGCGCCTGGTTCGATGGCCCCGTTGCCCTGTCGGGTTCCATCGCGACGGGGCGCTCCATCCTGGCGGCGCAGGTCATGGGCGCGGACTTCGCCTATATCGGCAGCGCCTTCATCGCCACGGAGGAGGCGCGAGCCGCCGAAGCCTACAAGCAGATGATCGTGGAGAGCGCGGCTTCCGACATCGTCTACAGCGATCTCTTCTCGGGCGTGCTGGCGAATTACCTCAAGGGCTCCATCGCCAATGCCGGGCTGGATCCGGAGAACCTGCCGGCCAAGAACCGCTCGGCGGTGGACTTTTCCTCGGACCGCAAACGGGCATGGAAGGACATCTGGGGCTCGGGCCAGGGCATCGGCGCGATCCAGAAGGTCGAGCCCGCCGCGGCGCTGATCGCCCGGCTGCGCGACGAATACAGGCAGGCCGTTGAGAATATCCCCGGTGCCGCCACACTACTCAGGCAGGCCTGACGCGCCCACGGCTCCCACATCCCTGCTCCACGACGCATCTGGCCACGAGAAGACATGACCACGCCCGCATCCGACTCTCCTCCCGGCGCCGTCGCGGCTACACGCCTCCTGCGTGAGGGCAAGCTCACGGTCCAGGCTCTCGTCGAGGGCTGCCTCGCGCGCATCGAAGCACGGGATCCGTCACTGCACGCCTTCACCGCCGTTGATCCCGAGGCGGCGCTCCGCCATGCGGCGGAAGCGGACCGCAAAGGCCCCTCCGGCCCCCTTTGGGGCCTGCCTTTTGCGGTAAAGGACGTGCTGGATACCGCCGACCTACCTTCCGCCTATGGCTCGCCGATCTGGCAGGGCCATCGCCCCAGGGCCGATGCGGCGGCGGTGGCCGCCGCCCGGGGCGCGGGTGGCATCCTGCTTGGCAAGACCGTGACGACGGAATTCGCCACCCGCCATCCGGGGCCGACGGTAAACCCAATCAATCCGCTGCACACGCCCGGCGGCAGCTCCTCGGGCTCCGCAGCCGCAGTCGCGGCCGGGCTGGTGCCCTTCGCCTTCGGGACGCAAACGGCCGGCAGCATCATCCGCCCGGCTTCCTTCTGCGGCATCACCGGATACAAGCCGAGCTTCGGCTGGCTCCACCGGGCCGGCATGAAGGTGATGAGCGAAAGCCTCGACACGATCGGGGTGCTTGCCCGCTCGGTGGAGGATTGCGCACTTTTCGTCTCCGCCCTTACCGGCCGGGATCTGGAGGATGATGGCGCCCTCGGCGCAAGGCCGCCGCGGCTGGCCGTGCTGGCCCATCCGCCCGGCGCCAAGGTCGCGCCCGATGCGCTGGAGGTGTTCGGCGCCACCGTGGAAGCCCTTGGCCGGGCGGGTGCCATCCTGGATTCCATCGCTCTTCCCGAGATCTGCATCAGGGCGAATGAAGTCCACTCCATCGTGATGAACATGGAGGTCAGGCAGGCCCTGACCTGGGAACTCACGACGGCGCGCGACTCCCTCTCCCCGGTGCTGCGGGAGAACACGGATGTAGCCGGCACTCATCCGCCATCCCGCCTCGATGCGGGCCGTCAGGTCTTCGCGGAGGCACGCGCCGCCTTTGCCGCCCTCCTCCAGGGCTTCGACGGCCTGCTGACGCTGAGTGCTCCGGGTGAGGCGCCGGAGGGCCTGGGTTGGACCGGCGATCCCTCCTGCAATGCCCTCTGGACCGCACTGCACGGTCCCTGCGTCACCGTTCCCGCCGGTACTGGCGTGAAGGGCCTGCCGATCGGCGTGCAGGTCGTCGCGCCCGTCGGCCAGGACCGCCGTGCCCTCGCCTGCGCCGACTGGGTTCGGCGGAACCTCGCCTGAGCAACCCCAAGTGACTTGCCAGCGCCCTCTCCCACGCCGCAGGGAATGGGGCACTGGCATCCCTGCGCGGGATGACGCCGGCTGGCTTCCCTGAGGCCCGCCCTGGATGGATGAGGACGGCAAGATGCAGCTGGGAATGGTCGGTCTTGGCCGCATGGGCGCTAATCTCGTCCGCCGCCTGATGCGGAACAGCCATGAATGCGTGGTCTTCGACCGCGACGAAAGCGCCGTGCGCAATCTGGCCAGTGAAGGCGCACTGGGCGCCGCGAGCCTTGAAGATCTGGTCGCGAAGCTGGCGCCACCGCGCGCTGTCTGGGTGATGCTGCCCGCAGGTGAAGCAACGGAGGGCGCCGTGGAGGCGCTGGGCGCCCTGCTCTCCCCGGGCGACACGCTGATCGATGGCGGCAACAGCTTCTGGAAGGACGACATCCGCCGCGCCGCCTCCCTCTCGGCCAAGGGGATCGATTATCTCGATATCGGCACCAGCGGCGGCGTCTGGGGGCTTGAGCGCGGCTATTGCCTGATGATCGGCGGCTCCGCCGAGGCTGTGCACCGGCTGGACCTGATCTTCGGCGCCCTCGCTCCCGGCCTCGGCACCATTCCGCGCCATCCCGGCTGGGAGGAGCGCGATCCGCGCGTCGAGCGTGGCTATCTCCATGCCGGTGGCCCGGGCAGCGGCCATTTCACCAAGATGATTCACAACGGCATCGAATACGGAATGATGCAGGCCCTGGCGGAGGGCTTCGACATCCTGCGCCATGCCGGCGATACGAGCCTTCAACCGGAGCACCGCCTGCAACTGGACCTGGCCGCGACAGCCGAGGTCTGGCGGCGGGGGAGCGTCATCACCTCCTGGCTGCTCGACCTCTCCGCCGCCGCCCTGGCACGGGACGGCGAGCTTTCGCGCTTCTCGGGCCATGTGAGCGATTCCGGCGAAGGCCGCTGGACCATCCAGGCCGCGATCGAGGAAGCCGTTCCCGCCGAGGTGCTGACCGCCGCGCTTTTCGCCCGCTTCCGCTCACGCCAGGAGCACACTTTCGCGGAGAAGATGCTCTCGGCGATGCGGGAAGGCTTCGGTGGCCATGTCGAACCAGGGGCCGCGCCCGGTGAAACCGGCCGCGGCATCCCCGGACGGCCTGCCCTGACGCGCGGCGCCCCGCGCTATCCTGCCCGGAACAGGTAGTCGCAGCGCCCGTTATTCGCCCCGTCCAACGCCAGTTCCGGCGCACCGGGCGGTCCGGCGACTGTCTGGCGCAGCACGCTTTCCCTTGTCACCAGAAGCCCGGGTGGTTCGAGCACCAACAGGAAGCGGCCCTCCCCCACCGGGTCCAGCACCGTGCCCAGCCTTGGTGCGCAGACAGCCTCCGCGCCCCGGGTCAGTTCCGCCGTCAGGGAATAAGGCACGGGGGCCGCGCCGGGGATGCCGATGACCAGCGCGGAAACCGGCGTGACCGGGGCCCGCACCGGTATCTCTGACATGGTGGCGGGCGGCGGCACCTCCTGCGCACAGGCGGCCAACCCCAGGAGGGCTAGCGCGGAGGCAAGCCGGTGCGATCTGCGCATGAGCCAATCCTTCTTCAATCCACCCCGGCGAGCCTCCATCTCCAACTCCCCTCAGCTCTCTGCAGCCAGCATCGCGGCATCAATCTGCGCGAGCAGTTGGGAAAAATCCACGGGCTTCGGGTGATAGTCGTCGCAGCCAGCCTCCAGCATCCGGTCACGATCGCCGGACATGGCGTGAGCTGTCAGCGCGATGATCGGAATCCGGGCGGTGCTGGCATCCGCCCGCAGAGCGCGCGCAGCGGTCCAGCCATCCATAACCGGCAGGTTCATGTCGAGGAGGATCACATCCGGCCGCTCGGCCTGCGCCATGTCCAGGCCCTGCTGTCCGTCATGCGCCAGAACCACGTCGAAGCCGCGGCGGCGCAGGCGGCGGGACAGGAAATCCCATAGCTCCTCATGGTCCTCCACAAGCAGTATCTTCGTCATGGCGCGGCGCTCTCCGTCTGCGGCTCAAACGGAGAAGAAGGCGGCGGGTTCCCAGGCATCGCTGCACTGCGGGATGCGGCGATGCGGCGCAACTCGCGCAGCAAGGCTTCAGGCGGCTCGCCCCCGGCGGGCAGCACGCGGCGTACCTGCCCACGCAAAGCCTCCAGGGCTGCTGGCGGCACCTCCCCGCCCGTCAGGGCAATCACCTGGATTTCCTTCAACCCCTCGCGCTGCCGCAGTTCATGCACCAGCTTCAGCCCGGCGCAATCCGGGCCGGGTACGGCCACCAGCACCAGGCCGACAGGGGGCTCGGCAGGATCGACGATGCCGAGGTGCGCCAATGCCTGTTCCGCCCCCTCGGCCTCCACCACCGACCACCCCTCGCTTTCCAGGAGATGGCGCAACTCCTGCCGGGCCTCGGATTCCGCATCCACCAGCAGGGCGGCGCCGGGGGCACGGTAGCGGTCCAGCACCCGGCGCAGCCTGTGCCATTGCACAGGCTTGACGAGATAGTCCGCTGCGCCGAGCGAAACGGCCAGTGCGCGCTCCTGCACGATGGAGACCATCACCACCGGGATCTCCGCCAGCTCCGGATCCGCCTTCAGCGCGGTGAGAACGGACCAGCCATCCATGCGCGGCATCATCACATCCAGCAGAATGGCACTGGGGCGCAGCAGCTTCGCCAGCCGAAGCCCCTCCTCGCCATCCTGCGCGGTGCGCACCGTGAAGCCATCGCGCAGCACGAAGCGTGACAGAAGCTCCCGCGATGCCGGATCATCATCCACCACCAGGACCAGGCCGGCGCCCGGATGCGCTGCGGGGCCGGCTTCCCGTGCCTCCGCCTGCCCGGCCTCCGGTTCCGGCCCGGTCTCGCGCATGTCCATGGGTACGCGGATGGTAAAGGTGGTTCCGCGGCCTTCCTGGCTTTCCACCGAGATCCCGCCGCCCAGCAGGGTACAGAAAGCCTTGGTGATGGCCAGGCCTAGTCCGGTGCCGCCGAAGCGGCGGGTGGTGGAACTGTCGGCCTGGGTAAAGCGGGTGAAGAGTCGCTGGAGTTGCTCCGGGCTCATGCCGATACCCGTGTCGCTAACGCGGAAAGCGATCTCGCGACGGCCCATCAGGTCCCGCCCCGGCTCGGCGGTCAGCGTCACGATCCCTCCCTCGGTGAACTTGCTGGCGTTAGAGAGCAGGTTGATGAGGCATTGGCGCAGCTTCACCTGATCCGAATGCATGCTGCCGAGATCCTCGGGCAGCCGGACCTCCAGCCTGTTCCCCTTGCGCTCCATCAGCGCCTGCACCGTGGTCACCGTCTCCTTCACAACCGCATCCACCGCGAAATCCTCAGGATGCGTCTCCATCCGACCCGCCTCAATCTTCGAAAGATCGAGTACGTCGTTGATGAGGGAAAGGAGGTGGCGCGCATTGGCGCCGATCTTCTGGAGGTCCTTCTTCAGGGCTTCGCCGCCCTCAATATCCTCGGCCTCCTCCTCCAGCATCTCGGAATAGCCGATCACGGCCGAAAGCGGCGTACGAAGCTCATGGCTCATATTGGCGATGAACTGGCTCTTGGCGCGGTTGGCATCCTCCGCAGCCTCGCGCGCGAGGGTCGCCTCGGCCTCGGCCTCACGCAGTTCCGTCACATCGGTATTGGTCCCGAACCAGCCGGTGATGGCCCCTTCCGGGTGGAAGTCATCCGGCTCGTCGCGGATCGGCACGGCGCGGCTGAGGAACCAGCGATACTCGCCGTCGGCCCGGCGCAGAGGGAAGGAATCCTCCCAGGGCTCGCCGGCCTCGATGGCGGCACGAAAGCCCTGGGCCACGCGTTCGGCATGATCCGGATGGTGCAGCATCATCCAGCCCGAGCCCTTGGCCGCTTCGAAGTCCAGGCCGGTGAACTCGTACCAGCGCCGGTTGTACCACTCGATCTCGCCCTTGGCGTCAGCCTGCCAGGCGAGTTGCGGCAGGGAATTCGCGAGGGTCCGGAACCGCGCCTCGCTCCGCCGCAGCCGCTCCTCCGCCCTGCGGCGGCGCGTGACATCCATCAGAATGATGCCGGCCCCTTCCGCCTCGCCGCTTTCGCCCTGGCCCACGGGAAATAGGGTGACGAGGAGGTGATGCTTCTCCCCCGGCCGGTCCGGAGGCGAGGTCTCGACATCCACATCCGATTGCGACCGCCCACCATTCAGCACGGCGCGCAGCCGGGGCGCGATCTGGGACCGCACGGCCTCGGGCAAGGCCGGCGCCCCGCCCGGCTCCGTGTCCTCCAGTCCCATGGCACGCTGACTGATCTCGCTCATCGCCCGGTTCGCGTTGGTGATAGCCATGTCCCGCCCGACGAAGCCGAGGCCCACGGGGGCATTCGCCATCACCGCTTCCAGCAAGGCATTCGCCCGCCGCTCCGCCCGTCGCCGCGCCAGGGCATAGGAACCCAGCAACCCGCAGGCGAGCAGCGCCGCCCCTAGCGCCAGCCCCCAGAGCCACAGGCCGCGCCGGGTGCTGAGATGGTTCAGCGCCTCCACTCGCCGGCGTGCATCGGCCTGCAGCCTTGCGATCTCCTCGCGGACGGCATCCATCGCCTCGCGGCCTTGCTCGCTCTCAACCACGCCCCGGGCAGCGTCGGCCTCGCCCCGGCGAGACAGGGCGATGGAATGCTCGGCCTGCGCCTCGCGGCGCGCGATCAGGTCACGGAGGCGGTTGTCGGGCGCCAATCCCGCAGAGCCATGAAGGGCCTCGAAAGCCGCCATGCGCTCCGCCACCGCGGCGAGCCCCGCCCGGTAGGGATCCAGATACTCCTCGCGGCCGACCAGCAGATAACCGCGCTGCCCCGTCTCCACGTCCTTCACCGCTGATAGAACGCCCTCCAGCACCACCACCGCCTCGTTACCTGCGGCGATGGAATCGCTGTCCCGGTCGTTCAGCGCCGTGGCGACCCCACCAGCGACCACCGCCACCAGGGCCAGCACCCCCGCCAGCACGGGGATACGGGACCCGCGGCGGGGCGGGGCGGATGCGGTCTGGTCGGGCAAGGCAGGCTCTCCATCTCGGCGAACATCCTGGCAGCCCCGCAGGCCGCCTTCACCGGGAGGGCGATGACGTTCCCGCGCGCAACGCGGGAAGAGACTGGCGGGATGCGGGGTGGCATGGCACCTCGCCTGGGCTAGGTTTCAGGAACGAACCGCGCCGCATGGCTCTATCCGAACGCCGCCTTCCGCCCGTCGCCACGCCGGGCAACCCCGTGGCGGGGGCGGCGATGCTGGTTTCGGCAGCGGTGATCGTGGCGGGGCTCTATTTCGGGCAGGACGTGCTGGTGCCGCTCGTGCTGGCCGTGCTGCTGGCCTTCGTGCTGGCCCCGGCGGCAAGGCTGTTGCAGCGGCTGCGGCTGAGCAAGGGCATTTCGGTGCTGGTGACCGTGCTGGCAGCCTTCGCGCTCATCGGCGTGATCGGCACGGTAATCGGCTCCCAGGCCGCCGACCTCGCGGCGGAACTGCCCCGCTATGCCGCGACGCTTCGGACAAAGCTGAGCGCTCTGCGCGGGCTGGGCGAGTTGCTTCGCCAGTCGGAAGGGCTGCTGGGAAGCCTCGGTATCGAGGGCGCCACAGAGGCGCCGCATGCAGCCCCCGTGGTGGTCGCGGCCCTGCCGCGCTCCGACGCGGCGCTGCTGGACGTGGCCGGACGGCTGCTCGGCCCCATCCTGCGGCCGCTGGCGACGGCTGGGCTGGTCATCATCTTCACCATTCTCATCCTGCTCTACCGCGAGGACCTGCGAGACCGCGCCATCCGCCTCGCCGGTGCCCGCGACCTGCACCGGACGATGACGGCGATGAACGACGCCGCCGCGCGCCTCTCCCGCCTCTTCCTGGCGCAACTGGCGCTGAATGCGGGCTACGCGGTGCTGATCGCGGCGCTGCTCTGGGCGGTGGGCCTGCCCAGCCCTCTCCTCTGGGGAAGCCTGGCCGGGCTGATGCGCTTCGTGCCCTTCATCGGCACACCCATCGCCGTCGCCCCGCCGCTGATCCTGGCGCTGGGCGTCGATCCCGGCTGGGGGATGGGGCTGACCGTGCTGGCGGTCTTCATCCTGGGCGGGGTGATCATGGGGCAGGTGATGGAGCCACTGCTCTTCGGCCGCCGCACCGGCCTGTCGCCGCTTTCCGTCGTGCTTTCGGCCAGCTTCTGGGCCTTTCTCTGGGGGCCGATCGGATTGCTGATCGCGACGCCGCTCACCGTCGGTCTGGTCGTGCTCGGCCGCCATGTCCCGCGCTTCGAGTTCTTCGACGTGCTGCTGGGCGACCGCCCTCCCCTCCAGCCGGAGGAAAGCTTCTACCAGCGTGCCCTGGAAGGCGATGCCGATGGGCTGGTGGAGCAGGCCCGCGAAATCCTGGCTGAATCCGATGCCACTCTTGCCGCCTATGGAGACAGCGTGGCCTTGCAGGGTCTGGTCCTGGCGCAGACCGACTGGACCCGCGAGGCGCTGGAGCTGGAGCGGCTGGATGTGATCCGCACCCAGGTGGGCACGCTGCTGGACGACCTTTCGGATTACGGAACGCCGTCCGGAAACACCCTCCCGCCAGCCTGGCAGGCGGAGGGGGCGGTGCTCTGCATCGCCGGCCGAGGCCCGCTGGACGACCTGACGGCGCGCATGGCGGCCCTGGTTCTGCACCGCGCCGGCCTGGGCGCGCGGGCCGAAACCAGCGCCGTGCTGGAGACCGCCAATCTGGGGCAACTGGACCCGGCACTGGTGCGGCTCTGCTGCCTCTCTGTGCTGGAGGAAGGCAACAGCGTCGCCGGGCTGCGCTATTTCCTGCGCCGCATCGCGCGGCAATTGCCGGAAGCGAAGGTGATCGTCGGATTATGGGATGCCCCGCCGGAGAGCCCCATGCTGGCCGCGCTGCGGGAGGAAGGGCCGGCGGATGCCATCGTGACCTCACTGGGCGAGGCCGCCGCGCTCTGCGAGGCGCTGGCCACGCGCCCGGGCTAGTCACTCCCGATCCTCGCCGCACTGCGGTGCATGGAAAGGTTAACCGGAAACGGAACAATCATTTCGTGAGGATTCTTCATTCTCGATCCGGCTTGATGCGCCTAGCCTTATGATCCGCACTATCGACGGAGATCGAGAATCGTGGCTGGCGTCCTGAAGCTCTCACGCAGACTTTGCGTTACTGCCCTTCCCCTTGCCCTCCTCGCCATGGGGCCAGCCTCGGCACAGACCCTGGCGATCGGTGTTGCCGCGCCCGCCACCTCGATGGACCCGCATTTCCACAACAATGGGCCGAACAACGCCCTGACGATGCATGTTTTCGACCGGCTCGTGGAGCGTGACGGCCGCGCGCAGCCCCAGCCGTCGCTCGCCGAAAGCTGGCGCGCCCTTTCCGACACGGAATGGGAGTTCAAGCTGCGCCCCGGCGTGAAGTGGCATGATGGCCGCGACTTCACCGCCGACGACGTGGTCTTCACCTTCGGCCGCGTGCCGAATGTCGCTAACAGTCCGGGCGGCTTCACCACCTTCCTGCGCCAGGTCGCGCGGGTTGAGGTGGTGGATCCGCTGACGCTCCGAATCCACACAAAGCAGCCACATCCCTTGCTGCCGATCGACCTTGCCTCGGTCTCGATCATCGCGCGCCATGTTGGGGGCACGGCCACCGAGGATTATAACAGCGGCAAGGCGGCCATCGGCACCGGCCCCTACCGGCTTGTGACCTACACCACCGGCGACCGTGCCGTTCTCGCGCGCAACGAGACCTATTTCGGCGGCGCCGAGCCTTGGGCGACGGTGAACTACCGCTTCCTTCCGAACGACGCCGCCCGCACGGCCGCCTTGCTCTCGGGCGATGTGGACCTGATCGACCAGATCCCGACGAGTGACCTCGCGAAGCTCAAGGGCGATTCCCGCATCGCCGTGTCCCAGATTCCCAGCCTGCGCACCGTCTTCATGGCGCCGGTCCATTCGGCGCAGGGCGGCAGCCCCCAGGTCACCGACAATGACGGCAAGCCGCTGCCGGAGAACCCCTTCCTCGACATCCGGGTGCGCCGCGCTCTTTCCATGGCCATCAACCGCGAAGCCCTGGTTGAGCGGGTGATGGAGGGCACTGCCGTTCCCACCGGCCAATGGCTGCCCGCGGGCGCCTTCGGCCACAACCCCGCCGTCAAGGCCACTGCCTTCGATCCCGATGGCGCAAAGCGCCTTCTCGCCGAGGCAGGCTTCCCGAACGGCTTCCGCCTGACGATCACCACGCCCAATGACCGCTGGCCGAACGACGCCCGCATCTCCCAGGCCGTCGCGCAGATGTGGACGCGGATCGGCGTGCGAACGACGGTGAACGCCCTGCCCTATGCCGCCTTCGTGCCGCTGCGGATGCGCTTCGAGGCACCCATGCAGCTTGCCGCCTGGGGCAGTTCCACTGGCGAGGCGATCAACTATCTGGTCAGCATCATCGGCACCGCCGACCGCCAGAAGCTGACAGGCGCAAACAACATGTGGCGCTACTCGAATCCGCAGATGGATGCGCTGACGGCGCGCGCGGCCTCCACCATGGACGATGCGGCGCGTGAGAAGCTGCTGCAGGAGGCGGTGGCGCTCTATGCGGAGCAGATGCCCTATATCCAGCTCCTGCAGCTCATCAATGCCTGGGCCGCCCGCAAGAGCCTCCGGCACGATCCGCGGATGGATGAGCGCACGGTTGCCATGGGCGTCCGCGCCGAGCCCTGACGCGGACCACCCTGGATGGGGCCACGGTACGCCGCGGCCCCATGTCTTTACACGCAGACCGGCTCGATCGTCTCAAGCACCCAGCGCGCCATCCCGGCCGCGCGCGCATCCATATGCGGATGCCCGATCAGCTGAACTCCCATCGGCAAGCCGCGCACCGCCGTCATCGGCACGGTGACGCAGGGCACGCCCAGGGCCGAGGTGGCGGAATTGCTGACGGTGTCGCCCGTGGGGCGCGGCGCCAACGGCTGGCCGGGCTTGTCGCCTTCCCAGACCGGCGCGGGCCCGGGCGAGGCAGGCGAGATCAGCCCATCCGCCAGCGGGGCGATATCCGCCAGGGCACGGCGCATCGCCTCGCGCTCAAGCAGCCGGCCGCGATAGTCGTCCAGCGTCATCGCCATCCCACGCTTCTGACGGGCCAGGAAGCGCTGGCTGACGCCATCGGGATGGGCCTCGATCAGGTTCTGCTGGCTCCAGCGCGTCTCGAAGGCACCAATGTCGTTGCTGACATCCTTCGCATTGGCGATGCTGCGCTCGAAAGCCTCGATGGCCGCCGCGTCGGCGCGGGTCAGCAGTTCCACGCCGGCAGCGCGCAGCTTCTCCAGCAGCAGTTCGAAGGCGCGGCGCGAATCCTCGTCCATGACAGCCCAGCCCTCGCCTTCCATCACGATCAGCCGCGCGGGCCGCTGGGCTGCGGGAGGCGTGTCGGGACCGAACAAGGCCGGCGCGCCGGGATCGCCGCCGGCACGCAACGCGATCGCCTTCGCCACCAGCCACATGTCCTCGATGCCGCCGGCATGCACGCCAGCCGTGCTCTGGGAGAGGCCCTGGCGCTCGCCGCGGTTGATCGCGCCCTGGGTCGGCTTCAGCGCCACATTGCCGCAATAGCTGGCCGGCCGGATGATCGAGCCGCCGACCTGCGTGCCGATCGCCGCCGGCACCATCCGCGCGCCCACAGCCGCGGCCGAGCCGGAGGAGGACCCGCCCGGCGTGTGGCGGGGATTGAAGGGGTTGCTCGTGGGGCCGGGATGCGCCTGCCCCAGCTCCGTCGTCACCGTCTTGCCGAGAATGATGGCGCCGGCATCGCGCATGGCGCGGATCATGGCGCTGTCGCGCCTGGGGAAGTTCCCGCGATAGGCCTCGCAGCCCATCTGCGTCGGCATATCACGGGTCTCAATCAGGTCCTTGATGCCGATCGGCATCCCGTCGATCGGCGAGAGCGGCTTTCCGGCCTTCCAGCGGGCCGCGCTGGCATCGGCCGCCTCCCGCGCTCCTGCCTCGTTGACGACGACGAAGGCCTGCACGACCGGCTCCCGGGCCGCAATGGTTTCCAGGCAGCGCTCGAGATAGGCACGCGGCGTATCGGCCCCCTCGGAGAAGCCCTTTGTGGCATCATGGAAGGTGAGCTGCTGAAAACTGTCCGGCCGGTAGTCAGTCCGTGCAATGCTATCCACGTCGTCACCTCCTGAAATGAAGGGCGGCATTCAGGAGCGGCCGGGCCGAGGTGTCCAGCCAGGACGGACGCGTTACCATTTCATTTTCGCGCGGTGGGCGGGCCCGGCGCGATCACCAGGCCCGCTGCTCCTCAGCCCTTCAGGCTGTCGGGCACCCTGCCACCATTCTCGGCCAGCTTCTGCATGACCTGCTTGTGCAGCCAGATATTCATCGCGGCGGAGTCATCGGTGCTGCCCGCATAGCCCAGCTCACCCGCGAGTTCCTTCCGCGCAGCAAGGCTGCTGTCGAGGTCCAGCAGCTTCATAAGATCCACGATGGATTGCTGCCAGTTGAGTTTCTGCGGGCTCTTCGACGCCATTTCGACCAGGACCGCCTGCACGTCGACCTGCACGGCCGGCGATGCGGCCGAGGGCGCTGCCGGTGCCTGGCCCGCCGCCGGGGTCGTGGGCGTGGCTGCCGGGGCGGAGGCGGTCGTGAGAGCGGCTCCCTCCGGCGTGGGTGAAAGCGGGGCACCACCAGCGGGCGTGGCTTCGCCTGTGGCCGTTCCCGCATCCGGCGCAGGAGCCGCCGCAGCCGGATGGTTGAAGATCTTCGACATGATGGAGCGGAAAATGCTCATGGGGACCTCCTGGGCCATCACGGCCTCGGATGGAACGGCGCCGCCCCTCGCTGGTTTTCCCCTAATTCTCCGCGTCCCGCCCCGCCCTGTCGCGGAAATTGGCCCGGTGCAGCGGATAGGCGGTGGTGTGCTTCAGCTGCTCCATCGCGAAGCGCGAGGTCACGTTGCGCATCGGCACCGCCTCGATCAGCCGCTTGTAGAAGGAATCGAACTCGGCCATGCCGGTCACGGCCACGCGCAGCATGTAGTCCACCTCGCCGGCCATGCGATGCGCCTCCATCACCTCCGGCATCCGGGCGATGGCGGCGGAGAAGTCGCGCAGCCATTCCGGCGTGTGGTCGCCGGCCTCGATCGCCACATAGACGATCAGGCCGACGCCGATCTTTTCCGGATCCACCAGGGCGACACGACGCGTGAGGACGCCGTTCGCCTCCAGCTTCTGCACGCGCTTCCAACAGGGTGTCGGGGAAAGTCCCACCTTGTCAGCCAGCTGCGCGACGGAGAGCGTGGCGTCCTCCTGCAGCAGCCCGATGATCTTACGGTCTATCTCGTCCATCATCAGCGCGTTCGCGGGCGGCGCCGGAAGCGCCGCCCGCCCGGTCCCCTCAGTTCGCCGAAATCAACCCGCCGAAATCAACCCTGGGTGATCCACTCGGGTTCATCGACGATGTCGAGGCCGTCGAGATTGATCACCACCTCCTCGGTACCGCTGCGCACCAGGGCGCAATGCAGGACCTCGGTCTTGGAGGCGTTGATCTCCTGGTGCGGCACGTAAGGGGGCACGAGGAAGAAATCCCCGGCCTTCGCCTCGGTGATGAACTCCAGCCGGTCGCCCCAACGCATATGGGCGGTGCCGCTGATGACATAGATCACGCTCTCCAGATGGCCGTGATGGTGAGGGCCAGTCTGGGAATTCGGCTCAATCCGGTTGGTACCGGCCCAGAGGGCGGAGGAGCCCGTGCGGCTGCCGCTGATCGCGACCTCGCGGTTCATGCCCTTGGTCTCGGGCGTCTCGCAGCTCTTGGCCGCGGCGCGGATGTGGCGGATGCCCTTGTTGCGCCAGTCAACAGGCTGGCTCGGCTTGGCAATGGTCCCGTCGGGCATGGGTCAGTCCTTCCTTGTGATGGTCGCCCCCAGGGGAGCAAGGTCGCGGCGGCACCTGGCGGCGTCAAGCGCCGCGGTTACCAGCCTGGATAGCCTCGTTGAAGGAGGCGTCGAGCAGGTCCCGCGCCTCGATGCGGCGCCGGACAAGGCCGGCGCGGGTATAAAGGTCGATATTCTTCTGTTCGTCCACCGCCACGGTATCGTCGATCGGCACGACGCGCGTCACCGCACGCTCGAACCAGTGCTGAGCCACGGGGGCGGGAATATTCATCAGGCCCGACCAGGTATTGGCATAACCAGCGACATTGGCATTCGCCCAGGCGCGAGCGGCGGCCAGGCAGCGGACGAACTCCGCCAGCTCCGGCCGGCGTGCCGCGATGGCATCCGTCCGTGCTGCCTGGAAGAAGGCCGGGCGTGATCCGCTCCCCGCTCACGATGCGGCGGGCACCGGCCAGGACCTCTTCCTGCGAGACATAGGGTTCCCAGGTGGCCCAGGCATCCACGGCGCCGCTGGCATAGGCCGCCTTGGCATCGGCGGGCAGCACGAAGACGAAGCGCACCGCATCGAAGGGTAGCCTCGCGTCCTCCAGTGCCGCGAGCACCACCTGATGCCCGATGGAGCCACGCCCGGTGGCAATGCGCTTGCCCTTCAGATCGGCAAAGGACTGCACCGGGCTGTCCTTCGGCACGATGATGGCCAGCCCACCCCGGTTCTCTCGCGTGGCCGCGATCGCCTTGATCGGCACGCCGGCGGCAGCGCCGAAGGTGAAGGGCGCGTCGCCCACCAGCCCGGTATCGATGGCGCCGGCATTCAGCGCCTCCACCAGCGGGGCCGCGGCGGGGAACTCGCTCCAGGCGATGCGGTCGGCGATCCTGGCGAGTTGGCCGGACGCCTCCATGACGGCTCGCGCATTGCCACGCTGGTCGCCCACGCGCAGCGGCGCCTGGGCGCGCAGAATGCGCGGCGCGGCGAGGACCGCGCCGCCCGCGATGAAAAGGCGGCGCCCGATCATTCGGCGGCCACCCGGACACGCTGCGCCAGACGTTCCGCCACCAGCTTCCGCGTGGCAGGCAACAGGGAGCGTCCGTATTCCGCCGCATCCTCCAGCGGGTCGAAGCCACGGATCAGGAAGGTGGTCACGCCCAGGTCGTAATATTCAAGGAAGGCCTCGGCCACCTGCTCCGGCGTGCCGACCAGAGCCGTGGTGTTGCCCCGCGCGCCCGTCTCCCGCGCGATGGCGGTGTAGAGGCGACCTTCCGGCCGGTCCCCCAGCGCCGCGGCGGCGAGCAGGCGCTGGGAACCGGCATTCTGCGGCCCATGGTTGTTCGGGCCGAGCGCCGCCTGCCCGCGCACTTCGCGGATGCGGCCGAGAATGGCTTCCGCCTTGGCCCATGCCGCCTCCTCCGTCTCCGCCAGGATGGGGCGGAAGGAGAGCGAGAAGCGCACATCGTCCTGCCGCCCATGCCTGGCCGCTTCCGCCCGCACACGGCTGACGATCTCGCGCACCTGGGCATGGGTCTCACCCCAGAGCGCATAGACATCGGCGTGGCAGCCTGCCACGCGCAGCGCGGCCTCGGACGCACCGCCGAAATAGATGGGGATGCGGGACGCCTGCACGCTACGCACGGTCGGCAAGGCGCCCTTGATGCGGTAATAGGCGCCCTCATGGTCCACTGGGGCGTTCCCGGTCCACACCGACTTCAGGATGGAGACATACTCATCCGTCCGCGCGTAGCGATCGTCCTTGGATAGCCAGTCGCCATCCCTCGCCTGGTCCGTGTCGTCGCCGCCGGAGATGACATGGATGGCGGCGCGGCCGTTGCTCAGCTGGTCGAGGGTGTTGTAGGCGCGCGCCGCATTGGTCGGCGCCATGAAGCCGGGCCGGTGCGCGACAAGGAAGCCCACCTGCTTCGTATGCGCCGCGGCATGGGCGGCGAGCTGCAGCCCATCGGGCCCGTCGGAATACCACCCGATCAGGATACGGTTGAAGCCGCCCTCGTCATGCGCCTGGGCGGATGCGATGAAATAGCCAGGATCGATGGCGGGCCCGCGCGCCGGATGGATCTCCGACTGCTGACGCGGCTGCACCATGCCGATGAATTCAACGCCGTCCTTGGGAAGGGTGTTCAGGCTCATGGCTGGCCTCCTCTGTCAGATGGTGAGAAGCGCGGCACGCCCAGCCGCGAGAAGCGCGGCATCCGGCTGCGGCGTGTGGATGCGCGCGCAGAGCACATCGCGCAGATGCCGCTCCAGTGGGTTTGAGCGGGCCAGGGCGTGGTTGCCGCAGAGCGCGACCGCCTCCTGCACAGCGGCGATCGCATTATCGGCCGCGACGGTTTTCACCAGCCCCAGCTGCGTGGCGCTGGTCTCGTCCCGTGCTGCGCCGGCGATCAGGCGCTCATTGGTCAGGATCAGCGCCTCGATCCGCCCTACCGCCTCCTGCACGCGCGGCAGGGTGGCCAGGGGCTTTCCAAGATTGGCCGGCACGCGGCTGCGCAGGAAGCCGATCAGCCAGTCCCGTGCCGCCCGTGCGACACCCGTATAGAGAGCGGCGACCAGCAGCGTGTTCCAAGCCACCGCATCCAGGTCCCGATCCGTCCAGGCATCGGGCGCGCGAAGCTCCAGCGCATGGTCCTCGGGCAGCGTCACGGCGTTGAACAGCACGTCGTGGCTGCCCGAGGCACGGAGCCCGGCCTGGTCCCAGGTCTCCACGATCCGGACGCCCAGCGCCTTCATCGGCAGGAGGAAAAGCCCCGTGCGCGGCGTCTCCTCATCCGTGCGAGCCCAGACGAGGCCCCAGCTCAGAGCGGGCGAACCCGTCGAATAGATCTTCCGCCCGCTGAGCGCCCAGCCGCCAGGAACGCGCCGCGCGATGCTGGCCGGCAACCCGCCGCGTGCGGGCGTGCCCAGTTCAGGCTCCACCCGCAGCGCATTGATTACCTCGCCCCGCTGCACGGCACCGCGCCCGAGCCGTTCACGGATCGCGGGGGACACGGCAGGGTTCCGCGCGATGCCACGTTGCTGGATGAACTGTATGGCCAGGACCAGGGCGGTGGCGGGGCATCCCTCCGCAATGGTGCCCACGACCTCCACCGCCCGTTCCAGCCCGATCTCCGCGCCGCCGAGTTCCCGCGGCACGGTGAAGCCCAGTAGACCCGCATCCCGCAGCGCGGCGATGTTCCCATGCGGGAAGCTGCCCTCGCGGTCATGCTCCGCCGCGCCCTCGGCGAAGGAGCGCGCCAGATCGCGCAGCGGGTCGACGCGGCCTGGCAGGATCGCGCCGTCCATCACGCGGCTTCCCGGATCACCTCGGCCTCGACGCCGAGTTCCGAGAGGAGTCGCCGTCGCAACTCGGCGAAACGCGTATCGCCATGGCTACGCGGGCGCGGGATCTCCACCTTGATGTCGGCCGCTATCCGGCCAGCATCGAGCACCAGCACCCGATCCGCCAGAAGCACCGCCTCGTCCACGTCATGGGTGACGATCAGCGTGGTTGGGCCATGGGCGCGCCAGAGATCCAGCACCAGCGCATGCATGCGGATGCGGGTGAGCGCATCCAGCGCCGCGAAGGGCTCGTCCAGCAGCAGAAGGCGCGGTTCACGCACCAGGGCACGGGCGAGCGCCACACGCTGCGCCTCGCCGCCCGAAAGGGTCGAAGGCCAGGCGTCGTGATGCCGGGCAAGTCCTACCTCGCCCAGGGCGCGCTCCGCACGCGCCTTCACGCCTGATCCCGGCAGACCTAGCCACATTGCTCCACACCCGCTTCCAGGGCAGCAGGCGTGGCTCCTGGAACACCATGGCGACTGCATCCGGCAGCCGGATTTCCGCATCGGCGGGTGCGGCATCCAGCCCACCCAGCGTCCGCAGCAGCGTGGTCTTGCCCGATCCGGACCGGCCCAGCAGCGCCACGAAGGAACCCGGCTCCAGCTCCAGATCCAGCGCGTGCAGCACGGTGTTGCTGCCGAAGCGGCGGGTCAGCCCGCGCACCGAGACGGCGCGATCATTCGACTTCGTCATGCGCTCAGCCCTTGATCAGGTTGGGGCGCCAGGCGAGCGCCCGCCGCTCGAAAGCCCGCACCAGCGCATCCGCGCCGAGGCCAAGCAGCGCGTAGACCAGCAGGCCGACGACGATCACATCGGTGCGCAGGAAGTCGCGCGCGTCATTGATCAGGAAGCCGATGCCCGCGGTGGCGTTGATCTGCTCCGCGATCACCAGGCTCAGCCATGCGCTGCCGAGGGCGTAGCGGAGGCCGACAAGGCTGGAAGGGAGCGCGCCCGGCAGGATGACGTGCCGCACCAGCCCCTTGCGGTCGAGGCCGAAGACGCGCCCCGCTTCGGCCAGCTTCGGATCCACGCCGCGGATGCCGGCGAAAAGGTTGAGATAGATCGGGAAGGCGCTGCCCAGCGCGACGAGGGCGATCTTCGGCGTCTCACCGATTCCGAACCACAGGATGAAGAGCGGCACGAGGGCCAGGAAGGGCAGCGTGCGCAGCATCTGCATCGGCGCATCCACCACATCCTCGCCACGCCTGGAGAGGCCGGCCACCAGCGCGAGGGCGGCGCCCGTCGTCACCCCGATCCCCATCCCCGTCGCCACACGGCCCAGTGAGACAAGAAGGTGATGCGGCAGTTCCCCGGAAAGCAGCAGTTCCCAGGTGGCGGCGATGATGGTGCTGGGAGCCGCCAGGGTGCGCGGCGCGATCAGCCCCGCCATCGAGGCCGCCTGCCACAGCAGCACGATCACCAAGGGTGAGAGGAGGCGGCGAAAGCGCGAAAGATCGAGGCGGGGGACGGACAGGCGGAGCGGTGCGGCGGGCGCGACGGCTCCGCGCCCGCCGATGGCGTGCGTGTCGGACATGGGGAACTCCGGCTAGGCGGGAATGCCGCGTGGCGCGGCGGCGTGTCGGCGCGGACCGTTCAGCCCGGACAACAGGTCCGACGACATTCGAACGAGGCGGCGCGGGAAAGCGTGTCGTTCATACAGCTGAGGCTAAGAAGACTAAGCCCCACCGGAAAGAGCGTGGTTTCCCAAAGATCGGGCCGCTTGTGGTAACGCCATGCTGCGGCGGCCCGCCGGAGAGGAATGGCATTCCCTCCCCGCCAGGACTCGCCTAATCGGCGTCGGCCTGTCGCTCCGGCGCGGCCGCGATGAAGGCCGGATGATCGGCACAGGCGTGGGCGACGGCATTGATCCGTGTCAAACCGCCGAGCTCGGCGCCAAAGCGTAATGCATTGCCGAGCTGCGGGATCAGGCAGATATCGGCCAGAGTGGGGGCGGCGCCGAAGCAGAAGGGCCCCTCCCCGCCTTCCAGAAGCGCCTCGCAGGCCTCCAATCCATCCTGGATCACCCAGCGTGCCCAGCCCGTGACCTCCTCTTCTGGGAATGACATCGCGCGCAGCCGGGCCAGGACCTTCAGGTTCTGCACCGGGTGGATGTCGCAGGCGATGACCTGGGCGAAGGCACGGATACGGGCGCGGTTCAGCGGCGGCCCGGGCAGCAGCGGCGGTTCCGGATGGGTCTCCTCCAGATATTCGCAGATGGCCATGGACTGGGTGAGCACCGCCCCGTCATCCGTCTCCAGCGCCGGCACCAACCCTTGCGGATTGAGGCGAAGATAGTCCGGCGTCCTCTGCCTACCATGCCGAAGGTGGCGGAACTCGTGCTCAACCGGGATCCCCTTGAGGTTGAGTGCGATACGCTCCCGCCAGGCCGCGGATGAGCGGAAATACCCGTGGAGACGCATCGCGCTCCTTTGCCCTTCTCAGTCCAGGGTGATGCTGAGGTCGCGGATCAGCGGCAGCCAGGTAGCGCGCTCGCGCTCCAGCAACGCCTCGAATTCCACCGGACCACCGGTCAGCGCCTCCAGCCCGATCTGCTGCAGCTTCGTACGCACGGCCGTGTCGCGCATGGAGGTATCCAGGGCAGTCGTCAGCTGCGCCACCAGTGCGTCGGGCGTCGCCTTTGGTACCACCAGCCCCTGCCAGGCATAGGCCTCGAAGCCTCGCAGCCCCAGCGAGGCTTCCACAGTCGGCACCGCGGGCATGTCCTCCAGGGAACGGCCGGAGAGCACGGCAAGCGCCTTGATGCGCCCGCTGCGCAGATGCTCGACCCCTGAGGGATAGTCGAGCACCATCATCGGGATCGTGCCTGCCAGAAGATCTGTCACGGCGGGCGCCGCGCCACGATAGGGCACATGGTTGAAGCGTACGCCGGCCTCGCGCGCCATGCGCTCCAGCGCCAGGTGGTGCGGGGATCCAATGCCGGCCGTCGCGCAGTCGATCGTGCCAGGCGCCAATCTGGCGCGTGCGATCAGCGCCTGTGCCGTACCGGCCTGCGCCTTGTCATTCACCGCCAGGAAGAGCGGGAAGCGCGCCATCAGCCCGACCGGGCGGAAATCCCGCACAGGGTCATAGGGCAGGCGCTTGAACAGCGCCGTGTTGAAGACCAGCGTCCCATTATCCGCGCTGAAAACCGTGTAGCCATCGGGCAGGGATTTCGCGACGGCCTCGGCCCCGATATTGGTGGCCGCGCCAGGGCGGTTCTCGATCACCACCGGCTGGCCGAGGCGCTGGGACAGGTTGGCGCCAACCAGCCGCGCCAGCGTGTCCGTCCCCCCGCCGGCCGCATAGGCGACGATCCAGCGCAACGGACGCTCCGGATAGGCCGCCAGGGCGGGCATGGCCGGGAACGAGGCGGCCAGCCCCGCCCCCAGCAGGGCGCGGCGGCCCAGGGTGGTATCCTTCATGGTGCTTCCCTCCGCGTGCCGGCTCTTGCGGCCGGCCTTTCACGAAGCGTCAGTTGGCAGGCAGAACGACCGCCCTGCAATCCCCAAATCCGATACCGGCGAAACCATCCCGCGAGGCGCGGCCCCGCATGATGATCTCGTCCCCATCCTGCAGGAATCGCCGGGTCTCGCCGGAAGGCAGCGATACCGGTTCCTTCCCGCCTTGCGTGCTCTCGAGAAGGCTGCCGAAGCCTCCGGCATCCGGGGCTGAAATCGTGCCGGAGCCGAGCAGGTCGCCAGGGTTCAGGTCGCAGCCATTCGAGGTGTGGTGCGCCACCATCTGCGCGACCGTCCAGTACATGTGGCGCGCGTTGGACAGGGCCAGCCTGTGCGGCCCCATCCCCTTCTCCCGCATGGCAGGGGTCAGGATCAGCACCTCCAGCGCCAGGTCGAAGGCACCGCGCGCCTGGTCTGCCTCGTCCAGAAGATAGGGCAGTGGCGCGGGATCGCCATCGGGGCGAGCGGGCTGGGGGACGCGGAAAGGCTCCAGCGCCTCGGGCGTCACAACCCAGGGAGAGACCGTCGAACCAAAGTTCTTCGCAAGGAATGGGCCGAGCGGCTGGTATTCCCAGGCCTGGATGTCGCGTGCCGACCAGTCGTTGAGCAGACCGAAGCCCGCGACATGCGAGTCCGCCTTGCCAACAGGGATGGCATCGCCCAGCGAGTTCCCCGGGCCAATCCAGACGCCCATCTCCAGCTCGTAATCCAGCCGTTCGCAGGGCGCGAAGCGTGGCGTGTCCGACTCGGGTGACTTCAGCTGGCCCTTCGGGCGCCGCACCGGCGTGCCGGATACGCGCACCGAGGAAGCCCGGCCATGATAGCCGATCGGCACATGCTTGTAGTTCGGCAGAAGTGGATTGTCAGGGCGGAACACCTTGCCGACATTCGTCGCATGATGAATGCCGACATAGAAGTCGGTGTAGTCGCCAATCCTTGCGGGCAGGAGCAGGGTGCAGGCTTCCTGCAGATGCAGATGCGGCTCCAGCACCGCCCTGTGCTGGCTGCCTTCGGCAAGCAGGCTGGAAAGGCGCACGCGCATGTCCTTGCGCGGCCCCTCCCCCAGGGCGAAGAGCGCGTTCAGCGACGGGTTGGCCGCCGCTGCCCGCACGTCCTCGGCCAGCGGCGCCATGGCCAGATCCAGGATGTACTCCCCGATCGCAACGCCGACCCGACCGGGGCCCCTGTCCTGCGGAATAAAGACGCCCAGGGGCAGGTTCTGGATTGGAAAATCCGGATGCCCGTTGGCGGATTCCACCCAGCTTCGGAGGCCGGGATCATGCGTGGCGTCGATCATCATCTACCGCTGGCTCGGGTTGAAGTTCTTGCGGAGGCTATGGCCGTAATTCGCGTAATCCTTCTGGCACTGCGGAGCCTCGGCGGCATAGCGCGTCACACGCTGGGGCAGGCGCGTCTCAAACATGAAGGCCAGGGTGCCTTCCAGCTTGTGCGGCTTCAGTTCCGCGGCGCTGGCGGCCTCGAAAGCCGACATGTCGGGGCCGTGCGGTAGCATGCAATTATGCAGCGAGAAGCCGCCCGGCTCGAAGCCGCCACCCGTCTTCGCGTCATACACGCCCTCGATCAGTCCCATGAACTCGCTCATGACGTTCATGTGGTACCAGGGTGGGCGGAAGGTGTTCTCCGCCACAAGCCAGCGCTCCGGGAAGATGACGAAGTCGATATTCGCCGTGCCCGGCGTTTCGCTCGGCGAGGTCAGGACAGTGAAGATCGACGGATCCGCATGGTCGAACAGGATCGGACCGACCGGCGAGTAACGCCTCAGATCATATTTGTAGGGCGCGTAATTGCCATGCCAGGCGACGACATCGAGCGGCGACTGCCCGATCTCCGTCCGCCACAGGCTGCCACCCCACTTCACGGTCAGGCTGGAAGAAACCTCGCGGTCCTCATAGGCAGCAACAGGCGTGAGGAAGTCACGTTGATTGGCCAGGCAATTCGCGCCGATCGGCCCACGCTCAGGCAGGGTGAAGGCACCGCCGTAATTCTCGCAGAGATAGCCGCGCGCCGATCCGCCAGGCAGTTCCACGCGGATCTTCACGCCGCGCGGAATCACGGCAATCTCGCCCGGCGCGATGTCGATCAGGCCGAATTCGGTGGCGATCCGCAGCGGCCCCTGCTGCGGCACGAACATCATCTCCGCATCGGCATTGTAGAAATACTCGTCCTGCATCGATCGCGTAATGAGATAGACATGCATGCCCATACCCGATTGGCCACCCACATCCCCCGCGGTGGTGATGGTGTGGATTCCTTCCAGGAAGGAGACCTTCTCCTCCGGCAGCGGGATGGGATCCCAACGCAGCGGTGCCAGCGGCGTATCCACTTCCACGCAGGGGGCAGTGCGCCACTGCCCGACATCCACCTTCTCAAAGGCGCCCCAATGCGCGACGGTCGGGCGGATGCGGTACAGCCAGGAACGCTCATTCGTCGCGCGTGGGGCAGTGAAAGGCGATCCTGAAAGTTGCTCGGCATAAAGCCCATAGGCGCAGCGCTGCGGCGAGTTGCGGCCAATCGGAAGCGCACCCGGTAACGCCTCTGTCTCGAAGCCATTGCCGAAGCCGGGCATGTAGCCCGTATCGTTCCTGGTCATCGGTTGCGGGCGGAACGGAGCATTCATGGGGAAGACCTCCTCTGCCTCGGTAGAATCAATTGCCGATCTCGGCGGACTTCATCTCGGTGCCATGCTCCAGCGCCTTCCACATCTCGACATCGCGCTCGGCAGTCCAGATGCGGGGATGGTCCAGGCCCTTCGCCTCGTCATAGGCGCGGGAGACATCGAAGGGCATGCAGTGATCGAAGATTACCCAGTGCCCGTATTTGGGGCGCATGACCGACATAGCCTCGTCATAAACCTGCTTTAGCGATTGCCCGGCGGCCACGCCCTTCCTCGCGATAGCGAACAGATCGGAGGTAAAATCGGCTGTGCTGCGCAGTCCTTCATCGATCTGCTCTGGCGTCGTCAGCGAGGTGCCGCGCCCCGGTACCAGCGCCACAGGCTTGAGCGCACGAATGGCCTCCAAGGTACCTGGCCAGTCGGCGAAATGGGCATCGCCGCAATACGGGGTGGCGCCATACTCCACGCAGTCCCCGGAGAAGAGCACCCGCTCCTTCGGCAGCCAGACGATGGTGTCGCCCGCCGTATGGGAACGGCCGATATGAATGATCTGCACCTCGCGCTGGCCTAGCCAGATCGTCATCCTCTTCTGGAAGGTGATATCCGGCCAGGTGAGGCCCGGGATGCTCTCCTTGCCGCGGAACAGGCGCGGAAAGCGGCCGATCTCACTGTCCATGTCCTGTTGCCCGCGCTCGACGATCAGGTCGCGCGTGACATCGGAGGCAATGATCTGCGCCCCCTCATAGCCCGAGGCGCCGAGCACCCGGACCGCATGGTAATGGGACAGCACGACATACTTCACCGGCTTGTCCGTCACCGTGCGGATGCGCGCGATCACGTCTTGCGCCATGCGCGGCGTCGCCTGGGCATCCACTACCAATACGCTGTCATCGCCAATGACCACGCCTGAATTCGGGTCTCCTTCAGCTGTGTAGCCATAGAGGCCGGGAGCCAGCTCATCGAAGGAGATGGTCTTCTCCGCAAGGTCGTTGGTGCTGGCGAAGCCTGACATGCTGTTTCCTTCCTCTGGTTCAGGCCTGGATCGCAATGATGGCGTCGCGGCCGGCCGGCTCGATCCCCTCCCGCGCCCTAGCCATGGCTTGGCGCAGCACGTCGAGGTCGCCGATATGGTTGCACAGGAGCAGGATCAGCCGGGCATCCACCGCACGGCTCTGCTCAGGCGTGAGATCCTGATGGATAGCCAGCAGCGCCTCATAGAAATCATCGGGCGCCGCGATGTTCGGCTCGGTGTTCAGCATCATCCCCGCCCCGTTGCGCGATCCAGCGCCACCCGCACCGCATCGGGATCGAAGCGGCGCCAGCGGGCGCAGACATGCTGGTCCGGCCGGATGAGATAGGTGGTGCCCGGCTGGGTATCATAGCGGCGGGCGGCGATGCCCTCCGCATCCTCAGCGGATGTCACCGTCACCACCCGGATCGGCGGCACGGTGTCCGGCGGCACGGGTGCCTCCTCTGCGAAATGCAGCAGGGTGAAGCCCCCGCCCAACCGGCGAAGCAGCCAGTCGGAGGCGCCATCCACCATCAGTGGCGCATCCAGCGCCGGCGCCCCCGGCACCACCGCTCCGCTGAAGGTATCGGCATCCGGCGTGTTCAGCGGGGAGTCCCGATAGGTGCTGGGCATGGAAAGCCGGCCGCTGTTCACCAGGCGCCGGGCAAAGGCGCAATCCTTGGCCAAGTCCAGCGTTGCATCCCGGAAGGCGCGGCTGGCCTCGTTCTTTGGTGTGATGAAGTCGGTGGAGCGCGTGGAGTTCAGGATGTTCTCATCCGCCGCGGCAGCGCGCTCCATGTCATAACTATCCAGTAGGGAGTCCGGCGCCTCGCCGCGCAGGACCAGCGCCAGCTTCCAGGCGATGTTCTCCGCATCCTGAATGCCGCCATTCGCTCCTCGCGCACCGAAGGGCGAGACGCCATGCGCAGCATCTCCCGCGAAGATCACGCGCCCATGCCGGAAGCGCTCCATCCGCAGACAGGAGAAGGTGTAGACGCTCACCCATTCCAGCTCGAATTCGGCCTCCTGCCCCAGCAGCGCACGAACACGCGGGATCACCCGTTCCGGCGCGCGCTCCGCCACTGGATCGGCATCCCATCCGAGTTGGAAATCGATGCGCCACACTCCATCCGGCTGGCTGTGCAGCAGAACGGACTGGTTTGGATGGAAGGGTGGATCGAACCAGAACCAGCGTTCCGCCGGAAAATCAGCCTTCATACGGACATCGGCGATCAGGAAGCGGTCCCGGAAGCTGCGCCCCTTGCTTTCCAGCCCCAGCGCCTTGCGGATCGGCGAGCGCGCCCCATCCGCGGCCACGACGTAATCAGCCAGGAGGCGGTACTCGCCCTCCGGTGTCTCCACCGTCAGTTCTACCTTCCCGGCCGACTGGACGATGCCGGAAACCCTGTTGTCCCAACGGATCTCGATCTCTGGCAGGGACCGCGCCCGGTCCAGCAGAAAGCCTTCGACATAGTATTGCTGGAGGTTGATGAAGGCCGGGCGCCGGTGTCCGCCCTCCGGCAGCAGGTCGAAGCTGTAGACTGGCTCATCCCGATGGAATACGCGGCCAAGCTTCCATGTGATGCCCTTCTCGACCATCCGGTCGCCGCAGCCCAGCCGGTCGAATATCTCCAGCGTGCGTTTGGCGAAGCAGATGGCCCGGGAGCCATGGGAAAGGCAGCGGTCGTCATCCAGCAGCAGCACACGCTGGCCCGATTGGGCGAGGTCGATCGCGGTTGCCAGCCCAACCGGTCCGGCCCCCACCACCACCACCGGGTGATGCGCCATCTGTGCCGCCGACTGGTCTGGCGAGCGGCGGTACTCGAAGCGGAGCGACTGGTAGTCGACGTGCAAGACCGACCCTCCCGCACCCACCGCCCGAGCCTGGCGCCATCTGGCGGCTATCTCGGCTGGACTGTTATGATCAGGGCAATATCATCTCATTTGAGACGATACAAGAGGTGCCCCATCACGAGACCGAAACCTGTTCCTCTTCGCCTTGCGCAGTTCCTGCCCTACCGGATCTCGGTGGCGGCGGAGAGCGTCAGTCGCGCCTTTGCCGCGCGCTACGAGGCCGAGTTCGGCCTTTCCATCCCGGAATGGCGAGTCATGGCCGTACTGGGGGAAGGCGAACCCTTGTCCACCCAGGCGGTGATCGCGCGCACCGAGATGGACCGCGTGAAGGTCAGCCGCGCCGTGATCCGGCTGGCTGACAAGCGCCTGGTAACCCGCATGCAGCACCCCGAGGACCAGCGGGCGCAGGTCCTGCGCCTCGCGCCGCGCGGGCAGGTGCTCTACCGGCGCATTGTCCCCCGTGCCCATGCCCTGCAGGCGGAACTCGCCGATGCGCTGACCGAGGCGGAGATCTCCGCCCTTGGTGAAATCCTGGAAAAGCTTCACCACCGCGCCTCCCGCCTGCTTGGGGAGGACACGGCCCGTGAAGAGGGGCGCTAGCGCCCCCGCTCCTTCCGCCACTGGCCAAAAGCTTCCAGATTTGCGGGGTTGGTCGCCGGATACAGTCCGATAATGGGCTGCCCGGCCTTCACACGCTCCGTGACGAAATCCTCATAGGCGGTCATCTCCACCGCCTCATTGGCAATTTCGTCCGCGATCCCCGCCGGAATCACGATCACCCCGTCGCCGTCTCCCACGATCACGTCACCAGGGAAGACCGGCGCATCGCCACAGCCAATCGGCACGTTCAGGTCGATCGCATGATTCAGCGTCAGGTTGGTCGGGGCGGAGGGGCGGCTGTGATAGGTGGGGATATCCAGCGCCGCGATCTCATGCGCGTCCCGAAACCCACCATCAGTCACCACCCCGGCCACGCCACGCACCATCAGCCGCGTGACCAGGATGGAGCCCGCCGAGGCCGCGCGCGCATCCTTGCGGCTGTCCATCACCAGCACCGCGCCAGGCGGGCATGTCTCCACCCCCTTGCGCTGTGGATGCTCGGGGTCCTTGAACACTTCAATGCCGTTCAGGTCTTCCCGCGCCGGGATGTAGCGCAGCGTGAAGGCCTCGCCGACCATGCTTTCGGCACGCACGCGCAGCGGCTTCACATCCTGGATGAACTGGTTGCGGAAGCCGCGCTTGAACAGGGCGGTGGCGAGCGTTGCGGTGCTGACGCCCTTCAGCTTCTCGCGCGTCTCGTTGGACAGGGCCATGGCTCGTTTCCTCAGTAGATCACGGGTTCGGGCACGGGCGCGCCGAACTCGGTGCGCAGGAAGTCGAAGTCGCAGCCTTCATTGGCCTGCTGGATGTGCTTGCTGAACATGAAGCCATAGCCGCGCTCGAATCGCGGCTCCGGCGCCTTCCATTCCGCCCGGCGCTGCGCCAGCTCCTCCTCCGGCACTTCCATGCGGATGGAGCGCGCATCCACGTCCACCGTCACGATGTCGCCATTGCGCAGCAGTGCCAGCGGGCCGCCGACATAGGATTCCGGCGCCACATGCAGCACGCAGGCGCCATAGGAGGTGCCGGACATGCGCGCATCCGAAAGACGCAGCATATCGCGATGGCCCTGCTTCAGCAGCTTCTTCGGCATGGGCAGCATGCCCCATTCCGGCATGCCCGGCCCGCCCTGTGGTCCCGCATTGCGCAGCACCATCACCGTGTCGGGCGTGAAGGGGTAGTTCTCGTCATCCACCGCCTTCTTCATGGAGGGGTAGTCGTCGAACACCACCGCCGGACCGGAATGCTTCAGGAACTTCTGGTCCATTGCCGCCGGCTTGATGACGCATCCATCCGGCGCGAGGTTGCCCTTCAGCACCGCGAGCGAGCCTTCCCCATAGATCGGGTTGTCGGTGCTCCGGATGACGTCGTCGTTGAAGACCTTCGCGCCCTCGATGTTCTCGCCCAGCGTCTGGCCCGTGACCGTCAGGCAGGAGAGGTCGAGATGCTCCCGGATGCGGCTCATCAGCCCCTTGATGCCACCTGCGTAGAAGAAATCCTCCATCAGATACGCATTGCCCGAGGGGCGCACATTGCCGATCACTGGCACACGGCGCGAATAGTGCTCGAAATCATCCAGCCCGATCTCCTGCCCGGCACGGCGCGCCATGGCGATGAGGTGGATGATGGCATTGGTGGAGCAGCCCATGGCCATGGCCACCGCGATGGCGTTGCCGAAGGCCGCCTTCGTCTGGATCCGGCGGGGCATCAGATCCTCCCACACCATCTCCACGATCCGCCGCCCGCTCTCGGAAGCCAGGCGGATATGCCCCGCATCCGCCGCCGGGATGGAGGAGCCACCGGGCAGCACCATGCCCACCGCCTCCGCGATGGCGGTCATGGTGCTCGCCGTCCCCATGGTCATGCAGGTGCCGTAGGAGCGCGCGATCCCGCCCTCCACTCCCAGCCAGTCTTGGTCCGTGATCTTCCCCGCCCGCAGCTCGTCCCAGTACTTCCAGCTGTCCGAGCCCGAGCCCAGCACCTTGCCCTGCCAGTTCCCGCGCAGCATCGGCCCCGCCGGCAGGAAGATCGCCGGGATGTTCATGCTGGTGGCACCCAGCAACAGCCCGGGCGTTGTCTTGTCGCAACCACCCATCAGTACCGCCCCATCGACGGGATGGGAGCGCAGCAGCTCCTCCGTCTCCATGGCGAGCATGTTGCGGTACATCATCGTGGTCGGCTTCACATAGCTCTCGCTCACCGAGAGCGCCGGCAGCTCCACGGGGAAGCCGCCCGCCATCAGGATGCCGCGCTTCACGTCATCCACGCGCTGCTTGAAATGCATGTGGCAGGGCTGCAGGTCGGACCAGGTGTTGACGATCGCGATGATCGGCTTGCCCGTCCATTCCTCCGGGCTGTACCCCATCTGCATGGCGCGGGAGCGGTGGCCGAAGCTGCGCAGATCGGCCGGGCCGAACCAGCGGGCGGAGCGGAGATCCGCCGGCTTCTTCCTGGCGGGCCCATCCTTGCCGCCGCCGGCTTCCAGAGATTCAGGGGGCAGATCCGGCTCGGCCATGGCTTTATCCTCCAAGTCTTGCCGGACAGGGAAACACCGCCCTCCGCCCCGCGCAACGCCCCCCGCCTCAGGGAGGCGAACCCGGGGTGCCCCGGCAGGCGTATGGAAGCCACGCGAGCAGCGATGTTGCGGGGCACCGTCTGGCCTGTTTCCCTGCGGCACCGATTCGCGCAGGGGGACAAAGCGAGATGGAACGGTTCTTCAGACTTGCCGAAAACGGCACCACCGTAAGGATAGAGGTGGTCGCGGGGCTCACCACCTTCCTCACCATGGCCTATGTCATCGTCCTCAACCCGCAGATCATGGCCGCGGCGGGGATCGACCAGGGAGCGGCCTTCGTCGCCACCTGCCTCGCCGCTGCAATCGGCTGCGCCCTGATGGCCTTCCTCGCCAATTACCCGATCGCCCTGGCTCCCGGCATGGGGCTGAACGCCTATTTCGCCTTCGCCGTGGTCGGCGGCATGGGGGTCTCGTGGCAGGTGGCGCTGGGAGCGGTGTTCCTCTCCGGCATCATCTTCTTTCTCATCTCAGTGGCCGGCTTCCGGGAATGGCTGATCAACGGCATCCCGCTCTCGCTCAAGCTGGGCATCGCTGCCGGCATCGGCTTCTTCCTGGGGCTGATCGGCCTGAAGAGCCTCGGCCTGGTGGTGGCCCATCCAGCGACCTTCGTGGCCATGGGCCCCATCAGCTCCCCACCCGTGCTGCTGGGCTGCGCTGGCTTCGTCCTGATCGCGGGGCTGGTGGCGCGGCGTGTGCCGGGCGCCATCGTCATCGGCATTCTTGTCACGGCCCTGGCCGGCGTTCCCTTCGGGCTCACCACCTTCAGCGGCATCGTCTCCGCGCCGCCCTCCATCGCCCCCACCTTCCTGCAGATGGATATCGCGGGTGCCATCTCGCTCGGTCTCGCGGGGATCATCTTCACCTTCTTCATGGTGGACCTGCTGGACAATGCCGGCACGCTGATCGCCACCACCCACCGCGCCGGGCTGATGCGGCCGGACGGCTCCGTGCCGCGGCTTGGCCGCGCGCTGATGGCCGATAGCGGCGGCGCCATGATCGGCGCAGCCCTCGGCACCTCCACCACCGTCAGCTATGTCGAGAGCGCGGCGGGCGTGCAGGCGGGCGGACGCACCGGCCTCACGGCGCTGACCGTGGGCGCTCTCTTCCTGCTGGCGCTGTTCCTGGCCCCGCTAGCCACCGCCATCCCAGCCTTCGCCACGGCCCCGGCCCTGATCTTCGTCGCCTGCCTCATGGCCCATTCTCTGAAGGACCTGGCCTGGGACGATTCCACCGAGTACCTGCCGGCCATCCTGGGCGCTATGGCCATGCCCTTCACCTTCTCCATCGCCACAGGCATCGGGCTTGGCTTCATCGCCTATGTGGCGATCAAGACTGGCGCGGGCCGTGCCCGCGAGGTGCATGGCGCGGTCTGGCTGATCGCGGTGCTCTCGGCGGTCAAGTTCGCCCTCGGCTGATCCGGGCACAGGGGCTCGCCCCTGGACCCTGCCGGGGTGGCAGCAAGCCACCCCGGCCCCCGTGGGTCAGTTGACCCCTGCTCGGCGCAATTCACGCTCCAGGCGGCCTGTCAGGAAGAGCCAGGCCATGCGTAGATCCGAACCCAGTGACCAGAGGGGATGGGTGAAGGTGGCGGGGCGGTTCCGCTCGATGGCCAGGTGGCTCACCCAGGCGAAGAGATAACCGGTCACCAACCCGGCCAGCACCAGCCACCATCGTCCGGTCACGACCCCAGCCAGGAACAGGGCCACGCCCAGCACCGTTCCCAGCACATGCACCCACCGGGTCCACGGATCAGCATGCTCCCGCAGGTAGTAGGGCCAGAATTCGGAATAAGTCGTGATGCGTGCCGGCATGGGATCAGCCTAGATGAGCTTGCCCGGGAACGGTGAGACAAGCCCAGGTGAGGCGCAACTCCCCCTTCAGGCTGGCTGTCCCAGCGAGGGGACCGGCGCATCCGGAAGACGGAACCGCTTCACCGCCCGCATGGTCAGCAGGGCAAACCCGACCAGAAGAGCCAGTTGCGCCAATGCGAAGCCCACTGGCGCCGTGTCGGCAAAGGCGGGAATCTTCTGGAAGATCTGTGCCACCCCCACGAAGGTCAGCAGATACAGGCTGATGACCATCGTAACGACATAGGCTGCGCGCCAGCCTCCGCTGAGATGCCGGCCATACCGGGCAAGCAGCGCGACCGCCAGCACCAGCAGCGCCAGGACGCCGACGACATGCGAAGGAAGGACGCCCTGGAAGGGAAAGCCGAAGCCCGTGGCGCTCGTCCCGATCGCCGTGACGAGGAAAAGGACGGTCCAGCCATGCCGCTCCCGCCCGGCCAGCAGCCCTGCCACGGCCACGAAACCGGCTGCCATGGCAATCAGGCTCAGCCAGGTGTGGAAACCGGTGTAAGTCGTCGGATCGAACATGGCGCCTTCTCCATCATCCGGAGCGCCACGATATCAATGCAAATTCGAAACTTATTGAAAAATCGCCGGCACATGCTCAGCCGGTCCGCTGTACCGCCGCCAAGCGCGAATAGACCCCGCCCCGGCCGAGCAGTTCTCCATGCCGCCCCTGCTCCACCACGCGGCCCTGGTCCACCACGCGGCCCTGGTCCACCACCACGATGCGGTCCGCATCCCGGATCGTCGCCAGACGGTGCGCGATCACCAGGCTTGTCCGTCCTTCGGAAAGCTCCTGCAGCGAGGCCTGGATCGCCCGCTCGGTTTCCGTGTCCAGGGCTGAGGTGGCTTCGTCGAGGATCAGGATCGGCGGATTCTTCAGGAAGATGCGCGCGATGGCCAGGCGCTGCTTCTGGCCACCCGAAAGCTTCACCCCGCGCTCCCCGATCACCGTATCCAGCCCCTCGGGCAAAGCCGCGATCACCCCATCCAGCCGGGCCCGCCGCGCGGCCTCCAGAATCTCCGCCTCGGATGCGCCGAGATGCCCATAGGCAATGTTCTCGCGGATCGTACCGCCGAACAGGAACACGTCCTGCTGCACGATGCCGATCTGCCCGCGGAGCGAGGCCAGGGTCATGTCCCTGATGTCGATCCCGTCGATCGTGATCCGCCCCGCAGCCGTCTCGTAGAAGCGCGGCAGCAGGGAGCAGAGCGTCGTCTTCCCCGCCCCCGAGGGGCCGACGAAAGCCACCGTCTCACCAGGACGGATATGCAGGTCGATCCCATCCAGCACCGGCCGCCCATCCCCATAGGCGAAACGTACCCCCTCGTAGCGGATCTCGCCCCGAAGACTGGAGACGGCCCGCGCGCCCGGCCGGTCGGCGATGTCCGGCTCCGTGTCCATCAACTCGATGTAGCGGCGGAAGCCGGCGATGCCCTTGGGATAGGTCTCGATGACGGAATTGATCTTCTCCACCGGCCGGAAGAACACGCCAACCAGCAGCAGGAAGCCCACGAAGCCGCCCGCTGAAAGCTCGCCCCGCACGACGAACCAGCTGCCCGCCACCATCACCACCACCTGCGTCAGCCGCATCGAGAGGTAGGAGAGCGTCCCGCTCGCCGCCATCAGCCGGTAGGCCTCCAGCTTCGTCGTGCGGTACCCCTCGTTGTCCCGCGCGAAGAGCCGCCGCTCATGGTCCTCATTGGCGAAGGCCTGCACCACGCGGATGCCGCCGACATTCTCCTCGATCCGCGCGTTGAAATTGCCGACTCGCCCATAGATCGCGCGCCAGTTCCGCGTCATCCGCCCGCCATAGCGCGCCGTCAGCCAGCCGGTGACGGGCACGATGGCCGCCGTGATCAGCGCCAGCTCCGCATTCACCGTGAACATCAGGGCGAAGGCGCCGAGGAAGGTCATCACGGCAATGAACAGGTCCTCCGGCCCGTGATGGGCCACCTCCCCGATCTCCTCCAGATCCTTGGTCAGCCGCCCGACAATGTGGCCGGTCTTGTGGTTGTCGTAATAGGAGAAGGAGAGCTTCTGGAGGTGCGAGAACGCCTTCCGCCGCATCTCCGTCTCGATGTTGATGCCCAGCATGTGGCCCCAATAGGTCACCACCGACATCAGCCCGGCATTCACCAGATAGACGACCATCAGCGCCGCCGCCGCCAGCCCGATCAACACCCAGTCCTGCCCTGGCAGCAGGCGGTCCACGAAGGCCTTCACGGCCAGGGGGAAGCCCAGTTCCAGCAGTCCGGACAGCACCGCGCAGCCGAAATCCAACAGGAACAGCCGCCGGTGCGGACGGTAATAGGAGAAGAAGCGCTTGAGCATGGCGCCGGCCTCTATCACCTTGCACGCCCCGCCGCACAGCACGAGACGGCACTCCGGTGACGTGCCGCCCCGCATGGCGGAACACGAAACCGCCACCTTCTTACGGCCTTTCCTCATCCATGCCCGCACCTGCCGCTTTCATCCCCTTCCGGAACCCCGACTTCCGGATGCTCTGGATCGCGCTTCTCGTCAGCAATATCGGCAGTTGGGTGCAGAGCACCGCGGCCGGCTGGCTGATGACCTCCCTGTCTCCCTCCGCCGTCATGGTCAGCCTCGTGCAGGTGGCGACCCTCCTGCCCGTCTTCCTCCTTGCCCTGCCAGCAGGGGCGATGGCGGACATCATGGATCGCCGGCGCTTCCTCATCCTGACCCAGCTCTGGCTCATCGCCACCGCCGGACTCCTTTGCCTCCTGGCCGGCACCGGCGTCCTCGGCCCCTGGGGCCTGCTGGCCCTGACCTTCTGCATCGGCATGGGGGCCGCAGCCAATTTCCCCGCCTTCGCCGCCACCACCCCGGAACTCGTCCGGCGCGACGACCTGGTGCAGGCCATCGTGCTGAACGGCATGGGCTTCAACCTGGCGCGCGCCCTCGGCCCGGCCCTGGGCGGACTCGTGCTCGGCTGGGCGGGCGCCGGAATGGCCTTCGGGCTGAACGCCGCCTGCTTCGGCATCCTCCTCGCCGCCCTCATCGCCTGGAAGCGCGTTCCTGAAACCAGCACGACTCCGCGCGAAAGCCTGGTGGACGCCATGGGAAGCGGCGTGCGCTATGTCCTCGCCAGCCCGGTCATGCGCGGCATCATCATCCGCTCCACCCTCTCCTTCTTCGCGGGCTCGGCGGTCTGGGGGCTGCTGCCGCTTCTGGTGCGCTTCCAGCTTGGCCTTGGGCCGGAGGCCTTCGGGTTGATGCTGGGCGTCATGGGCGTGGGTGCCGTGGCGGCGAGCTTCGCCCTGCCGGCGGTGCGGAACATCATGTCCCGCTCCACCTCGGTGGTTGTCTTCTCTGCCGCGATCGGGCTGTCGGTCATCCTGCTCGGCCTGTCCCGCCATTGGGCGCCCGCAGGCATCGCGATGCTGCTCTACGGCGCGTCCTGGCTGGGCATGACATCCACCCTCGGCGCGGCCTCGCAACTCGCGGCCCGGCCCTGGGTGCGGGCACGGGCCATCGGGCTGTTCCAGGTGGCGACCTTCGGCGCCATGGCTCTCGGCTCCACCCTCGGCGGCATCGGCGGCGCCACGATCGGCGTTTCCTACACGCTGATGGCTTTCGGCGTCGCGAGCATCATCCTGTCCCTGCTTGTGCGCCACCTGCCGATCGAGGCCGCCCCTAACGCCCCGCACCCGGCCAATGTGATCGAGCCGGTTCCGGAGGCCCCTGATCCGGAACTGCTCCCTGCCCTCCGCAACCATGAGGCACGGCTGCTGGAAACCGTCCGCTACGCGGTCCCAGCCGCCTCGCGCCCAGCCTTCCTCCGCGCCATGGCGGAGGTACGGGGCGTGCGCCTCCGGGCGGGTGCCAGCTTCTGGCACCTCTACGAGGATGTGGCGCATCCAGAGCGTTACGTGGAGCTCTGGGGCGTCCGCTCCTGGACCGACCACCTGCGCGAGCAGTCGCGGCTCAGCGAGCACGACCATGCCATCCTGGCTTCGGCGACCGCCTTCCAGCAGGAGGGCAGCAGGGCGGAGGCGGAGCGCTTCGTGCAAATTCCGGTCTGAGGAACCGCCGGCTGCGCCAGGGCCGCTGGCATGCAGGAGCGTCTGCCCAGCAGCGCATCGGAAACCTTCCGCGCCGCGGCGCATTCGGATTGCATAGGGCGGGGACCTTCCCATGATCTCCCCGTTCCACGCACACCAGCATGAAGGAGCCATCCATGGCGAAGGCGGAATCCGGCAAGGCCCTGAACCAGACGCGCAACGACACTCCCGGCAATGCCAAGGCCGCAAGCATCGCCACGTTGAATGCCCTGTTGGTTGATATCATCGACACGACCAATGCGACCCGCCAGGCGCATTGGAACGTCAAGGGCAGCCACTTCTATGGGCTGCACACCATGTTCGAGAAGTTCTACGAGATGCTGGCCGAGCAGACGGATGAGCTGGCCGAGCGTGCCGTGCAGCTTGGCGGCATGCCGGATGGCACGACCCAGACCGTCGGCGCCAAGACGCGCATCTCGCCCTATGACCCGAACCTGCTCGATGGCCTGGATCATTGCCGTGCGCTGGCCGAGCGCTATGCCCAGCTTGCCCGCCACCTCCGCGAGGGCATCGACAAGGTGGACGAGGCCGGTGACGCCGATACCGCCGACCTGATTACCGATGTCTCCCGCGAGGTGGACAAGTCCCTGTGGATGCTCGAGGCCCATCTGCACGGACAGGGCTGACGCCGCTGGCGGGCCGCCTCGCCCGCCGCTTTTGAATTTCTGCCCCGGTACCCCCCTACGGTGCCGGGGCGGTTGCTTTTGGACCCTCCGGCGGGCTAGGTTGGGCCAGGGGACCAGAACAAGACATGAACGATCTATTCGCCGGTCGCCCCCCCAGGGGCGCGGCCCAGCAATCCTATTCCGCCGCTGACATTGAGGTGCTGGAGGGCCTGGAGCCCGTCCGCCGCCGCCCCGGCATGTATATCGGTGGCACCGACGAGAACGCGCTGCACCACCTGGCCTCCGAGATCATCGACAATGCGATGGACGAGGCAGTGGCCGGCCATGCCGACCGCATCGAGGTGACGCTGGAGCCGGACAACTGGCTCACGGTGCGGGACAATGGCCGCGGTATCCCGGTGGACCCGCACCCCAAATTCCCGAAGCTCTCGGCGCTGGAGGTGATCCTCACCACCCTCCATTCCGGTGGCAAGTTCAGCGGCAAGGCCTATGACACCTCGGGCGGCCTCCATGGCGTCGGCTCCTCGGTGGTGAATGCCCTTGCCGAGCGCATGGAAGTGGAGGTCGCGCGCGACCGCACCCTCTTTACCCAGGCCTATTCGCGCGGGAAGCCGCTCGGGAAGCTGAAGAACGCGGGGCCGGTCCATAACCGCCGCGGGACCACCATCCGCTTCCGGCCGGATCCGGACATCTTTGGCAAGCAGCAGTTCCTCGCCGCCCGGCTGTACCGCTTCTGCCGCTCCAAAGCCTATCTCTACAAGGGCGTCGAGATCCGCTGGTCCTGCGATCCGCGCCTGATCAAGGACGAAACCCCTGCCCAGGCAACGCTGCACTTCCCCGGCGGCCTCTCGGACTATCTTTCCGCGGCCATCGAGGGGAAGCCCGCCGTCGTCCCCACGCCCTGGGCGGGCGAGGCCACCTTCCCCGGCAATGCCGGCCGCGCAGAATGGGCGGCGACCTGGCTGGAGCAGGGCGAGGGCTTCCTCTCCACCTATGCGAACACCATCCCGACCCCCCAGGGCGGCACGCATGAGGCCGGCTTCCGCAACGCGCTGGTGAAGGGCCTGCGTGCCTATGGCGAGTTGCGGAAGGAGAAGCGCGCAGCCAGCGTGACGGCCGAGGACGTGTTCGGCGGCCTCGCCGGCATGGTCTCGGTTTTCGTCCGCGATCCGCAGTTCCAGGGCCAGACCAAGGACAAACTCACCTCCCCCGAGGCGTCCCGCCTCGTCGAAGGCGCGCTGCGCGACCACTTCGACCATTGGCTGACCGGCGACACGCGCAACGCGGACAACCTGCTTTCCTGGGCCATCGAGCGCGCCGAGGAACGCATCCGCCGCCGCGAGCAGAAGGACACGCCACGCAAGAGCGCCACGCGCAAGCTGCGCCTGCCCGGCAAGCTGGCCGATTGCTCCAGCGAGAACGCCGCCAGCACCGAGCTTTTCCTGGTGGAGGGTGACTCCGCCGGTGGCTCCGCCAAGCAGGCGCGCGACCGCGTTACCCAGGCGGTGCTGCCGCTGCGCGGCAAGATCCTGAACGTCGCCTCGGCCAGCACCGAGAAGCTGCGCGCGAACCAGGAGTTGCGGGACCTGGTGGAGGCGCTGGGCTGCGGCGTCGGCGACCGTTTCGACCTCGCGCGCCTGCGCTACGGCCGCATCATCGTCATGACCGATGCGGATGTGGATGGCGCGCATATCGCGGCGTTGCTGATGACTTTCTTCTACAAGGAGTTGCCCGCCCTGGTGCGCGAGGGCCGCCTCTTCCTCGCACAGCCGCCGCTCTATCGCCTCCAGCATGGCGCCAAGAGCATCTATGCGCGGGACGACACGGACCGCGAGCGCATCCTCAAGCGCGAATTCAAGCCGAACCAGAAGGTTGAGGTCAGCCGCTTCAAGGGCCTGGGCGAAATGCCCCCCGCCTCCCTCAAGGAGACGACGATGGACCCGAAGAAGCGCACCCTGCTGCGTGTCGTCCTGCCGCAGGATGCCCGCGCGGAGACGGCCGAGCTGATCGAGGCGCTGATGGGCCGCAAGCCCGAACTGCGCTTCAAGTTCATCCAGGAGAACGCGTCCAAGCTGGACGAGGCGGAAGTGGACGTCTGAGGGCATCGCCGCGGCGCGCCGGGACTACCGGCGCGCCCGGATGAAGTCGATGAAGGCCCGCAGCGCGGCGGGCATGTGGCGGCGCGAGGGATAGTAAAGGAAAGGCCCCTCAAAGGGCGGAAGCCAGTCCTCGAGCAGGGAGACGAGCTTCCCGGCCGCGATGGCCTCCCGCGCCCAGCCCTCGAAGGTGACGAAGAACCCCACCCCGTTGATGGCGGCGGACAGGGCCAGATGCGCGTCCGAGGTTACCAGCGGCCCCTCCGGCCGGATGGAGACCACCCGCCCATCCTGCTCGAACTCCCAGGGCAGTATCACGCCGCTCGAGAAGCGCAGGCGAATGCAGGGCAGCCGCAGCAGCGCCTGCGGCTCCGCCGGCGTGCCATGGGCCGCAACCAGCGAAGGCGCGGCTACCAGCACGTAGCGCTGCGGCACGCCGAGAGGCACCGCGATCATGTCCCGCGCCAGATCCTCCCCATAGCGCACGCCCGCATCGAAGCCGTCCCGCACGATGTCGGTGAAGCCGCTCTCCGCGGCCAGTTCCACGACCACGCGCGGATGCTGCGCCAGGAAGGCAGGCAGCAGCGGCGCCAGCACCAGTTGCGCGGCCGGCGGCGGCGCGTTGATCCGTAGCGTGCCCGAGATGGCTGCCCCGGCCTCCCCCACCGCATCCAGTGCCGCCGCCACCTCCCCCAGCGCCGGCCCGAGCCGCGCCAGCAGCGCCGCCCCGGCCTCGGTCGGGCTGACGCTGCGTGTGGTGCGGTTCAGCAGCCGCGCCCCCAGCCGGTCCTCCAGCACCCTGATGCGCTCCGTGGCGCTGGAAGGCGCGATCCCGGCCTCGGCGGCCGCGCGCCGGAAGCTGCCATGCCTTGCGACGGCGGCCAGAAGCTCCAGATCAGTCAGTGAGGCCCGCATCATTCGCTGATTCCGAACAGCACATGCGGATTCTACGGGATTAAGCCTGGGGCGGCACCGCGTCATATCCACGCCACCCGAAACCCTGTGGATAGGAGTCCTCCATGGAACAGCGCCGCCTCGGAATTACTGGTCCCACTGTCTCCGCCCTCGGCCTCGGCTGTATGGGCATGTCCGATTTCTACGGCCCCGCGGACCGCACGGAGAGCCTGGCCACCATCGCCATGGCTGTGGAGCGCGGCATCACCCTTCTCGACACCGGCGACTTCTACGGCATGGGCCATAGCGAGATGCTGATCGGCGAGGCGCTGCGAAGCCTGCCGCGCGAGAAGCTCACCATCAGCGTGAAGTTCGGTGCGCTGCGCGACCCGGAGATGGGTTGGCACGGCTATGATTCCCGCCCGGCCGCGGTTCGTAACTTCCTTGCCTACAGCTTGCGCCGCCTCGGCACCGACCATATCGACATCTACCGGCCCGCGCGGCTCGACCCGGACGTCCCCATCGAGGAAACGGTCGGCGCCATGGCCGATCTCGTGAAAGCCGGACATATCCGCCATATCGGCCTTTCCGAGGTCGGCGCGGAGACGATCCGCCGTGCCCATGCCGTGCATCCGATCGCCGATCTGCAGATCGAGTATTCGCTGCTCTCCCGCGGGATCGAGGAGGATATTCTGCCCACCTGCCGGGAACTGGGCATCGGCATCACCGCCTATGGCGTGCTGTCGCGCGGCCTGATCAGCGGCCATTGGTCGAAGGAGCGCGGCGGCGAGCACGACTTCCGTACCCTGTCTCCCCGTTTCCGGGGAGAGAATCTGGACCGCAACCTGTCCCTCGCCGAAGCCCTGCGCGCCGTCGCGCAGCGGCAAGGCGTCACGGGCGCGCAACTCGCCATCGCCTGGGTCGCCTCGCGCGGGGCAGATATCGTGCCGCTAGTGGGCGCGCGGCGCCGGGACCGGCTGGAGGAAGCGCTGGGCGCGTTGGAGGTGAAGCTGGATGCACCGACGCTCGCAGCGATCGAGCAGGCCGTGCCCAGGGGGGCTGCTGCCGGCAGCCGCTACCCGGCCTCGCAGCTCGCTCATATGGATAGCGAGCGAAAGGGGGCCTGACCGGACCTCCGGGCGTCAGGCCGCGGCGCGCGCAGCCTGACGCCCCACGCGGCGGGCGGGAGCCACCCTCTCGGTCTTCAGCCGTGCCAGCAGCGCAAGTACCGCTGCCTCCTCCGGCCGCAGATCCGCGATGTCCTCGCGCAACTCTTCCTCCGCCCGCCCGGCGATCTCCAGCACCAGCTTCCCGGCCATGTAGCCCTCCAGCAGGTCCGGATGGACGTAGCATTTACGGCAGACGGTCGGCGTATTGCCCAGGCGCGAAGCCACCTTCTCGATCGCCGCCCGGATGTTCCGCTTGGCGGCGGCCTGGCTGTCCACCGCCTCGAACTCGCGAAGGGCCAGCGCCGCCATGACCGTGCCGGCCCAGGTGCGGAAATCCTTGGCAGTGATGTCCCGCCCCGTGATCTCGCGCAGATAGTCGTTCACATCGCCTGAGGTGACGTTACGCAGCACGCCATCCTCGTCCTGATAGGCAAAGAGTTCCTGCCCCGGCAGGTCCTGGCATTCCCGCACCACCTTCGCCACGCGCCGGTCCGCAATGCCGAGCCGCCAGGTCTTGCCGCTCTTGCCCTTGAAGGCGAAGCGCATGGTCTCGCCTTTCACGGACACATGCCGGTTCCGCAAGGTGGTCAGGCCGAAGGAACCGTTCTCCTTGGCGTAATCGTCATTGCCTACGCGGATCAGCGTCGTCTCCAGCAGCCGCACGATGGTGGCCAGCACCTTCTCGCGCGGAAGGCCCCTGCGGCGCAGATCGGCCGCCACGCGCGCGCGAATCACCGGCAGCGCCACGGCGAATTCCGCCATACGCTCGTATTTCGTGGCGTCGCGCGTCTCGCGCCAGCGGGGATGGTACCGGTACTGCTTGCGGCCCCGCGCATCCCGCCCGGTGGCCTGGATATGGCCGTTGGCATGGAGGCAGATCCACACATCGGTATAGGCGGGCGGAATGGCGAGGGAGCGGATACGCTCCAGCATCCCCTCATCATTCAGCAACTGGCCGGCGGGATCGCGATAGACGAAACCCTCGCCCCTCGGCTCCCGCGTGATTCCCGGTTTCGTATCGCTGACATAGCGAAGCCCGGCCGCGCGCGCGGCCTCCCTGGGCTCCACAATGGCTTCGGCGCTGTCACTGCTCGGCATGGGCGGCATTCCCTCCGGCAGAAGGAAGCGGCGCCTGGGGATCACGGTTTCAGCACCCCGCCCTCAAGGCCGGACGGAGAGGTTCAGCCCACGCGGCCCCAGGCCCTCTGCCCATTCGGCGCCGGGCAGCCGCAGGCGTCGCCGGCGCTCAGATTGCGGTCCAGTGGGCAGATAAAGGCTCCCGCATAGCAGGTCTGCCCTGGCGGACGCGGCACCGGATAGGCGGGAGGGGGCGCATAGGCCGGGTAAGGCGGGATGTAATAGGGCGGCGGCGGAGGTGGAACCGGATAGGCATAAGGGTAGGCCGGATAGACGGGATAGGCCGGATAGATCGGCACCCCGATCCCGATGCCGAAGCTCACCCCGCCCCGCGCCTCAGCCGGGCCGGAGAGGAGGAGAGGCGACGCCATCAGGGCCGTCGCCAGGACAAGGCGCCTGACGTCGATCATCGGGAGGATATGGGTAGCAGCAGGCACGCGTGGAAGCCCTCCCGCTCAGCTGAGCCAGGCCCTCATCAGCGCGGTCACCGCCTCCGGCTCCTCCATGCTCGGCAGATGGGCGCAACCGGGAAGCAGATGCAGGGCAGCGCCTGGAATCCCTTCCGCGATCTCCCGGGCCAGTTCCGGCGGGGTCAGCACATCCGCCTCCCCGGCCACCACCAGTGTCGGGACCGCGATGCTCCCCAGGTCACCGCGCGAGTCGGAACGTTTCAGAATGGCCTCCTGCTGCCGCAGGAACGCATCACGCCCGACGCGCTCGGCCATCTCCATGACCTCCCCCGCCAGTGGTCCATACAGGTTGCGCTCATGCAGCAGGCGCGGCAGCAGTCGCGGCGTTACGCCCTTGAACCGCCCGGACCGAGTCAGTGACATCAATCCACGCCGCTGCTTCGCCTGTTCCGGTGCATCCTGGCGGGCGGAAGTATCGAACAGCGCCAGCCGCGCCACGCGCCCTGGCGCCTGCCGCATCACCTCGAAGGCCACATAGCCGCCCATGGAGAGCCCGGCGACGGCGAAAGGCCCCTCCACCGTAGCGATCGCCCGTGCCGCCATGGCCTGGATGCTGGTATCCAGCGTCAGATCGGCGACGACCGGATCCACCAGGTCGGCCAGCCCGTCCATCTGGTCGCGCCACAGCCGCCCATCGCAAAGGAGCCCGGGCAGGAGGAGGAGCGGCATCCGGGTTGGGGCGGGCATGGGCGCGTGGTAATCGGGCCACGAGGCTCGCGCAACCGCCCGGATTCGGCCGCCCGTCTTGCATCCGGGCGCCTGTGGGCGCATATCGCGCGCGAGCGGCTGCGTGCAGCGCGGTGGGACATGGAGTCCCGCGGCGCCACGCCGGACCATCGGCCGGGCGCCTCCGGCATGCCGCGTGGCGCCCGACCCCGTTGAACGACGCAGCCCGACTTTTCGTCATCCTGCCGAAGCCGGCCGGGTGGCGCCACAGGAACATACGCTTGACCGAACACGACCAGCCTTCCTCCGCCGAGAGCGCCACCCCGCAGGACAAGGCCGTCCAGGCCCTGCCCGAGACGGGCGCGCCCGACGCCGCCACCGGTAACGCCATGGGCGCCGCCGACGGCGATCCGGTGGGTGAAGGCGCCTCTCCGCATTTCGCCGAGACCCCGGCCGCTTTTGAGGCCGCCGAGCCTATCGAGGCCCTGGCCTCCGGCTCGGACGTCCCGGAGCAGGGCTCCGATGGCGAGACGGTCGGCGAAACCGGCCCTGATGGCGAGGATACCGGCGAAACCGGCCCCGACGTCGCCGAGCCCGTCAAGTCGGATGATGACGACGATGACGACGATGATGATGACGACAGTGACGATGATGATGACGACGATGAGGACGAGGTGAAGGACGAGCAGGAGGAGGACGCCTCCGTCCGCGCCACCTTCAGCGATCTCGGCCTCTCCGATCCGATCCTCAAGGCCGTTACCGAGCTCGGCTACATCCACCCCACCCCGATCCAGGAGCAGGCGATCCCCGTCGTGCTCATGGGCCGCGACGTCCTCGGCTGCGCCCAGACTGGCACGGGCAAGACCGCCGGCTTCACACTGCCGATGCTCGACATCCTGGCCGGCTCCCGCGCCAAGGCCCGCATGCCGCGCAGCCTGATCCTGGAGCCGACCCGCGAGCTGGCCCTTCAGGTGGCGGAGAACTTTGTCAACTACGGCAAGTACCTGAACCTCACCCATGCCCTCCTGATCGGCGGAGAGAGCATGGATGAGCAGAAGACGGTGCTCGAGAAGGGCGTGGACGTCCTGATCGCCACCCCCGGCCGCCTGCTGGACCTGTTCGACCGCGGGCGCATCCTGCTGGCCGACTGCAAGGTGCTGGTGATCGACGAGGCGGACCGGATGCTGGACATGGGGTTCATCCCCGATGTCGAGCGCATCGTCTCGATGCTGCCGAAGCTGCGTCAGACGCTGTTCTTCTCCGCCACCATGGCGCCCGAGATCCGGCGCCTGGCCGATGCCTTCCTGCAGAACCCGCGCGAGATCACCGTCTCCGCCCCCGCCTCGGTGGCGACCACCATCACCGCTGGCCTGCTCTGGGTGCAGGAGCGCGAGAAGCGCGAGGCGCTGCGCCGCCTGATCCGGCGCGAAGAAGTGCAGAACGCCCTGGTCTTCTGCAACCGCAAGGTGGATGTCGACATCCTCTTCAAGAGCCTGCGCAAGCATGGCTTCAACGTCGGCGCCCTGCATGGCGACCTGGCGCAGTCCGTGCGCTTCCAGACGCTGGAGAAGTTCAAGGCGGGCGAGTTGCAGATCCTGGTCTGCTCCGATGTCGCGGCCCGCGGCATCGACATCGGCGGCCTGTCCCACGTCTTCAACTTCGACGTGCCCTACCATGCCGAGGATTATGTCCACCGTATCGGCCGCACCGGCCGCGCGGGGCGTGAGGGACGGGCCTTCACCCTGGCCACGGCCGATGAGGCGAAGGCCGTTGCGGCGGTCGAGACCCTGACCGGCTTCCCGATTCCGCCCATGGAGATCGAGGGGCTGGCGCCTGTCTCCCCTGAGGAGATCCAGGAGGCACTGAAGGCCACCGGCCGGCGCCGGGGCCGCGGCGGCGATTCCCGCAGCCGTGATAGCGGCCGGGGCGATCGCGGCCGTGGCGAGGGGCGCCGCGAGCGCGAGAGCCGTCCCGAGGGCGGCCGCCGCGAAGCCCGGGGTGGCCGGAGCGAGGGACGCCGCGACGAGAAGGAGGCGCGCGCGCCGCGCGAGGAGCCTGAGGTCCGCCGGGAGCGGGAGCGCGATGACCGTCGTGACGACCGCCGCGGCGAGCGCGATCGCGCCCCCCGCTCAGGCGACCGCGTGCTCGACGAGGTGAATCGCGACGCGGCCCGCGAATGGTCCGCCGAGGACCGGGGCCGGGAGGATCGCTACCGCCGCGATGGCCGCCGCGAACACTACCGCCATCGCCAGGAGGATCTCGGCCCCTCCGTCGTGGGCTTCGGCGATGCCGTTCCCGCCTTCATGCTCATCCCGCTGCCGCGGCCGAAGCGCAGCTCGGAAAATGAGGCCGAGGCGGCCTGACGAAGCGCAGGGAAGGGGCTACACCCCCTTCCCTGGCTCGCGCATCTGACCTTCCTGAGGCAGGATGCTGGCCTAACAGGTACCGCTCTCCGAGAGGAACGCAGAGATGAACGTCGTCACCCCGATCAAGTCCGCCGCGAAGATGGGCGCCTTTGTGTGGGACGATCCTCTTCTGCTGGAGGAGCAGCTCACCGAGGACGAGCGCATGATCCGCGACGCGGCGCGCGAGTTCTGCCAGTCCAAGCTCCTGCCCCGCGTGATCGAGGCAACCCGTCGCGAGCATTTCGACCGGGAGATCATGAATGAGTTCGGCGAGATGGGCTTCCTGGGCGCCACCCTGGACAGCCATGGCTGCGCCGGCGTCGGCTATGTCTCCTACGGCCTGATCTCCCGCGAAGTGGAGCGGGTGGACAGCGGCTACCGCTCCGCCTTCTCCGTGCAGTCCTCGCTCGTCATGTACCCGATCTGGGCCTTCGGCTCCGAGGAGCAGAAGGACAAGTACCTGCCGAAGCTCCGCACCGGCGAATATGTCGGCTGCTTCGGCCTGACCGAGCCGGATGCCGGTTCCGACCCCAACTCCATGCGCACCCGCGCGAAGAAGGTGGATGGCGGCTACCTGCTCTCCGGTTCCAAGACCTGGATTTCCAACTCCCCGATCGCCGATGTCTTCGTGGTCTGGGCGAAGGACGACGAGGGCGTGCTGCGCGGCTTCATCCTCGACAAGGGCATGAAGGGCCTCACGGCTCCGAAGATCGAGGGCAAGCTGTCGCTGCGCGCCTCGGTGACCGGCATGATCATGATGGACGAGGTCTTCGTCCCCGAGGAGAACCGCCTGCCGGGCGTGAAGTCCCTGGCCGGTCCCTTCTCCTGCCTCAACCGCGCCCGCTACGGCATCTCCTGGGGCGTGCTGGGCGCCGCCGAGGATTGCTGGCACCGCGCGCGTGATTACACGCTGGGCCGCAAGATGTTCGGCAAGCCGCTGGCCCAGACCCAGCTGATCCAGAAGAAGCTGGCTGACATGCAGACCGAGATCACCCTCGGCCTGCAGGCTGTCCTCCGCCTCGGCCGCCTGTTCGATGAACACAAGGCCGCGCCGGAGATGATCTCCATGATGAAGCGCAACAACTGCGGCAAGGCGCTCGACATCGCCCGCATGGCCCGTGACATGCATGGCGGCAACGGCATCGTCGACGAGTATCATGTGATCCGCCACGCGGTGAACCTGGAGACGGTGAACACCTATGAGGGCACGCATGACGTGCACGCCCTCATCCTGGGCCGTGCCCAGACCGGGTTGAACGCTTTCGGCTGATCCTCGCTGGATCGCGTATTCGGGGGCGGTCCTTCGGGGCCGCCCCTTTCTTGTTGGAGCAACGAGGGACTGCCATGCGGATGACCATCGAGGCCATGGGTGCCGCGGGCGACGGAATCGGCCGTGACGAAACCGGCCGTCCCCTTTTCGTGCCCTTCGCCCTCCCGGGCGAGGTGGTGGAGGCAGAGCCCGGCCCGGTGCGCGGCGATGGCCGTGCTGCCACTCTTACCGCCGTAGAAACCCCCTCCCCCGCCCGCGTTCCGCCCCCCTGCCCGCATTTCGGCACCTGCGGCGCCTGCGCCGTGCAGCACTGGGCGGACCAGGCCGTGGCCGAATGGAAGGCCATGCGGGTTTCCGAGGCCCTATCCCGCGCCGGCTTTCGCGGCATCGATGTCGCCCCCGCCATCCCCAGCCCGCGCAATACCCGCCGCCGCGCCGACTTCGCCCTTCGCCGGGGGGCAAACGGGGTGATCGTCGGTTTCCACGCCCGCGGCTCGGCCGAGCCCTTCGACATGGCCGTCTGCTTCGTCATCGATCCGCGCATCCTGGCGCTGGTGGAGCCGATCCGGAGGCTCATGGCCTCCATCCCGGCCCTGCGGCGGACGGGATCGGCCATGGTGAACCTGCTCGATACGGGGCCGGATCTCTGGCTGCGGACCGATGGCCCCCTTACCCCGGCCGATCGGGGAAAGCTCGCCACCTTCGCCACCGCGAATGGTATTCCGCGCATCGCCTGGTCGAAGGAGGGCACGCGGGACACGCCCGAGATCGCCGCGCAGTCCGGGCCTTCCTTCGTCAGCCTCTCGGGCGTTGCGGTTCCCACTACCCCCGGCGCCTTCCTCCAGGCCACGCCGGAGGGCGAGGCCGCGATCATCGCCGCTGTGCTGGATGGATTGCCCAAGCGCCTGCCCGGCAAGCCCCGGATCATCGAATTGCATGCCGGCCTCGGCACCCTGTCCTTCCCCCTCTCGGGGAAAGGCAGGGTTGAAGCCTATGAGGGATCAGCCGAAGCGGTCACTGCCCTGCAGACCGCGGCCGGGCGCGCGGGCCTCCGCGTCAAGACCACGCGCCGCGATCTCGTCCGCCAGCCCCTCCTGCCTGCCGAGTTGAAGGGTGCTGCCGCCCTGGTCCTGGACCCCCCCTTCACCGGCGCCTCCGAGCAGGTTGGGATTCTGGCCCGTTCCAGTCTTCCACGGGTGATCTATGTCTCCTGCAACCCCGCCGCCCTGGCACGGGACCTGAGCGCCTTCGCCAAGGCACCCGGCTGGCGTGTGGAGAAGGCCGTGGCCGTGGACCAGTTCCTCTGGTCATCCCAGGTGGAAGCGGTCGTCACTCTCGCACGTAGCCCTTGATTGGTGGCGAAAAGCTCAAAACTCTCCATCACCTCGGAGAGGACGCGAATCGATGGACCGACGTGTGCTTTTGGCGACCGCGCTCGCGGCACCAGCGGTTATGGCTGGCTTGGGGGGCGAGGCAGTGGCTCAGGCGCCTGCCCAGCCGCCCCAACCCACCCCGACTCAGGCGCCTGGCTTCTACCGTTTCCGGATCGGCCAGCACCTGATGACCATGGTGCATGATGGCCAAGCCATCCGCACCGATCCCACTCAGGGCTTCGTCCGCAATGCTTCGCAGGAGGAGGTTGCCACCTCCATGCGGGCTCAGGGGCTGGACCCGGCACGGCTTGCGAACCCTTACACCATCCCCGTGCTGCGTACCCCGAACGGCACGGTGATGTTGGATACGGGCAATGGCCCGCAAACAGCCGCGGACAGCCGCATCGGCCAGTTGCAGGCCAATCTCGACGCCGCTGGCATCGACCCGGCCTCGATCGACATGGTTGTCCTCACCCATTTCCATGGCGACCACATCGGCGGGCTGCTGGATGGATCGGGCGCCGCTGCCTTCCCGCGGGCCCGCATCGTCGTGCCGGAGAAGGAATGGGCCTTCTGGATGGATGAGGGCCAGGCGAGCCGCGCGCCCGACGCGATGCGCCCGGCCTTTGCCAATGTCCGCCGCCGCTTTGCACCCTATGAAGCCCGCATCGAGCGCATTACGGACGGAACCCAGATCCTGCCAGGGTTGCGCGCCATGGACGCACCGGGCCACACGCCTGGCCACACATGCTTCCATGTCTCCGATGGGAGCGAGCAGGTCATGATCCTGGGCGATCTCACCAGCCGCCCGGAGTTCAACCTCACCAACCCCGGCTGGCATGTCATCTTCGACATGGACCCGGTAATGGCGGAGGCCACGCGCCGCCGCGTGTTCGACCGCGTCGCGGCCGACCGCATTCGCAGCGTCGGCTATCATTGGCCCTTCCCGGCCAATGGCTACGTGCTGAAGGAAGGAAATGGCTACCGCTTGGTTCCGGCGGAGTGGTCCAGCGTCGTCTGAGCAGGGAGAGGCCACTTCAGGTCACCGGTGGGACTATCTGCCGCTGATCAGGAGCAATGGGCGGCCGGATCAGGAACAGAAAGCTACCCGACCGCGCCCGAAAGCTGGGCCTGGTCGGCCCGCTCCTGCTTCTCCGCCCTCTCCTTCCGCTCGCTGTAGCGGTCTGTCAGGTGGTCCGAGATGTCGCGCATCAACAAGGTGAACTTCACCAGCTCCTCCATGACATCGACCACACGGTCGTAGAGCGGCCCCGGCAGCATCCGGCCCGCCTCATCAAACTGCTCGTAGGCCTTGGGCACGGAGGACTGGTTCGGGATGGTGACCATCCGCATCCAGCGGCCGAGCAGGCGCAGGGTGTTCACCGCGTTGAAGCTCTGGCTACCGCCAGAGACCTGCATCACCGCGAGGGTCCGGCCCTGGGTTGGACGGACGCCGCGGCTCTCCAGAGGCAGCCAGTCGATCTGGTTCTTCAGGATGCCGGTGACCGCGCCGTGCCGCTCCGGGCTGCACCAGACCTGGCCCTCGGACCACAGGGAGAGTTCGCGGAGTTCGACGACCTTCGGGTGGTCGGCGGGCACGCTGTCGACCACCGGCAGATCGCGGGGATCGAAGACCCGCGTCTCGGCGCCAAGGCGGCGGAGGATGCGCTCGGCTTCCAGCGTCAGGAAGCGGCTGTAGGACCGCTCCCGCAAGGAGCCGTAGAGCAGCAGGATGCGCGGCGGGTGCTTGCTGGCGCTGGGAATGCCGAGACGGTTGAGGTCCGACATCCGGAGCAACTCCTCGGCGAGGTTGGGCACCGAGAGGTCGAGATCGGTGGGCATCAGGATCTTCCCGTCGTCAGGAATTGTTGGATGTTGTGGATGGTGTCGCGGGCGGGCCGTGTGATGCCCGCCAGGGTCGCGGAGGCAGCGCCGGTCCAGTCGCCATAGCCGAGCAACCAGAGCCGGGGCTCACGCGTGGAGCGGCCATTCCCGACGGCCACGCGTCCATCCGCCTCAAGCACACCCAGCGGCTCCAGGTGCTCCAGCGCGGGTCGGAAACCCGTGCACCAGATCACGGCATCCACGGGGCTGCGAGCGCCATCCGGCCAGACGACGCCATCGCGCTCGAAGCGCACGAACAGCCGGACGGATTGCAGCACACCGCGGTCGCGGGCTTCCCGCAGCGGCGGTACCATGACGATGTCGCCCAGCCCGCCCTTCGGCGCGGCCGGCATGCGACCGTCCATCTGGGCCCGCACGCGCTCGGTCGCCCGCTCGAACAGCGCCTTCCCGTTCAGTTCGTCCGGCAGAAAGCGCGGCGGCTCGGGCGTGACCCAGGTCGCCTCGGCAAACAGGGACAATTCAGCCAGGATCTGCGCGCCACTATTGCCGCCGCCCACGACCAGGACACGCTGCCCCACGAAGTCCTGGGGCCTGCGGTAGGCGCTGGAATGGAGCTGCCGGCCACGGAAGCCCTCCCGGCCAGGGTAGTCCGGGATGAAGGGGCGGCTGGCGCCTCCCGTCGCGCTGATGACCGCAGATGCCAGCCAGGTGCCCCTGTCAGTGCGCACGGCCAGCCGGTCGCCTGCGCTCTCGACCGCCCGCACCCGCACGGGCCGTCGGATCGGCAGGCCGTAGCGCTGCTCGTAGCGGCTCAGATAGTCCACCACGTGATCCCGGTTCGGGTAGCCGTCTTCCGACGGCGGCATGGGCCAGCCCGGCAAGGAGCTCATCTGGGCGGGAGAGAACAGCCGCAGCGAGTCCCAGGCTCCTGGCCAAGCGCCGCCCGGCCGGTCATTGGCATCGAGGATCCAGAAGTCGAGGCCATTGCGACGCAGGAAGTACCCGGCGGCGAGCCCGGACTGCCCTCCCCCGATGACAACCACATCCCGGGTGGTGTCGCTCACGGCTGGCCCACCACCGGCAGCCAGAGCGCCAATGCCGCCAGCACAGCCAGCAGAACCGGAGGCGTGATGACGAGACCGACCTTCATATACTGCCCCAGGTGATGATCGTGCCCTTGCGCGCCAGCACGTGGAGCCAGAGCAGCGTCGCCAGGCTGCCGATAGGGGTGAACTTGGGGCCGAGGTCGCAGCCGACGACGTTGGCGTAGATCATTGCCTCTCGGATGGCGGGCGGAATGCCCTGGGCCTGCTCGATGGCGAGGGCCCCTACCAGCACGCTGGGCATGTTGTTCATCACGGAAGAAATCAGTGCCGCACCGACGCCGGTGCCGAAGGTCGCGGCCCAGAGGCCGTGCCCGGCCAGCCATTCCAGCACGTCGGCCAGATGGTCCGTCAGCCCAGCGTTCCGCAGCCCGTAAACGACAAGGTACATGCCGAGGGAGAAGACGACGATCTGCCAGGGCGCCTCGGCCAGCACCAGCAGGACAAGGGCGGCGGCGCCGGTCACCGCAGCCACCGGTACACCGAGCGGCGCCAGGACGAAATAGGCCAGCAACAGCACGGCGAGCAGCGGAAAGGCGGAGCGAAAGACAAGGTGGTCGCGGATGGCCGCGCCGGGCCGCTCCAACTGGTCCATGGAATACCCCGCGGACACCTGGCGGCCATAATAGGCCCAGAGCACCCCGAGCGTCGCCGCCAGCGCCATCAGGTTCACGGGCACCATGACCGCGGCGTAGCGGTCAAACCCGATACCGAAGTAGTTGGCCGAGACGATGTTGACGAGGTTCGAGATCACCAATGGCAGGCTGGTGGTGTCGGCCACGAAGCCGCAGGCCACGATGAAGGCCAGCGTCGCCCCGGCGGAGAAATTCAGCCTGAGCAGGATGGCCATGACGATAGGCGTCAGAAGCAGGGCCGCGCCGTCATTCGCGAAGAAGGCGGCAATGACTGCGCCCAGCACCACGATGAGCGGGAAGAGGCGTCTGCCATTGCCGCCGCCCCAGCGCGCCACATGCAGTGCGGCCCACTGGAAGAACCCGGCCTCGTCCAACAGCAGCGAGATGATGATGAGCGCCACGAAGGTGAAGGTGGCGTCCCAGACGATGCCCCAGACCACGGGCACGTCGGCCCAGCCGATGATGCCGGTCAGCAGGGCCAGGGCGGCGCCACCCATGGCACTCCAGCCGATGCCGAGCGGCTGCCAGATGACCAGGATGAGGGTGATGACGAAGATGGCCAGGGCCAGCATGGAGGCGTGTTCTCTCAGGCGTCGGGACGCAGCGGGCGGCCCGATGCCCACGGATGGTCAGCGGCACGCCCCATGATGCTCAGGGAAAAAAGGGCGCTGGCGCCTCGCGTCAGGTCACGCGGCGGCCCTGCTCGTCCACGACCCGCTCGCCGTCCTCCTTGGCGAAGGCGCCCCGCTGCGGGTTTGGCAGGATATCGAGCACCGCCTCGGACGGCCTGCACAGCTTCACGCCGAGCGGCGTCACCACGATGGGGCGGTTGATGAGGATGGGACACGCCATCATCGCGTCGAGCAGCTGGTCGTCGGTCAGGGATGGATCGCTGAGGCCGAGATCCTCATAGGGCGTGCCCTTCTGGCGCAGCACGTCGCGCACCGGGACGCCCATGCGACGGATGAGGTCAGCCAGCACTTCCCGAGCCGGCGGAGTCTTGAGGTACTCGATGACCTCGGGCTCCTCCCCGCTGTTGCGGATGAGGGCCAGAGTGTTGCGGGACGTCCCGCAGGCCGGGTTGTGGTAGATGGTGACGGTCACGATGCCTGGTCCTTGATGGTATCGGGATGCAGGCCTTCGCTGTTGGGCGCCTTCAGCGGCATGGCTGGCTGGCAGGCAGGAGCGCAGGTGGCGCCGCCACAGCAGTGCTCGGTCAGGTAGGCCACCAGCCCGTTCATCGTCTCCGGAACCATTGCATAGAAGATCTGGCGGCTAACCCGGCGCTGTGTGACCAAGCCCGCCTGCAGGAGCTGCTGCAGGTGGAAGGTCAGAGAGGAGGACGGGATGCCCGCGCGTTCCGCGATGATCCCTGCGGGAAGGCCTTCAGGCCCTTGCTCCACCAACATGCGGAAGACCTGGAGCCGGGTGTCCTGGGCTAAGGCGCCAAGCGCCGCGACCGCCTGTTTCGCGTCCATGCATGTATCCCACCATGCTTCGACTTTTGTCGAAGGATAGGGGCTACCGGCATCACGTCAACGATTTTTCCAGAAACATCGAAATATTCAGGCCAGCGACACGGCTGATCTATGCCGGGCCCGTCCATCATCTCTGGACTTCACGCGCAGGGCATACCTAGCGGGCACAACCAGGATGGCGCTCAGCTGCTTCTTCGGCCGGCAGGTGCTGCACGACGGCCAGCCCCTGGCTACGACATTGCCCGGGCAGTGGAGCGCACCACCAACGGGTGCTGCTCACCGTCCGGGGTGCTCTCCATCCAAGCCTTACGCGGGTTCGAGCAACCTCTCAGATGTGAAAGCTCTCGCCGCAGCCACAGCGGCCCTTCTCATTCGGATTGGTGAAGGTGAAGCCGGCCGACATGGCCTTCTTCTCGTAATCCATCACCGTGCCGATCAGGAACAGCGTGGCCTTGCGGTCCACCAGCACGGTCACGCCCTTGTCCGTGACGGTCTCGTCTCCGGGTCCCGCCGCATCCACCCAATCCATCTGGTAGGACATGCCGGAGCAGCCCTTGGTGGAGACGGCGATGCGCAGCATCTTTCCATCGCCCTTGGCATAGAGCGCGCGCAGCCGCTCCGCCGCCCCGTCGGAGAGCGACATCAGCGGCGGCAGAGCCCGGCGGGGCTTCGGGGTTTCCGTGGTGGTCGTGCTCATGGTGCCTTCCATGTGGCCTTCCATCAGTACACGTTCAACGCCAGCTTCGCGTCCTCGCTCATGCGGGACGGATCCCAGGGCGGATCCCACACGATCTCGACCTTCACCGAGGTGACGTTCGACACTGTCTTCACCGCCTCCTCGACCATGCCCGGCAGTTCCTGGGCTGAGGGGCAGGACGGGGTGGTGAGGGTCATGTCCACCTTCACCGCGCCATCGTCCTCGATCTCCACGGCATAGATCAGGCCCAACTCGTAGATATCGACCGGGATCTCGGGATCGTAGACGGTCTTGATCGCATCCAGCACCGCGACCTCGCTCACTTTCGTGGGCGGGATCGGCCCTTCCGGAGACCAGGCCTCATGCGTGGCGCCCGGCTGCGTCACGGGTTCACTCACTCGAAGCCTCCTTCCCGCCATCCAGGGCAGTGTTGAGGGTGTGCCAAGCCAGGGTCGCGCATTTCACGCGGCTCGGGAACTCATATACGCCTGACAGCGCCTGGAGGCGGTCCATCTCGTCTTCCATCCTGCCGCCGCAATCCGGGCAGCTCCCGGTCATGGCCAACTCGCGGAAATGCGCCGCCAGCCAGCGTGCCTCCTCCGCCGTCTTGCCCTTCACCGTCTCGGTCATCAGCGAGGCGCTGGCCATGGAGATGGCGCAGCCCCGGCCCTGGAAGGCGGCATCGGCGATGCGGTCGCCCTCCATGTTCAGGAACAGCTCCATCCGGTCGCCGCACATGGGGTTGTCGCCCCGCGCGCTCAGATCCGCCTCCTCAAGCCGACGGAAGTTCCGCGGCTTGCGGCCGTGATCCAGGATCACTTCCTGGTAGAGGTCACGCAGATCGTCGAACATCAGGCGAAGAACCTCCGCGCGGAGGTCAGCGCCTCCGCCAGGAAATCGATTTCCTCATGCGTGGTGTACATGCCGAAGGAGGCGCGGCAGGTGCTGTCGCGCCCGACCCGGACATGCAGCGGCTCCGCGCAATGCCGCCCGGCACGCACCGCGATCCCCACCCGGTCCAGCAGGGTGGAAAGATCATGCGCATGGGCATTCTCAAGCCCAAAGGAGAAGACGCCACCGCGATCCTGCGCCTGCCCCAGCACTTCCAGCCCCTCGATCGCCGAGAGCCTCGTCATGGCATGGTCAACCAGCGAGCGCTCATGTGCCTCGATGGCCTCCATGCCGATGGAGGTGACGTAGTCGATAGCGGCATGCAGCCCCACCGCCTCCACGATCGGCGGCGTGCCGGCCTCGAACTTCGCGGGCACCGGTGCGGGCACGAAGCCCTCGCGTGTCACCTCGGTGATCATGTCACCGCCGCCCAGGAAGGGCGGCATTTCCTCCAGCAGCGCGAGCCGGGCCCAGAGCACGCCGATCCCCGTGGGGCCGTAGAGCTTGTGCCCGGTGAACACGTAGAAATCGGCGTCCAGCGCCTGCACGTCTACGCGGCGGTGGACCGCGGCCTGGGAGCCGTCAAACAACACCTTCGCGCCATGGGCATGGGCCAGCGCCGCGATGCGCGCGGCCGGCGTCACCGTGCCCAGCACATTGGACATATGGGTAATGGCGACCAGCCCGACCTTCCCATCGGCCAGCTTGGCCTCCAGGTCCGTCATGTCCAGTTCCCCGGCATCGGTGATGCCGACAATGCGCATCTCGATCCCATGCGCCTGGGCCAGCATCTGCCAGGGCACGAAATTGGCGTGGTGCTCCATCTCGGAGACGATCACTGCCTGACCCGGCTTCATCACGCCCCGGCCAAAGGAGTGCGCCACGAGGTTGATCGCGGCCGTGCTGTTGGTGGTGAACACCACCTCGCGCACATCTCCCGCGTTCAGGAAGCGCGCGACGGCCTCCCGCGCCGCCTCATAGGCGGCCGTGGAGGCCTCGCTCAGATGATACGCGCCGCGATGGACGTTCGCGTAGGACGTCTCCATCATCCGCAGCATCGCATCCAGCACCGCGCGCGGCTTCTGCGCCGAGGCCCCGGAATCCAGGAAGACCAGCGGCTTTCCATGCACCTTGGTGGACAGGATCGGGAAATCCTGCCGCACCTGCTGCACGTCGAAGCCCGCGCGCAGGCTGCGATCCATCACGCGGCTTCTCCGTGCTGGGACCACCAGGCGGTCACCGCCTCTTCGAGAGCCTCCCGGGCCGGCTCGTCCTCGACGATCTCCACCGCCTCCTGCAGGAAGGCCCGCACCAGGATGGACCGCGCCGTATCCACCGGAATGCCGCGGGTGCGCAGATAGAACAGGCTGTCCTCGTCCAGAGCACCGGCGGTGGCACCATGGCTGCACTTCACGTCGTCGGCATAGATCTCCAGCTGCGGCTTGCTGTCGATCTCGGCGTCCTCCGACAGCAGCAGCGCCTGGTTCATCTGGTAGCCATCGGTCTTCTGCGCCTCACGCCGCACCAGGATCTTGCCCTGGAACACGCCGCGCGAACGGCCCGCAAGCACCGTCTTCACCGTCTGGCGCGAGGCACAATTCGGCGCCGCATGGTCCAGCGCCGTGGTCGTGTCGGCCAGCTGCCCATCGCCCACCAGCTGCGCACCATTGAGATGCGCCGCGGCCTGCGGCCCCAGCAGCGCAAGATGCGTCTCGCTGCGGCTGAGCTTGCCGCCGGCATTCAGCACGAAGCCGTCATAGGTGCCGCGCCGGGCCACGCGCACGCCAAGATGCGCGAGATGATAGGCGCTCTCCGCCTCCCGCTGCACCCGCACATGGGTGATCTTCGCGTCCTCGGCGACCTCGATCTCGAAGACCGGGTTGTGCAGATGCCGCGCGCCGGAGGCTGAAAGCGCCGTCTCGATCAGCACCAGCTTCGCACCGCGTGCCAGCCGGATCAGGTGGCGCGGGTGGATCGTGCTGGCGGTCTCGCCGGAGGCGAGGGACAGCAACTCCAGCCGCCCCGCATCCACGCCTTCCGGCACGTCGAGAACCAGCCCGTCCTCGAAGAGCAGCGTGTTCAGCGCGACCATCGGCTCGGAAGCCTCCGCCACGCTGTTCAGGCGCGGCGTCACCTCGGCGACGACCTCCGCCAGGGAGGACGCCTCCAGCCCTTCCAGCGAAGACAGATCCACCCGGAAGCGCCCATCCACGAACACGGCGCGCCGCTCCCCCCGCATGGGCGGCAGGACGATCGCCTTGTCCACGGGCGTCAGCGCCTCGCGGAACTCAGCCCGCAGGATCGGGGTGAGGTCGGTGTAGTGCCAGGCCTCCACGCGCCGGCTCGGCAGGCCGCTCGCATGCAGCATCTCGGCCGCCATGTCGCGCAGGGCGCGCACAGCTCCCACCTGTGCGCCCGGCAGGCGCTCCGCCAGGCCGGCATAACGCTGCAGGAAGGCGGCCGCGTTGCCTGAAGGGGTATCGATGATCATGCCGCCTCGTCCAGCACGCCGGCATAGCCTTCGGCCTCGAGCCGGTGCGCCAGCTCCGGCCCGCCGGAGGCGACGATGCGGCCATCGGCCAGCACATGCACCCGGTCGGGCACGATATGGTTGAGCAGCCGCTGATAGTGGGTGATTACCAGCGCGGAGAAGTCCGGGCCGCGCATGGCGTTCACGCCATCGGCCACGATCTTCAGCGCGTCGATGTCCAGCCCGCTATCCGTCTCGTCCAGGATGGCGATCTTCGGCTGCAGCAGCGCCATCTGCAGGATCTCGTTGCGCTTCTTCTCACCGCCCGAGAAGCCGACATTCACGCCGCGCTTCAGCATGTCCTCAGGCATGGACAGCTCCTTCATGCGGGCGCGCGCCAGCTTCAGGAACTGCATCGCATCCACCTCGGCCTCGCCGCGCGTGCGGCGGATGGCGTTCAGCGCCGTGCGGAGGAAGTTGGCATTGCCAACGCCGGGCAGCTCCACCGGATACTGGAAGGCCAGGAAGAGGCCCGCCGCGGCACGCTCCTCCGGCTCCATCTCCAGCAGGTCCTGCCCGTTCAGCAGGACGGATCCACCGGTGATCTCATAGCCCTCGCGCCCTGCGAGCGCGTAGGACAGGGTGGACTTGCCGGCGCCGTTCGGCCCCATGATGGCATGCACTTCGCCATCGGGGATCTCCAGGGTCACGCCCTTGAGGATCGGCTTGCCCTCGACCTCGGCAGTCAGGTTCTCAATGCGCAGCATCTCAGCCAACGCTCCCTTCAAGGCTGATCTGAAGCAGCTTCTGCGCTTCGACCGCGAATTCCATGGGAAGTTCCTTCAGCACCTCGCGGCAGAAGCCGTTCACGATGAGGCCTACCGCATCCTCCTGCGACAGCCCGCGCTGCCGGCAATAGAAGAGCTGGTCCTCCGCGATGCGGCTCGTGGTCGCCTCGTGCTCGGTCTTCGCCGTCATGCAGCGGTTCTCGATATAGGGCACGGTATGCGCCCCGCAGAGATCGCCGATGAGCAGGCTGTCGCACTGGGTGAAGTTGCGCGCATTGGCCGCCTTCGGGCTGATCCGTACCAGGCCGCGATAGGTATTCTGGCCCTTGCCGGCCGAAATGCCCTTTGAGACGATGGTGCTGCGCGTGTTCTTGCCCAGATGGATCATCTTCGTGCCGGTATCGGCCTGCTGATGATTGTTCGTGATGGCGACGGAGTAGAACTCGCCCACGGACTCCTCGCCCTGCAGGATGCAGGAAGGATACTTCCAGGTGATGGCGGAGCCCGTCTCCACCTGCGTCCAACTCACCTTGCTCCGCTTGCCGCGGCAGGCGGCGCGCTTGGTGACGAAGTTGTAGATGCCGCCCTTGCCGTTCTCGTCACCCGGGTACCAGTTCTGGACCGTACTGTACTTGATGGACGCGTCATCCAGCGCGACCAGCTCGACCACGGCGGCATGCAGCTGGTTCTCGTCGCGCTGCGGGGCCGTGCAGCCTTCCAGATAGGAGACCGAGGCGCACTCATCGGCGATGATCAGCGTCCGCTCGAACTGGCCGGTGCTCTTGGCGTTGATGCGGAAATAGGTGGACAGCTCCATCGGGCAGCGCACGCCCTTCGGGATGTAGACGAAGCTGCCATCCGTGAAGACCGCGCTGTTCAGTGCCGCGAAGAAGTTATCGGTATGCGGCACCACGGTGCCGAGATACTTCCGCACCAGCTCCGGATGGTTCTGCACCGCCTCGGAAATGGCGCAGAAGATGATCCCTTCCTTCTCCAGCCGCTCCTTGTAGGTGGTGGCGACGGAGACACTGTCGAACACCGCGTCCACGGCCACAGGCATACGCCCATCGGCCGGCGTCTCACCCGCGCCCTCGACGCCGGCGAGGATCGCCTGCTCCTTCAGCGGGATGCCCAGCTTGGCATAGGTCTTCAGAAGCTCAGGATCGACCTCGTCCAGGGACTTCGGCCCGACCTTCTGCTTCGGCGCGGCGTAGTAATACGCGTCCTGGTAATCGATCGGTGGATACTTCACCGCGGGCCAACGCGGCTCCTCCATGCCCAGCCAGGCCTGGTAGGCACGCAGGCGCCATTCCAGCAGCCAGGCCGGCTCCTTCTTCTTGGCGGAGATGAAGCGGACGATGTCCTCATTCAGCCCCTTCGGGGCGAACTCCATCTCGATATCGGTCTCAAACCCCCACTTATAGGCGCCCTGAGTGGCGTCCCGTACGGTTTCGAGGGTCTCTTCAACGGCGGGCATCTCTTATCCCTTACTCGGCAGCCAAGTGGGCGGCGGGGGAAACAGGGGCGCGGCGGTGCAGTTCGCTGCAACTCGGCCGCGACAGATCAGCGATGGTGACGGCGGAAAGGGCGGCGTGAACCGCCTGGTTCACCGGGTCCCAGCGGCCACGAACAGGGCAATGCCCCTCGGACTCGCAGCCACCGGTCGCGCCATCCACACAGGCGGTCAGCGCGATCGGTCCATCCATGGCGATGATCACATCGGCCAAGGGGATGGCGCAGGTCGGCCGGATAAGACGGTGCCCGCCCCGCGCGCCTCGCTGGGCTTCCACGAGCCCACCCTGGGACAGGATGCGGAGCACCTTCGCCACTGTCGGCTCGGCAATGCCGGTGGCCGTGGCGAGAGCAGGGGCGGTATGCAGCGCACCATCCTGGCCAAGCCGGGCCAGGAGGACAACCGCGTAATCCGCGAGTTTTGACAGACGCAACACGGTGGGGAAATCCGGCCGCTGGGTTGATACCAGACCCCAGCGGTCCGGTATGGCTGGGAAATGCGTTCCCAACCCCCGCATGTCAAGCCGCCCACAATCCCTTGAGTGGCAAAAACAACCACTTGAGAGTGATTCGCGGTTAATGTCCCGTCTTCTCGGCCCCGGCTTCCACCAAACGGCATTGCATCCTATTACCGACGCAAGAACAGCGGAGAGGACGCCCAGCCTTGCCCGACACCATGCGTCCCACGGATTTCACCGCAACCGGTGAGCCTCGCCCCGCCAAACCGGCCCGCCCCCGGGATGCTTCCACCCTTCTCCTCTGGCGCCGCAGCAGCGCGGGCCTGGAGGTTCTCATGGGTGTCCGCAGCGCGAAGCACCGCTTCATGCCCAGCCGCCTCGTCTTCCCCGGCGGCCGCGTGGATGCCGAGGACAGCAAGGCTCCCGTTGCCTCGGAGCTGCATCCCCATACCCGCTACGCGTTGGAGGTGCGCGCTACTCCCCGCCTTGCCCAGGCCATCGCGGTCGCGGCCATCCGGGAGCTGGAGGAGGAAACCGGCCTGCTCCTCGGCCGGATGGAAGCAGGGCGCCTCCACGCCGATCTCGCCCCGCTCCGTTATCTCTGCCGCGCCCTCACCCCACCCATGAGCCCGGTGCGCTTCAACGCTCGCTTCCTCATCGCCCCGGCCGAAACCGTTACGGGCAGCCTGGGCGGTACGGGGGAGCTGGAGCACCTCGCCTTCTACAGGGTGGATGAAACGCCGCCCCATGAGCTGGCGCCGATCACGGCCAAGGTGCTGGGCGAGTTCCGGGAGCTGATGGAGATGCCGGAAGGAGAGCGCGAGCGACGGCCGTTGATCTGGTACCAGGGGCGCGACACGCGGCGGCTGGAACGGCACAAGTAGAAACAGGCCGGGGAAGGCATTCCCCGGATCTCAGGCGGCGCGGAACACCTCGCCCTCGGCTACGGCGCCCCCCTCCGCTGCCAGCTTCACCAGATGCGCCAGCAGGCTGCGCGCGGCAGCCGGCGCCAGACGCGGATCCAGCGACGAGCCATAAACCGCCGGAACCAGCGCGGCAGCCGTTGCCATGCGGCCAGGCGCAGCCCGCAGCGCCTCCAACACCCGCGCCTCCCGCTCCTCGCGATGCGCGATCAGGGCGGCGATGAAAGGCTCCGGATCGTCATGCGCCGGGCCATGGCCCGGCAGCAGCAGCCGGTCCCCGCGTGCCAGGATCCGGCGCAGCGAGCGCATGTAGTCCGCCATGTCGCCATCCGGAGGCGAGACAATGCTGGTGGACCAGGCCATCACGTGATCGGCGCTGAAAAGCACCCCCTCAGGCGCCAGGGCCCGCTCCGCCTCCAGCGCGAAGCACAGGTGGTTCGCGCAATGGCCCGGCGTGTGCAGCGCGGTCAGCCGCCAGGCATCGCCCTCCACCGCCTCGCCATCCGCAAGCCGCCGGTCCGGGGAAAAGCAGTGGTCACCTCCCTCCCCCTCATCCGCTGGCGTCAGATGTGGCCCGAAGCCCAGGGTTTCCGCCCCAGTCGCTGCCGCCAGCGGCGCTACGCCGGGCGAATGGTCCCGGTGGGTATGGGAGACGAGGATGCGCGTCACCCGCTCCCCCGCCACCGCGCGCAGGATGGCTTCCAGATGCGCCTGGTCCACCGGCCCCGGATCGAGCACGACCACATCCCCGCGCCCGATCAGATAGGTGTTGGTGCCCCGGAAGGTGAAGGCGCCCGGATTGCCACAGAGGATGCGCCGCACCCCCGGTGCCACCCATTCCACCCCCCCCGGCGACAGCGGGTCCTCCCTCCGGAATGTAAGACTCATCGCGCCCTCCCCCGGAACTCGCTGCGCAGTACGACCAAGCCTGCGCCCACGATCAAGGCGCTGCCTGCCAGCATCGCCAGCCCCGGCATGTCCCCCCAGACGATCCAGCCCAGCAGCCCGGCCCAGAGGAGGCCGGTGTAGGAATAGGGCCCGAGGGACGAGACCTGCGCGCTGGCGAAGGCCTCGGTGTTCAGCACCTGCGAAACCCCGCCGATAAGGCCCATCACGACAAGCAATCCCAGGTCGCCCCAACTTGGCGTCACCCAGACGAAAGGCAGCGTCACCGCGGCCATGGTCGTCATCAGGATGGACTGCCACAGCACGATGGTGGTGCTGGGCTCCGTGGCGGAAAGCTGGCGTACCAGCATGGTGGACAGGGCCCCGAAGAAGCCGCCGAGCGCGGCCACGGCATAACCGATCAGCAGGGACGACGAGACCGCGCCGCTGCCCGCCCCCTGCCCTGCGGCGATCACCAGCACGCCCATGAAGCCCAGCAGCACCGCGCCCCAGCGTGCGGGGCCCGGCCGTTCGCCGAGGAAAGGAATGGCGAGCAGGATGATGAAGAGCGGCTGCGTGTAGTTCAGCGCTGTCTGATCGGCGAGCGGCAGGAGGGTGAGGGCAAAGAAGGCGCAGCCCATTCCCATCATGCCGGAGGCCGCCCGCACCGCATGACCGCCCAGCCGCCGCGTGCGCAGCAGCGCCCCCGCCCGGAGCCCTGCCGCCAAAACGATTGGCAGGGAAAGCAGGTTACGGAAGAACATCAGCTCCAGGAAGGAGTAGCGGGCGCTCAGCTCCTTCACGAAAACGCCCATCAGGGCGAAGCCCGCTGTGGCGCCAAGCATTAGCAGCGCGCCGCGCCGCATGTCGTGCCGAAGTGCCATCAGCGGATGACCGGCGCGGCCTGGGGGGTTGCCTCTGCCTTGGACAGGGCGGCCTCGGCCTCATGGGCTTCGCGTGCCCGCAACCGCGCGCGGTGCAGGTTGTAGAGGCCGGCCGAAACCACGATCGAGGCGCCCATCACCGTCGTCCAGGCTGGCACGTCGCCCCAGAGCAGCACGCCCACCAGCGTGCCCGTCACCAATGTCGAGTATTCGAAAGGCGCCAGCAGCCCCACGGGCGCCAATGCGAAGGCGCGGGCAAAGAGGAGATGCGCGGCACCATTCGCCAGCCCCAGCAGCAGGATCGCCACGCATCCGCTCCAGGAAGGCCAGCCAATCGGGGGAAAGATGGGCAGCACGGCCAGGCCCATCGGAATATGCGCCAGCATCAGCCAGAGCGTCACCGTGGCGGGCTTGTCAGTGCGCGCCAGCATACGGGTCCAGATCCGCGTGATCGCCATGAACCCGACGCCCGCGAGCAGCACGGCCGCCTCCCAGCGCCAGAGGTCGCCGCCCGGCCGCACCATCACCAGCACGCCGCAGAAGCCAACCAGGGTGGAAAGCCAGCGCCGCCAGCCGACGCTCTCCCCCAGCAGGGGAATGGCCAGGATCGTCATCGCCAGCGGCGCCATGGCGGCCACGGCATAGCTGTCGCCCAGGGGCATCCCCTGGAACCACGCGAGATAGAAGGCCACGGTGACCACGCAGTGCAGGATGCTGCGGCCCGCCAGGAGGCGGCGATTCACCGCGTGAAAGCGGATGCCTCCCGTGAGCACCAGAACCGTGATCGCGCCGATAACGCCGCGCAGGATCATGGCAACGGCAACGCCGATCTCGGGCAGTGCCCATTTCACGGCCGCGTCGGCGATGGTCACCAGGAGGAAGCCCGCCGCCATCAGCCCGATCCCGCGCAACGCGTCGTCGGCCAGCCCGGCCTCAGAACGGTCAGGGGCCGACGGCATTGCCGCCGACCCCTTGGCTAGGTGGTCAGACAAGGAAGGCCTCGGCCTCCTGACAGGTCGCGCCGCTCTCGTCCCGCGTCTCCAGCCGGATCGTGCCATCTGCGTCGCGCCGCCCGAGCAGCATCAGCGCGCGCCCGTCAAAGCAGGGTCGCTTCCCGCGATAGGCGAAGCGTGCCAGCCGCGTGCCCTTCCCCGCCAGATCCAGCGCATGGCGCGCCAGCAGCGTCGCCTGCAACGGCCCATGCACGACAAGGCCGGGGTAGCCCTCCTCCTGAGTCACATAGGGATAATCGTAATGGATGCGGTGCCCGTTCCCGGTCAGCGCCGAATAGCGGAACAGCATCACCGGGTCTGGCACCAGCGAGGCCTCCGTTGCGCCTTCCCAGGCTGGCGCGGCCGGTGCCGCCTTCACCGCGGCGCCTTCCGTGCCGCGGTAGACGATGTCCTGCTCCTCCTCGACCAGCACGCCCGCCGGTCCGTGCAGCACATGGCCAACCGTCACGAAGACCAGCCGCCCGGAGCCGCCCGACTTCTCCTTCACCGAGAGGATGGTGCTCACGCGCCGCAGTGCATCGCCGGTTCGCACCGGCGCATGGAAGGTCACCCGGCCACCGGCCCACATGCGGCGCGGCAGGTCATGCACAGGCGGCAGGAAGCCGCCACGGCGCGGGTGCCCATCCGGGCCCAGCCCTTCGGGCATCCGCCAGTCCTGGAAGAGGGTCCAATGCCAGAGGGCAGGCCAGGCGTCGTCTTCCAACGGCCGCCCCAGCGTCGCCGCCATGCCCTCGGCCAGACGCGGATCCGCGCGGTCCTCGCGAACCACTTCCCGGCCGACATACTCCTCGAACGCCATGCTTTCCCCCTTGCCCGGCCTGAGGCCGCATCGATCCCCGCCGACCCGTATTTTCAGTCCCGCGGCCTTGCCGCGAAGCCTGTCTTCATTGTTCCGGGAGCTGCCACAGCCATCCTCGCCGGGAAGGCATCAAGGGCCGTGCCTGGCACTTCCGCCAATGCTTCTTTCCTCCTCGCCACGGCCCCCCGTCAACCAGGCACCCCCACCCACGGGTCGAAGGCTCCGGTGTCGAGACATCATCCGCTTCCGCTCAGGTGGCCGCGGCAGCCTCGGGATAGCGGATGTCGATGATCTCAATCGAACTGGGCCCCGCCGGTGTCCGCACCGTCACCTCGTCACCAATGCGTGCCCGCAGCATGGCCAGCGCCATGGGCGAACCGATGCTGATCTTGCCTGTGGCCATGTTCGCCTCATCCACGCCGACGATGGTCACGGTGATCTCCTCGTCCCGCTCATTCAGATAGGTGACGGTCGCGCCGAAGAAGACACGGTCACGCTGGGCCTGGGCAGCGGGATCCACCACCTCGGCCTGCTGCAGGCGCTGCCCGAGATAGCGCAGCCGGCGGTCGATTTCGCGCAGCCGGCGCTTGCCCTCCTTGTAGTCGGCATTCTCGCTGCGATCGCCATTGCCCGCCGCCCAGGCGACGATTTCGACCACGCGATGCCGCTCGGTCCGAATGGCTTCGTACTCGGCCTTCAGCGCGGCCTCGCCCTGCGGGGTCATGTAGAACTTGCCGCCCGGCAGTCTTGGCCTGCTTCCCTCGTCGCCCTCGTCCATCACTCCACGTCCCTCCGCCCCGGGGCAGACTGCCCGCGCGCTTCAATCTGCCCGGACATAGAGCTTGTAGCCCTCGATCTCACCCTGCTGGCGGTAGTTACGGAAGGCCTCGGCGAAAAGGGGGTGGCGATTGAAGTACTCGATGAAGTCGAACTCCTTCCCGCACCAGGGAATGCCGACATGCCGCGTGACCAGCACTGCCGAGGGCGGCGCCGCCGCGAAGTCCTCGGCGACGGTGCGGTAGACGAAGAACTCCGCGCGCGACATCTCCCAGGGCTCGCGGTAGCGCTCGCCATTCTCCGGGCAACGCTGGTTCACGCCCTGCAGCAGCCACAGGTTCATGAACCGCAGCGTGGACTGGCTGTTGGCGTAATTCAGCGCCGGGTAGATCGGCCAGATATCCGGGGTCAGGATCAGCAGCCGCTCACCATAGGCATGCTGCTTCAGCCAGGTGGTCAGCCGCCCGCCCTTGTCGCGCTCGAAGTTAATCTCACGGAACGGCGCCTCGCCGCCGCGCACCATCAGCAAGCAGAGCGCCGCCGCCATCGCCGCCGAAAGCGCGGGTGCCGCCGTCTGTACCCGCCCCTGGGGCAAGGCTCTGTCCAGCCAACGCGCGACGATCAGCCCGGCAGTCAGCCCACCCAACATGTAGATAGGCGCCGCATGATAGGTCCAGCCCTTGTGCTGCACCCAGGCGGAGAGGAAGGCCCCGCCCATCGCGGCCCAGAGCGCCAGCACCAGCGGCCCGAAGCGCCCCACCAGGCAGACGGCCGAAACCATCAGCAGGAGCAGCGTCGCCTCGCCCATATCCTCGGTGAGCAGCACCCGAAAGGCCGAAAGACCGCCGAGATCAACATAATAGTCCCAGACCAGCGGCAGCACATGGCCGAAGAAATCCGGGAAGAAGATGGGGATAGAGACGAGGTAGAGCAGCCAAATCCCCGCCATGGTCCAGGGCACCGGATCGGCCAGGGAGATGCGGAGCCGCGCCCATCCCCGGCGCAGCAGCACCGCCCCCTCCACCAGCAGCGGCACCGCCAGGAAATGCGGCTTCAGGGCAAAACCCAGCGCCGCCAGCACCGTGACGCCGAAAAGCAGCCACCGCCCGGTGGGCAGCCCCAACATCCGCCGCGCCGCCAGGAAGGCATAAGGGATGGCGATCGTGCCCATCAGCACCTCGCGCTGGCCGAAATCATATCCGGGCAGCACCATGGCCAGGGGCACCAGCGCCGTCAGCGCCGCCCGCTCCACCGGCCCCTCGGGCAATCCCTCCCGCAGTTGTTCCACCATCCACCAGGACAGGGTGCAGAGTGCCAGCAGCCAGAGCAGCAACGCATGGACCCCATCCAGCGGCGTATATTCCGCCAGCCAGGCGGCGGGCAGGTTGAACAGGAAGATCAAAGGCGGATTGACGTCGATCAGCTCGGAGTAGAGCCGCTGCCCGGCGACCCAGCGCTGGGTGAAGTTCAGCACCGCCGCCACGTCATGATTCAGCGGCGGCGAAAGCACGATGAGCAGGAACAGCCCGGCCGGCAGCAGCGCCGCGGCCCGCAGGAGCCGCAGCCGAAGGGCAGGCCCGATCAGTCCGGCCAGTGACCGGCGCGGGGCGCCGGAGAGGCCGGGCGCCTCAGCCGAGGGGGAGGGTTGGACGGGAGCGTTCATGCGAGGCGTTTCGGAACCGCATCCTGTAAGGCAAGGGCCGGCGGCGCAACCGGGGCCCAGCCGGGCCCGGATCGCAGCGCCTTACCCCAGATGGCCCCAAGCATGCCGCCAGATTGCGGCACCGCCTGGGCGGGCCTGCCTTGTCGCCGCCGCAGGCCGCTGCCACAAGCCGCAACGATGGCCGCAGGAGAAGGCGCACCGCCGACCGCCTGATGGCCCGGAGCCAGCGTCTTGGAAGCCTCCGAATACTCTTTGATGGACGCCGTCGAGGACCGCATGTGGTGGTACAGGGCCGTCCACGCCCGCCTCCTCGATGCGCTGGCCGTGCGCCCTGGCCCGGTTACCTTGCCGGTGCTGGATGCCGGCTGCGGCACCGGCGGCTTCCTCCGGCGCCTTGCCGAGGGGCCCCGTCCCGCCATCGGGCTGGACTACAACCCGGCCGCCGCCAGCCGGGCCGCCGCCAAATCAGGCCTTGCCGTCGCCGCCGGCACCATCAACGCCCTGCCCTTCCCCGACAACACCTTCGGGGCCGTCATTTCGGTGGATGTCCTCTGCCATGCGGCGGTAGACCAGCCACGGGCCCTGGGCGAACTGCGCCGCGTGCTCGCCCCCGGGGGCACGCTGGTGCTGAACCTGCCAGCCTTCACCTGGATGTTCTCGGCCCATGACGTGCGGGTCCACAATGCCAGGCGCTACACCGCGGCCACCGCCGCCGCCTTGCTGCGCGAGGCTGGTTTCGAACAGGTTTCCGCTCGGTACTGGAACGGATTCCTATTCCCCCTCATGGTGCTGCAGCGCAAGCTCCTGGCCAGGGGCGCGGACCATGCTAGCGATGTGGGCGAGTTCTCGCCCTGGCTGGACCGCCTGCTGCATGGCGTGACCGAGATCGAGCGGCGCACCCGCCTTCCCCTTCCCGTCGGCGGCTCCGTGCTGCTGACGGCGACCCGAGCCTAGAGGATCACGCATAATGCGCCCCGATGCATCCCCGGCGCCCCTTGCCTCCCCTTCTTCCGCCGCCGAACCCGTCGGACTTTCCATCGTGGTGCCCGTCTATCGCGGCGCGTCCACCGTCGGCACGCTCGTCGCCGCGCTCTCGGCGCTGAAGCCAGCCGGTGGCATCGAGATCGTGCTGGTCAATGACGGCTCCCCCGACAATTCAGGCGAGGTCTGCCGCCGCCTGGCCGCCGAGGCCAGCGTGCCCCTTACCTATGTCGAGCACGCCCGGAACTTCGGCGAGCACAATGCGGTCATGTCCGGCCTCCGCGTCGCCCGCGGCAGCTATGTCATTACCATGGACGACGACCTGCAGAACCCGCCGGAGGAGGTTCTGAAGCTCTACGACCACGCCCGACTGGGCGACTGGGACGTGGTCTACACGCGCTATGCCGTGAAGGAGCATGAGGGCTGGCGCAACCTGGGCAGCCGCTTCGCCAATGACGTCGCGGACCTGCTGCTGGACAAGCCACGCGGCCTCTATCTGTCCTCCTTCCGCTGCATGAGTGCGCTCGTGGTGCGGGAAGTCACGCGCTATGCAGGGCCCTATCCGTATATCGACGGGCTGATCATGCAGGTGACCCAGCGCATCGACAGCATCGAGGTGATGCATCTCAAGCGCGCCGAGGGCCGCAGCAACTACACGCTGCGCCGGCTGGTGCGCCTCTGGCTGAACCTGGCCACCAACTTCTCCCTCCTCCCCGTGCGCCTCGCGGTGGTGGCGGGCGTGGCCATGGGCGTCCTCGGCGTGATCGCCGCCCTCTTCGTCATCATTGAGGCCATCCTCGGCGACCCACCCTCGGGCTGGGCCTCCACCATGACGGTCACGCTGCTGATCTCGGGCGTGCAGTTCCTCATCCTGGGCGTGCTGGGAGAATATGTCGGCCGCGCCTTCCTCTCGGCCAATGGCAAGCCCCAGGGCGTCGTGCGTGAGGTGGTGCGGGCACGCCCCGTCATGCAGACCTCTGTCGAGGACGCAGCATGACCACCTATTGGATCGCCCTGGCCGCCGCCATCTGCACCTCGCTCGTGGGGCAGGTACTGCTGAAGTCCGGCGCCACGGGGGAAGGCGGATTCATTAGCCAGCTCTTCCGCTTCCACACCATCATCGGCCTCGGCTTCTATGGCGGTGCCGCTCTGCTCTACATCGTGGCACTGCGCCGCATTCCGATGTCCGTCGCCCTGCCCTGCACGGCGGCCTCCTATGTCGTCGCGGTGCTCATCGGCCACTTCTTCTTCGGCGAGGCGCTGAGCCCGCAGAAGATCGGTGCGATCGCTCTGATCAGCCTCGGTGTCGTCATGCTCGCCAGCGCATGACGCCCGCCGCCCGCGCGGCCATGGTGGCGCTGGCGCTGCTGCCGACGGCCTGCGCGGTGGCCCCAGCCTGTCCATCCGGCACCGCCCCCGCCGCCATCGCGGAACTGGCCTTCGGGCGCAATGCCGGCGGGACCTTGCGCGTGACCGACGTGGATTGGGCTCGCTTCCTGGCGGATGAGGCCACGCCCCGCTTTCCCAGCGGCCTCACCATCCTCGACACCCATGGCCAATGGCGAGGTGCCGATGGCCGGATCGAGCAGGAGCCAGGCAAGGTCATCTGGCTTGTCCTGCCCGGCGCCACGCTGGAGGAAGCCGCCGCACGTACCAGCACCCTTGCGGCGGCTTACCGGGACCGCTTTAGCCAGGAAAGCGTTCTGCGAGTCTTCCGGGATGGCTGCGCAGGTTTCTGAAGCGCTATTCCACCCGGAACCCGCCCTCCTCAATCAGCGGCTTCCAGCGCACAACCTCGCGCCCCACGTGGTCCGAGAAGTCCTTCGGGCTACCGCCGACCATCCGCCCAGCCTGGGCACGGAACACCGCCTCCTTCACCTCCGGCAGAGCGGCGACCTGGTTGAACACCGCATTGATCCGAGCGGCGAGCGCCGGATCCATCCCGGCGGGCGCCATGATCCCGTGCCAGACCGCCAGGTCGAAGTCCGGCAGCACAGTTGCCACGGGGGGTATGCCGGGAAGAGCAGGTGTCTCCGCCGCCGTGCTGACCGCTATGGCCTTCGCCTGCCCGCCCCGGATCATCTGCAACGCCGAGGACACGGTGGGGAAGCCGAACTGGGCATCGCCCCGCACCAGCGCCGTCACCATCTCCGCCCCTGAGCGATAGGGAACATGGACCATGTCCAGCCCTGCCTGGCGCAGCAGCAGCGCCATAAAGAGATGGCTCCCATTGCCAGTGCCGGCCGAGGAATAAGTGAAGCTGCCTGGCTTCGCCTTGGCCTGGGCGATCAGATCCGGCAGGTCCTTCACAGTCACCGAGGGATGCGCGATCACCACCCCGGGCAGGTTCACCAGATGCACGATCGGGGTGAAGGAGGTCACCGGGTCATAGGAAAGCCCCGGATTGAGCAGCTTGCCGATGGCGTTCGAGCCGACATCGGCCATCATCAGCGTGTAGCCATCCGGTTTTTCACGCGCGACATAGGCGCCGCCGACGGTCCCGCCCGCGCCTGAGCGGTTCTCCACCACCAGCGTCTGGCCGCCGGCGAATTCGCTGAAGCGCTGCGCCACGGTGCGCGAAAGCGTGTCGATCGCCCCACCCGCGCCGAAGGGCACCACCAGCCGCACCGGCCGGTCCGGCCAGGACGCCGGGGATTGTCCCCGCGCGAGCCCTGGCACTGCCAACCCGGCCATGAGCGCGCCCAGCCCTCGCCGGGACAGTCTTTCCTGAACCATCCGTTCCTCCTTCGCCGCGCCGCTTTCTCTGGCGCAGTCCTTTTTCGATAAGCCCGGCGCCAGGGGGCAGCCGGTACCGCGCGGCGAACTCTAACGGGGAGCCTTCTGGATTCTCGAGCAAGATGTGGAGGCAAAGGAATCCGCGCCCAGCCTGTTCCGTCAGCCGGATAGTCACGCGCGAGCCCGGCCGCTTAAATGGGAAAACCCGGCACAAGAATCGCGCCGCCACGAACGGAGGAACACATCCATGGCTAACCCGGCTCTGAAGGCTGCACTCGATGCGGGCCAGTTCGTCGTGGCGCCCGGCATCTTCGACATGATTTCGGCGCGCATCGCCGACGGCATGGGCTTCACCGCGCTCTATGCCACTGGCTACGGCACCGTGGCCTCGCATCTCGGCGTCCCCGATGCCGGCACGGCAACCTATACGGATATGGTCTCCCGCATGGGCCGCTTCGCCCAGGGCTGCCGCACGCCGCTGATCGCCGATGCCGATACTGGCTATGGCGGGCTGCTGAACGTGCGCGCCACCATCATGGGTTATGAGGCCGCCGGCGTCACCGCCATCCAGATCGAGGATCAGGAGGTGCCGAAGAAATGCGGCCACACGCCAGGCCGCCGGGTCATCCCCGCAAAGGACATGGCGCTGAAGATCGAAGTGGCCGCTGAGGCGCGGCGCGATTCCAACTTCCTGATCATCGCGCGTACCGATGCACGCACCGGCCTTGGCCTGGATGAGGCGATCCGCCGCGGCAAGCTCTACCGGCAGGCTGGCGCCGACATCGTCTTCATCGAGAGCCCGGAGAGCGAGGACGAGATGAAGCGCATCGGCCAGGAAATCGACGCACCGCTCTTCGCCAACAATGTGGAAGGCGGGCGCACGCCGATCCTGTCGGCGGAGAAGCTGAAGTCCTTCGGCTACAACATCGCGATCTATCCGGCGCTCGGCTTCCTCACCGCCGCCGCCGCGCTGGAGCGCGCCTATACCCATCTTCGCACCCATGGCGACAGCAACGCTCTGCCGGCGCATGAGAGCTACGGCTTCGGCCGCATGAACGAACTAATGGGCTTCCCCGAAGTCTGGGATTTCGAGAAGCGCTGGGCCCGCGAGGAGGGGTGATGCGGGACACTTGCCCGCGCAATGGGGTCTCCCCGCAGGAGATCACCGCATCGCTGCTCGATGAAAACGTGATCGCCCGCATGGGCAGCCTGGGAGTCGGAAGCGAGATCCGGTTCCTACTGATCCATGAACCCGATTGACGGAAAGTCAGAAGCTGGCTGGTCGAAGGGATGCTCCCTCCGACCAGCGATACACCCTAGCGGATCGGCGGCGCGTACATCAGCCCGCCCTGCGTCCACAGCGCGTTGAGCCCGCGCGGCAGGCCGAGCGAGGTTTCCTTGCCCAGGTTGCGCTCGAACATCTCACCGTAATTCCCGACAGCGCGGATGGCGTTGTAAGCCCAGCGCTTGTCCAGGCCCATCATCGGGCCGTGATCGCCCGTCACGCCCAGCAGGCGACGGATCTCGGTGCGCGGGCTGTTCAGCATCTCTTCCGCATTAGCCGCGGTCACGCCCAGTTCCTCCGCCTCGATCAGCGCGAAGACCGTCCAGCGCACGATGTCGAACCACTGGTCGTCGCCATGCCGCACGGCCACGGCCAGGGGCTCCTTGCTGATCACCTCCGGCAGGATCACATGCTCCTCCGGATTGGCCAGCGCTGTCCGGATGCCAGCCAACTGGGAGGCATCGGTGCTGAAGGCGTCGCAACGGCCGGCCTCATAGGCATGGCGCGTCTCGACATTGTTCTCGAACACCACAGGGCGGAAGCTGAGATTGTTGCCACGGGCCCAATCCGTCAGGTTCAGCTCACTCGTTGTGCCGGTGGTGATGCAGATAGAGGCACCCTCCAGCTCTTTCGCATTGGTCAGGCCGAGCGACTTGCGGACCATGAAGCCCTGGCCGTCATAGAAATTGATGGCGGTGAAGTTGATGCCGTTCGCCGCATCCCGGCCATGGGACATGGTGGTAGTGCGCGGCAGCACGTCGATTTGTCCGGCCTGCAGCGCCGTCAGCCGCGTGGAAGAGGTCAATGTGGTGAAACGCGCCTTCCCCGCATCACCCAGCACCGCCGCCGCGATGGCCCGGCAGGTGTCGGCATCCAGCCCACGATAGATGCCGCGGCTGTCCATCACCCCAAAGCCGGGCGCGCCCGGATGCCCGCCGCAATCCACCTGCCCCTTGGCGCGCACCGCCTGCAGCGTCGGCCCCGGCTGCGCCGTTTGTGCCTGCACGGCCAGCGGCGCCGTCACGCCGAAAAGCAGCGCTGCCGCCCGCTTCATCCATCCGTTCATGCTGTCTTCCTGACTCCCGTGACGGCCCGGCCCATCGCCCAGGCAATTCCCATGGCAGCCAGTGCCACTGCGAGCCTCGCCGGCGCCGGCAGCACCGGCATGAAGGCAGCCACCAGCCCTGCCGATCCGAGGATCAGGCGCGGCACCGCCCCGATCGGGGAGAAAAGGTATCCGGCATAGGAGGCGGTAATCGCCAACAGCGCCGCCACCTGAATCGCAACCGCCAGCAGAATCTCCACCAGGGTGCCACGCAGCATGATTCCGGGATCGTAGACGAAGGCGAAACCCACGGTGAATCCCGCGATGCCGAAGCGTGTCGCGTGGATGCTGGTGATGGTGGGCTTCGCCCCGGCGATGGAAGCCGCCGCGAAGGCCGCCGCCGCCACGGGGGGCGACACATCCGCCAGCACGGCGAAGTAGAACAGGAAGAGATGCGCCGGCAGCACATCCACGCCCATGGCGATCAGCTGCGGCACGCCGATTGCGGCGGCGATGATGTAGGAGGGCGTGGTCGGCAGCCCCATCCCAAGCACCAGCACGGTGATCCCCAGTAGCACCAGCAGCAGCGGCAGCGACCCGCCCGCCAGATCCTTGATGATGCCGCCAAAGGCCACGACCATGCCCGTGGCCGTCAGCGCCGAGACGACGATGCCCGCCCCCGCGATGGCAACCGCCAGCGGCGCCATGGTCAGCCCGGCATTCAGCAGGCTGTTGAAGATCGCGCGCGGCGACATGCGGGTACGCTTCCGCATCGCCGCGAGAACCACCATCGCCAGCGTCGCGCAGAAGGCCGCGTAATTGCCCGACCAGCGCTCCATCATCAGATAGACGAGCACCGCCATTGGAACCACGAGATGCGCGTCGGCCATCACCTCCCGCCAGGGCGGTATCTCGGATTTCGGCATGGGCGCCATGCCGGCGCGCTTCGCTTCGAAATGCACGGCCGCCAGGATGGCGAAGTAGTACAGCACCGCGCCGATGGCGGCGGCGATGAGGATCTCGCCATAGGGAATATTGGTGATCTCGGCCATGACGAAGGCCGCGGCACCCATCACCGGCGGCATGATCGCACCGCCCACGCTGGCCGCGCTCTCAATCCCGCCCGCAACGGCGGGTTTGTAGCCGATGCGCTTCATCAGCGGGATCGTCATGGCCCCGGTGGTGATGACGTTGGAAACGGAAGAACCGCTCATCGTCCCGAACAGGCCGGAGGTGACCACCGCCACCTTAGCGGGCCCACCCGTGAAGCGGCCGGCCGCTGCGGCACCCAGATTGCTGAACAGCCGCCCCGTCCCGCTTCCCGCCATGAAGGCGCCGAAGATGATGAAGACCGCGATGGTCGTCGCCACGATCCCCGTCAGCGGCCCATAGACCCCGCCCGCCGTGGGAACGAGCCAGGAAGCTTCCAGGATTTCCGCAATGGAGAAGGGGCGCGTGTTCAGCACCCCCGGCATCCAATGGCCGAAGCCCATATAGGCGATGCTGCCGATCACCATCCAGGCAAGGCCAGGTTCTACCGCTCGCCGCGTCGCCTCCAGCAGGGTGACGATGGCGAGCACCGCCAGAACGGACAGCAGAGGCGTGAACTCGTCCACATACTCCATGCGGTCCGACACCGCGCCGGCATAGACCCATACCCAGAGATGCGGGGCGGCGGCGGCGAGGAACCAGGCCCAGTCCACCAGTGTCGGCCGGTCCCTTGGGCTCGCCGCCCGCGCAGGCCAAAGCAGGAAGATCGGTGGCACGAAGGCCAGCAGGTGGAAGGCCCGCATGGCGATCGGCTCCGGAAAGCCGACACCGCCGAAATACAGATGGATCGCCGTGGCCATGACCAGCCACACCGAGAGGACCGGGCCCAGCGGCCCTTTCAGCTCACGCAACGCCCTGTGCTCAGCCCGGCATCACGCCGGCTTCGCGATAGGCCTTCGCCGCCCCAGGATGCAGCGGCGCGCCCTCATACTTCCAGGCCACCGCCGGGTCATAAGCGGCCATGGAGGCATGGATCTGCGTCAGCCGCTGACCCTTCGCCCCGATCAGGACCTTGGTCATCTTGTAGGCCACCTCCTCCGGCACGTCCTGGTGCACGACGACCACGCTATCCATCGTCGTCACCGGCACGTCGGCCGATTGCAGCGCCGGATAGGTCGCAGCCGGGATGATGCCCTGGTTGTAGGCATAGGCATCGATCAGGTGCTTGCGCAGATCCTCCGGGAAGGCCACCAGCCTTGCCGCGCGCCGCCCCTGGCCCAGCTCCGTCAGGATCGCCGCCGGCTTGGCAAGGGCGAAGTAGCAGTAATCCACCTGCCCGTCGCCGAAGGCTGCCGCCACGTCGTTATAGGAGCCGTTCAGATAAGTCCCGCCCTCCGCGCGGATCTTCTCCGGGGAGGTGCCGAAGAACTTCAGGATGCGCTGCAGCGTCATCTCATCCGTGGAGGAGCGCTGCGGGCAGCCGATGCGCAGCCCACGCTGCGTCAGGATCGCGCGCATATCCTCCAGCGGCTTCTCGGTGGCGCGGAGGAAGTTGTGCTCGGTCGGCGAGTAGCCGGTGCCGAGGGTGCGGATCTTGTCGTGCTTCGCGCGATAGGGCTCCTCGCCCCGCACCGCTGCGGCGGTGAAGGCATCGATGCCCCAGCCCATCTGCGACTGGCCGTTGTTGATGCGCGTCGGGTTTGCGAGCCCGCCTCCGGGGACGACGCGGATCTGCACGCCCGCCTCGTCCTTCACCAGCGCGGCAATGCCGGCCCCCATGGTGTACCAGCCGCCGCCCAGCGAACCGGCCACGAACTCGAAGGTCTGCTGCGCCCGGGCGGTGCGGATGAAAGGCACCGCGAGGGCGCTTCCGAGGAGAAGGCGGCGAGGCATGAACATGGTGGGTCTCCGGCAAGCCATTTCCGTGCCAGGATCATGGACGCGCCGCGCGACCGGTAGCAATGCCCGCCGGAAGGATCGCTGAAGAAAGGAGCTCGCCCCTCCGGCAGAGAACCTCCCTCAGCAGCTTTCCGCGGTGAAGATCCGTGAAGGCCGCACGTACTCGTCCTGCGCCGCCACCGTCAGGATCTCGCGCGACCCCGCCTCGGCCGTGCGCTTCAGAAGCCCGTAGATCGACGAGGCCACCGAGGAGAGCGCCACCCGCGCCTCGCCCCAGCGCAGCCTGTGGAACAGGAACAGCGCCGCGATCGCATCGCCCGCGCCATTGACCGAAATCGGCAGCAGCGGCGTGCGCACGCGGTGGAAATGGTCCCCGTCCGCCGCCAGCATGTCCACGCTGTCCGGCGGCGTGTCTTCCACCCGGAGGGAGGTGACCAGCACGCAGGCCGGCCCACGCGACTGCAGCACCCGCACCGCCCGCTTGGCATCCTCCAGGGTGGAAACCTTGGAGTCGGTCAACCATTCCAGCTCGAAGTGATTCGGCGTCACGATGGCGGCGGCGGGAACAGCCCGGTCCCGCATGAATTCGGGGATGCCCGGCCGGACGAAGATGCCGCGCCCGACATCGCCGATCACCGGATCGCAGCAGTAGATCGACGTCGGATTGGCCGCGCGCACCTTGGCCACGGCATCCAGGACCGCTTCGCCGATCGCCGCGTCGCCCATATAGCCGGAGAGCACGGCATCGCAGCCCGGCAGGGCCCCGCGCTCCTCAATGCCCAGCACCAGGTCGCGGATCAGATCGGCGCCGAAGACCTGCCCGCGCCAGGCGCCATAGCCCGTGTGGTTGGAGAACTGCACGGTATTGAGCGCCCATACCTCGGCCCCCAGGCGTTGCAGGGGAAAGACGGCGCTCGCATTCCCGACATGGCCGTAGGCGACCCAGGACTGGATCGAAAGGATGTTCATCGCAGCATCCACCCCGCACGGAATCCGGGAATCGCCCGCTCGCGCGGGGAGGCGAGAGGCCACCATCCCTAGCGCCGCGCCGCGCCGGCTGTCACGCCAACACCCTCAGGCGGTCCGCCCGCCATCCACCGGCAGCAGCACCCCGGTGATGAAGGAAGAGGAATCCTCCGCCAGCCAGACACAGGCATTGGCAATATCTGCCGGCGTGGAAAGCCGCCCGATCGGGATGGTCGCCAGGAAGCGCTGCCGATTCTCCGGCGTGTCCTCCACCCCCATGAAGGCCGAGGTCAGCCCCGTCACCCCCATTACCGGGCAAACCGCGTTCACCCGGATGTTCTGCACCGCCCATTCCTGCGCCAGGCTTTGGGTGAAGACATTCACCGCCCCTTTGGTGCCGTTGTACCAGGTCAGCCCTGGCCGCGGCCGGATGCCGGCCGTGGAGGAGATGGTGATGAAACTCCCCCCTCCCCGAGCGAGCAGCGCCGGATGCGCCGCCTTCGCCATCAGGAAGATGGACTTTACGTTGATCGCGAAGACGCGGTCGAAATCTTCCTCCGGCACATCGAGGGAGGGCTGGTTCCGATAGGTCCAGCCGGCATTGTTCACCACCATGTCCAGCCCGCCGAAGGCCGAGACGGTCTGCTCCACCATGGCCGACACATCCGCCGCCCTGGAGACGTCACCCCCCAGCGCCAGCCCACCGATCTCGCCAGCCACGCGCCGCGCACCTTCCAGGTTCAGGTCGGCCACCGCCACCTTTGCGCCCTGGGCCGCATATTCCCGCGCGATACCCTCCCCGAAGCCCGAGGCGGCGCCCGTGACGAGCGCAACCTTGCCCTGCAGCCGCATGACCTTATCTTCCCTTTGGACGTTCCACCGCGCAGTCTGGGAAGGGCACCGGGGCCCGGTCAACGGACTGGCCATGCAGCCGCTCCGCGACGAATGGTTGCGCCACCCGGTCACCCCGGCTAAAGCCCCCGAATTCGCGCTTCCGGTCGGCATCGGCGGCGCCACACCTGCCACGGAATCCGCCCCATGAAGTCCGACATTCATCCCGACTACCACGAGATCACGGTCATCATGACCGACGGCACCACCTACAAGACCCGTTCCTGCATGGGTAAGCCGGGTGACACGCTGCGCCTGGACATCGACCCGAAGTCCCACCCGGCCTGGACCGGCGTGCAGCGCGTGATGGACACGGGCGGCCAAATCGCCAAGTTCAACAAGAAGTTCGCTGGCATCGGCGCCCGCAAGGGCTGATCCGCGCCAGCCGAAAGGCTGGATTGCATCAAATGCATACCGGGAAGGGCTCCGGCGCTTGAAGCGCCGGAGCCCTTTTCCTATTTCCGGCAGGTCAGTGGCGCCCGAACGGGGTCACTGACACGAGGCAAACCGGACGCGCGGCCCGATCGGGAGCGCACCATCCGGAGGGCTTTGTACACCCGCTCGGTAACCTTGCTCTCGTAGGAGGTTTCTCGTGAACACTCTCGATTTGTCCCCCCTTTTCCGTACCGCCATCGGCTTTGATCGCCTGGCGCGCCTGATGGACACGGCCCGCGCGACGGATGCCCCGTCCTACCCGCCCTACAACATCGAGCGTACGGCGGATGACGCCTATACACTCACCATGGCGGTGGCTGGCTTCGGCCAGGACGACATCGAGATCACCGCGCATGACAACGTGCTCGTGGTCTCCGGCAAGGCCCCGCAGATGCAGGATGACGGCCGATTCCTCCATCGCGGTATCGCCGGCCGCGCCTTCGAGCGCCGCTTCGTCCTTGCCGATCACATCCGTGTGGAGGGTGCCAGCCTGGAGAACGGCTTGCTGCATGTCGCGCTGAAGCGCGAAGTGCCCGAGGCACTGAAGCCCCGCCGCATCGCGATCAGCAATGGCCGCCCGCAGCAGCCCGCGATCGAGGGCCGCACCGAGGCAGCCAATAGCCAGGACAGCCAGGTCCAGGTGGCCTGATCCTCCAGGCGAACCGGAATGGGGGCCGGTGGAGCGATCCGCCGGCCCTTTCCTTTATGAAGCCGCGGCCCGAATCACGGTTTGCGGAAGAAGGCGTCCGCCGCTGCCCGCTGCGCGGCCCGCTTGGCGATCGCTTCCTCCGCCCGGCCGATCTCGGCCTTCAATACCTCCACATAGGCACGCAGCGTCTCCTCCGACCAATCGGCCAGTGCCGCCGGGGTAAAGCCGCCCGGCCCACCACCCTGGACGGGGCGGCGCGGCAGATCCTCCTCAAACATCATGATCACGATCTCCTTCCGGCTTTGACCGCCCTCATCCCCCTCTCTATATCCCCAGGCAACAGCCCTGGGGGCTCCCGGCCCCTGCCGATCGCCCCGACGCGCGCGACGAGGTTCCTGCCATGCCCACGCCCCTGATGCCCAAGGCCACCGCCGTGTGGCTGATCGACAAGACCTCCCTCACCTTCGAGCAGGTCGCGGATTTCGTCGGCATGCACCCGCTTGAGGTGCAGGCCATCGCCGATGGCGAGGTCGCCCAGGGGATCGTCGGCTACGATCCGGTGGCGAATGCCCAGCTGACCCGAGAGGAAATTGCCCGCTGCGAGGCGGACCCGGCCGCCAGGCTGGTGATGATGGAGAGCAACCTTCCCCAGCCGAAGGTGCGCGGCAAGGGTGCCAAGTACACGCCCGTGGCCAAGCGCAACGACCGGCCGGATGGCATCGCCTGGCTGCTCCGCAACTACCCGCAGCTCACCGACGCGCAGGTGGCCAAGCTCCTCGGCACCACCAAGGAGACCATCTCCAAGGTGCGTGACCGCAGCCACTGGAACACGGCCAATATCAAGCCGCGCGACCCGGTGATCCTGGGCCTTTGCACCCAGTCCGACCTGAATGCCCTCATCGTCTCTATCGGCGCCCAGCCGGTACCGACGGCCGTCGAGGACGACGCGGCGGCCTGAGTTCCTTAAGGCCGGCAATGAAAAAGGGCGGGCCCACGGGCCCGCCCTTTCCGTTTAGCGGAACGGCCCGGGGCCGCCGCAACCGCTCATTGCGGCCGGAGGCGCTGCGCTTCGAAGCGCTCCATCTCCTCCTTCAACCGCAGCTTCTCCCGCTTCAGCCTGGCCAGTTCCAGGCTGTCGGGCATCGGCCGGACCGTCTCCTCTGTAATGCGCGCATCCAACGCGCTGTGGCGGTCCTTAAGCGACTGCAGCCGGTGCGGGTTCAGCATACGCATCGTCCTTTCCTGCTTGGCGTGACCATTCTGGTCCCTGCCGCGTAGCGGCTGTCACCGCCACGCAGGAGATGATATGGCAGCCCCCAGCCCGGGCGCGACCAAACTCACGCCCTTATCAACCCGCCCGACCCATCCGGGGGACCATGCTGGCCGAACGCGACAGCCTTCTCCGCCGCCTGCACGAATTGCGGAGCGAGCACCGGGATCTGGACACCGTCATCGCTCGCCTCGAGGACAGCCTCCACGACCAGCTCCAGCTTCAGCGCCTGAAGAAGCGCAAGCTGAAGCTGAAGGATGAGATCGCCTGGCTGGAAAGCCGCCTCGTGCCGGACATCATCGCATGAATGAAGCACCCTCCCCTCTGGTGGGGATCATCATGGGCTCCCGCTCGGACTGGGAGACCATGCGCCACGCCTCCGAGACTCTGGAGAAGCTCGAAGTCCCGCATGAGTGCCGGGTCGTCTCCGCCCACCGCACCCCGCTCCGGATGGTGGACTATGCCGAAAGCGCCGTCGGGCGCGGGCTGAAGGTCATCATCGCCGGTGCCGGCGGCGCCGCCCACCTCCCCGGCATGACCGCCAGCATGACCCGCCTGCCCGTCCTTGGCGTGCCGGTGGAGAGCCATGCGCTGAAGGGGCAGGACTCCCTCCTCTCCATCGTTCAGATGCCAGCCGGCATCCCGGTCGGCACCCTCGCCATTGGCCGCGCCGGGGCGGTGAACGCCGCCCTCATGGCCGCCGCCATCCTCGCCCTCTCCGATCCTGCCCTGGCCGATCGGCTTGACGCCTTCCGCAAGGCCCAGACCGACGGCGTCGCGGAAAGCCCAACTTGAACACGCCCCTTACCGACGCCCCCGGCCCGCTTCCGCCCGGCTCCACCATCGGCATCCTCGGCGGCGGCCAGCTTGGCCGCATGACGGCCCTCGCTGCCGCCCGACTCGGCTATCGCTGCCACGTCTATTCCCCGACAGCCGGCGAGCCCGGCACCCAGGTCGCCGCCGCGAGCACCATCGCCCCCTATGAGGACGAGGAGGCGCTCGGCCGCTTCGCCCGCTCGGTGGATGTGGTCACCTTCGAGTTCGAGAATGTCCCGGCCCGCACGCTGGACCATCTCGCCGCTCTCGTTCCCTGCCGCCCCGGCACGCGCGCCCTGTCCATCTGCCAGGACCGGCTGCTGGAGAAGGAGTTCCTGGAGAAGGCCGGCGTCCCCGTTGCCCCCTGGGCCCCGGTGCATTCCGCCGCCGACCTTCCCGCCGCCCTGGCGAAGGTCGGCCTGCCGGCCGTGCTGAAGACCACCCGCCTCGGCTATGACGGCCGCGGTCAGGCCGTGATCCGCAGCATGGAGGAGGCCCAGGCCGCCTTCGCGCGCCTCTCGCCCCACCCGCTGATCGCCGAAGGCTTCGTCAACTTCAACGCCGAGATCTCCGCCGTGGCGGCGCGCGCCGTGGATGGCGGCACCGCCACCTATGACGCGGTGGAAAACCACCACGCCCACCACATCCTCGACCTCTCCTTCGCCCCGGCCCGGGTGCCGGAAGCGGCCGCCCAGGCTGCCCGCCACCACGCTGCGGCGGTGGCCGAGGCGCTGGAACTTGTCGGCGTGCTGGCCGTCGAGTTCTTCCTGCTTCCCGATGGCACGCTGCTCGGCAACGAGATCGCCCCGCGCCCGCACAACTCCGGGCACTGGACAATCGATGCCTGCCAGGCGAGCCAGTTTGAACAGCACGCCCGCGCCGTAGCTGGCCTGCCACTGGCTTCCGCGGAACGGCATGCCGATGCGGTGATGCGGAATCTGGTGGGCCCGGAAGGTATGGCACGCTGGCCTTCCATCGCCGCCGCTCCGGACGTCTCCGTCCATCTCTACGGCAAAACGGAAGCCCGCCCTGGCCGCAAAATGGGCCATGCGACCCGGCTGCTTCCCCGTGGATCGCTCTCCGTCCAGCCAGACTCGGCCCTACTCAACCATCTGTGACCGAAATGCCAAGGTGTGCTGTGGCTGCAACGCCACAGTGACCTTAAACCGGCTCCGCACAGGCCTGGGCGCGGTGCGCGCTCTGTGTGGCGGTGTTAGATAGTCCCGACGCGGCGCCGGAATCGGGGCTCCTGACTCCCGCGCAGCGCGCCCCTGGTGGATCGGGAGTTCATCATCATGAGCCTGAAGAAGGCCCTTCTGGCCGCGACGATCCTGTCGCTGCCGCTCGCCGCACAGGCGCAGCCTGTGACCGGCGTCTATATTGCTGGCGGCGTTGGCTTCAACTGGCTGCAGGAGTCGGATGCTTCCTACTCCTTCTCCGCCGCTGGTCAGCCGACCTTTAGCCGTTCCGGCACCAATGAGTTCGACCATGGCTGGGTTGGCGTTGGCAGCCTCGGCTACGGCTTCGGCAACGGCCTGCGCCTCGAGGTCGAGGGAAACTACCGTGAGAACGACGTGGGCTCTCTGAGCGTCAACGGACTTCCCACTCCGTCCTTCCAGGGTGGCCGCGCCCGCTCCTACGGCGCGATGGGTAACGTGCTGTATGACTTCGCCATCCCGGGCGTTCCCGTGATGCCGTATCTCGGCGCCGGCGTCGGCTATGTCTGGCACGACTACGAGCGCGTTCGCGGCGTGTCCGGTGGCCAGCTGCTCCAGTTCGACGACGAGGACGGCAAGTTCGCCTACCAGGCGATCGCCGGCGTCGGCTTCAACCTGGGCGTTCCCGGCCTGACCCTGACGGCCGAGTATCGCTTCATGGGCACGCTGTCGCCCGAGCTGAGCGGCACCGTCCGCGTGGCGAACAATGGCGGCGCGGCGACCGGCCCGGTTATTGGCCGTTCGAGCGTTGAGGTCGACAACTTCAACCACTCCGTGCTGGTCGGCCTGCGCTACGCCTTCAACGCGCCGCGTCCGGCTCCGGCCCCTGTCGTGGCTCCGGCTCCGGCCGCTGCTCCGGCTCCGGCCCGCACCTACCTGGTGTTCTTCGACTTCGACCGCGCTGACCTGACGGATCGCGCCCGCCAGATCGTCGCCGAGGCCGCCCAGGCGGCGCAGAGCACCGGCACGACGCGCATCGAAGTGGCCGGCCATGCCGACCGCTCGGGCTCGCCGCAGTACAACCAGCGCCTGTCCATGCGCCGTGCCGAGGCGGTTGCCGCCGAGCTCGCGCGCCGTGGCATCAACCGCTCGGAGATGTCGATCCAGGCCTTCGGCGAGAGCCGTCCGCTGGTCCCGACCGCCGATGGCGTGCGCGAGCCGCAGAACCGCCGCGTTGAGATCGTGCTCAAGTAAGAAGCACGATCCTCTCGCGAGGAACGAAGGGGGCGGGACCGGAAGGTCCCGCCCCTTTCATTTGGAATACATCTTTTCGAAGTAAAAACTTGTCGCGCTGGGCGAACCGGTTCTTTATCTCGCTCCATGGCTTCGTCGAGGGACCCGCATGCCGGCACGACCGATCCTGATCGTGCTGATATTGCTGACTGGCTGCACCCCACCCTTTGAAGCGCGCGAGCCCGGCCTAATGGGCTACATCCAAATTCTTGAAACAGCACGGGACGCGCGCCATGCCTGCGCAGGTCTCGGCCGAAACTGCGGCCCGCCAAGCATGGAGAGTTCCATCGTCATGGCCAGCCAGTCGGTACCCAGCGATCTCTTTCTTCCCAGGGACCAGGTCGATGCCGAGCGCGCACTTGCTGAAGAAGCCTTCCAGGCGGCCCACGTCGATTGCCGCGGTCGCGGCATCAATCCCGGCTCACCTCGCTGGGAACATTGCCGCGTGGAGCGAAGCATCGCCCGCCTCGCCGAGATCGGGAATCTTCGCTGACGCGAGGCACCGCCTTAAACACAGGTCAGTATCCCCAAAATGAAAAAGGGCGCCACAAGGCGCCCTTCAACACGATCCGGATTTGTTGCCGGTTCAGTTTGCCTTGGCTGAAACCCGGCGCACATTGGTCCGGCTACGCGCAGGCGCCTCAGTGCGGGCCGCCGGGGTGGCGGTGGTGCATTCCGGACGGCCATGCGGGTTGGCCAGGTTGTTCTGCACGGCCACGGCAGCGAGTGCCTCGGTAGTCTTCGGCGCCGCAAGAGCGACGGTGAAGAGTGGCAGTACGTTCCGGCAGAAATTCGTGCCCTGGCGGATGCCATCCTGCGAATGGGCATTGGCAAGATGCGTGATGTAGCCGTCTAGAGTGGTCTGACCGCGCGCACCCGCCGTACGGCGGTAATGGGCGTTGATGCCGCGATAGGCGTTACCCAACTCAGCCTGATACTGGCGGACGAAAACATTGTATTGGTCTTGCTGCTGGCAAGCGAGCGCGGCAACCATCAACTGGCTCTGCAACGCGCGAACGTCGAAGGCAGTCTTCTCAGCCGGCTGCACGCAGGTTTGAGCAAGGACAGGCGTCGCGATGACGACGGCCGCAAGGCCAGCGGCAATATAGCGGATCGACGGCATCTAACCGGGTTCTCCCGAGCGAATTTCGCGAGGCGGCCCCCCCGCCCCTGCGACTGGGTTTATCGATTCGCTTTCCGCGATGCACGCGTCAATTTCAGGCAGCAGATCAACTGTCACAACAACTTACAAGGCGTGGCGGAAATGCCATGGCAAGGCAGCATGGCGCTCTCCGCAGCGCCATCCCTCCTCCTCCTCGCGCCCCTCAGGTCGCCGCCGACGATTTACGGCGCTGCAATCCCGCCAGATCCGCGAGGCGTCGGTCCAGGAAGGCCAGCGCCCCTTCGTGGTTGCCTGCCTCGCGCAGCCAATAGGCCAGGGTGGCAACATAGATGGCCCCCAAGGAGGCCCGCCGGGTGTACCAGGAAAAATCCGCTGATCGGTCCCCGGCAGCGCCCCAGATGGAATCCACCGTGCGCGCGAGGCTCCCCGCCCCGACTCCGGCATTCCAGGGCAAGGCAAGCAGTGCCAGGGCGCGCCGGAGTTGCTCCCGTTGGGGTTCCAGCAGGGTGAGGCGGATATCGATCAGCCGGCGGATGCGCGCCGGTATGCGCAGTTCCTCCAGCGCCTCCCGCGTCGCCGCCTCCTCCATCCGCCGGTCGGTCAGGTCGATCCAGGCTTCCACGGCGCCGACCGGGCCACGGGGGAAGAGCCAGCGATGCGCCACCGGATCCTCCCCAAGCCCGCGTAGCCCGGCCTCCAGTGCCGCCTCCGTCCAGCCCAGCCGTGGGACATGGGGAAGGGTCGCCAGGATGGCGGCGTCTCGCTCGGGGCTGCGCTCGATCACCGCTCTTCCTCCTCACGCACCGTGTTCACCGGCTTCTCCGGGGGCGGCTGGAAGCGCCCCAGTTCCTCGATGAAGCCAAGCCGGGAGAGATCCGTCATCCGCATTGGATAGAGAAGGCCCTCCAGATGGTCGAACTCATGCTGCATCACCCGGGCAGCCATGCCGTCAGCCTCGCCTGAGACGGCGCGCCCCTCGGCATCCACCCCGCGCCAAGCGATTCGGGGCGCGCGGGGCACCTCCCCCCGCAGCCCGGGAATGGAAAGGCAGCCTTCCCATCCAGCCTCGCGCTCCTCCGAAAGTGGCGTGATTTCCGGATTAAACAGGGCAAAGACCCGTGGCCCGTCCCGCATGACGAAAAGCCGCAGCGGCACATGCACCTGCGGCGCGGCCAGCCCCAAGCCGTTGGCGTCGATCATGGTCTCGGCCATGTCGGTTGCCAGGCGGCGCATTTCCGGTGAGGCGGGGTCCGCCACCGGGTCGGCACGGCGCAGCAGCACCGGGTGGCCCATGCGCGTAATCTTCAGGATGGCCATTCGGGTTCCATATAGCATCTGGGGCAACCCTGCCCCGCCCCACATGTTGGGACATGGCCCGGATTCGTCACCAGGGCCGCAGTGCAGCACGTTTCGGGCTTCCACCGGCGGCCTGCTCCATGTTAGACGGCCGAGCTTTCGCCGGATGGAGTCGGTCCACCCGGCCCTTCGCCCATCTCTCACTCCAGCCTTAGCCAAGGAGGACGTTGCCGCGTGCAAGTCGTCGTTCGGGATAACAACATCGACCAGGCGCTGAAGGCGCTCAAGAAGAAGCTGCAGCGTGAGGGCGTCTTCCGCGAGATGAAGCTCCGCCGTCACTTCGAGAAGCCCTCTGAGCGCCGCGCGCGCGAGGCCGCCGAGGCCGTTCGCCGCGCCCGCAAGGTCGAGCGCAAGCGCCTGGAGCGCGAGGGCTTCTGAGCCCTTCCCTCCCATCTCCACCAGGAGGCGGGAGGGGCACCGAAGACGCCGGATCGCCGCGACGCGGGGGGGGGGTAATACCCCTGCGGATCGCGGCTTTCGCGTATCTGGTGCCGGCCGGGTTTCAGGCCGCCCGCAAATGGTCTTGAACTGGGGCCATGTCTGCGCGTTCCGCCCTGGAACCCGCGCCGGACACTCCCATGCCAGCCCTCACTCATGAACTGATCGCACGCACCGTTCCTCCGTCCCCGCCCGGCCCCGCCGCGCCGGAGCCGGACGAGATTCGCCTGCGCGCCGAGATGCGCGTCTTCCTGCATGACCGCGACCCGAGGCTGGGCATCTGGGTCTTCGCCTATGGCGGGCTGATGTGGAACCACCAGGCCTCAAACCCCGACATCGTCGCCCCTGCCCGCCTGCCCGGTTATGCCCGCCGCTACACACTGCGCGACATCCGCGACCGCGGCACGCCCGGCGCCCCGGGCCTTACCCTTGGGCTGGAGGAAGCCCCCGCCCTGGCCTGCGCGGGCCTGCTGCTGCATCTCCCAGGGCCGGAAGCGGAAGCCAGTCTTTGGCCTATCTGGAAGCAGGAAATGGCGCCTGGCTTCTACGAGCCGCATTGGTGCGGCACCGTGATGCATGCCAGCCGCGATGCAGGTGGCGCTCCGATCCGTGCCCTCAGCTTCATCAGCCGGCACCAAGATCCGCTTTATGTGGGGGAACTGCCGGTGGGGGCCGTTGCCGACATCCTTGCCGAAGCAAGCGGCCCGAATGGTTCAGCCGCCGGCTATCTGCTGGATGCGTCCGAGACGCTGCGACGCCATGGCATGCGCGACGCCATGCTGGAGAGCCTGGAGGCGGAGGTCGCACGCCGCCTGACCAGCTCTCGCCCAAGGCCCCCAGCCCCCAGGCCGTGAAGCGGGCAAGTCCTGCCCAACTCAGCCATCATCGGAGTCTCGGCGGCCAGAGCGCCATGGAAGCGGGGCTTCCGTCAGATCCGCTCGTACACATAACAAATGAATTCCCCATCCCTCACCTGCTCCACCACCCGGAAGCCGGTGCGCTCCGCCAGCACATGCGGGCTGTCTCCCATGGGGAAGAACACATGGAAGCGGGTGAAGGCGTAGAGCCATTCATGACAGGGAGAGGCATGCGCCATCCTTGCCCCCGGGCGCAGGACATCATGAAAGAAGCGGAAATCCGCCACGGGATCGACCATGTGCTCGATCACGTTGTTGGAGAAGATGCTGCCGAAGACAGGAGAGATGGCTCCCCGCTGCCCCACGATGAAGGACCCGTCCTCCGGCGGTGCCGCGGGCTCATAGCCCCAGACGTCATGCCCCTCCGCCCGTAACGTGGCGATGCTTTCGCTCCATCGCCCGCACCCCCAGTTCAGAACCGGTGCGCCAATGGGACCGAGAAGCCGGAAGGCACGCAACTCCGGCTCCGTTCCGCTCGACTCCCGATAATCCTCATAGAGCAGGGTATAGTCGGCATTCAGCACCGCTTCCGGCGCCTCCATCACCTTGAAGGGCCCGAAGCCGCAGCCGCATCCCGCGCAGACATAACGCTCCAACCGTCCGCCGCCGAATATGTCGGTATCCACTCGGATTTCCAGGCTGGTACGCGGCGCCACGCGTTCACAGAGCGGGCAGGTCAGCGGCCGGTCCTGGGGGAGAAGCGCATCCACGCGGTCCAGCGCCGCCCAATGCGCCGGCATGACCGTCGCGCGCAGATCCTTGAGCTGGCGCTCCATGGATGCGAGCCGCGCCTCGAGGGAGGCCGGCAATCCGGCACCGGCCTCAGCAGGGCCCAGGGGAAGGGCTTCCATGCTACTTCTGTAAGGCCTGCACGATCTGTTGGGTGACCTTCTTCGCGTCCCCGAACAGCATCATCGTGTTGTCCCGGAAGAACAACTCGTTCTCCACCCCCGCATAACCCGATGACATGCCACGCTTCACGAAGAAGACGGTCTTGGCGCGCTCCACTTCCAGGATCGGCATCCCATAGATGGGCGAGGCCTTGTCCGTCTTGGCGGCCGGGTTCGTCACGTCATTGGCCCCGATCACATAGGCCACATCGGCCTCGACGAATTCGGGATTGATCTCTTCCAACTCGTGCACGTCGTCATAGGGCACGTTCGCCTCGGCCAGCAGCACGTTCATGTGGCCGGGCATGCGGCCGGCGACGGGATGGATGGCGTATTCCACCGTCGCGCCTTCCTTCTTCAGGAGGTCCGCCATCTCGCGAACCACCTGCTGCGCCTGGGCCACCGCCATGCCATAGCCGGGCACGATGATGACCTTGCCGGCATTCTTCATGATGTAGGCCGCATCCTCCGGCGAGCCGGACTTCACCGGCCGTGCCGGGTGCGTCGCGCTGCCGCCCGCGACCGCGCCACCCGCCTCGGCGCCGAAGCCGCCCAGCAGCACGTTGAGGATGGAGCGGTTCATCCCCTTGCACATGATGTAGGACAGAATGGCACCCGAGGCGCCCACCAGCGCGCCGGTCACGATCAGCAGCAGGTTGCCGATGGTGAAGCCGATGCCCGCCGCAGCCCAGCCCGAATAGCTGTTCAGCATCGAGACCACGACGGGCATGTCGGCACCGCCGATCGGGATGATCAGCAGGAAGCCCAGGGCGAAGGACAGGAGGGCGACCAGCCAGAACAGCACAGGGCTGCCCGTGATGACGAAGGCCACGACCAGCGCCAGAAGCAGCACGCCCAGCGCCGCGTTCAGCAGATGCTGCCCCTTGAACAGGATGGGCGCGCCGGACATGCGGCCGTCCAGCTTGGCGAAGGCGATCACCGAGCCAGAGAAGGTGATGGCGCCGATGGCCAGGCCCAACGACATCTCAATCAGCGACTGCGCCTGGATGTTGCCAGGTACGCCGATGCCGAAGCTCTGCGGGGCGTAGAGCGCCGCCGCCGCCACGAAGACCGCCGCCATGCCGACCAGCGAGTGGAAAGCCGCGACCAGCTGCGGCAGCGCCGTCATCTGGATCCGGTTGGCGATGACGGCACCCACCGTGCCTCCGATGGCCAGCCCGGCGATGATCAGCCCGATCCCGCCGATACTCATCCCGGGCTGGGCCAGGGTCGCGACAATCGCGATCCCCATGCCGGTCATGCCCATGAGGTTGCCGCGGCGGCTGGTGCTGGGATGGGAAAGTCCCTTCAGCGCCAGGATGAACAGGACCGAGGCGACCAGATAGGCCAGGGTCGAAAGCGTATGCGCCATCGGCTCAGCCCTTCCGCTGGAACATGGCGAGCATCCGCCGGGTGACGAGGAAGCCCCCGAAGATGTTCACCGCCGCCAGCGTCACCGCCAGGAAGCCAAAGGCCTGGGCCAACCAGGAATCCGCAAGGCCGGTAGCGAGCATCGCGCCCACCACGATCACGGAGGAGATGGCGTTGGTCACGCCCATCAGAGGCGAGTGCAGGGCCGGCGTCACGCTCCACACGACATGGTAGCCGACGAAGCAGGCCAGCAGAAAAATGGTAAGCAGCAGCAGGAAGGGTTCGGCCGCGGCCGCTCCCTGCTCCACCAGGGGCGCCGCCTCGGCGGCGGCGGCACGGGCCTCCAGGGCCAGTGCGATGGCCCGGTCAGCCATCCCCTGGGCGCGGAGCGCGAGTTCCTCAGCGTTCATCTCTTGAAGCCCTCAGCCTGCCGAGAATTGCGGGTGAACCACCTGGCCGCCGCGCGTCAGCATCACGCCGCGCACCAGCTCATCCTCCGCCGGCAGGATCGGCTTCGAGGACTCCTTGTCCCAGAAGGTGGTCAGGAAGGTCAGCAGGTTGCGGGCATAAAGGCTGCTCGCCGCCGCCGGGATGCGCGCGGGCCAGTTGCGGTAGCCCAGCACCGTCACCCCGTTGGGGGTGACAATCCTTTCGCCCGGTTCGGTCAGGGCGCAATTGCCGCCCGCATCCGAGGCGATGTCCACGATCACCGAGCCGGGCTTCATCGAGGCCACCATGGCCTCCGTCACCAGGATCGGGGCGCGGCGGCCCTGCACCAGGGCCGTGCAGACCACGATGTCCATCTTGCCGATGGCACCGGCCACCACCTCGGCCTGCTTCGCCAGGAACTCAGCGCTCATTGCCTTCGCATAGCCGCCGGTCGTCTGGGCCGCTTTTGATTCCTCGTCCTCATAACCGACGAAGCTGGCGCCGAGGGACTTGATCTCCTCCTTCGCCGCCGGGCGCACATCGGTGGCCGAAACCCGCCCGCCGAGCCGCCGGGCCGTCGCGATGGCCTGCAACCCGGCCACGCCTGCGCCCATCACCAGCACATTGGCCGCCGGGATGGTCCCCGCGGCCGTCATCAGCATCGGGAAGGCGCGGTCGAAGGCACTGGCTGCCTCCACCACCGCGCGGTAGCCGGCCAAATTGGCCTGGGAGGATAGCACGTCCATGCTCTGCGCGCGGGTGATGCGCGGCAGCATCTCCATGGCCGCGGCGTCAATCCCGGCGGCGGCATAGCGGCCGGCGGCATCCTTGTCGGCGCCCAGCGTGCCGATCAGCAGCGCCCCCTTCGGGATCAACGCCAGCTCATCCACCGCCCCCTCGCCCGCGGCCAATGGCGCGCGCACCTTCAGAACGACCGCGGCACCAGCCAGCGTGGCACCCGCATCCGGCGCAATCTCCGCCCCGGCCTCGGCAAAGGCGGAATCGGGGTAGCCCGCGGACAATCCCGCGCCGCTCTCCACCGCCACGGCGCAGCCGAGTCCGATCAACTTCTTCACTGTGTCAGGCGTTGCCGCCACCCGGGCCTCATCCGCCCGGCGTTCCTTCAAGACGGCAAGCCGCATCATTCCAGTCCCGCGCTCCTCAATCCGGCGAGGATTGCGGGGCCTCAGGCGCGGCGCAAGCCTTGATGGGTTGTCCCCTGGCATCCCCCGCGCGATCCTGCCCCCGGAACAGGCGCAGAAACGAACAAGGAAACGTCGACATGCCCTTCATGCCTTCGGGCCGCCGCGCCCTGCTGGGCGCTGCCCTGGCCGCCCCTGCCCTTTCCCTTGCCCGTCCGGTCCTGGGCCAGGGCGCGGCCTGGCCGAACAGGCCCATCCGCATGATTGTGCCCTTCGGGGCCGGCACCAGCACCGACATCATGACGCGCCTCGTCACTCCACGCATGTCGGAGGTTCTGGGCCAGCCTATCGTGGTGGAGAATCGCCCGGGCGCGGGCGGCCTCGTCGGCTCGGACGCCGTCGCGAAGTTGCCGCCCGACGGCTACAACCTCTGCATGGGCTCCATCGCGTCCCATTCGGTGAACCAGACCCTCATACGCACCATCCCCTATGACGTGCTGCGGGACTTCACGCCGGTTTCGCTGGTGACCAACGCGCCCAACCTGCTCGTCGTCGGCAGCCAGGTGCCCGCCCGGACCCTTCCGGAATTCATCGCCTGGGCGAAGACGCAGCGCGGCGTCGCCTATGCCTCGGCCGGCAATGGCACCTCCTCCCATCTCGCGGGCGAGCTGCTGAAGCTGAAGACCGGCGCGCCCCTGGAGCATGTGCCCTACCGCTCCGCCGCCCAGGCCCTGACCGATGTCGTCTCCGGCCAGGTGCCGATGACCATCTACCAGGTCACCGCCGTCCTTCCCTTCGTGCGTGACGGCAAGCTCAAGGCCCTGGCTGCCACCTCCGCCAGGCGGCTGGAATGGACGCCCGAGGTTCCCACGGCCATCGAGCAGGGCCTGGCCGATTTCGACGTCTCGGCCTGGCACGGGCTCTTCGCCCCCGCCAGCCTCCCCGCGCCTATCCTGGACAGGATCTACGGCGCCCTGAACACGGCCCTGACCGACACCACCCTGCGCCCGCGCCTGATCGAGCAGGGGCTGGAACCCGTGGGCATGAAGCCGGCCGAGTTCCGTACCTTCCTGGAAGGCGACATCGCCAAGTGGCGCGAAGTGATCCGCGCCGCCGACATCAAGGCGGACTGATCAGGATGGCTGACATGCTCCGCATCGGCTGCGGCTCCGGCTTCTCCGGGGACCGGCTTGATGCCCCCGGCCCCGTGGTCGCCGCACTGGCGGCTTCGGGCGGCCCCGCCGCCCTGATGCTGGAGGTGCTGGGCGAACGCACCCTGGCGCTGGCGCAGGGCGAGCGGCTGAAGAACCCCGAGGCGGGCTACGAGCCGATGCTGGAGCCGTTGCTGCGCCCGATCCTCGCAACCTGCCGGGCCCATCGCATTCCCATCGTCACCAATGGTGGCGCCGCCAATCCGCGTGCCGCCGCCCGCGCCGTGCTGCGCCTTGCGAAGGAACTTGGCCTGGAGGACCTGCGCGTCGCTGTGGTGGAAGGCGATGACGTGCGCGGCACGGACGCTCTGGATGACCTCTCCCCCTGGGAAGGCGAGCCCGGCGCGGTGATGGAGAAGAACCGCGTCATCGCCGCCAATGTCTATCTGGGCGCTCAGCCCATCGCGCAGGCGCTGCGTGATGGCGCCGAGGTGGTCATCACCGGCCGCTGCTCCGACCCCGCCCTCGCGTTGGGGCCGATGATCGCGCATTTCGGTTGGTCCGAGGATGACTGGGACCGGCTGGCCGCCGGCACTGCCTGCGGCCATCTGCTGGAATGCGGCAGTCAGGTCACCGGAGGCTATTTCGCCGATCCCGGCGTGAAGGACGTGGAGGGGCTGGATGAAACCGGATTCCCCATCGCCGAGATCACCGAGGATGGCGGCTTCGTCATTACCAAGCCCGAGGGCACGGGCGGCCTCGTGGACCTCCGCACAGTGAAGGAGCAGCTCCTCTACGAAATCCACGATCCGGCCGCCTATCTCACCCCTGATGTCGTGCTCGACCTCACCGGGGTGGAGCTGGAGCAGGAGGGTAAGGACCGCGTCCGCGTGCGGGGCTGCCGCGGGAAGCCCCGGCCGGATCGGCTGAAGGCCACCGTCTCCTTCCCCGGCGGCTGGCTGGGCGAGGGCGAGATCTCCTATGCCGGCCCCAATGCCCGCGCCCGGGCGGAGCTGGCCGGACGCACCCTGCTGGATCGTGCCCGCCGCCTCGGGCTGGAAGGCCGCGCGAGGCTGGACCTGATCGGCGTCGCCAGCGTGCATGAAGGCGATTCCGGCACTCTGCGCGGCCACCGGCGGGATGAGCCGGATGAGATCCGCCTCCGCTTCTCCCTGGCCACGGAGGACCGCATCCCGGCCGAACGCGCCACGCGCGAGGTACTCGCCCTCTATTGCTGCGGCCCGGCGGGCGGCGGCGGCGTGCGGATGCGCGTGGTGGACCGCGTGCGCACCCTGTCCTTCCTGGTCCCGCGCGAGCGGGTGCATCCGGTGGTGGAGATCCTGTCGTGATCCTGCATGAGCTCGCCCATGCCCGTTCCGGCGACAAGGGCAACCGGCTGAACATCGCCCTCTTCGCCCTGGACCCCGCGCATTATCCGCATCTGGCGGCGCGGGTGACGGAGGAGCGGGTGAAGGAACTCTTCGCCCATCGCGGATGCAGCAAGGTGGTGCGCCATGACCTGCCCAGGCTGCATGGCTTCAACTTCGTGCTGGACGATGTGCTGGAAGGTGGGGTGAACGGCGCCCTGAACCTCGATGGCCATGGCAAGACCCTGTCCTTCCTCCTCCTCGGAATGGAGATCGAGCCGCCACCGGGGAGCGGAGAGGCGCGTTAAGGCGCCATGATCATCCGAGAAGCCCAGGACGGAATCCGCCTCTTCATTCCCCAGCCGGCCCATGCGCTGCTTTCCGGCCAGATCATGGAGGCCTGGGGCGCACTGGGCTTTGCGCGGCCGGATCCGGAACAGGAGGTGATCCTGGCGGCCTACCAGCACGATATCAGCTGGATGCCCTGGGAAGCCGCCCCGACGCTGGATCCGGCGACCGGCCTGCCCCACCCTTTCACCGCCCTCGGCGCGGCCAGGCACGCGCCGATGTGGGCACGGGGTGTTGAACTGGCTCAGGCCAGTTGGGGCCTGTGGCCCGCCCTGCTGATCTCGCGCCACGGCTCGCTGATCTATACGCGCTACGCCAATCCCGACCGGGACAGCGAAGCTGACAAGGCTGCCGCCGCCCACTACCTCTCCGCACAGGGCAGGCTGCAATCCGCCTGGGCGAAACAGCTGGGCGCCAGCGTTGAGCGCGTGGACCGCAACGCCGCCCTGGTTGCCGTGGCGGATGCGCTGTCCCTCGCCCTCTGCTTCGCCCATCCCGGCCCTGCCGGCGAAGCCCCGCTGGAGACCGGGGACATGGTGAAGCTGGCCCTCGCCCGGCCGGGTAAAGGCGCATGGTCCCTCACCCCCTGGCCCTTCCGCCAGAACCGCGTGACCCTTCGCTGCGAGGCCCTGCAACTCCCCGCCGACACGCGCTGGACGGACGAGGCGGCAATGCGCCGCGACCTGCGCGACGCACCCCGTGTGATCCTGGCGGAAACGCTCTGCCCGGAGTGACGCCGGTCAGGCCGCCGGCGTCACCGTCGGTGGCACGCCGGCTTCCGCCAGCGCCGTGGCCTGGCGCTGCGCGAGATCCGCCTCCCGGTAGCCCTCGATCAGCTCGTGGAACATGTCGTGCCAGTTCATCTCGGAGCGCAGCCGCAGGAAAACGCTGCCCAGCCCCACCGCGGCGCGGTCCATCAACACGAATTCCCGCGGCGGGCGCACGCCGCCCACGCGCTTGAGGCCGGCATGAACCTCCGCCGCAACCTTCCGCCCGAAATCCGGATCATCCACCGCCTGCACCGGGCGCACGCGGTCATCCAGCAGCGGCTCGTAGAGGAAGCGCGCCCAGTGCAGCAGCACCTCCATCGTCTCGCGCTTGAGTTCCTTGAAGCCCCAGAGTTCGAAGGCATGTGCCGCCTTGTCGTTATCCCCGTCGCGCACCGCCTCGTAGAGCGTCAGCGTCCCGGTGATGAAGCGCGGCGGGAAGACACGGATGGCGCCGAAGTCGAGCAGGTTGATGCCGCGCTGATCCTCCCGCACCTGGTAATTGCCCAGATGCGGGTCGCCATGAATCACGCCATAGCGGTAGAGCGGCACGTACCAGGCATGGAACAGAGCCTTGGCATAGGCGTTGCGCTCCTCCAGCGAAGGCTTCTCCTCCAGCCGCGCCAGGATGGAGCGCCCGTCCAGCCAGGTCATGGTGAGCAGGCGCTTGGTCGTCAGATCCTTGACCGGCGTCGGCACATGCACATCCGGCGTGTCCCGCAGCATGAGGCCGTACATGCGCATCTGCGCGGCCTCGCGTTCGTAATCCAACTCCTCGCGAAGCCGCTCGCGCAGCTCCTCATAGACGTCGTCATGCTGGATCGTGTTGTCCATGCGCGCATAGAGGCCCATGGCCAGCCGCAGCTGGCGCAGATCGGCCTCCACCACGCTCGGCATGTCCGGGTACTGCAGCTTGCAGGCCACCTGCGTGCCATCGAGCATCGTCGCGCGATGCACCTGCCCGAGCGAGGCCGCGGCCGCGGCCTCACGCCCGAAGGCACGGAACCGGCTTTCCCAGGCCGGGCCCAGCTCCGTGCCCATGCGCCGGCGCACGAAGGCCCAGCCCATGGGCGGCGCATTCGCCTGCAGCGAGGCGAGCTGCTGCGCATATTCCTCCGGCAGCGCGTTGGGCACGGTGGAGAGGAACTGCGCCACCTTCATCAGCGGCCCTTTCAGACCGCCAAGGATGGACTTCAGATCCTCCGCATGCGCCGCCTTGTCGGTCTTGATGCCGAGGAATCGCTCCCCCGCCACCCGCGCCGCGATCCCGCCCACGGCGCCCGATGTGCGCGCCATGCGGCGGATCTCGCCGAAAAGGGTATTCTCCCGGTCCTCAGACATCCGTGCGCTCGAGCTCATCGATGAAGCCGGCGATCACGTCGAGACCACGCTTCCAGAAGGCGGGATCGGAAGCATCCAGCCCGAAGGGCGCCAGCAGATCCTTGTGCCGCAGCGTCCCGCCCGCGCGCAGCAGGTCGAGATACTTGGCCTGGAAATCCGGCACCTCGCCATCCTGGTACACGCCATAGAGCGCATTTACGAGGCAATCCCCGAAGGCATAAGCATACACATAGAAGGGAGTGTGCACGAAATGCGGGATGTAGGACCAGTACACGCCATAATCCGGCGTGAAGTCGAAGGCCGGGCCGAGGCTCTCGCGCTGCACCTGCATCCAGATCTCTGCGATCCGGTCCGATGACAGCTCGCCCTTGCGACGCTCGTCATGCAACAGCACCTCGAAGCGGTAGAAGGCGATCTGCCGTACCACCGTGTTCAGCATGTCCTCCACCTTGGAGGCCAGCATCAGCCGCCGCCGCTGCGGGTCCGTCTCCGCATCCAGCATCGCGCGGAAGGTCAGCATCTCGCCGAACACGCTCGCTGTCTCGGCTAAGGTCAGCGGCGTACCGGACATGAGGTAGCCCTGCTTCGCCGCCAGCCGCTGATGCACGCCATGGCCCAGTTCATGCGCCAGCGTCATCACGTCCCGCGTCTTGCCGTGATAATTCACCAGCAGATAGGGGTGCACCGAAGGCACGGTTGGATGCGCGAAGGCACCGCTCGCCTTGCCTGGGCGCAGCGCCGCATCAATCCAGGGCTTCTCGAAGAAATCGCGGCCCAGTGCCGCGAGTTCCGGGCTGAAGGCGGAATAGGCCGTCAGCACCCGCTCGCGCGCATCGACCCAGGGAATGGTGCGGTCCACATCGCCCGGCAACGGCGCATTGCGGTCCCAATGCTTCATGCGTCCCAGCCCCAGCCACTTCCCCTTCATGGCGTAGTAGCGGTGTGACAGGCGCGGGAAGCTCTCGACCACGGCCGAGACGAGCGCATCCACCACCTCGTCCTCGACCATGTTGGCGCGGTTGCGGGAGGTGCCGGGCCGCGGATAGTTCCGCCAGCCGTCGATGACCTCCTTGTCCTTCGCCAGCGTGTTCGTGATGAGGGAGAAGAGGCGGATATTGTCCCCGAAGGCCTTGGAGACACCCACCGCCGCCGCCTCGCGCACCGCGCGGTCGCGGTCCGAGAGCAGGTTCAGCGCCGCCGAGACGGTCAGTTCCTCCGTCTTGCCATCCCGCGCCACCGGCACGCGCATATGCGCAATCGTCTCGTCGAACAGGCGGTTCCAGGCGGAGCGGCCAGTCACCTCCTTCTCATGCAGCAGCTTCTCCAGCTCGTCGGAAAGCTGATGGGGGCGGAACACACGCAGGTCCCGCAGCCATGGGCGCCAGCGTGCCAAGGCCAGGGAGGAGGCCATACGCTCCTCCAGCAGCGCGTCATCCAGCCGGTTCAGCTCCAGGGTGAAGAAAAGCAGATGACTGCCGATGACGGTCACCCGCTCCTGCATCGTCTGGTAGAAACGCCCGTTCTCCGCATTCTGCGCATCGCCGCTGAACAGCAGCTGCGCGTAGGACATCACGCGGCCGAGCACCTCCTCGATCCGCTCATATTCCCGCAGCGCCGCCTCCAGCGCATCGCCCGGCAGCGAGGCCAGCTTGCCCGCATGCGCCGCCTCGAAAGCCTGCGCCGCCTTCTCCGCCGCATCCAGGTCACGCTGCAGATTGGGGTCGGCCGGGCTGGCATAGAGGTCCCGCAGATCCCACTCCGGCAACGCCTCCCCGGCGGGAACGGCCCCGGCGCGGGCCGCGGTGTCGCGAAGGGGAACGGGGTTATTGAGTTTCATGCGGGACAGACGCCTTGTGGAATCGGGATTTTCCACCTCGATATAAGCCCCCGGCAAGGCGAGCCAAGGCCACCGCCGAAGTACAGGGCAGGGAGACGCATGAATCAGGACACGGCGCGCTGGACCAGCCTGCCCGGCATGATGCTGGGCCTTGCCGCCCGGAACCCGGACAAGCCCATGATCCGGCACTGGCAGGAGGGAGCCTGGAAGCGCACCACCTGGCGGGACTTCGCCCTGGCTGTCGCCAATATCGCCGAGGGTCTCCGCGCCCGTGGCGTCTCACCCGGGGACCGCGTGGTCCTGGTCAGCGAGAGCCGCCCGGAGTTCCTCATCGCCGATACCGCCATCATGGCGATCGGTGCCGTGACCGTGCCCACCTACACCACCAACACGGTCCCGGATCACGCGCATATTCTGCGGGACAGCGGCGCCCGGACCGCCATCGCCTCCACCGGCCGGCTGGCGGAGCGCCTGCGCGAGGCCGCAGGACCGGATGGGCTGGACCTGCTGATCTGCATGGAGGACGCCCCGGGCACCACCCCCTGGGCCGAGTTGTTGGCCACGCCGGGCGACATCGCCATGCTGGTGGCGGAGGTGCAGCACATCCCGGAGGGCCGCCTCGCCTGCCTCATCTATACTTCGGGCACCGGGGGATTGCCCAAGGGGGTGATGCTCCCCCATCGGGCGATGCTGGCCAACACGGCCGGGGTGCGTCCTTTCCTGCGCCGCCTGGGCCTGGAATGGTCCGGCGCCTGCTATCTTTCCTTCCTTCCGCTCTCTCATGCCTATGAGCACACGGTCGGCTGTTTCCTCTTCCCGGCCTGCGGTATCGAGATCGTCTTCTCCCGTGGCGCCGAACGCCTGGCCGCCGAGTTCCAGGAGATCGAGCCGGCCATCATCACCGCCGTCCCCCGGCTGTTCGAGGTGCTCCGCGCGCGTATCCTAGCGGGCCTGGAAAAGGAGAAGCCCTGGAAGCGGAAGCTCTTCGAGCGCGCGGTCACCCTCGGGCTGCGGAAGATGGACGGCCCGCCGCTGAACCTGCTGGAACGGCTGGAGGATGCCGTGCTGGAGCGGCTGGTGCGCTCCAAGGTCCGCGCCCGCTTCGGCAGCCGGCTGGTGGCCATGGTCTCTGGCGGGGCGCGGCTGGACCCAGACCTGTCAGGCTTCTTCCTGGCCCTCGGCGTCACCGTGCTGCAGGGCTACGGCCAGACGGAGGCAGGGCCGGTCATCTCCGTGAACCTCCCCTGGGACAACCAGCGCCGCAGCGTCGGCCCGCCCGTGAAGGGAGTCGAGGCCCGCATCGCCGAGGATGGCGAGTTGCTGATCCGCGGCCCGCTGGTGATGGATGGCTATTGGAACGATCCGGACTCCACCGCGCGAGCCCTGGCCTCACCGCCGGGAGAGGACGCCCCCTGGCTCCATACCGGCGATGTGGGCGAGATCGACGCGCATGGCCGGGTCATCATCACCGACCGCAAGAAGGACTTCATCAAGACGCTCGGCGGCGACATGGTCAGCCCCGCCCGGATCGAGGGGCTGCTGATGGCCGAGCCGGAGATCGCCCAGGCGGTCGTGGCCGGGGAAGGCCGCGCCAGCATCGTCGCGCTCGTGGTCCCGGCCGAGGGCGCGCAGCCGGAAAAGGCGATCCAGCGGGTGAACGGTAAGCTCTCCGGGCTGGAGCGGATTCGCAAATGGGTCCGCGTCGATCCCTTCACGGTCGAGAACGGAATGCTTACCCCGACCATGAAGGTCAAGCGTCGGATCGTGCTGGAACGCCACGCTGAAGCGATAGGTAGTCTCTATTCCTGAGATCGTCCGCATGCACTTGCCTCATCCCCTGTCGTGCCCGAGTTTCGCGCCGAAACCGGGGACGGAACAGATATGACGAATCGGCGCGGATTGATCGGAGCAGGGATGGCACTTGCCAGCCTGCTGGCCACCACGGGCGGAACCCAGGCCCAGAGCGGTGAGATCCGCATTGCCCTTGCCGGGCCGCTGACCGGTGATCAGGCGACAATCGGCGATCAGATGCGCCGGGGCGCGGAGATGGCGGTGGCAGATCTGAACGCCGCCGGCGGCGTGCTCGGCCGCCGCGTGGTGCTGATGATGGAGGACGATGCCTGCGATCCGCGCCAGGCCGTGGCAGTGGCGAACCGGCTCGTCGCGCGCAACGTCTCCTTCGTGGTCGGGCATTACTGCTCCGCCACCTCGATCGCGGCTTCGGATGTCTATGCGGATGCCGGTATCGCGCAGGTCTCGCCGGGCTCCACCAATCCCCGTTACACGGAGCGGGGTCTGGGCAATGTGTTCCGCGTCTGCGGGCGTGACGACCAGCAGGCCGCGGTCGCTGCCGAATTTGTCGCGCGGCGCTTCCCTGGCCAGGCCGTCGGCATCACCAACGACCTCACCTCCCCCGGCGTGACGCTGGGTGACGTGTTCCAGGCCACCCTGAACCGCGCCGGCATACGCGAGGCGCTGCGGGCACAGATCACCAAGGGCGAGACCGACTTCAACGCCGTGGTCACGCGCCTGAAGTCAGCGAATGTCCGCGTCCTGTACCACGCCGCCTACCATCGCGAGGCGGCGCTGCTCCTGCGGCAGGCGAAGGACCAGGGGCTGGACCTGCAGATCATCTCGAATGACGACCTGAACGTCCGTGACTTCTGGAACATCGTGGGCGAGACGGGCGAAGGCAGCCTCTTCACCTTCGAGGCCGATCCGCGCCGCAACCCGGCCGGGGCGGAGGTGGCGAAGCGCTTCGAGGCCTCGGGCTACGACCCCAGCGGCTATACCCTCTACAGCTATGCGGCCGTGCAGATCTTCGCCCAGTCGGCCGCCGCAGCGAATGCAGCCCAGCCGGGCCGTATCCTAGCCGCGATGAAGGGCCGGGAATTCGCGACGGCTCTCGGGCCAATCCGCTTCGATGCGAAGGGTGACCGGGAGGGCGCGGCCTATCGCGTCTATGCCTGGCGCAACGGGCAGCACGCCGAGGCGGAGTAAGATGGTGCGGCCCCGGCCTGCCGGCCGGGGCCGCCACCCCATCACATACCGAGAGCGCGGCGATAGAGATCGAGGAGTGTTTCCATTTCCTCAACTTCGGCCGGCTCTTTCTTGCGCAGCCTGATGACCTGCTTCACCACGCCAACATCGAATCCGGCCGATTTCGCCTCGGCAAAGATATCCTTAATATCGTCGGCGAGGGCCTTACGCTCCTCCTCCAGGCGCTCAACGCGCTCGATGATCGAACGCAGACGATCCGCCGCAATGCCGCCAGCCTCGGGATCCGGATCGGCCTCCTGCCGAGCGCGGCTCGCAGCCGCCTCATCCATGGTGTCGAAGGGTGCGTCAGACATGTAACTCTCGGTGTTGTTGCTCGGGATCGCTGGGGGGCGACGAGGGGGAAGGCAAGTGTAGTCGCAGAGGCGGCCTGTGTCCTGGACTACAGCCTGGAATGCGGAGGATTGTTCTAAGCGATTGAAATTACACAGGCACTACAGTTCAAGAGAGCGCTAGGAACCAGCACTCCCGGCCTCGGTGAAGATGTCCCTGATGCCTTCGGCGAACGCCTCGCACTCCTCCTTCAGCCGGTCTGCCGCCACAACGCCAACATGGACGTCCTGCCCCTGAGCGGCCTCCCGGCGATCACTCCCGGCCATGGTCAGCCCCCCTCAACGCGAAGGGGCGGGTCTTACCCGCCTACCCCTCCGGCCTCAATGGGTTTGCCCTGCCCATGTGGATCGGACCGTAAGAAATGGGTGACGTGCTCCCTCCACCTCGCCAATTATAACGAAATCAAAATGGAATGCGGGGATGCAGACCTTCACCATCACCCTGGCCGGTCTGGTGCTGCTCGGCCTCTTCCTGGTTGCCGGCTACCTGTCCGATGGCGGATCGGTGGGGCCAGCGGCCTGGCTGTTCATTCCAGTGTGGCTGGTTGCCAGCCTGGTAACCCTGTGGGCCGGGGTCACCCGCGGCGGCCACCCGGTGGCGCAGGAATTATCCCTCCTGCTGATCAACTTCGGCATTCCCGCAGGCATCGCGGCCCTGATCGCGCGGCGCCTGGGGCGGCCCTGAAGGCTCACCGAGAGAGGGCATGGGCCATGGCCCTGCCCCCTCCTCAGCGCACGGGCCCGTCCGCGCCACGATGCAGCAGATGCACCATCGCCGCCGTTCCCAGCACCGGCACCAGCAGATTCGCGAAGGGCACCAGCGCCATCCCTGCCAGCACCGCCCCCACCACCAGCACCGAGAATTCCCGCCGCTTGCGCAGCACCCGCGCCTCGGCCACGGGCATGCGCCGCTGCGCCACGCCCTCGAAAAGCCCGTGCCCCAGCGACACCGCCGCGACGATCCAGAGCAGCAGCCCTCCCACCAGCGGAAGCAACAGCGCCACCGGAAGCAGCACCAGGTTCAAGGCCAGCACCTTCAGGGCTAGCACCACGTTGAACACCCCCTGGGCCGCGAGCGAGGCCCCGCGCGGCTCCGGCAGGCCCGGATAGTGCCGCCGTTCCACCGCCGCCGCCGTCTCGTCCAGGAACAGGCCGGCAATGGCCAGGACGAAAGGGACAAAGAGCCAGAAGGCCGCGAACAGCCCCGCGACCCCTCCGAGCACTCCCGCTGCGGTCGCCAGCCAGCCTGATCCGCCGGCCAGCGCCTCCACCCCCCAGCCGGCCAGCAGAATCAGCAGGCCAAGCGTCAGCATCGCGCCCAGAACGCCCTTGATGAGCGGGCCACGGAAGCCACGATCCAGGATCTGGTCGAAGGGCATGACCAGGCTGGCGATCACCGCGGACACGCGCGATCAGTGCCCCGGATTGGCAGCGGCGAAGGCTGCCTTCTGCTCCGCCGTGGCCTCGCGCTGGTGCTTTGCCTGCCATTCCTTATAGGGCATGCCGTAGATGATCTCGCGCGCCTCAGGGTCCGGCAGCGCGATGCCCTGGCTCTCCGCCGCCTCACGATACCAGCGGCTGAGGCAATTCCGGCAGAAGCCGGCCAGGTTCATCATGTCGATGTTCTGGACGTCGGTACGTTCGCGCAGATGCTGCACCAGGCGGCGGAAGGCGGCGGCCTCCAGCTCCGTTCGGGTCTTCTCGTCGATCTCGGTCATGAACTCATCCTCACCGGCGGAGGAAGATGGGGGCGCCGGCGCCTCCGCGCCATCCCCTCTTTGTCACCCCTGCCCGCCCGGACCCTTCCTGGCCAGCCCCTCCTCCCGGCTGCCGGGATAGGCCGGCAGGCCATCGGCGAAACGCATCCAGCTGAGCCGGCGCGCCACGCGCGTGTGGTCCAGCGGCGGAACCCGCTCGGGCTCATCCAGGCTCGCCGTCGTTATATCAATTTCGTCCGGGAGGTCATGCGCCTGGAAGGTCAGCGGCGTCCCGCAATATCCGCAGAACCCCCGCTCCGCCCGCGTGCTGGAGGCATAGAGGCGCATCTCCCCTGCCACGACGCGGAACCCGTTCCGCTCCACGCTGAACCAGGCGACGCAGGGCGATCCCGCAATGCGCCGGCAATCCACGCAATGGCAGATGGTCGGATGGAACGCTGTGCCGCGTGCCTCGTAGCGCAGACGCCCGCAATGACATCCGCCGGTCAGCACCGATGCCGTATCGGTGGATTCCATGGCGCGTTCTCCTTCGCGGATCTGGCCGGGATTGGCACCGCAAGGCGGGAGGAGTGAACCATGGCCGCCCCCTCCTGGAGACCGCGTGGTCCGCGCCGCAGCCTTGCCCGACCGCTCTCCAGAAACGGGGAGGCAGGATGCGGGGTGGCCCCCGCCGCCCCGCACGGATCCGGAGGCGGAGCCCCCTGGCGCCCGCTCAGTCCGCGTAAACACCCGCCGCCTGGATGATCGGCCGCCACCGGGCCACCTCCGCCGCCAGATGCTTCCGGTGAGCGGCCGGCGTGGCTTGTTCCGGCGCGGCCACTTCCGTCACCAGATCCGCGAAGCGCGCCCGCAGCCTTTCCTCGCGCAGCGCCGCGCGGATGGCCGTGGCGAGACGCTCCTGCACCGCTTCGGGCGTGCCGGCGGGCGCATAGACGCCATGCCAGGTACTCATCGAAATGCCGGGTGCCCCGGCCTCGGCGGTGGTTGGCAGGTTCAGCCCTTCCACGCGGCGGTCCAGCAGCGTGACGGCATAGGCCTTGATGCGGCCGTCGCGGATGAAGGGCGCGGTGTTGGTCGCCTGGTCGCAGAACACGTCGATGCGGCCGGCCATCATTTCCTGCAGCGCGGGGGCGGAGCCACGGAACACCACGGAGGTCAGCGGCGTGCCGGCCGCCTGCTGCACCAGCATGCCGCAGAGCTGGTTCGCACCGCCCAGGCCGGAATGCGCGAGGTTCAGCTTGTCGCCCTGCTGCTTCATCGCGGCGATGAAGCCCGCGAGGTCGTTCGCCGGGAAGTCGGGCCGTGCCACGATCGTCATCGCCGCATCCGAGACGAGGCCGAGCGGCGCGAAGGAGGTCTCCACATTGTAGGGAAGCTGCCGGTACAGCGTGGCGGCCGTCGCATGGCCGATATGGTGCACCAGCAGCGAATAGCCGTCCGGCCGGGCCTGCGCCACGCGGGTGGCGGCGATGGTTCCGCCCGCTCCTGTGATGTTCTCCACCACCACCGGCTGGCCGAGATCCTTCGCCATGCCCTCCGCGACGAGGCGCGCGACCACATCGGTCGGTCCGCCCGCGGCGAAGGGCACGGTGATGGTGATCGGGCGGCTCGGGAAGGTCTGCGCCAGGGCCGGCGCCGCCAGGGGCGCCACGACGCAGGCCGCCAAGATGGCGCGGCGGGACAGCTTGGTCATTGGGACGTTTCCTCTTGTCGTTCGTTTCATTATTGCATGGAAATCAGGCGGGGGTATTGGCCCCCTCGATCGCCGCGATCACCGCCCGCGTCACGGCTTCGGTATCGGCGCTGCCTCCCAGATCGGCGGTGAAGACGCCATCGGCGCAAACCCGCTCCACCGCCGCCATCAGCGCCTTCGCGGCGGCTGGCTCGCCCAGATGTTCCAGCATCATCGCGCCAGTCCAGAAGGTGGCGACCGGATTGGCGATGCCCTTACCCATGATGTCGAAGGCCGAGCCATGGATCGGCTCGAACATCGAGGGAGCGCGGCGCGACGGATCGAGATTGGCCGTCGGCGCCACGCCAAGCGAGCCCGCCACCGCGCCCGCGAGATCCGACAGGATGTCCGCATGCAGGTTGGTCGCGACCACCGTGTCGATGCTCGCCGGCTTGCGCACCATGCGCGCCGCCATCGCGTCCACCAGCTCCTTCTCCCAGGTCACGTCGGGATAGTCGCGCGCTACCTCGGCGGCGATGTCGTCCCACATCACCATGCCGTGCCGCTGCGCATTGGACTTGGTCACCACCGTCAGCAGTTTGCGCGGGCGCGATCGCGCGATGTCGAAGGCCACGCGCATGATCCGTTCCACACCCGCGCGGGTGAAAATAGCGACCTCGGTCGCCACCTCCTCCGGATGCCCGCGATGGGCGCGGCCGCCATGGCCGGCATATTCGCCCTCGGAATTCTCGCGCACGATCACCCAATCGATATCGCCGGGCTCCACGGCGCGCAGCGGGCTGGTGAGGCCGGGCAGCACGCGGGTCGGGCGGATATTCGCATACTGGTCGAAGCCCTGGCAGATCTTCAGCCGCAGGCCCCAGAGGGTGATGCTGTCCGGCAGCTCTGGATCGCCGACGGCGCCGAAATAGATGGCGTCAAATTTGCGCAGCGTCTCCAGCCCGTCCTCCGGCATCATCAAGCCGGTCTGGCGGTAGTGGTCGCTGCCCCAGGGAAGCGTCTCGACATCGAGGGAGAAGCCGCCATCACGCCGCGCCAATGCCTCCAGCACACGAAGCCCTGCGGGAATGACCTCCTTGCCGATGCCATCGGCGGGAATGGCGGCGATACGGTGGGTGCGCTTGGAGGGCATGGTCAATGGTGATCCCAGTCTGTTCAAAGGGCTGTTGGAAAACCCGGCTGTGGCTGGCATGCCGCGCCAGATGAAAAGCGAGAGCGAAGACCGGGACAGCGCGGCTGGAAACCCGGCACCACGCGCGAGCCTGGGTGAATCCGCCTATCGGGCGCTGCGCGCCCGGCTGCTGGAAATGACCCTGCCGCCCGGCCATCAGGCGACGGAGGGGGATCTGGCGGCACAGCTCGGCATGAGCCGCACGCCGGTGCACGAGGCTGTGCTGCGCCTGCAGGCCGAGGGCTTCCTGGAAGTGCAGCCCCGGCGCGGCATCCGCGTCCTGCCGATCGACCCGACCGGCATGGCCGAAACCTACGAAATCCTGATCGCGCTGGAGGGTGCCGCCGCGGCGCGCCTCGCGGGCAAGGGCGATGATGCGACGCTCGGCCTCATGGCCCAGGCCACCGAGTCGATGCGGGAGGCCCTCGCCCGTGGCGACCGCCATGGCTGGGCCGCCGCCGATGACCGCTTCCACCGCGCCCTGGTGCAGAATTGCGGGAATACCCGGCTGGCCCGCATGGCGCAGGAGGCGGCCGATCTGGCGCAGCGCGCTCGGCTCGCCACCGCCGCCTTGCGGCCGGAACCGGCCGGCTCCGCGGATGAGCATGTCCGCATCCTGGAGGCCCTGCGCCAGCGAGACCCGGAAGCTGCCCGTGCCGCCCTTTCGGCGCACCGGCAGCGCGCCAGCGCGGAGATCCTCCGCACGCTCGCCCTCCCCCTGATGCGCCTTGGCGGTCATTGAGCCCACGCTCCCTGCCCTCTACGGTCCCCTTCTTCCATACCACGATCCATGCAACAAGATTAAAGCGCAGCCTTGCTCCCTCGCCGCCGAGGGTGATGATGCTCACCCGCAAGGAGGGCCAGAATGAACTGGGACGACACGAAAGCCCGTGAGGCCCTTCGCAGGATGTTCGACGCCGCCCTGCGCAGCGCCGCCCCCCGCGCGATCCTGGCGGATCACCTGCCCGAGCGCCCCAAAGGCCGTCTGGTCGTGGTCGGTGCCGGCAAGTCCGCCGCCGTCATGGCCGCCGCCCTGGAATCCGCCTGGCCGGAGGTGCCGATGAGCGGCCTCGTTGTCACCCGCTATGGCCATGCCGTGCCCACCGCCAGGATCGAGGTGGTGGAGGCGTCCCACCCCGTTCCCGACTTGGCCGGCGAAGCCGCGGCAGCGCGCATCCTGGCGCTGGTGCAGGATCTGGCAGCGGATGACCTCGTCCTTGCCCTGATCTCCGGCGGCGGCTCGGCCCTGATGCCTTTGGCTGCTCCTGGCCTGACATTGGCCGACAAGCAGGCGGTGAACCGCGCCCTGCTCGCCTGCGGCGCCACCATCAATGAGATGAACGTGGTCCGCCGCCATCTCTCCGCGATCAAGGGCGGACGTCTGGCCGCCGCCGCCTACCCGGCGCGGATGGCGACGCTCGCCATTTCCGACGTGCCCGGCGACGATCCGGCCGCCATCGCCTCCGGCCCTACCGTGCCGGACCCTAGCAGCTTCGCCGATGCCCGCGCCATCGTGGCCCGATACGGCATCGCCCTGCCCGATGCGGTCCGCGCCCATCTCGACGCCGCCGCCGAGGAAACGCCCAAGCCTGACGACCCCCGTCTCGCCCACGCCGAATACCGGATGATCGCCACTCCGCTGATGGCTCTGGAGGCCGCGGCGGCGGAGGCGCGCGCCCTTGGCCTCACCCCGCTTATCCTGGGCGACGCGCTGGAGGGTGAGGCGCGCGATGCCGGCACCCTGCTCGCCGGTATCGCGCGCTCCGTCGCGGCCCATGGCCAGCCCTTGCCCAGACCCGCCGTACTGCTTTCCGGCGGGGAGACGACCGTCACGCTGGGCGACGCGAATGGTGCCGGGGGCCGCAACGGTGAATGCCTGCTCGGCCTCACCGTTGCCCTGGCGGGCCATCCGGGCATTTGGGCGCTGATGGCGGATACCGATGGTATCGATGGCTCCGAAGAGAATGCTGGCGCCCTTTCGGCACCGGACACCCTGGCCCGCAGCCGGGCCGCTGGCATTGATCCGCTGGCGGCCCTGGCGGCACATCGGAGCCATGACGTGTTCAAGGCTGTGGGAGATCTATTGGTCACGGGTCCAACCCTGACCAATGTAAACGACTTCCGGGCAGTCTTGGTCGCTTAGCAAAATTAATATACTTACCCCCTCCTAAGGTTACCTTAACTGCACTAACTTTAGTGCATGCGCGACAAGGCTCTCGAAGAACTTCTCTCCCAACGTGGTGCCGTTACCCGGATTGCGACCGGCCTCGGCATCTCCACCGCAGCCGTCTCCCAATGGCGCCGCGTTCCACCCGAGCGGGTGGAAGAGGTGGCGCGCATCATGGAGGTAGCGCCCGAGACGCTCATCCGCCCTGACATCCCGCCCGCAGGAGCGCACCGCTTGGCCAGCCGCATTCCCATCCGGCGCCGCCGGCGCACGAAGATGATCGCGACACTCGGGCCCTCCAGCACCGCGCCCGAGGTGATTGAACGACTCTTTCGCGCGGGCGCTGACATCTTCCGCCTGAACTTCTCCCATGGCTCCCACGAGGACCACGCCGCCCGTATCGCCACGATCCGCGAGATCGAGCGGAAAACCGGTCGCCCGATCGGCATTCTGGCCGATGTGCAGGGCCCGAAGCTCCGCGTGGGCAAGTTCGCCGGCGGCCGCGTGCAGCTCCAGGCCGGCCAGACCTTCCGGCTGGACCTCTCCCCGGTGCCGGGGGATGTCCGCCGCGTGCAGCTCCCGCATCCCGAGATCATCTCCGCCGCCCGCATCGGCACCACGCTGCTGCTCGATGACGGCAAGCTGCGCCTCGGCGTCACCCGCAAGCGCGACGACCATCTGGAGACCGAGGTGCTGGTCGGCGGCCCGCTTTCGGACCGCAAGGGCGTGAACGTGCCGGACGTGGCCCTGCCCATTCCGGCACTGACCGAGAAGGACCGCGCGGACCTCGACTTCGTGCTGGAGCAGGGCGTCGAGTTCATCGGCCTCTCCTTCGTCCAGCGGCCCGAGGACGTGGCCGAGGCCAAGGCCATCGCCAATGGCCGGGCCTGGATCATGGTGAAGATGGAGAAGCCCCAGGCCGTCGAGCAGATGGACGGGATTCTGGACCTCGCGGATGCCGTGATGGTCGCCCGTGGCGACCTGGGCGTGGAATGCCCACCCGAAGAGGTTCCGCTGATCCAGAAGCGCATCATCCGCGCCGCCCGCAGCCGCGGCCTGCCCGTGGTGGTGGCGACGCAGATGCTGGAGAGCATGATCTCCGCCCCGACGCCGACCCGTGCCGAGGCCTCGGACGTGGCCACCGCCGTCTTTGACGGCGCCGATGCCGTGATGCTCTCCGCCGAGACCGCTGCCGGGCAATATCCCTTCGAGGCGGTGAACATCATGGACCGAATCATCGCCCGCACCGAGCAGGACCCCGGCTGGCGCGCAAACACCGATAATGCCCGCCCCGAGCCGCGCCACACCTCATCCGACGCCATCGCCGCCGCGGCACGGCAGGTGGCCAGCACGATCGATGCCCAGGCCATCGCCGCCTTCACCTCCACCGGCAGCACCGCGTTGCGCGTGGCCCGGGAACGCCCCGGCGCACCGATCATTGGCCTGACCGCGAACGAGTGCACCGCCCGCCGGCTCGCCCTTGTCTGGGGTGTGCATCCGGTGCTGAGCAAGGAACCCGCGAGCATGGGCGACATGGTCGTCAAGGGAATCCGCGCCGCTGGCACCGAAGGCTTCGCCGCCCCTGGCGAGGAGGTGGTGGTGGTGGCGGGCGTGCCATTCGGCACCCCCGGCACCACGAATGCGCTACGCGTCGCGCGAGTCGAATAGGCGCATCGCACCAGGGACGCGATGGGTCCATAAAGGCACCCGTGCGGCTCCGGCGCCTTGCCGGAGTCGCCCTCCACGCCTGCCAGCCCGGAACGAGGATGATGATGAAGCGTAGCGCGATGGCCGCCCTGGTGGCGGGCCCGATGATGGTGGGCCTCCTCGGCTTCGCGGCCCCTGCCGAGGCTCAGCGCAATGGGCTCTACCAGGTATCCGGCGTCAATCCGGACGGCTCCCCCTATACCGGCCAGATGCTGGTCCAGCAGGTCGGCCTGGCCTCCTGGCGTGTGGCCTGGCAGATCGGCGAAACGCGCTACGAAGGCTATGGCATGTCGGCCGGCCCGGTCTTCTCCGTGGGATTTACCCTTGGGAATCATCCCGGCATCGCGATCTACCAGCTGGGCACCGATGGCAGCATGACGGGCCAGTGGACGCTGATCGGCAGCAGCGCCATCGGCACCGAGAATCTGGTCCCTTGGGATGCGCCGGCCCAGAGCGCCCCCCAGCAGCAATCTTCCCAGCCCCCGGCCAATCCGGCCCGCTGAATGGCGGCGCGGGCCACGGCCCGCGCCCGCCCTCCATCAGGTCACATCGCCAAGCGCCCGGCGGCGCAGGTCACGTTGCTTCTGGGTTCCACCCGGAAGGCGGGGATGGATGCGCAGGGCGGCATCCAGGCTGCGCAACGCCCCGGCGAGGTCGCCCGCATCCTCCTGAAGTTCTGAAAGCGCCAGCAGCGCACCGAAATGCCGCGGCTCCAGCCGCAATGCCTCACGCAGATCGGCAGCCGCCGCCCGCCGGTCACCCGATGCGGCCAGGACCTGCGCACGCAGCACCCAGGATTCCGCGAAATCGGGCTGCAGGGTGATAGCGGCATCCAGATCCTCCACCGCCTCGGCCACCGCATTCTCCTGCATGCTCCGCAGCCCCTTGCGCAGCAGAAGCCCGACAGTGGGGGTGCCGCCCTGGGCCCAGAGCGCCTGGACCTGCGCCTGGATCTGCGCCGCCGCGCTTTCGTCGGGCGCCTGCGCCAGGGCATCGAGTAGCCGGTTCAGCTCTTCCCGCCGCTGGGTCTCGGCACCCGGCTTCGGCATGACCATGGCAGATGGCGGAATGGCCGGCCCAACCTCGGGCCCGCCGGGGAGTGGCATCACCTGTGCGGAAGCAAGGCCGGAAAACAGGAGAAGCATCCCCCCCATCGCTGCCATGCGCCTCATGCCGATTTCCCTTCGTGCCCGCCCTGCCTTCGGTTTCAGCCGGCCAGGGTCTCCCGCCCTGCCTGTGTCGCCGCGACGGCGGCGGGAGCCGGTCCGCCCGCCATCCAGTCCAGCAGCTCCACCGTATGCGCCACCGGCAGCCCGCCGCCGCCAAGCTGGGTCAGGCAGCCGATATTGCCGGAGGCCACGATGTCCGCCCCCGTCCGGTGCAGGAATTCCAGCTTGCGGTCACGCAGCTTCGCGGCGATCTCCGGCTGGAGGATGTTGTAGGTGCCCGCGCTGCCGCAGCAGAGATGCGCCTCCTGCGGCACCCGCACCGTGAAGCCCGCCTTTTCCAGCAGCGACTTCGGGATGCCGGTGATCTGCTGGCCATGTTGCAGGCTGCAGGCCGCATGATAGGCCACGGTGATGCCCGGAGGCTCCCGGCTCGGCGCATAGCCGAACTTCGCCAGCACCTCGGAGACGTCCTTGGCCAGTTCCGAGATGCGCGCCGCGCGGTCGCGCAGCATGGGCGCCGCCTCGCGGAACATATGCCCGTAATCCTTCACCGTGGTGCCGCAGCCCGAGGCATTGATCACGATCGCGTCCAGGCCCTCGCCCTCCGCTTCCGCCGCCCAGGCCTCGATGTTGCGCCGCGCCTGGGCATGCGATTCATCCTGCCGCCCCATATGGTGCGTCAGCGCGCCGCAGCAGCCCTGGCGGGCGGTCACGATCACTTCGAGGCCCATCCGAGTCAGAAGCCGGATCGTCGCCTCGTTGATGGAGGGAGCCAGCACCGTCTGCGCGCAGCCCGTCAGCAGCGCCACGCGCCCACGCCGCTCCCCCTTACCCCGGTACACCGTCGCGCGCGCGGACTCGCCAGGAGGCGGAAGCACCTCCGGCGCCAGTTCCAGCATGGCCCGCAACCGCTTCGCCGTCATGGAGGTACCGCCAAGCAGCCCCTTCAGCGGCTTCGCCGCCCGCGCGCCAGCCAGTGCCGCGCGGAACAAGGCCGGCCGCGGCAGAACCTTCGCCAGCACGCCTCGCAGCAGCCGATCCATGAGGGGGCGCTTGTAGGTTTCCTCGATATGGTGGCGGGCATGATCGACCAGATGCATGTAGTGCACGCCGCTCGGGCAGGTGGTCATGCAGGAGAGGCAGGAAAGGCAGCGATCCACATGCCGCGTCTCCTCCTCCGAGGCCGCGCGGCCGGATTCCAGCATGTCCTTGATGAGGTAGATGCGCCCGCGCGGGCTATCCAGCTCGTCGCCCAGCAGCACGAAGGTCGGGCATGTGGCCGTACAGAAGCCGCAATGCACGCAGGTCCGCAGGATCTGGTTGGATTCCCGCATCTCCGGATCGAGGAGTTGGGCTTCCGTGAATTCCGTACGCATCCGTGCACCGCATTCTCTTCAGGGCAACCATACGCTCCCGATACCGTTGGTCTAGACGAAGAACGGGCCGCCGGGATCAAGCCTCGGTGGTTATCGAAGGAACCCGGAAAACCGAATGCCAAACCTGCCCCTGCATCACGCGCGCCCTCTCCGGGCGGACCAATCACGCCTTGGTCAGACCGAGATGACGCGACAGGCCAAGCTGCTGGCGGTGCCCGGCAATCCCAGCACACGTTTTCCCGGTGATGGCGGGAGCAGGCTGGTGAACGGGGCCGGACGCGCCGATTGGGCGGCGGCGCGGCAAGCTCGTTCGGTCTGGGCGCGCGAAGACCAATAGGCTTCAGAGCCTCCCAGGAATCCTGAAGGGCGCGCCTCTTCCGAGGACGCGCCCTTTTGGTGTCAGCCCGCGAAGGGATCGCTCACCGTGATGGTGTCGTCGCGCTCGGGGCTCGTGGAGAGCAGGGTCACCGGCGCCTCCACCAGTTCCTCGATCCGGCGCACATACTTGATCGCCTGCGCCGGAAGCTCGGCCCAGGAGCGCGCGCCGCGCGTGCTGCCGGACCAGCCCTCGATGGTTTCATAGACCGGCTTCGCCGCCGCCTGCGCCGCCATGGCCGCCGGCAGCCGCTTCACCATCTCGCCGTTGATCTCGTAGCCGGTGCAGATCTTCAGCTCCGGCAGGCCATCCAGCACATCGAGCTTGGTCAGCACGAGGCCCTGCACGCCGCCGACCTTCACGGCCTGGCGCACCAGGCAGGCATCGAACCAGCCGCAGCGGCGCGGGCGGCCGGTGACAGTGCCGAACTCATGCCCGCGCTCGCCCAGCAGCTTGCCCGTGTCGTCGAACAGTTCCGTCGGGAAGGGACCGGCGCCAACGCGGGTGGTGTAGGCCTTGGCGATGCCCAGAATGGTGCCGACCGCATGCGGGCCGATGCCCGCGCCCGCCGCCGCGTTGCCGGCAACGGTGTTGGAGGAGGTCACGAAAGGATAGGTGCCGTGATCGACATCGAGCATCACGGCCTGCGCGCCCTCGAACATCACGCGCTTGCCGTCCAGGCGCGCCTGGTCGAGCCGCTCCCACACCGCCTCCATGAAGGGCAGCAGCTTCGGCGCCCAGCCGAGGATCTTCTCCAGCAGCTCCTGCTTCTCGAAGGTCGGCGCGCCGAGGCCGGCGAGCAGCGTATTGTGGTGCAGCAGCAGCTCGTCGAGCTTCAGCGAGAGCGTCTCGGGCTCGGCGAGGTCGCAGAGGCGAATGGCGCGGCGCGCCACCTTGTCCTCATAGGCCGGACCGATGCCGCGGCCGGTGGTGCCGATCGCGTTCCGGCCGCGCGCCACTTCGCGCGCCTTGTCGATCGCCGAATGCAGCGGAAGGATCAGCGGCGTGTTCTCGGCGATCCGCAGGTTGTGCGGCCCGACCTCGAGCCCCTGCGCCTGCACCTTGGCGATCTCGCTCAGCAGCGCGTCGGGATCCAGCACCACGCCATTGCCGATGATGCCCAGCTTGCCGCGCACCACGCCGGAGGGCAGCAGCGACAGCTTGTAGGTCTGGTTGCCGACGACGAGGGTGTGGCCGGCATTGTGGCCACCCTGGAAGCGCACGACGATATCGGCGCGGCTGGCAAGCCAGTCGACGACCTTGCCCTTGCCCTCGTCGCCCCACTGGGCGCCGATGATGGCGACATTGGCCATGGAATTACTCCTCGGTCAGGAGCACGGCATCTCCGCCGCGCAATTCATGCGTGCAGCCCAGCGCACGCGCCGTATCGGAAGCCGACAGCGCGGCCACGGTGACGAAGCCGGCGCGACGGAGCGCGGCGGCGGCGGCGGGATCATGCCCCGCCGGAAGGAAGACGCGATCGGGAGAAGGCGCAGCCGGCGCAGCGCGCAGCGCGGCATCCGGATAAAGGCTGAGGCCGGTCGCCGGCTCCTCCCCGCTCATGTAGCGGCCGCCACGGCCCAGCTCTCCCGTCCGCCCCGGCCCGTAGAGGGTGAAGGCAACGCCGGTGTGGTAGCGGAAGCCCCGGAACTCCACCGGATCGAGGGTGATGCGCAGCTTCGGCAGGCGGCGCCGCAGGGCGGCGATCACCTCGGCGGCATTGTCGGCGATGCGGCGCGGCACCTCCGGCAGCGGCGCGGCGCGCAGGGCTTCCAGCGCCCTGTCAGCTGGGCCGGCGGCCGCCAGAAGACCGGTCAGGAAGATGGCGGGCGGTCCGGCCAGTTCGGCCAGCCGCGCCACCTCGGCGGCGTCCTTGCGGTCCAGCGCCCGCGCAAGGCGGCTGCGCGCGGGGCCTTCCAGCCCGGCCGCATCCAGCAAGGCGGGGGACATCGCTGGCAGTGTGATGTCCAGCCCCACGTCCTGGATGCCGACCGCTGTCAGCGCCTCAACGCCCAGCGCGGCTGCCTCGGCATCCGCCTCCGGGCTGTCCACGCCGATCAGCTCCACGCCCAGCTGCGGCAGCTGCCGCTCCGGCGCGATCTGCGTGCCGCGCACCCGCAGCACCTGGCCGGCATAGGAAAGGCGCAGCGGGCGCGGCACGTCGCGCAGCCGGGTCGCGGCGATCCGCGCCACCTGCGGGGTGGTGTCGGCGCGCAGCCCCATCATGCGCTGGCTCACCGGGTCCATCAGGCGGAAGGTCTGATCCGCCAGTGCGGCGCCCGAGCCGGTCAGCAGCCCTTCCTCAAATTCCAGGAGCGGCGGCTTCACCCGCTCGTAGCCATGGCTCGCGAAGACCGCCATCATCGCCTCGACAAGCGCTGCCTCCTGCGCCGCCTCGGGGGGCAGCAGGTCGGACAGGCCAGCGGGCAGGAGGGCCGGGTTGGGCGGGTCGTCGGTCATGAGGAAGGAGAAGACGCTCGCGGTTTTTGCGCGGGGTGAATGGCAGCGGCAGCCCGATGCCGCAAGCCCGCATGGCTCAGGTCAGGGGCCGGACCACCTCATGGCGGCCTCGGGCGCTGCTTTGCGGGGGCTTCGTACCGAACCGATCATACCCGCAGGTGTTGCTTCCAGATCATGAAATCCTGGCCACTCGCCCTCTCCCTTCTCCTGTCCCTGGCGGCCTGCGGCGACACTCCGCGGAACCTGCTGGGGCAGATCCGCGTGGCCGATCCGCTGCGCATCGTCGCCCGCGCAGCGCCCTTCGAATTTGGCGAGACAGAGCGACTCAGGGGACGACCGGCCGAGGCCGCTGATGCCGCCGCGCGCATCGAAGAGTTCGCCAACGCCGCGGAAACCGATCCCCTCTGGACCCATCCCCGCAACCCCACCCTCCTACCCCAGCTGCAAATGGCGCGGAGCGAGTTCCGCCAGGCTCTGGGGATCTCCCCCCGCGTCCCAAACACGGTCGCCATCACCGCGCTCGATGGAGCCGCGAGGGCGCTCTATCGCTACAACACGCCGGCCGCCGAGGTGGCCCTCGCCCCGATCGGCGGCGGCACCGTCCTCGCCCGCCTCTCCAACCTCCCTCGCCTGCCCCGGGTAGAGGATGCCTCGCAGGCCCTGGCGATCGAGGCGAACACGTCCCAGTTTGGCCGCTAACCGCCCCTTCACCATCCGGCCCGCAGGATCACCCGGCCAGGACGGCCGGAGGGATCACCTTGCACCAGCAACCCACGCCTGCCCCACAGGCAGGCTGGCCAGATGCCTTCACAGGGGCGGAGTCCCCCGAGACCGCCACCACCCGCGCCCTCGCCCTCCACCAGGCAGGCGGGCTCGCAGCTGCGGAACCCATCTACCGGGCCGTGCTGACGCACCACCCCGCGTATTTCCCTGCCCTGCACCTGCTTGGCCTGCTCCGCGCCATGATGGGCGATCCAGCCGGTGCCGTGCCCTTCCTGCGGCGTGCCATTGCGGCCGACCCAGGTCATGGCTTCGTCCACAGCAATCTGGGCAACGCCCTGGTGGAACTCGGCCATGCAAAGGAGGGGCTGGAATGCTTCGACCGTGCCATTGCCCTCGATCCGGGCCTGCTGGAGGCGCGCATCGGCCGCGGCAACGCCCTCCATGCCCTTGGCCGCCATGACGAGTCTCTCGCCGCCCATGATTCCGCCCGTGCGCTCGGCGCCGACATGCCGGAGTTGCACAACAACCGTGGCAATGCCCTCCGTGCCCTGAAACGCCCCGAGGAAGCACTGGCCGCCTATGACGAGGCCCTCGCTCGCCAGCCCACCTATGCCGCCGCCCATGCGAATCGGGCGACGGCCCTTTCCGACCTGAATCGCGATGCGGAGGCGCTGGCCAGCATCGGCATCGCCCTCATGCTCCGTCCCGATGATCCTGGCGCGCTGAACACCCAGGGCGTGATCCTCCGCGCCCTCCAGCGCCCGGAGGAGGCCCTGGCCAGCTTCGACCGCGCCATTGCCCTGGCGCCGCGGCTGGCCGATGCCCATGCCAGCCGCACCGCCGCGCTCTGTGACCTCGGCCGCCATGAGGAGGCCCTGGCCAGCGCCGACGCCGCGCTGGCCCTCTCCGACTCCGCCGCCGCCCATCGCAACCGCGCCGCTGCCCTGGCCCGGCTTGACCGCCATGCCGAGGCCGAAGCCGCGGACCGCGCCGCGCTGCGCACCAACGAGGCTTCGGGCGAGGCCTGGAACGGGCGCGGCAATGCCCTGGTCGAGCTGGGCCGCTTCGAGGAAGCTTTGGAGTGCTTCACCCGCGCCGATGACCTGCACCCCGGCAACCGCAGCATCTCCTACAATCGCGGCAATGCGCTGCGCGGCCTGGGCCGCCATGAGGAAGCCATCCAGGCCTTCCGCCGGGCCCAATCCATCGATCCCGATTTTGCGGACGCCCATTGGAACGAAGCGCTGAGCCGCCTTGCCCTGGGGGAGCTGGAAGCCGGTTTCGCCGGATATGAATGGCGCTGGCGCCGCAAGGGCCATGCACCGCACCGCCATGCCGCCAGCCCGCTCTGGCACGGCGAGGAAATGGCAGGCGAGACCCTCCTCCTCCATGCCGAGCAGGGGCTGGGCGATACCATCCAGATGGCGCGCTACCTGCCCCTGGCCGCGGCGCGCGGCGCGCGTGTGGTGCTGGAGGTACAGCCCCCGTTGATCCCGTTGCTGCGCGGCATGAAAGGCGTGGCGGAAATCATCACGCCGGGCGACGAAGCCCCGCCGCACGCCGCGCAGTGCCCACTGATGAGCCTTCCCATGGCGCTTGGCACGGGAAGCGACAGTATCCCGGCCCCCATCCGCTTTCCAGCCATCGACCCGATGCGGGTTGCGGCCTGGAACCAGAGCCTGCCCAGCGGCCGCCTGCGCCTGGGCATCGCCTGTTCCGGCAATCCGAGGCATCTGGGCGACAAGCACCGCTCCATCCCACTGGAGCGCTTCGCGGCGCTGCTCGGGCCCGATGTGGACGCCTACCTCATCCAGACCGAGCTGCGCCCGGCTGATGCGGCCTTCCTCGCCACCAGGCCGAACTTCACCGATCTCGGCCCGCGCCTGACCAGCTTCACCGAGACCGCCGCCGCCCTGGAAGCGATGGATGCCATCGTCTGCGTGGACACCAGCGTCGCCCATCTGGCCGGTACGCTGGGGCGCCCCGTGCACCTGCTGCTGCCGCCCCTGCCCGACTGGCGGTGGATGCTCGATCGCCCGGATGCGCCCTGGTACCCCGGCATGCGCCTCCACCGCCGCGCCCGGGGTGAGGAATGGGATACCGTTATCGCGCGGATCGCCGAGATCCTTCTGGCAGAAGCCCGGCTTGCGGCGTGAAGCCTCAGGCATCCTTCGCCTGGGAAAGGGGCCGCGCCACGGATTCCAGTGAGCGCCCTTCCGCCGCGAAGCCGAGCTTCCACTCCGTCCCCGCCGCCACCAGCATCAGCGCCGCGCCCAGCAGGTAGCCCCACATGATATCGATGCGCTCCCCGCCCTCGATCAGTGCGCCGAACAGCGCAGGCCCGACCACGCCGCCCACCAGCGTGCCGAAGGCGTAGAACAGCGCGATGCCCATGGCGCGCATCTCCAGCGGAAAGCTTTCCCCCACCGTCAGATAGGCCGCGGAGGCCGCCGCGGAGGCGAAGAAGAAGATCACGGTCCAGGCCGCCGTCTGCTCCCAGGCGGAGAGCCAGCCCTGCGCGAAGGCGAAGCCCGTGAGCGCCATGAGCAGTCCGGCAATGGCATAGGTGGCGGTGATCATCACGCGCCTGCCGATCGTATCGAAGAAATGTCCCAGCAGAAGCGGCCCGGCCAGGTTGCCCAGCGCGAAAGGCAACATGAACCAGCCGATCTGCGCCGAGGGGATGTCGTAGAAGCGCGTGAGCACCAGCGCGTAGGTGAAGAACACCGCATTGTAGCAGAAGGCCTGGCAGGCCATGAGCACGATCCCGAGCACGGCCCGCTGGGGATAGGTGCGGATCAGGGTAGTCGCCACCTCGCCGAGGGTGGTGTGGGTACGCGGATCGATCCGGATCGGCTCCCCCGTCACCGGTGGCAGCGGCCCCTTTTCCCGCGCAACCCAGGCCTCGATGTCGCTAACGATCTTCTCGGCTTCCTCCTTGCGCCCATGCGTCATCAGCCAGCGCGGGCTTTCCGGAATCCACTTCCGCAGGATCAACACCGAGAGGGAGAGTGCGCCGCCCACGCCGAAGGCGAGCCGCCAGCCGAGTTCCGGATCGATCACTGCGGGGTCCAGCAGCACGATCGAGGAGGCCGCGCCGATGGCCGCTCCCCCCCAGAACGTGCCGTTCACGGCCAGATCCGTGGTTCCGCGTCGCCGCGCGGGGATCAACTCCTGGATGGCCGAATTCACGGCGGAGTACTCCCCCCCGATTCCCGCCCCGGTCAGGAAGCGGAAAAACGCGAAGGACCAGAAATCCCAGGAGAAGCCGGTGGCGATGGTCGCCAGGAGATAGACCATCACGGTCAGGGTGAAGAGCTTCTTCCGCCCGAGCCGGTCCGTCAGCCAACCGAAGAAGAGCGCCCCGCTGACCGCACCGAGAAGATAGGCGGAGGCCGTTAACCCGACCTGGGTTTCCGTCAGTCGCAGGCGCGGGCTTTCATGAATGGCGCCGGCCAGGGAGCCGACCAGCGTGACCTCAAGCCCGTCCAAGGTCCAGGTCACGCCCAGCGCCACCACCACCAGCCAATGGAATCGTCCCCAGGGCAGACGATCCAGACGGTTCGGGATGTCGGTGGTGAAGCTTTTCATCGTTTCCTTCCTGAGACGCCGCCTGCGGAACCGCGCGGCGCCCGGAAGGTTCCAGCCGATCCGTTAGGACGTGCCGTCCTCATGCGCCAGTTCCATGGCCAATTCGGCGAAAGCCCAGTCCAGCCAGGGCAGCAAGGCCTGGATGTCGGAGGTTTCCACCGTCGCGCCGCCCCAGATCCGCAGGCCCGGCGGTGCGTCGCGATAGGGAGCGATGTCGAGCGCGACCCCTTCCGCCTCCAGGATCGCCGCCAAGCGCTTGGCGGCCTTGGCCTGCCCGGCCGCATCCATGGCGGTGAACCAGGGCACGGTGATTTTCAGGCAGATCGAGGTGCAGGAGCGCGTGGCCGGGTCCTCGGCCAGGAAATCAGCCCAGCCACTGCTCGCGACCCAATGCGCCACCGCGGCCAGATTTGCCTCGGAGCGGGCAATCAGCGCGTCCAGCCCGCCAATGGCCTCCGCCCAGCGAAGCCCGTCCAGCACATCCTCAACGGCGAGCATGGAGGGGGTGTTGATCGTGTCGCCCTGGAAGATACCCTCGATCAACTTTCCGCCCTTGGTCAGGCGGAAGATCTTGGGCAGCGGCCGCCCCGAGTCGAAGGATTCCAGCCGCGCCACCGCGCGGGGCGAAAGCGCCAGCATTCCATGCGCCGCCTCGCCGCCCAGCACCTTCTGCCAGGACCATGTCACCACATCGAGCTTGTCCCAGGGCAGGTGCATGGCGAAGGCGGCTGAGGTCGCGTCGCAGATCGCCAGGCCGTCGCGCTCATCCGCGATGAAGTCGGCATGGGGCAGGCGCACGCCGCTCGTCGTGCCGTTCCAGACGAAGACCACATCCCGCGCCGGATCCACCGGATCGAGCGCCGGCAGTTGCCCATAGGGTGCCTCGCGCAGCCGGATGTCGGGTAGCTTCAGCTGAGTCGCGATATCGGTGGCCCATTCCTTCGAGAAGGATTCCCACACCAGCACATCCACGCCGCGCGCGCCCAGGGCCGACCACAGCACCATTTCCACGGCGCCGGTGTCGGAGGCCGGCACCAGGCCCAGGCGCCAATCGGGGGGCATGCCAAGAATGGCCTTCGAGCGCTCGATCACCTCCGTGATCCGCGCCTTTGGCTCCTTCGCCCGATGGCTGCGCCCGAGCATCGCCCCTTCCAGCGCCGCCAGCGACCAGCCCGGCCGCTTGGCGCAGGGTCCGGAGGAGAAGCGCGGATTCACCGGGCGCTTGGCCGGCCTCGCGGCATCCAGGTCTTTCGTCGCTGCGCCCATGCGGGCCACCTCTCGCGAAACGCCGCCCATCCAGGAGGGAGGCGGGCCATGCGCGCCCCGGCGGGGCGGCGGGGCCGAGGGCTAGCCCCCGCCTCCCTCCCCGGTCAAGCAAGCAGAGGCACCACGCACGCAACCCACCGCCCGGCGCCCCGTTGCGCCGGGCATGACACGACACGCCACCGCCACCCTCCTCATCCTTCTGGCGGTCATCGCGCTGGTCGGCTGGGCGGCTCCCAGCTTCGTCCTCATCATCTTCGCCTCCTGCCTTCTGGCCGTGGCATTGCGCGCGGCGGGTGTTCCCCTCGCCGAACGGCTGAACATCGCCCCGCATTGGGGCGTGATGATCATGGCGCTGCTGGCGCTTGCCGCCATCGGCCTGCTGCTCTGGTTCGGCTTCGCCGGCCTTGCCGCGCAGATCCGGGAATTCGCCGAGGCTGCCCCACGTGTTCTGCGGGATGTGGTGGAGATGGCGAGCGGCCTGCCGGGTGCGGACTGGCTGCAGCGGAACATCACCCCGGAGCAAGTACAGCCCTCACCCCAGGCAGCGGCGAACATTGCCCTGGCCGGAGTGGACAACACGCTGAGCGCGCTGGGTAACTTCCTGCTCGTGCTGCTGCTGGGCCTCTATATCGGCGCAGATCCCACGCTCTACCGGAATGGCGCCCTTGCCCTGCTGTCCCCGGGTCTGCGTCCGCGTGGCGAGGCCACGCTGAATGCCATGGCTCATGCCCTTCGCGGATGGCTGCTCGGCCAGATGTTCGCCATGGCGGTCAGCGGTGCCCTCACCTTCCTCGGCCTCTGGGCGCTGGGCGTGCCACTAGCGGGCCTGCTTTCCATCCTCACCGCCATTTTCGGCTTCATCCCCTATATCGGCCCGGTGATCGGCTGCGTTCCCGCGATGCTGATCGCCGCTTCGGAGGACCCGTCGCTGGTGCCGTGGGTCGTCGGGCTCTTTGTGCTCGTGCAGAATATCGAGGGTAACTTCCTGACGCCGATGGTTCAGAAGCAATCCTCCGACGTGCCGCCTGCCCTGCTGCTCGGCGCACAGGCGCTATTCGGCAGCGGCCTTGGCTTCCTCGGAATCCTGCTGGCGGCACCGATCGCAGCCGCCGCGATGGCCGCGATCCGCGTCTCCTATGTGGAGGGCTGGGTCGAGGATCCGGGTGACGCGACGGAAAAGACGCTGATTCGTCCGTGACCGGGAAAGGGCCGCGAGAAGGCGGCCCTCTTTCGCCCTCCTGCCGCGAACTCAGCTGGGATCCGGCACCCCAAGAGCCGCCCTCGCGAATTTCCGAACCGGAGAATCCAGGGCCGCCGGCGCGAATTTGGCGGCAAACACATTCCCTGGTTCGGTTTCCAGTAACGGAATACTGCTCTCGTTCAGTTCTTCCCTGCTCCCCAGCTTATACCGGGTGCTCGATGGGCCCGTGACCACGGCGTGGCGCGTGCGCCGCAGAACCCTGTTCCGGATGACGGCCATGGCCACCGTGGGAAGGGCGAACTCCTCATAGGGATAGTCGCCCCGCCAGTGATTCTCGTCGAATGGCCATACCGCCATCATCTGCATCAGGATTTCATGCATGATCCCGCGCGTGGCGAACATGCCCTCATAGCGCGTGTTGTATATCTTTCCGTCGCCTTTTCCCGCCACGAATTCCCGCAGCCGCACATCGTCGCTGACCGGTACCGCCCACATGCTCTGACTCTGCCCGAGCGTCACCGCTATGGGCTCTGCCAGGCCGAAGTCATGGGCCAGGACATGCTCGCCAAGGCCGCGGCGATAGGGAATATCGGAATCCGTGTGCAGGTAGATGTGGGAATATGGCAGGCCCGCGCGAATGGCATGCAGGATGTTGACGATATGGCAGCCCATGAAGGTCGGGTGCCGCGTATGAAGATGCGTGGGATTGATCGTGACATTCGGCGGGAGCATCAGTTGCTTCAGCAACCCCTTCCGGACCGCCTCCGCATTCACATGCAGGATATGGTGGCAGCAGTCTTCGCCACCCATCGCCGCATTGTAAAGCTGGACCTGGTCGAGGATGAGGTCGGGCCGTTGATGAACAATCCCGCTGACCAGAATCATGTTTGGCGAGGCCAGCAGCTTGCGTTTCCGATTTTCTGGAACAGGTGAACACCGCCACTTTGTTTTATTGGCACCGGATGCCGGCGCATTCGAGCCGGGTCAGCCCAGTACCGCCACCCGCGCCGGATCAACCGTCACCGTATGATCGAGCGGCCCGTGTCCCTTGCCGTAACCGGGTGCCGAGCGGATCGCCGCCCCGACATAGGCCCGCGCCCGCAGCACGGCCTCCCGCAGCCGCATACCCTGGGCCAGCCCGGCGGCGATCGAGGACGCCAGGGTGCAGCCGGTTCCGTGGGTGTGCCGCGTCTGGATGCGTGGGCTCTCGAACACCTCGATGCCATCCTCGGTCGCCAGCACGTCCTGCACCAGCGGCCCCTCCAGATGACCGCCCTTCAGCAGCACCGCCGGCACGCCCAGCGTCATCAGCGCCTCGGCGGCATGGCGCATCGCCGGCAGGTCCGGGATGGACATGCCCGACAGCACCTCCGCCTCCGGCAGGTTCGGCGTGAGGAGGGTAGCCAGCGGCATCAGGCGCCGCTTGAGCGTCTCCACGGCGGAGGGATCGAGCAACGGCGCGCCGCCCTTCGCCACCATCACCGGATCGGCCACGAGCGGCAGGCTGGCGCCCGCCAGCGCATCGCAAACAGCGTCGATGGTGGCGGCATCCGCCAGCATCCCTGTCTTGACGCAGTCCGCGCCAATATCCTCCAGGGACATGCGGATCTGCAGCTGCAGGAAATCCAGCGGCACCGGATGCACTGCGCGCACACCCAGCGTGTCCTGCGCCGTCAGGGCCGTAACGGCGGTGGCCGCATAGGCCCCCAGCGCCGTCACCGCCTTGATGTCTGCCTGGATCCCCGCGCCACCGCCGGAATCCGATCCGGCGATGATCAGCACGCGTCCCTTCATTCCGCCGCGGCCTGCACCGGGGATGCCGAGGCCGAGCGGATCACCTCCGCCAGCCGTGCGGTCAGTGATTCCACCAGCCTCTCCTCCTCGGCCTCGACCATCACGCGGATCAACGGCTCGGTTCCGCTCGGCCGGATCAGCACGCGGCCGCGCGCGCCCAGCTCCGCTTCCGCCTCCGCGATGGCTGTCACCACCCGTTCGTCCTTCAGCGGCGCTCCGCCGGAATGGCGCAGATTCACCAGCTTCTGGGGCAGTGGCGTGAAGCGGCGCAGCATCTCGCTGGCCGGCCGCCGCTCCTCCACCAGCACCGCCAGCACCTGCAGCGCGGCCACCAGCCCGTCGCCGGTGGTGCCGTGATCTGAGAGGATCACATGCCCGGACTGCTCGCCGCCGAGATTGCAACCGCGTTCGCGCATTGCCTCGCCGACATAGCGGTCCCCCACCTTGGTCCGGTGCAGGGCGAGCCCTTTCCCCTTGAGGAAGCGCTCGAGCCCGAGATTGGACATGACGGTGGCCACCACCTCCCCGCCCCGCAGCCGCCCCTGCGCCGCCCAGGATGCCGCGACCAGCGCCAGGATCTGATCCCCATCCACCACCGCCCCGGTCTCGTCCACGAGCACGAGGCGATCGGCGTCGCCATCCAGCGCGATGCCCAGATCCGCCCGCCGTTCCTGCACCAGCGCCGCCAGCGCGGCCGGCGAGGTGCTGCCGCAACCCTTGTTGATGTTGAAGCCGTCCGGCGCCACCCCGATGGACACGACCTCGGCGCCCAGCTCCCACAACACGGTGGGCGCCACCTTGTAGGCGGCGCCATTGGCGCAATCGACGACAATGCGCAGCCCTTCCAGGCTGCGCCCGCGCGGGAAGCTGGACTTCACCGCCTCGATATAGCGGCCGGGCGCATCCTCCAGCCGCGAGGCCCGCCCCAGGCGCGAGGGACCGGCGAGCGCCGCCGTGAGGTCCCCCCCCATCAGCGCCTCGATCTCGCTCTCCTGCTGATCCGACAGCTTCAGCCCATCCGGCCCGAAAAGCTTGATCCCGTTGTCCTCGTAGGGATTGTGGGAGGCGCTGATCATCACCCCCAGATCGGCCCGCAGGCTGCGCGTGAGCAGCGCGATGGCGGGTGTCGGCAGCGGCCCCACCAGCACCACATCCATCCCCGAGGAGACGAATCCAGCCGTCAGCGCCGGCTCCAGCATGTAACCGGACAGCCGTGTGTCCTTGCCGATCACCACCCGGTGCCGGTGCTGGCCCCGGTTGAAGAAGCGGCCTGCCGCCTGGCCCAGCCGCAGGGCCGTCGCCGCATCCATGGGGGCATGATTGGCGACACCCCGAATTCCATCTGTGCCGAAAAGGCGCCTCTGGGCGTCACTCATGCTGGGCCTCCGCGCATCGGGAGAGGTTTAGCGCAGGTTTGCGAAAAGCGTCAGCCAGATGGTTCGGCGGGGCTCCGCCCCAGAACCGGACAGGCCAGGGGCCTCTATCCCTGGACGGCCGCCCCTGTGACGCAGGCCCGCCACAGCTTCAGCGCCGCCACGGTTTCGGCCACGTCATGCACCCGCAGCATCGCGGCCCCACGCGCGGCCGCGGCCACCGCCACACCGACGCTACCCGCCAGCCTGTCACGCGGCTTGGTGACGCCCGCGATCGTGCCGACGAAGCGCTTCCGCGAGGCACCCACCAGGATCGGGCAACCCAGCCCCAGCATGAGCGGCAGCCGATTCACCAATTCCAGGTTGTGCTCGATGGTCTTGCCGAAACCGAGGCCCGGATCGACGGCGATGCGGTGACGGGGGATGCCGGCCGCTTCGCAAGCCGCGATGCGGCTGGCCAGGAACTCCGTCACCTCCAGCGCCACGTCCTCGTATTCGGCGTGCTGGTGCATCGCCACCAGGTCCGTATCCGGCATGTGCATCAGCACCACGGAGCAGCCTGCCTCGGCCGCCACCTCCAGGGCTCCCGGGTCTCGCAACGCGGCGATGTCGTTGATCACCTCGGCACCGGCCTCAAGGGCGGCGCGCATGGTGGCGGCGTGGCGGGTATCGACACTGACGGGCGCATTCTTCGCGATCTCGCGGATCACGGGCACGATGCGGGCGATCTCCGTCTCGGGATCGACGGGCGGCGCGCCGGGGCGGGTGCTTTCCCCGCCCACATCGATCATGTCCGCGCCGGCCTCCAGCATGGCATCGGCGGCCATTAGCGCGGCGCGCATGTCGAAATGCCTGCCGCCATCCGAGAAGCTGTCGGGCGTGACGTTCAGCACGGCCATGACCTGCGGGCGCCCAAGGCTTGCGGCATCGGGCAGGCCCCCGAAGGGCTGCAAGGGACGGGTCAGGGCGAGCACTGCGTCCTGCCAGGCCTCCGGCGTCTCGACGGCAGGCATCAGCCCGATGATCCGCCCATTCTCGATCAGCCGCACCAGGGTGAAGGCCGTGGCGCCGCCTTCCAGTGGCAGGGCAGCACCGGCCGCAACGGCAGCGAAGGCGCCGCGCCCGTGCAGCAGCCCCATCGGTTCGACCCAGCGCGTCATTGATGCTCCCCCTCGCCCGGAGCCGACGGCCCCAAATGGAGGCCCCGGACGGAAAACGGGGGCCAACAGGCCCCCGTTCCATTCAAGCGTTTCGCCGCAACCTGCGCCAGAGGCGCACAGAATTGTCAGGCCCCCGACGGCGCAGGCTGCATCCCGCCCGTATCCGGGCGCGGGTTGGGCCGGCCAGAGGTAGGTACGCTGCCCCGCCCCTGGTTCACCGGCTCGTCAGGTCGGTCCCGGACGATGGGGTCCCCACGCAGCAACTGCTTGATCTCGTCGCCCGAAAGGGTCTCGTATTCCAGCAGGCCCTTGGCCAGGGCGTGCAGATCCTCGATCCGCTCGGTGAGGATCCTCTTCGCCTGGGCATAAGCAGCGTCGATGATCGAGCGGATCTCGCCGTCGATCGCCTGGGCAGTCGCCTCGGAGAGGTTCTTCGACTGGGTCACCGAATGACCAAGGAAGACCTCCTGGTCGTTCGAACCATAGGCGATCATGCCGAGCTTGTCGGACATGCCCCATTCCGTGACCATCCGGCGGGCCTGATCGGTCGCCATCTTGATGTCGCCCGAGGCGCCGTTGGAAACCTTGTCCGGGCCGAAGATGATCTCCTCCGCCACACGTCCGCCCATGGCCATGGCCAGCTCGGCCTTCAGCTTGGACTTGTGCTTGGAGTAGCGGTCGCCCTCCGGCAGGGACATCACCAGACCCAGCGCGCGGCCGCGCGGGATAATGGTGGCCTTGTGGACCGGGTCGCACTCCGGCTCGGACATGGCGACCAGGGCATGGCCGGCCTCGTGATAGGCGGTCATCCGCTTCTCGGCCTCGCTCATGACCAGCGAGCGGCGCTCGCTGCCCATCAGCACCTTGTCCTTGGCCTGCTCGAACTCATGCATGCCCACGGTGCGGCGGCCGGTACGGGCCGCCAGTAGCGCGGCCTCGTTCACCAGATTCGCCAGGTCGGCACCCGAGAAGCCCGGGGTGCCGCGCGCGATCACCTTCGGATCGACATCGGAGGCCAGCGGTACCTTCCGCATATGCACACGCAGGATCTTCTCGCGCCCGTTCACGTCCGGGTTCGGAACCACCACCTGCCGGTCGAAGCGGCCGGGACGCAGCAGCGCAGGGTCGAGCACGTCCGGACGGTTCGTGGCGGCGATGAGGATCACTCCCTCATTGCTCTCGAAGCCGTCCATCTCGACGAGCATCTGGTTCAACGTCTGCTCGCGCTCATCATTGCCGCCGCCGAGGCCCGCGCCACGATGGCGGCCCACCGCGTCGATCTCGTCGATGAAGATGATGCAGGGGGCGTTCTTCTTGCCCTGCTCGAACATGTCGCGCACGCGGCTGGCGCCAACGCCCACGAACATCTCCACGAAGTCGGAACCGGAAATGGTGAAGAAGGGGACGTTCGCCTCACCCGCCACCGAGCGGGCGAGCAGCGTCTTGCCGGTGCCCGGCGGGCCCACCAGCAGCACGCCCTTGGGGATCTTGCCACCCAGGCGCTGGTACTTCTGCGGATCGCGGAGGAACTCGACGATCTCCTCCAGCTCCCCCTTGGCCTCCTCGATGCCAGCCACGTCCTCGAAGGTCACGCGACCCTGCTTCTCGGTCAGCAGCTTGGCCTTGGACTTGCCGAAGCCCATTGCCCTTCCGCCGCCGCCCTGCATCTGTCGCATGAAGAAGACCCAGACGCCGATCAGAAGCAGCATCGGGAACCAGGAGATGAGGATCTGGAAGAGCGGGTTGACGTCGCTCTCCTCAGGCCGCGCCACCACGCGCACGCCCTTCTCCGTCAGCCGCTGGACGAGCTGCGGGTCCTCAGGCGTGTAGGTGCTGAAGCTGCGCCCGTCCTGGAGCGTGCCGGAAACGACCCGTCCCTGGATGGTAGCGTCCCGTACATGGCCCTGCTGGACCTCGTTGAGGAAGTCCGAATAGGCAACCTGGGCACCCCGGTTGGAGGTGGTGCCCGAGGGCTGGAACAGGTTGAACAGAGCCACGAGCAACAGGGCGACGATCACCCAGAGCGCGAGGTTGCGACCAAAATTGTTCACGTGGAGGTCCCGATCCTTCGCCGGCCCGACCGGCCAGATATCCAAGATAGGGATGCGAACCCCATCAGGGAACCACCACACAGCACCGGTTTCATGCGATCGGGCCAGATACCGGGCGGAATTCCAGCCGAGCCCCCCCGTCCAGGGCCGGGATACTGAGAAGCCGCCTCCCGGCATCCCGGATCGCGGGCAGCCCGGCCGCCACCAACGCGGGCAGCCTTCCCCTTGGCCCGCCTGGTCCCAAGGCACCGACCCAACTTCCCTCGGGCGCGGAAACCACGCGCCAGCGCCCATCCCAGAGCGTCCCGGGCAGGGCTGGAACCGGCTGGGCACAGCGCGCCGGCTCCCGGCACAGAACCTGCCCGTGCCAGAGCGCGCCGCCCAGGCTGCCGCCGCCACGGGCCAGCAATGCGGCCAGGGCTTCCCGCGCCGGCGGGTGGTCGCTCCCGCCCACAGCCCGGACCAGGGCGGACAAAGCCGCTGCCGCCACGGCGTCCCTGCCCAGGGCCGCAGGGTCCAGCCGGGCCCAGCCCTCTTCATGGAAGCAGGCCGCCTCCGCCAGCCGGGCCACCACGGCCCTTCGCATGCGCACCCGCCGTGTCGCGAATGCCTCGGCCGCCGCGGCCAGCGCCGCCACGCCCGGCCCCTCCCCGCCCGGATCGCCAAGCATGCGGCGCAGCCGGGCCCGGGCGAAGCGCGGGTCCTCATTGGAGGGGTCGCGCACCGGCTCCAGCCCCTCCATGGACAGGAACCGCTCGATGCGGGCGGGCGTCACGCCCAGGAGCGGCCGCAGGATCAGCGCCCCGCCCGCGGGACGCGCCATGGCCATTCCAGAAAGCCCATCCGGCCCCGAGCCGCGCAAGGCACGGAAAGCGATCGTCTCCGCCTGATCGGCCATATGGTGCCCGAGGAGCAACCAGGGCGCCCCTCCAGCCTCCGCAGCACCGAGCAGTGCGGAAAGCCGCGCCGCCCTCGCCCGCTCATGCAGCCCCGGCCCGGCCGGCAGCCCCAACGGAAGCACCCGCGCCGGAATTCCAATGCCTGCGAGCCGCGCGGCCACGCCGGTCGCCTCCAGGGCACTTTCGGCGCGCAATCCGTGATCAGCCACGAGGCCGAGCATCCGCCCGCCCCGCGCCGCCACCCAATCCCGCGTGAGAACAGCCAGGGCGAGGCTATGCGGCCCGCCCGAAACGCCGACTGCCAGGGTGGGCGCCGGGCCGAAGGGGCCCAGCCCCGCCATGGCGGCAGCGAAATCCCTCCCGAGGGAGGTTTCCTCCGTCAGCGGCAGCCCGCGTTGCGCCGGGCCTGCCCGACCCGCTCCGCCACATTGGCGGCGAGGCGGGGAAACTGGCTGCGCAGGTCGTCCAGCGTCTGGCAGGCCTCACGCTTGGCGCCGAAGCCGTTAAAAGCATTGGCCAGCCCGACCATCGCCTCCGGTGCCCGCGCGGAGTTACGCGAGCGGCGATAGGCATCGTCATAGGCCAGGGCGGCGTTCTGGTAGTCGCGCTTCCCAGCCAGGGAAGCACCCAGCAGGATGCCCGCATCCTGGGCACGCGGGGAGTTCCGCGCCGCCAGTACCTCGCGCGCCGCAGCTTCGGCGGCCGCATAGTCCCGGCGCGCGAGCGCCGCCTGCCCCTCACGCAATGCCAGTTCCGGCGTGCGGGGCGCGGGAGGAGTGGCCGGGCCGGCCGGAGCGCTGGGCGTGTTACCCGGCGGGTTCAGCGTGCCCTGCTGCTGCCCGCCCCCGGGTCGCCCCGCCGGCGGTGGCGTCCCGGCCGGGGCACCGCCCCGGCTCTCCAGCGCATTGAAGCGGTATTCCATATCGCCCTGCAGCTTTTCGATCTGCTGCTGCAGGGTGCGGGTGGCGAATTCCGCCTGCTCGGCCCGACCACGCTGGCGGCGGACCTCTTCCTCAAGCAGGCCAACGCGCTCGAGAAGCTGCGCGACGATTTCCCCGCCCGCAGCCGGCGCGCCACCGCGGCCCGGCGGCGGCAATTGCGGCGCCACGGGCACGGCACCGCCCCGGCGCAGCATCTCCAGTTCCTGTCGAAGCATCAGGATCTGATTCTGGAGGTAGATGCCCTCCCGGCTCTCCGCCTGCGCGAGCGCCGCGCCGGAAGGCAGAAGACCGGCCATGGCCACCCCCGCCAGCAGCAGGGCGCCGAAAGGCATCCCGCCCATCCGCTTCAGGTAACGAGACCCGGTTCCCAGCATCCTCACCCCCATTCCCGGCATGGCCATCCCATACCGGATAATACCCTGCCGCCCAGATCGGGCGGTGGAACCCGGCACCGCCTGGGCGGCGCCGGGCCATTCATCATGCGAACCCGATCCTGGGAGCACCCGTCAGGAGATCACGGATCGGCACGCAGGTCAGCGGACGGTCGTGACCGCGCGGCGGTTCTGTGCCCAGGCGGACTCGTCCGAGCCAAGGGCCGCCGGGCGATCCTTGCCGTAGGAGATGGTCTGGATGCGCTGGCTGGAGACGCCACCGGCCACCAGCAGATCGCGCGCGGAATTGGCGCGGCGCTGGCCCAGGGCCAGGTTGTACTCGCGGGTGCCGCGCTCGTCGGCATGGCCCTCGACATAGACCTGCACCTGCGGATAGCGGTTCAACCAGCCAGCCTGGCGCTGCAGCGTCCCGCGGCCCTCGCCCTGCACCTGGCTGCTGTCGGTCTCGAAGAAGACGCGGTCGCCCACATTGGCGACCAGATCCTCCTGGCTGCCCGGACGCACCGAGCCGGCCGCGCCAACAACGCCGCCCGAGCCGCCGGCGCCGGTCGCCGCCGCGTTCGACGCCTCGTCGGACGAGCAGGCAGACAGCAGCGCCAGGGCACCCAGGGCGCCCAGGATCTTCACGTTCATAGTCGAACTCCTTCGCAAAAGCTTTTTGTAACAACAGCGGTTGTTCAGGCGAGAAGCGGAGACCAGGACGGATCGGTTGCATCGGTCGGGGTCACGATCTGACGTTCGTTGAAACCCGCGATATCGATCTGCGCCAGCCGCGCCGAATATCCCCCGCCACGCGAATCGCGTGCCCGGGTCTCCCTGTAGAAGGCAAGAACGCGCCCATTTGGGGCAAAAGTGGGGCCTTCCATGCCCCAGCCTTCGGAAAGGATGCGCTCACCGGAACCATCCGGTCGCATGACGCCGATGCCGAACTGCCCGCCGGAGATGCGGGTGAAGGCGATCAGGTCTCCACGGGGCGACCAGACCGGCGTGGCGTAGCGCCCGCGCCCGAAGGAGATGCGCCGCGCGCCGCCGCCGCCCGCGCTCATGATGTAGAGCTGCTGATCGCCGCCGCGATCCGAGTTGAAGACGATCTGCGAGCCATCGGGGCTGTAGCAGGGCGAGACGTCCAGCCCGCCGCCGGAGGTGAGCTGCCGCTGCGCGCGCGATCCCAGGTCCACTGCGTAGATGTTCGCATCGCCGCCCTGGGCATAGGACAGCACAACGGTGCGCCCGTCGGGCGAGAAGCGCGGCGAGAGTGTCATGCCCGGGAAGGAGCCCAGCACCTCGGAGCGCCCGCTGCTCAGATCGAACAGGTACACGCGCGGCTGGTTCTGGAAGTAGGACATGTAGACGATCTGCTGCGCGTTCGGATGGAAGCGCGGCGAGAGCACCTGGAAGGAGCCGTCCGTCAGGAAGCGGTTGTTCTCGCCATCCTGGTCCATGATCGCGAGGCGCCGGGTGCGGCGGTCACGCGGGCCGCTCTCGGCCACATAGACGATGCGCGTGTCGAAATAGCCCTTCTCGCCGAGAAGCCGCTCATAGATCACGTCGCTGATCAGATGCGCGATGCGGCGCCACTGCGCGGCCGGCGCGGTGAAGGCGGTACCTTGGATCTGCTGCTCGGGCAGCACGTCCCACAGGCGGAACTCCACACGCAGCTGGCCGCCCTGATCGACCACGCGGCCCGTCACCAGCGCATTGGCGCCGATCACGCGCCAATCCTGGAAGCGCGGCGTCGCTGCCGCGGCCTCGGCGCTCTGGATGAAGGCGGCGTTGTCCACCGGGCGGAACAGGCCGGAATTGCGCAGATTCGCCTGGATCACACGGGCGATGTCAGCGCCGCGCCCGCCACCGGCCAGCGCGGGTACCGCGATCGGAATCGGATCGGTACGCGCGCGGGTGATGTCGATCACCGCGCCCTGGGCGGTCCCTTGGGCTGCGGTCTGGGCGCGTGCGGTGGCCGGCACGGTGAGCAGCGCTGCGCCACCCAGGATCAGGCCACGCCGGTCGGTCGTCATCATCGCTCGAAACCCTCGGAGTTGCGGGATGGGGAAGAAAACAGAGCGGGATGGCAAAGCAACCCGCCCGGCGGCGGAACCACGGTGGTCCGCCGGAAGTTGATCGCGGAATGGGCTGGGAGGCTGCTCCCTGCGGACCAGTCGATCAACGTGCCAGGCCGCGCGGATTGAAGCGGAAGGTGGAGGCGTTGATCGCCGCCAGCTTGTCGCGCGGAAAAGGAAGTGGCGAGCATTTCGGGTCCATCAGCGCCCGGCGGGCCGCTTCGAACACGGCACGGGCGCGTGGCTCCGTCGGGATGCTGCCGGCGGGGCGCACCACACGCACAACGCCCTGGGCGTCGGCTTCCACGCGCAGTTCCACCACGATGCTCTCCAGCCCGGGCGCACCCGCATCCACGGACCAGCACTCGCTGATCTTGTCCGCCACGCCCCGGATCTCGCCCGAGGTCAGCGCCGCCGTGCCCGTTGGCGCGCCGCCGCCGCGCGTGGGGGCCCCGGCGGCTGGATTCACACGCGACTGCGGCGGCTGGTTCTGCGCCTGCTGCGCCCGCAGGCGATCCAGCGTGTTCTGGACGGAATTGCTCCGCTCCGCGGGGCGCTCCACCGGCGGGGTCTGGCCCGTGCCCGGCTTGTTGTTGCTCTCGCGCGCAGGCGGCACCGGCGGCTGGTTCTGCACCGGGTTCGGCTTGGGCGGCGCCGGCGGCGTGGGCGCGGCGGCGGCCTGCTGCTGCCGGGGCGGCGCGGGCGGGGTCGGGGTAGGCGGCGTGGGCGTGGCCTGCCGGATCGCATCCGGCGCCGGAGGCGCGGGAGGGGGCGGCAGGGGTAGCGGCGGGCTGGGCGGCGCCGGCTGGGCCTGGGCCTGCTGCTGCGGCGGCGTGGGGGTTGGCGGCGTCGGTGCCGGCGGAGCCGGGACCGGTGGCGTGGGTGCCGGGGGCGACGGCATGGGCGCCGCCGCCGGATTTGGCGGCGGGGGTGGCGGCAGCGGCGTCGGCGGCTCGTTGCGCGGCGGCTCGGGCGGCGGGGGCGTCGGGCTCGGCTCGGGCGGTGCGTCAGGCGCCGGGGGCGCGGGCAACGGCAGGGGCTCCGGTGCCTGGGCGAGCTGGGGCGCCTCCGGCGTCACCACCTCCACCGGCACCGCTATCTCCAGCGGCTCCTGAAAATCGCGGCCCGGCAATTGGATGAGCAGCATCGCCCCCACCAGCGCATGCGCCGCCAGAGAGGCGATCAGCCATGGCCGGAGCCTATCCTCCACCGTACCCGTCGTGCCGTCCGCCATGGGTGCTACCGCTGCGAGGTGCTCGCCGGGCGTGCCGGCTGGGCCTGGGGCCGGGCGGCGGGCGCACCGGCGCGGGCGGGCTGGCCCGATGGCTGCTCTGCCAGCAGGGCCACGCGCGAGAAGCCGGCGGAGGAGACGATGCCCATCACCTCCATGATCCGGCCATAGGCGATGCTGCGGTCACCGCGCACGAAGATGCGGCGCTCGGGCTGGCCCTGCGGCTGGTTCTGCATGATGGCCTGGAGCTGCGGCACCAGGGTCTCGGCCTGCACCTCGGTTTCCTGGAGGAAGATGCGTCCCTCCGGGTTCACCGTGATGGTCAGCGGCTCCTGCTCCTGGTTCAGCGCGGCCGCATTCGTTTTGGGCAGGTCCACGGGGACGCCCACGGTCATCAGCGGCGCCGCCACCATGAAGATGATGAGCAGCACGAGCATCACGTCCACCAGCGGGGTGACGTTGATCTCGGCCATGGGCCGGCGGCGGCGCGCGCCGCCCCGCCCACCGGTGTTCAGGGACGCCCCCATGAGTTCAGACCTGCGCCGGCTGGCGCGGGGCGGGCACGGGAGCCTCGTCCGCCTGGCGGGAGAGGATGGCGCCGAACTCGGCGGCGAAGCCCTCAAGCCGTCCGGCGAAGCGCGAGAGATCCGTGTTGATCTTGTTGTAGGCCAGCACCGCCGGGATAGCGGCCACCAGGCCGATGGCAGTGGCGAAGAGCGCCTCGGCGATGCCCGGCGCCACCACGGCGAGGTTCGTGTTGTTCATTCCCGCGATGGCGGAGAAGGAGTTCATGATACCCCAGACCGTGCCGAACAGGCCGATGAAGGGGCCGACCGAGCCGACCGAGGCCAGGAAGGTCATCCACTTCTCCAGCCCGTCCATCTCACGGTTGATGGCCACGTTCATGGCCCGGTCCGCCCGCTCCTTCATACCGGTCAGCGCCGGCGCTCCGGTCAGGCCCAGATCGGCCGCACGCTGCCATTCCCGCATCCCGGCGCCGAAGACGGCGGCCAGCGGGTGGGAGGGACGCTCGCCCTCCATCCGGTAGAGATCCTCCAGGCTGCCGCCCGACCAGAACTTGTCCTCGAAAGCATCGGCCGCGCGGTTCACCCGGCGCATGGTGTTCCACTTCTCGAAGACGACGGCCCAGACCCAGATGCTGGCCAGCAGCAGCCCGATCATCACCGCCTTAACAACCCAGTCCGCCTGGAGGAACAGTCCCCAGAGCGAAAGGTCGTGCCCGGCCGCGGCCAGGTTCTGCGCAGTCACACCACCCACAGGCGGCCTCCTCCGATCACTGCGCCCCGTCCGGGGCGATCCCCCGCGCCCGGACCGGGCGCATCGTCAAACAGCCCTTGCGGGCGAACCCAAACGGTACCCACCGGCACCCCAATTCGCGGCGGACCCTGCCCTGTATCGCGGACGGCATTGCGGCAGCCCTTGCCACCACCCTGCCATGAAGCCCCGCTAGCCTTCCGCCCCCATGGCCGGCGAAGGCCGCAGGGCCGAGCGCCAGGGCTCCGGGAGCGGCACCGGCCGCAGACTTTCCTGCGAGACGCAGACCAGCCCCACCTTCAGCCGCGCCAGCACGGCATCCTTTCCGCTGGCATCCGCCGCCAGCACGTCCTGCCCGACCTCCAGCGAAGCAGCCCCCGCCTTCAGCACGCGGGTCTCCACGACCAGTGCGTCATCCAGCCGGGCGGGGCGCAGATACGCCACTTCGATGCGGCGCACCACAAGCAACGAACCGTGACGTTCCATCAAAAGATGATGCGGCAAGCCGATGTCACGCAAGGATTCCGTCCGCGCCCGCTCTGCCCAGCGGAGATAATTGGCGTGATAGGCCACGCCTCCCGCATCGGTATCCTCGAAATAGACGCGAAGCGGGTAGCGGTGGGCGGCCATCAGACAGCGCCTAGCGCCGATCCGGCATCGCACCAAGGGGTGAGGCCTCCATCTGACGCAGTCCTGACCGCCGCCTGAGGGATATGCCAGCGCCTGTCATGCCGCCCGGACCATCACAGAGCGACAGCCCTGAGAGGCTCTTTTATACGAATCATCATTAGTGACATTTAAGAGGCAGGCGGGGCTGGAGTGGTCACCTGCCGGCCCATCATGCTGGTGACCCGCCAGGGCCAGCTCCGTAAGGAGCGGCCTGGAACGCCTGGAAGGGCAAATCGTGCCGCGGCGAGCATCCGGCCAGATATTGCGAGACATTCGCAATATCTGGCCGGGCCCGTGTCAGCAAGCGTTTACAGGCCGGGGTCGTCCAGCAGGTCTCCCTGCGACGCCAAGGCGTTCCGGGGCGGGGTCATGCCCAGATGCTTCCAGCCGGGCAGACCCAGCACGCGCCCGCGCTGGGTGCGCAGGATTAATCCTTCCTGGATGAGGAACGGCTCGATCACCTCTTCCAGCGTGTCCCGGCTCTCGGCCAGGGCGGCAGCCAGGGTTTCCACACCCACCGGACCACCCCCATGGTGATCTGCCAACCGGCGCAGGTAGCGCCGGTCCATCGCATCCAGCCCCAGCCGGTCCACCTCCAGCCGCTCCAGCGCCGCATCGGCCAGCGCGCGGTCGGCGTCCCGCCCCGCCACCGCCGCGAAATCCCGCACCCGCCGCAGCAGGCGGCCCGCGATGCGGGGTGTGCCGCGACTGCGCGTGGCGATCTCCCGCGCCCCATCGGAGGTCAGCACGAAACCCAGCTTCTGCGCTCCGCGCGCGACGATCCGCTCCAGTTCCTCCGGCGTGTAGAATTGAAGGCGGAGCGGAATGCCGAACCGGTCCCGCAGCGGCGTCGCCAGCAGGCCAGCGCGCGTCGTCGCGCCCACCAGGGTGAAGGGCGGCAGGTCGATCCGCACGGTACGCGCCGCCGGCCCCTCCCCGATGATGAGATCGAGCTGGAAGTCCTCCATCGCCGGATAGAGCGTTTCCTCGATGGCCGGCTGCAGCCGGTGGATCTCGTCCACGAACAGCACGTCCCGCGGCTGCAGGTTGGTCAGGATCGCCGCCAGGTCGCCCGCACGTTGCAGCACGGGGCCAGAGGTGGCGCGGAACCCCACCCCGAGTTCCCGTGCCACGATCTGTGCCAGCGTCGTCTTGCCCAGGCCCGGCGGACCGAAGAGCAGCACATGGTCCAGCGCATCCCCGCGCCCCCGCGCCGCCTGGACGAAGACGGACAGGTTCTCCCGCAACGCGGGCTGGCCGGTGAAGTCGGCCAGGGTCTGCGGGCGCAGCGAGGCCTCGGCGGCGTCCTCGTCCTGCCGGTGCCCGGCGGTGATGCGATCATTCTCCATCAGGGGAACATAGCGTGACCGCTGCCCCCTGTCGCCGTCTTCGCCGGGCGTGGCAGTCCTAGCGCCCGGCCACGCCCTGGGTGTTGACGTAGAGCGCGTAGATCGAACGCGCGGAAGCCATGAAGAGCCGGTTGCGGTTGGCGCCACCGAAGGCGACGTTGGCACAGCGCTCGGGCAGCCGCACATGGCCGATATGCTTGCCGTCCGGCGCGATCACGGCGACGCCGTCCAGCGCCTCGCTCATGCCCCAGCCGCACCAGATATTGCCACCCACATCCACCTTCATCCCATCCGCCGTGCCTGCGCCGCAGTCGAAATGCACCCGGCGGTTGGAGACGTTCCGTCCATCGGCCGAAACCTCATAGGCCTGGATCAGCCGGTTCGGCGTGGCCCGCGCCTCGACCACGTAGAGGATGCGCTCGTCCGGCGAGAAGGCGAGGCCGTTCGGCCCCTTGAGATCCGCCGCGACCAGCGTTGCCTGCCGGGTTTCGGGGTCCAGGCGATAGACGCTGCCCGGCAGCTGCGGCGCCGGCATGCCTTCGAGGAGGTTCGGCCCGAAGGCCGGATCGGTGAACCAAATCGATCCGTCCGAGCGGCACACGATATCGTTCGGGGAGTTCAGCGGCTTCCCTTCGAACTGGTCGATCAGCACGGTGATGCTGCCGTCATGCTCGGTGCGGGTGACGCGGTGCGTCGCGTGCTCGCAGGTGAGAAGGCGCCCCTGCCGGTCGCGCGCCAGCCCGTTGGAATGGTTCGCCGGCTTGCGGAAGACGCTGAGCCGCCGGGTCTCCTCGTCCCATTTCATGATGCGGTCGTTCTGGATGTCGCTGAAGAGCAGCATCCGCGTGTCGCCGAACCAGACAGGCCCCTCCGACCAGTTCAGCCCGGTCGCGAGCCGCTCCACACCGGCAATTCCAATGCGGTACTTCTCGAAGCGCGGGTCGAGCACCCGAAGGGCCGGGTCGGGAAAGCGGCTGGTGGGCCGCCAGTCATCCGCCCGTGCGGCGCCGGCCGCCAGAAGGCCCGCGCCGATGGCGCCGAGCGCCCCTCGCCGTGTCGTCATGTCGAACGTCCCTTCCCTCTTCCGGCCTCTCGGGGCCGTTGGGCGAGCCTCTGCCGCCGGGGCTGGAGAGCGCAAGGGGTGCCTGCGGCGGCGTTCCGGCGCCTGCACCGACACGAGCCGGCGCGGGGCCGGTATGGCCACCTAGCGGGGCGCCATTTCCTTGAGACTTTCACGGATCAGCGTGTTGAGGTCTGCACCCTCACCCAGACGGTCCAGGACCCGCGTGACCACTGAGGCGGCCTCCGGCCGCCGCCAGCCGAGATTCAGCAGGGCGGAAACGGCATCCGCCGCCGCGCCCCGTTCCGGCACCGGTGCGGCGGGCACGGTGAAGCCGGCATCGCCGGTCGGCATTCCCCCCACCTTTTCCCGCAGCTCAGAGAGGAGCCGCACCGCCAGCTTCGGGCCTACACCGGGCGCCCGGGTCAGGCTCCCGCGATCCCCGGCCATGATCGCCGCTGCCAGGTCGCGCGGCGACAGCGCGGAGAGCAGCCCCAGCGCCACCTTCGGACCGACGCCCTGGATTCCCGTGAGAAGCCGGAACCAGTCCCGCTCCGCAGCATCCGCGAAACCGTAGAGAGTGATGGCGTCCTCGCGCACCACCGTCTCGATCCATAGCGTGCCCTTGGCATCCGCCGGCAGTGCCGCGACAGCGCGGGATGATGCGGCGATGAGATAACCCACCCCGTTCACGTCGAGGATGCAGCCACCTTCATGCACGGAATCCAGCCGGCCTGTCAGCTTGCCGATCATACCGTCACATATCCCTGCGCGAAGGCATTGCGCGTCGCGCGGTGATTGGCGTGGCAGATGGCGACAGCAAGCGCATCCGCCGCATCCGCCCGCTTGATCACAGCGCCGGGCAGAAGCCGCCGCACCATGTCCTGGACCTGCACCTTGTCCGCATGGCCGGTGCCCACCACGGCGCGCTTCACTTCCATCGCCTGGTACTCGGCGACGGGCAGGCCCAGCAATGCAGGCGCCAGCAGCACGACGCCGCGCGCTTGGCCGAGCTTCAGCGCGGCGCCCGGGTTCTTGTTGACATAGGTGTGCTCCACCGCCGCCTCATCCGGCCGCATCGCTTCCAGCAGTTCCGTCAGCGCGCGATGGATCTGGCAGAGCCGCTCCGCCAGCGGCAGGTCGGCCTTGGTGCTCACCACCCCGTCGCCCAGATGCCGCAGCCGCGACCCGGTGCTTTCCACCAGCCCCCAGCCCGTGTGCTGAAGGCCAGGATCGAGCCCGAGGATGCGTACGGACTGGCTCAAGCGGTCAGCCGATCGAGCACATCGTCCGGCACATCGAAATTCGCATAGACATTCTGCACGTCGTCGTGGTCGTCCAACGCGTCGACCAGCTTCAGAATGCCGCGCGCGGCTTCCTCGTCCAGCGGCACGGTGGCATTGGGGCGCCATTCCAGCTTCGCGCTCTCGGCCGGACCGAGCTTCGCCTCCAGGGCGTCGCGGACGGCGAAGAGGTCCTCGATGGCGGTGCGGATGGCGTGGCCGTCCTCGTCGCTCTCCACATCCTGCGCGCCAGCCTCGATCGCGGCTTCCAGCACCGTTTCCGCATCCCCGGCGGAAGGCGGGTAGCGCACCACGCCCTCGCGCTCGAACTGGAAGGCCACGGAATTGGACTCGCCCAGCGCGCCGCCATTCTTCGAGAAGATGGAGCGCAGGTCGGAAGCAGTGCGGTTGCGGTTGTCCGTCAGCGCCTCGACGATGATGGCGACACCGTTCGAGCCGTAGCCCTCGTAGCGCACCTCGTCATAGTTGTCGGTGTCGGTGCCCTGGGCGACGCGCTTGATGGCGCGCTCCACCGTATCACGCGGCATGTTGGCCATCAGCGCGGCTTTCACCGCCGCGCGCAGGCGCGGGTTGTGGGCGGCGTCCGGCAGGCCGGACTTGGCCGCAACGGTCACCTCGCGGATCAGCTTGCCCCAGGCCTGGGAGCGCTTGGCGCTCTGCTGGGCCTTGCGGTGGGCGACGTTCTTGGCATGCGAATGGCCGGCCATTACGGCGTTCCTGTTCCTTGCTCGGGCGGCGGCGCGCCCCGCCCGCCCGGGCCCGGGCATGGGGGACGCCGGCCCGCCGGGACCAGGCCCCTCCCCCTGCAAGAGGATCGGGACGGCCCGCGCGGCGGGGCTGGGGACGACGATCATAATGGGCGGCACCGGGTGGCGCCACCCGGCGGATGTGGCCGGAACCTCGCCGCCCTATCGCAGGCAGCAACATCGCCCTTCCCTCCCCTGCCCCTGCGCCCCACCATGGGCGTCCTGATGCCGGAGGCCGCCCATGGACGCCAACCCCACCGCCCGTTCCTTCGACGTCACCACGCCTGAGGCCCTGGCGGCCCTCTACCCGGTCCCCTCCGCCATCGTGCTGAGCAAGGCGACCGACCGCATCGAGGGCCGCAGCGCCGCCTTCATCGCCCGGTCCCCTTTCTGCGTGCTGTCCACCATCGGCGCGCGCGGCCCCCATGCCACGCCGCGCGGCGATGCCCCCGGCTTCGTCACCCTGCTGGACGAGAAGACCCTCGTCCTGCCCGACCGCCGCGGCAACAACCGGCTCGACGCGCTGCGTGACGTGCTGGACGATCCGCGCGTGGCCCTCCTCTTCCTCGTGCCCGGCATGGGCGAGACACTGCGCGTCCATGGCACCGCCCGCATCACCACCGATCCTGAATTGCGCGAGCGCCTGGCGATGGGCCGCGCCAAGCCCGCGAGCGTGCTGGTGATCTCCGTCACCGAGGTCTACATGCAATGTCCGCGCGCCCTGCTGCGGGCCGAACTCTGGTCCGACCGCACCAGGCCGGAGGGCGTGCCCACGGGTGGCGAGCTGATCGCCGAGCACACCAAGGGCCGCATGCCGGCCGAAGACTATGACAACGTCACGGCGCCGAACTGCGCCGCCAACCTCTACTGAGGCACCGCCGTTTCATCCCCGATGCCATTCGCCGTGACACCACGCATCACCCTCGGGGATGACGAGATCAGCTTCAGCTTCCTGCGCTCCTCGGGCGCGGGCGGGCAGAATGTGCAGAAGGTCGAAAGCGCGGTTCAGCTGCGCTTCCCTGCCGCAACCTCGCCCAGCCTGCCGGAGCGGGTGCGTGAACGCCTGCTCCACCTGGCCGGGCGCCGCCTGACGAACGGCGGCGAGATCGTCATCACCGCCCAGCGTCATCGGACGCAGCTCCGCAACCGCGAGGATGCGCTGGAGCGGCTGTTCGAGATGATCCGGGAGGCGGCGACGCCCCCGCCCCCGCCCCGCCGCCCGACCAAGCCGACCAAAGGCAGCAAGGAACGGCGCCTCACCGCCAAGGGCGTACGCTCCGGCATCAAGCAGGGCCGGGCGAGAATCCGGGAGGAATAGGGTTCCGCATCAGGAGGCCTGCACAAGGTCTGCACCCCGCCGGCGCTGCAGCCTTGGCACCTCCTTCCCCGAGAAAAGCAGCTTCACGAAGCTCCGATAGGCCAGGATCTGCCGCTCCAGCCGCCTGGGGTCATGCAGCACCTTCGACATGATGATCCCGCCATCCACCACACAGGACAGCATCTCCGCCAGATCGGCGAGATCGACCGGCTCGCGCGGCGGGTGGGTGGCGGCGATCACCTGCAGGATGCCGAGGAAGCGCGCGTTCCAGGCCTCTACCGAGCGTGCCGTCAGCGCCCGCACCTCCCGGTCGAAAAGCCGCTCCTGATAGCAGATGCTGGCGATCAGGCAGCCGGGATGGGCGCCCGGCAGGTCCGACATCATCTCCGCCAGCAGCTTCAGCGCGATGAGGAAAGCCTGGAGCGGGTCGTCCGACAACTCGCGACCACGCGCGAAGATGTCGTCGAACAAGCGGTCATTGGTGGCGACGTAGCGGCGCAGCATCTCATGCGCCAACTCGTTCTTGTCCCGGAAGTGGTAGAAGAAGCCACTCTTGGTGATACCTGCCTCGGCGATCACCTCCTCGATCGAGGTGGCGCCGAAGCCCTTGGCCAGCACGCCAGCCTCGGCGATGGCGAGGATTCTGCCACGGGTCGCGGCGCCCTTGCTCATGGCTGCCCTCCGGACACTGTACCATTGGTGCGGTTTTGTGCTGCAGACTGATAGCACCGGGCTGCCCGGTGCTTCCACAAATCAAAGCAAAACCATGTTCAGCCTTTTCTTTCTTCCTTCCAGGCAAACCGCACTACGCGCTTTCTAGCCCGGCGGACGAGGCACGGAAGAAACTCCACAGCCTCCGCCCTGGCGCCCGATGCCCCAGGGGGTCCAGCCCGTTCGGAGCTTCCCATGGCCAAGTATCGTCACGCCCTGCCCCAGCTTAAGGAAAAGACCTTCCTCACCGATGGGGGCATGGAGACCACCCTCATCTTCCATGAGGGGCTGGAGCTTCCCCATTTCGCCTCCTTCGTCCTGCTCGAGACGGAAGAGGGCCGGCGCCAGCTGCGCCGCTACCACGAGGCCTATTTGCAGATCGCCAGGGCACGCGGCCTTGGCTTCGTGCTGGATTCCGCCACCTGGCGCGCCAATCCCGATTGGGGCATGCGGATCGGCTATGAGGCGACGGGCCTGCAGCGGATCAATATTGCCGCGATCCGCCATCTGCATGAATTGCGGGCAGATTGGGAGACGCCGGAGACACCCTGCGTGATCAGCGGCGCCATCGGCCCGCGCGGCGACGGCTACAAGCCCAGCAGGACCGGCATCGACGAGGCCGAGCGTTACCACAGTGCCCAGATCGCCGCCTTCGCCGAAGCCGATGCTGACATGGTGACCGCCTTCACCCTGACGGGCACCGATGAGGCCACCGGCATCGCTCGTGCCGCGGCCGCACGCGGCATGCCCTGCACCATCTCCTTCACCGTGGAAACCGATGGAAGGCTGGTGACTGGCTTCACGTTGCGAGAGACCATCGAAACGGTGGATGCGGAAACCGGCGCCAGCCCCGTTTACTACATGATCAACTGCGCCCACCCGACCCATTTCGAGCAGGCCCTGGCGGCTGGCGAGCCCTGGGTGGAGCGCATCCATGGCATCCGTGCGAATGCCTCCACGAAGAGCCATGCGGAGCTGGACGAGTCCGAGACGCTCAATCTGGGGGACTGGGACGATCTCGGCCGCCGCTACCGCGCTGCGGCAGGCCTTCCCCGGCATGCGCATCCTTGGAGGGTGCTGCGGAACGGACCACCGGCATGTCAGGGCGATCTGCGATGCCTGCGTACCGCTGACGGCTACCTAACCGCGCGCCCGCAAGCCTGCAGGTTCCCTGTGGCATCCCGGGCGACGCGGCACCTTGCATTCCCGCAGCTTGATAGAACATAGAGGAAACACAATCAGATCAGGAAATTGAGAATGGCCGAGAAGCCCAGATCCGGCGCGCCAAGGCGCACGCCTTCGCCCCAGCGTGTCGCACTCGATCGGCTTGCCGCGGTGATGCAACGCGGCGCCACCCCGGACCGTATGGCGCGGGAAGTGGATACCGTCGTGGCGCGGCTCCGCGATGCCGCCGATGCTGAGCAGGTTCAGATCTGGCTTGAGGAGATGCGCGACGGTTTCGCTGAAAGCGCGGAGGCGGCTGCCGAGGCGGTGGATGAGGTTGAGGCAACTGAGAAAGCCGCCCGGCGTCACGCAGAGAATGCCGCGCTTGCGATGGCCGCCACACGGGATGCGTTCGCCCGCCATCTGAGCGGGCATTGACAAGCAGGCCGCCTCCCGAGGCGGTCCCTCTGAAGCCGTTATGTTCAGGCCAATTGCTTGCGAAGCGCAGGAGACATGGCAGTCTCCCTCCCCGGCAACGAGGGAGTTTGCATGAACCGCGTAGAAGCAATTTTTGGGTCTTTGGGAATCCTGCTCCTGGTAGTCGTCCTACTGTCAGGGCTTCTACGCTTCTCTCGCAAATCACGGAGCCGCCGTGGTGGCGACACGCTCGACATGGGATTTGGCGACGAGGAGTATGAGGGCGATGAGTCGCGGCCCTCGCAATACGCGGATTTCGCGTCTCTGCTGCAAGGCTTCATCCTGCCACTCCACAAGGCCCACCCCGGCTGGGAACGGCTTGACGGGGCCTATGGCGTACCCGGCAGGCCTTTGGCCTGGTTCGACTGGAACGGCACCCGCTACGGCCTCAATGGCGAGACACAATTCGCGCCCCTGCTTCAGGCCCATGAGTGGATGAGCCAGCACCCAGGCGAGGATCCGCTCATCATCCAGAAGACGAAGGGTGGTGCCGGGCGCCTGACGCTCCGTCCCGAGATTGGCTGGACCGATCAGAAGGCGCTGCGGATCGAGACCGGCTGACCGGCCATGGCCGGTCCCCGCCACCAGGCAGGCAAGGGACACCCCGCAGCGAAGCGGGCCCTGATGTGATTGAAGCCGGGAGGGGAAACCCTGCCGGCGCAATAGCCCACCCCGCGATCGGGCGGCTGGCGCAGAAGGGCATATGAAAACATTCGGATCAGGTCATTGGAACTTTGGCGCGCCCGAAAGGATTCGAACCTCTGACCCCCAGATTCGTAGTCTGGTGCTCTATCCAGCTGAGCTACGGGCGCATCACCAAAGTCAATGAACGGAGAAGCGAAGGACCGGCGACTGCCGGGGGCACTTGGCGCGCCCGAAAGGATTCGAACCTCTGACCCCCAGATTCGTAGTCTGGTGCTCTATCCAGCTGAGCTACGGGCGCTCTCCTTGGCGCGGGAAATAGCGCCAAGGAGAGTGGGGCGCAACCCCCTTCAGGCCGCCATCTTGTCGAGTTCGCGAACAACCGCCTCGCCCATGATGGAAGTGCCCACGCGGGCGGCACCCGGGACCATGATGTCGGCCGTGCGCAGCCCGCCCGCCAGCACCTTCTCCACCGCGTTTTCGAGCATCTTCGCGTCCTCCTCCATGCCGAAGGACCAGCGCAGCAGCATGGCGAAGGAGAGGATCTGGGCGCAGGGATTGGCGATGCCCTTGCCCGCGATGTCCGGCGCGGAACCATGGATCGGCTCGTAGAGGGCGTGGCGGCGGCCGCTCGAATCAGGTGCGCCCAGCGTCGCGGAAGGCAGCATGCCGAGGCTGCCCGTCACCGCCGCGGCGAGGTCCGACAGCACATCGCCGAAGAGGTTGCTGGCAAGGATCACGTCGAACTGCTTCGGGCGCGAGGCGAGCTGCATGGCGCAGTTGTCCGCATACATGTGCGACAGCTCAACATCCGCGAACTCGGCCTTGTGCACCTCGGAGACAATCTGGCGCCAGAAGCGGCCGGACTGCATGACATTCGCCTTCTCGACGCTCGTCAGCTTGTTCTGCCGCTTGCGCGCGAGCTCGAAGCCGACCCGCGCCACGCGGACGATCTCCTCCTCCGTGTAGGATTCGGTGTCGAAGCCGCGGCGCATGCCGTTCGGCATGGTTTCGATACCACGCGGCTCGCCGAAATAGATGCCGCCCGTGCTCTCCCGCACGATCATCAGGTCGAGCCCGTCCACCAGGTCGGCCTTCAGCGAGGAGGCCTGGGCCAGCGGCGACCAGACGATCGCCGGCCGCAGATTGGCGAAAAGCCCCAGCTCCTTGCGGAGCCGCAGGATGCCCAGTTCCGGACGCTTCTCAAAGGGCAGCGAATCCCACTTGGGGCCACCCACCGAACCGAACAGGATCGCATCGGCCCGCAGCGCCTTCTCCATCGTGCTGTCCGGGCAGGGATGCCCTTCGGCCTCGATGGCGGCGCCGCCGACCAACCCTTCCTCGATGTCGAAGGTCACGCTGCGGCGGCGGTCCATCCAGTCCACCACGCGGCGGACTTCGCGCATGACTTCGGGACCGATGCCATCACCAGGCAGCACCAGCAGCTTCTTGTTCGCGGGCATTCGGACCTTCGTTCCCTGAGGACGTTGCTTGAGGACGGAGCTTGGGAGGTTCTGCGCCTCAGCCGTAGAGCCAAGGCTGGGCAGCGCGCTGCTTCTGCTCGAAGCCATCGATCACCGCGGCGCGCTGCATGGTCTCGCCGATATCGTCGAGCCCGTTCAGCAGCCGGTGCTTGCGCAGCGGATCGACATCGAAGGGGATTTCCTCCCCGTTCGGCCGCACCACCACCTGGCGCTCGAGATCGACCGTGATGCGGGAGTTGGCGCCCATGCGCGCATCCTCCATCAGCCTGTCGCAGATCTCGCGGGGCAGCTTGATCGGCAGGATGCCGTTCTTGAAGCTGTTGTTGAAGAAGATGTCGGCGAAGTCCGGCGCGATGACGCAGCGGATGCCGAAATCCAGCAGGGCCCAGGGCGCATGCTCGCGGGAGGAGCCGCAGCCGAAATTCTCATGCGCGATGAGGATCTCGGCTGCGCGGTAGGGCTCCTTGTTCAGCACGAAGTCCGGCTTCTCGGAGCCGTCATCGTTGAAGCGCATGTCGGCGAAGGCGGCTCTGCCCAGGCCCTTGCGCTGGATCGTCTTCAGGAAGCGCGCCGGGATGATCTTGTCCGTATCGACATTCGCCATCGGCAGCGGGGCGGCGATCCCGGTAAGGGTGGTGAAAGGCGTCATGCCACGTCTCCCTTGCGCGCCAGTTCCCGCACATCCGTCAGGCGCCCGGTCACCGCCGCCGCGGCCGCCATGGCCGGGGAGAGCAGATGCGTGCGCGCGCCCTTGCCCTGACGCCCCTCGAAATTGCGGTTCGAGGTGGAGGCGCAGCGTTCGCCAGGCTGCAGCCGGTCCGGGTTCATGCCAAGGCACATGGAGCAGCCAGCCTCACGCCACTCAAAGCCCGCCTCCTTCAGGACGATGTCCAGGCCTTCCTGCTCCGCCTGCTCCTTCACCAGCCCGGAGCCCGGGACGATCATGGCGCGCACGCCCTCGGCCACCTTGCGGCCGCGCACCACCTCGGCGACGGCGCGAAGGTCCTCGATGCGGCCATTGGTGCAGGAGCCAACGAAAACGGCATCCACCTTCAGGTCCTGCAGGCGCTGGCCCGGCGTCAGGCCCATATATTCGACCATGCGGCGAAGCTGGATACGGCGCGCCTCGTCCCCGGCCGCCTCGGGGTCGGGAACCGTGCCGGTGATGGGCAGCACATCCTCGGGCGAGGTACCCCAGCTGACCATCGGGATGATCTCGGAGGCGTCGAGCACAACCTCCTTGTCGAAATGCGCGCCCTCGTCGGTGGGCAGGGTGCTCCACCACTGAATGGCGCGCTCCAGCGCCTCGCCCTTGGGAGCCATGGGGCGGGTGCGGACATAGTCGAAGGTGGTCTGGTCCGGCGCGATCATGCCGGCGCGGGCGCCCGCCTCGATCGACATGTTGCAGACGGTCATGCGCCCGGCCATGTCGAGGGCGCGGATCGCCTCGCCAGCATATTCGATCACATGGCCGGTGCCGCCGGCGGTGCCGATCTTGCCGATGATGGCCAGCACGATGTCCTTGGCCGTGCAGCCGAGGCCCAGCTTGCCGTTCACCGTGACCCGCATGTTCTTCGCGGGCTTCTGCAGCAGCGTCTGGGTGGCCAGCACATGCTCCACCTCGGAGGTGCCGATGCCGAAGGCCAGCGCGCCCATGGCGCCATGGGTGGAGGTGTGGCTGTCGCCGCAGACGATCGTCATGCCCGGCAGCGAGATGCCCAGCTCCGGCCCAATGATATGGACGATGCCCTGCCGCTTGTCGTCCAGCGGGATGTAGTTCACCCCGAACTCGGCGACGTTCTTCTCGAGCGTCGCGACCTGTAGCGCGCTCTCCGGCTCCTGGATGCCGGTGAAGCGGGTGGAATCGGTCGGGACGTTATGGTCGGTGACGGCGATGGTGCCGTCCAGCCGGTGCACGCGGCGTCCGGCGGCACGCAGCCCTTCGAAGGCCTGCGGGCTGGTCACCTCATGCACAAGGTGCCGGTCGATGTAGAGAAGGGCTGTCCCGTCCGGAAGCTGCTCGACAACATGAGCATCCCAGATCTTGTCGAACAAAGTGCGCGGCTTCGTGGCCGTCATGTGCTTTTCCTTCCCTCCACGCGCCCGGATCGCGGCCCGCCCAGTCAGGGGCGGGCCGCTCGTCCGGCTTACGCCTGCTGCTCGTTCAGCTGCTCGCCAGCGGCAACCGGGCTCTCCGCCACCGCGGAGGCACCGCCCTTGCTGCGCGGCATCACACGCTCCTGGATGCGGGCCGACTTACCGGTCCGGCCACGCAGGTAGTACAGCTTGGCGCGGCGCACCTTGCCGCGGCGCACAACCTGGATCTCCGCCACATTCGGCGAATACAGCGGGAAAACGCGCTCCACACCCTCACCATAGGAGAGCTTGCGGACCGTGAAGTTGCTGTTCAGCCCACGGTTGGAACGGGCGATCACCACGCCCTCATAGGCCTGGGTGCGGATGCGCTCGCCTTCCTGCACCTTCACCATCACGCGCACGGTGTCGCCGGCGTCGAACTCCGGCGTGGTGCGGGCGCCGGCCAGGCGGGTCATCTGCTCGTGCTCGAACTGCTGAAGCAGGTTCATGATTCTCGTCCTTCTCTTCGGCTCGTTTAGGCGGGGGTCGCCGCCGCATGCAATGGCGCTCGCGCCGAAGCGTCGCGCCCTTGTTCAGTGTTCAGGAGATCCGGACGCCGCTCGCGGGTCACGGCCTCCGCTTGGGCTTTCCGCCAGCGGGCGACCTCCGCGTGATGCCCGGAGAGCAGAACCTCCGGCACGCGCCGGCCGCGCCATTCGGCGGGGCGAGTGTATTGGGGATATTCGAGCAGGTCGGAGGAGAAGCTTTCCTCCTCCGCGCTCTCGGCCGCGCCCATGACGCCGGGGATCAGCCGCACGCAGGCATCGAGCAGCACCATCGCCGCGACCTCGCCCCCGGAGAGGACATAGTCGCCGATGGAGACCTCGATCATCCCGCGCGCCTCGATCACGCGCTGGTCCACCCCCTCGTAGCGGCCGCAGAGCAGCACCACGCCGGAGCCCGCCGCCAACTCCCGCACCAGCTTCTGCCGGAGCGGCATGCCGCGGGGGGTGAGGAACACCAGCGGGCGGGTGTCGCCCTCCGGCATGGCTGCGGCGCAGGCAGCATCCACCACATCCGGGCGCAGCACCATGCCGGCACCGCCCCCGAAGGGGGTGTCGTCCACCGTGCGGTGGCGATCAGTGGTGACATCGCGAATGTCGCGTGCCTCCAGCGACCACAGGCCACGCTCCAGCCCACGCCCGGCCAGCGAAGTGCCCAGCGGGCCCGGGAACATCCCGGGGAAGAGGGTGAGGACGGTGGCGTTCCAGCTCATGCCATCTCCCTCCCGCCGCTGCGGCGGCGCATGGAAGGGCGGCGTGGCTGGGGCGTGCCGGACGCTTCCGCCTCGCCGGGCTGCGGCGGCACCACCTGCTCGTCCGGAGGAACGATCGTGATGCGGCCGGCGGCGATCTCCACCACCGGCACCACGGCGCGGGTGAAGGGAAGCAGCGTCTCGCGCCCTTCCCCATCCCGCAGCGTGAGGAAGCTGCCGGCGCCGAAATCCTCCACGGCCGAGACGGTGCCGAGCACCGCCCCCTCCTCCGTCTCGGCCCGAAGGCCAATCAGGTCGGCGAGGTAGAACTCGTCCTCCTCGGTCGCCGGAAGTGCGTCGCGCCCGACATAGAGGCGCGTGCCGGTGAGCTTGGCCGCGGCGTCGCGATCCGTGACGCCCTCGACCTGCACCAGCCCATCCGCCAGCCATTTCAGCACGAAGTGCCGCGTCCCGCCCTCATCCGAGAGCGGGCCATAGCTGGCGATCGCGGCCGGCTCGGTGGTGTGGGAGCGGACGTGAATCAACCCCCTCACCCCATGCGGGCGGCCGAACTCGCCGACCAGGATGCGACGTGACGCGGACATGGCTTAGCGTCGCGAACCTCAGCCTTCCGCGGCAGCGGCGGCGGCGGCACGCTCCTGGGCGCGCTTCTTCGGGGCGGACTGCTTCGGCTGCTCACGGAACACCGGCATCGGGGCCAGCTCGGCCTTGCCCAGGAACTTCGCCACGCGGTCGGTCGCCACGGCGCCCTGGCTCAGCCAGTGCTTGATGCGCTCATCGAACAGGCGCACGCGCTCGGCGTGGTCGGAGGGCAGCATCGGGTTGTAGGAACCCAGGCGCTCGATGAAGCGGCCATCGCGCGGCGAGCGGCTGTCGGCCACCACGATGTGGTAGTAGGGGCGCTTCTTGGCACCGGCGCGGGCAAGGCGGATCTTAAGGCCCATATTCAGCTTCCTTAGTGTGTCTTTGCTGGTGGATCAGAAGGGGCGCTTGCCGCCCCCCATGCCAGGCAGGAGCGCGCCGAGACCGCCGCGCATCAACCCCTTCTGGCCGAGCTTGTTCATCCGCTTCATCATCGCGGACATGTCGTCGAACTGCTTGAGCAGGCGGTTCACGTCCTGCACCGTGACGCCGGCACCCGCGGCGATGCGCTTCTTGCGCGACGCCTTGATGATGTCGGGGTTCTTCCGCTCCTTACGCGTCATCGAGGAGATGATGGCGGCCTGGCGGCCGATCATCCCGTCATCGATCTTCGCGTTGGTGATCTTGCCCTTCATGGCGCCCATGCCGGGCAGCATGCCGAGGATCCCCGAGAGGTTCCCCATCTTGCCGACCTGCTTGAGCTGCGCGGCGAAGTCCTCCAGGTCGAACTGACCCTTCTGCATCTTCGCCGCGAGCTTCTCGGCCTCATCGCGGTCGATCGTCTCGGCGGCGCGCTCGACCAGGGAGACGATGTCGCCCATGCCAAGGATGCGGCCGGCGATGCGGGAGGGGTGGAAGTCCTCCAGCGCGTCCAGCTTTTCGCCGGCGCCCAGCAGGCGGATCGGCGCGCCGGTGACGGCCCGCATGGAAAGCGCCGCGCCGCCACGCGCATCGCCATCGACGCGCGTCATGACGATACCGTTGACGCCGACGCGATCCTGGAAGTTCCGCGCGGTATTCACCGCGTCCTGCCCCGTCATGGCATCGACGACGAGCAGCGTCTGATGCGGCTTGGTCGCGGCCTTCACCGCCGCGACCTCCTCCATCAGCGCATCGTCGATGGAGAGGCGGCCGGCGGTGTCGAGGATGACGACGTCGTAGAGCTCGCGCCGCGCCACATCCATGGCACGCGCCGCGATCTCGAGCGGGGACTGGCCAGGGATGATCGGCAGCGAGGTGACGCCGGCCTGCCCCGCCAGGGTCTGGAGCTGGAGCTGTGCCGCTGGGCGCTGCACGTCCAGCGAGGCCAGCAGAACCTTCTTCTTATCGCGCGAACGCAGGCGGAGCGCGATCTTGCCCGAGGTGGTGGTCTTGCCCGAGCCCTGCAGACCGACCATCAGGATCGGCACCGGCGCGGGCGCGTTCAGATCCAGGCCAGGGGCTTCCATCCCCTCCCCGCCCCCGAGCGCCTCGACCAGCGCATCGTTGACGATCTTGATGACCTGCTGCGCGGGCGAGACGCTGCGGATCACCTCAGCCCCCACCGCCCGCTCCCGCACGCGGTTGATCAGGTCGCGCGCCACCGGCAGGGCCACATCGGCCTCCAGCAGGGCGATGCGGACCTCGCGCAGGGCCTCGTTGACATCGGCCTCCGACAGGGCGCCACGGCGGCGGAGCTTGTCGAAAACGCCGTTCAGGCGGGTGGAGAGCGCCTCGAACATTCGGGCGGGGTGATTCCTACAATCCGGTTGAGACCAACCCATGACCGATCGCGCCGCTGCGCGAGCCTTCGCGGAGCGGCGGAGCCGGCACCTTGGAGGGCGGCCGACCGGCGGATGGGACAGGTCCCGAGAGTCAGGGCGCTTAGCCTATGGCTACGCCGGCGTCAAGGATACAACCGCTATTAAGGGGCCTGCCCTGCCCGCCACCACGCATGCGACCAGCAAAGACCTTAACTCTAACTCTCGATGCTTACTCTTTGTGGTTGAGTCACGGTTTCGTGATGTATACCTTACCTCAAGAACAAGGAGCGATCCCGACGGCTCCCATCCAGGGCGGTCATGCCCGAACCGGAACCAGCCGAGGAAAGGCAGATCATCCATGACGCGCGGCCCTGACGATCCCCACCGCCTCCCTCCCAGCTGCACAACGAAGGCCCCCGATATTTCGGATGATCTAGTAGCCCGGGTTACGCAGGATCTGGCCCAGCACGCGCGTGCCTTGGAACTGCCCCTGGCCAATGAGGTGCTGAGCGAGGTCCTGGCCACACTTCGCGATCGGCCAGCGGAGTAACTCCACCGCCTCCTTTCAATAGCGGCTGATCCTGCACCCGGCCGCAGGTATAGAGAGCCAGAAGTAGCAGGCGTGAGGACAGAACTTACCTCACGCCAGAACAGCACTTTCAACGACCCATCCAGATGCATGCCTGGATGCTTCTCAGAGCCAGCTGTGCAGCCGCATGCCTTGTTCCGGCCTCCCTTCGCGGCCTCTGCATTCTCCATGCAAAGTTCCGGTCCGCTCCTCGAAATCTTCTGAAACGCCTGCCCGTTCTACTGATCACGAATCCGTGTTAACAATGGTGACACAGCGGATGCGGGGGGGAATGGAAGTGATGTCGTTGCATTTTACGCTTCCCGATACCCGATGGACAGAGCAGGAGCGTCTCGCCTGCCTTCAGCGATATGAAATCCTGGATGCGCCCCGCGAGCAGGATTTCGACGATATTGTACAAATCGCCGCCGAGAGCTGTGACACCCCCATCGCGCTGGTGAGCCTCGTTGGTTCGGACCGGCTCTGGTTCGTGGCAGAAACCGGCATCGGCTCGCGCTCCCTGCCCCTGGATGGCGCCATCTGCCCACATGGCCTCATGGTACAGGATCTGCTGGTCATGCGGGATGCAGGACAGGATCCGCGCTTCCGGAACAATCCCCTCGTGAAGTGGAACGGGGCCCGCTTCTATGCTGGCGCACCGCTGATCACGCCAGACGGTTTCCCCCTCGGCACCATCTGCGTGATGGACACAAAGCCGCGCGACATCACCCCTGCCCAGGGCCGGACCCTGAAGGCCCTTGCCCGCCAGGTGATGACGCGGCTCGAGCTACGCCGTGTCCTGCGAACCGAGAAGGCACGCGAGCGGGCGGCCGACAGGACGCGCACGCCCCTGCAGCGTGTTCTCGATACCGGGCCTGCGGCCTTCTTCGAATGGGACGTGTCCACGGCCCGTATCCGGGGCGACCGGAAGCTGGCCGAATTCCACGGCCTTGATCCGAGCGTCATGGCCTCCGGCGTTCTCCTGGCAGATGTTTTCGGCACGATCCACCCGGAGGACCGGGCAGCGGTCAAGGCCAGCCTCACGCGTGCCGCGGATACGGCATCCGATTTCGGCGTCCAGTTCCGACTCATGGATCAGGATGGCCGTGAACACTGGGTGCTGGCACGCGGCCGCTGCTGCAGCCGCGATGGAAACCGCCCATTGCGCTACAGCGGCGTCGTGATCGACATCAGCCCGATGGAGAAGGCTGAGGTGGCGCTGCGCCGGTCTCAGGCCCAGCAACAGACGGTGATCAAGGAACTGGCACACCGCACGAAGAACACACTGGCCATCGTGCAGGCGCTTGCCAACCAGACCATGCGCAGCGCCTCCTCCCTGGAGGAGGCGAAGCGCTCCCTGAACGCCTGGCTCCCCGCTCTTGCACACGCCGTCGACGCGCTCATCCAGACCAATTGGACAGGTGCCGAGATGCAGGCGGTCGTGCGTGGAATCCTGCCGCTCTGCGATCCGGACAGAAAGGGCCGCATCACATTCTCCGGGCCCGATCTCCGGATCGGTTCGCAAGCAACCCTCGCGCTGACACTTGCTCTGCACGAGTTGGCGACGAATGCGATGAAGTATGGCGCGCTCTCCACGGCCGAAGGCCAGGTGGAGCTTGCCTGGCAGCTTTCGGGTGCGGGGCAGGAGCGCCGGCTGCATCTGATCTGGAAGGAACGCGGTGGTCCGCCGGTCGCGGTTCCGCTTCATCGCGGCTTCGGATCGCGCCTCATCAAGGACAATCTCGAAGCGGCCACGCGGGGATCCGTTGATCTCGCCTATCCCGTGGATGGATTCAGCCTTTCGCTCGACGCCCCGCTGGAGAATGCGGGCTTCGGGAACAACCTGCCGCCGCGGTGAGGAACCGCTGGCGGGGCAACTTTGACGTCCCGGATTCGTCGTCCCTCACGAGAGGGGAGACCGACGCATGAAGTCATGGATGATTGCCCTGTTCTGCGCGGCGCTTGGCCTTGCCGGCACCGGAAGCAGCGCCCTGATGGCACGCACGGCGGGGGATGGTGCGAAGCGCGCCGAAGCCAGAGCCTCGCGTCACGCACCAGTCTCTCCGACCAGCCGTAACCGGCCCAGGCCTCATCGCTCCCAGCATGCCGGGCGCACTCAGCGCGGCCAAGCCTCCATCTATTCCAACCGGCTGCATGGGAAACGCATGGCGGATGGCAGCCGCTTCGATGCGCAGTCCAACACGGTTGCCAGCAAGACGCTTCCGCTGGGGAGCCGCGCACGCGTGACGAATCTCAGTAACGGGCGGAGCGTGACCGTTCAGGTGCGGGATCGTGGCCCGCACCGGCGCCAGCGTATCCTCGATGTCAGCCCGGGCGTCGCTCGCCGCCTGGGCATGGGCCACACTGGCACGGCCATGGTCTCAGTGGAGCCGCTCTCCGCTCCAGGCCTGACCAGCCGGGCAGAGGCCGCCACTGTCAGGAAGGGTCGCCGCTCCCAGCGGTGAACCATCCCCGCCCCTTCACCCGGCATATCCTGCCGCAACCGCAGTGCTGCTGGACCTGAAGCACGAAAGCCGCCATCCCCCGAAGGGATGACGGCTCTGGTCGGGTGAAGCAGCTCGCGCTGCTTGCGGCAAAATATAAAGCGCTGTGGTGCACTCGCGCCCCTAACGAGAGCGTGTTCGGGCCACGAGCTTGATATTGCTCAACCCACCTATCCGGCTATCCAGAGCACCCTATTGGATCAGAGATCTTGGAATATGACCGAGCACAACAGAATGGCGAGTGCCATCGCGGCTGCCCAGGCCGCCTTCAAGGCTGACGACCTAGTGAGAGATCTACCGCCTGGCACACCCATGCGCCGGCAGCGGATGAAGGAAATTATCCATACCGTCGCCTCTTCCTGGGAGGTGGAGCGCATGGAGCTCACCATGGCGCTGACGCAGGAATCGGTTCGGGGTGGACGGGGCAGGATCTGAAGATCCGCCCCCCCTGGCCTAAGGGCCGCTGCACGCCAGCCGCCCCCATTCACAATGGCTTTTCGCGAGCCGGAAGGCCCTTCGTCAGCGCGGGCGCGGCCCGCGCCCAAGCTCCGCCTGCGCGGCTAGAAAAGCCTCTTCAGCGCTGCGATAGCCACCGGGGCCGGTCCGGAAGGTTTGCTCGTCCCTGGTCAGGCGCCAGCCCCAACCAGCCGAGCCTGGCCCCCTCCGCTCTACAATGATTTCCGGAGCGGGTGATGAAGGCTGGGTGTGCGGACGGACTGTCATTGTATCCTGGCAACTCACGCCCCACGCCCACCAGCTGCTGCCGAGTGTGGGGCCATTTGTGGGACTGACTTCCGTCAGCCCCAAAACCTCGCGATCTCGAAGGGGTATGGCGTCCCGTACGGAATTCGAACCCGTGTTGCAGCCATGAAAGGAAGAATGCAATTCAGAACAGCCACTTATCCTGCAAACCGAGAAGGAGGCCGCCCAACTAGCCCGAACCCCTAAGAAAATCAACCGTTTCCTTGTATCTGAGGCACGCCAGTTGCCGCCTTTAAGGCAGGCCCTAACACCCACAAATCTTCGGACACACAGAGAACAAATAACATCCTACGCGAGCTAAGCTTACTCTCCTCTCCTCTCCTCTCCTCTTCTCTCCTCTTCTCTCCTCTCCACCCCGCCCGAGCCCGTCCTCAACGCCCCCGGCAGGCAGGAACTCGTCACCATCTGGGACCACCTGGACCAGGAAGGCCGCCGTATCCTGATCGCCCAGGCGCGGGCTGTGGCCGACATGAGAGGGCGGGCATGGAAGGAGGAGCGGCAGTGAGCGCGCCTCCCCTTACCTCCGCCCGCCCTGAGGATCTGAGGGAGACCGTCTTCTACGCCTCGCGTTTCAGCCCGACCGGCAAGCCCCATGGCACGCGGCTGCGCGATGATCCCGAAGGCATGGCCGACGCCGTGGTCACGTATCTGCAGCTCGCCACCTCCCTGATCTTCCAGGGGCCGCCTACACGCCAACACAGCGGGCGGATCTGCTAGCAATCAGCCCTCTTCTTTCACAAAGGCACGATAACAAAATCTATCGCGCCCGACCTACCCAACGTAAAAACGGCCGGTGGTCAGGCCCTCGCCTGACCGCCGGCCGTTCTATGCTGCGGGCAGGCTTGGTATCGGCTCTCTCCACATCGGCTTCTGATCTACGGTGCCAGGGACGGCCACCTAACGCACTGTTGTTACCCCTGGATCGCGTGTCCTTCCCCACCGCCGCAGGCCGCTGATTCTATGCGCCTGCGGATCGGAAGGGAGTCCGCTTCCACCGTGCCAGTATGCCGGACACCGTGCCCCCTAACTACCAGCCCCGTGCGCTCATAATCTCCTCGATGCCGTTGGCATAACGGGGCTGCGCGTGGTCCGACCACAACCCGCTCATTAAGCAGGAGGGCGCACGCGCCGACCCATCCCCGGGGCGGCACCTCACGCGGATCCATTGCCCCCGTTTTGAATCAGCAATAGGAATGCTGGAGCGTTACGGAGTCCAGAAGTGACCTGGCTTGCCACCGTGTTGAGATGTCCTTCTTGCCAAGGCAAGTTGTCCGGAACCGACGCGAGGATCGACTGCGTTTCTTGTAATGCGCAATACCCGGTGCGGTTCGGCGTCCCACTCCTCTCCGAGGGCGTTAAGGTCGAAAACCGCGAGGAAAGACCCTCAGCGGAATTCGTGCAGGAAATGACGAAATTTCTCGGAGGGGACGAGGCCATCCAGGCCCAGGTGGAAACGTGCTTCGGCCTACGTCTGAGCTTTGGGGATGAGGTGCTGCAGTCTGAGGCGGACCAGTTCCTAAATCGGCTACGCAGTTCGGGCGTCAGCTTGCCGGAGCCCTACGGCTTGTCGCCACACGTGCCGGAGGGCGTGACGCTAGGCTGGCTGATCCTGCCCAAGGCGGTCCAGAAGGGGAAGGTGTTCAGCCTGTCCGTGGTGATCTCCAATGGATCAGGCCAGGCCCTAAGTTCCAAGAAGGAGCCTCCGTTCCGCTTATCCTATATCTGGGAGGTGGACAGGTGCCGGCTAGAGGGGCTGAGAACGCCACTGCTGATCGACCTCGCGCCGGGGCGGCAAATATCAATGCCCATAATCATCCAGGCGCCGGATGAGCCGGGGGAATACCGGTTGCGCGTCATGCCGATCATCGAGGGCATCGCCTGGATCGAGGCAGCCGAGATAACGGCGACGATCAGTGTCAGTGCCGATGAGGCTGACCCGCTGTCGGTTGATTGGACGCAGGATCCCCAGACCAGGGGTTATCTGGAAGACCATTCTCGGGCCGTGGAGCTGTGCCGAGAATGGGTACAGAAATATATTTCGGCCGAGGAGCCAGTGTTGCTGGAGCTCGGCGGCAATTTCCATCCGATGGCCCAGTACTTGCCGGGACAGCGCTACAACGTGGACATCGATGCCTTCGGGCTGATGACCTATAACATCAAGGAAGGGCTGTGCAGCGCATCGGTGCGGAACGTGGTCGCGAACGGCATGAACCTGCCGTTCCCGCCGGATTTCGCCGATTCCATCCTGCTCTTCGCGACCTTTCACCACTTCCCTGATCCAGTCGCGCTGCTGCGCCACCTCACGACCAGGATCAAGCCTGGCGGCCTGCTGCTGTTAATGTGTGAGCCGATCGGCCATGTGTTCCACGATGGCGCACCCGCTGATTTCATGTCCGAGTTGGAGCGAGGCGTCTATGAGCAGAGCTTCATGCCTTGGGAGTACCGCGCCATGCTGGCCGCAGCAGGGCTAGAGATTGTCGAGGCAGCGCTTGATCCTGGGTCTCTGAAGATTGCCGCGCGCAAGCCTGGATGACTGTCAGGGAGTAGTTAGCGCGACCGGAAGGTTCGGCAGGCCCAAGCTGGCCTGCCGAAGCGCCACCCTCCACGCGAACAGCAAGGAGACGCTCTGGCATTTGGAGGGCGGGCCCGAGAAGCGGCCACAGGCCCCGGATCAGCCGGCACCGGCTGTCGAGCATCTATCAGAATAGACGCGGTACGGGGCGAGGGCGAGGGCGAGGGCGAGGGCGAGGGCGAGGCAGGGAGATGAGAATCCCTGAGCAAATCCAACCCTCCCGCAAGAATGGCTGGAGGATGCCGCCTAACACAGTGAAGGCCGACCGGCCCACGCGCTTCGGTAACCCGTTCACCGTGGAAAGGCTGTCCAAAGCGGCTACGCCACGAAGCAGCCAGCGCAATCGTTCACGGCGGACTGCTTTCGCTAGTGGGTAAGCGAGGGCTACAGGCCCTTGCCGTGATTGGCTGACGCTCGGGGCGTTTTCGGGTCGGCCCAGCACCAGGGCATGAGCTCGTCGATGCGGCTGTTGGGCCAGCCCTCGACAAGGCGGGTCAGCAGGTCGGTGAAGTAGCGCTGCGGGTCGACGCCGTTCAACTTGCACGTCTCGACCAGGGAGGCGAGGTCGGCCCAGCGGCGGCCTCCGTCATCGCCGCTGGCAAACAGGGCGTTCTTGCGGCTGAGGCAGAGGGGCCGGATCGCGCGCTCGACGGTGTTGTTGTCCGCTTCGATCCGGCCGTCCTCGAGGAACCTCTCGAGACCCTCGCGGTGGTTCAGGGCGTAGCGGATCGCGCCTGCCGTCGGGCTGCCGCCGGGCAGGCGCGCCAGCTGCTGCTCCAGCCAGGCGAACAGGTCCGCGACCAGCGGGCGGCTCCTGGCCTGCCGGGCGGCCCGTCGCTCCTCCGGCGACTGGCCACGGATCTCGACCTCGACGGCGTAGAGGGCGGCGATGCGCTCCAGCGCCTCGGCCGCGATCGGCGCCGTCTTCTTCCTGGCCAGGTCGTAGAACTCGCGACGCACATGGCTCCAGCAGAACGCCAGTGTCACACCGGGGCCGCCCCCCTCCGGCGCGGCCAGCCCCTTGTAGGCGGCGTAGCCGTCGCACTGCAGGA
>NZ_JAOXLP010000062.1 GCF_025791835.1 Roseomonas xinghualingensis
CGGTATCCGGTTCGGCTTCCACTCGGCTCCGCTCTACCGTCTCGGAGCGCTCCGGCGCATCGGCATAGGCCTCCTGTCCGGGCAATAGTTTGAGAAATTTGTCCACCAGCATGCCGTCCTGCTTTCGTGCCGCGTTCTTACATCGAAGATTTTGCATTTTTGCGACACGAGCACGTTATGACGCAATTCGTAATGAACGATTCTCCTTCTGCAGACACTTCCCATTTTTGTGAGCAGCCTCATCGGTCCGGCTGAACCGGTCCCGCCTGGGTCACCGCCGGGTATTGGACACAATGCGCGTGGCACCTGCTCACAAAAGAGATCTCGAAGATCCACAGTGACATGGAGCTGAGGCCCCAAGCGTTGGCATCGAGAGTTACAAACGTCTTGCGCGGCGTACGAAATGCACCCTGTACCAATGAGGCGTCTTACTCGCCGCAAGCAAGGCGAGAGCAAGTCCTAGTCGTGGTCTGCGCTGACAGTCATCGGACCTCCAGCTCACGATGAAGCTGGAATGGGTACCAAGCTTTTTGACGCCATCGAAGCCGCTCGCTTGTATTTATAAAGGGATGAAGAGAGTCATTCATCCGAAGACTTAGTGGCTTCCTCATTCAAGCTTTTCTGATGTTGCTCCTCAATCGCCAATAGCACTTGCCTGAGCACCGCCTCAGGAATCCCAAGTCGGTGCCGACGGGCATAATCCGCTAACTCATGGATGCTGACGATCTTATCTTCCCACCCCTCTTCAGAGGAAACCCCAAAGTCTTGCTCGGGAAGGTCGCGCACCGATTGATGCTCCGATTGTTGGTGGAAAAGCCTGGAACAGGAGGAAGGTTCCACTCGGCAAGATTGCAGGTGCGAGCCGTGATATTCAACCCCTAGTTGTACTCCTTCTACGACTAAAGGTGGCGCTGCAACGGGCGCACAGGATCGGATGCGGCCATTATCTATGGGCACCGGTCCTAAGCAAAACCACGAGGCTGGATACAGGTGAGGCACAGGGCGCATCAGCCATGCCCCAGACTGTCCAAAGTCTACCTTCCCCCCTGTCCTTCTCAAGCCTTGGCGCGTTAGGAGTTCACCATGCTCGATCTAGATCGATACAAGTCCTTCTTCGGCTACGCAGCCGGCACGACAGGTGGGTTAAGGGGCGATGTGGTGCGCTGCGCCTCGGGCGATCAGGTCCAGGCAGCGCTGGACGCCAAGGGCGACGCCCCCCTCACCATCCTCATAACCAGTCCCATCACCGGCGCGAACAGCAAACCCCACCAGATCGATGTGTCAGGAATCCGGGACCTGACGATCCTGGGCGATGGCGAGGGGCTCGACGCCACCAATGTTGGCATCCGGATCAACAAGAACTCAGAGAACATCATTCTCTTCAATCTGAAGATCGGAAAGGTAGAAGAAGGCCCCAAAGACGCGATCGGCATCGAGGGGAACTGCCGAAATATCGTTCTTCTGCATTGCGACCTCTACGGCGACATGAAGGCCGACAAGGATTATTACGATGGCCTTTTGGACACGAAACGCGGTGCGGAGCGGATCGCGGCCGTGCTCTGCAAGTTCCACGACCACCACAAGGCCTGCCTGAATGGCGCCAGCGACAACGATGCTGGCAACCGCTTTCTCACCATCGCCTATAGCTGGTTCGACAATATAGGCTCCCGCTGCCCTTCCGTTCGCCATGGCGAGGCGCATGTCGCCGGCTGCCTGCTAACCCGGATCGAGGCCAGTGGCGTGAACTGCCGGATGGGCGCCAGGGTGCATATCGAGGGCACCACTTTCATCCAGGCGCACGACCCGGTCTGCGCACTCGACAGCCGGGAGCCCGGCTTCTGGAACATCGTGGACAGCCAGGCTATCGATTGCAGTTGGGGCAAGGCTTCGTCACGCGAGCGGCTTGCGACCGACTGGGCCTCCACCACCGATTTCCGAGTGCCCTATACCATGCCAATGCTGCCCCGCGCCCAGGCGGCGGAATTCGTGCGGGCCCATGCAGGGCTGCTGCCGCCTGGCAGGGTGGTACCGCTTCCAGGCTGAGTAACCGGAAATGCCGTCACCGCGTCAACGGTCGGCGCGGCAGGACTCTGGCCGAGACAAGGCAACGCCGCCCGGGCCAGCCATCCGAAGCACACAGGCTGCCAGACCAAGCGGATCCGCCGACGCATCCAGTGCCCCCACCGCATCCGACCGCAAGGCGCGCGCGATCTCCGGCCGGTGTTCCTGCATGCGCACCGGGCCGATGCCGACATTGCCCCTCACCGCCACCGCGCCATCCGTCTCCCGCCCTTCGTCATCTCCCCCACGCAGGGCGGAAACAGGGCCTGCACCGTAGCGGGGCCGGCCCGTGGGATTGACAACGACATCGCCCTCGGCCGCCAGGATGCCGCCGCTGGCCGCGGCCCCGGCATAAACGGCGCTGTTGCGCCCATCGGGGTAGCGGGTAGCGCCCAGCACGATCACGTTGTTTACCGAATGCACGAAGGCATTGGAAACAACCTTCGGCTGCCGCTGGGCGGTGCTCTCGAACAGGTTGCCCTGCAGTGTCACGCGCAGAAAGGGTGCCATGGTGCCGGAGAGATTGCCCAGGGGATCGTCGCAGCCCGGCGCGGCACGGTCCACGTAACAGGTGAGCGTGCCAATCAGCATTACCTTATTGTGGTCGGCAAAGTGGTTGAAGGCCACTGTGACACGGGAGGGGCTGTTCCCTGGATCTTTCGGAACGATGTCCAGGCAGCCATCGCCGCAGCGGAAGAAGGCATTGTGCAGGATCGCCACACGATCGAAGCGTCCGGTCAGGCCGATTGCGTCATTCGCGCGGTCCACATTGTCCACATAGGCATCCTTGGTGAAGTGGAGCCCACGGATCACGACATTGGAGGCGTTCACCACGAGGAAACTCGTAACGCGTGGCGCGGCGGAAATAGTGACACCGCCGCAGCCACCATCGATGGTGGTATCGGACGGCACGCGCAGCGGAGTGGAAAGATGCAAGGTCTTCCCGTTCAGGCTGGGATCGAATCCGATCCAGCCGCCCCCGCGCCGTGCCGCCTCCACCGCAGCCCTGAGCGTGCCTGGCACTGGCCTTGAGCGCACTCCTTCCGGGTCCTCGGTGCTGGTGACGAGGTAAAGCGGTCGGCCAAGGCCACCGGTGGTGCCACCTGCCTCCCCTTCCACCTGCATGGCACGCGGATCGGTGGTGACCAGGCCGTTTGCCCCTGCCTCCGCCGGCCCACAGGCTCCGTTGCTGGCGGGAAGCGCTGCGGCGCGGCTGCGGGCCGCGGCAAGAAAGGCGGCAGGGCTGTCGGGCGTGGCTGCAGAAGTGGAAAGCGGCCAGAGGGACATGGCCCCCAGCAGCAAGGCTGCGGCAGGCATGATGGGAAGACGCTCAGCGTTCATGGAAAGCCTCCACTGCACGGCGCTCCAGGGACAGGAGGATCATTCCGCGGCCCGGCGCTGTCCGGACGGGATCTCCACGCTGCCCCACTACGAAGCGGGGGATGAGGCCTGACGACGTGCAGACACCGCCATTCAGCATGACGCCGTCTCCGTCCGCGCCGCCGCATTGGCGCGTTCAAGCGTAGTGCGGGTTATCCGCATGAGCCGCCGGCAAGATCATCACCGGCGGAGATCCCGTTCCCAAACAATGCGGGAACGCGGATCGTGCCCATGCGTCCACCCGATTTTACAACGGACCTACGCCATCAAGCCGTTGCGAAGTTCGAATTCTCGCTGGCATTCGGGACCGGCGCGTTCGCGGGCTTGCCGATGCCGGTGTAGGAGAATCCATGCGCCGCCGCCTCGGCCTGCGGGTAGATGTTGCGCAGATCGACCATGATGGGCGTGCGCATCTCCTCACGGAGCTTGTCCAGATCAAGCGCGCGGAAGATGTCCCACTCCGTCACGATCACCACGGCATCGGCACCCCGCGCAGCGTCGTAGGCCCCGGCGCAGTACTCGACATCCTGAAGCACGGCCTGGGCCTGCTCCATGCCGACAGGATCATAGGCGCGAACCCAGGCGCCGGCGTCCTGAAGGGCGGTGGTGATGGCGATCGACGGTGCATCGCGCATGTCGTCCGTGTTCGGCTTGAAGGTCAGGCCGAGCAGCGCGATGGTCTTGCCGCGAATGTCGCCACCGCAGGCCTGCACCACCTTGCGCCCCATGGCGCGCTTGCGCTGATCGTTCACCGCCGCCACCGTTTCGGCGATGCGCATGTTGGTGCCGTAGTCCTGGGCGGTCTTGATCAGCGCGGACACGTCCTTGGGGAAGCAGGAACCACCGAAGCCGGGGCCAGCATGCAGGAACTTCGGCCCGATGCGGTTGTCGAGGCCGATGCCGCGAGAGACATCCTGCACATCCGCGCCCACTTCCTCACAGAGATCGGCGATCTCGTTGATGAAGGTGATTTTGGTGGCCAGGAAGGCATTAGCCGCGTATTTCGTCAGTTCAGAGGTGCGGCGGTCGGTGAACAGGATCGGCGCCTGATTCAGGTAGAGCGGCCGGTAGACCTCCGCCATCACCTCGCGTGCGGCGTCGTCCGAGGTACCGATGATGATACGGTCCGGGCGCTTGAAGTCGATGATGGCCGAGCCCTCGCGCAGGAACTCCGGGTTGGACGCGACCGAGAAATTGGCGTCCGGCCGAGCCTGGCGGATGATACGCTCCACCTCATCGCCGGTGCCGACGGGTACGGTGGACTTGGTCACCACCACCGTATAGCCGGTCATCGCCGCGGCGATGCGGCGAGCGGCCTGGTAGACATAGGTGAGATCAGCATGACCGTCGCCACGGCGGGAGGGAGTGCCCACCGCGATGAACACGGCATCCGCGCCAGCCACGGCCCAGTCGAAATCGGTATCGAAGGCAAGCCGATCCTCCGCGATGCTCTTCGCGACCAGTTCCTGCAGCCCCGGCTCATAGATCGGTATACGGCCCTCCTTAAGGGCCTCCACCTTCACAATGTCAGTGTCCACACAACGAACGTCATGGCCGAAATCGGCAAGGCATGCGCCGGACACAAGGCCGACATAGCCGGCCCCGATCACCGCAATCTTCATGTCAAATTTCCCTGCTTCGGAAAGCCCGTGTCGTAAAGCGTCATCGTGTCGGACAGCATGCGCTGCACGCCGAAGCGCTGCTCAATGAAGGTCGGCGCACCGATCCGCGACCGCGCCCTCATCGTCTCGTCCCGCAACACGCGGGTTACCGCTGCGGCGAGGTTCTCGACCGCATCGTCCTGAACCAGCATGCCTGTGATGCCATCCAGCACGGCCTCGGCCGAACCACCGGCATTCGTCGTCACCACCGGAACACCGAGCGCCTGCGCTTCCAGTAGCACGTTGGGCAGTCCCTCGACCTCACTGGCCAGCAGCATCACGTCCATGGCCGCGATCCATGGTTCCACCGGGCTCTTGCGCCCGGCCAGCGTGATCCGCCCGGACAGGCCACGATCCTCGATCCAACGCTCCAGCTCATTCCGCAGCACGCCATCACCCACGATGACGAAGCGCGAGCGCGGTACCATGGCGGCCACGCGCTCAGCGACGCTGAGCCAGAGATGTGGCCGCTTGGCCGGCGCCAAGCGGAAAGTACCGCCCATCAGCAACTCATCCGGGGCCAGGCCAAGGAATTCCCGGGCCTCTTTCCGCAATTCCGGCGCACCACGCTTGCGGATCGCGCCCACCTCCACCCCATTGCGGATGACGGCGATGGTGCCAGGCTGGAAGCCCAGCCAGCGCTCGTAATCCTTCGCGCCCACGCCTGAATTGGCCGTGAAGCGCACGTCGTCCCGCTGCGCGAGGGACCGGTACATGGTGGCGAGATAGGAACGATAGCGGCGGCGGTCTGTCTCCGTCGCCACCACGTTGCGCATGGAGGCAACAATGCGAGGCACGCCGGCCAACGCCGCGGCCACGGAACCGGTGGAGATCACACCATCCTGCCACAAATGCACCAATGCCGGCCGATGGCGGCGGAAGCAGTCATAGAGCTTCAGCACATCGCGGGAGAGCCTGGGCGGCAGCGCCGCAATGAGGCGCAGCGCCTCACGTGCGCCAGGGTCCTCCGCAGAGATGCTGCGGAAGCGCTCGGCCTCGTTGATCAGGCCGAGATCCTCGATCTCCAGCTCCGGGGTCTCGGCAACCGGGCGCATGATGGCGCGGCCACGGTCTGGGGACAGGTCCTGGCCGACCAGGATGGTCGCCCCACGCCCGGCCGCCGCGCGAGCACGCGCCACGCCATTGGCCGAAAGCGCAACCTGCCGTTCCGCCCCGCCAGCGCCCAGGGACGAGGTCACGAGCATGACCGCGGTGCCGGGTTCGATCAGGGTGCGCGACGGCGGGTGCAGCAAAGCGCGCTGAAAAAGCGTGTCGGGAAAGCGCGGCACGCCGTCGCCGGGCGCGGGAAGCCGCAGCGCGGCGGAGCAGCGCGTCGCCATGCGCTGCGTCTCCAGATTGGCGGTGCCGTCTTCAAGGCCAGCCGAGAGATAACTCCAGGCACGCGCATACTGCCCGGCATCCAGCAGGGCCGCGGAGGCTGCCTCGCGCGCCCGCACCCGCACCCGGGGATTTGCCACGGCGCCGGCGGCCAGGGCAGCGGCACGGTCATGATAGCCGCCGGCACCCTCCAGGATCGCAAGATCCACCATTCCGTCGGGGCCACGGTTGCGGAAGTGATCGCGCGCCGCACGCAGAAGCGCCTCGATCGCCGCGTTCCGCTCCAGCTTGCCATAGGCGACCAGCAGCCCACGCCAGTTCTCGGCATTGTCGCGGTCGATATCCAGCGCCCGCTGCCAGGAGGCCGCAGCCGCCGACCAATCCTTGAAGTTCGCATGCAGGCGGGCAAGCACCGCGTGATACCGGGCCTGATCCGGCTCCAGCGTCACCAGGCGGTTGGCCGTCTCGAGCAAGGACGCCTTCGGTGCACCCAGGGCCTGCTGGACACGCAGCCGCGCACGCAGCATGGCTATGTCGTTGGGATGCCGCTTGGCAGTATCCTCCAGCAGCTCCAACGCGGTCGCCGGCTCGCCAAGCGCTTCATAGCCCTGGATGATGCGCAGCGCGGTTCCCAGGGCGCCGTCCCAGGCGCGGCGCGCCCGGTCAAGCGTCCCCAGCGCCTCGCTCTTGGGGAAGTGTCGCACCATCTCCGTCGCGAGTAGCGACAGGCTGTAGGCAGTCTCCGACCATTCGGCGACATGGCGGTCATAGACAGCGCGCAGCCCGGATGGCCCCGCCAGGAAGAGCCGCGCCTCCAGGAGGTTCTCCGCCGCCGCCAGGTCATCCGGCGAGGTGGCGAGATAGGCGCCGAAATGGCGCTCGGCCTCGGCATGGTTACCGCGCCGCAGGGCATCGCGCCCAAGGCGCCAGAGATGGCGCCCATCACTGGCTTCGCCCCTGCGGCCGACATCCAGCCACAGGAGACGTGCGCGGTGCTTGTCGCCAATCCCCTCATAGGCCTGTGCCAGCACGGCCACCATTTCGGCCGTGTCGCCAGGCTGGCCGACCACGGGCCGCAGCAGCGCGATGGCTTCCTGGGGCCGGCCGGCGCGCAGCAGGCGCCGGCCTTCCTGGACAAGGCGGGACGCGACCGTGCTTGGGGTAAAAACAGGACTTGGCGTAACCGCGAGATCTGCGCTCATGCGATGGCAACCAGCAAGGAATCAGAATGCCCGGGACCCATCGCCTCCGCGGGCAGATCAGGCTCGGCTGGCACCCGGTCCACGAAGGACTGGAACCAGGCCTCGATCCCCGCCATCGCCCAGAGTTCCCGGGCCTCGCGTGGCGAGCCGTTCCCGCAACGGGCCACGAGGGTTTCCACGCGGCGGCGCGCGAACAGGCCCCGGTGGGCACAGGCGGTACCAAGCAGCAGATCCGCGAGCCAGGGCCGCAGCGCGATGGCGTCGCCCGGCAGCCAGGCTTCCGCCGGAGAAACCGGCTCAGCGGTGTCAGAGCGCGTGCCGGTGCCATCCAGCACCTCCCGCCGCATCGCCTGCGGGAGCGAAAGGCACAACTCTACCACCTCGTTGTCGAGGAAGGGGCAGGCGATCATTTTTCCGGCCGCGGCAGCGGCGGCATCGAGCAAGGGCAACTCCAGCCCCGGCAGGCGATGGACCAGATCGATCCGCGATGCCTCGTCCATACAGATATCAAGCTCCGCCTTCTCAAGCGATAAGCCGAGCCCATCCGGCATGGCGAAGACCAGCGTATGCGCCAGCCCCGGACCGCTCAGCTCCATGCGCTCCGCCTCCGTCAGGCAGCCGGTGGCGCGCTGGAACAAGTCCCGCGCGAAGGGCGGAGCCTCGTGGAAGGAGCGCACCCACCACGGCGGCGGGCGGCCATCATCCCGCATCCGCGCGAGCTCCTCGGCAAATTCCTGGTAGCGGCAGTGGCTCAGCAGCAGCATATCCGCCCCAGCATCCGAGACCGGCCGACTTGCTGCGCCGATCATCGGCGCGAGAGAGGCAAGGGTCGTGGCGGGATTCAGCAGGGGCTGGCCCGCATGCAGTTGCAGCCGGGAAAGCAGCGCGGGCAGATCCGCCACTTCCGCCAGAGCCGGCTGCGGCGCCTGGCCGCCTGCATGAACCAGGGCGGCGGCGGCCTCGCCGTAGCCGATCACCTCCGCCGCCCCATCGCCACCCGCCGCGCGCGCCATGGCGCTACGCAGGCGTCGGCGGTACTCGCTGGCCGCACCAGCCGCAGGCATCGGATCTTCAAGCCGGTCCGGAAGCCGCCACCAGCGCGTTGTTTCGATACGTCCATCCCGGTGCAAAGTCAGCGCATGCCCTGGCGCAACGCTGTGCACGCCCCGCAGCGCTGTGCGGTCCAGCGGCGCATGGCCGAAGGACATGATGTAGCCAATGACATCGAGATCCGCGGTGCGGCCCTGACCCGGCCAGGCCAGGAGCGCCTGGATCTCGGAAGCGAAGACGAAGGCACCGCCGGCCGCTGACCAGAAGAGCGGCCGCTGTCCGAAGCCGTCACGCGCGCAGGTGACTGTTCCTGCTGCGGCATCCCGCACGACCAGGGCAAAGGCCCCCCGCAGGCGGGGGAGCAGCCCTGCCCCCCAGGCGCGCCAGCCGGTCAGCAGCAGCGCTGCGTCGCCTTTGCCCTGCAGAGCATGACCTTCATTCAGCAGACAGGCTTCCAACGCGCCCCGGTCGTCCAAGCGGCCCTCGAAAGCGAGAGTCAGCCCGTTATCGCCGGCCTCAGCCACCGCGACATCGGTGCCCAGCAGCACCGCTTCGCCGGTGGCCCGCGCATCAGCACGGGAGGAGCCCGCCAGGTCCCTGTGGAGCAGGCGGCGCCGGACGCGTGACGCGGCGACCAGCACCTCCTGCGACACCGGGCGCCCGGTGGCGATCCAACCTGCGAGGAAGCCCATCTTTCCGACCTCAGGCCGCGAGCGCCTGGCGGTTCAGGATGTCGCTAAGGAACTCAAGGCTCCGCGCATTCCCGGGCTCCAGCTCTACCGCCCGCAGCGCCGCCGTGACGCCGAGGTCGTAGGAGCGCGCCGAGCGGCAGGCGCTGGCAAGCTTGCGCCAGTGAGACGGCTCGGCCGGCTCGATCTGCACGAGCTTCTGCAGCACCTCCGTCGCCTCACGCCAGCGGCGGGCATTGCGGTAGAGCTTCGACAGCACCTTCAGCGTATCGGACCGGTTGGGATCGATCGCCAGGATGCGACGGCCCAGTTCTTCCTGCCGCTGCATGTCCCCGTCGGCAACGGCCTGCTTCAGAAGCTTGCGGTAGCTGGACACTGCCTTGGAGAGCAGCTTCGGTGCCGCGACGCCTTCCGGATCGACCGCCTGCACGTGGCGTGCCTTGGTGACCGCCTCGTCCAGCCTGCCCTCTGCGAAGTCGGTGCGCATCGCCCGCACCAGCTTGCGTGTCAGGGACTGGATCGTGCTCTGCCGCTCGACGAGCAAGGCGGGATCAACGCGGCCATAGATACGCAGCGCCTCCTCCAACTGGCCTGCACGGCCGGCGGCGCGGGCAGCGCGAAGCAGGTGCTTCGCATCCAGCGCGCTTACCTCAGCCAGCTGCTCCCAAGCCTTGGCGGCGCCCACCATATCCCCCGACTTCTCGGTGAGGTTGGCGAACTCGCGCAGGAGGCGGGCATTGCCCGGCTCCAGGGACAGGCCACGGCGGCAGGCTGCGAAGGCGCCACCCACGTCACCTTCCGTGACGCAGCGCTTCACCTCGGCCAACACGGGCGACACCAGCTTCCGCATGCCGGAGGCCGAGTTCTTGTTGGTGGGATCAATCAGCGTCACAGCCTGCCACGCGGCAGCGGCCGCCGCCGGGTCATGGCGCTCCATGGCGAGCCGCGCGCGCTTGGTCAACGACCGGACCAGCCCTGCCTGCAGCACAGGGTCATCGGCGGCCGGATGCCCCTGCATCCGCACGGCAGCGATGACGGCAGCCGCCTCCTCATGGTGGGAAGCCGCGATGATCGCCGGCACCGTCGCCATGGCAGCGGCGGGATCGAGTATGGCGATGCGCAGCACGACCGCCGCCATCTCCTTGATCCGCTTCGTACGCTGCAGAGCCTCAAGCTTGATGTGGAGAGCCGAGGCATCTTCCGGATCGCGGCTCAGGGCCGCGTCGGCAGTCTTGACCGCCTCGTCGTAGTTGCGGCCCTTCAGTTCGCAACGAGCAGCTTCGGAGAGCGGCGTTGCCTGGTCAGGGCGCAGCATCGCGACACGCCGCCAGACCGAAGTGGCTTCGTGGAAGCGCTTCGCTTTCACCAGGGCCTTGGCCGCGACGGTCAGCGCCTTGTGATCATCGGGTGCGACCGAGACCAGCTCCAGCGCCTGCGCGCAGGCTTCCTCAAGTCGGTTCAGCCGCTGCGCGATGCGCACCAGCATCACCTTCGGCTCGACCAGCGAAGAATCGAGCAGCAGCGCATGGCGCAGATCGGCCAGGGCACCGGTGCTGTCGCCGCGATGATAGGCAACGCTCGCGAGCAGCGCGTAGATCTCGGCGACGCCCGGATGATCGATGGCGGCGCCGCGCAGCATCACCTCCGCCTCGTCCATCTCTCCGCGGCCAATGCGAGCCTTGGCTTCGGCGAGCAGCGGCCGCAGTTCCTCCGGAGCGGGCTCGACCGGGGGAGCAGGCGGAGCCGCCGGCGCGGCGACAGGGTCCGGCTGGGCCGCGGCCGGTGCACCAGCCGGCTCGGCCAGGACAGGCTTGCTCTCGCGCACAGTCTCCCGTGGCGCATCGGCCGCATCGTTCAGCCCCGGAGCACCCCAGGCCTCCATCAGCGGCTGCCCATAGGTCTCGAACAGCAGCGCGCCGAGGACCGACTTGAACTCCGCCGTATAATGGTTGTTGTCGCGTCCCTCTTCGGCCAGGGCGCGCACACGGTCATAGGCGATGACCTGCGGCGTGGGATCGAAGAGAGGATAACCGCGCTCGGCGCACAGATCCCGCATCCAGCTGCAGAGGCGCGAGCGGCTCTCGATCGGCTTGCCATTATTATCGGTAACATCGATGTGACATACAAAGACCACCGGACCCGGGATGCGCTCCACAATGACCTGAAGGTCGTAGTCCAGCTCTTCCCGCGTGGTCACATGCATGTAGCCCTCGAGCAGGATACTACGCTCGACCGGATCGCAGGAGGCAAAGCTCGACAGCTTCTCCAGGGCTTCGGCACGCTTCTCGCGCTCGGAGGCGTACTTGTAGCGGAAGAAGGTGGTGAACAGCTCGCGCCGCTTCTCGAACACTTCCGCGAAGCAGTTGATCTGCAGCAACCACTCCCGGTAGTGCACCTCCTTCTGCGAGGAGACCTCAACGAGATACAGGTCGTCGCGGCCACGGGGCTGGTGCGGCTTGTACTCCGCCGAACAGACGAAGCGGTGGAGATGCTCCGGAATCTCGCGGCCATCGAAGAAATCGAGCTGCTGCAGGATCTCCTTCGTGGTGTGCACGAAGCCATAGACGTTCGTGAGGTTCCGCTTCAGTGGCAGCTGCCGGGCTGCCGCTGCCATGGGCTCAGCGAGCCGGCAGGTACCGATTGTGGTGACGGCAAGGAACCGTGGCTGGGGCGCACTGTCACCACCCTTACGGATATTCTGCTTGCTGCTGACTTCGATGGACAAGGAGAGCCTCCTGCATCGCTAATAGGACGGCGTTGAGGGCACCGTAGAGATGGCGGATAGGTAGGACGGCACCGCACAAACGGACAGGAGAACTGAAACCGCTTCGGTATCCATGTTGCCAGGAATGCGGCACCATCCAGCACGGCCGAATGCCGCGCCGCACAATCAAATATGCCCAAAAATCGCTAGGTTTTACGTCAGCGCGAGAGGGCTACCGGGACAGCTAGCCTGTCGGTCACGTGATGGTGTGCGGCGCCACGCCTTAACCCGAGTTTCCCTGCCTAAACGGGCGGCACCCGGCAGAGCGCAGAAATGACCATAGAGGGGGTGACCTTGATCTAGGCGGCGTCCACGCGCAGCCATCATTCAGGCCTGCCCGATATCTACATCACGGATATCAGGGTAATTGGTGAGGCAGCAGTTCGATATCTCAGCATCACCCGATGCGCTGTAGCAGTGACCAGCCAAACCTTTGCACCCGGCACAAAACATAAGGCGCGCCACCACTGAATCCCTACCGCACCATTTCGGCACGCCGACATTCTGATCAGGATTGAAGAGCACTTATCCACTCATGTTCAGAATGGATCCTTTTCGCGCGCGCCTTTTCAAGCAGCACCCCGCCTAACGGATCAGCGCCTGACCAGCCAGGTTCAAGAACATCAGGCACTTAGATGTGGCGCTCACGGCATTCCGCTTTGTTGGCTCCGAAGCCAGCAATACGCCTACATCATAGGTCATTTTCGAGATACATGGCACCGCGCTAAAATGAACTAAATTGCCGCCGGATGGCCTCAAAAATCCGCCATGTCCCACATTACGATACACCCAGCCCCATCGTTGTTTGCAACTCCAGAAGGGAAGGCAGAGCTCCCGTGAACCGACGTCTCAAACTATTGCCCGGACAGGAGGCCTATGCCGATGCGCCGGAGCGCTCCGAGACGGTAGAGCGGAGCCGAGTGGAAGCCGAACCGGATACCG
>NZ_JAOXLP010000063.1 GCF_025791835.1 Roseomonas xinghualingensis
TCAGGCGGGTGCCGGCCAGCGGCCGGCTGTCGGCCCGGATCCGGCGCATAACCACGTTGCCGCCGTCCAGCTGCTCCCCGAGCGCCTCCAGCCGGGCACGGGTCTCGGGCTTCAGCCCGCCATAGGCGAGCTCCTGAATGCGGTAGGCCAGGCGGCTGACGATGTAGGCGCGGTTGAACGGTGGCGGCTCCTTGCCGAACAGCTCCCGCCATTGCTGCTTCAGCCCTGCGATGGGCGTGCCCTGGAGGGCGGCCAGGCGGCCCAGCACGTCGGCCGGTGGAATGGCCGGGAAGGTCACTGGTGGCGGTGGCTGGGCAGTTCGGCTCCGGCTGATACCCCTCCCCTGCTGTGCAGTAGTGCCTCGCTGCGTCATGCGTGTCTCCCTATTTGGGGACCCGCACGACCGCTCTGTTCCGGCCGGAAGTGTAGCGAACTCTCTCCCCTTTCCCGGGGCTGTTCGGCATCTCGGGCGAGATCCTCGGTACTGTGGGCACGAAGCCGCACCACCCCGGCGGCCAGGATGGCGCACACCTCCCGCAGGTGCGGGGGGAGGTGGAGGTTCGGCTCACGGTGGTGTTGGGTGGCTCGGAGGTCGTGCACTGGATTGGAGGGCTCGACCGGCTGGCGGTTGCTGGATAGAACAAACGGGCAACAGTCCCTTGGAGTCGACCTCATGACCGGAGCCCCCGCCCCTCATGACCCCTGAGCAGCCGGTCGCTCTGCCGCTCGGGAAGGTGCTGGATGGGCTGTGCGAGCGCGATCTGGCCCGTGATCTGCGAGAGGCCAATCAGCTCGTTCAAAGGCTGACAGCTCGGCGGGACGCCTTGAGCGAGGAAATCCTGGCTGTTGAGGGGGAGGCCGACAGGCGCGAGGCCGAAATCCGCCGCGCACAGTCGCGAACGGCTGGTCTGCTCTTTGCCTTGCAATGCGACCTCGCATTTCGGATCAGGCGCGGTGAGTTCCACCTCAGGGGTCGACCAACGCGCCCCGGATCTCCTGCTGCTCCCCTCGTGCTCTCGATCACCGCCTCGCCGGTGCTCTCTGTCGTCCCTGAGGCTCGCACGATCAGCATGACTGACGGCGACTTTGCCGAGGTAGAGGCAGTGCTCGGGCCGGCGCCCTCCTCCGATGCGACCGCGTTGCGCAGCTTGCCCCTTTGGGACGCGCTGGTGACCTGGTGCGAACCCAAGATCCTTTGTGACATCCGCCGACACGAGGGATGGTTCAGGCCTGAGGAAATCCGAGGTTTTGAGCACCCTACCCTCGGTGCTGCCGGGGACGGCAGGCAAGTGCTCCGCAGGGACGCCTACCCGCGGGTGCGCGAAAAGCTCGAACACCTCTGGGAGGAGCTGACGCGGGATCTTCAGCGGCGCATCGAACGCGGCGAAATCTTTCTTCGAGGCGTGCAAACGCATCCCGAGCTGCGCGAGACGCACGAGGCCATCCCATCTCCCTGGGCCGCCGACTTCCGTTTCGACTGTGTAGCCGGTGCCGTCACGGTCGCGGGGCGTCGCTACATCTCGGTCATCTGCTCGCTCGACCCACCCGTCGTAGACGCGACGCGCGTCAGCGCTGATGAGCATCCGGTAATCGAAGCGGTTACCGAGCCGGAGGGGGCAAGTCCGTCCCTCAATGACGAGTCCATCTCGAACAAGCCCTCGCGCGGGCGACCCGCCTACGAGCCATTGATGGTGCAGGACCTTCGGGCAAACTGGGATGACGTTCAGCAGCGTGCCGCGAAGAATAGTAACCGGCTGCCGGTCTGGAGTGAACTCGCAAGACAGATGCACAAGCGGATGGCGGCGGCGTGTCGAAAGGCAGGTCATCGCAATGCCCCGGCAGTAGGAACGGTCCGAAAGAACCTGCCGGTGATCTACACACGCCTGTTGGAGGAAAAGACTGCGCGATAGTCATCAGTCCAAATGGATTTAGCGCACCCGATTATCGCGCAACGGAGGGCCCTAACTTCATCGCGTCACGCCCACTCACAAGGCGATACGCATGGCCGCTCTGCATACCGACTGTCCCGCTCCGCGCCAGCCTGAGCGCCACGTCCGCTTACCCCTTGTCGGCCAGCTCCATGTCTGCGGGCTGGAGGACGACCAGCCATGAACGCCTTCACGGACGCCGTACCGGACGAGCCAGAAGTCACGGCCCGCACCCTCAGCTGCACCTTTGGCCACTACGCCGACGCCGTCTGGACGGACCGGCGGAACCTGACCTGGGACGCCTTGGCCGCGATCCTCACTGACCATCAGGTCGGCCCCAAGAACGGCACCTGCTTCGTCCCGGCCACCTTCACCGGTGAACGCCGGCATAAGAACGACGCTGCTCGCATCGACGTGGTCGTGCTCGACAGCGACGCCGGCTTCACGCTGGCCGAGATCCGCACCGCCATCATCGAGCAGGGCTGGGCGGCCGTCATCTCCTCCACCCATTCCCACCTGACCACCCGGACGAGGATCGGCCGGGGGAACTGGGACAAGTTCCTCCTCACGGCCGAGGATCCTGATCGGGCCCCGACCGACATCCTGCTGCAGAAAGGGTATCTCAGCCGGGTCGTGGACGGCGCCACGCTGGCGGAGACCACCGACGAGTTCGCCTTCGTCGAACACCAGCCCTGCCCGAAGTTCCGGATCGCTATCCCGCTGCTGCGGCCCTGGCTCGCCGCCAGCTATGACAAGCAGGCCGAGGCGAACGCGGCCTGGAAGGAGCGCATCGAGGCGCTGGCGGCGGTGCTCCACCTCGACCATGACCAGGCCTGCACCGACACGTCCCGGCTGTTCTTTCTTCCCCGTCATCCTGCGGATGGCCCGCCGCCCGAGACCGCGGTGTTAGAGGGTGACCCCTGCGACCTGTTCAGCCTGCCCGCGGCGCCGCGGCCTGAACCCAAGGAGCGCACCGGTAAGGCCAGGGGGCGTGGCCGCCAGCGTCAGGCTGCCCCCGACGACAGCCTGACCTTCACCGACCAGGAGACCGGGGAGGTTCTCGACCTCCGGGATTGGTCCCGAAAGCACGCCGGGCAGTTCGAGATCGTTGCCGCCCTTCGGGCGCGTCGGCCGGACGTGTTCACCGGCAAGGTCGCCGAGAGCACTAGGCACCACCTCCGCTGTGTCAACGAGGAGGCGCACACTCATGCTGGGGCGGATGCCGCCACCTTCGTGGTGAACGCCAGCGAGAGCACCAGCCGCGGCTTCGTCCATCACTGCCGTCACGCCCACTGCGATGGCAGGGACCGCCTGCTGTTCCTGCACCAGATGTTGCAGCAGGGCTGGCTCAGGGTGGCGGATCTGACGGATCCCGCCTTCCTGGCCGACAACATCCTGGCCCGACCGCTGATCCGCTTCGTCGGGGGCGAGATCGCCGCGATCGTGGATCGCGCCGAGGATGCCCTGATCGGGGCCGAGCTCGCCATCTACCAGCGCGGCGGCTTTGTTGTCCGTCCCGGCATTGTTTCGGTCAGCATCGCCCAGGGCCAGGAGGTCTCGGCCCAGCGCATCATCGAGGTGGGTGACCACGCCCTGGTGGAGGCGATGACGGTCGCAGCCGACTGGGAGAAGTTCGACGCGCGATCCGAAGGCTGGGTGCGGATCGACGCTCCCCTCAAGGTCGCGGCCACCTACAAGCAGCGCATCGGGCATTGGCGGCTGCCGATCCTCACCGGGATCGTCAACGCCCCCACGCTTCGCGCCGACGGCAGCATCCTTGCCGAGCCCGGCTATGACCGAGCGACCGGCCTGCTGCTCGACACAAGGGGAGAGACCTTCCCACCCCTTCCCGAGAGGCCGTCTCAGATCGAGGCGATCCGCGCGATCTCCGTGCTCGACACGCTGGTCGACACCTTCCCCTTCGTGGACCGCCCGAGCCGGGCCGTCGCGCTCTCTGCCATCCTCACCGCCTGCATCCGCCGGTCTCTGCCGACTGCACCCATGCATGCCTTTACAGCCCCGACCGCCGGGTCCGGCAAATCCATGCTGGTGGACTTGGCCAGCGTGATCGCCTCCGGCCGGGAGGCCGGTGTCATCGCCCAGGGAAAGACCGAGGAGGAACTAGAGAAACGTCTCGGTGCCCTGCTCCTTGCAGGCGACCAGGTGATCGCCATCGACAACTGCGAGGCCCCGCTCGGGGGTGAGTTCCTCTGCTCCATGCTGACCCAGACCGTGGTCCGCCCACGGATCCTCGGCCGGTCGGAAGCGCCAGAGCTGCCGGCTAACGCCATGGTCACGGCCACCGGCAACAATCTCGTCCTCGTCGGTGACATGACCCGCCGGGCCGTGCTCTGCCAACTCGACCCCAAGGAGGAGCGCCCAGAGCTCCGTACCTTTGCCACCGACCCGATTGCCGCGGTCAAGGCCGATCGTGGCCGCTACCTGGTCGCGGCACTCACCGTGCTGCGCGCCTACCACGTGGCCGGCCGCCCCAGCGCGCCGGATCCGCTCGGCTCCTTCGCGGCCTGGAGCAACTGGGTCCGCGGCGCCCTGATCTGGGTTGGCCAGGCCGATCCCGTCGACACGATCGAGGAGGCCCGCGACCTCGACCCCAAGCTCGACATGCTGATCGCCGTGCTCACCCAGTGGAGCAAGGTGGTCGGGAACACCAACGTTTCCGTCCGTGACCTGATCGAGGCTGCGACGGCGCAGCGCTCAAGCAGCCTCGGGGCGTTCCAGCACACGAAGCCGGAGTTTCTCCATCCCGACTTCCGGGAAGCGCTTCTCGCGGTCGCGGGCGATGGTGGCGCGGTGAACAGCCGTCGGCTCGGCAAGTGGCTGGCGTCGCATCAGAACCGAGTCGTGCAGGGCGTGAAGATCACGCGCCTCGGCCTCAGTGCCGGGATCATGCAGTGGCGGCTTGAGGGCAGGATCGAGGAGACCGCCCATGCTGCGCCGTGATGGATCTGGTGGGTTTGGTGGGTTCCATGGGTTTGCCAGCCCTACCCCGCGAGAAGTGTCGGAACAGCTTTATGACTGTGTATGTGACGTATGTATGTGTTCTGACAGTTATAGGGGTAGGACCGGGCCAAACCCATCACATCCACCAAACCCACCAGATCGCAGCCCGTGTCAGGCGCGCGCGCCACCACGTCGGTCAGCTCCCAACTGCTGCCGAACGGTGCCCGAACTGGAGGTCCTGATGACGACAATATCTGCGGGCAGCACTTCGCCTGCCGCGTTCCCTCCTTACAAGCCGGCGCTCGTCTCCGAGCTGATTCCTTATTCCAGGAACGCCAGGACGCACTCGCCGGCGCAGGTCGCGCAGATCGCCGCGTCGATCCGCGAGTTTGGCTTCACCAACCCCATCCTCGTTGACGGCGAGCGAGGTGTCATCGCGGGCCACGGCCGCCTGCTCGCGGCACGGCAGCTCGGGATGCAGGAGGTGCCGACGCTGGAGCTGTCTCACCTGACCCCGGCCCAGCGCCGCGCTTACGTGCTGACTGACAACCGTCTGGCGCTCTCCGCCGGGTGGGATGAGGATCTGCTCCGGGTGGAGCTGGCCGAGCTTTCCACCGAGGGCTTTGACCTGGCGCTCACCGGCTTCGACGAGTTGGAAATCGCCTCCTTCCTCGCCGAACCGATGTCGGGGCTGACCGACCCGTATGCGGTGCCGGCCGCGCCCGAGACTCCCGTATCCACCGTGGGTGATATCTGGCTCCTCGGCCGCCACCGCCTAATCTGCGGCGACTGCACGGATGCAGCGGTGGTCGAGGCAGTGCTCGCCGGGGTGCGCCCGCACCTGATGGTCACGGATCCACCCTATGGCGTCGACTACGACCCGGCCTGGCGCAACGAGACGTTAGAGGGCAGCCGAACGGCCCGCACGGGCAAGGTCCTGAATGACGACCGCGCCGACTGGACAGAGGCCTGGGCCCTGTTCCCGGGAGACGTTTGCTACATTTGGCATGGCGCGTTGCACGCCGGCACCGTGGCGGACAGCCTGATAGCATCCGGCTTCTCCATTCGGGCGCAGATCATCTGGGCCAAGGAGCGCCTCGTGTTGGGCCGGGGCCATTACCATTGGCAGCATGAGCCTTGCTGGTACGCGGTCCGGGAGAAAGGCACGGGCCACTGGTCCGGCGACCGTAAGCAAACAACGCTCTGGTCCATCCCGTCCCGTGACCAGGACGCCGACACGGTCCACGGCACGCAGAAGCCCGTGGAATGCATGCGCCGGCCGATCGAGAACAACTCCTCCCCGGGCCAGGCCGTCTACGAGCCCTTCTCCGGATCCGGCACCACCCTGATCGCGGCCGAGATATCGGGCCGGGCCTGCCACGCGGTGGAGCTGTCCCCAGCCTATGTCGACGTGGCGGTGCTGCGTTGGCAGGCCTTCACAGGGCAGGAGGCAAGGCTGGAGAGCAGTGGCGCCACCTTCGCGGAGGTCACCGCCACCCGCGCCGGGGAGGGTGCCTGACATGGCCAAGGGAGGTCTGTTCGTGCCCACCGACGAGCAGCGCAAGACGGTCCGCGTGATGTCCGGCTTTGGCATCCCGCAGGCCGACATCGCGACCCTGCTGGAGATCGACCCCAAAACGCTGCGTCTGCATTTCCGCCCCGAGCTCGACCGCGGCTCCGTCGAGGCGACCGTCAAGGTCGCCCAGACCCTGTTTCAGATGGCGACCTCCGGCCAGAACACCGCGGCCTCAATCTTTTGGATGAAGGCGAGGGCAGGGTGGCGGGAGAAGCATGAGGTGGTGCTCTCGGCCAAGCCGGCCGGCGAGATGAGTGACGCCGAGCTGGAGGAGGAGATCGCCCGTGCCCGGGCAGCGAGGCTGGTGCTCAACCGCGAGCCGTCCGAGGCAGGAGATGAGGGCGACCGAGCAGGGGGCAGCGATGGAGACTGACCCTGCCTGGGAGTTGGGCCAGCGCCGAGCCATCCGCCGCGAGTTTGGCTTGTGGTGCGAGCACGCCCTCGCTCCTCAGGGCATGGTGCCCGCCGCTCACCATCGTCTGCTCATCCGTGAGCTCCAAGCGGTGGCGGACGGGGTGCACGACCGGCTGATGGTGTTCATGCCCCCGGGCTCGGCCAAGAGCACCTACACGTCGGACCTGTTCCCGGCCTGGTTCCTCGCCCAGGCGCGCGATCGCCGGGTCATCGCGACCTCCAACACCGCCGAACTGGCCGGCACTTTCTCCCGCCGTGTGCGGGGCAGGATTCGGACGCACGGCCCGACCCTGGGCTATCGCCTGGACCGAGAGGCCGAGGACCTCTGGACCACCAGCAATGGGGGCGAGTACCGCGCCGCCGGCATCGGGGGCGTGATCACCGGCCTCCGGGCGGACCTCGCCTTGATCGATGACCCCGTGAAGTCGCGGGAGGAGGCGGACAGCGCCGCTCGTCGCAGCCGGGTCTGGGAGTGGTTCGGAGACGACCTCCGGACCCGCCTCAGGCCCGGGGCCGCCATCGTGGTGGTGCAGACCCGCTGGCATGAGGACGACCTCTCTGGGCGGCTGTTGCAGGCCCAGGGTGACCAGTGGCGGGTGGTGTCCCTGCCGGCCGAGGCGGAGGGGGACGACCCGCTGGGCAGGAAGCCCGGGGAGATGCTGTGGGGGGATGACCGCTACGGCTACGCGGCGTCCCTGGCGCGGGTGAAGGCGGAGGCGAGCACAAGGAGCTGGTCGGCGCTGTATCAGCAGCGGCCGGTGCCTGACACGGGGGACTACTTCCAGGCCGAGTGGCTCACCGCCACCGACAGTCTCCCCGACCGCGTCACCCTCCGGGTCTACGGGGGATCGGACTACGCGGTGACGGCCGGCGGGGGCGACTGGACGGTGCACGTGGTGGTGGGCATGGACCCGGAGGGGAAGCTCTGGCTCCTGGATCTGTGGCGCGGGCAGGCCGCGGCGGATGCCTGGATCGAGGCGTTCTGTGACCTGGTGCTGCGCTGGCGCCCGATCGGCTGGGCGGAGGAGACCGGGCAGATCCGGGCCGGTGTCGGGCCGTTCCTGGAGCGGCGTATGCGAGAGCGGCGGGCCTACGTGGCACGGCACCCCTTTCCCACCCGGGGTGACAAGGCGGTGCGGGCGCAGTCGATCCGCGGGAGGATGGCGCTGGATGGGCTGCGGGTGCCGAGGACGGCAGCGTGGCGTCAGGCGCTCGAGGCGGAGCTCCTCACGTTCCCGGCGGGGAAGCATGACGACCAGGTGGATGCGCTGGGGCTGGTGGGGCAGCTGCTGGACAAGATGGTCGTGGGGACCGCGCCGAAGCGGGAGAGGGCTGAGCGGCGGGACGGGTACGGGCAGTGGTTTGGTAGGGACGAGTACGACCGAGAGGGCGTGAATTGGAAGACGGCGTGAGGCGCAGCAGCGCCATCGAAAGACTAACGTCACCTACGGCGGTCGATGATCTTGATTACATCTGGCAACGGAAGTAGTTCGTCACGTGCGAGGATGCGGGATGCGTTGTCCACTAAACTTGCTTTCTCGGCCGGTGTGAGTCGGAGGTGCGTACCGAAACCCGGCACTCGAACCATGCCAGGTAATGCGATCGTCAGATGGCTCTCGCCATCAACTTCGAGCTGCAGCCCTGTTACCCTCGCCGAGCCCCGGCATCGCGGCCTGTCCGGCTTAGTGCAATCTAGATCGATCAGCCAATCACCCTCGTGAATGCCGTCGAACTGATAACCCCAGGCTTTGCGAAAGTCCGAAGCAGACAGTCCAGGCTTAGCTGGCAAAGCCCCGCTCCTCACCTGTCCAAGTAACCGGTTTCCAGCTTCACTGAGGTCCTCGCGGTAAGAGGCCACGAACACGGACCCAAAATCGTCCGGTCTCTCCCTACACGCCGCTAAAAGCGTTTTTGGTGCGGATGCAGGCCGTGGTGCCAGCCAAAGGCCCGGGACTGAAGAAGGCCAGCTTTTACGCGCTTCAATTGCTGCCTTGATGTCCGAGTTGCGAACGTGACGGGACTCGGGATCGCTCCACAGTGCCTCGAAGAGGTCGAGCACCTCTGCAACGAAGTCCGGATCGTCGCTGGATGCATTCGCCTCAACCCAGCCTTTTGGCATACCCGCAGCTGCTGGAAGCCCGAAGCGCGAGGCATTCGATGATCCCACGACGGCCAGGTTCTCAGTTGCGTAGATCTTGGCATGGAGTCGCGGGTGGGTCCTGACCTTTATCCGGAGGTCCCGTATTTCGGATATTGAATTCGGATTGCAGCCTGGGTGATCGAGGTTGCACAAGATCCGGACGGGGCTGCCTGCGACCAGCCCCAGCAAGGCGGCGGCACCTTCACCCCAGAATGGGACTGCCACGACGGAACTTGCGGACCTCTTCATCGCTCGGCGGAAGTGCGGCGCGACATCAGTTTCACGCAGCAACTTCAGCACACGAGTTCCTTGCCATAATCAGCAGGAACGCACATCCGCTGCAACACCGTTGCAATCCGTGGATTGGGCTCGAGTCCACAGGGTCTTTCGTTTGTGCTGGGCCTCATAAGGGACTCGCTCCCCAACTAAGCCGTCATTTCACCAGTCGAGCATCCATCCCTCGTTCCATGTTCACCACCCAGCAACGACCGTTGCTGGGTGGTGAACACCCCCAGACAGAGGTCAGAGCCTGGCGGCCGGCGACGGCTGCTAAGCGCCCATCTTGAACAGACGGCGTCGTTGCCCTCCGTCCCGGAAGCGGACACTCCCTTTGCGAGCCTCCACTATAGCATTTCCGCCTCGCACGGATACGGGTGACCTGATTCGATGCTGCCGGTAGACGGCGAGGCTGGTGATGACGGCCCGTTGTCGCGGGGTCTGCGGCGTCGGCTGATGGAGACAGTGGACACGGAAGAGTGCTTCGGCATCCACTGTGTTGGGCAGTCGCGAATGACCATCTAGAGATTGCCTTCCCGCCAATTTTCTCTCCATCTGTGAGCCCTGGGCAAGGCACCGGCACTGTGATTCATGCAGCCAAGCGATTTCCCGAAAGGAGATCCGTAATGGGACGAGACCATGAAGCCGAAATGGCCGATCGCATCGCGGAGGAGCGCAGCGAGAACGAGGGTATGAATGAGCACCGCTCCAAGGCTCTGAATCCGGTGCGCTGGGAGGCGAGCGGGTCCGGAGGGTAGCCCGGAGCGCGGCGCTTCGTCAGGACTTGGCCGGAGATAAGGGCTCAGTGTCGAATTCGCCTCGTGGAAGAAATACTACTTCCTCGCAGGAAGAATAAGGCGACCGGGATAGCCAGGCTTTAGACTTAAAGCTACGAGCCCGCCCCCTAAGCGCTAGCGCTCCTGCCCCTCTGATTGGCAGTTCGGGCTTAGCAGCCCTGAACCTTGACCGGTAGGACAAACCGTGAGGGCCGCTCCGCAAGCCTTTGGCTCTCAGCTATTCGCGACGCAGCCTCAGTACCTACTCCCAGCCTCCTTTGCGGCTGCCACGCCCACACAACCGCGTACAGCGAGCAATTGAGTGCGAAGTGGCTGCCGTGGCTGATCAGTTTTCAAGCTGACCAAGGATGCGGTGCCTTCGATCGCCGCAGATGCGATCTGTGTTCACGACACAAGCGAAATCCGGGCCAGCAGCATGTGCCGTGCGGAGACCATCTGGTCTGCCGAACCAAGAGAGGAACAGAGTCATGTCCGAGCGCCTTATCGACGTACTCGATGAATACGGACTGGTTAAGCATACCTATCCAGTCACCGTCGGAAGACCGGAGGCCCCCGCCACGAACGAGAGCTATGAAGCAAAGGCTCTGGAGGCCGCAGCACACAGTGAACTGGCTTCGGATGAGGAGCTCCGGAAGTTCACTGCGAAGTCCCATGCTAGTCGGAGTGGCCCGCTGCAGCCGTATGGCGATCAGCTCAGCAGCAGTTCGGAGACGAAGCATGGCCTTGAGCAGGCCGTGCGTGAACGGGCCCACTTCCTTTGGATTGAGGCAGGGCGACCGGTAGGTCATGACGACGATCACTGGAGGCAAGCGCTAGAGCAACATTTTCGCCTGCGCGCTTACGTGCTTTGGCGTCAGGAGGGCTGCCCCGAGGGTCGTGCCGAAGAGCACTGGAGCCGTGTGTGTGAATTTCAGGAGCACTGAGCGACGACGAACGCGGTCTACAGATCTGATCTGCCGGAAGTCCGGCTGCAGGAGCATCCGATGAGTAAGCTGATGTGGCGTCCAGCCAGCAACATTGAACCCGCCGGAAGTTCCTTTCGGAAGGCTGACAGTCCAGAGAAATGGAAGGTCTCCTGGGAACTGCACCGAGGCTCCACTCGCATCGCGACGGCAGGTGTAGATCTTCAGAGTCAGTTCTGCATGCGTCCTGCGGCAGGAACCACGTGGACTCCCGGTTCCGCTTCCGCAGCTGAGATCGCTGACGCGGGTGCGAAGCTGTTCCTCATGCTCGGCATCCCGACTTGGTCGTGCGACAGTGTGCCGGACCAGCATGGCGTCTCAGCGCTTATGGCTGAGCGCTTAGCAGACGCCGAGTTGCACGACACAACAGCCTTCGCGAGGAGGTAGGCGATGGCTGGCGCAGCTTTTTATTGGTGGGCTGCGGCGCTGCTTGCACTCGGCGCCGTTGCCCTGATCTGGACGCATCTGGGACTTGGCCTTGCGGTTCTCGTCCTGGGCGCCGTAGTGATGTTGGGTTGCCGCGTTATGGCGGTGGGCTGATTCTTGCCATTGCCGTCTAACCAGTCACCCGTAGTAGGCAGACCGATAGCGCGTCCGAGTTGGTTGAGCGAGTGATACAGTCAGGGCGTTAGCTGCCCCGTCTCCAGCCTGACCTGCCGCAGTTCAGGTGCGTGCCGGCGGAGCGCCGTGGCCAGCACCTCCGGCTCGCCCGCTTGCCCTTCCACACCAGCCGCCCCTGCTCGTCGAGCACGTGGATGGTCGTGTCCCTGTCCGAAACATCTGGGGCCGCGTACTGCACCATGATGCCCTCCCCGGGGTGGCCGCGGGCAGCCTCTCCGCCCGCCTCGCACCCCCCGAGCTTGCCATCCCGGCCAATCGGGTCGCGATCAGCGCGTGTGGAGCGCACCTTCGCTTGGCAGCCCGGTTCCGGCGCCTGACTATCCGCTACGAACGGGCGCCTGACTGTCCGCTACGAACGTCGCGCCGACGTCCATCTTGCCCTGACAACCCTCGCCTGCGCCGTCATCTGCCTGCACCAGCTCCGAAGGTTTTGTCCTTTGCTATTTGTGCCGGAAGCCGCTCCAGGATCCGCGCCACCGACGTGTGGGTCCATGCAGACCCACCCCGCGGCGTCGGTACCCCTCTCTCCGTGAGTGCTCGCGCTAAGCCTTGGTGCGTGGTGATCCCCTCCGCTCGCAGCACCTCTAGCTCCAACGCGAGCCGGTGCGCCGTTCGGGTCGCCTGCTCTACCCGAGATATGGCCGCAGCAGCGGCACAGGGCGGCTTGGACGGCCTCCACCCCCGATCCCCACCCAACACCGCCCCCCTCGCCCGTGCCGCCGCTAGCGCCGCCCGGGTCCGCTCCGAGATGATCTCCCGCTCCTTCTGCGCCATGGCGGCATAGACCCGCATCATGAGGTCATCCGCCCCGGGCATGTCCGCCGCTCGGATAGAGATACCCTCCTCCAGCAGCTGCGAGAGGGTGTGAGCCCGGCGGGTGATCCGATCGAGGCGGGCGGCCACCAGCACCGCCCCGAGCTGCCGGCAGCGGGTCAGGGCGGCCTGGAACCCGGGCCGGCGGTCGTCCTTCCCCGAGGCGATATCCTGGTGCTCGGCGACCAGCGTCCAGCCCTCGCGCTCGACGAAGGCACGGACGCTGGCCTGCTGCGCCTCAAGGCCCAGGCCAGAGTGCCCCTGCTCGGCGG
>NZ_JAOXLP010000064.1 GCF_025791835.1 Roseomonas xinghualingensis
TCCATCTCGGAGCGCTCCTTCCAGAAAGCCATGTCAGCCTCTTTGCTGAACATGACCCGAACGCCCGTGGCGCCCTTGCTCACCCGGAGCTTGCCGCCATTCCGGGACCGGTGATCCTCCATCCATTCCTTGAAGACCGCGTCGTCGGGGGAGTGCCCCGCGAATTCGAGAACCCCGGCGATCTCTTCCTGTTTGCGTCGCTTGACCATTCTTCAGAACCTTACTGATGGAGGAGGAGAACGCTGGCGCAGTCGTCGCTCAGCGATCGCCCGTCTTGCGGTTGCTCTGAGTGGTGGAACTCACGCCACCCTGCTTGCCGCCGCTGTTGCCGGAACCAGCGCGGGCGTCCTTCGGGTTGGCCTTCCCACCGGTCGCATTCTTGCCGCCCTGCGGGGCACGACCAGCGGGGGGAAGGGGAGGGAGATTTGCCATGGGGGTGCCTTGTGCTTGTTGGGCAGATGAAGGGCGTCTGTCGAACAAACGCCACCGCCCTTCCTACGGCTCCAAGGCGCTCCGCTAAAGGTCGGGCTTGAAGGTCAGGTTTTGGTGGAAGGGGCGGACCGCCCCAGGAAACGCGCTGCCAATGCCGGGCGGGTGTTCAGAGCAAGAGCGCCATACTCACAATGCGCTAAAGCTTGTAGGCTGAACCACCCAAGTCCCAAGCTTCGGAGATAAAGTGCTCTCTGAGGAGAGAAAGTGTCGCTTGTTCCGAAGTCGAAGTATCAAGCTGGACGCGGAAAATGCAGCCGAAACACCCGAAAAAGCGCGATCCCAATCTGACCAGAGACAACTTGTCCTGAGAAAGACTGGAGCAGCGGTAGGAACTGGGCGCAAACCTTCTCTGGGCACTGCGAGCGGGTGCGCCTCAATTTTTGATTCCACCGCCGCTCGCATCATGCACGGTGCCCGCTGTGTAGGCGGCTCGGCAGAGACGCCAAATAGGCGACCGCCTTCGCTTCCTCCTCAGAATACCCGAGCCGGCCGACGGGCACCAAGGCCATGGCCACCGCGTGCACCTCGCTCCCGTGCGAGGTCAGGCCACCGCGGCAACCATCGAGGTCCCGATGCGGCCCGGAGCAACGCAGTTCACGGTGGTCGCCTCGCCACAGACGAGGAGCGTCTGCCCCGTCGTGAAGCCGGCGGCATCGGACAAGAAGTAGCCGACCGCAGCCGTGGTCTCCTGCAGCCGGCGCATGCGCCGCATCGGCACGGCATCGGCCATGGCCTGGCTGCGGAGAAGGCCCGGCAGGTTGTTGCGGCGACCCTGACCTCAGAGGGTGATGTTCGCCTGCTGGATAACCTGCGACCACTTCTGCGACAGTGCGGCGAGCACCTCGCTGACCTCCCCCGCGCTGCGCGGGGGCGCCAGGAGGAAGCCTTGCGCCCTCAGCACCTCTGCCACGGCCGGCTCGGCGAGAACCTTGCGAACGGCCTCGTTCAGCCGCCCGACGATCTGGTCAGGCGTCCTGGCCGGCGTGTAAAGAACGTTCCACCCTGAGGACTCGAACCCTGGCAGCCCTGCCTCTGCGAGGGTCGGCAGTTCGGGCAGGAAGTCCACGCGGTCTGCCGAGGTTACGGCAAGGGCGCGCAGCCGACCGTTGGCCATTTCCGGCATCGCCAATGGCAGGGTGGAGAAGATCATCGAGACCCGTCCGCCAAGGACGTCCACCAGCGCGGGCGGAATGCCGGCATAGGGGACGTGCAGCGTCTCCGTCCCAGCCAGGCGGTTGAAGAGCTCCCCGCTAAGGTGCCCGGGGCCGCCTATCCCGTAGGAGGCGTAGGTCAGCTCTCCTGGATGGGCTCGTGCGTAGGCGATCAGCTCCGCCACCGTACGGACGGGCAAGGAGGGGTTGACCACCAGGACGAACGGGATCGTGGTGAGCTGCGCCACGGGGGTCAGGTCGCGTCGCGGGTTGTAGGGCAGCGATCGCATCAGAAAAGCGTTCAGCTCCACGCTGCTGCTTGCCGAGAGAAGCGTGTAGCCATCCGGCTCCGCGCGAGTGACGAGCTGGGTGCCAATCACGGTGGTGGCGCCGGGCCTGTTCTCCACGACGATAGGCTGCCCGAGCCGGGCGGAGAGAGACGGCAGCAGCGCGCGGGTGAGAAGGTCGACGCTGCCGCCGGGCGTGAGGGGCACGACGATCCGGATCGGGCGCGAGGGATAATCCTGGGCCGAGCTTCGGCGCCCGGCCAGGAGGCTGGCGGCCATCCCGGTAACCGCCATCCTGCGAGAGAGCGCCATCAGCATCTTCCTGTTCTCCGTTGGCAACCTCCGCCCACCCGCGTCACCGCCCGGCCTCAGGACGCTCGAGGCCGAAATGGCCGCGCAGCGTGGTGGCGCCATAGGCGGTGCGGAACAGCCCGCGCCGCTGCAGGATCGGCACCACTTCCGCCACGAAGACGTCGAGCATCGAAGGCAGAAGCGGCGGCATGAGGTTGAAGCCGTCTGCGGCCCCGTCCCGGAACCAGTCCTCGATCAGATCCGCGACCATCTCCGGTGTCCCGGAGGTTGTGAAATGCCCCCGCGCGCCCGCGAGATAGGAGAGCAGCTGACGCAGGGTCGGCTTCTCCCGCCGTACCAGGCCGACAATGACCTCCGTCCGGCTGCGCGCGGCCTGCACCGTGTCAGGATCCGGGAAGTCCTCGGGCGAGAGAGGCCTATCCAGCGGGAGATGGGAGAAGTCGTGCCCGCCGAAGCGGCTGCTGAGCCGCTCACGCCCGATCTCCGGGTCGGTGAGGTCGTTCAGCTCGCGCAGAAGGCGCGCCGCTTCAGCCTCGGTCGAGCCGATCACCGGGCTCAACCCGGGCAGGATCAACACCCGGGACGGATCACGCCTCTGTTCCGCCACCAGCGCCTTGAGGCTTGCATAGAAGTCGCGGGCCGTCGCCTTCTCCATCTGCGCGGTGAACACCGCCTCGGCATGGCGCGCGGCGAAGAGGCGTCCCGTCTCGGACGATCCGGCCTGGATGAAGACCGGCCGCCCCTGCGGCCCGCGCGGTAGGTTCAGCGGGCCGGCCACCCGATAGTGCCGGCCCGCGTGGTTGATCGGCCGGATCCGGTCCATCCGTGCGTACTCGCCGCCGGCACGGTCATCGCGCACCGCATCGTCGGCCCAGCTATCCCACAGGGCCTTGGCGACCTGCACGAATTCCTCGCCGCGCGCGTAGCGATCCTCGTGCCCGACCGTCTCGCCGCCGAAGTTCCCGGCCGCCGCCGCCAGCCAGGAGGTGACGATGTTCCACCCCACCCGCCCGCACGTGATATGGTCCAACGAGGCGAACTGCCGCGCGAGGTTGAAGGGCTCCGTGTAGGTGGTGGAGGCGGTGGCGATCAGGCCGATGCGGCTGGTCGAGCCGGCGATGGCCGCGAGGGTGGTGATCGGCTCCAGCCAGCTGCTCGGCGCGTGGCGGGCGGTGTTGGCCAGCGCCAGCGTATCTGCGAGGAACACGGAATCGAACAGCCCCGCTTCTGCTCGCTGTGCGAGTTCACGCACGTAGTCGATGCTCGTCAGCGCGTGCGGGGAAGCTTCGGGGTGCCGCCAGGAGGCCTCGTGATGGCCGCGGCTGTGGATGAAGAGGTTGAGGTGGAGCTGCCGGCTCATGGCGCGTGTCCCGTCATCCTGCGTTTTCCGATCGATGTGGCACGACGACCTGGCGCTGGCTCCCAAGCCCCTCGATGCCCAGCTCCACCACGTCGCCGGGCTGCAGCCAGACCGGATCGGGTTTCAGGCCCATGCCGACGCCTGCCGGCGTTCCTGTGGCGATGATGTCGCCCGGCAGGAGTGTCATGTAACGGCTGACATAGGAGATGATCTCACGCACGCCGAAGATCATCGTCCGGGTGCTGCCGTCCTGCATCCGCCGGCCATTGACCGAGAGCCAGAGGCGCAGAGCCTGTGGGTCGGGCACCTCGTCCCGCGTGACGAGCCAGGGGCCAGTGGGGCCGAAGCTGTCGCAGCCCTTTCCTTTGTCCCACTGGCTACTTTGCATCTGGAAGGCGCGCTCGGAGACGTCATTCAGGACGCAGTAGCCGGCGACGGCGTCGAGCGCCTCTGCTTCGGCCACGTTGCGAGCGACGCTGCCGATCACCACGCCGAGCTCGACCTCCCAGTCGAGCCGCGTCGAGTGCAACGGCTGCACCGTGTCGTCGTCCGGCCCGCAGATGGCGGAAGGAGCCTTGAGGAAGACGATCGGCTCGGACGGAACGGCGAGGCCCGCCTCGGCGGCGTGCTCGGAATAGTTGAGGCCGATGCAGACGAACTTGGATGTGCCGGCGACGGGCGCACCGTAGCGGGGCCGACCGGGGATGAGAGGAAGGCTTGCGAGCGGAATGGCCGCGATCTCCGCCAGCCGCCGTACGGAGAGCGCCTCGCCATCGATCTCGCGGACCAAGCCGGACAGGTCCCGAAGGCGGCCCTCCGCGTCCAGCAGGGCAGGCCGTTCCTGGCCTCGGGGGCCAACACGGCAGAGCTTCATGTGTCCTCGCTGAGCGTTTTGCCGGTTTGGCAGCCGAGTGGGTGGTTGAGCCGCGCGGTGTCGAATCGCGCCGAAGCGGAGCCGCGCAACACCGCCTCGTCAACCTCCGGCCAGTAACCGGCCGGGATGACGAGTTCGCCGCGTTCGAAAGGCGGCGGGTTTCGCAGTAGCGGGCGCGACAGCTTGAGATAGCCGTTCATCTCACCCGCGTTGTCGATCAGGCCGGAGGCTGCAGCAGCCTCCATCCAGCAGATGATTTCGGTCGCTACGCCGTCACCGAGGACCAGCCGCAGCCCGGCTTCCCGCGCCGCCCGTCCCGCCTCGGCGAGGCCGTCCAGCGTGCCGAACTTTTTCAGCTTCACCTTCACATAGCCCACGCCGGGCAGCGTGCCCGCCCGGTAGATGTCGGCGACGTCGTAGATGGATTCGTCGAGCATGACAGGAACCGCGGACGCAAGGGCCACTGCGGCGTTGGCGGCCCAGTCCGACATGTCGCAGGGCTGCTCGAACAGCTCGATGCCTTCCGGGTCGAGTCCGGCGGCGAAGCGAATGCCGTCGGCGCGCGCGAAGCCCTGGTTCGCGTCCAGCCGGATGGTGGCACGCCGGCCGAGGAGGCGCTGGATGGCCTGGACCCGGGCGGCATCCTCTCCGGCGTCGAAGCCCACCTTCACCTTGAGGGTCGAGAAGCCCTCTGTCACCAGCGCCTCGATCTCGCGCTCCAGCGCGGCGCCGCCGGTCGCGTTGACGGGAGCCAGCAGCGGGACGCGGCGCTCTGCCCGAGCGCACAGGGCGGGGTGGCCGAGGGCCATGTCGATGGCCGAGGCGAGCACCGTGACCGCATGCGCGTCACCCGGCAGGAAGGTGAGCAGCCGGGTGCTCGCCTCCTCCGTCGTCATCCCGCGCAGCGTCGCGGCAAGGCTGCGCACGACCTCCCAGCCGGTCTCAGGCATCTCGTGCCCATAACCCGGGCTGATGATCGCCTCCCCGTACCCAACCCGTCCGTCCGAGAGGGTGACCCGCGCCAGGATGGGGTCAAAGGCGGTGAAGGTCCGCGACGACACCTTGTAAGGAACCCGGATCGGGAGATCGAGACGCCAGGCCTCGACCCGTTCCACGCGCGGCGTCATCGCCATGCCCTCACGCTGCCTCGTATCGCATCCCGGAGACCTGCGTGCGCCGCAGCAGGCGGCGGGTTGCCGGGTCGAAGGCATCGCGGCGGTGCATGGTGGAAAAATTGTCCCACATGATGACATCACCCACGCGCCATTCCTGAGCCCAGGCGAACTCCGGACGCGTGGCGTGGGCCCAGAGCGCGTCCAGGCGCCGCTCGCTTTCCTCCAGCGAAAGACCGGGGATGTACGCGTTGCGGCGGCGCCCGAGATATAGCGCGCGGCGGCCTGTAGCCGGGTGTCTGATCACCAGCGGATGCACCGCCCCGGGAACTTCGCGCGGTCCGTCCGCCTCGTTGAAGCCACGGCGCAGTTCGCCCGCGCTGTTGCGGCTCGCATCGTGCTTGCAGCGGTGCGCCTCCGCGAAGGCCTTCAGATCGTCCGGGAGCGTCTCATAGGCGCGGTACATGTTGGCATAGCCGGTGTTGCCGCCCGCGGGCGGAACCTCCACAGCGTAGAGGCAGCTCGCATAGGGGGGCTCATCCGCGTAGGACATATCGGTGTGCCAAACGGACTCGCCGTCCCCCAGCCCGCCGATCGCGCGGCCATTCTCGACGATGTTGGAAATCAGCAAGACGTAGCCGGGCTGCTGATCCTCGCCGCGCTTTGCGGCGGCGATGGGCGCGCGGTCGAGCCGGCCGAAATGGGCCGAGAAGGCGGTCAGCGCGTCGTCATTCAGCGACTGACCTCGGAAGCGGAGGACGAGGTGGTCGCCCCAGGCCTGCCGGATGCCGGCGATCGCTTCGGGGGGCAGCGGGCGAGAGAGGTCCAGGCCAACGACATCGGCGGCGAGCGCGCCGCCGGTGGGGATGGCGGTCACGCCGCCGGAATAGGTAATCGGCGAGGCGGTGTCGAGCGGCACGGCGTTTCTCCTATCCTGTGAGGCGCTTGGCCCTGGACGGGGTTAGCCGGACGCGGTCGCGGCCCGCGACCTCATTGTTCTCGGGGTGCCCAACTCCCATTGGGAGGCGTGGCTGCACAACGCGCCTCTCCGCGCGACAAGGCGGCTTCGGCCAGGATCCATTCTCGGAAGCGCGTAACCGGGCGGGCGACGTGGCCCTGCGGCCAGAGAAGATAGTAGGCCTTCTCCTGATCCAGGCGGAATTCGAAGGGCGCGATGAGGCGTCCGGCCTGGAGGTCCTCATTCACGAATGGCAGACGCGCCATGGCGAAGCCCATGCCCTGCAGCGCCGCCTCGCTGGCCAGGGCGAAGGAGTCGAAGCGCATGCCGGCGGCGCCGTCCACGCCCTCCGCGCCGGCCGCCGCCAGCCAGGCGGGCCAATCCTCGGCCGAGGTCGAGACGTGCAGAAGCGGCCAGGCGGCGAGGTCGGAAGGCGAGGTCGGCAGCCGTCCGCGTAGCATGTCCGGCGAGCAGACCGGGAAAATCTCTCCAGGAAAGAGCAGCGCCTGCCGGAGGCCCGGCCAGCTGTTACCTAGCCGTACGGCGACATCCATCTGCCCGTTCATGAAATCGGTGGTTCGGTCCGCGGTGGACAGACGCAGCGCGATGTCCGGGTGCAGCGCGCGGAAGCGGGGTAGGCGGGGGATGAGCCAGCGCAGGGCGAAGTTCGGCAGCGTGCTGATCGACAGGGCCTGCGGCGCTGCGCTGCCTCGTAGCTCATCGGTCGCCTCGGCGATCCGCTCGAAGGCTTCTCGCAGTACCGGAAGATAGCCGGCGCCGCGCTCCGTCAGCTCCAGCGAGTTGTGCAGGCGGCGGAAGAGGCGCGCGCCGACGAACTCCTCCAGGATCTTCACCTGGTGGCTCACCGCCGTCTGCGTGACCAGCAGCTCTGCTGCCGCCCGTGTGAAGCTGCCGTGCCGGGCGGCGGCCTCGAAGGCACGCAGGGCATTCAGGGGCGGCAAGCGGCGGTGACGGCGCGGAAGATCGTCCCGGTTGGTGCCGCGCCCATCGAGTCCTGCTGCCGGGTCGTCCATTTCTAGCCATCCTCCTCCATGGCCGCGCGTGCCACCCGCCGGTTGTAGCCCACGCTCCAGGCCGCCACCTGCAGAAGTAGAAGGACGCCCCCGATGGCGAGCAGGATCCAGAGCGCCGGCCCCGAGATGAAAGCACCCCAGTCGCCCGCCGACATCATCAGCGCGCGCCGGAAGCTCTCCTCCAGCCTGTCGCCGAGGACGAGGGCAAGCAGGAGAGGCGCCATGTCGTAGTCGAACTTCCGCAGGAGGTAACCCACCAGGCCCGCGGCCATCATCACCCAGACGTCGAAGCCCGAGGCGCTGACGCTGTACACCCCGATCACGCAGATGGAGATGATAACCGGCGCGAGCGCGAAATAGGGAATCCGCAGCAGGCTGACGAACAGGCCGACCAGCGGCACGTTCAGCAGCAGCAGGATTGCGTTGCCCACATACATGCTGGCGACGAAACCCCAGAACACGTCCGCTCGCTCGACCAGCAGCATGGGGCCGGGCTGGATGCCGTGGATCATCAGGGCCGAGAGAAGGATCGCCGTGGCTGGAATGGATGGCACCCCGAGCACGAGGAGGGGGATCATCGCGGTGCCGGTTGTCGCGTTGTTGGCCGTCTCCGGCCCTGCCACACCCTCGATCGCTCCCTGGCCAAAGCGAGAGGGGTCGCGCGCGAGACGTTTCTCCACCGCGTAGGCCACGAAGGTGGACACGACGTGGCTGACGCCCGGGATGATGCCGAAAGCCGAACCGATGATCGATCCTCGGGCAATCGCAGGAGCCGCCTGGCGCAGGGTGGCGCCATTCGGGAACATCTCGCGCAGCCTCGGGTGGATCGGCTTCAGCGTGGTCATACGCTCCAGGCTGAGCAGGATCTCCGACACGCCAAAGAGGCCGATGGCGAGCGCCACGAAGTCGAGCCCATCGGAGAGTTCCAGGCTTCCGAAGGTGAACCGCGGCACGCCCGTAAGCTTGTCGAATCCGACCGTCGAGAGAAACAGGCCCGCCGAGAGCATCGTGAGCGTTTTGGCGAAGGATGTCGGGGAGACAAGCGTTACGACGCCGAGCCCGAGGAGGATCACCACTGCCTCCGCCGCCGGATCGATCGCCAGCATTGCCTCGGCGAGCGGGGGCGCGAGGAGCATCAGGATGAGAATCGAGACCGTTCCGCCCACGAAGGAGCCGAGCGCCGCGACGGTCAGCGCATGCCCCGCGCGTCCCTGCCGGGCCATCTCGTGCCCATCCAGGCAGGTCATGACGGAAGCCGCCTCGCCGGGGATGCGGACGAGGATGGAGGTGGTCGACCCGCCGTACATTGCGCCGTAGAAGATGCCGGCCAGCATGATGATGGCCGAGGTCGCGTCCATGCCGAAGGTCAGCGGCAGGAGAAGTGTCATCCCCGCCAGCGGGCCAAGACCGGGCAGGATGCCGACCACGGTGCCCCAGAGGCAGCCGAGGAGGCAGTAGCCGAGATTCGCGGGCGTCAAGGCCGTGCCGAAGCCGGCCAGCAGCTGTTGATAGGCGTCCACCGGGCCTCCAGATCAGAATGGACCGGTCGGAAGCGGGGCCTCCAACAGGCGCGCGAAGAAGAGCCAGAGCGTACCCGCGATGGCGGCTGCCAGCGCTGCGGCGACGTGAAGGCGCAGTGGCGAGAGCAGCCGGAGCATGGCGAGGATAAAGAGCCCGAGCGTGATAGGCGCCCCGAGGGCCTCGAACGCCGCGGCGAGCGCAAAGAGAAGCAGCAGGACGCAGCCGGTGGTCCGGTCCACGAGGCGCACGGGAGCCTCCGCCGCCGGCCCGACGGAGCGCCAGGCGGTCGCGAGGCTGACGAGGCTGGAGACGAGCAGGCCGGCCCCGGCGAGGGCGGGCACGAAGCCCGCGGCGGGCAGGGCGAGCGTTCCGAACTCGAGGTCAAGGGCGCCGCGCAGCATGGCCGCGCCGGCGCAGGCCAGCGCGGCCGCCACCACGACCTCCCCGCCACGCCGTTGCACCGAAAGAAGGGCTGGAGGCTGCGCGGCGGGGATGGCCGCCCCGTCGGCCGGCCGGCTCGCCTCGCTCATGCCGCCCTCACGACAGCAGGCCAATTTCACGCAGCACCTCGGCATCGGCCGTGGCCTGCTGCTCAAGCATGGCCGCGAACTCCTGCCGGGGCATGGTGCCATCGATCGTCGCGCTCTCCCGCAGGTAGGCGCGGAAGCGCTCGGACCGCACCACGGCGCCGAGCTGGTCGAAGAGTGCCGCGGTTACCGCGTCTGGCGTGCCGCGGCGCAGGAACATCCCGCGCCAGTGATAGGCGACGACGTTCACTCCGCTCTCGCGGAATGTCGGTATCTCGCTGAAGCGTTCCAGCCGGTCCTGCCCCGTGTGGGCGAGGACGGCGGTGCGCTCGCGGAAGGTCTCATAGACGCTGATGTTGCTCATCGACGCCTCGAGATGCCCGCCCATCACCGCGGTGATGGCACGCGCGCCGCTATCGAAGGGGATCCAGCTGAAGCGTGTCCCGGCCTGTCGGCTGGCGCGCAGCATCGCGATCTGGTGCGGCCCGCCGAGCGCGAAGCCACCGATGCGCAGCGCCCCGGGGCGCTTGCGCATGGCCTCGAAAAAGGCATCCAGGCCCGCGTGGCTACCCTGCTTGACGTAGAGGGCGAAGGGGTCGAGCTGCAACCTGTATAGGGGCTCGAAGTCGGTCCAGCGGTGCTGCGCTGTCGGAAGCTGCAGGATCGACGTGATCCCCGTTCCGTCCGAAAAGACGGTGCGTCCATCGGCCGGCAACTGCTTTAGCATGGCCATGGCGACCTGCCCGCTCGCACCTGGCCGGGCGTCCACGATCACCGGATGGCGGGCGATACCTTGCCATTCCTCGGCCAGCAGGCGGAGCATCACATCCTGTGGTGCACCGGGATTCGAGCCGTGCAGAATGCGCAGTGTGGCTCCCTGCGCCCGCAGCACCTTGGGTGCCGCGAGCAGCGGCACCGCCCCGAGTGTCCGGACGATCGCCCGTCTATTCAGCATGTCGCCGTTCCTCCAGTTCCTTTGTGGGCGAATTAGGCCTGTTGGCTGATAGCCTTCCGCAAGAGGGAGGCCCAGTACATGGCCTTCGCCCTTGGTCTGCCCAAGAAAAACTAGGGCAGGGCGGGGCTGCGGAGCCTTGGCGATGTGGCTGGCCGGAGGATAGCTCCGTTGCTCCATCTTAGGATCTCGAAGCGGATGTCGACCTCGCCGGAACAGGACCTGCGCTCCAGGAAAGTGGGTGCGGCAGACTTTGCGGTGACCCGTCTCCGCCCCCTCATCCCGGGGGTCCTGCTCTGCCTCGCCCTGGCAGTGGTGGCGTTCGGGCTGGGGCGCCTGGAGGCGGTGGCGTTCGGCCGGGCCTGGTTGGAGCCCCTGGTGCTCGCTATTCTGCTCGGCGCCGTCGTGCGGACGGGCTGGCAGCCCGGGCCGCGCTGGAAGCCGGGCATCGACTTCTCCGCCAAGCCTCTGCTGGAGGTCGCGGTGCTGCTGCTCGGCGCCTCCTTCTCCGCCAGCGCGGTGCTGGCGGTGGGTTGGCCACTGCTGCTGGGCATCACCGGGGTGGTCGCCTTCGCGATCCCGGCCAGCTACGGGCTGTGCCGGGCCTTTGGCCTGCCTGCGCGCATGGCGCTGCTGGTGGCCTGTGGCAACTCGATCTGCGGCAATTCTGCGATCGCGGCAGTGGCGCCGGTGATCCAGGCGGACGGGCGGGACGTCGCGGCCTCTATCGCCTTCACTGCCGTAATCGGGGTGGCGGTGGTGCTACTGCTGCCGCTGCTGGTGCCGCTGCTCGGGCTCAGCCAGGGGCAGTACGGGCTGCTGGCGGGGCTGACGGTCTACGCTGTGCCGCAGGTGCTGGCGGCCACCGCCCCGGTTGGCGCGCTGAGCTTGCAGGTGGGCACGCTGGTCAAGCTCGTGCGCGTTCTGATGCTTGGGCCGGTGGTGGTGGCGCTCTCGCTGATGGCGCCGCGCCTGGGCACGGCCAACCCCGGCGGTCGGCAGCCGCTGAGCCGGTTGGTGCCCTGGTTCATCCTCGGCTTCCTGGCGCTCGCGGCGCTGCGCTCCCTCGGCTGGCTGCCGGAGGTGGTTGCGGTCTGGGCGGCGTGGCTGGCGGGGGTATTGATGATTATCGCTATGGCGGCGCTGGGGCTGGGCGTGGATGTGCGGCTGGTGGCGCGATCGGGCGGGCGGGTGACGGCGGCAGGCATCGCCTCCCTCCTCCTGCTGGCAGCAGTTAGCCTTGCGCTGATTCGGATCTTAGGCGTTGCGTGAAGCAGATCCCGCTCGTTTTTCAACGATACTCGGTTAGATGCCGTAATGGGCCGGCCGCCTGGGCTTGGGCGGTAGGGCGGCTGTCCCTCAGAGTGATGGTGTGTGGAACGGGGTCCGAACGGGTCGGCCCCAGGCATCATCGAGGGACAGCCATGGAGTAC
>NZ_JAOXLP010000065.1 GCF_025791835.1 Roseomonas xinghualingensis
TACAACTTCGCCAAGCACCTCAAGGCGCTCCGATGGCGAACACCGTTCCAAGCCGTCTGTGACGCCTGGACCAAAGACACCACCATCTTCAAGATCAACCCGCACCACCTCATCCCGGGACCAAACATATCGAGCGCTTGTTCTGCCGCCTCAAGAACTGGCGGGGATTGGCCACACGATACGACCGGCTGGCCCGGAACTTCCTGGCCAGCCTCGCCCTCATCGCCACCATCACAGAGTGGCCCTAAATGAGGCCCCTACCTAGCGTAATTCGAGACAGCAGTTGTGGAGGACGAGACAATGGGGACGGTCCACCGGCTCATTGAGGAGCACGGGCGGCAAGGGGCATTGAAGATGGCTCCGACCGTCGGGGACCGCCGCGCCATTGAGGCCGCCATCCAATACATGTCCGACGAGGACGCCGGGGTCGGCTTCCTCTACTCCGGATAGTGCCAAGCCGCCCTGCCCCACAAGAAGGGCACCGTCAACTTGCAGGTTGTTGATCCCGTCATGCGCGAAGAGGAAGCGCTGCGCCTGGCCGGCGGACTTGAACCGCTTCATCTGTCGTTCTCGTCTTCGCGTCGGCTGCATGACCCGAGGTGGCCGCAGCTGCAGCTTCAGCAACTTCCTGAGTAGCCGCTTGGCAGCTTGCTTATCCCGTCGGCTCTGCACCAGCATGTCGAGCACCATCCCTGTCTGATCAACGGCACGCCAAAGCCAATGCGTCACACCGTTGATCTTGAGGACGACCTCGTCCAAGTACCACTTGTACCGGCGCGAGGCAGCCGACGGCGGACCCCGTTGGCAAAGATCTGGCCGAACTTGCGGCCCCACTGTCACAGCGTCTCGTGGCTGACCACGATGCCGCGGAAGGCCAGCATCTCCTCCACCATTCGCAAGCTGAGCGGGAAGCGGAAATAGAGCCACACCGCCTGGCTGATGACCTCGACCGGGAAGCGATACCCGGCGAAGCTGGGGCAGGCGGGGGCAGTCATCCCACCCGACTACCCGACGCTGGACCGCGCGGGCAAGCTCGTGGCCGGCCAACTTGACGGTGCCCTCGGGGTCCACATCCCGAGCTTGAATCACCCCCCGAGCCCTACCAAGCCATTCTCAACGGTCACTTAGAGGTTCGCGGAGAGCCGCCGCGCTCCTTCAAGGAGGAGCGGCAACAGGTCCCGTTCCGCCTCCTCCAGGCTGCGCCGACTGGGCTGCGTGCTCACGCTCATTGCCGCGACGACACCGCCGGACAGGTCCCGTACCGGCACAGCGAGCGAGAGCAGGCCTAGCTCTAGCTCTTCGTCGCAGGCAGCGTAGCCGGCTGCACGGGCGCGCTCGATGCGGGCCCGCACCTCGTCCGGCGCCGCTGCGGTGCGATGCGTCAGGGGCTCGAAGCTCGACGCTGCCAGTCGTGAGGCGATCGCATCAGCGGACAGGCTGGCGAGCAGCACGCGCCCAGTGGCCGAGCACCAAGCAGGTAGGCGCGACCCGATCCCTGGCCCGACCGATACCATCCGGTGCGGTGCCGCACGTGCGACGAAAACTGTGTCCACTCCGTCGAGAATCGCGAGGGAGATCGCCTCCCCCGCTGCCGCCTGGATCGCCTCCAGTACCGGCTGGGCAAGGCGGGGAAGTGGTGTCGCCGACAGGAAGGAATAGCCGAGGCGCAGCATGCGTGGCTGTGGCGCGAAGTGGCGTCCATCATGGGTGACGTAGCCAAGCTCAAGGAGCGTAAGCAGGCAGCGACGTGCCGTCGCGCGGGAGAGCCCGGTGCGGCGCGCGGCCTCCGCGAGGGTCAGGCGCGGCGCGCCCTCTCCGAAGCACTCAAGGATGGCAAGCCCCTTCGCGAGCCCCGCCATTGCTTCCCGTCTCTCCCCCCCTGCTTCGGTCATTGCTCTATCCACCCCAGCATTGACGCTCTCCAGTTCGAATAGCAGTATGTTCGTAAATCAGCCGAACGTTCGATATTCGAACAACTCTAATCGGTCAAGGCTGCACGGGAGGAAGACAGGCGTTGAAACTTCTGAACCGCCGTTTGCTGCTCGCGTCGCCGATGCTGGCCCTCCCCTCCCTTGGAACCGGGGCCCAGTCGGCATCCGGAGCCACCGGCTATCCGAGCCGACCGGTGCGCATCATCGTGCCCTTCCCGGCCGGTGGGTCGAACGACATCTCGGCGCGGGTCGCGGCGGAGCACCTCCGGACCTTATGGGGCCAGCCCTTCGTGGTGGAGAACCTCTCTGGCGCCGGCGGGAACGTAGGGACGGCGAACTTCGCCAGGGCCGAGCCCGACGGCTACACCCTGCTCGTTACCCCACCTGGCCCGCTCTCGATCAACCAGTTCCTCTTCCGCGATCTCGGCTTCGCGCCCGAGGGCTTCGTGCCGGTGACGGTGCTCTGCGAGACGCCAAACGTTGCCATCGTCTCCACTAACAGCGGCATCCGCACGCTCGGCGAGCTGATCGAGCGGGCCAGAGCGCGGCCAGAGACGCTCACCTACGCCTCCCAGGGGGTGGGGACCACATCCCATCTCACCGCCGCGCTGTTCCAAGATCTGACCGGCACTAAGCTCGTCCACATCCCCTACCGCGGTGAGGCGCCGGCCATGACCGATGTGGTGGGCGGGCGCGTGGACATGATCTTTTCCAATGTCACAGGCGCCCTGACCCAGCACCAGGCCGGGCGCGTGCGGATGCTCGCCGTGGCCGATAAGGAGCGCGCTCCGGAGGTCCCGGACGTGCCGAACGCTGCGGAGGCCGGGCTTCCCGGCTTCCAGTCCACCGCCTGGTTCGCGGCCGTCGCTCCCGCCAGCACCCCTGCCCCCGTCGTCGCGCGCCTTTACGAGGGCCTCTCCCAGGTGCTGCGCTCGCCCTCGGTGCAGCGCCGCTACCGTGAGCTGGGCGCCGCCGTGGTGGGCGGCACGCCGGCCGAAACCGCAGCCTTCGTCGCGGCCGAGCGTACGCGCTGGGGCGCCCTGGTGCAGCGCGCCAACGTCACCGTGGAATAAGCGGAGCCATCGCCATGCCCGACCACAACCTGCCCGAGACCGCCCTTCCCCACGGCCTGACGGCCCCGCCGGAAGTACCCTGGCCCGAGGGGCTGACCCGCGTGCCCTACTGGGTGTTCCAGCGCGAGGACGTGGCGGCCCTGGAGCAGACCCACGTCTTCCGCGGCGAGACCTGGAACTACCTTTGCCTGGAGGCGGAAATCGCGAAGCCCGGGGACTACCGCGCCACGACCCTTGGCGGTGTGCCGATCCTGGCGGTGCGGGATCATGACGGCGAGATCTACGCCTTCGAGAACCGCTGCGTGCACCGCGGCGCCCTCATCGCGCTTGAGGATTTCGGCCACGCGCGGGAGTTCACCTGCGTCTACCACGCCTGGAGCTACGACCTGCAGGGCAACCTGAAGGGCGTAGCCTTCAAGGATGGCATCAACGGCCAGGGCGGCATGCCCGAGTGCTTCCGGATGTCCGAGCACTCCCCCCGCAAACTCCGAACCGCCGTCGTCCACGGCCTCGTCTTCGCCTCCGCCTCCGACACTGTGCCTCCGATTGAGGAGTACCTCGGCGACGAGATCATGGAGCGTATCGACCGGGTCCTCGGCGGACGCGAGGTGGAGGTGATTGGCCGCTTCACCCAGGAGTTGCCGAACAACTGGAAGCTTTATGTGGAGAACGTACGGGACAGTTATCACGCCTCGCTACTGCACCTGTTCTTCACCACTTTCGAGCTGAACAGGCTCAATATGAAGGGCGGCCTCATCGTCTCAGAATCCGGCGGCAACCACGTCTCCTACTCCGCTATCGACCGCGAGGCCGAGGCGAAGGCAAAGGCGGCAAACGACTACGCCGCGCAGAACATCCGCTCGGAGAGCGACTACCGCCTGAAGGACCCAAGCGTTCTGGAGGGTCAGGACGAGTTCGGGGACGGGGTGACGCTCCAGATCCTCTCCGTCTTCCCTGGCTTTGTGCTGCAGCAGATCCAGAACGCGCTCGCGATCCGCCAAGTGGTGCCACGCGGCGTGGGTCGAACGGACCTGCACTGGACCTACATCGGCTTCAAGGACGACACGCCCGAGTTGCGCAAGATGCGCCTGAAGCAGGGCAACCTCGTCGGCCCAGCCGGTTACGTCTCCATGGAGGATGGCTGCGTCGGCGGCTTCGTGCAGCGCGGCGTTGTCGGCGCCTCCGACCGGCATGCGGTGCTTGAGATGGGCGGAGCCGACGCGAGTAGCACGCGTACTCGCGCAACTGAGGCGTCCGTCCGAGGCTTCTGGAAGGCTTATCGGGAGTGCACGGGGCTTTGATGCAGATCACCGACATCATAGCGGCGCAGGCGCGCTACGCCCGCTGCATCGACACCGACCAGTTGGAAGCCTGGCCGGGCTTCTTCACCGAGGACTGCCTCTACCGGATCACTACGGCGGAGAACCACCGCCTTGGCTATGCCGCCGGCATCATCTGGGCGGACAGCCGCGGGATGCTGGAGGACCGGGTGGCGGCCCTGCGCGAGGCAAACATCTACGAGCGCCATTCCTACCGTCACATCCTCGGACTGCCGTTGCTTGAGGATGAAGGACCGGAGGGCGTGCGGAGTGAAACGCCCTTCCTCGTTGCACGCATCATGCGGGATGGCGCGACGGACCTCTTTGCGACCGGACGCTACCTCGACCTCTGGCGCGCGGACGAGGCGGGCGCGCCGAAGCTGGCGGAACGGATCGTGGTCTGCGACAGCTCGCGAACCGACACGCTGCTGGCACTGCCGCTTTAGCATGCAGTGGACCGTGCAGGTCGCCCATAGCGACCACCGCTTTCCCTGCTCCTCCAACGAGACGATCCTGGAGGCCGCGCAGCGTGCCGGGCTGGAGATTCCCTATTCCTGCCGAAAGGGCGTTTGCATCACCTGCCAGGGCAAGGTCTCCGCCGGATCCATTGAATCCTCCGGCACAGTCCGCTCCGCCGAGAAGGACGGGACCTTCGACGCGCTCTTCTGCGCCTCTCGCCCGCGCTCGGACGTCACCATCGCCCCGCGCCGCGTTTCACGCCCCCTCGGGATGGGGCAGCCGCGGGAGGTGACAGCGCGCGTTTTCCGCAAGCAGCTCGTCGCGCCCGGCGTGACGCAGCTGCACCTACGCTTCCCCATCGGCCAGCGCGTCGCCTTCAAGGCGGGCCAGTACATGGATGTGCTGCTGCCGGGCGGCGAGCGGCGCTCCTACTCCATGGCGAATTCCCCCGCCGAGGCGGACGGGGTGCAGATGCACGTCCGCATGCACCCGGGCGGTGCCTTCTCGGACGCGGTGTTGGCCGGGCTGCAGCCCGGCGACGCGCTGCGCCTGAAGATGCCCTACGGCGAGGTGGAGCCGGACGGGCGCGACCCGCGCCCACTCCTCCTCCTCGCCACCGGCACCGGCTTCGCCCCCGTCGCCTCCATCCTGGAGGAGGCGGTGCGCCGCCGCTGGGCACGTCCCCTGATCCTCTACCGCGGCGGCCGCCAGCCGGACGACCTCTACCTGCCGGAGTTCCCTGCACGCTGGGCCCGGCGCCTGCGGGACTTCCGCTACGTGCCCGTCCTCTCCCAGCCCGACCCGTCCTGGACCGGGCGCACCGGGCGGGTGCCGGCAGCCGCGGCGACCGACTATCCGGTAATGTCGGGCCTGCAGGTCTACGCGTCCGGAAGCCCCGCCATGGTTGCCTCGGCTCGCGAGTCCTTCACGAAGCTCCACGGACTTCCCGAGGCCGACTTCTTCGCTGACGCCTTCATCCCCTCGACCCAGGCGGGCGCGGAGGCCGCATGAGCGCTGCACCGCGCCGGCGCATTGCGCTAACCATCGGCGACCCGAACGGCATCGGGCCGGAGATCGCCGTAAAGGCCGCCGCCCTCGCCGCCCGCCGGCCGGATGGCCCGGTTCCCGTGCTGGTAGGCGATCCCGTCCCCGTCCGGCACTACGCCGCCCGCCACGCGGCGGACCTGCCGATCCGTGAGGCACCTGCCGCCTGGCAGGACAGGGGCGGCCTGAACCTCGCCCCGTTGGAAGCGCTGCCAGAGGGCGCCTTCAGACCAGGCAAAGTCACGCCGGAAGCCGGGGCGGCCACGGTGGCCTATGTCCGCGAGGCCCTGGCCCTCCTCGACGCCGGCGAGGCCGCGGCGATCATCGGCTGTCCGCATTCAGAGACGGCGGTAGCCGCGGCCGGGATCCCCTTCAGCGGCTACCCCGGCCTCGTCGCCGACCTGACCGGCGTTCCCCATGACGAAGTCTTCATGATGCTCGTCGGTGGCGGCCTACGGATCGTCCATGCCACACTTCACGAGCGCCTCCAGACAGCTCTGGAGCGGGTGACGCCGGAACTCGTGGCCGCGGCTGGCCAGGCGGCCCACCGCGTGCTGACTGCCTGGGGCGTTCCAGACCCCCGGATAGGGGTCTTCGGCCTCAACCCCCATGCCGGGGAAGGCGGGCTGTTCGGCATCGAGGATGCCCGCGTGACGGAACCCGCCGTCGCAGCGCTGCGGCAGGCAGGCATCCGTGCGGAGGGGCCGGCAGGCGCCGACGTGCTGCTCGCCAGCCGGGCCATGGACGCCTACGTCGCAATCTACCACGACCAGGGCCACATCCCGATCAAGCTCCTGGCGCCGAGGCGAGCCTCCGCCCTGTCTATTGGCGCGAAGGTGCTCTTCTCCAGCGTCGGCCACGGTAGCGCCTTCGACATCGCCGGCCAGGGTGTCGCCGATCCGGGAGCCGTTACGGCCACGCTGGAACTCCTGCACGGCGGTAAGGGAGCCCACGATCTGTCGCCTCGGCCCCCGGTGCCCTGACACCGAGGGTAAGGGCATCGTCAAGTTGGCCGGCCGCCAGCTTGCCCGCGCGGTCCAGCGCCGGGTAGTCGGGTGGGATGACTGCCCCCGCCGCCTGCCCCAGCTTTGCCGGGTAGCGCTTCCCGGCCGAGATCAGCGGCTGGGATAAGCTCGCCTCTGGTTTTCGTCAGGCCGCCAATCTCTCCATCTCGCCTGCCTCACAGGCCTTGTTGGGGGTCTGCCCCGCCAGGGCGCCGTGTGGGCGTCCGGCGTTGTAGTAGCCGATCTACTTTGTGAGCCCGGCCTGCATCTCCGATGCCGGTCTCGTTCTGAAGGACGAAGACCACCCGCAGTACGTAGTAGGGCGTTGTCAGGTTGGCGAGAACGGCGAGTGTCCGGATGCGGGCCTTCACCCGCTCGCGCTCATCCTTCTGGCTCAGAACGCCGTCCCCTGTTCATGGGCAGCGCGGATCATTCGGGGCGACTGTGCAGTGTTGTTGCGGCAGATCACCCAGCCTTGCCCTTCCGGAGCCAGGCCGCGAAGCCGCCTTCGTCCAACCGTCCTTCCACCATCTCGAGCATGTGTTCGACAACGTCGGCGGCTTCGATGGCCAACTGCACGCCGTTCACCTTGAGAAAGAGAACGCAGCAGCTCCATGCCGTTCGCTTGTTGGCATCGTTGAAGGCATGGTTGCTGGCAATGCCATAGGCGTATGCTGCCGCGAGGTCGAAGAGATCGAGCGTGCCGGGTTCGGCATAGCCGAGCTTGTTCACCGGCCGGCCGAGTGCGCTTTGCAGCAGCCCTTCATCCTTTATGCCGTGCGCGCCGCCATACTCCCGCAGCGCGTGGTCATGCAGGAACAGCACGACATCCGGCTCTAGAAACTCCGGCTCGGTCAACGCTTGGCCAGTTCCTGCAGGGCATCCGCCTGCTCGCGGAGTACCTCGCGGGCGAGCTGCAGTTGGCGCTCGAGCTTCAGGTTGCGCTTGACCAGCTTCACGCCGTCGGCCAGCTCCACCAGCGTGAGGTCCTGGCCTACCTCGAAGCCCATGCGGATGCGGGTCTCGGCCGGAAAGGTCACCCCGACCGAGTTGCCCTGCCGCCGAAGCGTGACCATCGTCATGGCGATTCCTATTCAGTATTACGTTAAGTAAGATTGGGGCCGGCCGATTAGCCTGACAAGGGGCTGACCTGCATTCCTCCCGAAGTTCAGGTCAGCCGTGCTTCTCCTGCCTTTGGCCGATCCGGCCTGCCCACGGGTGGCCTCCACTCCTGGCGCTTGCGGGCGGACCAGGCGTAGCGAGGGTCGCCGTCCAGCAGGTGGAGATGGTCACCGAGCCTGTTGCGCTCCATCCAGCCGATCGCGGCCTGCAGCTCCTCCAGAGTCATCTGCGCCCGCGCCTTGTCGCCCGTCACGCGCTTCAGGACGGCGTTGTAGCGATGGTACAGCCCGGGCCCGGCCAAGCCGCCTCGCCGCCCGCTCGCCCCCGCCTCGTCCTCGACGGCCTGGATCGCAACCATCTCGCCAAGCCGGGCGCGCAGCCGCCGCTCGGCGGCCGAGGGCGTCTCCAGCATTTCCCCTTGTGCCAGCTCCGGCCCGGGCCGGAGCGTGTCGAAGCGCAGCGCCAGGGCGTTGGAGGCCAGCGGGGTGATGCCCTCCCTGGCCGGTGGCAGCTGGTCCAGCAGCCAGAGGGGGAGGGAGGACTGACGGCGTCCCCCCTTGGGCCTCCTGGCGAGCGTGCCTTGCTCGGTCTCCATCCGGCGCCGAAACTGGCCGAATAGGGGGTCGTCCGGGTGGAAGACCAGGGCGCGCTGCTCCTCGTAGGTGCCGGCATGGGGGTCCACGCGGGTGGCACGGGCGACCATCTGCTCCAGCCAGGGGCGCGAGCGGATGTGGGTGAGGGCCGCAACCACGGCCACTTCGGGCGCGTCCAGCCCCTCATAGGCCATGGCCACCGTGACCAGGATCGAGGGCTCGGGCCGCAGCCGGAAGGCGGCGAGCAGCTCGTGCGCGCGTGGGGTGTCGGAGGTGGCGAGCTGCGCCACCTCCTCCGCCTGGGAGGCCGGGATCCAGCGCCGTACCACCTCTAGGTAGTGGCGCGCTGTCACCTGATCAGGGGCCACCACGAGCATCTTGCCCAGGCCCTGTGCAGCCTCGCCCGGTGCCAGGCCGCGCTCGCGCCGGCGCCGGGCGCGCAGACCGCGGATGGCGAGGAAGGCCTCGCGCAGCAGTGCCTCGGCGAAGCCAGTGCGAAGTGCGGTGAACAGGGCTGGGCGCGTCGTCTCGTCGGGGTAGAGGCCGGAGATGCGGTGCGGGCCCAGCTCGTTCCCGTCCTCGTCGCGCCAGCTTGCCTCACCGTCGAGCGCGCCGAAGGTGACGGGCAGCACCGCACGCTCGGCGAGCGCCTGGGCTCGGGAGTAGCCGACCACCGCCCATCCCTCCGCATCGAGCTCCACCTCGCGCGTGCGCGCCTTCGGACCTTTACGATAGGGCAGCCAGAGGATGCCCTTGCCGTCCGCCCGCTCGAGCGTGCCGGAGAGCAGCAGCCGCACGCGCGCGCATTCCAGCAGGGGCAGGATGGCGCGGGACCAGGCGCTCGCCTGGTCCTCCTCCGTCTCCTGCGCCGCAGCCACTGGGTCGATGTCGGCCAGTGCCGGCAAGTGGTGCACCTCGTCCACCACCAACAGCGTGCGGTGGCGCCGGAACTCCGCCAGATGCAGGTCTGGCGCCGCGGCGATACCCTGGTACGTCGTGATGTAGCCGGCCAGGCCCCTGCTCGGGTCTGGCGTGTTATCGGCGGCTCGTACCGAAAGGGAATGGCTCAGCGTCTCCCGCCAGAGGGGATCGGCGAAGGCTTCCTCGGCCTGCAGCCGCAGGCTGTCGCGCGGCACCACCCAGCAGACCCTCTCCACGATCCCGGCCTCGATGAGTCCGCTGGCGGAGATGACGGGTAGGATCGACTTGCCCCCGCCCGGCGTCACAGCGGCGAGGATGTCGCGTGCCTCGGTTTGCCCGGTGGCGATCGCGTCGACCACACCGGCGAGGCGTTGCTGGTGGGAGCGGAGACCGCGGGTCACGGCGAAGGACGACCTGAACACACCATCCGAAGACACTGATTCAGCGCGATTCTCGTGTCCAGACCCAGTAAAGTCTTGTACCGCAACAACATCGGGATATATATTGTGTATATCCCATGAGGCGAACATGACCCGGACCACTCTCTTTCAAAGCAACCGGACCCAGGCCGTACGTCTGCCGAAGGGAGTGGCCTTTCCGGAGGGCGTTAGGGAGGTTTCGATCCTGCGTGACGGTACGCGCCGGGTCATCGTGCCGGCGGATGCCAGCTGGGACGACTTCTTCGACGCACCCGGTATTGGTTTGCCGGACCGCGAGCAGCCGCGGGCCGAGGTGCGCGAGCTCTTCTAGTGCTGCGCTACATGCTCGACACGAACCTCTGCATCCGCGTGCTGCGCGATCGGCCGCAGGGCTTGCGACCCCGTTTCAACGCAGAGGCCAGCTCGCTCTGCATCTCGACCGTGGTGCTGATGGAACTCCTGCATGGCGCGGGCAAGTCGGCACGCCCGCTCGAGAACCGGCGGGAAGTGGAGAGCTTCGCAGCACGGTTAGATGTGCTTGCCTTCGACGCAGAGGCGGCGGCGCATGCGGGGGAAATCCGCACAGCGCTGGAGCGCGCCGGGCAGGTCATCGGTGCCTACGACCTGATGATCGCGGGCCACGCGCGCAGCCGCGGACTAATCGTGGTTACAGGCAACCTCAACGAGTTCCGCCGCGTGGAGGGACTACGCTGTGAGGGCTGGTTGTTGCCAACGCAATCAAATTGACTAGCAAAAACAATGGCGAAAACAGATATTTTTACATAAATACATATTATACAACCCAACGCGGTTAACGTCACCGAATCAATGGAGTGCGCCCTCCTGGGGCGGACAGGTTAGGTGAAATGCATTGACCCTCCTGCCTGGGCTTCCGGAGGATGGAAGTCATGGCACGGCATCGCTCACACAGCGTCACGTCCAAGCGGCAGGTGGCCGAGGCTGCCGGGGTGAAGTGCAAATTGGTTACTCTGGAGCACGTTCAAGGCTGTGGCAGGATAGCGGCGGTTGGCCTGAACTTCATGCCAAGCGGCGAGACGAGCTACAAGGCAGTCCTACGGGCAGCCGTAGCTTTGACCGGCCGGTTCTCGGTTTGGTGCTGAGCGAGCGGGACTTCTTGCCTCAGAGCCACCTCGGCCAAAGCCAGACGCTTGCCGCACTGCGCCATCTGACTTTGCAGCCACTCCAACAACTCACGGGCCTGGATTAAAGAAGCATTCATTGGAAACTCGTGTCAGAGGACGGAGCGCGGGGCGGCGGCTTCTGCCATTTCTGCGACACAGTTAACAATCGTCAGTGGTATCGATTTCGCGGCCACTCACGCACCTGTGTCGAACGGCGTGGCGAGGCGATGGGCGCTGCATTAGGCGATGCTCAAAGCCTTGGTAGCAACGATAACAGCAAGGCGGATAGCTGCCGTGTGTACGAGACAAGTGCCGCCACCGCAGCAATGGTATGGGCAGGATTTAAGTAAGCGCGGCGTGACCACCCTTCTTGAACGTCGCAGCTGATCCCGCGAGGTATGCCGTCGCGGAGGGTGTGGCGATGGCGCGATGGGTGGCAAGCACGAGTGCCAGCACCAGTGCTAGCACTGGAG
>NZ_JAOXLP010000066.1 GCF_025791835.1 Roseomonas xinghualingensis
CACCTCATGCCCCAGATCGAGGACAAGGTGGCGGACGAGCGCCGAGCCGATAAAGCCGGCGCCGCCGGTGACGATCACGCGCATGGTCAGGGCCTCAGAAGGCAGCAGGAAGGTTACGAAGGCGGGGATGCATCCGGCTCCTCCCGGAAGCATAGGGCGGAGGGGCGGAGTTGGGCAGGCCGCCGGCCAGCTGAAGGGTATCGATGTCGCTCACCCTGCGAGGATCTCCATGTCAGGCTTCAATGCGAGGAAGCCGGTGCAGTCGGATACCCTTAAGGAAACATTTCGGCCGAAGCTTGGCGAGACGCGGCGCATCTCCACCATGATCCTGGATACCGGGCTGCCCCATGCCCGCTGCCTCATTGCCCGGCAGGGCACGACTGGGGCATAGGGCGGCCGATACGGAACCTGCGAGCGGAAGGGCCCAAGGTGCCGGCGCGCGGTCATCCCGCCCGTTCAGGCACTGGGAACTGGAGGAAGGGAAGGCCATGCGGCTGCTGGCTCTGGACGGCGCCCTGGCGCGCGCCTCGGCGGCGTTCTGGGAAGATGGCACGGTGCTGGCCGAGGCCAGACGCGATGGGGCGCGCGGCCAGCCCGCAGCCTTGCCCGCGCTGGCTGCCGGTGTCCTGTCCTCGGCGGGCCAGGCAGCGCCGGATGCGGTGGCGGTGGCGGTCGGGCCTGGCGGCTTTACCGGTCTGCGCGCCGCGATCGCCCTGGCGCAGGGCCTGGCCGCGGGATGGGGCATCCGCTGCCTCGGCGTGACCACGGGCGATGCCCTGGCCGCCGCCCTGCCGACCTGGCAGACGCAGGACCGGGCGGTCTGGTCCGTCACCGTTGCCGGACGGGGTGGACTGGTTCTGGAAGTGGTGGGGGAAGCCCCTGTGCTGCTCGACGAAGCCACCCTCCCCTCGCCTCCCGGCCCGGTTGTGCTGGTGGGCGATGCCGCGCCGCTTGCCGCCGCCCGCCTCCGTGCGCGCGGCGCGGATGTGCTGCTCTCGGATTCGCGCCTGCCCCTCGCCGGCGCGGTCGCCGCCGCGGCTGCCCGCGCCCTGGCCGCCGGGACGGCGCGGGAAGCCGCGCCACTCTATGCCGAACCGCTGGCCCTGCGCCCTGCCCCCGGCGCATGACGGCTGACGCAAGCCCGATCCGCCCGGCAACACTCGCCGACCTCCAGGTCCTGGCCGCCTTGCATGCCCGCGCCTTCCCACCCGCCGAGCGCTGGGGAGCAACCGCGATCGGCGCCATGCTGAAGCTGGAAGGAGGTTTCGGCCTCATCGCAGGTGCCCCGGATGGCTTCATCCTCGCCCGCGCCGTGGCCGGGGAAGCGGAAATCCTGACCCTTGCCGTGGCCCCGGAAGCAAGGCGGTGCGGCTTCGGGGCGCGGCTGCTCGCCGCGGCACTGGCTGGCGCGGCGGAACGTGGCGCAACTTGCCTCTTTCTCGAAGTGTCGGAAGCGAATGCTCCGGCGCGTGCCCTTTATGCTCGCGCCGGCGCCGAGGAGATCGGCCGCCGCCGCCGTTACTATGCGGATGGGTCGGACGCGCTGGTGCTGCGGATCACCCCCCCTTCCGGATCCAGAGGCTGACGGTCCCGTCCGCTGCCTCCTCCATTCTCAGCACCGTATGCCCCTGCTCGGCGGCGGTGCGGGGAACGTTCCGGCGCGGCTCATCTCCCTTCAGCAACACAAGCAGCACCTCCCCCGCCGCCATGCGGTCCAGCGCCAGACGGGTGCGAACGAAAGTCATCGGACAGATCTCGCGCGTGATGTCGAGGCGGGCCACTTCCTTCGTCACCGAGGAAGGGCAAGTCACGCGATCCATGGCCGGGTGTTGCGGCGCTGTCTGTTCTTTATTCATTGCACATTCGTTTCAATTCTTCTCTGTTACTCAAGCTCTAAAGCATGTAAGTGATACCCGAATCGGGGAAGTCACAAGTCCCCAAGTATTCGCCAAGCGCGATTCAGGAGATTGGAATGCCGGATAGCGGGACTACCACCCGGGAGAACACCGAGGGGAGCGTCCTTGGGCTGACAGCCCAGATTGTGGCCGCACACGTCTCCAACAATCCCGTTCCGCTGAACGAGCTTTCCAGCCTGATCGAGAACGTGCACCGTACTCTATCTGGCCTGGGCCGCCCGGTGGAGGTCGCGCCCCCCGCGCGGCCGGAACCTGCGGTGCCCGTGAAGAAGAGCGTGACGCCCGAGTATCTGATCTGCCTCGAAGACGGCAAGAAGCTGAAGATGCTGAAGCGCCACCTCAAAACCGCCTATAATATGACCCCGGAACAGTACCGGGAGCGCTGGGGCCTGGCGCCCGACTACCCGATGGTTGCCCCCAACTACGCCGAGCACCGCTCCTCCCTCGCCAAGAAGATTGGCCTCGGCACCCGGCCTCGCTCCCGCCGTGCCGGGCGCGGCGCCAAGGACTGAGCCGGATACCGGCATCCGGACCGCGCGCCGGCCGGGTGCCATTCGGAACGGCTTGACAGGCAGCCGGATGCGGGACGGTTTGGCGTCGCCGCCCGTGCGGGGGTAGTCTGGAGCCGGACGGGATGAACATGGACCACGCCACCCATACGAAGACGCCCCCGAAAGCCGATCCCACCCGGATCGAGCGCCTCTGCATCGAGCGCGGCCTGAAGATGACAGGCCAGCGCCGGCTGATCGCGCGTGTCCTCTCCGAAGCGGAGGACCATCCGGATGTGGAAGAGCTCTATCGCCGCGCTATCGCCCTCGACAGCAAGGTTTCCATCGCCACCGTCTACCGCACGGTCCGGCTGCTGGAGGAAAAGGGCATCCTTGAACGCCGCGACTTCGGCGGCGGCCGCTCCCGCTACGACCCGGCGGATCGCGGCCAGCACCACCATCTGATCGACGTGGATACCGGCACGGTCATCGAGTTCGAGGACGAGGAGCACGAACGCCTCGTGCATTCGATCGCTGCGCGCTACGGCTTCACCCTGGTGCAGCAGCGGCTTGAACTGTTCGGCAGGAAGGCACCGGCCGGAGATGGCGATACCCGCCGCCGCGCCGGCACGAAGAAGGACCAGGGTTGATGGAGCTGGACGCCGGCTTCGGGGAGCTGCGTTCCGGCAGCCTGGGCGTTCGCATCGCGGAGAGCAGCGAGGAAGTGAGGGCCGCGCAGGCCCTGCGCTGGCGCGTCTTCTACGAGGAGATGGGCGCCCATCCGGACGCCGCGACCGCCCGCACCCGCCTGGATGCAGATGCCTATGACCCGGTGGCCGACCACCTGCTGGTGCTGGACCATGACCGGGGCGAGGGTGCACGCGCCGTGGTCGGCACCTACCGGCTGATCCGCCGCCCAGCCGCCGCGCGGATCGGGCAGTTCTATTCCGCCTCGGAGTACGACCTGACGCCGATCCTCGCCCTGGAGGGCGAGCTGCTGGAACTCGGGCGCTCCTGCGTGGACGAGGGCTACCGCACCCGCGGCACGCTCCAACTGCTCTGGCAGGGCATCGCCGCCTATGTCTTCCACCACCGCATCGCCCTGATGTTCGGCTGCGCCTCCCTGCCCGGCACGGATCCTGACGCTCTGGCCGAGCCTCTGACCTATCTTCACACGAACCACCTGGCCCCGCCCGAATTGCGGCCGCGCGCCCTGCCCGACCTCTATGTGCCGATGGACCGGATGGACCCGGGCGCCATCGACGCGAGGCGCGTGCTGGCGGACCTGCCGCCACTGGTGAAGGGCTATCTCCGCCTGGGCGGCTTCGTTGGCGATGGCGCTGTGGTGGACCGGCAGTTCAACACCACCGATGTCTGCGTCGTGGTGAAGACCGATCAGGTGACCGCCAAATACTACAAGCATTACGAGCGGAAGCTGGGCCCGCAGCCGGATTAGAACCGCCCCTGCGAGCCACCATGGCCACGCCGGCTTAACGCCGGCACCATGGACGTGTCCCAGAGAGCGGGCTAACCGAGCAACATGGATGCCGCCCTTCGCGATCCGGCCGAGGCCCTGGCCCCCCCGAGCAAGCTGCGCCGCCGGATGCCACTCCGTTTCCGCCGCGCCGTACCTGGCGGGCGTTTCTTCGACGTCATGGGCGACCGCTCCTTCGGCGGCCGCTTCCGCGCCGTGCGAAGGCTGGTCTGCGCTGCCCTCTGGACCCTGATCGCGATTCCGATCCAGGCCGTGCTGCTGCTCCTGCCCGGCCGGGGCAAGATCACCTTCGCCCGCCTCTACTGGCGCGGCATCTGCTTCCTCATCGGGATGCGCCTTCGCGTGGTGGGGGACCGCAGTACGGCCCCGCGCACCCTCTACCTCGCCAATCATTCCTCCTGGCTCGATATCCTCGTGCTCGGCGCCACGCTGGAGGCCGCCTTCGTCTCCAAGGCCGAGGTGGGGAAATGGCCCTTGATCGGCACGGTGGCGCGGCTGGGCCGCACCGTCTTCGTCTCGCGTGACCGCCGCCGCACCGGGAACGAGGCGAATGAGATGCGTGATCGCCTGGGGACCGGCGACTCCCTCATCCTCTTCCCCGAGGGCACCAGCTCCGACGGTACGCGGGTCTTGCCCTTCCGCTCCTCCTTCCTGGCGGTGGCGGATGCGGCGGAGGTGATCCACCCTGTCTCCGTCGCCTATGACCGGCTTGGCGGGCTGCCGGCCTGCCGGCGGGACCGCCCGGTCTTCGCCTGGTACGGGGACATGTCCATCGCCCCGCATGCCTGGCGCCTCTGCCGCCATGCCGGGCTGCGCGTCACCATCCTACTGCACGACCCGCTGGATTCCTCCGCCGTGCCGAACCGCAAGGTCCTCACCGCCGCAGCCGAGGCGACGGTGGCGGAAGGCGCGGCCATGCTGCGCCAGAACCGCGAGCCGAAGCCTCTTCACCTCCAGGCCGCCCTTCCTGCTTGACGGGAATCCCTCCCTTCCACGACGCTCCCCTTATGGACGCGCCATGCCAGCCGCGCCCCGGCTTTCCTTGACCTGGAAGGCCGCGCGCCGCACATCCCCCCGGCCCGAGGCCCCCGGCCCCGGAACGAGAGGGTCTTTCTCCGCATGAGCAGTTCCACCGGCCCCATTCTGGCTGGTCCTGGCCTGGCTGGTTCCGGCATCCCCGCCGAAGGCACCGCCCCCGGCCAGCCCAAGGCCACGCGCAAGCTCCTGATCCGCACCTGGGGCTGCCAGATGAATGTCTATGACAGCGGGCGGATGGCCGACATCCTCGCGCCGCTGGGCTATGCGCCGACCGAGCGCCCCGAGGAGGCCGACATGGTCATCCTCAACACCTGCCATATCCGCGAGAAGGCGAGCGAGAAGGTCTTTTCCGATCTTGGGCGCCTGCGCGAGACGAAGAAGGAGCGCGCGGCGGAGGGCCGGCAGACCATCATCGCGGTGGCTGGCTGCGTCGCCCAGGCCGAGGGCGCGGAAATCACCACCCGCGCTCCCTGGGTGGATATCGTGCTCGGCCCGCAGACCTATCACCGCCTGCCGGAGATGGTGGCCCGCGCCAGCCGCGCGGCCGGGGCCGTGATCGAGACGGACTTCCCCGCCGAGGACAAGTTCGACCACCTGCCGGAGGTCCGTGCGCCACAGGGCCCAGTCGCGTTCCTCACCATCCAGGAAGGCTGCGACAAGTTCTGCTCCTTCTGCGTGGTCCCTTATACGCGCGGCGCCGAGTTCTCGCGGCCGGCGGCGGCCATCATCGCCGAGGCACGCCAGCTCGCCTCCAATGGCGCGCGGGAGATCGCGCTGCTCGGCCAGAACGTGAATGCCTGGGCAGGGGATTCACCGGACGGAAAGAACTGGCGCCTCGCGCGCTTGTTGCGGGAACTGGCGGAAATCCCGGGCGTTGCCCGTCTGCGCTACACAACGAGCCATCCGCGCGACATGGACGATGATCTCATCGCCGCCCATGGGGAGATTCCCTCGCTGATGCCCTATCTGCACCTTCCCGTGCAGTCCGGCTCGGACAAGGTGCTGGTCGCCATGAACCGCGGCCACAAGGCGGATCTCTATTTCCGCCTCGCGGACCGACTGCGCGAGGCGCGGCCGGACCTGGCGCTGACCTCCGACTTCATCGTGGGCCATCCTGGTGAAACCCCGGCGGATTTCGACGCCACCATGAAGCTGGTGGAGCGCGTCGGCTTCGCCGGCGCCTATTCCTTCAAGTATTCGGCCCGGCCGGGAACGCCCGCCGCCTCCCAGCCCTTCACGGTGGCCGAGACCGATAAGGACAGCCGACTCCAGACCCTGCAGGCCCTGCTCCGGCAGCAGCAGGATGATTTCAACCGGGCCTGTGTCGGACGCGTTGTGGACGTGCTGATCACCGGCACGGGGCGGCACCCCGGGCAGGTGGCGGGCCGCAGCCCATGGCTCCAGCCGGTCCATGCATCCGGCGCAGCCCCGGTGGGCGCGGTGGTTCCGATGAAATTGCAGGCCGCCAACCCCAATTCCCTCTCTGCAACATTCCTGCCCGAAAACCCTACCTCCGACCCCCTGGCGCATGAGGAGTCCGCCGCCGCTTGACCCAACTCGTCACCCCCGCCGGAGGGATCGCCCTCCGGCCTGATCCTCGCGCCCTCCCGCGCAACCCGGCCTTCGCATCAGATGGCCCACGAACCGTCACCCTCAGCTTCAACGACAATGCCCTATTGCCGATGCTGTACGGGGAGCACGACCGCCACCTGGCACGAATCGAGCAGCGATTGGGGGTTCGCATTGCCTCGCGGGGCAACCGGGTCACGATCAGCGGCGGGGCCGAGAGCACGGAGCTGGCGGAATCCGTCATGCGTTCCCTTTGGCAACGTCTGGAGAGAGGAGACGCGACCGGCATGGCCGAAGTGGAAGCGGCGCTCCGCATGGCGGACGGCCCTGCGGAGGACCCGCGCCTGCCCCTGGCCGACATGCCGGCGATCCGGACGCGCAAGGGCGCCATCGCGCCGCGCTCACGCACGCAGGCCACCTATATGGACATGCTCCAGCAGCATGAGATGGTCTTTGGCGTCGGCCCGGCGGGCACCGGCAAGACCTATCTCGCCGTCGCCCAGGGCGTGGCCCTGCTGATGGCGGGACGGGTGGACCGGATCATCCTCTCCCGCCCGGCGGTGGAGGCAGGGGAACGGCTGGGCTTCCTGCCCGGCGACATGAAGGAGAAGGTCGATCCCTATCTCCGCCCGCTCTACGACGCGCTGCACGACATGATGCCGGCAGACCAGGTGACGCGCCGCATTACCTCCGGCGAGATCGAGATCGCGCCGCTGGCCTTCATGCGCGGCCGCACCCTGGCCCATGCTTTCGCCATCCTGGACGAGGCGCAGAACACGACGCCCGCGCAGATGAAGATGTTCCTCACCCGCATGGGTGAGGGCACGCGCATGGTCATCACCGGCGATCCCAGCCAGGTGGACCTGCCACCCGGCCAGAAATCCGGGCTGGTGGAGGCACTTTCCATCCTGGACAGGGTGGAAGGGATCGGCGTCACGCGCTTTGCGGAAGGCGATGTGGTCAGGCACCCTCTGGTCGGACGTATCGTCTCGGCTTATGGGCGAGCCGAGGCGGCCGCCGAAGGGCGGGGCGCGCCTCGTGGAAAGATGAAGGAGTAAGGCGGAAGTGGGCAGTCGCCCGCCCGGCGGCTTAGTCGCCGGGCCAAACATAACGACATCGGGCGGCGAGGCCGCCTGGATGGATTCCGATATCGAGGTGGTCGTCGAGGACCCGGCCTGGCGATCAGCCGTGCCACGGGTCGAGGAGGTGGCACGGCGTGCCGCCCTGGCCGCCTTTGCCGAGGCCGGGACGGATGGCGCCGTCACGGTGCTCCTGACCGGGGATCGCGAGGTGAAGCGCCTGAACGGCGATCACCGCGGCAAGGTGAAGCCCACCAACGTCCTGTCCTTTCCGCCACTTCATCCTGGCCTGCCGGGCGACGTCGCCCTGGCCCTGGGAACGGTACGGCGGGAGGCCCGGGTGGCGGGGCGCAGCGTGATGGCGCATCTGTCGCATCTCGTGGCCCATGGGGTTCTGCATCTGGTCGGCCATGACCACCTGCGCGCCGGCGAGGCCCGGCGGATGGAGCAAGCGGAGGCACGGATCATGCGCCGCCTCGCCTTGCCCAACCCCTGGAGAGGCGTGGCATGAGCGAGCGCCACCATCATGGGCAAGATCGCAACGGTATCCTCTGGAAGTTCCAGGGGCTGCTGCGCCGGCGCGAGGCCGAGAGCGTGCGCGACCAGGTGGAAGCCCTGGTCGAGAGCGAGGGCGAGGAGGGCGCCGAGCCCGACAAGGACGCGCTGGACGCCAATGAGCGCGTCATCCTCGGGAATGTCCTGAAGCTCCGGAACAAGACCGCGGTGGATGTGATGCTCCCCCGCGCCGACATCATCGGCATGCCCTGCGACCTGACGCTGGACGAAGCCATCCGCCTGATCCAGCGCGAAGGGCACAGCCGCTTCCCGGTCTATCGGGAAAACCTGGATGACATCCGGGGCATGGTCCACATCAAGGATGTCTTCGCGGCGGTCGGGCGGGATGAGGAGCCCTTCTCCATCGAGGCGGTGCTTCGCCCCCTGCTCTTCGTCGTGCCGCAGGTTCCGGTGCTGGACCTGCTGCTGCAGATGCGCGAGGGCCGCACCCATATGGCGCTCGTCGTGGATGAATACGGCGGCATCGACGGGCTGGTGACGATCGAGGATCTGGTCGAAACCATCGTCGGCGATATTTCCGACGAGCATGACGAGGATGTCCGGCCGCAGATGACCGAGCGTCCCGATGGCAGCCTGGACCTGGACGCCCGCCTGAAGATCGAGGATTTCGAGGCCCGCATGGGCGAGGTGCTGACCCCCGAGGAGCGCAACCAGGACATCGATACGGTGGGTGGCCTCGTCTTCACCCTGGCCGGGCGTGTCCCGGCGCGGGGCGAACTCGTCTCGCATTCCTCGGGCCTGGAGTTCCGCGTGCTGGAGAGCGACCCGCGCCGCATCCGCCGCCTGCGGGTACGCCGCACGCCCGCCGTTCAACCTTCGGACGTCCCGGAGGCCGGCGCCTCCCAGGCGGCGGAGTAGACCCCACCCCGTGCAGCGTCTGATCCGGCACCTGGAATCGCGCGCAGGCTGGCGCGCCCTTGTCACCGCCTTCGGGCTGGGCGCGCTGGCCTCTCTGGCCATGCCGCCCATCCATGCCATTCCGGTGCTGCTGCTTGCCCTGCCCGGCCTGGTGATCCTGCTGGGCAAGGCGGAGAGTTGGAAGCGGGCCGCGCTGCTCGGCTGGGCCTTCGGCTGGGGCCACCACCTGATCGGCCTCTACTGGATCACCTATTCCATCCTGACCGAGGCGGAGCGCCTCTGGTGGCTGGTGCCGCTGGCGGTGCCACTGCTTGCTCTCTGGATGGGGATCTACAGCGTGATCCCGGCCGTGCTCGCCTGGAAGGCCCGGCCGGGCTGGCCGCGCGTGATGGTGCTGGCCGGCGCCTGGGTGCTGGCGGAGTTCGTGCGTGGCTGGGCCTTCACCGGTTTCCCGTGGAACCTGATGGGCTCGGTCTGGACCTTCTCGGCGCTGCCCGTGCAGGGCGCCGCCTGGATCGGGGTGCATGGGCTTTCCCTGGTGACCGTGGCGCTTGCCTGCACGCCGCTGCTCGGGCGGCGGGCCATGGCGGGCGGGCTGGCGGTGTTGGCCGGGTTTGGCGCCTTCGGCCTGGCCCGGCTTTGGCACGTGGAGCCGGAGCCGCTGCCCGTCACCCTCGTCCTCGTGCAGGGCAATGTGGCGCAGGAAGCGAAGTGGCGGGAGGAGAGCCGCTGGCCGATCTTCCGCCGCTATCTCGAACTGAGCCGGCAGGGTGCCGAGGCAGCCAGCCAGGAAGCGCCCGGCACGCGCCCCGTCATCATCTGGCCCGAGACCGCCAGCCCCTTCCTCCTGGCGGACGATCCTGAGGCGCGCCGCATCGCCGCCGCCGCCCTGCCGCCGGACGGGCTGCTGCTGGCGGGTACGGTGCGTGCCGAATGGGGCCCGGATCGCCGGGCGACCAAGCTGTTCAACAGCCTCGTCGCCATGGGGCCGGATGCGACCGTCAGCGCCGTTTATGACAAGGCCCATCTCGTGCCGTTCGGCGAGTACATGCCGCTCTCCGGCCTGCTGCCGATCCGGGTGATCCGGGGCGGGGTGGATTTCGGCGCGGGGCCGGGCCCGGTGGCCATGTCTTTGCCCGGCCTGCCCGCAGCCTCACCCCTGATCTGCTACGAGGTGATCTTCTCCGGGGCCGTTGTGGGCAAGGAACGGCCGGGCTGGCTGCTGAACATCACCAATGACGCCTGGTTCGGCATTTCGGCCGGTCCGCACCAGCACCTTGCCACCGCCCGGCTCCGTGCCGTGGAGGAAGGGCTTCCGCTGGCGCGCGCGGCGCAGACCGGCATCTCAGCGGTCTTCGATTCACGGGGCCGGGAGGTCGCCCGCCTGCCCCTGGGCGAGACCGGCATTGCCCTGGCCCCGCTTCCTGCTGCGGGTAGACCGACACCCTTCTCGCAATTGGGGCTGGCTATTCCAGCCATCCTGACAGCAGTATTCCTTATGGTCGGCTTGGCAGGATCAGTCAGGCAGGCCAAGTTGGCTACAACTTGACGCCAGATCGGATGATGTCTAATTAATTGGAATTCTCGAAAGAGTTGACATTTCCTTAGCATCTCCTCACTATCCCACTCATGTTGCAGGGTCAGATGATGGCCGCGCGAGGCCGATTTTCTGACATGGTGTGCAGGACGTGCGCCCCCCTGCCCTTTGGACAAAGGAGTGGCGCCGATGTCGGCTGACGAGGCGCTTGAGCGCACGGAGAAAAGCGAGCATCGCCCTAGCCCGATCGACGTGCATGTCGGCAGCCGCGTCCGCCTGAGGCGGACCTTGCTGGGGATGAGCCAGGAGAAGCTGGGGGAAGCGCTTGGCCTCACCTTCCAGCAGGTGCAGAAGTATGAGCGCGGGGTGAACCGGATCGGCGCCAGCCGGTTGTTCGACCTGGCCCGGGTACTGGACGTGCCGATCGGCTTCTTCTTCGACGACATGCCGGACAGCATGGGCGGGCCAGGCTCCGGCCTGCGGTCCCGCGTCCCTGGCTTCGCCGAGGCCCAGGAAGGCTTCGAAGACGACACGCTGCATAAGCGCGAGACGCTGGAACTGGTGCGTGCCTATTACCGCATCAATGAACCGGCCATCCGCAAGCGTGTTTTCGATCTGATCAAGAGCCTCGCTCCCACCGAGTAAGGACGGCGGCCCTCAGCCCCAGAGCATTTTCCGGTCCCATACCCTCACGCCAGATGCTCTGTTTTATTGTTTTCTGGAGTGGATTCACGCTTCCGGGCGATCCCGCCCCCTAGAGCATGATCCGAGCGATCTGATTCGAATATTCTTGCCCGACGCGGCGACGATCTGATTCACCCTGATGGCTGGTAGGGAGGCCAGCATGGATGGGCCGGACCTTATCGGAGGATCTTCGCAGCCGCGTCGTTAGGGCAGTGGAGGGCGGGCTTTCGCGCCGCGCGGCC
>NZ_JAOXLP010000067.1 GCF_025791835.1 Roseomonas xinghualingensis
CAGCCCGGTAGCTCGTCAGGCTCATAACCTGAAGGTCACAGGTTCAAATCCTGTCCCCGCATCCAAATCAGAAAACACACAACCAGAACGCCCCTCAGGCCCAACAGCCGAGGGGCTTTCCGCGTTCGGACCGCCCGTGGCTCCCGCTACTACTTCAACAGCACCGGCAGCAACGCATCAAGGCGCAGCCTTCCTTCCATCGTGGCCTGCAGGCGCCCATTCGGCAGCCAGCGCAGATAGCCTTCCTCGCGCAGGGCATCGAGCATCGCGCGATCCACCACCGAGGCGAAATCCAGCCCACTGCGGGCCGTGATTCGCGCGGGATCGATTCCCTCGGAGAGGCGCAGGCCCATCAGCATCGCCTCACGGCCGCGATCGACGGGCGAAAGCGCTTCCTCCTCCACCCTTGCGTGGCCATCGCGCTCCACACGCTCAAGCCAGATCTCCGGCGCGCGGTGCCGGCGCGCCGCCAGGATCGCGCCATCCTGCGTCAGCCGCTGATGGGCGCCGGCGCCGATGCCGAGATAATCGGCGTAACGCCAGTAAGCGAGGTTGTGGCGGCTCTCCGCGCCAGGCTTGGCGTAATTGCTGACCTCATAAGGCAACAGTCCGAATCTCGCGGCTTCCTCGGCCGTGGCCGTGTAGAGGGCTGCCGCGTCATCGCCTTCCGGCAGGCGGAAGGCCCCACGAGCATGCTCGGTCGCGAAGCGCGTACCCGGCTCCACCGTCAGCTGGTAGAGTGAGAGGTGGTCGGCCGCCAATGAAAGCGCGCGTCGAAGCTCCTCGCGCCAGGCGGCTTCGCCTTGGCCGGGGCGGGCATAGATCAGGTCGAAGGAAAGGCGCGGGAAGGTGGCGCGGGCATGTTCCAGCGCCGCGATCGCTTCATTCGCCGAATGGTTCCGCCCAAGAAAGCCGAGCGACGCCGCATCCAGCGCCTGCACACCAAGGGAAAGCCGGTTCACCCCCGCCGCACGGAAGGCGCGGAGCTTGCCGGCTTCCACGCTGGTCGGATTCGCCTCCAGCGTGATTTCGAGATCCGGTTCCGCCTCGAACAACACCTGGGCGCAGGCGATCAAAGCCGCCACGGCCTCGGGCGGCATGAGGGAGGGCGTGCCGCCGCCGAAGAAGATCGAGGAGAGGCGCCGGCGCCCGGCCCGCGCGGCCTCATGCTCCAGCTCCGTCAGCAGCGCGCGCCCATGCCGGGCGGCATCCACCTCCGGACGGACATGGGAGTTGAAGTCGCAATAGGGGCACTTGGCGGCGCAGAACGGCCAATGGATGTAGAGGGCCAGCGGCTCCGCTGTCTCAGCGGCGGGCCAGGCAAGGGTCGGTGCATCGATCACGCGGGGGATATGGTCATGGCAGGGGGTGAGGTGGAAGGCGGTTCTGTCGGCCGCGTGCGTGCGGCGCTGCGCATGGCGGGCCATTCGGACGAATTGCATGAATTCCCCGAAGGCACGCGCAGCGCGGCCGATGCCGCCGCGGCCGTTGGCTGCACCGTCGGGCAGATCGCCAAATCCGTGATCTTCCGCGGCACGGCCCCGGATGGGGCGGAGCGGCCTGTCCTGGTGGTTGCCAGCGGTGCCCACAACGTTGATCCGGCCAAGGTCGCAGCGCTGACCGGCCTGTCGATCGGCAGGGCTGATGGGACCTGGGTGCGGTCCGTCACAGGCTTCGCCATTGGCGGGGTCGCGCCACTCGGCCATGCTACGCCGCCCGTGGTGCTGGTGGACGAAGCGCTTTTCGCCCATGAAACCATCTGGGCGGCCGCTGGCAGCCCACGCCATGTCTTCGCTTCCACGCCCGAGGCGCTGCTGCGGGTCAGTGGCGGTATGCGGGCCGTGGTGGCAGCCGGCTGATCATCCGCAGGCGTGGCAGCTTTGTCCGGGGTGTAGCCAAGGTCGCGCATCGGGGGCAGGAAGGACCAATAGCCGCTCAACGGCCCAGCCGGAGTGCCACGTCCCTGTTCGCTTCGCCCTCATCAAGGCCCATGCCAGCCGACATCCCCCCGGATGGACTTCCACTGCCCCGCCGCCACTGGGCCACCGCAGCCGTCGCGCTCGGTATCATGATGGCGGTGATCGACAGCACCATCGGCGCCGCGGCGCTCCCGACCATCGCACGGGCGCTGAACACGCCTCCCTCCACATCCATCTGGGCCATCAATGCCTATCAGCTTGCCGTCACCGTCTCCCTGTTGCCCCTGGCGGCGCTGGGCGAGATCGTGGGCTACCGGCGGGTCTATCTGAGCGGGCTGGTCCTCTTCACCATCGCCTCCGTCTTCTGCGCCATGGCGACCACCTTCGATGGGCTGGTGCTGGGCCGCGCCATCCAGGGCTTCGGCGCGGCGGGGCTGATGAGCGTGAACACGGCCGTGATCCGCTTCATCCAGCCACGCGCCAGGCTGGCCCGTGGGCTCGGCCTCAATGCCATGGTCGTCTCCACGGCGGCCGCCGCCGGGCCGACCGTGGCGGGGCTGATCCTGGGTGTCGCGGACTGGCCGTGGATCTTCGCGGTGAACGGGCCGATTGGCTTGGCGGCACTGGTGATCGGCTGGCGTGCCCTGCCCGAAAGCCCGCGCGGCAGGCAGCGCTTCGACGTGGTCAGCGCCGTGCTCTCCGCCTCCACCTTCGGATTGCTGATCCTGGGCTTCGATTCCCTGGCGCATGGCGGCGACGCCTGGATCTCCGTTTTCGAGATCGTGGGAGGCGTTCTGGCCGGGATATGGCTGGTGCGCCGGCAAACAGGCGTGGCGCGTCCCCTTCTGCCGGTGGACCTGCTGAAGCTGCCGATCTTCTCGCTGTCAATCTGTACCTCGATCTGCTCCTTCATGGCGCAGGGCCTAGCCTTCTCCTCTCTGCCCTTCCTGCTGCAGACGGGCTTCGGCTTCTCGGTCTTCCATGCCGGGCTGCTCACCATCCCATGGTTCCTCGCCACGGCTTTTGCCGCCTTCTATTCCGGCCGGCTGCTGGACCGCATTCCGGCCGCCATCCTGGGTGGCGTGGGGCTGACGCTGATGTCGGTGGCGCTGGCCCTGCTGGCGCTGCTGCCGGCGCCGCCGCATCCGGTGGACGTGCTCTGGCGACTGGCCCTGGGCGGCTTCGGATTCGGGCTGTTCCAGACACCCAACAACCGCACCATGGTCGGCGCCGCGCCGCCGGAACGCGCCGGAGGCGCGAGCGGCATGCTGAGTACGGCCCGGCTGCTCGGGCAGACATCCGGTGCGGCCCTGGTGGGGCTGGTGCTGGGTTGGATGCCAGGCATGCCGGTGGCAGGGCCGAATCTGGCTCTTACGATCGGCTGCGGAATGGCGGCACTGGGGGCTTGTATCAGCCTGTTGCGGCTGCGGGTGAAGCGGTGAGGGGGGCTCCGGAGGCTCTGCCTCCGGACCTCCGCCGGGGTGGCACCGGCCACCCCGGACCCCGCGTCGAGTTTTTTGGGGAAGCAGTGGGATCAGGCAGCGCCGCAGGCCAATAATTTGGGCCGTGAGGGCTGCCATGTCAGTCGCTTGAGGTCATGGACCTCAAGCGCGCTTCCAAACAGATCGTGGGGTCCGGGGAGCCCGTTGGCTCCCCGGTGGGGTGCAGGAGGCAAGGCCCCCTGCGGACCACAAGCGTTACCACCGGATACGATCCTTGATTTCGGCCCTCCGCCGCTTTGCGCTAAGGGGCCGCCCATGCCGCAAGACGCAAATACCCTTCCTCCCATCGGTCTGTTCGACGTTCGGGCCCAGCAGGCGCTGATCCGTCCGGAGATCGACCGCCGCATCGCCGCCGTGCTCGACTCCGGCCATTTCGTACAGGGACCCGAGGTGGAGGAGCTGGAGAAGGCCCTGGCCGCCTTCGCCGGCGTCGGCCATTGCGTCGGCGTCTCCTCCGGCACCGATGCCTTGCAGATCGCCATGATGGCCGAGGGAATCGGGCGCGGGGATGCCGTGTTCCTTCCTGCCTTCACCTACACCGCCACGGCCGAGGTGCCGCTGGTGCTAGGCGCCACGCCGGTCTTCGTGGATGTCGATCCGAAGACCTTCAACATCGACATCGAGGATCTGAAGCGCCGCATCGCCCTGGTGAAGGCCGAGGGCAGGCTGCGCCCCCGCGCCGTGGTGGGCGTGGACCTGTTCGGCCTGCCGGCCGACTGGCCCGCCATCGAGGCCATTTGCGCCGAGGAGGGCATGTTCGCCCTGGATGATGCCGCGCAGGCCTTTGGCGGCGCGCTGAACGGCAAGCGGCTCGGCGGCTGGGCCGGGGCGGCGGCGCTGTCCTTCTACCCCACCAAGACGTTGGGCTGTTACGGCGATGGCGGCGCGCTGCTGACCGATGATGCGGCGAAGGCCGAACTCTACCGCTCGCTGCGCACGCATGGTGAGGGCAAGACCCGGTACGAGGTGATGCGCACGGGCATGAACGGGCGCCTGGACACGATCCAGGCCGCTATCCTGCTCTGCAAGCTGCCGCTGATGGAGCAGGAGCTGGCCGCCCGCACACGCATCGCGGGCTGGTACAATGAGCGCCTGGCCGGGAAGGTTCAGATCCCCGTCTCGCCCGAGGGTGCGGAGAGCGCCTTTGGCCTCTATTCCATCCTGCTGGCGGATGAGGCGCAGCGCGCCCGGGTGCAGGAGGCCTGCAAGGCACGGGGCGTGCCGACGGCGGTCTATTATCCGCTGCCGCTGCATCATCAGCCGGCCTATCGCGAGTCCCATGCCGGCGCCATCCGCCAGGCGCCGCCGCTGCCGGTCAGCGAAAGCCTGTGCAAGAGCATCCTGGCCCTGCCGATGCATCCCTATCTGGATGAGGCGCAGGCAGCGCGCGTCGCCGAGGCGGTGATCACCGCCCTGTAGGCCCGCACGGCGTATCCGGCCCCTGGTCGAGGAGCGGATTCACGATCAGGGGCGGTCCGGACTAAGCTGCACGCCGAAGCCGAGGGCCCGGGATGCTTGAACTTCAGAACCTGACCCGTCGCTTCGGCGCGCGCGCGGCCGTGGACGATGTCAGCCTCTCCGTGCCGGCTGGGCAGATGGTGGGAATCATCGGCCGTTCCGGCGCCGGGAAATCCACCTTGCTGCGGATGGTCAACCGGCTGACCGAACCGACATCGGGCCGCATCCTGCATGACGGCACCGATGTGACCGCGTTGCGCGGCAAGGCGCTGCGGGACTGGCGCACGCGCTGCGCCATGATCTTTCAGCAGTTCAACCTGGTGCAGAGGCTGGACGTGCTGACGAATGTGCTGGTGGGGCGGCTGAATCACCGGCCCGGTCCCTGGGGCACGATTTCCTCCCTTTTCCTCCGCTTCTCGCCGGAGGAGCGCGCCATGGCGCTGGATGCGCTGGATCGCTTCGATCTGGCGGAACAGGCCTTGCAGCGCGCCGATACCCTCTCGGGCGGCCAGCAGCAGCGCGTGGCCATCGCGCGGGCCATGCTGCAGGAGCCGAAGCTGCTTTTGGCGGATGAACCCATCGCCTCTCTCGATCCGCGCAATGCCCGGGTGGTGATGGAGGCGCTTCGCGACGTGAACCGGCGGGACGGGCTGACCGTGCTGGTGAACCTGCATCATCTCGACACCGCGCGTCGCTATTGCGACCGTATCATTGCCATGCAGGATGGCCGCATCGTCTTCGACGGCCCGCCCGCGGCGCTGGATGCCAGGCAGGTCCACGCCATCTATGGCGTGCCGGAAGAGGCGCTGGAGGCGGAGACGCCGCATGCCCCGGCCAGCGCCGTGCCGGCCTGAACGGATTTCCCATGCTGAACCGCCGCAGCCTGCTGCTCGCCACCCTGGCCGCTGCGCCCGCCATGGCGCAGGTGCCGCCGCGCCGCAGCGCCGATCCAGGCATCGCCTTCCCCGAGGCGGGGCGCCGGGCCTGGGCCGATACCATCCCGCAGCTTCGCATCGGCATTTCGGGCGGGGAGAACGAGGCGGACCGGCTTGGCCGCTACGAGCCCTATCGGCGCCTGCTGGAAGAAACCTTCCAGATCCCCGTGCGCCTCTTCCCGGCGGCGGATTTCGCGGGGATCGGCCAGGCCTTCGCCGCGGGGCGGATCGAGATGGCGCAGATGGGCGCCGCCAATTACGCCGGCACCTGGATGGACACGAATGGCGGCATCGAGGCGCTGGTCGCGGCGGAGGCCGATGACGGGACGCTGGGTTATGTCGCGGTGATGGTGGTGCGGGCGGATTCCGGCATCACCGATCTGGCGGGGATGCGCGGCAGGTCGCTCGCCTGGGCCGATCCGGCTTCGACATCCGGCTATTTCGCCCCCCGTGCCGCGTTGCGTGCCGCGAGGATCCCCACGGAGCCGGGCGCCTATTTCTCCCGTACCGGCTTCGCGGGCGGGCATGAGCAGGCGGTGGTGGCGGTGCTGCAGCGGCAATATGACGCCGCCTGCACCTGGGCATCCGGCCAGGGCGATCCGGCACAGGGTTATTCGCGCGGGGCGCTGCGGGCGATGGTGGAAAAGGGGATGCTGGATATGCGCGACCTGCGCGTGATCTGGCACAGCGATCCCATCCCCACCGGCCCCATCGCCTGCCGCGCGGATCTGCCCGAGGCCTTTAAGGAGGATATGCGCCGCCTCCTCCTCGCCCTGCCGAAAACCCATCCGGCCATCTATGAGGGCATCGAGCGTGGCGGCGGCGCGGGCTTCCGCACCGTGACCCATGCCGACTATGCGCTGGTGGTGCAGTTGCGCCAGGACGAGGCGGCCGAGCGCCGGCGGCGGCGCTGATGAAAGGGTTCACCCGGATGAAGCGCCGCCATGCGCTGGCCCTGCCTTTCGCGCTCGCCGCCCTGCCGGCGCGGGCGCAGCGCCGCAGCGCCGATGCGGGCATCGCCTTTCCTGCGCCCGGCCGCCGGGGCTGGGCAGCGCAGGTGCCGCAGATCCGCATCGGGCTAATCGGCGGCGAGAACGAGGCCGACCGGCTCGGCCGCTACGATGCCTATCGGCGCCTGCTGGAGGAGACATTCGGCGTTTCCGTGCGCCTCTTCCCTGCGAGCGATTATGCCGGGGTGGTGCAGGCTTTCAGCGCCGGGCAGCTCGACCTCGCCGCCGTCAGCCCCGCCGTCTATGCAGCCGCCTGGATCGACACGAATGGGGATGTGGAGCCCCTGCTGGTGGCGGAGCAGGAGGACGGCTCCATCAGCTATGTCGGTGTGATGGTGGTGCGGGCGGATTCCGGTATCACCGATATCGCGGGGATGCGCGGAAGGTCGCTCGCCTGGCCCGATCCGAATTCGGCGTCCGGCTATCTCATCCCGCGCTTCGCGCTGCGCCGCGCGGGGATCGACCCCAATAGCTACTTCTCCCGCACCGGCTTCGCGGGCGGGCATGAGCAGGCGGTGGTGGCGGTGCTGCAGCGGCAATACGACGCCGCCTTCACCTGGGCATCGGAGCAGGGCGACCCGAAGGCGGGCTATTCGCGCGGCAACCTGCACACCATGGTGGCGAAGGGGATGCTGGACATGCGCGACCTTCGCATCGTCTGGCACACCGAGCCGGTGATCTACGGCCCGTTGATGGCGCGGAAATCGCTGCCGGATGCCTTCAAGGAGGATCTGCGGCTGTTCCATCTGGCCCTGCCGCGCGCGCATCCGGAGATCTACCGCAGCATCGAGCGCGGTGCGGGCACCGGTTATCGCGAGGTGGGCCATGAGGCCTTCCAACTGCTGATCGACATGCGGCGCGAGGAGGCGGCAGAGCGCCGCAGGCGTAACTGAGCACGACCGTGCTCTCCCCCGCCGCTGAGCGGGGCGAAGCGGCCTTCCAGGCGGCGCGTCGCGCCCGGCGCGGGCGGGTGCTGCTGGGCGTCGCGCTCTTTCTCGCCGCCTTCCTCGCTTCCGCCTGGATGAGCGAGTTCCATCCGGCGGCGCTTGCCTCGGGCCTGCCACGCGCGGGCGAGTATTTCCTGCGCCTTCTGCCCGATCTGCGCTGGGCCACCCTGTTCGGCGACTGGGAGACGGAAGGCAGCATCGCCTTCTGGTTCTACCGCCTCGACAAATGGGCGCTGCTGCTGCTGGAGACGGCGAACATGGCCGCGCTGGCCACGCTGGCCGGCGGTGCGCTGGCGCTGCTCCTGTCCTTTCCCGCCGCGCGCAATGTCTCGCCTTCCGCCTGGACCTACCGCTTCGCACGGCGCGGGCTGGAGGCGATGCGGACGGTGCCGGAGATCGTCTATGCGCTGATCCTGGTCTGGGCCTTCGGCGTGGGGCCGCTGGCCGGCATCATCGCCATCGCGCTCCACACCACCGGCGCCCTTGGAAAGCTCTTCGCCGAGGCGATCGAGAACGCGGATATGAAGCCCTGGGACGGGGTGCGTTCGGCGGGCGGCAACTGGGCCCAGGCCTGCCGCTTCGCCGTGCTGCCGCAGGTGGCGCCGAACATGGTCAGCTATCTGCTGCTGCGCTTCGAGATCAATGTGCGCGGGGCGAGCGTGATCGGCTTCGTCGGCGCGGGCGGGATCGGGCAGGAGCTCTATCTCGTCATCTCGCAGAACTACTACGAGGAGATCTCGGCCATCATCCTGCTGATCGTGCTGGTGGTGGCGATGATCGACCTTCTTTCCGAAGCCGTGCGCCGCCGCCTGGGCGGGGAGGCGCGGGCATGAGCGCCGCCGCCGATGTCAGCCGCTGGAAGGCGCGGCTGCCCGCTGCCTTCGGGCCAAGCCCGCGGCAGCGCGCCTTCCGCATTGCGGGCGGCACGCTGTTCCTGGCCTGGCTGGCCTGGGCGCTCTGGCTCTTCGACATCACGCCGCAGCGGCTCTGGAACGGGCTGTCCGGCCTGTTCACCATCATCCGGCTGATGATTCCGCCCTTGCCGGGCGAGTTGTGGCAGGACATTCTGAAGGGCATCGCGGAAAGCGTGGCAATGGCCTTCCTGGGCACGGTGCTGGCGGCGGTCTTCGCCATCCCGCTCGGCTTTCTCGGCGCGCGGAACATCGTCACCTCCACGCTGCTGCGCTTCTCCCTTCGCCGCGTCTTCGATGGGCTGCGCGGCGTGGACCAGCTGATCTGGGCGCTGGCCTTCGTGCGCGCCGTCGGCCTCGGGCCGCTGGCGGGGGTGCTGGCCCTTTTCGTCTCGGACCTCGCGACACTGTCCAAGCTCTATGCCGAGGCGATCGAGAATGCAGAGCGGCGCCAGGCGGAAGGGGTAGTCGCGGCGGGCGGATCGCATCTCATGGCGGTGCGCTTTGGTATCCTGCCGCAGGTGCTGCCGCTGATGCTCGCCCAGGCGCTTTATTTCTTCGAGAGCAACACCCGCTCCGCCTCCATCCTCGGCGTGGTCGGCGCGGGCGGGATCGGGCTGCAGATCGCCGAGCGCATCAAGGTGCGCCACTGGGACGAGGTGGCCTTCATCATTATCCTGATGGTGATCACCGTGGGGGTGATCGACTGGATCGGCGGCAAGCTGCGGCGGCGGCTGATTGGTGGACGGGATATTTCCTAGAGCATGATCCGAGCGATCTGATTCGAATATTCTTGCCCGATGCGGCGACGATCTGATTCACCCTGATGGCTGGTAGGGAGGCCAGCATGGATGGGCCGGACCTTATCGGAGGATCTTCGCAGCCGCGTCGTTAGGGCAGTGGAGGGCGGGCTTTCGCGCCGCGCGGCC
>NZ_JAOXLP010000068.1 GCF_025791835.1 Roseomonas xinghualingensis
GCCCCGGTTCTCGACGACGACTGGCTGGCCGAGGATTTGTCCCATGCGCTCCGCGATCACGCGGGCGGCGACGTCGGTGCTGCCGCCAGCGACGAAGGGAACGATGAAGCGGATGGGGCGGCCAGGCTCCCACTTCTGAGCCAGTGCGATGCGTGGGAGCAGCGTCACGCCTGCGGCAGCAAGCAGGGAGCGGCGAGAGTGCATGCATGTTTCCTCGATTATTGCCGAGGAGGTTAGCACAGGGTGTTGTGCGCAATTCCAGCTAAGCGAGCTGTCCCTGAGGCAATGGAAGAGCAGCTTTCGGCCGAGCACATCCCAGGGCCCGGAGAGAGCAATTGCCATTGCTCCGATTTTGAACCGTGGAGTTGGACGCTGATCCTGGCCACACGTGGTGTCGTGGTCAGCTACGAGACCATCCGGGACTGGGGTCTGCGCTTCGACCGGCTGTTCGCGAACGAGCTAAAGCGACGTCGGCCAAGGCCGGGCGACACGTGGCACATGGATGAGGTGTTCATTCGGATGCGCGGCAAGATCCACTATCTCTGGCGCGCGGTGGACCAGGACGGTCACGTGCTCGACATCCTGGTCCAGAGCCGACGCAATGCCACGGCAGCCAAGCGGTTCTTCCGCAAGCTTCTGAAGGGGCTGCAGCACGTGCCCCGCGTGATCGTAACCGACAAGCTACGCAGCTATGCGGCGGCGAAGCACGAGATCCTGCCGAGCGTGGAGCATCGGCAGATGCCGCTATCTCAACAACCGCGCCGAGGTGTCACACCAGCCGACACGACGACGAGAACGGCAGATGCAGCGGTTCAAGTCACCGCGCCACGCGCAGCGGTTCCTCTCCACCCACAGCCGGATCCACAACCACTTCCAACTCCGTCGTCACCGCCTGACTGCCAAGCAATACCGTGAAGTCCGCAATGCCGCGTTCAGCGCTTGGCGCAATGTGACCGGAACTGCACCGACAGTTTGAGGGCTGCCCCAGCCGGGATCCTCTTCGCCTCCTACGTCGCCAACCTGACAACGCCGCGCGAGCGAGTGAAGGCCCGCATCCGGACACTCGCCGTTCTCGCCAACCTGACAACGCCTCTCACGCTGCCACTTACTCGCTGCCTCCGCCGGACTTGCTGCTTCCGGTGGGGGGCATCCATGCTCGTGGTGAGGGGTCAAAACAGGCCGTGGAGGAACCAGCGGAGGTCGCCGGTTGCCGGGTCCTCGCCGTCGCCGCGGCGGAATAGCCAGTAGCGGCGACCCTCCTCGTCCTCGACGGCCCAGTAGTCGCGTACCGCATGCGTCTCGGCCTCGCGCCGCCACCATTCGCCGGTGATGCGCTCGGGACCGTCGGCATGGCGGACGCGGCGGCGAACCCGCCGCCATGTGAAGGCGGCGGGCGGGCGGTCCGGCAGGGCGGCGATGGCCTCGATCGGTTGCGGCGGGGTGATCAGCCGGACGGGCCGGGGCAGCGCCTCCGGCCAGGACAGGTTAGGGTCGGACCAGAGCGGAGGCGCACGGCGAAACGACCGCTCGGGCACCCAGCTCTCGACCGGCATGGCGCGGAACACCCGGTCACCGCCGAGCCAGTTGCCGAGGCGATCCACCAGGGCCGAGATGTCGGAGATAGGCGCCTCGCCCGGGACGGCCTTGGTCTGGGACCATGCAAGCGGCTCGGCGACCCGGACGACAAGCCGCACAGCCTCGATCCCGAAGCCCGGCTCCACCCGCTCCAGCCAGTCCCGGAGCATGCGCCCGAGGTGGCCGGGGTCGCGGCTCGGCCGGGCGGTGCCGACGCGCACGGCCTGCACGGTGGCGTCCACCCTCTCGAACAGGACATCGACCGTGCGGGCGCCCATGCCCACCGCCTCCAGGGCGGGGCAGACGGTAGAGAGGAGCCGGTCGAGGGCGATACCGAGCGCTGTTGCCGTCAGCAGCGGTTCGACGAAAGCAAGCCTGTGTTGGATGGCTTCGGGCGCGAACCAGGGTTCCAGCGGCTCGGAGCGGCGGCCAAGCGCCGCATCCAGCCGCGCCAGGAGCCCTGGCCCGAAGCGGCGGGCCAGTGGCGCCCGGGGCACGGCCATGAGCTGCCCCACCGTCTCGAAGCCAAGCACGAGGAGGCCACGGGCGATGTCGGGCGCGATCCGGAGAGCGGCAGGGGACAGGGCTGCGAGGCGGGCCGCCTCCTCTCCGGGCGCCACGACCTCGCGGTCCGCTGGGCCAAAGCGGGCGATGGCATGGGCGGTCCCGATCGTGCCCGCCATGGCGGCCCGTACCATCAGCCCTGAGCGGTTCAGCCGTCCCAGAAGGTCGTCCAGGAGGGCCGCCTCGCCGCCGTGGAGATGGGTGCTCCCCGTCACGTCGAGCAGCAGGCCATCCGGCGGATCGGGAGCGACCAGCGGCGCGTAGCGGCTCGCCCAGGCCGCGAGATCGCGGAGGGCTGCCGCATCGCCCGCGGGATCGGCCTCATGGACGCGGAGGTCCGGCACGCGGGCGCGCGCCTCCGGGAGCGGCAGGCTGGGGGCCAAGCCGAGAGAGAGGGCGGCCCGGTCGGCGCCCACGACCACCTGCCGTCCACCGCCCAGGGCACGCGTGACCAGGGGCATCTCAGGCGGAGGCGCAGAGGGACCCCGGCGCAGCCTGTCAGTCGGCAAGGTCGGAAACCACACCGAGACGACCCTGCGCATCGCATGCCCCCACTATCCAAGCACCTGCCTCACCACCCCGGCACCGCACCAGCTCCAGCTGCCACCTCGCCTGGGTAAGGCCGGGCACGTCGGGGGCGCCCGGAATGGGTGGGCCGCTCGGCAGCGAGGCGACCTGCCATCGGGTGACGGCCGCGCAGGGCTCGAGCAGGGCAGGGTCGTCGTGGCGCCGCGGGCGGCGGATCGCGAAAGCGGTGACGCCCGAGCGCTCGGCGGCGAGCTGGAGGCGCCGGGAGGCGGTCAGGGTCAGCCTGCCGGAGACCTCGCCCACGACACCCGCCAGACCAGGCTCGCGAAGCCCCTCCTCCATGACGAGAAGCACGGTCGCGGCCTTGCCAGCCTCGGCATAGAGCACGCGCGCGGGGTGCAGGCCAACGGCGGCAAGGCCGGGTGCGAAGAGGTCGGAGCGCTCCAGCACCCACAGCACCGTGCCCGGCAGGCGGGCGAGGCAGCCCGCGGCGAACAGGGCCGCTGCCGCGGCATGCTCCATGTCCGGGCCGGTCCCTGCGACCTCGTGCAGGGCTCCCAGCATGAGGCCGCCGCCCGGGAGGGCGGCATCGACACCAGCGTGGCCGAACGGATGCCATTCCTGTTCGCGTTGAACTGGACCAGTCCGCTCCAGGCGGGCGACGTGGGCCCGCAACTCAGCCAGGATCTTGGATCCGTGCGGTTGCGGGGCAGGAGGATGGACGAAGGGGGGCCGCATTTTTGCGAACATAAAGAGAACACACGATTCGCGGGAAGCGTCTAATTTCCTATTTCAGAGATGGGCTGATCGGCCAACCGGGTGACCCGGATGGAAGGTTGGTCTGGCCCCTGGTCTGAGCGCCAGGAATTGGGTGGTGTCAGAGGCGTCCGGTGAAGGATCTGCGGCTGCGCAGAGGCAGGCATGGCCACTCACTTCGGGGATGGGCGGCTGAGGGTCGCTCAAACAGCCTCTGAGACGCATCGGCGCGCCAGACGTTTGCCGCAGGCATGATCGAAAGGAGGCGGTCGCTGGAACCCTTTTACGTTGGCACAGCTGGCTGGGGCATTCCGAAGCAGCATGCTGGGTCCTTCCCAGGAGAGGGCAGTCACCTGGAGCGCTACGCCCGTTGTCTAGCGGCCGTGGAGATCAACTCGTCCTTCTATCGTCCACATCGTCCCGCCACCTACGAGCGCTGGGCAGCCAGCGTGCCGTCGGGCTTCCGGTTCTCGGTCAAGGTGCCCCGCGAGATCACGCACACCCGTCGGCTCCTGGACGTGACGGAGCCGCTGGATCGCTTCCTTGGCGAGGTGCGGGCGCTCGGCCCCTTGCTGGTGCAGCTCCCTCCCAGCCTGCGTTACGATCAGGCCGTGGCTGAGCGCTTCTTCGGCGACTTCCGCGAGCGGTTTGATGGACAACTCGCCTGCGAGCCGCGCCACGAGAGCTGGTTCGGTGATGCCGCCGAAGCGGTGCTCACGAAGCATCTCGTCGCGCGGGTTGCTGCCGATCCGGCCGTGGTGCCGCGAGCGGCGCGGCCACGCGGCTGGCCGGGCCTCCTCTACATCCGCCTGCACGGATCTCCGAAGGTCTACTACTCTGCCTATTCTTCCGATGAGGTCGAAGCTACGGCCAGGTGTCTGCTCGCCACCTCCGCAAAAGCCAGGACCTGCTGGTGCATCTATGACAACACTGCAGCTGGCGAGGCTGCCGGGCAGGCACTGGACCTGCTGCGTCGGCTTCGCTGACGATTGAGCGTCAGAAGCGGGCCCGAGAGGTCCGCTTTCTGGTTTGAGCATCCGGGAAAGCGGCCGCTAGGGGGCGGACCTTCCTGGGCTCGTCCCGACCCACACCAGCCTCTCGGCCCGGCCCGATAGTACTACTCCCCCTCCTTCATGGTAGGCAGGAGCCGTTTCGGCATGACGGATCGGAAGGACTCATCTGCATGAAGTGCCTGCGCATCTACGCCACCCCGGATGGCGAGTCGCATTTCGACGAAGTCGAATTGCCGACGACGAAGAGACGGGTCCACCCCGATGCTGTACCGTTCGATGTTACGGCCAGTTATCCGGCGTCCCGCGTCCGCATCACCCACATCCCGGCTGGCATGCGCGAGGTTGCTTGGCATACGGTCCCGGACCCGAACCTTACCGTTAGGCTGAATGGTTCGGTTGAATACGAGACGAGCGACGGAGAGGTGCGCCAAGTTCAGGCGGGTACCTTCGTGTTGGTAGAGGACACGCACGGCAAGGGCCATCTGTCACGCCATTCCCCAGAGGCGCAAACTGTCATCTGGATCTCACTACCGAACGGCCTTGATTTGCCGTCCATATAGTTCCTCCAGGCACGCTGTCGGCGCCGCTGCCGAGAGTCTGCTTCCCACTCATGGTGTTGACGATGGCAACCTCGCGAAGGTCAGCCACCGCTATCTCCGGCGGGCCAGTCTACCGCCGTTCCCAGATGGAGGTCCGCAGACGCGGACCGGCAGCATACTCTACCTAAAATCTCTGCTCGGCGGCATCTTCGTCGGCGGCTGGCGCCTGCTCCCCGGATCCGGGCGCCGCACCTCGTCAGCCCGGCCCAGTATGCGCTCGGCCCACTCGCCACCCCGATCGGCCCGCGAGAGGCCGTCGAGCAGGTCCGAGCGGTCCTCCAGCTTGCCGACGATGAGGTGGTTCACCGGCACCTCGACGTGCTCCTCCAACCGTTCGACCCGGCCCTCGGCCACGATGAGACGGGCACCGACCAGCGTCCGCCGGTTCTCCTCAGCCACCTTGGCGAAGATGACGAGGTTGCCGACGCCGTGCTCGTCCTCGACGGTCATGAAGATGACGCCCTTGGAGCTGCCCGGACGCTGGCGCATCAGCACGATGCCGGGCAGCCGAATCCTTGCGCCGTGGCGCAGGGTGGTCAGCTTCCGGGTGTCATCCAGGCCCAGCCGGTCCAGCACGGGCCGCAGCAACGCCAGCGGGTGGCGTCCCAAGGTCAGGCCAGTCGAGCGGTAGTCCTCGACAACATGCTCGCCCTCGCCCTGGCGCGGCAGGGTCACCTCGGGCTCCGCCATCAGCGGCGTCTCCGCCATGGCCGCCTCGGCCGTGTCCCGCGCCACGGCGAAGAGCGGCAGGTTCTGCGGCCCGGAGGCGGCCACCCCGGCATCCCATGACGCCCGCCTGCGGCTGATGCCGGTCGAGCGGAAGGCGTTGGCCGCCGCCAGCGCCTCCAGGGTGCCGCGTCCGACCTGGGCGCGCATCGCGGCATCCTCCACGCTCGCGAAGGGTGCACCGTTCCTGGAACGCCGGGCCTGGAGCAGGTGCCTGGCCTCCTCTTCCCGGAGCCCGCTGACCAGCCGCAGCCCAAGCCGAATGGCGAGGCCGCCCCGGCTGGAGACCGCGGGCTCCAGGCTGCTGTCCCAGTCCGACAGGTTCACGTCCACCTCGTGCACGGTGACCCCATGTTCCCTCGCGTCACGCACCAGCTGGGCGGGCGCATAGAACCCCATCGGCTGCGAGTTCAGCAGCGCGCAGGTGAAGACCGCCGGATGGTGGCACTTCACCCAGGCGCTCGAGTAGACGAGCTGCGCGAAGGAGGCGGCGTGGCTCTCGGGAAAGCCGTAGCTGCCAAAGCCCTCGATCTGGGCGAACACCTGCTCGGCAAACTCCGTCTGGTACCCACGCCGAACCATGCCCGCGACCAGGCGCTCCCGGTAGGCCGCCACACCGCCGGTGATCTTGAAGGTCGCCATGGCCCGGCGGAGCTGGTCGGCCTCATCCGGCGTGAACTGGGCCGCGACGATGGCGATCCGCATGACCTGCTCCTGGAAGAGCGGCACCCCCAGCGTCTTGCCGAGCACCCGCTCCAGCTCGTCCTTCGGTCCGTGCTCCGGAGAGGGCGACGGGAAGGTGACCGGCTCCTTGCCCGCCTTCCGGCGCAGGTAGGGGTGGACCATGTCACCGGCGATGGGGCCGGGGCGGACGATCGCGACCTCTATGACCAGGTCGTAGAACTTCTCCGGTCTGAGGCGGGGCAGCATGTTCATCTGCGCCCGGCTCTCGACCTGGAAGACGCCCACGCTGTCGGCCCGCCGCAGCATGGCATAGGTGTCCGGGCACTCGCGCGGCAGGGTGGCCAGGTCGTGGTCGGGGCCGCCGTGGCGGCGCAGCAGATCGAAACTCCGTCGGAGGCAGGTGAGCATCCCGAGGGCGAGCACGTCGACCTTGAGGATGCCGAGAGCGTCGATGTCGTCCTTGTCCCACTCCAGCACGGTGCGACCGTCCATCGCGGCGTTGCCGACCACGGCCAGTTCGATGAGCGGTCCCCGGGTGATGACGAAGCCACCGACATGGGTTGCGGTGTGGCGGGGGAAGTCCTGGATCTCCTGGGCAAGCTCCATGGTCATGGCGAGCCGTGGGTCGGAGAGGTCGAGGCCTTCGCTCCTGGCCAGCTCGGCGGGGTCCTTGTCCGAGCCGGGCCCCCAGCTCGCCTTGGCGAGACGGCCGGTGACATCCTCGGACAGCCCCATGGCCTTGCCGACCTCGCGGATGGCCGACCGGCCGCGGTAGCGGATGACGTTGCCGCAGATGGCGGCCCGTTCCCGGCCGTAGCGCTCGTAGATGTGCTGGATGACCTCCTCGCGGCGGTCGTGCTCGAAATCGATGTCGATATCGGGCGGCTCGCCGCGGGAGGCGGAGACGAAGCGCTCGAAGAGGAGGTCGTGCTTGTTTGGGTCCACGGCCGTCACACCGAGGACGTAGCAGACCGCCGAGTTGGCGGCGGAGCCGCGGCCCTGGCAGAGAATGCCGCGCCCCCGCGCGAAGCGGACGATCTCATGGACGGTCAGAAAGTACGGTGCGTAGCCAAGCTGATCGATGAGCCGGAGCTCGTGTTCCACGCGGCCGGAGATTTCCTCGGGCACGATGGTCCAACGCTCCGCCAGGGCCTGGTTCACCCGCGCCCGGAGGGTCTCCATCGGGGTCCGGCCGGGCTCCAGCACCTCGTCGGGGTACTCGTAGCGGAGCTGGTCGAGGCTGAAGCCCCGGGTAGCCTCAAGGACTCGCAAGGTGTTGGCAAGGGCGCCCGGGTGGCGGCCGAAGCGGGCGCTGATCTCCTCGAGAGGCTTGGGGCGACGCTCCGCGTTCGCCTCGGCGTCGAAGCCGATCGCGTCCACGGTCCGGCCGGTACGGATGGCGGTCAGCACGTCGGCGAGGCGTCGGCGCTGGGCCACGTGGTAGCGGACGTCGCCGGTGGCGAGGAGCCAGCCACCGGCGCCCTGGGCGATGTCCGCCAGCCCATGGAGCCGCCGCTGGTCATCGCCCCTGAGAGTGCATGAGCCCGCCACCATGAGCGGGAGAGCCAAGCGGCGCAGGGCGTCGGCGTCGCGCCGGACGCGCGCTGCAAATTCCTTATCAACACGGGACGGAGGGACGGCGGCCATGACCCAGCCCTCGGCAGCCTCGATCAGGGCACTGCGGCCGAGCCGGACGTCGTTCTTCGGCGAGGTGAGCCGCCCGCGGGACAGGAGCGCGGTCAGGCGGCCGTAGGAGGCCCGGCAGGTCGGCCAGACCAGGTACTCGGCGCCGTCCTCCAGCGAGAGGCGGCAGCCCACCACAAAGGGGATGCCCGCCTCCCTGGCGGCCACATGCCCGCGGACGACCCCGGCCAGGGTGTTGGTGTCGCAGAGGCCGAGGCCCGCATACCGCAGGACCTTGGCGGTCGCGACCAGCTCGGAGGGGTGGGACGCCCCGTCCAGGAAGGAGAAGTTCGACTTGGCCCCGAGCTCCGCGAAGGCCTGGATTGGAGCGTCGGAATGCCGGTCCGACGCCGACCGGCCGACCTGGGCAGGCATCAGGTGCTGTGGGGCGGGCGAGGTGGCCTCTTGACCACCAGCAGGTTGGCTCGCTCCAGCTGCGCCGCGAGTTGCTCGGCGAGGACGGCGGCCGCGACCTCCCATGCGGCGCCGCGGCGCGGGCGACCGCGCTCGTCGTGCCGGAGGGCATAGGCGAGCACCTCGGCCACCTCATCGCCAGAGGCAGGAACCAGGGGCGGCGTCGAGGGCTCATCCGCCATGACGCGGCTCCTGGCCGGTCGGGAAGAGGCCCGGGAACTCCAATTGCCGCTCATCCTGCCGCGGCGTGTCATCGTCCTCGTCAGGCGCGGACGATCCGGCCGCCCGGGCCGGAGAGAACCGGAGTTCTGCTGGGACTCTGGCGTGGGATGAGGGCGATTCGCGCATGCGCCGAAGCTGTCGGACACGCACGAACAAATCAAGAACAATGCGTCGAATGATCCGACGTCGTTTCTGGGCGGGCCGTTACCCGATGAACCTAATCCCTTGAGTATCTAGCCACATTGGCCGCGTGACTTCTGCTTCACGGGCGCGTTGGCACGGGAAGAGGCCCACCGAGGGAGGACGACCATTCCCGACTCTGCCGCACCCCTACGGGTGAACCGCGCTCCTGTCCTGACGCTGTGGGCGGCGATCGTCGCGGAGCGCTGTTGAGTTTCGCTGAGAACTGACCCGACGTTTTCATCGAGAACTGACCCGTGCAGGGATATGTCCCGCAGGCTCTGGTCGCGGGTCAAGCAGGTGTTTTGGCTCTCCTGTTCCTGGGTTCGGCCGAGCTGCTCCTGAACCGGAAGCTGTCGTTGCCGGTCTCGA
>NZ_JAOXLP010000069.1 GCF_025791835.1 Roseomonas xinghualingensis
CACAATCCGGATCTTGTCCTCGGCCGAGTAGTGCTTGCGGGTCGCTCGACGAATGTCGCGCACCACCCGATCGGCGGGCGGCTTCGCGTTCGGTGTCACTGGCTTCTGGCTCATGGTTCGTTCCCTGCTGGTTACGATGAGCCCGAAACCCTCCTTTCCTCAACCATCCCTCTCTGTCTCATGAGCCCTGACGGCGGACACGGTGGCCTTCCAGGGCAGCTTATGGGGCCGGGCGGAGTGGTCGAGGCAGTCCGAAGGTCCTCGCTTGCGCCACTTGCGGATGGTCTCGCTGCTCACCCCGAAGCGGCGGGCCAGGACACCCGAGGGCTCGGAGGAGCGGGGCGATCTCCGCTCGGACCGCGGGGGTGGTACGGGCATTGGGGTGGATCTGGAGCATGGCTCATCTCCCTCCCGGCACGGCGCCTTTCAGGCGCTCAAAGCGGTACGCGTAGTCTACAATCGCCAGCCCAACCGGATCCCAACAATGTTCCGCGACCAAACAACTAAATAGAGGGGCGCTGATGCCCGAGTGATCAGCCCCCACTGGGTGACCCGGGTGGAAGGTTAGAGCATTTCCGGCTCGCACAGATTTGGGCGAAAAGATTCGACGCTGCTGATGGAGCAGCGAGGTTGATGATGACGGCACCGTTGGCTCAGGGTGCCGGTTCCCTTCGCCACTGCTCCGTACCTGCCTGCCGCCGATCGCGGCACGCCCACCGAAGCTCTGCCGGCTTGGTCGAGCGCGCCACCTACCGAAATGCCGGGAATGGCTTCTGCGTACTGGGCGTGAAGGCGCGCGGACACCGGGATGTTGTGACGGTGGTCGGGCACACCGCCACAATCTCCGCTGGATCGATGCTTTCTCCTGATCCTCATCCTTCCCCGCGCCTAATGAGCATCAGGCGCGGGTGAGCGGCTTTCAGCGCAGCATCTCGAAATCTACGCCGCAATACGCCGGATCAGGTCTGGCGATGGTGATGCTCGGCCGGATTCAACAGCTTTTACCACTTCTACAAGGGCAGCGTTGGCAGGTGTCTTGATCCCGAGATTCTTCGCCTTCTCGACGACGAAACCGTTGATGAAATCGATCTCTGTCTGCCGCCCTTTGGCGATGTCCTGGCCCATCGAAGGAAGGTGGGCGCCCCCGCCAGCCTTCTGCGTGTCGGCCAACCGTTGGGTATCGTAAGCGCGCCGGGCACCTTCATCTCCTTCTCCGGCGCGGGCAATGACCTCCGGATCGAGATGCAAAATGGTTCCGATCTGGTAGCCGAGGGCTTGTGCTACCCGGATGGCTTCGCTGCCGAGACGGGACGCGAAAGCGCGTATCTGATCGTCCGCCACGGCGTCTCGACTGATCAGGCCTGTTGCGGCGGCGATGCCGTTGGCCATGACGTTTACGATCAGTTTAGTCCAGCGTTCGCCACTAAGATCTGAGGTGATCTTCGCACTGTCGGAGAGAGCCAGGAGCGCTGTGACCAACTCGGTACGGGGCATCACACCGCCGTCCAGTTCGCCTACCCGGTACACGGTGTGCGCCGCGCCAGCTTTTCCTGAGGCCCGTGTGATATGACCAGGCCCTTTCAACTCCACGGTAATCTGGCTCGCGATGGCGCCGAGCACGCGCTCTCGTCCCAGAACGCCCGCGATCACCTCCTCGTTGATCCCGTTCTGCAATGAGACTGCGAACCCAGATGGCGCGAGCAACGGTGCAATCATCTGCGTCTTGGCGGCCGTATGGTAGGATTTGACGCATATGAAGGCTAAATCGAAAGGGTCTTCCGACTGAAGGGCCGCGCACTCTGAATCATGGACTGCCCGTACCTGGGCTGTGAACTCTGGGACGTCGCGGAGATGCCTGATGGTCAGCCCCTTTTCGTTTATCGAATCCACATTCTCGCGCCAGGAATCTATAAGAACGACGTCGTGCCCGGACACGGCCATGGGCGCAGCAACATAACCGCCGACTGCACCGGCACCCACAATGGCTATTCTCGTCATCAGAATCCTTCCAACGGATCTTTAAGTGTGTTGTCGTATGAACTGGTTGTTTGACCGGTCTAGCGATTCAGGCGGACTAATCGACGTAGGTACCAGCGGCCGTTATGACTGGTCGCCACCGCTCCACCTCAGCAGCAAGGAAGCGCCGGTGCGATGACGGTGTAGCGTTCTCCTGCTTCGCGGGACTGGTCACCAGTTCTGCAAATCGCTGCTGGACAACAGGCTCACGCAACGCTGCCCTGAGGGCTTCTGAAATTCGCTCCTGCACGTCCTCTGGCGTGTTCGCAGGTGCGTACATGCCGTGCCACGTTGTCATCGCAATAGTAGGCGCACCAGCCTCTTTCGTCGTGGGAAGGTTGGGAAGGGCTCCGAGGCGTTCCTGGGAACTCACTGCCCAGCCTCGCACTCTGCCATCAAGCACGTAGGGCGCGGCACCTGTCGCTTGATCGCACAACACGTCGAGACGACCAGCCATCAATTCTGTCATGGCGGGTGCGGTACCGCGGAAGTTAACCACCGTCGCTTTCCCTTGCGCTGCCTGCTGTACGAGCAGCGCACAGAGATTGGACGATGAGCCAAGTCCGGCTGCGCCGAAGTTGATGCGGTCACCTTCGCGGCTGATGGTTTTCAGCACATCCTGGAAGGTAGTTCCAGGGAAGTCAGGGCGCGTTATGACCGTCATTGCGGCATCTGAGACAAGACCGAGCGGCGCAAAGCTGCGCAGTACGTCATAGGGGAGACGGCGGTACATCGTCGGGCTGGCGGCGAAGCCGATATTGTTGATCAGGAGCGTGTAGCCGTCCGGCCTCGCCTGGGCTACGCGCAGCGGCGCGACGGTGGAGCCCCCGATTGCCTCGACAACGATTGTCTGGCCTAGATGGGTTCCCATCGAATCAGCAATGATTCGCGCGATCGTATCAGTGGGCCCGCCGGTGGCACCGGCGGAAACCAGGGTAATCGGGCGCGTAGGGAACGTGTTGGCTCGGGCGGGTTGGGCCAACAGGCAGAGAGCCGGAGTGGCAATAAGTAGTTTGCGCCGAGAGAGCCTTAGCGACGATGCCAAAGGATTTTTCCTCCTCATTTATCGTTATTAGCACTGCTAATCTAATGTGCTAATTTCGGTCCGGTCTACCCACTAACTCGGCTATGTGCCGCGACGCTGCACGCTTTCGCCGCCAGGCTGACGAGTTCATATATAAGACGGAGGAACGATGTCCCGTACTCAGCGCATGGCTCTGCGCGGATGGCTTGCAGACGACAAATGCATCGTCCCGGCTTCGATCTTTGACCCACTATCAGCACGCCTTGCCGAGGATATCGGGTTTGAGCTGGGCCTAGTCGGCGGATCCAGTTTGGCATTAACTCTTTTGGGCGCACCGGATTTGATTTTGGTGACAGCATCTGAGGTGGCGGATCAGATGCTGCGCATCTGCCAGGCAACAACCATGCCTGTGTTGCTAGATGCCGACCACGGCTTCGGTAATGCGCTCAACGTGATCCATACAGTGCGGTCGTTGGAGGCTGCGGGCGTCGCCGGCCTGACGATTGAGGATACCCTTTTGCCCTTGCCATTCGGCGCCAATCCCTCGGAAAGCAGGCTGACGTCGGTTGAGGAGGGCGCCGGTAAAATACGTGCGGCGCGCCAAGCGCGCGGCTGTGACGAAATGGTCATCATCGCTCGGACGAGCGCGCCGCAACTGACCTCCGTCGAGGATACGATCGTTCGCCTGCAGGCCTACGAGGAGGCAGGCGCGGATGCCCTGATGGTGGTCGGCGTCAGATCACAGGCGGACCTGGACGCCATCGCGGCCTCGACCAGACTCCCGCTGGTCGTTGCGGGTCTCCGTTTCGGGGTTAAGGATCCTACCGTGCTGCGGGCTGCACGGGTGCGGATCCTGTTCCCTGGGCATGCTCCGATCCTTGCCGCGATCGAGGCGACCTCGCAGGCGCTGCGCGCGATGCGATCTGGAGTTTCGGCCAAAGATGTGCCCGGGCAAGCCTCTGCGGGGCTGCTTCATGAGGTAACACGACGGGCGTCCTATGATCGATGGATCGAGGAGTTCATGCGCCTCCCCGGAAAGGGCGACCATCGGGACGTCATTCAGCCGCCTCAATAGGCGGCGCCGTGGCGTGGCAATGACCGCGGCCACGGTCTGCAGTTCGGGCTGGGTTCCTGGAGGAGTCCAGCCCACCACAGCCGAGAGCATCGAGAAGTATCTCGGATCCGGCCTAATCCGCGACATCGCCGGTTTATGCAGGCAAGCTGACCCGGGCTTCTGAGTTGGCCGTCTTCGACCTGATCGAGGAAGAGCCAGACCGGCCGCTCGCCGTCACCGGGCCGCGGCGCCATCCGTTGCTGCCGGAGGTGCCGAGCGTCGGCGAACTCGGTTATACCTGCACCGGATCGACATCCTGGGACTCCGTCATGGCGCTGGCGGGAACGCCTGCGCCCGTCATCCAGCGCCTGAGTGCGGTGGCACGTGAAGCGATCGCCAATCCGACCGTTATCCGCCGCATGGTCGAAGTCCAGCGGGGATGACCCGCTACCACGCCCTGCTCACTCGGCATCCCATTTTCCTCCTGCCCGCAGCCCTTGCGGATGGCCCCCGGGTTCCGAACCCGGCCATCCAAGCCGTAATGCCGTCCTGACTTTCGCGGGGTAGCGCGGAATGCCGCTCATCAGAATCAGGGGCACAACAAGTCTGCGCGCGGGCCATGTTCCTGGAGGCAGGCGGTGCATCTCGTGTTCCTTCAACAGTTCCCGCTATCCGCGCCCGGTTTCTCGGCGCTAACGTGCCGGAGAAGTACCGATTGCTGCTCATGGATTCGCGGTTCGCCGCAGGGAAAGGAGCCATCAGGATGAGGCATCGCCGGACTCTCTTGCTCGCGGGAACGGCGGCTGCGCTGTCGCGGCCGGCGCTGGCTCAAGGCTGGCCCACCAGGCCGATCAACATCGTGGTTCCCTTCCCACCGGGCGGATCGAACGACCTTTTGGCGCGACCTCTAGCACAGAAGCTCCAGCAGGCGCTCGGCGGGCACCCGGTGGTGGTGGACAATCGTGGTGGCGCGGGGGGAACGGTTGGCGCCGCCCAGGTCGCTCGATCAGCACCGGATGGCCATACCCTGCTGTGGGGCCATATCGGCACGCTCGCTGTGAACCCCTGGATCTATCCGAATATTCCCTATGATTCCCTGAGGGATTTCACGCCGGTGGCATTGGTTGCCACCCTGCCTTCGGTGCTTGTGGTGCATCCCTCCGTGCCCGTGCGTTCGGCGGAGGAGTTCGTGGCCCTCGCGAAGGCACAGCCCGGCAAGCTGGAGTACGGAACCGCCGGTAACGGCGCCGCATCGCACATCACGATGGCCGCCTTCTGCGACGCGGCGGGCATCGAGCTGGTTCATGTTCCCTATCGGGGCAATGGCTCCATGCTGGCGGACCTTCTGGCTGGCCGCGTGAAATGCAGCTTCGCTGGTGCGCCGGTGGTGCTGCCTGCCGCGAGGGAGGGTCGGCTGCTGGCGCTCGGTATGAGCGCGCGCGAGCCATCACTGGTCATTCCCGACGTGTTGCCGGTGGCGGCGCGCGCGGTTCCCGGCTTCGAAGTGCTACAATGGCATGGTCTGATGGCACCGGCTGCCACGCCGCCGGAGCTGGTGCAGCGTATCAATGCCGCTGTGAATGCCGGCCTTGGCACCTCTGATATGAAGGAGCGCTTGGCGATGGAGGGGGCCGATGCAGCACCCCGCACGCCCGATGAGTTCCGGCAGGTCATCACGGCGGACCTTGAGCGGTTCCGCTATCTCGTGCAGCGAGCCGGGATCAGGGCTGACTGATGCTGACCCTTACCGTTGCATGCGGTGCCTATGACCGGGTTCGCCCGCTTTTCGACGGCCGCGTCCAGGTTGAGGGTGCACGGGTGGTGCCAGTGCCGCTCGCGTCTGAGCAGAGCTTTCCCCGCGCCGTCACGCGCGCGGAGTTTGACGTGACGGAACTTTCGCTCTCCTCGCAACTCGTGCAGCTGTCTCGCGGGGAGGCCGCCTATGTGGCGCTGCCCATCCCGGTGGCACGTGCATTCCGCCATGGATGTATCTATCTCAGGCGCGACGCGGCCATCGCATCGCCAAAGGATCTCGAAGGGCGCCGCGTCGGGGTTCCCGAATACGGCATGACACTCGCGCTCTGGCTGCGCGGCATATTGGCCGATGAACATGGCGTGGCAACCGACGCGATGATCTGGCGCACGGCGGGTACCAATCTGGCTGGCCGGAAGGAGAGGTTGGTTCTTGAGCTGCCGCAGGGTGTCGATGTGCGGCCGCTGCCGGAAGGCACGACCCTGAACGAAGCGCTTCTTGCGGGTGAGCTGGATGCGGTGCTTTCGCCGACGCCGCCTTCGGGTTTCATTTCAGGGGATCCGCGCGTGACGCGGCTTTTCCCAGATCCTCGTGGCGCGGCCGAGGCCTATTACCGCCGCACGGGCTTCTTCCCGACGATGCACCTGATCGGAGTGCGGAGAGACGTGATCGCGCGCGCACCAGGGCTGGGTTTCGCCCTGTATCGCGCCTTCTATGAGGCGAAATGCTTGGCCGAGGCGGAGTGGCAGGCAGCCCTGGCCTCCAGCTCGCCGGCGACGATGTTTCCCTTCCTTGCGGAGGAGTGGGCAACGACGCAGGCCCTGCTTGGCCCGGAGCCCTGGCGCTATGGCTTCGCCGCGAACCGCGCAGAGTTCGAGGCGCTTTGCCGCTGGTCGCATGCGCAACACCTCGCTCGACGGGTGATGCGGGCGGAGGAGTTGTTCGATCCGCGGACCTTGAACAGCTGAGTGGCTTCCGCCTGCCGTTGGTGCAGCGTGAGCTGCTGATCGCCAGGCTTGGAGTGCGCCCCTCCCGGTGGGCAATTTCGGCGAAATGAACTGACCTTCCTGCCTGCCGTCCGCAGGATTAAAGTCATGGTGCAGCGTGGCGTTGTCAGGTTGGCGAGAACGGCGACGCTGAGAGCTTACGGCTGGGATGGCCTCACGCGAGCATCGTCAAGTTGGCCAGATGCAAACTTGCGCGAGCCGGTCGAGGTTGCCCCCTTCATCGGCGGCGGCGCCTACGATCATGATGACGTCGATACCGCCGTCGCGGCGCGTCATCCCGATGGGGCCGTCATCCCGCCGTGATCGAGCGCGCTGCCGGGTGCGAGAGCCAAGACCGAGGCAATGCAGCGGGATCGGTGCCGGCAGACCATTGCTGAGCGCGGCCGCATAGGCTGGCAGTGGGCGTCTCGCTACGCCTGGCGTGCCCTGGTCGAAGTCGATGTGTCGCGCTGGAAGCGCCTCATTGGTGATGGCCTACCCTCGCAAACGGACGGACGCCAAGCAACCGAGGTGGCCATCGCCGCCGAGCGGCTGAACCGCATGTTGGGCCTGGGTCGCCCAGAATACGTCCACATCACCTGACCGTTATGGCTCTCGGGAGAGACGCGTCCAACGCTTCGATCGGTGCGAAAAGGCCAAGGCCTCGCAATGCCCTAATCGACGCTGATACGAGCCTCCTTTACCACGCGGCCCCACTTCTCGCGTTCGGCCTCAAGAAGGGCGGTCAGAGCATCGGGCGTGGAGGCCTCGCCATCCACTCCGGCGTTGGACAGACGCTGCTGCACCGTAGGCGTGCTCAGTGCGTCGACCACGGACTGATTCAGCCGCGCGATAATCGGCACCGGCGTGCTGCCCGGGGCCATGACGCAGCCCCAACTCGTGGCTACTGCGCCTGGAAAGCCGGCCTCGCCGATGGAGGGAACGTCTGGGATCAAGGGGTGCCGGCGTGGGCCTGTGGCCGCCAGGGCCTTGACCTGACCGTCACGGATCTGTCCAGCAGCGCCAGCGATTTGGATTGCCATCATCTGGATTGTGCCTGCCATAAGGTCGTTGATGGCTGCTCCGCTGCCGCGATAGGGCACGTGCTGCATATCGAGCCCGGCTTGGAGCCGGAACAGCTCCGCCGCAGTATGTGTCGAGGCACCGTGACCTGAACTGCCGAAGGAGAGTTGACCGTGCCGCGCTCTCGCATAGGCCACGAAATCCTGAAGACTGCGGACCGGCAGACTGTTTGGCACCACGATCACCAAATCGCTCGTATAGGCCATCGAAACCGGCGCTAGGTCTTTCGCTGGGTCGAAGGACATGGAACGGTAGATATGCGGGTTGGTGGTCAACAGGCCGGTCACGCCCATCAGGATCGTGTGGCCATCCGGCGCGGCGCGCGCCACCATCTCCCCGCCGATGTTGCCGCCGGAGCCGCCCCGGTTCTCGACGACGACTGGCTGGCCGAGGGTCTGACCCATGCGCTCCGCGATCACGCGCGCGGCGACGTCGGTGCTGCCGCCAGCGACGAAGGGGACGATAAAGCGGATGGGGCGGCTAGGTGGCGTTGTTGCAATAATCAGCTCCGGAGGGAGGCATGGTCGAGAATGGGTCGGGTGGTCGTCGGCCGCGGCGGCGGTACCGGACGCGGAACTGGCGGGAGTACGATCGGGCCCTGGTCGCGCGAGGT
>NZ_JAOXLP010000070.1 GCF_025791835.1 Roseomonas xinghualingensis
GAAGCCGCGCCGCCGCTCATCGTAGGAAGCGTCGCACACGTCAGGCGGCAGCTTCGCTTTCTCGCTCATCCCATCCCCCTGACCCGCTGGTTGATCTCGGCGAGCACGGCGATGCGGTGCTTGGCGAGGGCGGCGCAGATGAACGCCACCTGATCCAAATCGTGGTCCGTCACCCCGCGCCCAGAGCACGTGGGCAACAGCGACTTCACGGCCGCCTCGATCTCATCGAGTTCCGTCTGCACTCCATCGAGGGCTTCGTGCAGATCGTCTTCGGAATGCCGCGCGTAGCTCATGGCTGGGCCTCCTTCTCCGGCTCGGGCTTCCAATCGCCGTCTGCATCGAGATGATCAGGGGGCCAGCCGCGTGCCGTGACCATAACCACTCGGTAGAACCGGCTGATCACGAGGAGGATGACGCGCAACACGCAGCCTGCCAGCATGACGAGGCAGAACTGAATGAAGCCGTGCAACGCGCCGATAGCTGCGAAGAACTCCACCATCACCGCCGCTTCTCCGAGATGGGCGCGAGGGCGGCGCGGGCAATGGCAAACATCGTGTCGGCGTCGTGCGCGGGGCATGGTTCAGGCTGCCCGTCATGGCGGCCCGCATCGTGCTCCTCAGCGATGGTTTCTAGTGCTGCCCGCAGCCTTTCCACCTCCCCATCCCGCCCATCCGGCGCGGGCGCTGGGAGGGCGACTTTCTCCCCGTCTCGCAAACCGTCCTCGTAGCCTTGCGCGCGGGCTTTCCGAACCGCTTCCGTTTCGGTGAAACCGTCCACCCATTCTTCAAAGATCAAGGCAAGGTCGCAGTCCTCGTCGTCTGTCTCCACACCCCACTTGCGGAGCTTTGCCATGATCCGTTCGGCCCACTCCGGCCAAATAGGGTCCTCCACCGCCTCCCCGCCGCTGGGGGCGGTCGCGGGGGCAGTTTCGAAGGGGCCAATCTTCGCGCCCAGCGACCACAGGAAAGTGCAGAAGTTCGCCACATCGATGGGGTCGCCCTTCTCGACATGCTCCAGCAGCATCCGCGAGAGGCTCTCAGGCGAGCATTCCTGCCAGCGCCCACGACCCTTTACCTCGCGGGCGTAGCGCAACTTGTCCTTCATCGCCTGGGCAAAGGCGTCCACCGCGTCGTCGTCCAGATGGCGGGCGGTCGCGGGTGCGGTGGGCGTGGGGAGAGAGCGGATGGCAGCGGCATGGTTCATGGCTGTGCACCACTCCTGCGCGCTAGCTGCGTCGCCCGAGTTGCGGCAGTCGCACCGCTGTATCCACAGACCGTTTAGCGTCTCGATGCAGTCACACGGCTTCTCGCCCGGCTGCACAATCTTCGCGCACGCCTCGCGCATCGCCTCTGCCGCCTCGCTCGCGCCAGCCGGGGCGGGTGAGGGCGGGGCTGCGGCGAGGGCCTCCTTGACCATGGCGCACCAGACCTCGCGCGTCGCTGCCTCGTGCGTATGGACTCCAGGGATGCAGGACATGAAATAGCCAGATCGGGTGTTCACGCCCTTGCGGATCATAGCCTGCGTCGGCTCCACAGGCACCGCCACGGTCGCGCCCGGCGGGTGGGTGGCGGGCGGGTACAGGGGGGAGACGTAGGTGTAGCCGTACTCTGCGGCTTCTTCGGGCGTCGCGCAGAGCGTCTGCGCATCCCAATAGGCGCCATCCCACGTCACGACCATTGGTACCTTGTGCGGGCCGGCCTTGATCACATGCGCCGGAGCCCCCTCGTGCTCGGCGGGGGGCTTCAATCCTTCAGACATGGGCAGCCTCCGCGATCTTCTGTTCAGCGATTGCGCACAGCAGCGAGCAGTCCATGTCAGGCTCCTGCTCCCCAGCGCCGACCTCCGGTGAAAGCTCGTCCAGGAAAATCCGGTCCTTGTGCAGCTCCACCAGCCGACACCCGATTTCGCGCGACAGCTTTGCGCGCCGCCCGAACACCTCGGGGAAGTGCCTGCGAATGCGGTTCCAATACGCCGGGCTGGTCGCCTTCACGCAGCCCAGGCAGTTCGCGTTGCGGAAGCCAAGCCGGTAGATGGCTGGGATTTCAATGTCCGCCCGGTCGATCATCGCGAGGCAATCCGCCTTGGTCAGCCCCTCATCAATGAGCGGCGTGACGAGCGGAACCTCAGGGTTGCCCGCGCGAAACCGACTTGCCCGGCCGGCCTCCTCGGCCGTGTAGCCGAAGACCTGCAAGTCGGGCTGGAACTCGCGCTCGAACGCCCAGCGCACCGCCTTCTTCATCTCGATGGTGCAAGGCGCCCCGCCTGGTCCGGCCATGTAGCGGCGCTTTGCCCACACCTCCTCGCAGCTCGCGTAGTCGCTGCTCTGGAGGTTCAGGATCGGCCTGCCGAACCACCGCTCGCAGTCCGTGGCAAACCGGTCGTTGTCCTCGTGCTCCTCTGGGACGATGCAGCGGGCAATGACGACTTCGTGGGTGTGGTAGCGCGCCAAGGCCAGTTTGGTGGCGACAGCCGACGCAGCGCCGGCGCTGAACCAGCAGACGATGCGGGTCATGCTGCGATCTCCTCGGGCTCGTCCATCACCAGCGCCAGGCGCCGCAGCACATCGTCGTGCTCGCGGATGATCTCAGCCTCGTGGCTGTCCATGGTCTCGGGCTGCCCATCCACCGTGAAGCAGTCGAAGTCCTCGTCGCGGCGGTCCTGCACGTGGTCACGTGCCGAGGACAGCGCGTCGGAGACGGAGCTGATGGCGTCTAGGGCCTTCTCGATGGCCTCGCGCGCCGGGATGCACGACCCACCAGCGGTCGGAATAGACCACGCAGTAGCCATGCTTCGGCCCTGACAGGGCTTGGCCCATCGGCAGGAACCGCCAGCGGTCAGCGAAGCGGTCTTGCAACGGAGCGCCCTCGTGCTCGGCGGGGGGCGTTAGGGGGGTGGTCATGAAGCGCTCCGATCAGGAACCAGCGCGAGCCGGTATCCGAGGACGCGGGCAGCCGCGTCGAAGGTGACGATGGTTGGGTTCTTCCGGCGCCACTCCTTGATGGTGACGACAGACAAGCCAGCAGGAGCCGCTACCTCGTCCAACAGCGCCTCTTCGTCGTTGATGATCTCGAAGAGGCGGCGCACTAGAGGGTGCGCGTGGGCCGGAACTGCGAGCCGGCCACGCCAGCAGCCACCACGAACACGCCCCAGGCTGTCCGTCATGGACTTGCGGACAGGCGCGCGCTCCGGAGCCTTCCAGTTGGCAGCCTTCACGACCGTTCCTCCCCCGTCGCACGCGCGAGGGCGCGTTCCGGATACTTCTCGCCGCAGAAGGGACAGAAGGTTGGCAGCATGGCCTTTGCGCGGCCGCGGACGCGGTTTTCCTTCTTCTGCGTCTCGACCACGATGGTGCCGCGGAAGATCTCGATCACCAGTTCCGTGTTGTAGGGGGCAAGGAAGGCGTTCACCTCCTCGATGCACTTACACATTCCCCACCCCCTGCACCTGCTCAAGCACCGCTTCGGCCATCTCGACATCGAGCCGCGACTGGCGGGCGGCACCCGGACGGCCGTGGTAGGCGTGCATCGCCTCCTCCAGTCGGAACCCGGCGGCGCGCGCGGCGGCCTCCTGCCTCAGCCACCGCCACTGCTCCGCCGTCAGGTGCAGCGTCCCGCTGATCAGGACAGGCGCCCGGACGCGCGCCACGCGCGCATGCATCATCTCGCTCATATCCGCGCCCCCAGGCACTTCGCCTCGACGGCGGCGCGGGCGAGGGTCGCAACACGCTGCAGGTCCAGCGCGAGCATCACGTCGCCCTCGGTCAGCGCCCGCATGACGTGCCGCTCGATGCCTGCGATGCAACGCGACGCCGTGAAGAGGTCGGCCCACTCGGCTTCGGTGAAGGAGAGGATGGGGGTGGGGGTCTGCATCGGGGTCACTGCGCGGACTCCAGCGGGCGGTCGCCGGGGAAGGTGTCGTCAATGACGGGCTGGGGCGCGTCGTCGTCATCGTCCTGGATGACTGTGAACTCGGCGCCGTCGAGCACCTGGCCCATTGCCTGGCTCTTCGTCTCGGCATGCTCGTCTGCGGCGACAGCGCGGGCCATCTCGATGCTCATCGGCAGGTACTTGGTCAGCCGACGGATCACCGTCTTGAGGCCCATAGCCTCGAAATTGTCGATCCAGGGGTGCTTGGGCTGGCGGCCGTTGCTGGCCGCGCGCATGGCCGACTGGTAGCCCTGGCTGCTGTCGCGGATCGCCTCGATTTCCTTGAGGCTCATGTACTCGAACTGGACGCCGCCATCCTTCAGCTTGGCGACGGCGTAGAAGCCGACCACCGGGCCGCGGTCACCGTCGCGCGGCGTATGCTTGATGCGGTCCTCGGTGCCCCACTCCATCTCCCATTCGTCGTGGAGGCAGCGGGTGCGGGCCGAGATGGACACGATCTGCCCGGAGCGGCGCGCCAAGTCTATCAGGCCCTTGTAGCCGATGATGACCTGGACCTCGGGCTTATCGACCCACTTGCTGCCGTCCTTCACCCGCTTGTTGAAGGGGATCAGATAGACGTGCCCCTGCGGCGTGTTCGGCTCCAGGCCAAGCTGGGCGCAGAACACTACGGCGCCGAAGAGGCTCTGTACCGTCGCGTCCATCAGCTTCGGCGTGGTCCGCAGCGCGCCCAGCGCGATCTTCATCAGGCGGTCGGGCGTCATATGCTGGGGCAGGACCGCCTTCAGCGTGTCCTTGTTCGCCTCGAAGAAGGCCGCAACGGTCGTGCCGCCGGCTTCCTTGGCCACCATTTTGCCCGTGGCGCGCATGTCCGCGAGCGAGCGGACGGGGGAGGTTGTGACGCTCATCGGAATCTCCGTCAGTCCGCCCAGACGGGCAGCGTGAGGCGTTGCAGGTTCTCGGGGAGGCCGGGCCAGATGCCCGACCGCTTGCACTCGGCGTAGGCGCTCAGTGTCTCGCGGACGCGGCGCCGGCCCTTGTCCACATCGGCCGCGTCAAGCTCGTAGGCGGCGACGAGGTAAGGGGCCTCCTTCTCCACCACGATGAAGATGAAGGCGTCGGGCACCCACCCTTCGACGTGCTGGATGCCGTCCCGGTACATCGGCTCTTGCCAGTGATACCGGTACTTGGCGGCAGCTCGGCCGAACTCGTCGTAGCTGGCGTCGGCTGCGGACTTCACGTCCACCAGCGCCTTCAGGTCACGGCGAATGCCATCAGGCCTCGCGCGGCACCGCAGGCCGGTCTCGGGGTCGTCCCAGAACAGGCTGCCTTCCACGATCAGGCCAGGCGACAGCAGCTCGCGGGCGATCGCATGGCGCTGCACGGCGTCCCGCAGGCGCAGGGCGTCATCCATGTCAGCCTGCTTCACCAGCTCGCGGTCGCCAGCCTCCAGGCAAGCAGCCTCCCAGGCCTTCGTCCCGCGGCGCTCAACCGTCGTGACGGCGTAGCGATCCTCCAGGCGGTGAGGCTCCAGCACGGCGCAATGGACGAGGGAGCCAAAGGCGAGAGAGGGCGTGCTGGGGCGGCTCACCAGCGCCTTGCAAGGCGCCTGGGCGAACCGCTTCAGCGTCGAGACCGAGACGGCATCGGCCGCCTGGTACTCATCGAAGGGCAGATCGAGGTAGAGGCCGGGCTGCATCCTCACGCCCCCATCGCCACGGCGAGGGCGAGCAGCACGCCGAGGCCAAAGAGGAAGGCGAAGAGGCCGGTGGCGAAGTTGAGGGCGGGGCGCATCAGGCGGCGTCCGCCAGCATCTCGGCGGGGACGTATTCGCCAATCTGCGCGACCGTCATTCCGTCACCGTTGTAGGTGCATGTGCGGCAGAAGAAGATGATGTCGCGCACGTTCGCGACGCCGTGCTGCTGGGCCTCCGTGACGATCTGTCCGAAGTTCGCACGATTAAGGACGCCAGGGATCACCGCGATTGCATGGGTTCGATCCTTGCCGCGCCGGCGCGACTGCATCAGCCCGACGATCGAAGTGCCGTCCACGCGCTCGATCTTGTGGAGGACCTGGGCGTAGGCGCCCTGCAGGATCCGCTCCACGAGTTCGGGCGCCGCCTTCGCCTCCACCATCCTCTGTCCCTCCTGCGTCGAGGGCCGCGCCCTCGGGGTGTGGAGGGGAGTATCGCCATAACGGCTATCTTTGGTCTAGCGCAAATAGCCAAAATGGCGATCACGGATTAGTGAGGGGCCCGTGGAATCGGTTGTGCGTTAACACGTGTACTCGTTATGTTCTCTTTCCCAACAGGAGGATCGTCGTGGGTAGTAGCAGTGGCGCTAGGTGTTTTGTGGTTCCGCCGCCGACTTCCGGGAGGCCAGCGGAAGCTCCTGGATTAGATCTGGTGCTGCTACTGCTATCCGAGCGGCCATCGTCGCCGGCATCTCCTGCGTTATCCGGCCAAGGTACAGCCAGTCCGCCGGGCACTGTGTAAGCTGGCAGAATCGGACGACCACCATTTCGTCTGGGAAGCGATCACCCTGCTCGTACTTGTTCCAGGTCTGCGGGGTGATCTCCAGCTCTCGGGCCACCCGAGCCGCGTTGGTGTCGTAAGCCTCCCGCGCGGCCTTCAGTCTGCGCCCGATCAGTTCGCGCAGTTCCGTCGATTTGGGGAGCTTGCCTGCCATAGTCGCCACCATGGCGATGGACCTTTTGTTCGGCGATAACCGGATTGCGCTTGCAAGCATCGCCATAATGGCTATTCTTTCGAGCCATGACGGCCGAAGAGATCATCTCCGCGTTTGGAACGGTCCGCTCCCTGGCGGACGCCCTTGGTCGCCCCCCGTCTCTCGTATGGCGGTGGAAGACACGTGGCATCCCTGCTCATGAGTTCCCCGGCATTGTGGATGAGGCGCAGCGCCGCCGCTTGAAGGCGATCACCTTCGAGGTGCTCGCAACTCATACGGCTCCCGGTGCCGTGCGCCGGTCTCCAAAGCCCGTCGAGCCCGCCTCGTCAGCAGAGAGGGAGATGGCCTGATGGCCTTCCAAGCCCTCGGCCTCGCTGCCTACGCCGCCGCTCTCCTTCTGGGAGGTCGCTGATCCATGTCCGCCCTCGTCGCCTGCATCCTCCCCAACGAGCCGCCCAGCGCTGAGCCGGTGAACGAGCGCCTGCCGCTCGGCACGGCCGTGCCGCTGATCGGCATCCTCGCCGTCTCCGCCTGGTGGATTCTGGTCAATCTCTTCCTCGTCCTCGGCCCGTTGGCCTGGGCCGCAGCCATCGCCCTCGGCCTCGCTGTCGTCGCCGCCATGGTCGCGGTGATCGAGCGGGAGGGGCGGTAGATGCGCGTCGATCTCACCCGCGCCCAGGACGCGCATTCCTTCTTCCGTCAGCTTGTGGAGGCCGGCCTCCCCGATCAGCCGGTGGAGCTGCATTACGACGGCAAGCACTGCCTCTCCTTCCGCAGCCTGCATCGGGCGGCGCTCCTGACGACCGGGGAAGAGCCGCGCTGCCGGCACGTGCGGTGGACGCCTCATCCGAACGCGACGGTCGGGCCGCGCGTCGCCGCGCTGCTGGCCGCACGGGCTGAGCGGGATGCGCGCCGGAAGGTGGCGGCATGAGCATCCACACGGGCCGCGAACTCGCAGCCGCCGTCATTGGCCTGGCATTCGCTGACCTCGGGGCTGCCGAGGACATTCCCGGCGGCAACGCAGCCGCCCGACCGACGCCGCAGGAGAAGGACAACGCCATCCGGTTCCTCACCGACCGGGAGGGCGAATGGGCCGAGGCGCGCGAGTGCTGGGCTGACGCCGCCGGTATCGAGCCCGATGTCCTGCGCGAGAAGGCGCTGCGGGCTCTCGCCGGCCTGCCTCTGTACCCGAAGCCCAAGCCGGTGGTGGAGGTTGTCGGCCACATCGTCGCCGTCCGCCCCAGCCTTCCGCGCTACATCTTCCCCGATCGCTCCACCTGCAACACGGTGATCCGCAAGGAGCGGCCGCTGCCGAAGCCGGTTCCAGCGCCGCTCTCCCGTGACTTCGATGCCGTCGAGCAGGCGGCGCGCGAGGGCCTGACGGAGAGGCAGACCGCAATCCGGCTGCGCCTCACAGAGAAGCGCGTGGAGAAGGTCCGGGCAAAGCTTGTTGCTCTGGGCCGTCTGGAGAAGCGCGGTCGGGGAATGCCCCGTGGCACGCGCCTCATGAATTTCGCTGGTGCCGACGTTCGCGCCAGCTTCGAGCAGGGGGAGGGAGAGGTTGCAGCCTCTCCCGTCCATCAGTCCTGCAAGCTTGGTGAACCGTCTCTCCATGTCCCTGAGCATGGAGAAGGTCGTGTCCAAGATGTTGGAGAAGTCGTCCAAAGGATTGGATGGCAT
>NZ_JAOXLP010000071.1 GCF_025791835.1 Roseomonas xinghualingensis
TGCTGACCCGCCTTGTCGAGGGCTGGCCCAACAGCCGCATCGACGAGCTCATGCCCTGGTGCTGGGCCGACCCGAAAACGCCCCGAGCGTCAGCCAATCACGGCAAGGGCCTGTAGCCCTCGCTTACGGTTTGGCGTCAGGCCCGCCCAGAATTTGTTCTCCACGAGCAGCACTGGCCTCCCGTCACTGTCGAGGCCGGCGAGGTCCGGTATGGCCTGGTCCTCCCCCGCGTACTGTGTCCTGAAGGAGCGGATCTCGGGCAGTCTCAGCCCGAGTGACGCTGGAATCTGGTTGAGCGCCAGCCGCGCGGCGGGCGAGCGGCCGAGGATGTATGCCAGGGCCTCGGTCGCGAGGTTCTCGGTTCCCGGCGAGAAGCGCGCCGCCAAGTGTCCAAACATCGAGCTCATGGTGTCTTCCTGATCCGCTATCACTCCGGCTACGCCGACGCAGAAGACGCGAGGTCGGCCGCCGGGCGCCGAATGGCGATCACGTTCAACCAGCACTCCGATTCCCGTCCAGGCCGGATGTCGGCTAAAGTCCAGGCTTCGACCGGCTCGACCGGCAGGCCGGCCAGCGCTAGCCGTAGCGGAGGCTCTCTAGTGCGCTACAGGCGGCGCTTCATGCGCCAGGTACAGCGGAGGCCCTCGCCCGCTTTGGCGCCGAACCCCCAGGCGACCCCTCACCCACGGCCTACGACGCGCTGATCGCGGTCGACCGCACCAAGTGGGCCACAGTGGCGCTTGAAGACGGAGCAAAAGTGGAATGAACGCACACTCGCATTTCCGCGACCTTGTCGCATCCGAGCGGCCGTTAGTGCTGCCGGGGGCGCATGATGCGCTCACCGCTCGTCTGATTCAGCGGGCCAGCTTCAAGGCCTACTTCATAGGCGGCTTTCCCGTGGCGGGTGTCCGGCACACACTTCCCGATATTAGGCTGCTCGGGCAAGGCGAATTCCAAGCCGCGTACCGGGACATCCTCGCGGCCTCAGACCTGCCCGTGCTGCTCGACGCGGACAATGGCTACGGCGACGTGAAGAACATTGTTCACATCGTGCAGAGCTACGAACGGCTCGGCGCGCAGGCCATCTTCTTCGAGGACCAAGCCTCTCCCAAGCGCTGCGGCCACATCGCGGGCAAGGAGTTGCTGTCGACGGAGCGGATGGAGGCAAACATCCGAGCCGCCGCGGGCGAGCGTCTGGATCGGCGTACCTTCATCATCGCTCGGGCTGACGCCCGGGAGGTGTACAGCTTGGACGAGGCCTTACGGCGCGGCGAGCGTTACTTGCGCGCCGGCGCCGACGGGCTATTCCGCGAAGCCCCGCTGAACGTTGACGAGATGGCGCAAATAACCCGCGAGCTTCCGGCGGTGCAATTGGCCAACATGCTGGAGGGCGGGCTTACCCCATTGCTCTCACCCTCAAAACTGGCGGAACTCGGCTTCGAAATAGTGATTTACGGAATCTCGCTGATGATGCACGCCGTCAGGACGATGCAGGCAGTGCGCGCGGACATTGCCTCTGGCGAGTTCCGGATGCGCGGTCAGGGCATTGGGTTCGAAGCCTTCAAAGAGCTCGTCGACATGCCACGATGGAGTGAAACTGAGGGCCGTTACCGGTGCTAACCTCGGGACCCTTGCTTTGGCCCGGCGCCGTCTTCAGCAGGCCAGAGATCGGCTCGGCGCCCGTGCTACGGTCGCGTGGGTCCATACGGACGCACCGCTCGGGGTAACAACGCGACGCCTGTTAGCGCACGAGCGAAGCCCAGGTTCGTCGTGACGCCCTCGATCAGCAGTGCCTCCACCTCCTGCACCAGCCGGTGTGCTGTCCGCGTTGCCTGCTCCGCCCGGGAGGAGGCCGCAGCCGCCGCACAGGGCGGTGGCGCAGGCCTCCACTCCCGGCCCTCCCCAACACCGCCCCGTGGGCCCTTGCGGCTGCAAGTGCCGTCCCTCTCTTTGTCAACCTCGGAAAGCATCCTCATCGCTTCCTGCTGGCAGGAGGCGGGCGAGCTGGCGGTGGCCTGATTGGCCCCTTCCGTCTCCGCGCCCTTGCTGGTTCCCTACCTGCATTTCCCAGGAATCGTCCCACATGACCGTCCACCGCGCCGCCTACCTCTCTGCCCCGGTCAACGCCCTGCTGGACGGCCTTTACGAAGGGACGGCGACCGTCGCAGACATCCTGGCAGAAGGTGATCTTGGCCTCGGCACCTTCGAGGACCTGGATGGCGAGATGGTCGTGCTGGACGGCCGCGCGTGGCAGGTGGACAATACCGGCACCGCGCGGGAGGTGGATGGCACCGCCCGCACCCCCTTCGCCTGCGTCGCCCCCTTCCGAGCCGAGACGGTGGACGAGGTCCCTCCCGGGACCGGGATTGAAGAGGCGATCAGCAGCCTCATCCCCTCCCCCAACATGCTCTACGCCATCCGAATCGATGGCTGCTTCAAAGGCCTGCGGGTACGCAGCGTGCCTCGCCAGGAAGCCTACACGCCGCTGGTCGAGGTCGCGAAGCAGCAGGCCACCTTCGACTTCCCGGAGACCGAGGGCACGCTCTGCGGCTTCTGGACGCCTACTTTCCTCGGCAACGTCGCCGTTCCTGGCTGCCACCTCCACTTCCTCGACACCGCCCGCCAACGCGGTGGCCACCTGCTCTCGGGCCGGATCACCTCGGGCCGCATCGCCCTGATGCACCTACCCCGCCTCAACATGGCGCTGCCAATGACGCTCGACTTCCTCACCGCTCCTCTTGGACGGGATGCGGAAGCGGAGCTGAACGTCATCGAGAGGGACCAGTAGGTCCTAGGCACCGAGCCGCCCCACGACCCGTGCAACGGTGGTGTGCGTCCACACAGCCCCCCCGTGGAGCGGGCACTCCCCTCTCCATCAGTGCTTGCGCAAGTCCCTGATAGGTGGCGATGCCCTTGGTTCTGAGCGCCTCCACTTCCAGTGCAAGCCGATGCGCCGTCTGCGTCGCCTGCTCCGCCCGGCTACTAGAGGCTGTTGTGGACCTCGCAATAAGCCATTGAAGAAACTGCTTCTCTTCGCGAGGCAGTCAGCAGAAACGCGTAGCCGGATCAATGGGTTACCGTTGGTGCACAACAGCCTTTAGCGTGGCAACGGTGCCAAGGCAGCCATGGCCCCATCCAGCTTCGGTGTGCCCTCCCGGAGCGCGGCCAGATCCGCCTCCTCGGCGGTGAGCGCCTTCAACGGGATTAGAGGTCGCACTCTCATTGCATCTCCGGGATAAGATACAAGCCAAAGGGTACCGACGGCCATCGTGTCCATGCCTTGCTAGGAACTCTTCGAACGCCAGGAACGGGCTTACCGTAACACCGTTCTGGAACGGAAGACGGTGCGCGTCGGCGTGGAAGCGGCGGTGCGCTTCGGTTGGCACTGCTGGCTTGGCGCCCGGGGCGGCTTCGACGACATGCGGGGCTATGGCACCTCGAGTGCTGAGGACGACCTCTGGCAGCACTTCCGCATCACCGTCGAAGCGATTGTCGGCGAGGTAGAGCGATGTCTCGAGGCGGCACTGGAGAAGTCACGCTGGTCAGCGTCGTGCGCTACACTCCAGAGTCCTGCCGAACGACAGCCAGAGTGTTCTGGAGTTTGGCGCGCTCTGCCGACGTTGCGCTCAGTTCCCATCCAGAACCAGGCGAGACGGTCGAAATGGGCGGTTTGGACCCATCCAGCCGTTGCAGCAGTCAGGCTGACAGGCACGCCCCATTGAAAGCGGCAGGCTCGCCTAGAAAGCCTTCTTCTAACGGCATCAGCACTGTCTTCCGCCACAGGAGGCTGATCGCATCCTCCATAGCCACCCCGAAATCCGCATTGCGGCTGAACCATCCTTCCAGTTGCGCCAGAAGGGCCTGACGGCAGACCATATCCTCAACCGCCAGCCCATCCTTGTCACGGAATGGCCAATCGTGATCCAGCCGAGCCCGGAAGGAAGTGATCACCCGCAGCCGCACCGCCAGCAGAAAATCCCGCTCCCAGACGGGGACAATCCCACGCAGGAAGGCACCCTGCTCACCGAAATCCTGAGCGGCGATCCTACGAAGATCGCGCATCAATCCGAAGCTGCACTGCGCCGCCTGCCTCACTACCTCCCCCGTGAGGCAGGCGGCGAAGTCCAACTCTGCCAGTCGTCCCATGGCGCGGACTGAATCCGCCAACAACCGCCAGGAACTGCTTCGCGCAAGCCGAAGAAGTGCATCTTGCGGATTGCTGATCCACCTTCCTGGGTCACGCATGCGGTTCAGGACAGGGCGCAAGGCTGTACCGAGCAAGGCTCCCTCCGTTACGGTGGATCCGTCCGCAAGACTGTGCGCGATGCCGAGCGCAAGGCGCACCTCTTCTTTCTGCCGGGCCCGAAGCAACTTGATGCGGCGTGACACCAAATTGGCCAGCTCACGACGAACTTCCTCTGACCCATCGAAGGCCAGGACCGGCAAGGCGAGGAGCCCAGCGCCCTCCTTCAGGGCGGGGCCGGAACGGCGAGTTCTCGTGTCCAGCAGGGCCGTCCGATCGGCTCTCACGGGATCAATGCCGGCCTCCGAGGCGTACTGCAGAACATTGCGCAAGGCAGGCGGCAGTTCCTCGGCTTCAGGCGCGCACAGGAGAATAATGGCGCGCGGGTCCTGCAGATGATCCAGGACATCGACCCGAGGCTCAATCCCGTCCAGACGGGGCACAACCACCTGCCGTATCCGAAAACCCAATCCGGCCAGGTCGGACGCGGGCAGCGTGATCTCGATCCGCGCAGGCAACTGGGCGTCTGGCTGCCGACCGGCGACGATCGTCGCGAAGGTCGCCGCCAGCCAATGACGCCCTGCTTCACGATCGCTTCCCTCGAAGGCAAAGAGCAGGCGCTGTCGGCGCCATGGAGCCATGCGCAGCGCTACTTCCGTCTCAAACTCCACAGGCGAGCGCCCCTCGGCCAGGACCAAGGCTGGGTCAGGGCGCAAGGTGCTGCCGGGAGTAAGCAACGCAAGATCCGCCATGTTGCGTAGGGCCTTCTCCGTCCCCGGTGGGATTCCTGGAGGCAGGCTCCGCGTGTCACTGGAAAGCCAATCAAGGCGGTGTATCACGGCATGGCAGAAGGCACTGACATGGCGATGCATCGTATCCTCGTCTAGCGGCACGATGCGGATAGCGAAGAGATCTCCGGCGGCAATCGCCACCTCACAGTCCATCCCAGAACCACGTCCGTCCCCGGTTAGATCGAGCCGCAGTCCGGCCTGACGGAAGGCCGCCAGCAGAGGCGCCTCCCCGCCCTCGCCAATATACACCGCGCTGTAGTCCAGCCGCCCCAGCTCCTCGCCCAGCTCCCGCAGGCGCCTGCGAAGCAGCGCCCCCAGGCCGGCTTCCTCATTCAGGAGGGAGAGCGCCTTCTCAATCTCCTGCAGCAACTCCAGATCCGGGTGCTGCAATGGAGGAGGTGCCAAATGCACCCAGCGTGCGCGGGACGCTTCCAGCAAGCGCATCGCGGCCGGAGTGGCGATCATTGTCAGATAACGCCACAATAGCGCGGGGTTAGCGCTGCGGCTCCCGTGCTCCAATCGGGACACCCAGGTCTGGTGCATTCCCAAGCGCTGCGCGACCTGCTTCTGTGTCAGCCCCGCCTCCTCGCGGAGCCGTGCCAACATAGGGCCAAGTTCCCCGTTCATCGAAAACGCATCGAGTGCTACTGCCTCGGAGATAGGCATGTTACTGTCGGCAACAAAACTACTTGAAAGCGTCTGGTGCATATCCGCCACCTAGCGGCACCGCTTCAGCATCCGATGGCTACCTAATTTATATTAGGCCATGTTCAAGCCGCGCTGATATAGAACGCGGCCGCTGCCCAGATGAAACAGAGGCCAATGCAGATCCTTTTGGTCGAAGATGACGAGCGTGTCGCGACCTATGTCGCCAAGGGCCTGCGGGAAAGTGGGCATCTGGTCCACCACCTGCGTGACGGCCGGAATGGCTTGCTTCAGGCCATGACAGAAGATTACGAGTTGATCATCCTCGACCGCATGCTGCCACAACTGGATGGCATGGCGGTCCTGAAGGCCCTACGCGCCGCCGGCAATGACACGCCTGTCCTGATCCTCACCGCCCTCGGCGATGTCGATGAGCGGGTTTTGGGACTGGAGAGCGGCGCGGACGACTACCTTTCCAAGCCGTTCGCCATGACCGAGCTGCTGGCCCGCGTGAACGTGCTCGGACGCAGAAGCCGCCCTCCCGCCGAGGAGTCCCACATCACGGTCGCTGATCTGGAGATCAACCTGCTCAGCCGCAGCGTACGCCGCGCCGGGCAACGCATCGATTTAACTCCGCGTGAGTTCCGTTTGCTGGAGGTGCTGGCACGCAGCGCCGACCGCGTGGTCACCCGATCCATGCTGCTGGAGCGTGTATGGGAATATAGTTTTGACCCACAGACGAATATCGTGGACCAATTCATGAGCAAGCTACGACAGAAGATCGACCGCGACTTCGACCGACCGCTCATTCATACCGTGCGAGGCGCAGGATACGTGCTGCGCCGTACCCCATGAGGCTGTTCGCCAGCCTCTCATTCCGTCTCTCCCTCCTCTATGCGCTGATGTTCGGCGCCTCGCTCGCCATGCTGCTGGCCATCCTCTACCTGCAGCAGGTCGTCCAGCCGATACAGGCAGTTCGCTTCAAGATCACGGCAGAGATGCACTCCCTGGCGCAGAACTATGACGCCGCTACCCCCTCCCGCCTCGCCACCGCGCTGGAACAGCGCGCCCTTCAGGCGGCGGAACGCAGCGCCTACCATGCGCTGCTCTCCGGGACGGGCGAACTTCTGTCCGGCAACCTCAAGACTTGGCCTATCCAACCCACCTTCCCGTGGCTGCAGATCGAGGACAACAGCTACGCCGACGGCGAGCGGAGCAGTCACACAGCCCTGATCTATGATCACCGCCTGCCTGACGGCGCACGCTTGCTGCTCGGCCGCGATATCAAGGATCTGGAGGAGCGCCGGGCGACGATCAACAATGCTGCCACCTGGCTGCTTCTTGCGGGCGTGCCGCTGGGCATTCTCGGCGGCACGCTGATGAGCCGCGTCATTGGGCGTCGCATCGACGCCATCAACGCGACCGCGCAGCGAGTGATGACAGGAAACCTGAGCGAACGTGTGCCGATAGAGGGCTCGGACGACGACTTCGATCGCCTGTCCACCACTCTCAATCTTATGTTAGACCAGATACAGACTCTCCTCGAATCCATCCGCCGTGTGTCCGACAGCATTGCGCATGAACTGCGCACGCCACTGACACGGCTGCACGCCGAACTCAGTGACCTGCAAAGGAGCATCCCGGCCGCGCAGCAACCGCTGACCGAGGCGGCCATCGGCGAAGCACAGAATCTCATCACCCTCTTCGACGCCGTGCTGCGGATTGGGCGCATCGATAGTGGTGGCACAGCGATCGTCCGGCGCCCGCTGAACCTCTCCACGTTGCTGGAAGACGTGGCCGAAGCCTTTGGCCCAGCCTCCGAGGAAGCCGGCCTGACGCTGGCGATCCGGGTTGCCCCAGAGCTGCACATGACCGGGAATGAGAACCTGCTCTTCCAGGCGGCTGGCAACCTGCTGGACAATGCGATCAAGTACACGCCACGCGGCGGACATGTGCGCCTTTCGGCAAGGGCGATAGCAGGTGCCGTCGAGATCCGTGTCGCCGATAGCGGGCCCGGCATTCCTGCCGGGCAGCGCAGCCAGGTGCTGGAACGCTTCGTGCGCTTGCCCGAGACGGCGGATATACCCGGGATAGGATTAGGCCTGAGCCTTGTGAAGGCCGTGGCGGATGCTCATCGCTCGGTGCTGGAACTGAAGGATGCCAAGCCGGGCCTGCTGGTACGATGGACGCTTCCATCCACGCCATGCCACGAAGAGGTCAGCCTTCAGGCCCCGGGACTAGGTGTTTGGTCCCGGGATGAGGTGGTGCGGGTTGATCTTGAAGATGGTGGTGTCTTTGGTCCAGGCGTCACAGACGGCTTGGAACGGTGTTCGCCATCGGAGCGCCTTGAGGTGCTTGGCGAAGTTGTAGGCCGTGATGAAGGCCAGGACATGGGCCTTGAGGGCATCCAGGCCTGGGTAGTGGAAGGCCTTGATGGTGGCGCCCGTGGCCTGGATGGCGGCGCGGGTGTGCTGGCCCTTGTGGGCGGGCAAGTTGTCCATGATGACGATGTCACCGGGCCGGAGTGTCGGCACCAGCACCTGGTCGATGTAGGCGGCAAAG
>NZ_JAOXLP010000006.1 GCF_025791835.1 Roseomonas xinghualingensis
CGCAGCGCCTCCAGCAGCCGCGGCGCCGCCTCCTCGCGCCCCACCACGCCCACAATCCCGCACATGGCTACTTCTCCTTCCTGCGGGCGGCGCGGAAGGCAGCCGCGCGGCCTTCCCTCTGCTCCTGACGGGCACGGCCGAACGCCATGGCATCCGGCGCAACCGGGGCGGTTATGGTGGAACCGGCGGCCACGAAGGCGCCGTCGCCGAGGCTGACCGGGGCGACGAGGGTGGCGTTGGAACCGATAAAGACCCCCTGCCCCACGGTCGTCCTGTGCTTGGCGAAGCCGTCGTAATTGCAGGTGATGGTGCCGGCGCCGATATTGGTGGCAGCACCGATGGTGGCGTCGCCGATATAGCTCAGGTGGTTGGCCTTGGCGCCTTCGCCGAGGATGGCGGCCTTCAGTTCCACGAAATTGCCGACATGGGCCTTCGCGCCGATCTCGGTACCCGGGCGCAGGCGGGCGAAGGGGCCGATGGTGGCGCCACGTCGGACCACGCAGGATTCGAGATGGGAGAAGGCGCGGATCTCCACCTCGTCCTCGATGGTGACGCCTGGCGCGATGACGACGTTTGGACCGATGGTGACGTCCTGGCCGATCGCCGTGTCGAAGCTGAGGGTGACGCTTTCGGGGCTGATCAGCGTGGCACCACCGGCCATGGCGGCTTCGCGCAGGCGGGACTGGACGGCGGCCTCGGCAGCGGCGAGTTCCATGCGGGAGTTGATGCCGCGGCACTCGGCCTCATCGGCTTCCACGGCAACGGCGCGGAGGCCCCCGGCGCGGCAGATCTCGACGGCATCGGGCAGGTAGTATTCGCCGGCGGCGTTGTCGTTGGTCACGGCGCGCAACCAGGCGAAAAGGCGCGGCGCAGCGGCACAGATGACACCGACATTGCAGAGGGTGATGGCGCGCTCCGCCTCGGTGGCGTCCTTCCATTCGGTGACGCGGGCGATGCCGCCATCCGCATGCGGGATGACACGGCCGTAGCGGGCCGGATCGGCCGGACGCATCGCCAGCAGGGCGAGGTCGGCGGTTTCGCGGGCCTCGACAAGGCGGCGCATGGTGGCGGCGGTGATCAGCGGGTTGTCGGCATAGAGGACGGCGACGTCGCCTTCGAAGCCTTCCAGCAGTGGGGCCGCCTGGAGGGCGGCATGGCCGGTGCCCAGGCGTTCGCGCTGCACCACCGTGGCATGGGGCGCGGCGGCCTTTTCCAGGGCGGGCATGTCCGGGCCGGTGACGACCACGATTCGGTCAAAGACCTGCTCGCAGGCTGCGATCAGGTGGTTGAGCATCGGCCGGCCGGCGATCGGATGCAGCGCCTTGGGCAGCGCCGAACGCATCCGTGTGCCGAGACCGGCGGCGAGGAGAATGGCGGCACGTTCCATTCCCCGGATAAGCCCCAGTGTGGGCCTGTTCCGCAAGGGCAGGCTGCCTCAACTCGCATTGCGGGCTGTAATCGGGGGTGGCATGGGAACGGAATGGACCGGATTGCCCTCTTCGACCTCGACGGCACGCTGCTGGACAGCGCGCCGGACATCCATTCGGCGCTGGACCGGCTGATGGCGGCCCATGGCCGGCCCGGCTTCAGCCGGGAGGAGGTGCGGCGGATGATCGGGGATGGGGTGCCGGTGCTGGTGCAGCGGGCCTGCGCGGCGCGGAACCTGGTGAATTCGCCGGAACTCGTGGCGGAGTTCCTGAAGGATTACGAAGCCCATGCGGCGGATGAGACGCGGCCTTTCGCGGGGATTCCGGAGGCCCTGGCGGCGCTGAAGGCGGCCGGCTGGCGGCTGGCGGTCTGCACCAACAAACCGGAGAAGGCCGCGCGGATCATCCTGGACAACCAGAAGCTTTCCCCGCTGCTGGAGCAGGTGGGAGGCGGCGACAGCTTCCCGGTGCGCAAGCCCCATCCGGGGCATCCGCTGGGAATCCTGGCGCGGATGGGGGCCGAGGCCTCGCGCGCCGTGCTGATCGGGGATCATCACAACGACACGCGGGCGGCGAAGGCGGCTGGGATCGCCGCGGTCTTCGCCGCCTGGGGCTATGGCACAGCGGAGATGGCGGAGGGCGCGCCGGTGGCCTCGGCGCCGGATGAACTTCCGGACGTGCTGGCGGGGCTGGGGATCGGCTAGCCCCTTTCTCCCTCGGCAGGCCGAGGGCGATCAGTTGCTGGCGGAACGGAGCTGGCCGGGCGGGCCGTAGCTGACGAGGCGGACCGTGACAGTGCCGAACCAGCGGTTGGCGGATTCGACACGCACCGGAAGCGGTAGCTGCCCAGGCTGGGTCTGGGCGAACCAGGCGATGCCGGTCTGGGGACGGCGGGCGGCCTCGGGATCCTCGCCCTTGCGGAGCCCTGCGAGGAAGCGGCCTTCGAAGGCGCATTTCAGTGCAACACCGGACCATTCATCGCGCGCCGGTGGGAAGCTGTCCCGCCCCTGGGTGGCGGCGGCCATTTCGCTCAGGCGGCGGCCGTCGAAGACGCGGGTGGCGCCGTTGCAATGTCCCTCGCGCCGGATCTGGCGGATGAGTTGGGCGATGGCTGAGAGGTTGTCGATGGTGTTGCGCCGGGCGGCCTCAGGGACGGGCTCGCGCTCATCCTCATTGGCGGGCTGCATGGCGCGGATGATGGGCTGGCCGGCGGGCCATTCGAGGTGGGTGCGACGGGGCTCGCCGCGCCAGACGCCTTCGGCGAGGTAGCGGCGCGGCCTGGCCGCCTGGCCTTCCCAGACACCTTCGACGCGGGTGACGTTCTGGCTGCTGCCGAAGGCACCGGCCACACCGCGCAGGCGCGTGCGGAGTTCGACGGAATAGGTCTGATCGGTGATGTCGATGGTCGTGCCCAGTTCCATCACCGTGAGGCCGGCGACATGCACCGTGTAGGTGGCCGAGACGGGCTCGGCATGGGCAGGCATGGCCGGTGCGAGAAGGCAGAGGGCGACGAGGGCGGGGCGGGCTTGCCTTCGGGTCATGCCGGTCCTTCCATGCTGAAGATGGAAAGATCGGGTTGTACCGGAAGTTTCGCCAGGGGTCGTGCTTGACAGCTGGGCGATGTCAGTGGATATCCCGCCCCACTTCGGGCGCGTAGCTCAGCGGGAGAGCATTCGCTTCACACGCGAAGGGTCACAGGTTCAATCCCTGTCGCGCCCACCACCCCCTTCTCCAGGCGGGTTTCCTCGAAGAATTCCTTCTTCCCTTAAAGCGAAGCCGCCGCCCCGTTTCCGGGCCGGCGACATCATTCGCGTGCCTGCTTTCTGGCGCTGAAATTTTCTGGGCCAAGAAAGTTGAGGCGCAGCGGCGGAAGCCATGCTTCCGCCCCCTTCCGGCCCTTACAGCTGCTGCGGCGCCGATCCCTTCTGCTGCTGCTGGCGATGGCCACGGCCATGGCGCGAGCGGAGCTCATCCTGCGTCAGGGCATTATCCCCATTCACGTCGCGGGCGCGGAACATGGCGTCGGCGAAGGGACGAAGCTCCTCGGCAGTGACCTTGCCGTCGCGATCCGCGTCGATGGCGCGGAAGAAGCCCTGGCCACGCTGCTCCATCCGCGCGAGGCGGTGGGCATGCGGAGCGCGGCGGTCCTCAGGCTTCGCCTCCTGCTGCTGCGGCCGGTTCTCCGCGCGCTGGCGCTGACGGGCTTCCATGCGGGATTGGGTATGAGCGCGGAATTCCTCCCAGGTCACGCCATTGTCCTTGTTGGCGTCGATCTGGGCGAAGCGTGAGGAAAGGGAGGCCCAGGCCTCATCGGCGGTGACTCGGCCGTCCTTGTTGGCATCGGCCTGCGTGAAGATGCGCTCGCCCCGGCGGCCGGGCTCATGCGCATTGGCGGGGGCGATCGCACCGAGGGCACCGGCGCCGAGGGCAACGGCCAGGGCAGCGAGGGTGATCTTGCGGTTCATAAACATGTCCTCCTTTAGACAGGAGGAACATAGGATTGTTCATGTAACAGGCTGAGGCCGGGCGCGTGAGGAAGGGTGACGCGGCTGTGGCAGCTTTGGGGCAGCCGTTTCATGTGAAGGCGCCGGGAAGCCGCCGGCCAGGCGCATGGCCCGGCCGGCGGCGCGGTTCAGCGCTTCGGCGTGCCAGCCTCGCCCAGATCCCACCAGATGCCGGCGAAGGCGGTCAGCCCCTCGCGCATCAGGGAGGGGATGACGTGCTCATCCGGCCCGTGCTGCTTGCATCCATTGTAGGAATGCGGAACCCAGACGAGCGGGGTGCCGAGCAGGTCCACGAACACATCGCCCGGCAAGCCGCCGGAAGCGTTCGGTGTCACCTGCACGCGGGTGTTCAGCGACTTCTCCATGCTTGCCTTGGTCCAGAGCACCCAGGGATTGTCTGGGGCGGTGCGGCTGGCGGGCATGCGGATGCCGGCCTGCTCGATGGCGACCTTCTGGAAGCCATTCGCGTCCAGATGGGCGCGCAGGGCGGCGACGAACTTCTCCGGGTTGGAATCACCGGTGTAGCGGATCTGGCAGGCGGCGCGGGCCTCAGGGGCCACGGCGTTCACCGGACTCTCCGGCCGGCCGCTGATCATGGCGAGGACGATGAAGGAGGCCCAGCCATAGATCTTCTCGGCGGAGGTCAGGCCGGGCTCGCCCCAGCCCTCATCGATGGTGGCGGCGCCCTCCCCGCCCCCGACCGGGCAGCCTTCCAGCGCGGCGCGGATATTGGTGGGGACCGTCTCGCCCGGCAGCCAGTCCCGCACGGCGATGCGGCCGTTCTTGTCGGCGATGCTGGCGATGGCATGGGAGAGGAGGATGGCCGGGTCGGTGGTCAGGCCACCCCAATGGCCGGAATGCACGCCGCCCTGACGCAACTTCACCACCAGGTCGAACATGAAACTGCCGCGCGAGCCGGCAGCGATGGTGGGAAGGGCAGGCTCCACGCGCGGGCCATCGGAGGCGATCAGGGCGTCGGCGGCCAGCTCATCGGCCTTGGAGGCGACGAACTCGCGCAGGCCCTTGGAGCCGAGCTCCTCGGACATCTCCAGCACCAGCTTCACATTGGCGCCGAGCTTGCCGCCGCGCTCGGCGAGGACAGCCTCGAGCGCGGCGAGGTTGATGATGTGCTGGCCCTTGTTGTCGGCGGTGCCGCGCCCGTACCAGAGGTCGTCCTTCTCGGTGAGCGTCCAGGGCTTGAGGCCATCGGACCACTGGTCGTCCAGGCCGCGCACGGTGTCGCCATGGCCGTAGAGGAGCGCGGTAGGGCGCGAGGGGTCCTCGATGCGGGAGGCGATGAGGATGGGGCCGCAACCCTCGACGGGGTTGGGGTGAATGCTGGATTCGAAGCCGAGGCGGGCGAGCCAGGGCTGGATGCCGTCCTCCAGGTAGCGGTGGCAATCCGGGATATGAGCCGGATCCTGGGCGGTGGAAGGATAGGCGATCAGGTCGGCGAGGCGGTCGCGGAAGGCACCGCTGTCGAACTCGGCCTGGACGCGGGCAATGGCGGCTTCGCGGCTGGGCATGAATGGCTCCTCGGAATCGGGCCTCACCGCTGGGGCTTGCGGTTGTTGGCCCGAGGGGAATAGGGCGGATCGGCGCGTGGCGCAGCCCCATGGGCACGCCCGCGTATCATCCCACCCCGCCGCTCCGGTGACGGGCGGGTGAAGGACGACGCTTTTTCCAGAGGCTTTCCCGGTTTGGACATTCGCGCGATCCCGTTCCCTCCCTTCTGGCGGTGCCGCTGATGGGCAAGCGCCGAAAGGGCCCCATCTCCCGCTGGCTCAAATCCCTGGGGAAGAGCCCGGCACTCTGGGGGATGGTGGGCTGGTATCTGGACCTGTGCTCACGCACGGCACGCGTCGAGATCCATGCGGAGGAGCCGCTGGTCGAACTGGCGAAGCGACCGGAGGGCTTCGTCCTCGCCTTCTGGCATGAGTGCCTGCCACTGATGCCCACTGGCTGGGTGCAGTTCTGGAAGCGGCTGGGCCCCTCGGTGCCGCGCAAGCCGGGGCTGGTGCTGGTTTCCCGGAGCCGGGACGGGACAATGATTTCCTCGACCCTGGACCGGTTCGGGCTGACCGCGGTGTCGGGGAGTTCCTCGCGCGGCGGGCGCGAGGCTGGGCTGAACCTGCTGCGCGGCGTGCGCTCGGGGGCCGTCGCGGTGATGGTTCCCGATGGGCCGCGCGGGCCGCGGCGCGAGATCTCCGAAGGTCCGGTGCGGCTGGCAGCGATGGCGGGGGTGCCGGTGGTGCCTTGCGGAGCCTTCGCCGTGCCGTCGCGGCGGCTGGGCTCCTGGGACCGGATGATCCTTCCCATGCCCTTCGCACGCTTCGTGGCGGTGGTGGGGGAACCGATCCTGCCGGAGAAGCGGGAGGCCGGGGAGCTGGCCGCCCTGCTGGCGAAGAGGCTGAACGGATGCGTGGAGCAGGCCGAGGCGCTGTGCGGCGTGGTTGAGGCGCGCAAGGCGTAGCGGACGGCTTCCTGGTTTGGCCGCCTGACCATGCCGGAGCTAAGGCCGGTGCCGGGAGGTTTGTCCGCGGAGGCGCTGGTCGGCTCAGCGGGTGCGGGCGGGGCCTGATGTGCTGCCGCCTCCGGAGCCGGCAATGGTGCCGCCGATCAGGGCACCGGCGATGGCGGGCAGGATAAGCCCGGCGATGGGTGCTGCAACGCCCATGCCGGTGTTGGGCAGGACGGCAGGCCCCATTGAAGGTGGAAGCGGTGCGCCCGTCCCGGTCGGCCGGACAGTCAGGCGCGGGGCGCTGCGGGGCGGAATGACAACGCCTCCCTCGGCCGGAACGACCACGCTGCGGAGCTGGCCCTGCGCCATGGCGGGTTGCGCCAGCGCCAGCAGCACGAGGGCGGGAATGAGGGCCGGGCGGCGCGGCATGTCGTCTCCTGCGCTGCCTTGCGGGCACTCCGGAAGGCTTCGGTACGGAAAGAGTGCGGTTCGCTCACGGAACTGTCAACGAAGGTTGAGCAGGTGCCTCGCGGTGATCACGCGCATGATCTCGTTGGTGCCTTCCAGGATGCGGTGGACGCGAAGATCGCGCACCAGCTTCTCCACGCCGTAATCATGCAGGTAGCCATAGCCGCCGAGGAGTTGCAGGGCTTCATCGGCGACGCGGTGGCCGGTGTCTGTGGCGAAGCGCTTGGCCATGGCGCAGAAGGCGCCCGCATCGGGGGCTTTCGCATCCAGCTTCGCGCAGGCGCGCCAGAGCAGTGCACGGGCGGCTTCCAGCTCCGTCGCCATATCGGCGAGGCGAAACTGCGTGGCCTGGAAATCGGAGATGGCCTTGCCGAAGGCGCGCCGTTCCCGCGTGTAGCCGAGCGCGATGTCCAGCGCGCGCTGGGCGCCACCGATGGAGCAGGCGGCGATGTTCAGGCGTCCGCCATCGAGGCCCGCCATGGCCATGCGGAAACCCTGGCCCTCCTCGCCGAGCAGGGCATCGGAGCGGATGCGGGCATCCTGGAAATCCATGGTGCGGGTGGGTTGGGCATTCCAGCCCATTTTCTTCTCGTTCGCGCCGAAGGTGAGGCCCGGCGTGTCCTTCGGGACAAGAAGGGCGGAAATGCCGCCAGGCCCCTCCCCGCCAGTGCGGGCCATGGTCAGATAGAGGTCGGAGGCGCCGGCGCCGGAGATGAACTGCTTTGAGCCGTTGAGGACATAGCCCTCGTTGTCGCGCGCGGCGCGGGTGCGGAGCGCGGCGGCGTCGCTGCCCGATCCGGGTTCCGTCAGGCAGTAGGAGGCGAGGCGCTCCATGGTGACGAGGCCCGGCAGGTGCTCGGCGCGCTGGGCCTCCGTGCCCCAGCGATCGATCATCCAGGCGACCATGTTGTGGATGGAGAGGAAGGCGCTGGTGGTGGGACAGCCGGTCGCCAGGGCCTCGAAGACCACGGCGGCATCCAGGCGGGTGAGGCCGGCACCGCCCGACTCCTCGCTCACATAGAGGGCGGCCATGCCGAGCTGGGCGGCCTGGCGCATCTCCTCCACGGGGAAGTGCCGGTCGGCGTCCCATTCCAGCGCCCTGGGGGCCAGCACCTCCCGGGCGAAGTCCTGGGCGGTCTCGCGCAGCGCCTTGGTGTCGTCAGGCAGGTCAAAAGCGCTGGAGCTGTCGAGCGGCATGGGCGGTTCCTCGGTGTTCTTTCGGGGCATGGCCTGACCCCCAGGTTGTTCAGAGCCTATCCGGCCTCCATTGGAAGGGCATGTCCCTTCTTGATCGCCTTCAGGCCACCCTTCTCACCGGCGCGCTGCTGCTGGCCCCGCCCGCCTGGGCGGCAGCCCCGCTGACAGAGGAAACAGCGGCGGCCATGGGCAGCTTCCTGCAGATCTGCGCGCGTGTGCTGACGGGTGGCGACAGCGCCGGGGCGGCGAAGGAGGCCGGTTTCACTGCCCTGCCCGCGGAACGCGCAGCGCCGCTGCTGGGCCGGGCGCAAGGCCAAGTGATGGTGGCGCGCGGCGGCGCGGTGGGAGGGATCGTGCTGCTGCTGACCTCGCAACCGCTGGCATGCTCCATGCGGCTGCAGCGGATGGATGTGGAGACGGCGGAGGCGCTGTTCGTGCGGCTGGCGGAAGGCGTGGCACGGCCAGGGCTGACGGTGACGCGGGCCTTCGATGGCAACGTGCCGGTGCCGGGCGCGGGGGTGGCGCGGCAGATCACCTACCGGCTGTCCACCGGCGTCGCGGGGCGGCCCGATTTCGCGCTGGCCTTCACCGGCGATGCCGATCCGCGCGCCGGGACCCAGGGCGTGCTGACCTTCGGGACGACCGCGCCGAGGCCGTAGCCCCGGCGAAGCCCGGGAAGGATCACTCGGCAGCCATGGCGGGGGCCGGCGCATCCAGGCGCGCGGCGATGGATGCGAGGCGCGGGCGCGTCTTCGCGATATTCGTCTCCTTGATGGGTCCGAAGCCACGGATGCCGGCCCAGCCCTCGATCCATTCGAGGATGATGCCATGGGTGCCCGCACCAAGGCGCGGGAGCATGGCGTCGAGGCCCTGGCGGAACTCGGCGATGAGGGCACGTTCGGTGCGACGCTCCGAGGTGTGGCCAAAGGGATCTAGCGCCGTGCCGCGGAGGATCTTGCCGTACCGGAGCAGCGACATGGCGCGGAGCATCCAGGGGCCGAACTCGCGCTTCGCGGGACGGCCTGTGTGGGGATCGATGCGGGAAAGGATGGGCGGGGCGAGGTGCAGGACCTTGCGCGTCGTGCCGGCGAAGTGGCTGTCCAGTGATTTCTGCCAAGCGGTGTCGGCGTGGAGGCGGGCGACCTCGTACTCGTCCTTATAGGCCATCAGGCGGTGAAGCTGGGCGGCGACGGCACGGGCGATGTCTTCGCCGGCCTGCCCGCGGATTTTCGCGACATAGTCGGCGTAGTCCTTCGCATAGGCGGCGCTCTGGTAGGCGGTGAGGTCGGCTGCGCGGCGGGCAACCAGGGCATCGAGTGTTTCGGGCGCCTTCGGCGCGGCGGGCGCTTCCAGGGCGGCGGCGCGGCCAAGGGCGGCGGCGCGGCCAAGGGCGGCGGCGCGGCCAAGGGCAAAGGCCTGCTTGTTGCGGTCGATGGCGGTGCCGTTCAGTTCCAGAGCACGGTTGATGGCTGCTTCGGTGAGCGGAAGAAGGCCGCGCTGGAAGGCGGCACCGAGCAGGAAGACGTTGAGGAAGATGGCATCGCCCAGAGCCTCTTCCACGCGATGCGCGGCGGGCAGCGCGATGAGGTCACGCGAGACGGCGCGAAGATTGTCCAGGATGGGAGCTGCTTCGGCGCGCGGCGTGCCGAGGAGATAGCCGGCAGTGGCGGCGAGTTCGGCATTGACGATGGTCGTGGTGCGGTCCCGCGAGAGAAGCGGACGCACGGAGAGACCATGGGCGCCAATGGCGTCGGCGGCGATCAGGAGATCTGCCTGGCCGGCGCCGATGCGCGGGCCAGCCAGGGTTCCGGGCGCCGCGCCTTCCGCGCCGATGCGGAGCTGGGCCTGCACGCCGCCACCCTTCTGGGCGAGGCCGAGCTGATCCATCGTGCGGACGGGGCGGCCATCGATATGCGCGGCCATGGCGAGGATGGCGGAGAGCGCCGTGACGCCCTGGCCGCCGATGCCGGCGAGGACAATGTTCCAGGCCTCTCCACGCAAGGCCGGTTGCGGCGGATCGGGCAGGTTGGCGGGAAGGGCATCGGCTTCGGGATGGGCCGCGACCTTGGCACCTTCCAGCGTGACGAAGGAGGGGCAGAAGCCCTTCAGGCAGGAGAAGTCCTGGTTGCAGGCGCTCTGGTCGATCATGCGCTTCTGCCCGAACTCCGTCTGCACGGGCTGCACGGCGAGGCAGTTGGATTGCACGCCGCAATCGCCGCAATCCTCGCAGACGCGCGGATTGATGACGACGCGCTTCGTCGCGGCAGGGGCCGTGCCGCGCTTGCGGTGGCGGCGGCGTTCGGTGGCGCATTCCTGGTCATAGATCAGGATGGTCACGCCCTTGGTTTCGCGCAGCCGCTTCTGCACGGCGTCCAGTTGGTCACGGTGATGGAAGGTGACGGTCTTCGGGACCATCAGATCGTGCTGGTGGCGCGTGGGATCATCGGAGAGGACGGCGATGGCGGCGGCGCCCTCGGCCGCCATCTGCGCGGCGATGCGGGGAACCGTCATCTCCGCTTCCGGCGTCTGGCCGCCGGTCATGGCGACGGCGCCGTTCACCAGGATCTTGTAGGTCATGTTCGCCTTCGCGGCGATCGCGGACCGGATGGCGAGGCTGCCGGAATGCGAATAGGTGCCGTCGCCGATATTGGCGAAGACGTGAGGGGCTTCCACGAAATGCATCTGCCCAAGCCAGGGCGCCCCCTCCCCGCCCATCTGGGTGAAGACCTCGGTGGAACGGTCCATCCAGGTGGCCATGTAGTGGCAGCCGATGCCGGCCATGGCGCGGGATCCCTCGGGCACCTTCGTTGAGGTGTTGTGAGGGCAACCGGGGCAGAACCAGGGCTGGCGCAGGGTGATGGGCGGGCGAGCGGCTTCCGTGAGCGCCTTCAAAGTGGCGAGGCGGGCGGCCATGCTGTCCGGGCGCGGGTCGGGCGGCAGGCGGGCATCAAGGGCGTGGGCGACGGAGGCGGCGTCGAGTTCTGTCAGTTCGGACAGGAGGGGCGCGCCGCTGGCGTCGCGCTTGCCGGTGATGCGGGGAGCATTGGGCTGGCCGTAGAGGGCGCCGCGCAACTGGTTTTCCAGGAAGGAGCGGCCGTCCTCGACGACGAGGATTTCCTCGAGTCCGTCCGCGAAGGCACGGGCTGCTTCGGCATCGAGTGGCCAGGCAAGGCCGGCCTTCCAGATGCGGATACCGAGGAGCCGGGCGGCGTCTTCGCCCAGGCCGAGATCGAGCATGGCCTGGCGCATCGTGGCATAGGCCTTGCCGCGCACGGCGATGCCGAAGCGGGCGCGCGGGGAATCCAGCACCACGCGGTCCAGCCCATTGGCGCGGGCGAAGGCGATGGCTGCGGGCAGGCGCGTGAGGCGCAGGCGGCGTTCCTGTGTGAGCACGATGTCGCGCAGCCGGATGTGGCGACCGTCCTCGCCCTCAAAATCTCCTTCCGGGATCAGCGGGGTCCAGGCGGGATCAATGCGGAAGGTGGCGCTGGCATCCATGGTATCGGCCACGCATTTCATCCCGGCCCAGGTGCCGGCGAAGCGCGAGAGGGCGATGCCCTTCAGGCCGAATTCGAGGATCTCACCAACGCCCGAGGGATCGAGGAAGGGGATCTCCAGATCCATGAAAGCGTGGTCGGAGGCATTGGCGACCGTGGACGACTTCGCGGAGGGGTCATCGCCCGCGAGGGCCAGAACACCGCCGAGCGGGGAAGTCCCGGCCATGTTCGCATGGCGCAGCACATCGCCGCTGCGGTCTACTCCCGGCCCCTTGCCGTACCAGATGGCGAAGACGCCATCCTTCTTTCCATCGTTGAACAGGTTGGCCTGCTGGCTCCCCCAGCAGGCGGTGGCGGCGAGATCCTCGTTCAAGCCAGGTTGGGCGACGACCCCGGCTTCGAGCAAGCGCTTCGACTGCTTCTGCAATTCCTTGTCATAGGTGCCCAGCGGACTGCCACGATAGCCGCTGATAAAGCCCGCCGTGTCATGGCCGGCGGCGCGGTCGAGCGCGCGCTGCTCCAGCGGCAGGCGGACCAGGGCCTGGATGCCGGTCATCAGCACCGGTTCGGAACTGGATTCCCAGCGGTCCTCCAGCCTCACGCCGTTCCGCTGCACGCTTCCCATCGACGGCTCCTTGAGCCCCTTCTTCCGGGGGCTCGTTCTCATTCCTGGATATGGGAGAGAATGGCGCGGATATCGCGGGGGATTCCTTCCGTTTTCTGTTGTGCACCGCCGAAGATACGGAAGATGCTTCTGCAAACGGGGGAATCATGGACGCCACGGACCGACGTATCCTGCGCGTGCTCTCACGGCGCGGGCGGCTCTCCAACGCGGAACTGGCCGAGGAGGTGGGGCTCTCCCCCTCCCCTTGCTGGACGCGGGTGCGGCGGCTGGAGGCGGCCGGGGTCATCAAGGGCTATGTAGCGTTGCTGGACCAGGCGGCGCTGGGATTGCCGGACACCGTGTTCCTGGAAGTGATGATGGAGAAACATGACGAGGCAGCGCTGCGCCGCTTCGAGGAGGCGGTGCACCAGATCCCGGAGATCCTGGAATGCCACCTCGTCACCGGGGAGTATGACTACATCATCAAGGCGGCGGTGGGCGGCACCGCCGGATACGAAAACCTGTTGCGCGAGAAGATCTACCGACTTCCCGGGGTGCGGCACACGCGCAGCGCCTTCGCGCTGCGCTGCCTGAAGAAGGAAGTCTCGGCGGTGCCGTGACGGCCCCCCTCAGAAAAGATCAAGGCCGGGCACCGAAAAGCGCGGAACCTCCGGCAGGGGCTGCAACTCGCCGATTGCAACCGCCATGTCGAGGTAGGAAACGGCGCCGCTTGCCACCAGGCCAGTGGAATGCGCGAGTTCGGCTGGCGTCGCATCCCGTTCCAGTGCCGCGCGGTAGTGGCCGGCGACCCAGGCCTCGTCGCTCAGCCCATCGTAAAGGGCGATATGCATCTCGGTTTCCATCAGCGTCGCATAAAGGATGTGCAGCGCGCTCGGGTCTGAGGCGATGGCGGACTGCCAGATCGTCAGGCTCGCCGGGTCGGGTGTCATGTTCAGCATTGCGTCATAGGCGCGTATGACAGCGGCTCCGGCGAGATCGGGAATCCAGAGGCCGGTGGGATGACTTGCCTCGAAGGCCTGCGCTGCCTCGGGAAGGCTGGCGAGCCAGACCGTGAGATCAGCGAGCGGCACGCCCTGGCCAAGGGCCCATGTGAGGTAATCGAGCGCGTCGAGCTCCGGAGCGAAGCCGAACAGGGAAGTGTAGATGAGGGTGATCTGCCCTGTCTGGTCCAGCCCCGCCAACCGCCCCTGGGCGTCCGGTGTACTCAGGAACATCCCGGCGAGCGCCTGCAGCGTGATGCCGCCGTTCAGCAAGGTGCCGAAGGTGGCGCTGTCCCAGCCGCTGATGCTGAACCCAGTTGTGGCTTCATAAATCCTGGCCAGTACGGCGCTCTGGGAGGCACCGTCGAGCTCAAGGCGCCCGTCCGCTGCCGTGAGATCCTCCACCGAATCCAGGCGCAGGGCCTCGCCGTTCCTCCAGCGGAGAATCAGTCCGTCAGGAGCCAGATGGATGGAGCCGAGTTCATCGGCGGCGCGGATGGTCACGGCATGCCCCGCATGCGAGACGGCGGACCAGTCGCCGGCCCGCCCGTTCTCCAGGATGGTGGCGGGCATCTTGCCCGCGGCCGTAATGGCCATAGCTGGTTCCGCTCACGTCGTTTTGACGGGAGCGATAGGTCCATCCGGCGGGTGAAGACCGGCTTAACGCGGCCGGCTTATCGTTTACGCCTGTTCAGGCGGCGGCGGCACCCGAAAGCGGGGCGTCCATGGCATCCCGCATGGCGCGGGCCCAGCGCGGCGCGGCGCCCAGAAGCCCATCCAGCAGGCGGATCGGCAGGGTCTCGGCATATTCCAGCGCCGTCACGGCGCGGGGGTCCCATTCGGCAGCCAGGGTATCGACCAGATGCTCGCTGGCGTGGCGGGGGGCATGGCCCTCGCGGATCAGGGTGCGAACGCGGCGCGCAGCCACGAGAATCCGGGCCGCGGCCTCATGGCGCAGGCGCTCGGCAAGATTGTCGTTGGCAATCTCGGCCAGGGCCTCCAGCGCCGCATGCTGGCGGACATGATCGGGACCCATGGGGTCGGGCATCGGCTTTCCTTCCTTCTTTGGCCTGGCTTTCCGGCGGTTGGGGGAGCTGTCCGGCTGGGCAGATGCGGAACGACAGGGTTGGGAACGCCTCTACCCGGTCCCGCGTTGCATGTGCTGCGCTATATGTCGGGCCATGACCCGCGCCATCCGCATCGCCGTTCTTGTCCTGATCCTCGCCTTCGCCGCTGTCTGGGGGGCCGCCTTCATCGCCCGCCGCCCAGGCGAGGGGGTGGGGGCATCCTTCGCCCGGCTGCTGGGCAATGCCCCGCCGCCCAGCGCCGGGGGCGTGGTGCTGCCCTCCGGCACCTCCCTCGGTGGCCCCTTCACCCTGGTGGATCAGAACGGGCGGACCGTGACCCAGGACGACCTACGCGGGAAGCTCTCGCTGGTCTTCTTCGGCTTCACCTTCTGCCCGGATGTCTGCCCGACCGAGCTTCAGGCGATGGGCCAGGTGATGGACATGCTGGGACCGCAGGCGGAACAGGTCCGCCCCATCTTCATCACGGTGGACCCGGAGCGGGACACCCCGGCGAAGATGAAAGAGTATGTGGGGCTGTTTCACCCCTCCATCACCGGGCTGACCGGCACGAAGGAGCAGGTGGCCGCCGCCGCGCGGGCCTGGCGGGTCTATTACAACAAGGTGACCCCGCCCGGTGCCTCGGACTACCTGATGGATCACTCCTCCTACACCTATCTGATGGGCCGGGACGGGTCGTTGCGGTCGCTGTTCCGGCCGGGGGTGAGCCCGGAGGAGATGGTGGCGGCAATCCGGGCCAATCTCGGATAACCGAACGGGGCGGCCCAGCCCCGCGCCCCGTGCGGTTGCACAGGCGGGGTGGATTGCGGCAAGCAGCACCGCCATGCCCGACGCACTTCCCTCCCCTGCCCCGATATCGCTGGCCAAGGACAAGATCCGCATCCTGCTGCTGGAGGGTGTCTCCGACAGCGCGGTCGCGACCTTGCAGGCGGCCGGCTACTCCAACATCCGGCGCGAGAAGAAGGCGCTGGACGAAGCCGCGCTGAAGGAGGCCATCAAGGGCGTCCATATGCTCGGCATCCGCTCCCGCACGCGCGTGACCAAGGCGGTGCTGGAGGAGGCGGACCGGCTGATCGCCATCGGCTGCTTCTGCATCGGAACGGACCAGGTGGACCTGGGCGAGGCACGCCGGCGCGGCATCCCCGTGTTCAACGCGCCCTTCTCCAACACGCGCTCAGTGGCCGAGCTGGTGATGGGCGAGATCGTGATGCTGCTGCGCGGGATCCCCGGCCGCTCGAACAACGCGCATATCGGGGTGTGGGACAAGTCCGCGGCCGATTCGCGTGAGGTGCGCAGCAAGACGCTCGGCATCGTCGGCTACGGCAATATCGGCGCCCAGGTCTCGGTTCTGGCCGAGGCCTTCGGCATGCGCGTGATCTATTACGACACCATCCCGAAGCTGCCGCATGGCAATGCCATGTCCATGCCTTCGCTGCGCTCGCTGCTCAAAACCGCCGATGTGGTGACGCTGCATGTGCCGGAGACTCAGGGGACGCAGGGGCTGATCGGCGCCGATGAGATCGCGCTGATGAAGCCCGGCTCGGTGCTGATCAACAATGCCCGTGGGCGCGTGCTCGACCTCGATGCGCTCAAGGCGGCCCTGGAGTCCGGCCATCTGAGCGGCGCCGCGGTGGACGTGTTCCCCGAGGAGCCGGAGAAGAACACCGATCCCTTCACCTCCCCGCTCCAGGGCCTGCGGAACGTGATTCTGACGCCACATATCGGCGGCAGCACGGTGGAGGCGCAGTCCCGCATCGGCGAGGAGACCGGGCGCAAGCTGTCCGATTATTCTGATACCGGCGCGACACTGGGCGCTGTGAACTTCCCCGAGGCGGTGCTGCCGGCCCGGCCACGCGGCGCCCGCTTCCTGCATGTGCATGGCAACCACCCTGGCACCCTCGCGGCGCTCAACGAGGTGTTCACGCGGCACGGCGCGAACATCGCTGGCCAGTACCTGCAGACGGATTCCGAGATCGGCTATGTGGTGGTCGATGCGGAAGGGCTGCGGGACGCGCAGGCCGTGCTGGAGGAACTGCGCAAGCTGCCGGGAACAGTGCGGGCGCGGCTGCTTTACGAGCGGAGCTGAACCGGCCTCCGGGAGGCGCTGCCTTCCGGACCCTCCGCCGGGCTGGCAGCAGCCATCCCGGCCTCCCCTTGCAGATTTTCCGGGATAGGGCGCCGGCTGCGGCGCCACGGGCAGGCGAGTTGGGCATGCGGGCCAACAGCCGGCTGCCGGAGGCCAGGACCACAGGCGCGCTTCCCGGCAGATCGCGGGCCCGGCGGCAAAGTCCCTGGAGATTACTCCCCGGTAGTGGCGTACCGGCCTCCTCCATGCATAAAGACTCTCTGGCGGAGCCGTGCTTTTCCGGCCTTCCGGCCCTACGCGCGGCGCCTGACCGGAGGAGTGCGTGATGTCCCAGCGCCAGATGCGGCTTGTCGCCTATCTCAAGACGGGCCCTACGGCGATGCATGTCGGGGGCTGGCGGCACCCGGAGTCGGCTCTGGACGACATACTGAGCCCCAGCCGCTACGAGCATATCGCGCGGGTGCTGGAGGCGGCCTGCTTTGACGCCTGCTTCTTCGCCGACCTGTTCGGCCTCTATGACGTGCACCAGGGCAGCTACGACGCCTATCTGCGGCGCGGCGGGCAGATCAGCTTCCTGGATCCGACGGTGGTCCTGCCGGTGATGGCGGCGGCGACGCGGCATCTCGGGCTGGGCGCCACGCTCTCCACCACCTTCCACACGCCCTACCACCTGGCGCGCTGGCTGGGCTCGCTGGATGCGATGAGCGGCGGCCGCGTGGCCTGGAACGTGGTGACATCGGCGACGGATCTGGAAGCGCGCAACGCGGGGATGGACGAGTTGCCGCCCAAGGACCTGCGCTATGACCGCGCCGATGAGGTGCTGGAGGCCTGCTTCGCCCTCTGGGAAGGCTGGGACCCGGATGCGCTGGTGCTGGACAAGAAGGCGGGGATTCTCGCCGATCCGTCCAAGGTGCGCTACGCGAATTACGAGGGGCGTTTCGTGAAGACCCGGGGCCCGCTTTCCATCCCGCGCAGCCCGCAGGGGCGGCCGGTGATCATGCAGGCGGGCAGTTCCGAGCGCGGACGGGTCTTCGCCGCGCGCTGGGCGGAGGCGATCTTCACCACCCAGCGGGCGGTGGAGGATATGCGTGCCTTCCGCGAGGACATCCATGCGCGGATGGAGGGCTTCGGACGCCGCCCGGAAGATTGCGCCATCCTGCCTGGCGTCTCCGTGGTGATCGGCGAGACGGAGAGCATCGCGCGCGAGCGGGCCGAATACCTGAACAGCCTGATCGACCCGGAGCTGAGCCTCGCGGCGTCCTCCTCCAGCCTGGGCGCCGATCTCAGCAAGCTGACGGATGAGAGGAAGCTTGCGGAGCTGCAGGGCAACCAGGGCATGCAGGGCACGAAGGACCTGCTGGACCAGGCGATGAAGGCGGAAGGGCTGAGCTTCCGTGAGGCCGCGGTGAAGCGCAATGCGGGCCGCGAGATCGTGGGCACGCCGGAGATGGTGGCGGACCGGCTGGAGGCGATGTTCTCCTCGGGAGCCTGCGACGGCTTCGTGCTGGCGCCCACCATGTTCCCCGGCATGTTCGAGCAGTTCTGCCGGGCCGTTGTGCCGGAATTGCAGCGGCGCGGGCTGTTCCGCACGCATTACACGGGCCGCACCCTGCGGGAGAACCTGCGTGGCTGAGCACCTGGCACTCCAGCGACGACCGGCCTGCCGCCATGAGGAGAGCGACATGATTCCGGGTTCATCCATTCGCCCAACACGCCGGGGGCTGCTGGGATCGGCGGCCGCGCTGTCGCTGGCCGGCGCCGCGGCGCCCGCCGCCGCACAGAACCTGCGCGGCACGACCGTGGTCTTCGCCAGCTGGGGCGGCTCCTACCAGGAGGCGCAGAAGGCCTGCTACTGCGATCCCTTCGCGGCCGAGACGGGCGCACGGGTGGTGCAGGACGGGCCGATGAACGTGGCGCGCTTCCGCACCATGATCGAGAGCGGCACGCCCGACTGGGATGTCGCCGACATCACCATCGATTTCCTCCATGCCGGCGTGCCCGACAACCTGTTCGAGCGCATCGACACGAGCCTGGTCGACACCAGCCGGATCGATCCTCGCTTCGTGCATGAATACGGGATCGGCTGCATCGCCTGGTCCTACAACCTGGCCTTCAACGGCCGCGCCTACCGCGCGGGGGCGGAACCGAAGACCTGGGCGGACCTGTTCGACCTGCGGCGCTTCCCGGGCAAGCGGACCCTTTCCAACAATCCGGTGGCGACGCTGGAAGTGGCGCTGATGGCGGATGGGGTGGCGCCGGACAAGCTCTACCCGCTGGATGTGGACCGGGCCTTCCGCAAGCTGGACAGCATCAAGGCACAGACGATCTTCTGGACCACCAATTCCCAGTCCCAGCAGCTTTTCGTCGACGAGGAAGTGAATCTGGGGCTGATCCTGAACGGCCGTGCCTATGACGCCGCGAGGAAGGGTGCGGATATCGCCCTTTCCTGGGAACAGAACATCCAGTCCATCGACTACCTCGTCGTGCCGCGCGGCAGCCGGAACAAGGCGGCGGCGATGCGGCTGATCGATACGATGACCAAGGCGGACAACCAGGCGAAGCTCGCCAACATGATCGCCTATGCGCCGACCAACCCGGCTGCCTTCGCGGCGATCGACCCGAAGATCAGCCCCTGGCTTTCGACGGAGCCGGACAATGCGCGCAAGGGCTTCGTGATCAACGCGGAATACTGGCGGGACAACCAACGCCGCCTGCTGGAGCGGTGGACGGCCTGGAAGCTCGCCTGATGCGGGGGCGCGCCCCGGATCCCCGCTTCTGGCTGCTGCTGCCGGCCCTGCTGGTGTTGCTGGTCACCTTTGTCCTGCCGGTGGGCGGGCTGCTGGCGCGCGCCTTTACCCAGCCTGAGCCGGGCTTCCAGAACTTCGCCCTGCTCTGGGAGCGCCCGGTCTATCTGCAGGTGATCTGGAACACGGTCATGATCAGCGCGGCGGCAACGCCTGTGGCACTGATCCTGGGATTTCCGGTGGCCCACGCCATGGCGCATGGCTCACCCCGTACGCGGCGGCTGCTGATCTTCCTGGTCCTCATTCCCTTCTGGACCAGCCTCCTGGTGCGCAGCTTCGCGACCGTGATCCTGCTCCAGCGTCGCGGGCCGCTGAACACGCTGCTGATGAATATCGGCGTCATCGATACGCCGCTGCCGCTGATCTACAATCTGACGGGCGTGCTGCTGGGGGCGGTGCAGACACTGCTGCCTTTCGTGATCTTTCCGCTCTACAGCTCGATGAAGCGGATCGACCCTTCGCTGATGCAGGCGGCGCTGACCCTGGGGGCGGGACCGGTTCGGGCCTTCCTGCGCGTCTACCTGCCGCTTTCCCTGCCCGGGCTGATGACGGGAGCAACGCTCGTCTTCATCAGCATGCTCGGATACTTCGTGATCCCCGCATTGCTGGGTGGGCCGCAGGAAACCATGGTCGCGCAGATGATCCAGGACCAGATCGCGCAGCTCGGCAGCTGGGGCGTGGCGGGGGCAATGTCCTTCGTGCTGCTCGCCATCACGGCGGGGCTTCTGGCGCTGCTGCACAAGCTGGTCGGGCTGAAGGCGGTGGCACGGTGAAAGGCGACGGCATGGGCGCCTGGCGCGTGCTGCGGGCGCTGGCCTGCACCCTGGTGGGGATCTACCTGATCGCGCCGCTGGCGATCGTGCTGGTCATATCCTTCAGCTCGGCATCCTTCCTGCGCTTCCCGCCACCGGGTTATTCGCTGCGCTGGTACGCGAACCTGATGAACGACCCGGCCTGGCTGGATGCCATCGGCGTCAGCCTGCAGGTCCTGCTGCCGACGGCATTCCTCTCCACCGCGCTGGGCACCGCCGCCGCCTATGCGCTGGTGCGGGGACGCATCCGCGGCGGGGGACTGATCGGCGCTTTCCTGCTGACGCCAATGGTAGTGCCAAGCATCATCACGGCCGCCGGGCTCTACATGCTCTATCGCTGGCTAGGGCTGAACGGCACGCTTCCGGGCCTCGTCATCGGGCATGTGGTGGTTACTCTCCCCTATGTGGTCGCCACCGTCGGCTCCGCCCTGCGCTCGATGGACCCGCGGCTGGAAGCGGCGGCCTCGGTGCTCGGCGCCACGCCCTTCGCGGCCTTCCGCCGCATCACCCTGCCGCTGCTGGCGCCGGCGGTGTTGTCCAGCCTGCTCTTCGCCATGGTTCTGTCCTTCGATGAGCTGATCATCTCGCTCTTCGTCGGCTCGGCACGGATGCGGACGGTGCCGGTGCAGATGTGGTCCAATATCCGTGGCGACTTCGATCCCACGGTCGCCGCCATCGCCTCGCTCTGCTTCCTCGTCGCCCTCATCGCACTGGGCTGCGAGGCGCTGCTGCGCCGCCGCAATGGAGAGAAGGAATGACGCAACCCACGGCCGGCGCGCTGCTCGAACTGAGCGGCGTGCGCAAGCGCTATGGGCAGCAGGTGGCGGTCGATGATGTCAGCCTAGCGTTGCGGGAAGGCGAGTTCCTGACCTTCCTCGGGCCTTCGGGCTCGGGCAAGACCACGACGCTGATGATGGTGGCGGGGCTGCAGCAGCCGGATGCCGGGAGCATCATCCTGCGTGGCAAGGCGGTGGACCGGCTGCCTCCCTATAAGCGCGACATCGGCATGGTGTTCCAGCACTATGCGCTGTTTCCGCATATGACGGTGCGGCGGAACATCGCCTTTCCGCTTGAGATGCGCGGCACGCCGAAGGCAGAGGCCAGCCGGCTGGTGGACGAGGCGCTGGCGATGGTGGGGCTGCCGCATCATGGCGAACGGCTTCCGCGAGAGCTTTCGGGCGGGCAGCAGCAGCGCGTGGCGCTGGCGCGTGCCATGGTCTACCGCCCTGCCCTACTGCTGATGGACGAGCCGCTGGGCGCGCTGGACAAGTCCCTGCGCGAGCAGTTGCAGTTGGAGATCAAGCGGCTGCACCGGGAGCGGCGGATGTCGGTCCTCTACGTCACCCATGACCAGTCCGAGGCGTTGACCATGAGCGACCGGATCGCGGTGTTCAACGATGGGCGGATAGAGCAGATCGGCGCCCCGGCCGATCTCTATGAACGGCCCGCCAGCCGCTTCGTGGCGGGCTTCGTGGGCGAGACGAACTTCCTGACCGGAGAGGCTCTGGGCCGCGATGGAAACGGCGCCCGCGTGTCACTGGCAGGCGTGGCCATGCCGGTTTCGGACCGCTTCCTGGCGACGCCCGGCTCGCGCGTCAGCGTCGCAGTGCGGCCGGAGCGGGTGCGGCTGAGCACAACCGGCGAAGGCGTGCCGGCAGAGCTGGTGGACCTGATTTATCTCGGCAATGCGCGGCGCTTCGTGCTGCGCCTGGCGGGCGGGGCGGAATGGACCGCGCTGATGCAGGCGGATGCGGCGGAGGCCAGCGAAATCGAGCCAGGGCAGACGGTGCGCGTTTCCTGGCAGGGCATGCACGCCACCGCCTTCCCCATGTGAGCGGCCGGCCTGATGGCCGGCCGTCACCGGGCCTGCGCGATCAGCCGGCGCGCAGGTTGAGGCGGCGGATCATCGCGCCGTCCTCCTCATACTGCTTGCGGGCCGCAACGGTGTAGTCGGCGCTGTTCAGATAGGCCGGCGTCATATCGAAGCGGTCGAGCAGCGCGACATGGGCCGGATCCTCCAGCGCCTCCTTCAGCACGCGCTCCAGCACGGCCACCACGGCCGGGTCCATGCCCGCCGGGCCGCCGACGCCGTAGGGCGAGGTGGAGACGATGTCGATGCCCAGCTCCTTCAGCGTGGGCGCATCCGGGAAGCTCTTCGCGCGCTCGGCGCCCCAGGTGCAGAGCAGGCGGAACTTGCCATCCTTCACCAGCTCGCCCCAGGCGCTGGTTTCGGCGCAGACCATGGTGTCGCCCGCGAGGAGCGACTGCATGTTCTCCGACGCGCCGCGGAAGGGCACATGGGTGAACTCGATGCCCTCCTTCGCCGCGATCTGCTCCATGGTGATGTGCAGCGACGTGCCGGCGCCGGGCGTGCCGTAGGTGACCTTGCCAGGATTGGCCTTGGCATAGACCAGCAGTTCCTTCAGGTCCTTCCATGGCGCATCGGCGCGCACGGCGGTGCCAAACAGATAGCCGGTGATCTGCGCGATATAGGTGATGTCCTTCATCGGATCGAAGGGCGCGCGCGCAACCATCTGCGGATAGCGGAAGACCGAGATCGGGATCTGCGACAGGGTGTAGCCATCGGGGCGCGTGCCGCCAGCGAGGGTCTGCGCGCCGAGGATGCCGCCCGCGCCGGAGCGGTTCTCGACCACGACGGTCTGGCCGAGGCGCCTCGACATCGCGTCGGAGAGCGCACGCATCAGCACATCCGTGCCGCCACCCGGCGACCAGGGCACGATCATGCGGATCGGCTTGTCAGGAAAGCGGGACTGCGCAAGCGCGGGGCGGGTCAGCAGAGGCAGGCCGGCAGCAAGGCCAAGGGCACTGCGGCGCGTGATGGGGGTGATGGGCATGAACGTCTCTCCGTGCGTGGCCATTCGGCCTGCTGTTCTGATCCCGCCGCGATGCCTCGCGGCAGGGGATGCGCCGCCCGGCGCATGGCCGGGCGGCGTGGGCTTCAGACCTCTTCCACCAGCCCGCCGGATTCCATCACGGCGCGCAGATGATGATCGGTGTCGCCGAACATCAGCTCACTGGTGGTCAGGCGCTTGAAGTAGTGGCCCGCCTTGTACTCCCAGGTCATGGCGATGCCGCCATGCAGCTGCACCGCTTCCTGGCCGACCTGGCGGGCGGAGCGGTTCACCTGCGCCTTGGCGGCGGCGATGGCCGGGCGGCGCTCACGCGCATCCGCTTCCTCTGCCATCATCGCGGCATACATGGCCATGGAGCGGGCCTGCTCCACCGCCACCAGCATGTCGGCTGCGCGATGCTGCAAGGCCTGGAAGCTGCCGATGGCGACGCCGAACTGCTGGCGGGTCTTCAGGTATTCCACCGTCAGATGCTGCAGCTCCTCCATGGCGCCAAGGCTGTCGGCGCAGAGGGCCGCAATGGCGACATCCACCACATGGGTCGCGAGAGGCAGGCCATTGTCCACCTCACCCAGCACGCGGGAGGCCGGAACGCGGACGCTGTCGAAGCTGATCTCCGCGACGCGCTGGCCGTCCTGCGACGCCATGCCGCGGCGTGTGACGCCCTGGGCATTCCCGTCCACCAGGAACAGGGTGATGCCCTGCTCATCGCGACGCGCGCCCGAGGTGCGGGCCGTGACGACCAGCAAACCGGCCGTATCGCCGCCCAGCACCACGCCCTTGCGGCCATCCAGCACATAGTCGTCGCCGTCACGCTTCGCGGTGGTGGCGACGTCATGCAGGTCGTAGCGGGACTGCTTCTCCAGTTGCGCGAAGGCCATGGTCAGGGAGCCATCCACGATCTGCGGGATGAACTCCTGGCGCTGCGCCTCCGTGCCGCCCAGGCGCAGGAAGCCGCCGCCCAGCACCACGGTGGGAAGATAGGGCGCGGTGATGAGGCCGCGGCCCAGCGCCTCCATGACGATCATCGTCTCCACCGGGCCACCGCCGATACCGCCTTCCTCCTCGGAGAAGGGGACGGCGAGCAGGCCAAGTTCGGCGATGCCGCTCCATAGCTTCGCCTCATCCACGGCGCCGCCATGCGCGCCGGGATCACGCTGGTTGTCCGCCACGAAGCGGTCCACGCTTTCCTTAAGAAGGCGCTGTTCCTCAGTCAGGTCGAAATCCACGCTGCGTTCCCTTCAGAGACCCAGGAAGGCCTTGGCGATGATGTTGCGCTGGATCTCGTTCGAACCGCCGTAAATCGAGACCTTGCGGTAGTTGAAGTAGAGCGGCGCGGCGGCATCCGCCCATTCGGGCGAGACGGCGGGCTCGTTCCAGCCTTCCGGCCGGTCATGCTCGGGCGCCGGAATGGCATAGGGGCCGGCAACCTCCAGCAACAGCTCGGTGGTGGCCTGCTGCAACTCCGATCCCTTGATCTTCAGGATGGAGGAAGCAGGATCGGGCTTGCCGGCATCGCGCTTCGTCTGATTGGCGACGACGCGCATCTGGGTGATTTCCAGCGCCTTCAGCCCCACCTCGATCTCCGCCACGCGGCGGCGGAAGGCAGGATCCTGCCAAAGGGTGCCGTCACCGGAATCCGTCTCCTTCGCCAGGCGCTTCGCGCGGGCGAGGCGCTGCTTGGACAGGCCGATGCGGGCGATGCCGGTGCGCTCATTCGCGAGCAGGAACTTGGCATAGTCCCAGCCCTTGTTCTCCTCGCCCACCAGATTCTCGGCGGGGACCTCCACCTCGTCGAAGAAGACCTCGTTCACCTCATGCGCGCCATCGATGGTGATGACGGGGCGCACGGTGATGCCCGGCGTCTTCATGTCGATGAGCAGGAAGGAGATGCCCTTCTGCTTCTTCGCCTCGCGATCCGTGCGGACAAGGCAGAAGATCCAGTCGGCATGCTGGCCCAGTGTCGTCCAGGCCTTCTGGCCGGAGACGATGTACTTGCCGTCCTTCTTCTCCGCGCGCGTCTTGAGCGAGGCGAGGTCTGAACCAGCGCCCGGCTCGGAGAAGCCCTGGCACCACCAGATGTCGAGATTGGCGGTGGCGGGAAGGAACTTCTTCTTCTGCTCCTCGGAGCCGAAGGCGGCGATGACCGGGCCGACCATGAAGACGTTGAACTGCAGCGGCAGCGGCACGGCGGCGCGCTGCAACTCCTCGGTGAAGATGTAGCGCTGGACCGGCGACCAGTCCTTCCCGCCCCACTCCACCGGCCAGTTCGGCGTCGCCAGGCCGGCGGCGTTCAGGATACGCTGGGAGGTGACGATGTCATCCTTTCCCAGATGGCGGCCCTCGGCGACCTTCTGGCGAATTTCGGCAGGAATCTTCTCGCGGAAGAAGCGGCGGAGATCATCCCGGAAGGCGATCTCCTCAGGGGTGAAGCGAAGTTCCACGGCGCCCTCCTCAGGCGATCTCAATCAGTCCGGCGGCGCCCTGGCCGCCCGCGACGCACATCGTCACCACCGCGTATTTGGCGCCGCGACGGCGGCCCTCCAGCACGGCGTGGCCGACCAGCCGCGCGCCGCTCATACCAAAGGGGTGGCCGATGGAAATGGCGCCGCCATTCACATTCACCTTCGCAGGATCGATCCCCAGCTTGTCGCGGCAATAGATGGACTGGGAAGCGAAAGCCTCGTTCAGCTCCCACAGGTCGATATCCTCCACCTTCAGCCCATGGCGGGCGAGAAGGCGCGGCACGGCGAAGACGGGGCCGATGCCCATCTCCTCGGGCTCGCAGCCGGCGGAGGCGAAGCCGCGGAAGATGGCGAGCGGGGCTAGGCCACGGCGCGCGGCCTCTTCCGCCGACATCAGCACGCTGGCGCTGGCGCCATCCGAAAGCTGGCTGGCATTGCCGGCGGTGATGTACTTGCCCTCGCGCACGGGCTTCAGCTTGGACAGGCCCTCGATGGAGGTGTCGGGGCGGTTGCCCTCGTCCTTGGAGAGGGTGACGCTTTCCTCGCGGGTCTCGCCGGTGGCCTTGTCCGTCACCTTCATCACGGTGGTGATGGGCACGATCTCGTCATCGAAGCGGCGCGCCTGCTGGGCAGCGGCAGTGCGGCGCTGGCTTTCCAGCGCGAACTCGTCCTGCGCCTGGCGTGAGACGCCGTAGCGCTCGGCCACCAGATCGGCGGTGTCGATCATGGTGTCGTAGATGCCAGGCTTGTTCTTCTCCAGCCAGGCGTTCCGGTAGTGATTCCGGTTCACCGTGGGCTGCACCAGGCTGATGGATTCCACACCGCCGGCGATCATGACGGGCACCTTGTCCAGCATGATGCGGCGGGCGGCATGGGCAATGGCCTCAAGGCCTGAGGCGCAGAAGCGGCTGACTGTCACGCCGGCGGAAGCCACCGGGATACCGGCGCGGATGGCGGCGTGGCGGGCGACATTGCCGCCGGTGGCGCCTTCCGGATAGCCGCAGCCGAAGACCACTTCCTCGACCGCCTCGGGCTCCAACTTCGCACGCTCCATCACCGCGCCGATCGTGTGCGCGGCCATCTCGGCGCCATGGGCGAAGTTGAGGGCGCCACGATGCGCCTTGCCGATCGGCGTGCGCGCGGTGGAGACGATGACGGCATCGGTCATGGGGCGGAGCCCTCCTGCTCGGTGCCAGCAGCGCGGGCGCGCTCCTCGGCAACCAGGGTGCTGGCCAGCAGCTTGCCGGCGGGGGAACGGGGAAGGGATTCGCGCAGCTCCAGCGCGGCGGGCATCTCGTGCCGGCCGACACGGTCGCGCAGGAAGGCCTTCAGCTCATCGAGCGCCAGTGGCGCCGCGCCGGGGCGCAGCGTGACGAAGGCCTTGGCGGACTGGCCGCGATAAGGGTCAGGTATACCGATCACGATCACCTCGGCGACGTCGGGATGCTCGTGGATCGCGGATTCGATCGCGGCCGGATACACATTGAAACCACCGGAAATGATCATGTTCTTCCGCCGGTCCATGAGGAAGAACATGCCATCCGCCTCCATCCGGCCGATATCGCCCGTGAGGAACCAACCTTCGCAGAAAGCCGCGGCGGTTTCCTCGGGCTTGTTCCAGTAGCCAGCAAAAACGGTGGGGCCGCGGATCGCGATCTCGCCGACCTCGCCGGGCTGCAACTCGCGGGTGGGATCGCCAAGCGCGACAATGCGGAGATCCACGCCCGGCAAGGGCAGGCCGATGATACCCGGGCGCGGCTTGGCGGCGACAGGCACGCGCGTGCCGGCGGGGCCGGTTTCCGTCATGCCCCAGCCAATGCGCAGGCGCTGGCCGAGCAGGGCTTCCACCCGTGCCCCCACGTCGAAGGGCAGTGGGGCACCGCCGGATATGCAGGACCGTAGCGAGGACAGATCGTATTTCGCCGCATCTGGATGGTTCAGCATCGCGATCCAGAGCGTGGGCACGCCGGAGAGGATGGTGACGCGCCGCGTCTCGATGTCGCGGAAGGTCGCCTCGGCGTCGAAGCGCGGACGCAGCAGGATCTCGTTGCCATCGACCAGATGGCGCAGCAGCACAGTGGTCAGCGCGTAGATGTGGAACAGCGGCAGCACGGCCAGCACACGCTGCTCACCTTCCGCCTGCACACCGCCATCCTGCCAGTTGCGATAGGTGCTGACAGCGGCGGTGAGATTGCCATGGGTGAGCATCGCACCCTTTGGCATGCCTGTGGTGCCGCCCGTGTATTGCAGCAACGCGACATCGCCCGGCGAGACGACGGGCCAGGATTCCGGCGGATCCGCCGCCAGGGCGGAGAGGGATTGCGCACGGACATCCCCCTGCCCCGCCTCGCCGCCCCATTCGGCATCCTCGCCGAGCAGCACGCGATCGGCGGCCCCGGCATCGAGCAGGTCCAGCGCGGTGGAGAGCATGCCCGGCAGGTCGGTGGTGATGATCGTGCGGGCACCGCTGTCGGTCAGCTTATGCTGCAGCACACGCTTCGCATCGAGCGGGCTGAGATGCACGGCCCGCGCGCCGATCCGGGCAAGGGCCAGGAAGGAAACCGGATGCCAGGGGGTGTTGGGCAGAAGCAGGCCCACGGGCTGCCCCGGGGTGATGCCAAGGCGCAGCAGCCCGGCGGCAATGCGATCCACCTTCGAGCGGAGTTCCGCATAGCTGATCCGGTGGCCGCGATATTCGAGGGCGGGATTGCCGGACCAGCGGTCGGCGGCGGTGTCGAGCAGCGAGCCCAGCGTGCCGCTCGCCAGCGGCGCGTCCCAGCGGCAACCTTCCGGATAGGAGGCGGTCCAGGGGCGGATCATGCTCCACTGCCCTCCGGCTTGGCGCGCGGCGGGTGCACCGGCGGGGTTTCAGCGCGAAGATGCGCCATTCCGCCATTGACCGTCAGTGAACCCGAACAGGGCCTCATCACTGCGTCTCCCGACCAGCTATTTACGCTTTCTATTTCCGCATTGCGGAAATATCTTCTGCCGGTTCGCGGCTGGTATCGACCAGCCGTCGCATGTGGTCAAGCGGCGGAGGGGAGATGCGCAAGCGGTCCGTGGCGGCATCCGCCAAGGATGAGGAGTCCGACCGCCAGTTCGTCGCCGCGATCGCGCGCGGCTTCGATATCCTGCATGCCTTCCAGGCGGAGGACCCGATCCTGGGGAACCAGGATCTGGCCGAGCGCACTGGCCTGCCCCGTGCCACCGTCTCGCGGCTGACTCATACGCTGACCCGGCTGGGCTACCTCATCTACCTGCCACGCTTCGGCAAATACCAGCTGGGGCTCGGGGCGGTGCCGGTGGGGCAGCTGGCGCTGGCCAATCTAGCGATCCGGCGGGTCGCGGCGCCGCTGATGCGGCAGATCGCGCAGGAGACGGATGCCTCCGTCGCGCTCGGGCTGCGGAATGGGCTGTCCATGCTCTATGTCGAGCATGTCTCACCGCGTTCCGCCGTCGCGCTGCAACTGGCTGTGGGATCGCGCGTGCCGATCGCGCTGACCGCCATGGGGCGCGCCTATTACGCGGCGGCCGGAGAGGCTGAGCGTGCGGCGATCGATGCCGAACTGGCGGCGCGCATGCCGGTGGAATGGCCGCGTATCCGCGAAGGGCTGCATGAGGCGATGGTGATGCGTGCCACGCTGGGCTTCACCGCCTCGACCGGCGACTGGAATCCCACGGTGCACGCGGCGGGTGCCGCCATTGCCCTGCCAGGCGGCGAGATCGCCGTGCTGAACTGCGGCGCACCGGCCTTCCTGATGGATCGCGAGCGGCTGATGCGGGAGATCGGGCCACGCCTCGGCGCAGTGGCCCGGCGGATCGAGGCGATGGTGCTGCGCCAGCCCTGAGGCGCGCCCGCGACGGCCAAGCAGCCGTCGCGGGGCTTGCGGGCGCCGGGGAAAGCCCCGGCGCGACCGGTCAGTTACGGCGCTGGTTGCCTTCCTCGCGGAGGCGCAGCGGCACGAAGCGCTGGCCCTGCGGCCCCTCGATGAGCAGCAGCGTGCTGGCGCGGTTCTGCCGGCGCAGGGCCTCGATGCGGGCCTGCACCTCCTGCGGGGTGTTCACGCGCTCCTGCTGCACTTCCACGATCACGTCGCCGGGACGCAGGTCGCGTTCGGCGGCGTTGCCGCCGGGCTCCACCTCCATGATCACCACGCCGCGCTGGTCGGGACGCAGGCTGAAGCGCTCGCGCAGTTCGGGCGTGATCTGGCCGACCTTCAGGCCCAGGCCCGCCAGATCCACCACCTGGCTGCGCGACTGCCCGGCGGGAGAGCGCGAGGCCTCGGCCTGATCGGCCGGAAGTTCGGCGACGGTGACGTTGAGCGTCTCCTCCTTGCCATCGCGCCACACCGTGACCGGCACCTGGGAACCGACGCGGGTGTCGGCGACGATGCGTGGCAGGTTCCGCATCTCGCGGACATCCTGGTTATTGAAGCGCAGGATCACGTCGCCGTTGCGGATGCCGCCCTTGGCTGCCGGGCCGTCCTCCTGCGCGCGGGCGACGAGCGCGCCACGGCTGCCGTTCTTCAGGCCCAGGCTCTCGGCGATTTCGTCGGTCACCTGCTGGATGTTCACGCCCAGCCAGCCGCGCTGCACGCGCCCGTTTTCCTTCAGCTGCACGACAATGCCGCGCGCCAGGTTGGAGGGAATGGCGAAGCCGATGCCGATCGAACCGCCGGAGGGCGAGTAGATGGCGGTGTTGATGCCGATCACCTTGCCATTCATGTCGAAGAGCGGGCCGCCGGAATTACCGCGGTTGATGGCAGCGTCGGTCTGGATGAAGTCGTCATAAAGGCCCTGGCGGATATCGCGCGAGCGGGCCGAGATGATGCCGGCGGAAACAGAGGAGGACAGGCCGAAGGGATTGCCGATGGCAAGCACCCAGTCGCCGACATGCGCGTCGTCCGAATTGCCGAAATCCACCGCGGTGAGCGGCCGATCCGTCTTGATGCGGAGCAGCGCGATATCGGTGCGCGGATCGGTGCCCACCAGCTCGGCGGGCAGGGTCGTGTTGTCGTTCAGCACCACATTGATCTCGGTGCCGCCCTCGACGACGTGGTTGTTGGTCACCACCAGCTTCTCGTCGGCATCGATGATGAAGCCGGAGCCGAGGGAGGTGCCGCGGCGCTGCTGCGGCGAGGGCCCAGGGCGGCCGGGCATGCCAGGCGGGCGGTTACGCTCGAGGAAATCCCGGAAGAATTCCTCGAAGGGGCTGCCGGGCGGGGCCTGGGGAGCATCCGGGGCATCGGGACGCTGGGCATTGCGGGCAGCAGGGGCAGTGCTGACCTGCACGCTGACGACAGCAGGCGTGAGCTGCTGCGCCAGAGGCCGGAAGGAGGCGGGGGCATCCCGCATCGGGGTCTGCGCGAGGCTCGGCGCCATGGGCGCTGCCGCCATGGTCGCGATCAGGGCCAGGGTGGCGGCAATAGGGGTACGGAAGCGCACTGGCGGTTTCCCTTCGGGCTTCATTTAACCGGAACGCGCTGCCCAGGAGCCAGGATTCGGGCCAGGAAGCGCCTCTTCAGCAGATTGGACCATTCCAGCCAGGACGAAAGGGCCTGCCTGTTACAAAGGGCGACCGGGACCATCACGGGTGGGTGCGAATGTAATAACGGCCCGCCCCCGGGTCTCGGGGACGGGCCGCTTCGTGCCGGGCAACGCCTCAGGGCGTGGCTTCAGTGGTCCCCTGCTGGGGGATCTCCCGGAAGAAACGGAAGAACTCGCTATCCGGGGAGAGCAGGAGGCGGGTATCGCCGCCCTCGGAGAAAGCCTCGCGATAGGCCTGCATGCTGCGCCAGAAGCGGAAGAACTCCGGGTCACGCTGGAAGGCATCGGCAAAGGTGCGGATGGACTCCTGCTCGCCCTCACCGCGCAGGATGTCGGCGCGGGCCTGGGCCTCGGCCAGCAGCACCGTGCGGTCGCGGTCGGCAGCGGCGCGGATACGGGCCCCCTGCTCGGCACCCTCGGCGCGCTGCTCGCGGGCAACGCGCTCACGCTCCGACTGCATGCGCGACAGGATGGCCTGGGTGTTCTCCTCCGGCAGGTCGGCGCGGCGGATGCGTACATCCTCCACGGCGATGCCGAAGCGCGCGGCCTCGCGATTCACCTGGTCCCGGATCTCGTTCATGATCTGCATGCGGCGGGCAGACAGAACATTGAGAAGGGATTCGTTACCAAGCACACGCCGCAGCGCGGAGGAGACGATGGACGCGAGACGGCCACGGATGCCGTTCTCGGCCACGCCCACTGTCTGGAAGAAGAGCAGCGGGTCCGTGATGCGGAAGCGCGTGAAGCTGTCCACGATCAGGCGGCGCTGATCGTTCAGGATCACTTCCTCACCCGGCGCCTCGAAGTCCAGCAGGCGGCGGTCGAGCGCGATGACGCTCTGGATGAAGGGGACCTTCACATGCAGGCCAGGCTCCCGGATCACGCGCTTCGGCTCGCCGAACTGCGTGATGAGAACCTGCTGCGTCTGCTGCACGGTGAAGAGGCTGGAGGCGACCGTGACGATCACGACCGCCACCGCGACGATGGCGATGGTAAGGCGGTTCATCGGGCGATCCCCTGCGGGCCGGCCTGCGGCGCGCGTGGCGGCTGGGTGACGGCGGCGCCGGCTTGCGGCACGGCGCCACGCGCCGGAGGCTGCGGCTGCGGCTGCGGCTGCGGCTGCGGCTGCGGCTGCTGCTGCGCGCGACCGGAGTCAAGATTCAGCAGCGGCACGAGACCCTGGAGCCTGTCATCCACGATGATCTTCGGGTTGCGGCGGAGGATGTCCTCCATCGTCTCCAGATAGATGCGGCGGAGCGTGACGTCCTTCGCGGTCTGATAGGAGGAGAGCACGGAAATGAAGCGCTGCGCCTCGCCCTTGGCGCGGGCGATCTGGCTGTCCTTCTGGCCCTCGGCCTCCTGCACCATCCGCGCGGCCTCACCGCGCGCGCGCGGGATGATGTCGTTGCGATAGGCTTCGGCCTCGTTGCGGGCACGCTCGCGGTCGGCAGCGGCGCGCTGCACGTCGCGGAAGGCCTCGATCACGGCATTCGGCGGATCCACCTTCTGCAGCTGGACCTGTGTGATCTCCACGCCCGCGCCATACTGGTCGAGGATCGCCTGGGTGCCGAGGCGGACCTCCTGCTCGATCTGCGCGCGCGCTTCAGTCAGCGCGGGCTGGATCGGCGTGCGGCCGATCACCTCGCGCATCATGCTCTCGGCGGCGGACTTCACGGTGACGTCCGGATTGCGCGTGTTGAACAGGTACTCGCCGGCATCGCGGATACGCCAGAACACGGCGAAGTCGATATCGATGATGTTCTCGTCGCCGGTCAGCATCATGCTTTCCTCCAGCACGTCGCGGCTGGGGGTGGGGCGCTGCGCGATGGCACCGGAATCGACGGCGCTGCGGAAGCCGACATCGACGCGGTTGATGCGGGTGACGCGCGGCGTCGTCACGCTCTCGACCGGCCAGGGGATGCGGTAGTTAAGGCCCGGGGGGGTGGTGCGGTTGAAGGCGCCGAAGCGCATGACCACGCCCTGCTCGTCCGGTTGCACACGGTAGAAGCCTGAGGCACCCCAGGCGGCGACCGCCAGCAGGGCGAGCACGGCGAGGCCCTTGCCCCCACCGCCGCCGCGCGGCAGCCAGCGGCGCACCGCATCCTGTGCCTGGCGGATGGCGTCATCCAAGTCCGGACCACGGCCGCTTCCGCCGCCAGACGGCGGCACGCCCCAGGGCCCCTGCGGACGGTTGTTGCCGCCGGGCGATCCCCAGGGGCTCGGTCCGCCGCTATTGTTCCACGGCATAGGCCGGTCACTCTCCCTCAATAAAGGCGAGGCCCCGCCCGCTTGCGCGGACTTGGGGCCACCCATATGGCGTTCACAGCCCTGTTCCCCTTGAAGAGGGGCCGGGCCGGGCAGTTGGCCATGTTGGCCGGATGGCGGGGGTTTTCAAGCGATGGTGAGCGGTCTGGAAGCCTCAGTGCGGGCTACGCTGGCAGGTTTGCGCGATCCTGTCTCGGGGCGGGACATCGTTTCCGCGGGTATGGTGGGTGGCGTTTCGGTGCGGGACGGCATGGTTCAGGTGGAAATCGCCGTGCCCCGCGAGCGGGCGCGGGAGATGGAACCGTTACGCATCGCAGTGGAGACGGCGGCAAAAAAGGTACCCGGAGTGATTTCGGCCACGGCGGTGCTGACGGCCCATCGGGCCACGCCGCCCGAGGGGGCGAATCGGGCCGGCCCTCCTCCTGGCTCCCCCCCTGGCCCGCATGCGCATGGGGAGCGTCCGCGCCCGGCCATGCTGCTGCAGGACGTAGGGGCGGTGATCGCGGTCGCCTCCGGCAAGGGCGGCGTGGGCAAGTCCACCACCGCGGTGAACCTGGCGGTGGCGCTGGCCCAGAAGGGGCTGCGGGTGGGGCTGCTGGATGCCGATATCTATGGCCCTTCCCTGCCGCAGATGCTGGGCGCGCATGAGAAGCCGCAGGCCCAGGGCAACCGGATCATCCCCATCTCCCGCTGGGGGCTGAAGGCGATGTCGATTGGCTTCCTGGTGGACCAGGAGACGCCGATGATCTGGCGCGGGCCTATGGTGATGGGCGCGCTGGAGCAGATGATGTCCCAGGTGGAATGGGGCACGCTGGACGTGATGGTGGTGGACATGCCCCCCGGCACCGGGGACACGCAGCTCACCATGTCCCAGCGTGTGGCGCTGCGGGGCGCGGTCATTGTCTCCACCCCGCAGGACGTGGCGCTGCTGGATGCGCGGCGCGGCATCCGCATGTTCGAGAAGGTGAACGTGCCGGTGCTCGGGCTGGTGGAGAACATGAGCTATTTCTGCTGCCCGAACTGCAACCACCGCAGCGAGATCTTTGGCCATGGCGGCGCCCGCGCCGAGGCGGAGCGGCTGGGGGTCGAGTTCCTGGGCGAGCTGCCGCTGACGCTTTCGATCCGCGAGCATTCGGACGAAGGCCGGCCGGTGGTGCTGGCGGCACCGGAGAGCGCGGAGGCCGCGGCCTACCGGGCGATCGCGGACCGGATCTGGGACAAGGCGGGCGCGCGGCCGGCTGGCAGCGGACCAAGGATCGTCGTGGAATGAAGACCCGCCTGTAGCACTGGCCTTCCAGCGCCACCGGCACATCCACAAGCCCGAAACAAAAGATGAGGGGGCCGGAGAGAATTCCTTCTTCCCGGCTTTTTCATCCCATCAACCCGTCCGTCTCTTCCGCCGAAGGCATGGCGTCAGCGGCCCCGGGCCGCGACACGGCGATGGAGGCGGCTGCGGCGGCACGGTGCATCGCGGCCTCCAGCGGTGCGCCCCGGGACAGGGCGGCGGCCAGCACGCCGCACCAGCAGTCCCCAGCGCCGGTGGTGTCGGCCACATGAGCGGGCCAGGCCCCGATGTGCCAATGGGCTTCCGCGGTGGCGGCCTCCGCACCTCGCTCCCCAAGGGTGACGGCGATGGAAACACCCAGGGCGGCATGGAGGCCTTTCGCATCCGCGGAGCAACCGAGACGGGCGGCCAGCCAAGCGGCCTCATGCTCATTCGCAATCAGCAGGCGCAGGGCGCGCAGCGCATCCGGCTCCAGCCATGCGGCGGGGGCGAGGTTGAGGATGGGATGGGCGCCCTCCGCCCGGGCGCGGTGGATCAGGGCGACGTTCTCCGCAGGCGGTGTCTCCATCTGCATCAGCAGGATGGCGCCTGCGGCCAGGGGCGGAACCTGCGCGGCGCGGGCCAGGGCATTCGCACCGGACGAGACGGCGATCTGGTTGCGCCCCTGCCCATCCACGCAGATGCAGGCGGCGCCGGTGGGGGCGTCGGTCTCGGCCAGCGCCGACAGATCCGCGCCGGCAGCGCGGAGAGCGGAAAGGGCGATTTCCGCCATCGGGTCGCGGCCGACCGCGCCAACGAAGCGCACCAGGGCGCCGTCCCGCGCGGCGGCGACGGCCTGGTTGGCGCCCTTGCCGCCAGGCACGGCCCTCCAGGCGCCGCCAAGAACGGTATGGCCCGGGGCTGGAAGCTGCGGGACAGGGAAGGTGAGATCGGCATTGACGGAGCCGAAGACGGTGACGCTCATGGTGGCGGCCATTCAGGTGGTGGCGGAGCCGCCTGGCAAGATGCCCTCCCCGCTCCTCAAGCCTGCTTCGGCTGGCCGTTGGAAGCCATCAGCCCACCATCCACCGGCAGGTTCACTCCATTGACGAAGCGTGCGTCATGGCTGGCGAGGAAGGCGATCACATCGGCCACCTCGGCCGGTTCCGCACCGCGGCCAAGGGGAATGCGATCGGCGAATTTGGCCATCAAGTCCTCGTCGTCCTTCATGCCCTTGGTGAGGTTGGTGAAGGTCAGGGAAGGGTTCACGGCGTTCACCCGCACGCCTTTCGGCCCCAGTTCCAGCGCCAGCGAGCGTGTCAGATTGCTCACCGCGCCCTTGGCGGCGTTGTAGAAGCTCATATTCCAGTCGCCACCGAGGCCGGAGACGGAGGAGACATTGACGATGCAGCCCCGGCTCTCCAGCAGATGCGGCAGGGCGGCGCGGGTGCAGAAGAAGACGCCATCCACATCGGTGGCCATGACGGAGCGCCAGTCCTCGACCGAGGCATCGAGGAAAGGGCCGGTGGGGGCCACCCCGGCATTGTTCACCAGGATGTCGATGCGACCGAAGCGGGTGATGGTATCGGCCACCATGGCCTCCACCGCCGGCTGCTCCGAGACATCGGCGATGGTGACCAGGGTACGGTCCTGCGGCAGGTCGGCCGCAACACGGGTGAGCTTCCGCTCGGACCGCCCGACCAGCACCACCTCGGCGCCTTCCCGCGAGAAGCGGCGGGCCGTTGCCTCGCCGATGCCGGAGCCCGCTCCGGTGACGATCGCCACCTTCCCCTGGAACCGCATAGCCCCGGCCTCCTGATCCCGCGCGCCGCGTCCCTGCAACGCATGGAGGCGCCTTGGGTATGCGGCAGGGTCAGCGCGCGGTGGAACGCCCCAGCGCGAATCCGCCCACCAGGGCCGCGACGATCACGGCCCAGATATCCCCCACCACGGCGGCCGCGATGGGGAGGATGACCAGCACCGCCAGCACGATGATCGCCACCCCCAGCCAGGATGGACCGCCACCCCAGGCCCGTGCCGCCAACCCCTGGCGGATCCTGCCCTTGCCGGCCGCCGCCTTTCGCGGCGCGGCGGCCTTGCGGGGCGCCGCGCCAGTCCGGGCAGGCTTAGCGGCGGCGGGCTTGGCTCCCGCCGGCCTGGCGTTCGGGGACTTGCTCATCGCGCGGGAGGGACGGGATCAGGCCTCGCGGCCGAGGATGGCCATCAGCTCCCGCCATTCCCGCTTGGAAAGGCCGCTGGCGGCCTGTTCGGGCGGGTTGCCGTCCAGCATGCCCCGAACCACGGCCAGCATCTGGGAGGACAGGGTGACGGCGCCCATGCGGTAGTCGCGGAAAGCCTCATGCACCAGCGGGACCCAGGCCTTCACCGTGTCCAGCATGGCCTCCGCATAGACGCGGATCTCGTACTGGGCATGCGCGTCGGCGCGGAGGGAGAGGAAGTTCAGGAGGTTGTGGAGGTCCGACTTCCAGTACCACTGGGTATAGGCATTGAGGGTGAGGTTCATGCGGGCGAGCTCCCGCGCGAGGCCCTGGCGGCCCTCGTCGATCACGCGTCCATCCGCGTCCTCGTTCAGCATCTCGAGGTAATGGTCGTAGTTGCGGGTGGCGTCCTCACGCAGGAGGTCCAGCACGCGGGCCGCTTCCTCGCCTTGCAGCACATGGCCGCGGCCCTGGCGGTTCACGGCGGACTGGGCGGCGAGCTGGTCCTCCGCCGGCAGGTAGAATTCGCGGTCCAGGATCGAGTAGCGGGCCGAGTATTCGTTAACATTCGCCATGCGATGACGAATCCACTGCCGCGCCACGAAGATCGGCAGCTTCACATGGTACTTGATCTCGCACATCTCGAAGGGCGTGGAGTGGCGGTGCCGCAGCAGGTAGCGGATCAGGCCCCGATCCTCGTTCGCAGCCTTGGTGCCGCGCCCGTAGGAGACGCGGGCGGCCTGCACCACGGCGGAGTCGTCGCCCATGTAATCCACCACGCGCACGAAGCCATGATCGAGCACGGGGATGGGGCGAAAGAGGATCTGCTCCAGCCCCGCGGAGACGGGACGGCGGGTCTCGTGGCGCTGGGCCTCGGCTTCGGCCAGTTCCTGTCGCTGCGTTTCGGTCAGTTCCATGGTGGCCCCCTGTATCGAGCGGGGGTTTACCGGCGCGGGGGCCCAATCGCTAGGTGGTGGCGCGCTCAGGAGGCCTGCAGTGAACGCCCTTTAAGGACGGCCAGCGCCGAACTGGGGCCACTTGCCAGGACGTCCTGGCAGTGACGGTGCCATCTACATGGATAAACCTACCAACGCCCTATCGCGCTGGCGCGCTGCGGGCAGGCCCTGAAGCACTCGGCCCGTATAGCGGGGCGCCGGGGGGGACCAGGCCGGGATCAGCGAAATCCCTCGGATTCCAGGGATTCGTACGCGCAGGCCCTGAAGCGCTCGGCCCGTACAGCGGGGCACCCTGCGGACGCAGGCCCGGGTCCCTGAAGTCGCTCGGATTCCAGGGGTTCGTGCGCGCAGATCCTGAAGCGCTCGGCGCGGTCATCGGGCCGCCCTGAGACGCCGCGGCGCCAGGATCCCTGAATTCGCCGGAGAAGGCACCCGTTCCAGGCGGGTACGGAGGCGTCGCCACCGCACGATCCGGCCCTCTGCTATCCGCGCAGGCGGAGAGGATGCCCATGGCGGCGACAGCAGTAGAGATGCGTAGCAAGGAATGCACCCGAATCATTTTGATCGAATCCTTATCGTAACATATTGGCCACATAGTGACTGTTACATAATCGAGACGGCTAAAGAATCGATTCAGAATCACGCTTTGGTGTGTCCATCCTCAGGAAATGGTCCATCTCTCGCGGCTCGCGCCTAGCAATCCACCGCGTGACGGCCTATATGTCTCCCTGCCGCCTTCGGGCGACTATGGCGATAAACGGCACGTGAAATAAGCGTTGTGGACCCGGGGGCAGTGCCCGGCGCCTCCACCATCCTCACCCGGGCTTATCGGTCCGGTGCCTCCTTCCAGGAGGCGGGAGCATGGGGGCGAAACAGGCTCGACGCGCGCGGTAAAGACGTGTCCTTTGCCCGGCATTGTACCGCCGTTATCGGGCTAAATCATAAGTGCCAACGATAACAGCCGCGAGGCTGTGGCGCTCGCTGCCTAGGAATAGGTAAGCGCCGTCCGGGGGGAACGGGGCAACAGAATCCCCCCACTATTCTTCCATACGTTCTCTTGCCCCTTGGGGAAGCGCTCCTGGGCCTCGCCGGGGGGGATGGCTTATGTTACGCCAGATCGAACCCTTCTTGACCGGATCAGTCTTGGATACGACCCGCGCATGAGCGAGCAAGCGCCGCCCCCCGAGAGCCTCCTGCCCTATGACCGCTGGACTGAGGAGGCCATGCAGAACGTGGCGCTCCGCGCGCTTGAGTTCGCGGCAAAGAACGGACTACCTGGGGAACACCACTTCTACCTCACCTTCCGCACCGACCATCCGGAGACCAAGGTTCCGGGCCATCTCAAGGCCCGCTACCCGCAGGAGATGACCATCGTCCTGCAGCACCAGTTCTGGGACCTGAATGTTGACCGGGTGGAGCAGAAGGTGTCCGTGGGACTGTCCTTCGGCGGTATCGCGGCCTCGCTTGTGATCCCCTTCGCGGCGCTGGTCGCCTTCTGGGACCCCCATGTGCGGGTCGGGCTTCGCTTCGGCGACGTGGCAATCCCGGATGCCGAGGCCGAAGCGGATGCAGAGGAAGCGAAGGACCCGGTGGATGCCGAGTCAGCCAGCCTGCCGCCCGAGCCATCCGCCCCCCGTTCGGACACCCCGGCCCAGGTGGTGAGCCTGGACGCCTTCCGGCGGCGCCCCACACGCGAATAGGTGCGTGGCTCCGGCGCCCTTACGTGGGCCCGGGCACGTTCCATCTATGCCCTGAATGCTGCCCCCTGATGCTGGCGTGCCAGCCAGGGTCGCGCTAACACATGCTGCATCCTCATTGTTTGGCCAGAGGCCGGGCCGCCTCCCTGCGGCCTGGCGCCGCCTGTCCGCCAAGGCAAGAAACCGGAGAGCGCCTCGTGAGCTCCAACACCCTCGACGCCGTCCAGCCCCCGGTTCCGGTGGGCGCCACCCCTGTCGCGACTGCCGGAGTCGGCGAGGCCGATGCCGGCACCCCCGCCTCCCAGCGCAGCGCGGGCTTCCTCTTCAGCCCGATGTTCCCGCTGGCGGAGGACACCACCCCCTACCGCAAGCTCGATATCCAGGGCGTTTCCACCATCGATGTGGAAGGCAAGAAGATCCTGAAGATCAAGCCGAACGTGCTTGAGGAACTCGCCTTCCAGGCCTGCAGGGATGTCTCGCATCTCCTGCGCCCCGGCCATCTGCAGCAGCTGGCGAATATCCTGAAGGATCCCGAGGCCTCGGCGAATGACCGCTTCGTGGCGCTGGACCTGCTGAAGAACGCGAATATCGCCGCCGGCGGCAAGCTGCCCATGTGCCAGGACACCGGCACCGCCATCGTCTTCGGCAAGAAGGGCCAGCGCGTCTGGGTCGAGGGCGACGAGGAGGAGGCGCTCTCCTACGGCGTGCACCGCACCTATACCGAGACCAACCTGCGCTATTCGCAGATGGCCCCGCTGACGATGTTCGACGAGGTGAACACCGGCAACAACCTGCCGGTGCAGTTCGACATCTACGCCTCCCCCGGCGACTACCACGCCGACGAGTTCAACCTGCAGTTCATCCTCAAGGGCGGCGGTTCCGCCAACAAGACCTTCCTCTACCAGCAGACGCGCGCCGTGCTGAACAAGCCGAAGCTGCTCGCCTTCCTGGAGGAGAAGATCAAGACGCTGGGGACCAGCGCCTGCCCGCCCTACCACCTGTCGATCGTCGTCGGCGGCACCTCGGCCGAGACGAACCTGAAGACGGTGAAGATGGCTTCCACCCGCTATTACGACACGCTGCCGGAGAAGGGCAGCAAGGCGGGCCATGCCTTCCGCGACCGGGAGCTGGAGGCCGAGATCCACAAGCTGACGCAGAATATCGGCATCGGCGCGCAGTTCGGCGGCAAGTATTTCTGCCATGACGTGCGGGTGATTCGCCTGCCGCGTCATGGCGCCTCGCTGCCGATCGGCATCGGCGTGTCCTGCTCGGCCGACCGCCAGATCAAGGCGAAGATCACGCCGGAAGGCGTGTTCCTGGAGCAACTGGAGCATGATCCGGCGCGCTTCCTGCCGGACCAGAGCGAGGGCTTGCAGGAGGGCGGCGAGGTCGTGAGGATCGACCTGAACCAGCCGATGGACGCCATCCGCGCCGAGCTGTCCAAGCACCCGGTAAAGACCCGCGTCTCCCTGAACGGCACCATCGTGGTGGCGCGCGACATCGCCCATGCGAAGCTGAAGGAACGGCTGGACGCGGGCCAGGGCCTGCCGGACTACATCAAGAACCACCCGGTCTATTACGCGGGCCCCGCCAAGACCCCGGACGGCATGCCCACCGGCTCCTTCGGCCCGACCACGGCGGGGCGCATGGACTCCTATGTGGCCGAGTTCCAGGCGGCTGGCGGCTCGCTGGTGATGCTGGCCAAGGGCAACCGCTCCAAGGCGGTGACCAATGCCTGCAAGCAGCATGGCGGCTTCTATCTCGGCTCGGTGGGCGGCCCGGCGGCGCGGCTGGCGCAGGACTGCATCAAGAAGGTCGAGGTGCTGGAATATCCGGAACTCGGCATGGAGGCGGTGTGGCGGATCGAGGTCGAGGACTTCCCCGCCTTCATCGTTGTCGATGACAAGGGCAACGACTTCTACGACGGCCTGGAGTAGCGGCTGGGCGGGGCGCGTTGACGGGAAACGTTCCGATCTGCCATCAGCGCCCCACAACCCCTAGCCAAGGCCGAGACGATGCGACGCCTCATCTCTTCCGGCAGCCGCTTTGAGCGGGAAATCGGCTACTCGCGCGCCGTGGTGGACGGAGACATGGTCTTCGTCTCCGGCACCACCGGCTATGACTACGCCACGATGACCATTGCCGAGGGCGTCGAGGCCCAGTGCGAGCAGGTGCTGAAGAACATCGCCGCAGCCCTGGCCGAGGCCGGGGCGACGCTGGAGGATGTGGTGCGCCTGCTCTTCATCGTCCCGAACCGGGCCGATTGGGAACCCTGCTGGCCCGTTCTGCGCCGGCATTTCGGCGAGATCCGCCCCGCCTCCACCCTCATCCATGCGGGGCTGCAGACCGAGGAGATGAGGATCGAGATCGAGGCGACCGCACGCCTCCGCCCCCGATAATCTGACCCAATAATCTGAAAGGAAACGCCGATGCGCTTCGCCGTGGATCGTCTCGACCACCTTGTCATCACCTGTCGTGACGTCGAGACCATGGCGAGCTGGTACCAGCGCGTGCTGGGCATGGAACGGGAGAGCTTCGGGGCAAAGAACCGCACCTCCGTCCGTTTCGGTGGGCAGAAGATCAACCTGCGGCCGCAGGAGGCGACGCAGGAAGATTGGTTCACCGGCCATGGCGCGGCGCCGGGCGGAAACGACCTCTGCTTCATCGTGACGGTGACGGCCGAGGATGTGGTCACGCATCTGAAGGATTGCGGCGTCACCATCGAGTTGGGACCGGTGGAGAAGGCCGGGGCGTTGGGAACGATCAAGTCGGTCTATTGCCGCGATCCGGATGGAAATCTGGTGGAAATCGCCTCCTACGGCGAATTCCTGTGAGCGCGGCGCCGACGATGCTGGACACGCCACGCCTGCTGCTGGACCAGGCGCGGCTGGAGGCCAATGCGGCCCGGCTGCGGGAGCGTGCGGCGGCGCTGGGCGTGACCTTCCGCCCCCATTTCAAGACAGCCAAGTCGGTGGAGGTCGCGCTGGTCTCCCATGGAGGAAAGCCGGGGCCGGCCACCGTCTCCACCATGAAGGAGGCGGAGGCGCTGGCCGCGGCCGGGGCCTCGCGGGACATGCTGCTGGCCGCGACCATGATTCCCGCCCGCCTGCCCCGCGCCGAGGCGCTGGTCCGCGCGTATGGCGGGCGCCTGTTGCTGGTGGTGGACAGCCCCGAGATGGCCGGGTTGCTGGATGCCGCCGCCACGGCGCAGAGCGAAGTGCTGGTGGAGGTGGACAGCGGCGAGCACCGTGCCGGCGTGCCGCCGGAAAAGGCGGTCGCCGTGGCACGCGCCATCCATGGCTCGCGCAATCTGCGGCTTGCCGGAGTGATGACCCATGGCGGGCATTCCTACGGCACGGATGATCCCGCGCGCCTGGCGGAGATCGCGGAGGACGAGCGGGCGGCGGCGGTTTCCGCGGCCAGCGCCATCCGCGCGGCCGGGATGCCGGCGGAGATCGTCTCCGTCGGTTCCACCCCCACCCTGCTGCATGCGCGGCACCTGGAGGGCGTGACGGATGTGCGCGCCGGGGTCTCGCTGTTCTGGGACCTGGCGCAGATGTCGCGCGGCCTGTGCGGCTGGGACGACCTGGCGCTTTCCGTTCTCTCCACCGTCATCGGGCATAACCGGGCGACGCAGGCGCTGATCCTGGATGCGGGCGCCCTGGCGCTTTCCAAGGACGTGACCGCCAATGCATTCGCGCCCGGGACCGCTTATGGCACGCTCGGGGATGCGGAAACGGGGGCGGCCCTGCCCCTGCATGTCACCATCGTGCACCAGGAGCACGGGACGGTGCCGGTGCCCGACGAATCCTGGTTCGCGCGCTTCCCCGTGGGATCGCTGGTGCGCGTCTACCCGAACCACGCCTGCCTCACGGCGGCGGGAGGCTACGGGGCCTATGACGTGATCGATGGAACTGGATCGTCCGTTGCCCGCTGGTCGCGTGTCGATGGGTGGCACTGAGGGCTAGGCGCGGGCGGGCCGACTGCCCAACTTGCCTGCCATGACCCAATCCGAGCAGACCCGCACCGAAACCGACTCCCTCGGCACGATCGAGATCCCGGCCGACCGGCTCTGGGGGCCGCAGACGGAACGGGCGCGGCGATTGTTCCAGATCGGCTCGGAGGTCTTCCCACCCGTGCTGATCCGCGCGGTCGGCCTGCAGAAGCAGGCCGCCGCAGAGGCGAACAAGGCGCTGGGCGAGCTTCCCGCCGAGATCGCCGATCCGGTCATCGCCGCCGCACGCGAGATCGCGGCCAATCAGCGGGACGCGGATTTCCCCCTGCCCGTCTGGCAGACCGGTTCCGGCACCCAGACGAACATGAACGCCAACGAGGTGATCGCGAACCGCGCTAACCAGATGCTCGGCCAGCCGCTGGGCAGCCGGAAGCCGGTGCATCCAAACGACCATGTGAATCGCGGGCAGTCCTCCAATGACAGCTTCCCGGCCGCGATGCATATCGCCGCCGCCGAGGCGGTTTCCGGCAGGCTCCTGCCGGCGCTGGAGGTGCTCCGGGCCAGCCTGGCGCGGCGGGCGGAGGAATGGGGCGGCATCGTGAAGCTGGGGCGCACGCATCTGATGGATGCGGTGCCCGTCACCCTGGGCCAGGAATTCGCGGCCTGGGCGCTGCAGGTGGAATACGGCATCGCACGGGTGAAGTCCGCGCTGCCGGACCTGCTGCGCCTGCCCCAGGGCGGCACGGCGGCCGGAACCGGGCTGAACACCCATCAGGATTTCGCGCGCGTCTTCGCCGAGCGGATGGCGGCCCTGACCGGCCTGCCCTTCATCGCCCATCCCAATCCCTTCGAGGGGATGATGGCGCATGACGCCTTCGTGGCGCTGCAGGGGGCGATGAACACCGTCGCCGTCTCGCTTAACAAGATCGCCAATGATGTCCGGCTGCTGGGCTCCGGCCCGCGCGCCGGCCTTTCCGAGCTGGTGATCCCGGCGGATGGCCTCTCCTCCTCCATCATGCCGGGCAAGACCAACCCGACCCAGTCCGAGGCGCTGACCATGGTTTGCGCGCAGGTGATGGGGAACACCACCACCGTGACCGTCGCCGGTGCGCAGGGCCATCTGGAGCTGAATGTCTTCAAGCCCGTCATCATCCAGGCCGTGCTGCAATCGGCCAGGCTGCTGGCGGATGCGGGGGAGAGCTTCGCCCACAACATGGTGGAAAAGCTGGAGCCGAACCGCGCGCGCATCGCCGAGAACCTGGCAAAGTCGCTGATGTTGGTGACGGCGCTGAACCCGAAGATCGGCTATGACAAGGCCGTTCAGATCGGGAAGAAGGCTCTGGCCGAGAACCTTACCCTGAAGGATGCCGCGGCCCAGCTCGGGCATGTGAAGCCCGAGGACTTCGACCGCTGGGTGCGGCCGGAGGAGATGACGCGCCCCGGCGCCACCCTGGCCGGGGGCTGATGGCAGGTCATCTGGTCAAGCGCTCCTTCACCCTCGCCGGCCATCGCACCTCCGTGGCGCTGGAACCGGAATTCTGGGCGGTGCTGGAAGCGGAAGCGGTGCGGCGGGGTGAACCCCTGCTGCGCCTGGTGGCGGCGACCGATGCCGGGCGGGATGATCCAGACCTGCCGCTCGCCTCCGCGCTGCGGGTCCTGGCCCTGGGAGTGGCCCGGAACGGGGGATGATCCATGGCCTCCGTGGGCCTCCGTGGATTACCGGAAGGTCCAGGGCCGGCAGTGCGACGCTTCCGCCTGTCGCCTTCAGCGCTCCGCGCGCCAGCGCAGCCAGGCGGAAAGATCCAGGACGCGGCGGGGCTGGCTGACGGGGCCGGTGATGCGGATGCCGACTTCGGGCGTGGGATCGGCAGGCTTCTCGGTGGCGGTGAGATCGAGAGCCCCACGGGCGATATCCACCTCGCCGCGCAGGGTGAGGGCCACATCCTCCCCGCTTGCGGTGCCTTGAGTCAGCGTTGCGCGGCCCGCGGCCATGGTGGCGCGGAGCGAAAGGTTCTCGAAGCTGGTTTCGCCCTCCCGCAGGGCGGCGCGAAGTGCGGCGTCCTCCCCAACGGCGGCGGCACGGCCGGCGGCGGCGGCGTCGAGGCCGGTCAGAGTGCCGCGGCGGACAGTGAGGGCGGCCTCACCCCCAAGCGTGGCGAGGAGGGCACCAGGGCTGCTGCCGCTGGCAGCGAGTTGCGCTTCGGCCTCGGCCTCACCGGAAATGATGTCAAGCGGCAGGCCCAGGAGGGGGCCGGTGATGGTGGCGTCCCGCAGGGTGGCCGCGAGGGTCAGGCGGGGGGTGTCGCCGGAGGCGTCGAGGCTGGTGCTGCCGCGTAGCGCGCCATTGTCGATGGTGGCCTCGACCTCATCCAGGGCCAGGATTCCTCCATTCAGGCGCAGGCGGGTACGGAGGTCGCGCAGGGGCGGCAAGCCGGCGGGTTCGAGGCGGGATGCGGAGAGCGCGATTTCGGCGTCGGCGGCGCGCAGGGCGGCGACCGGCAGGGGCTCGCGGCTGCGCCAGGCAATGGGCGGCAGGGTGACGGTTTCGGCGGCGATGCGGCCGGTCAGGCGCGGGCGCGCGTCGAGGGAAAGCGCAAGCTGGCCGCTGGCGCGGAGTGCCCCAGCCACGAGTTCGAAGCGTTCAGCGGCGATGCCCTGGGGGCCGGCGGCAAGGCTTGCAACCAGGGAGAGCGAGCCCTGGTCGATCCAATCCGCCGTGGCGATGCCGAAGGCGTCGAAGATCAGGCGCGGTGCGCCCGGATGGCGCAGGGTGAGATTCCCGCTGCCGCGGCGGCCGGGCAGGTCAAGCGTGCCGCTGGCTTCGACACGGGCGTCGCCGATCTCGGCGCTGGTCTGCACGGCCAGCGCTTCGGGGGTGCCGTTGGCCGTGGCGCGGAAGGTCACGGGCTCATTGGCGAGGCGGGTGCCGTCAGGCCAGTTGCCGGGAAGCAGCGCGGCCAGTGCGCGGGCATTCGCGGTGGCGATCTCGAGCGTCGTGTCGGAAAGGCGCGGCGTGGCGCCGAGCATGGCTGTGCCGGAGGCGGAGAGATCCGCGCCGCCGATCTGGCCCGCGAGGCGACGGAGGGTGAGGCGCCCATTCTCCAGCGCGGCATCGAGCGAGGCTCGCTGGAGGGTGACTCCGCGCCAGCGGGCCTGTTCGGCAGCAAGGCGGATATTGGCGTCGATCCCGCCAAGCAGGCGGCTGGCGGTGGGCCAGTCGAGGCCGGGGCGGAGCCAGTCTTGCAGGTCCAGCGTGTCCAGGGTCAGCCCCAGGCCAAGGGCGGGACGGGCGCCGAAGCGCAGCACGCCGGCGCCGGAGACCCGGGCGCCGTCCAGCGTCGCGGTCAGCTCTGGAATGGCGATGGAGCCGGGTTCGAGAACCAGGCGGGCGCGCCCCTCCCCTTCCCGGAAGCGATTGGGAGCCAGCCAGTCAGCGCCGAAGCCGAGCGCGTCCACCGTGCCGCGCAGATCCGTGCCCGAGAAGCGCAGGGCGGCCTCCAGCCGGTCTCCGGCGGTGGCGCCGTTCAACTCGATGCTGGTGTTGCCCGGCAGCAGGGCCGAGACATCGGACAGGGTGAGGCGCTCGGCATCGCGGGAGACGGCGGCGCGCAGGCGGCGGAGGGGGATGCCGCGGAAGGTGGCCGCCTCGGCGGAAAGATCCAGGCCCAGCGGCAGGCCGGCACGGCGGGCGCGCAGGGCGGCGAGCCAGGGGTCGAGGTCCAGGCGGCCGGCGACAAGGGCGGCATCCAGCCTCGGCGAGGGTGAAAGGCGGAGCGTGAGGGCCCCGCGCGCCGGACTTCCTCCGATGTCGAGGGCGAGATCATCGACCGCCAGCAGATCGGCCCTCACGGTTATGCGGCCGCGCGCGCGGAAGGCGCCGGGCGGGCCGGGCACCAACAGGGAGAGGTCGGGGCCCGAGGCCTCCACGCTGCCTTCCATCGTGCCTTCCGGCGTCAGCACGCCACGGGCGGCGAGCGAGGCATTTCCCATGGAGAGGCTGATGCCGAGCGGCGTGTAGCCGTCATAGCCGGGGCGGCCGAGATGGGTGTCGAAGCGCCATTCCAGCCCGCCCCAGGCGAAGCGGCCTTCGGCGTGCAGGCCTTGGAGGATGTCGCCCGCGGTCAGCCGGGCCTGGACATTCTCCAGCCGGACGCCGCCGATGATGATGCGGCTGTCCACCAGCTCGGCCGAGAAGCCGGAGAGGTCGTAGGGGAGGTAGACGGCTTCGGCGGGCGGCCAGGGCAGGCGCAGCTCGGCGCCGACGATCTCCACCTCGCGCGGGGCGATGCGGCCGAGCAGCAGGGCGACGCCATCGACGCGCAGGCGGAGGGAACTGGCGGAAAAGGCGAGGCTGTGGCCCCGTGGCGCATCGGGCGGGGCGAGGATGACGTCCTCGGCCTCCACCACCGGGTAGGGCAGCAGGCGCAGGCGCACAGGCCCGTGCAGGCTGACGGTGCGGCCGATGCGGGCCGAGGCAATCTCGGCCAGTTGATCCCGGCGGCTGGTCCAGTCGGTGAAGAGCGGAGCGACCCAGAGCGCGGCGAGCAGGAGGATGACGAGCCCGGCGAGGACACCAGCGCCGATCAGGAGGCGGCGCATCTCAGCCCGCCAGCCGCGGGGCAAACCGGTGGGCGGCACAGCCACGCAAGGCGCAGCCCGGTGCCGTTCCGCTCATGCCCCCAATTTTGAACAAGACACCTCCGCGCCTGGAACCCCTCGATTCCCAGGGGCGGACCATGCTTGAGGAGAAGGCATGCGGCAAGGAAGCGTGGCGCTTCCTGCGGAAACGGATTCCGGGCATAGGCTGGATCGACTCAGGGGACAGCAGGTTTGGGGTTCTGGGGCAAGATCATCGGCGGTGCGGTCGGTTTCGCGATGGGCGGGCCGGTAGGGGCTATGGTGGGCAGCGCCCTGGGCCATGCGGCCGACGAGGGCACGCTGGGGCGTGCCTTGCCGGGCATGGACGGGGCGCGCATTGCAGCCATGCTGGGCACGCGCGAGAGCCTTTTCGCCGTCTCGGTGGTGGTGCTCTCGGCCAAGCTGGCGAAATGCGATGGGCCGGTGAAGCGATCGGAAATCGACGCCTTCAAGCGCGCCTTCCGCATCCCGCCCGAGAATATGGGCGAGGTGGCGCAGCTTTTCGACCGGGCGCGGGAGACCGTGGAGGGAAGCGAACCCTTCGCCGAGCGGCTGGGCGCGGCCTTTGCAGACCAGAAATCGGTGCTGGAGGACGTGCTGGGCGCACTGTTCCGCATCGCCGAGGCGGACGGGCCGGTGAACCGGGCGGAGATCGCCTTCCTGGGCGGTGTGCATGCGCGGCTGGGGCTGGATGCCGGGGCCTGGGAGCGGTCGCGGCTCGGGCGGCCCAATCCCGGGCCGATGCTGGCCCCTGAGGGACCCGACCCCTATGCGGTGCTGGGGCTGCCGCAGGGCGCCTCGGACCAGCAGGTGCGGGAGACCTGGAAGCGGCTGGTGCGGGAACACCATCCGGACAGCATGACGGCGCGGGGCATGCCGGCCGATATCATCAGCCAGGCGAGCAACAAGGTGGCGAACATCAACGCCGCATGGGACCGGATCAAGCGGGAGCGCGGCCTGTGACCGCCCGGCGGGGCCCCCTTCCCGGCCGCCCCGGCTCCAGGCGGAGCGGCATCCCCGTGCTGCCGCTGGCGCCGAACGATTCCGGGCTGGCGATCACGGACCTGCCCAGCCCCAACCAGGACGAGCGGCCGCCGGGCATGCCGGTGGATACCCTGATCCTGCATTACACGGACATGGAAACCGGGCAGGCCGCCATCGACCGGCTGCGCGATCCGGTGGCCCGCGTCTCCTCTCATTATGTGGTGGAGGAGGATGGGCAGGTGTTCCGCCTGGTTCCGGAAGGACGGCGGGCCTTCCATGCCGGTATTTCCCATTGGCGCGGCCATGAGTTGCTGAACGGGCGCAGCATCGGGATCGAGCTGGTGAATCCCGGCCATTCCTGCGGTTACCGCCCTTTCCCCGCCCTGCAGATGGCGGCGCTGGCGGATCTGTGCCTGGGCATTCTGGCGCGGCACAGGATTCCGGCGCGGAACGTGGTGGCGCATAGCGACGTATCGCCCGATCGCAAGCGCGACCCGGGAGAGTTGTTCGACTGGCAGGGGCTTGCCTCGCTGGGGATCGGGCTTTGGCCTGAAGGCGTGGATGGGAACGACCTCTCCATCGTGCCCGGCGGGATGGAACGCGCGGCCGGATTGCTGCGGCGGATCGGCTATCCGGTGGATCCGGCGCGGCCGGAACTGGCGCTGTCGGCCTTCCAGCGGCATTGGCGGCAGGAGGAATGGGGCGGCCGGGCGGATGCCGGCACCCTGGCGCGGCTGGAGGCGGTAACGGCGCTGGCCGAGGCGGATTGACCCGGCTCCGCCCCCGCCGCGGCGCCACGGGAACGACCATCCTGCCGGACAGGCCCAGCGCAGCATAAGCCACTGCTTTTGCCAGAATCTTTGCCCTGAACCGTCCCTTTCCCGCAGCCTGCGGCGCGGGAATGGATGGGGCATGACGCAGACACCCCTCCTCCGCCGCTCTCTGATCCTGGCCTCGGCCGGATCGCTCGCAGCCCCCGCCATCCGGGCGGCACCCGCCCTGCTCAGGGTAGGCAACCAGAAGGGCGGGCTGCGCTCGCTGCTGGAAGCCTCGGGCGCCGGCGCGAACCTGCCCTACCGGATCGAATGGAGTGAGTTTCCGGCGGCAGCACCGTTGCTGGAGGCGCTTTCGGCCGATGCGCTGGATGTCGGGACCATGGGCGACCTCGCCTTCCTGACTGTCTTCGCCTCAGGTGCGCCATTACGGGCCTATGCCGCCACGCGGGCCGATCCGCGCTCTCAGGCCATCCTGGTGAAGAAGGATTCGCCCTATCGCAGCCTGGCTGACCTGCGCGGGAAGAAGGTGGCGGGCAATCGCGGCGGCTGGGGCCAGTTCCTGGTGCGCGCGGCTCTGAAGCGCGACGGGCTGGAGCCTGATGCGGTGAAGCAGGCCTTCCTCGGGCCGGCGGATGCCTCCCTCGCCTTCCGCCCCGGCGCGGTGGATGCCTGGGCGATCTGGGAGCCCTATGTCTCCATCGAGGTGGAGCGCTTCGGGGCCCGGGTGCTGGTGGACGGCACCGGGCTGACGCCGACGATCAGCTTCCTGGCCACGCATGAGAAGGCCCTGCGCGAACGCCGTCCTTTGCTGGCTGACCTGCTGCTGCGCCAGCAGCGGGGCTGGGCCTGGGCCGATGCCCATATCCCCGAATACGTCGCCACCAATGCCCGGCTGACCCGCCTGCCGGAGGATGCGGTGCGCCGTGCCTTCGGAATCCAGCGGACGCGGGCGATCGCGCTGGACGCGACGGTGGTGGCGGAATTGCAGGTTGCGGCCGACCACGCCCTGGAGTTCGGCCTCCTGAAGCAGCGGCTGGAAGTGAAGGAGGCGCTGGAGACCGATTTCCGGCTTGAGGAACGGGACCGGACGTAATCCCCGCTTCACGAGTGCGTTATATTTTTGGCCGCCGGGCACCCCTACCCGGCGGCGATTTCTTCGCTGTCGCTTGACCGGTGTTACGCCGAGTCGCATACCGCACGCGCCAGACGGCCGGGCGACCGCTGCCAGTCCCTAGGGGGTTATTCCTTTGGGGGCGGTGGAGGAAAGTCCGGGCTCCATGGGAAGACGGTGCCGGCTAACGGCCGGCGGGGGCGACCCCAGGGACAGTGCCACAGAGAAGAGACCGCCCAAGCCGCTGAAAAGCGCCGCGGGCAAGGGTGAAACGGTGGGGTAAGAGCCCACCGCGCCCCTGGCGACAGGGGCGGCACGGCAAACCCCACCGGGAGCAAGGCCGAATAGGGATGGCCGGAGAGGGCTTGAAAAAGCCTGTCGCCAGGGGCTTCCCGCCCCGTCATCCGGGTTGGCCGCGAGAAGTCCCTGGCGACAGGGACTCCAGAGGAATGGTCGTCCGGCCCGCAAGGGCTGACAGAACCCGGCTTACAGGCCGTCTGGCATTTCCTTTCCATTTTTTCTTAGGAAATCGGTACAACCGCTTGAATTGCGCGGGTTTCGAAAGCGTTGCTATGCAGCAACACTCCGCAATCCCAATGCAAACATGCTTGTTGGCCCGCTCCGTCCCATGTTATCCCAAGTCATCCCGCAAGGGCCCGGACCTGAGGGGGGCGAGGGGCTGGCGGGATGGTCGGGTGAGCCGGTGGGGTCGGGGGGCCCCGCCGGCCGCTTGATCCGGGTAATCCCAAGTCGCCCGGTGCGACCGCGAGGGGGCGGACGTCCAGCGGATGACCCATTTCATGGGCACCTTCACGGGTAAGCTGGACCGCAAGGGGCGGGTTTCCGTGCCTGCCGCATTCCGCGCCACCCTGGAGCGCCTGGGGACGCTGGAACTGGTTCTTCGTCTTTCACACCGCGATCCCTGCATCGAGGCCTGGCCGCTTCCGACCTTCGAGGCGATGGCCAGCGGGCTCGACCGGCTCGATGTCTTCTCCGATGCCCATGACGACCTTTCCATGAGCCTCTTCGCCGATGCCTTTCCCATGAAGCCGGATGGCGAGGGGCGCGTGGTGCTGCCGCAGGAGCTGATTGATCATGCCGGTCTCAGCGAGGCGGTCACCTTCATGGGGCTGCGCACCTCCTTCCAGATCTGGGAACCTGAAGCTGCTCGCAAGCGCATCGAGGCTGCCCGTCAGCGTGCCCGTGAGCGCGGGCTGACCGTGCCCTCCGCCAATCCTGCCGCGGGGCGCGCATGAGCGCCGCCGCCGCCTCCCCAGCCGTGCCCCCCATCGTGGCACCGGACCCCACCGGGGGAGGCCATGTCCCCGTGATGCTGGCCGAGGTGCTGGCGACGCTCGCCCCTCACGACGGCGCCACCTATCTCGACGGCACCTTCGGCGGCGGCGGCTACAGCGCCGCCATCCTCTCCGCCGCCGGCTGCACCCTCTATGCTGTGGACCGCGATCCCGACGCGATCGCCCGCGGCGCCAACCTGGCCGCGCGCTTCCCCGGGCGCCTGCACCTGGTGGAAGGCCGCTTCGGCGACATGGACAGGCTGATGGCCGGGCGCGACGTGCCGTCGCTGGATGGGGTGGTGCTCGACCTCGGCGTCTCCTCCTACCAGATCGACGAGGCGGAGCGCGGCTTCTCCCTGCGGATGGACGGGCCGTTGGACATGCGGATGGAGAAGTCCGGGCCCACGGCCGCCGAGCTGGTGAACACCCTGCCCGAGCGCGAGCTGGCCGACCTGCTCTGGGAATATGGCGAGGAGCGGCATTCACGCCGCATTGCCCGCAAGATCGTCGCCGCGCGCGGCGATGCCCCCTTCGAGACAACGCTGCAGCTGGCCACCGCCATCCATGCCGTCATGCCGCGCGATCCCTCGGGAATGGACAGCGCCACGCGCTCCTTCCAGGCGCTGCGGCTCAAGGTGAATGACGAGCTTGGCGAGGTGGAGCGGGGGCTTGAGGCGGCAGTGAAGCTGCTGGCTCCCGGCGGGCGGCTCGTCGTCGTCGCCTTTCACTCGCTCGAGGACCGGATCGTGAAGCGCTTCATGCGCGACGCGGCGGGCCGGACCCCGGGCGCCTCCCGCTTCGACCCGGCATCCCTCGTGAATGTCCCAAGAAAGGCGGAATTCCGCCTGCTGACCCCCACTGCTCTGCGCCCCAGCGCCGCAGAGTCCGAGATGAACCCACGCGCGCGGTCGGCCCGGCTGCGCGCCATCGAGAGGCGCGCCACCGCATGATCCGCCCGCTTACCTTCCTCTCGCTCGTGGCTGCCGCCGGGGCTGGGCTGCACCTTTATTCGGTGAAGCACGAGGTGTCCCAGCTGGAGAAGACGCTGCGCGAGACGGTGCGGCAGACCGAGCAGGCGCGGGAGCGTACGGCGGTGCTGCGCGCCGAATGGGCCATGCTGAACGAGCCCGAGCGCCTGCGCGCCGCCGCCACGCGCAACCTGCCGCTGGAGGTGATGCAGACGAGCCAGTTCGTGCGGGCCGCCGAGTTGGATCGCCGCCTGCCCGCCGCCGTGGCCTTCGCAGGCGCACCAAGCCTTTTCGCGCCGCCGCCGGCGGAGCATTCCGGCGATTCGGAGGGAGCCGCCCCCGTGGCGATCGCCTCCACACCGGTTGCTGGCGCCGCGGCCGCGGCTGTCGGCACGGCCGCGCACGCAGCCCAGGGCACCGCTGCCACGGCCCAGGCCGCGCCGGTTGCCTCTGTCTCCGTCGTGCCGGTTGCGTCGCGCGCCCCGGTGCAGGTGGCCGCCACCGCCGCACGCCCCGCCACCCCACCGGCCGAGCGGGTGGAGCGCGCTGAGCGCACCACCGAGCGCGGCGAGCGCGCCGCGCCGCAGCGGGCGCCCTCCCCGGCGCCACAGGTGGCCGGCCTCCGGCCGCCCCAGCCGCGCGCTGCGTCTCGCCCCCCCGTTGCCCCGGCCCGTGCGGCCGAGCCGGAGGTTGATCGCGCGATGAATCTGGCGAACCGCCCGCAGCCACCGCATCTGCTGCGGACAGCGCTGCATGTGCGCCATCCCGCGCCGGCGCAGCGCGCACCGGAAATGCCGGCCGCGAGTTCCATGCTTGGCGGCATGGGCCGACCGGCGCTGGCGCCGCCGGTGCCCATGGCCAGCTCCAGCGCCAACGCCGCGACGCTTCGCTGAGGGTCGTATGAACGACCCCGCCGCCCCCGACCCGAACTCCGCCATCGCCTATCACCTGCGGGAACCGGTGCGGGCCTCGCGGCTCACCGGTCCGCGCGCACGGATGGGGCAGCCCGATCTGGCGCGGCGCGCGCTGCTGGAGAAGAGCCGCGGGCGGCTGGTGCTGGCCGCCGCCGGCTTCGGCCTGCTCTTCGGGGCGGTGGGGGTGAAGCTGACGGTCGCCACCGTGGTCGATCCCCGCGAACCGCGACGGATCGCGCGCAACGTGGTGGCACCCCCCGCGCCGGAGCCGGTTTCGGGGCGGGCACCGATCACCGACCGCAATGGCGAGATCCTGGCCGTCACGCTGCCGGTGACGGCGCTCTACGCCAATCCGAAGCAGATCGAGAATCCGGAATCGGTGGCGGCGCGCCTGGCCCAGGTGCTGCCGCAGCTGGAGCGGGACAAGCTTGTCGGACGCCTCTCGGGCGACCGGCAGTTCTCCTACATCGCCCGCGCGCTAACGCCGCGCGAGAAGCAGGTGGTGAACGACCTCGGCATTGCCGGCCTGTATTTCGAGGAGGCCGAGCGCCGCTACTACCCGCAGGGGCGGGCGGCGGTGCATGTGCTCGGCAATGTGGATGTGGACGGCGCCGGCCTCTCGGGCATGGAGCGCTACCATGACGAGCGGCTGCGGGCGCGGCCGCATGAGCCGCTGCGGACCTCCGTGGACATCCGCGTCCAGCTGGCACTGCGCGACGCAGTGCAGAAGGCGATCGACGACTACACCGGCATTGGCGGCGCGGGGGTGGTGCTGGACATCAACAGCGGCGAGGTGCTCGCCATGGTGTCCCTGCCCGATTACGACGCCGGCAATATCGGCGCGGCGACACCGGATGAGCGCTTCAACCGCGTGACGGTGGGCATCTACGAGCCGGGATCGACCTTCAAGCTGTTCACCGCTGCCGCCGCACTGGAATACGGCACCGCGAACGTCAACACGAGCAGCTTCAACGCCGCCCAGCCGATCCGCTACGGCCGCTTCACGATCAGCGACTTCAAGGGCAAGAACCGCTGGCTGACCTTCCCCGAGGTGCTGGCCTATTCGTCCAACCTCGGCGCCGCGCACATGGCGCAGGGCTATGGGCCGCAGCGCCAGCGCGAGTTCATGCAGCGCCTGGGCATGCTCTCGCGCCAGAGGGTCGAGATCACCGAGACGGCGATGCCGCTCGCGCCCTCGGCCAATGGCTGGCGCGACATCAACATGATGACGATCTCCTTCGGCCACGGCATCTCGGTGACGCCGCTGCATGTGGCGACCGGCGCCGCCGCCCTGGCCAATGGCGGCATCCTGCGCCAGCCCACGCTTCTGGCGCAGCCGCCGGGCACGGTGCGTGATGGCGTGCGCGTGATCAGCGAGCGCACTTCCGAGACCATGCGGCGGCTGATGCGGCTGGTGGTGACGGACGGCTCGGCCAAGGGCGCCGATGTCCCCGGCTATTTCGTCGGTGGCAAGACGGGCACGGCGCAAAAGACCGGCCCGCGCGGCGGCTATCTCGCGAACAAGCGCATCGCGGCCTTCGTGGGCGCCTTCCCGATGAATGCGCCGCGCTACGCGGTTTATGTGATGGTGGATGAGCCGAAGCCCAACGCGCGATCGCATGGTTATGCGACCGCGGGTTGGGTGGCTGCACCGGCGGCGGGCGCCGTGATCTCGCGCATCGCGCCTGTTCTTGGTCTGGTGCCGGAAAATCCGCAGACGCCGGAGATCCTGCAGGCGGTCAGCATTCCGCTGCAGCCGGGGCGGCCCCGCCCGGCATCTGCAGGCACGCAGGGCGCGCGCCAGGCAACGCCCGCAACCCAGCCGACCTCCCCGGCTTCACGTCCGGCCGCCGCGTCTCGCCCTGCCACCGCCACGACCCCGGCCGCCGCGCCCCGTCCCTCTGCACCGCCGGCCATCTCCCCGGCCCCGGCGCCGAATCTGGCGCCGCCCGTGCCGCTGCGCATGACCGAGACGATGCGGGATCAGGCGGTGAGCCGGACCCGCTTCTCCATGGCGGCGCAGGCGGCGACGCTCGATCCTCCCTCTTCTTCGCCTGATCCCAGCCATGAGGCTCGATGAGCTCATGGACCGGCTGGACCCGATCGCAACCGCCTCCTTTGGGCGCTTCGACGGCCAGCCCGGGATCACGGGGCTGACGGCGGACAGCCGGCAGGTGGTGCCTGGCGTGCTCTTCGCGGCGCTGCCGGGCGCGCGCACGGATGGGCGCGCGCATATCGAGGAAGCCGTGATGCGCGGCGCGGCGGCGGTGCTGGCGCCGGAGGGCACCGAATGGCCCCCGGGCGTTCCGCCGCGCCCCCTGGTGACGGCGACAGATGCGCGGCGGGCATTGGCGCTGATGGCCGCGCGCTTCCATGGCCGCCAGCCCTCCACCGTGGTGGCGGTGACCGGCACCAACGGCAAGACGAGCACGGCCGAGTTCCTGCGGCAGATCTGGGCGGATGCGGGATCGCGCGCGGCCTCCGTGGGGACGCTGGGGCTGGTGGCGGATGGCTTTCCGCCCGGACCTTCGCTGACGACGCCCGATCCCGTGTCCCTGCATGCGATGCTGGCCGCCATCGCGCGCGCGGGCGTGACCCATGCGGCGATGGAGGCATCGTCGCACGGGCTGGAGCAACGGCGGCTGGATGGTGTTTCCCTGGCGGCGGCGGGCTTCTCGAACCTGACGCGTGACCATCTGGATTACCACGGCACCACCGAAGCCTATCGCGCCGCGAAGCTGCGGCTGTTCGACACGCTGCTGGAGCCCGGGCACCCGGCCGTGGCGAATGCCGACATGGATGGCGCGACGCTGGCAGCGCTGCGTGCCATCGCCTCCTCGCGCCGGTTGCGGCTGCTGACGGTAGGCGAGGCCGGGGCCGATGTGCGGCTGTTGCGCCACGCGCCGCTGCCCGAGGGGCAGGAGATCGAGCTTTCCCTTTTCGGGCGGCGCGAAGCTGTGCGCCTGCCGCTCGTCGGGCGCTACCAGGCCGATAACGTGCTGATGGCGGCGGCCCTGGCAGTGGCCACCGGCATGGCGGCGGACCGGGTGATCCGGGCCCTGCCCCATCTGGCCGGGGTGCGCGGGCGGATGGAGCTGGCAGCCCGCCTGCCGAATGGCGCCGCCGTCTATGTGGATTTCGCGCATACGGCTGATGCGCTGGAGCGGCTTCTGGCGGCCTTGCGGCCGCATGCCGCGAGGCTGCATGTGGTGTTCGGCGCCGGCGGGGATCGCGATCCCGGCAAGCGGCCGCTGATGGGCGCGGCCTGCGCGGCGCTGGCCGACCGGGTGGTGGTGACGGATGACAATCCGCGCAGCGAGGACCCGGCGGCGATCCGCGCGGCCGTGCTGGCGGCCTGCCCTGGCGGCATCGAGATCGGCGGGCGTGAAGCGGCCATCGCCGAGGCGATGGCGGCGCTGGGTCCGGGCGATGTGCTGGCAGTGGCCGGCAAGGGACATGAAAGCGGGCAGACGATCAGCGGCGTGACTTATCCTTTCGATGATGTGGACATGGTGCGGCGGCTGGCGGGTATCGCGCCGTGAGCATTCCTGGACCGGTTCTCTGGGACGCAGCGTCGCTGCGCGTGGCGAGCGGTGGCACGGTGGCCGATGGCGTGGCCGTGTCCGGCGTGTCGATCGACAGCCGGGGCGTCGCGCCCGGCGAGTTGTTCGTGGCGCTGCGTGACGCGCGCGACGGGCATGATTTCGTAGCCGATGCGCTGGCGCGCGGCGCGGGTTGCGCGATGGTGGACCGAGATCCGCCAAGGGTGGCCAGCGATGCGCCGCTGCTGCGGGTGGGCGATACGCTGCAGAGCCTGACGGCGCTGGGCGCGGCCGGGCGCGCGCGATCCACCGCGCGCTTTGTTGCCGTAACGGGCAGCGTGGGCAAGACCAGCACCAAGGAGATGCTGGCGGCCGGGCTTTCCGCCTGCGGTTCCGTCCATGCGGCAGCGGCCAGCTACAACAACCATTGGGGCGTGCCCCTCACCCTGGCGCGGATGCCGGCCTCTGCCGAATTCGGCGTGATCGAGATCGGCATGAACACGCGGGGCGAGATCGCGCCCCTGTCGCGCCTGGCACGGCCGCATGTGGCGGTGATCACCACCATCGCGCCCGCGCATCTCGGGCGGCTGGGCTCGATCGAGACCATCGCCGAGGAGAAGGCCGATATCGTCGCCGGGCTGGAGCCGGGCGGAGTGGCGGTTCTGCCGGCCGAGGGGCCGCAGGCTGGGCTGCTGCGCCGGCGTGCCGAGGACGCGGGCGTGCGCATGGTCTCCTTCGGCGAAGACGCCGGTGCGGATGCGCGCCTGATCGGCTGGGAGGGTGGCGCCGATCGCCAGTCCTTCCGCGTGGCCTTGGGTGGAAGGGAATTTGCCGTGACGCTCGGCGTACCCGGGCGTCACATGGCGATGAATGCCGTCGCCGCGATAGCGGCGGTGCAGGCGCTCGGGGTTGATCCCGCGCGCTTCGCGGAAGGGCTGGCGGGCTTTGCCGCGCTGGCCGGGCGGGGGGCACGCGTGCCGGTCCCCGTGCCGGGCGGCACGGCGCTTCTGCTCGACGAATCCTACAATGCCAATACGACCTCCATGCGTGCGGCCCTTGCCGTCCTGGCGGCGCAAGAAGGAACGCGGCGGATTGCCGTGATGGGTGACATGCTGGAGTTGGGTGATCAGGGCGTCGCGATGCATGCGGCGCTGGCGGGCGATGCGGTGGCTTGCGCGGATGTGGTTTTCACCTGCGGGCCCCAGATGGCGGCGCTGCATGATGCGCTACCGGAAGCGAAGCGTGGCGCACATGCCGTGGACAGCGCGGCGCTGGCGCCGATCGTGGCCGATGCACTGCGCGCAGGCGATTCCGTGCTGGTGAAAGGCTCGCTCGGCAGCCGCATGGCTGTGGTCGTGCGCGCGATCAAGGCTCTCGACGCGCAGGGAGCGGCGGCATGATCCCGGCGCTTCTCGCCGGGCCCGGCGACCTCATCATCTTCAACCTGCTGCGCTACGTCACCTTCCGCGCGGGCGCGGCCTGCATGACGGCGCTGTTCCTCTCCATGATGTTCGGCCCGGCGGTGATCAACTGGCTGCGCGGCTTCCAGCGCGGCGGCCAGCCGATCCGCGAGGACGGCCCGGCGCGCCACCTGGTGGAGAAGAAGGGCACGCCGACCATGGGCGGCGTGCTGATCCTGCTGGCCCTTACGGTTTCCACCCTGCTCTGGGCCGATTTGCGCAATCCGCTCGTCTGGGCCGTTCTGGCGGTGACGCTGGGCTTCGGCGCGCTGGGCTTCGCCGATGACTGGCTGAAGGTGACCAAGCGCAACACCAAGGGCGTGTCCGCCCGCGGCAAGCTGGTGGTGCAGTTCGGGCTGGGGCTGATCGTGGCGATCGCGATCACCTGGTTCCTGCCGCAGGGACTGCACGACAAGCTGACCCTGCCGGTGTTCAAGGAACTGCTGATCCCCTTCGGCTTCACCTTCCCGATCCTGGCCATGCTGGTGATGGTGGGCGCATCCAACGCCGTGAACCTGACGGACGGCCTGGACGGGTTGGCCATTGTGCCGGTGATGATCGCGGCGGGCGTCTTCGCGCTGATCGCCTATCTCGTCGGCAACCGCGTCTTCTCCGATTACCTGCAACTCCATTTCGTGCCGGGCACGGGTGAGCTGGCGGTGTTCTGCTCGGCGCTGATCGGCGCGGGGCTGGGCTTCCTGTGGTTCAACGCCCCGCCAGCCAAGGTGTTCATGGGCGACACGGGAAGCCTGGCGCTCGGCGGCGCGCTCGGCGCGGTGGCCGTGGCCACCAAGCACGAGGTGGTGCTGGCCATCGTGGGCGGCGTCTTCGTGGTGGAGACGCTCTCGGTCGTGATCCAGGTCTTCTGGTTCAAGCGCACCGGGCGGCGGGTCTTCCTGATGGCCCCCCTGCACCACCATTTCGAGAAGAAGGGCTGGCCGGAGCCGACCATCGTGATCCGCTTCTGGATCATCTCGATGATCCTGGCGCTGGTCGGCCTTTCCACCCTGAAGATCCGGTGAGCACCATGCGCCCCTTCGCAGGATCGCGGATCGCGGTGCTCGGCCTGGGACGGGCCGGGCTGCCGGCCGCCCTGCGTCTGCGCGAATGGGGCGCCGAGATCACGGCATGGGATGACGGGGCCGCGGCGCGGGAGCAGGCCAGCTTGGCCGGGATCGCAGTGGCGCGCCCCGAGGATTTCGACCTGCTGATGATCTCGCCTGGCATCCCGCACCGGGGCCCGAAGGCGCATCCGGGGGCGCTGCGGGCGGCGGAGATCGGGGCGCCGGTGCTCTGCGACGTGGAGTTCCTGTACCGTGCCGTGCGGGCCGCGGGCAGCAAGGCGTGCTTCGTCGGCATCACCGGCACGAACGGGAAATCCACCACCACGGCCCTGCTGGACCATATCGCCCTCGCGGCGGGGATGGCGGTGGAGACGGGCGGCAATCTCGGCCCGCCGGCGCTCGACATGCCGGTCCTGCCGGATGATGGCGCCTATATCCTTGAGATGTCCTCCTATTCGGCGGAGCGGCTGGACCGCGCGCGCTTCGATCTGGGGGCATTGCTGAATCTTTCGCCGGATCATCTGGACCGGCATGGCGACATGACCGGCTATGCCGCCGCCAAGGCGAAGGTGCTGCTGGACAACAGGATCGCCGTCTTCGGCATGGATGATGCCGAGACGCGCGCCGTGGCGGCGGCCCATGCCGGGCCAGTGGTTCCGGTTTCGGGCTTCACGCCGCAGCCGGGCGGGATCTGGGCCGAAGGCACGCTGCTGCGTGACGAGCAGGGCGTGATCGCCGACCTGTCTCACGCCGCAGCGCTGCCGGGCATGCACAATGCGCAGAATGCGGCGGCCGCGACGGCGCTGGCCTTCGGCCTCGGCATCGCGCGCGAGGTGGTCGCGGCGGCGCTGCTCACCTATCCCGGCCTGCCGCACCGGCAGGAGCGGGTGGGCGAGATCGGCGGCATCATCTTCCTCAATGACAGCAAGGCGACGAATGCGGACAGCGCCGCCTATGCGCTGGGCTGCCATGAGCGTGTGGTGTGGATCGCGGGTGGGGTGCCGAAGGCGGGCGGGATCGAGCCGCTCGCGCGCCATTTCCCGCGCGTGGCCGAGGCGCTGCTGATCGGCCAAGCGGCGGAGGAGTTCGCCGCCACCCTCTCCGCGCATGGCGTCCCGCACCGCATCCTTGGTACGCTGGAAGCCGCCGTGCCGGCCGCACTGGCGGCGGCGCGCCAGACCGGAAGCGGCGCCGTGCTGCTCTCCCCCGCCTGTGCCTCCTTCGACCAGTTTCGCAGCTTCGAGGCGCGCGGCGATGCCTTCCGCGCCCTCGTCACTGATCTCGCCACCCGTGAAGCGGAGGCCGCCTGATGGCCCTGTCGCGCGCTGATACATCCGTCCTTGGCCGCTGGTGGTGGAGCGTGGACCGCTGGACACTCGCCGCGCTGCTGACGCTGGTGGGCTTCGGCTATGTCATGGTGCTGGCCGCCGCGCCGGCGGTGGCGGAGCGCATCGGCGCCTCCTCCCGCAACATGTTCTTCGCCAAGCAGGTGTTCTTCCTGCTGGGCGCGTCCGCGGTGATGGCGGGCGTCTCGCTACTGAGCCCGAAGGGCGTGCGGCGCCTCGCGGCGCTGGGCTTCCTCGGGGCGCTGCTGCTGACGGCGGCAACGCTGGTGATCGGTGCGGAGGTGAAGGGCGCACGGCGCTGGCTGAACCTGCCGCTGTTCGGTTCGTTGCAGCCCAGTGAGTTCCTCAAGCCCTGCTTCGCCGTCATCGGCGCATGGCTGATCTCCCAGGCCAAGCTCTCGGGCGACCGGGCCTGGGCCCTGTGGGGGCTGGCTCTCGGCTGCTACGGGTTGGTGGCGCTGCTGCTTCAGCGGCAGCCGGATATCGGCATGCTGCTGGTCGTCACCTCCGTGTTCTTCGCGCAGGTCTTCGTCGCGGGGATCAACCTGGCCGTGGTCTTCGCCCTGGGCGGGGTCGCCGTCGCCGGCTTGGTCGGCGCGTATTTCATCTTCCACCACGTGCAGAGCCGCATCGACCGCTTCCTCAACCCCGAGGCAGGAAACAACTATCAGGTGGATGTCGCGCTGGAGGCCTTCGGCGCGGGCGGGATGATGGGCGTCGGCCCCGGCGAGGGCCGCATGAAGAACGTGCTGCCCGACGCGCATGCCGACTTCGTCTTCGCCGTGGTGGGCGAGGAGTTCGGCCTGATGATCTGCCTGCTGATCCTCGGCCTCTTCACCTTCGTGGTGGTGCGCGGGCTGATGCGGCTGCTGGCCGAGACGGACCTGTTCGTCATCCTGGCCGCCACTGGTCTTCTGACGCAGTTCGGGCTGCAGGCCTTCGTGAACATGGCCTCCTCCCTGCACCTCATCCCCACCAAGGGCATGACGCTGCCCTTCGTTTCCTATGGCGGCTCCTCCGTCATCGCCATCGCGCTGGGCATGGGCTTCCTGCTTGCCCTGACGCGGCGCCGGCTGACGCGGGGCGAGGAAGGTGCAGCCCAGGGAGGCCTGTTGTGAGGGGACCCGGCGCACGCCCGATTATCATCGCCGCGGGCGGAACGGGGGGACATTTCTTCCCGGCCGAAGCGCTGGCCGCCGCGCTGATCCAGCGCGGCGAGCGGATCGCGCTGATGACCGATGCGCGTTCCTCCTCCTATGCCAGCCCTGTCTTCGCCAATGCGGAGCGCTTCGTGCTGAAGGGCTCCGGGCTGGCCGGGCATGGCATCATGGGCGCCGCGCGCGGAGCGCTGGCGCTGGCGCGCGGCACGCTGGAGGCGCGGCGGCTGCTCCTGGACCTGAACCCCTCGGCCGTGGTTGGCTTTGGCGGCTATCCCTCGGTGCCGCCGGTGGTGGCGGCGCGCTTCCTCCCGGCCTCTCGTCGGCCGGCCGTGGTGCTGCATGAACAGAATGCTGTTCTGGGCCGGGCCAATCGCGGCATGGCGCGCGGGGCGGACCTGCTGGCGCTGTGCTTCAAGAACACGCGGCGCCTACCGCCTGGCACGAAGGCCGAGGTACTGGGCAATCCCGTGCGCCCCGCCATCGCGGCATTGCATGGGCAAGGCTATGCGCGCCCGCTCGACGTGATGCGGATCTTCGTGCTGGGCGGATCGCTGGGCGCGCGCATCTTCTCGGATGTGGTGCCGGCGGCCATCGCCTCCCTGCCGCCGGTCATGCGGCAGCGGATCGAGGTGGTGCAGCAATGCCGCCAGGAGGATCTGGACCGCACGCGCACCGCCTATGCCGCCGCGGGTGTGCGGGCGGAGCTGGCGCCCTTCTTTGCCGATGTCGCCGCGCACTACCGGGACGCGCATCTGGTGATCGCGCGGGCGGGCGCCTCCACCGTGGCGGAAATCGCCTGCGTGGGGCGGCCGAGCATCCTGGTACCCCTTCCGCATGCCATCGACGACCATCAGACCGAGAACGCCCGTTCCCTTTCCGAAGCTGGTGCGGCGGAACTGATGTTCCAGGCGAGCTTCACCCCGGAATCCCTTGCCACATCGTTGAAAAAAACGCTCGAAGCGCCGGAAAGCCTGGACGAGTCGGCCCATGCTGCGGCATCCCTGGGAAGGCCGGACGCTGCCGAGAGGCTGGCGGATCGGATCCTGTCACTGATCGACTTGGCATCGCCGCGCGGCGGGGCCGAACCTCCGCTCGGGAAAGCTGCCTGACATGCGCGCGTTGCCGCTCAACATCGGTCCTATCCATTTCGTCGGCATCGGCGGCATCGGCATGTCCGGCATTGCCGAGGTGCTGCACAACCTTGGCTATCAGGTGCAGGGCAGCGACATCGCCGAGGGCTACAACGTCACCCGGCTGCGCGAGGCGGGCATTCCCGTCTCGATCGGACATGTGGCGGAGAACCTGGGCGGCGCGCAGGTCGTCGTCACCTCATCCGCGGTGAAGCGCGACAATCCAGAGGTCCAGGCGGCACGGGCACGCTTCCTGCCAGTGGTGCGCCGCGCGGAGATGCTGGCCGAGCTGATGCGGCTGAAATGGTCCATCGCCGTCGGCGGCACCCATGGCAAGACGACGACGACCAGCCTCGTCGCCTGCGTGCTGGAAGCCGCGAAGATCGATCCCACCGTCATCAATGGCGGCATCGTGAACGCCTATGGCACCAACACCCGGCTCGGTTCCGGCGAGTGGATGGTGGTGGAGGCGGATGAAAGCGACGGCTCCTTCCTGAAGCTTCCCGCCGTGGTGGCTGTGGTCACCAACATGGATGCCGAGCATCTGGACCACTGGGGCACGGCCGATGCGATGAAGGAGGGTTATGCCCAGTTCGTGGGCAATATTCCCTTCTATGGCTTCGCGGTGCTCTGCGTGGATCATCCCGAGGTGCAGGCGATGATCCCGCGCCTCTCGGATCGGCGCCTGATCACCTATGGTTTCTCGCCCCAGGCCGATGTGCGCGCCGAGCGCGTCATCACCGACCGCATGGGCGCGACCTTCGAGGTGGTGGTGCAGGACCGCGTCAACCGCCGCTCCCGCCACCTCAAGCCGTTCCGGCTTCCGATGCTGGGCCAGCACAATGTGCTGAACGCGCTGGCCGCCATTGCCATCGGCGTGGAGATGGAGGTGCCGGAGGAGACGATCCGCACGGCGCTGGCCGGCTTCAAGGGCGTGAAGCGCCGCTTCACCCGCGCGGGCGATGCCGGCGGCATCACGGTGATCGACGATTACGGCCATCATCCGGTGGAAATCGCCGCCGTTCTGAAGGCGGCCCGCCAGGCGGGCGCACGGGACGTGGTGGCCGTGGTGCAGCCGCATCGCTATTCGCGACTCGACGCGCTGTTCGACGATTTCTGCACCTGCATGAATGATGCGGGCACGGTGATCGTGGCCGATGTCTATGCCGCCGGCGAGCAGCCGATCGAGGGCCGCGACCAGGATGCGCTGATCGAGGGCCTGCGCGCGCATGGGCATCGCAGCGTCGTACCGTTGCCCGGCCCCGACCATCTGGCGGAGATGGTGCATGCCATCGCCCGGCCGGGCGACTATGTGGTCTGCCTCGGCGCAGGGAACATCACCAACTGGGCCCATGCCCTGCCCGCGCAGCTGGCCGAGTTGCAGGCGAAGAGCGGCCCGCGCCGGATCATGGGCGCGGCATGAGCGCTTCCGTCCACATGACGGAAAGCCCCCTTCCCGCCCTTCGTGGGCGCGTGCAGGCGGGCGCGGCCCTCGGGCCCTCCACCTGGTTCCGCGTGGGCGGGCCGGCGGACTGGCTCGTGCGGCCGGCGGATGTGGACGACCTGCTGCGCCTGCTGCGGCGGGCGGAGCGGCCGATCACGGTGATGGGCGCCGCTTCCAACCTCATCGTGCGGGATGGCGGCGTGCGCGGCATCGTGCTGCGGCTGGCGCGCGGCTTCGGCGATGTGGTGGTGGAGGCAGATGGTGTCGTCGCGGGTGCGGCGGCACTGGACGCCACCGTGGCGGAGCACGCGGCGGCCGCTTCGCTCTCCGGGCTGGAGTTCCTTTCGGGCATTCCCGGCAGCATCGGCGGCGCGGTGGCGATGAATGCCGGGGCCTATGGCGCCGAAATCGCCGATATTCTGGACTGGGCGGAAATCGCCACGGTGGACGGCCTGCTGCGCGTGCGCGCGGCCGAGCTGCGCCTTTCCTACCGCCGGTCGCAGCTTCCCATCGGCGGCGTGGTGGTGCGGGCGCGCTTCCATGCGGCGCCGGGCGACAAGGACGCGATCGCCGCGCGCATGGCGCAGATCCGCGAGAGCCGCGAGGCAACGCAGCCCGTTCGGGCGCGCACCGGCGGCTCCACCTTCGCCAATCCGCCGGGCCACAAGGCCTGGGCGCTGATCGATGCGGCCGGCTGCCGGGGCAAGGCCCTGGGCGGCGCGCAGGTCAGCGAGAAGCATTGCAATTTCCTGCTCAATGCCGGCGAGGCAACGGCGGCCGATCTCGAGGATCTGGGCGAGGCCGTGCGCGCCGCCGTGCTGGCCCATTCCGGCATTTCGCTGCAATGGGAGATCAGGCGCATCGGGGAGCGTTCCGCATGACACGGGTCACGGTCCTTCTGGGCGGCATGTCCAGCGAACGCGAGGTGTCGCTTTCCTCCGGGCGGGAAATCGTCGCGGCGCTGCGCGAGAAGGGGTTCGAGGTCACGGCCATCGATCCGGGGCCGGATCTCGCCGCGCTGGTGGGCAGCATCGCGGCCTCGCGCCCCGATGTGGTGTTCAACGCGCTGCATGGCCGCTTCGGCGAGGACGGCACGATCCAGGGCGTGCTGGATTGGATGGGCATTCCCTACACGCATTCCGGCCTGCGCGCATCGGCGGTGGCGATGGACAAGGCGGCGGCCAAGGCAGCCTTCGCGGCGGCCGGGCTTCCGGTCGCGCCGCACCGGCTGATCGAGGCCGCGGATCTCGCGGAGGCCGATCCCTTTCCCCTGCCCTATGTGGTGAAGCCGCTGCGGGAGGGCTCTTCCGTCGGCGTCTTCATCCTGCGCGAACATGACAACCGCCGCGCCGAGATCGCCGCCACCTGGCGCTGGGGCGAGATCATCGCGGAACCCTATATCCCAGGCCGGGAACTGACCGTCGCGGTGATGGAGGACCGCCCCCTGGCGGTGACCGAGATCGCCACCGGCCACGCCTTTTACGATTACGATGCCAAATATGCTGATGGCGGCTCACGCCACACCATTCCCGCCATCGTACCGGATGTAGTACAAAGCCGGGCAATGGAGATAGCGGTCGCGGCGCATGCGGCACTGGGTTGCAGCGGTGTGTCGCGCTCCGATTTTCGCTGGGACGATTCCCGCCCGGATGCAGAGGGGCTGGTGCTGCTGGAAGTGAACACCCAGCCGGGCATGACGCCCACTTCGCTGGTGCCGGAGCAGGCAGCCTATCGCGGCATCTCCTTCCCCGAGCTCTGCGCCTGGATGGTACGGCAGGCGCGGCATGACGGGATGAACCGGGGCGCCAAGAGGATGCGCGATGCCGCGTAAGCTCACCGCCGGCACCCGCGCACGCCGGACACAGCCAGAGGCGCAGCGCCCCAGCGCGCTGCGCCTCTGGCTGCGGCGCCGCAAGCCGATGATGCGGCCGGCTGCCAAGGTCACCATCCTGCTCGCGCTCTTCGGCATCGCCGCCTCGGCGGTGGCAAGCCTGGATCCCGCCAGCAAGCTCGGCGCCATGTTGGACGGCGCGACGGCCGATATCGGCGCGCGGGTCGGCGGGCTGGTGGTGACGGAAGTGCGCATCGAGGGCGCGCGGAACGCGCCGCCTGCCCAGCTGCGCCGCGCAATCGGCGTGAAGGCGGGCGATCCCGTGCTCGGCTTCGCGCCGGAAGCAGCTCGGGAACGGCTTCAGGCAATTCCCTGGATCGAGGAGGCCGAGGTGCAGCGCCACCTCTCCGGCCTCATTCATATCAAGGTGAAGGAGCGTGCGCCCTTTGCCATCTGGCAGAACAACGGGCGCTTCGCGATCATTGACCGCGAGGGCCGCACGGTGGCGACCGACCGGCTGGATGCCTTCGGGCCGCTGCCGCTGATCGTCGGCGCGGGCGCCGAGAAGACGGCCGCGACCCTCTACGACCTTCTGCGCGACGCACCGGATGTGTTGGCGCGCACCCAGGCCCTGGTCCGCATCGGCGAGCGCCGCTGGAACCTGCGTCTGCACAGCGGCACCGACGTGCTGCTGCCCGAGGCCCATGAGGCGGCCGCGGTGCAGCGGCTGGCGGAGCTGCAGCGGCAGAACCAGCTGCTCGACCGCCCGCTGCATACGGTGGATCTGCGCCTGCCTGACCGTCTGGTGCTGCGCCCCATCGCCCAGCAGGAACCCGAGGCGGCGCCGACCGCAACGCGCGCCCGGGCGCGCTCCGGGAGGAACGGGTGACAGCCGCGCCGCGCCTTCCCGAAGGAGCCGGGGCGCCACGCGCCCGGCATCCGCGTGCCCGCAACGGCGCCTTCGGCGTGCTGGACATCGGCAGTACCAAGGTCGTCTGCCTGATCGCCCGCATCGAGCCGGACGGGATGCCCCGCGTGCTGGGCCATGGCTGGCAGCGCTCCCACGGCGTGAAGGGCGGCAACCTGATCGACCTGCAGGCCGCCGAGCGCGCGATTCGTGCCGCCGTTGCCCATGCGGAGGAGATGGCGGAGATCAAGCTCTCCGGCGTCATCGTGAATCTCTCCTGCGGGCAGCCGGAGAGCCGGCAGCACAATGTCCGCTGGACCATCGGCGGCCGGGCCATCACCGAGACCGATCTGCGCGCCATGGTCGGGGAGGGCCGCCGCCGCATGGCGGAGGAAGGGCGCGAGGCTGTGCATTCGCTTCCGCTCAACTTCACCCTCGATGCGACGCCCGGGGTCGCCGACCCGCGCGGCATGATCTGCGAGAGCCTGGGCGTGCGGCTGCACCTGGTGGATGCGGCCTCCGCCTCGCTGCGCAATCTCGGCACCGGCCTCGCGCGCTGCGACCTGGAGGTGGAGGAGCCGGTTTCCGCCCCTTATGCCGCCGCCCTTTCCGCGCTGATGGATGACGAGCGCGAGCTGGGCGCGACGGTGATCGACATGGGTGGCGGCACCACCTCGCTGGCCGTGATGCAGGAAGGAATGCTGCTGCACACGGCGCAGATCCCCGTGGGCGGCTGGCAGGTCACGAACGACCTCGCCCGTGGCCTCTCCACCTCGGCCGATCAGGCCGAGCGGCTGAAGACCATGCATGGCAGCATGATCGGCACCATTGAGGACGAGCGCGAGATGCTCTCCCTCTGCCGCCAGGGCGAGGATGGCGAGATCCTGTCGCGCGTGCCCCGCACGCAGATGCTGCACATCATCCGCCCCCGGGTGGAGGAAACGCTGGAGCTGATCCGGGACCGGCTGGCCGAGGCCGCCCTTGGCCCCGAGATCGGGCAGCGCGTGGTGCTGACGGGCGGCGCGAGCCAGCTCGTGGGTATGCGCGAGGCGGCCGCGCGCATCCTCGGCAGGCAGGTCCGGCTCGGGCGGCCGCAGCCGGTGCGGGGATTGCCGGATGCCTATCTGGCCCCTGGATTCGCCACCACCCTGGGCCTCGTCTCCTGGGGTGCCGGCGATGGTCGTCCGGCACTCGATTTCGATTACGCCTCACAGGGATCGCGGGGCGTCTTCACGCGTTTCGTCAATTGGCTCCGGGACCGTGTGTGATGCATAAAGGTCCGGGGGCGATTCGCATTCATCGCGTCTTCGAAGGGGGCCTCAAACGATGACGCTGAACCTGACCATCCCGCGTCAGCAGCACACGGATTTTACGCCGCGCATCACTGTGATCGGTGTGGGCGGCGCCGGTTGCAACGCGGTGAACAACATGATCGCGATGGGGCTCGAGGGCGTTGAGTTCCTTGTTGCCAACACCGATGCGCAGCAGCTGGTGAACAGCCGCGCCGAGCGCCGTGTTCAACTGGGACCTCATCTGACGCAGGGCCTGGGTGCCGGCGCCAAGCCCGAGATCGGCCGCGCGGCGGCGGAAGAGGCCACCGAGGACCTCGCCCGCCACCTCGAAGGCGTGCACATGATCTTCATCACCGCCGGCATGGGCGGCGGCACCGGCACGGGGGCCGCCCCGGTGATCGCCCGCATGGCGCGTGAGCGCGGTGTGCTGACGGTGGGCGTGGTGACCAAGCCCTTCGACTTCGAGGGCCCGAAGCGCCGCCGCTCCGCCGAGCAGGGGCTGGAGGATCTGCAGCAGTTCGTGGACACGCTGATCGTGATCCCGAACCAGAACCTCTTCCGCAAGGCGAATGAGCGCACGACCTTCGCCGAAGCCTTCAAGATGGCCGACGACGTCCTCTACATGGGCGTGCGCGGCGTGACCGACCTGATGGTCAACCCGGGCCTGGTCAATCTCGACTTCGCCGACATCCGCACCGTCATGGCCGAGATGGGCAAGGCGATGATGGGTACGGGCGAGGCCGAGGGCGAGGACCGCGCGGTGAAGGCCGCAGAGGCCGCCATCAGCAACCCGCTGCTGGAGGACACCTCCATGCGCGGCGCCCGCGGCGTGCTGATCAACATCACCGGCGGCTACGACATGACGCTGTTCGAGGTCGACGAGGCCGCGAACCGCATCCGCCGCGAGGTGGACGAGGATGCGAACATCATCTTTGGCACCTCGGTGGACGAGACGCTGAACGGCAGCCTGCGCCTCTCCGTGGTCGCCACCGGCATCGACGCGATCGACAACCAGGCGCAGCAGGCCGAGCCGCAGCGCGTGGTTGCCATCGGCGGTGGCGCCCCGGTTTCGGCTGTCTCCCAGCCGCAGACCGGCTTCCCGCCGGGTGCCCCGCAGGTGCCGCCCGCGCGCACCGGCCAGGTGCCGGGCGCCGGCCGCCCGGCCTCGATCATCGGTGCGCCGCGCCCGGTTGCCGTGGCGCCCGCTCCCGCTCCCGCTCCGGTCGCTCCCGTCCCGGCCCCTGCCCCGAATGCCGGCCCGCGCCTGCCCGTCGGCGGTATGCGCCGCGCCGCGACGCTCGAGGGTGCCGCTCCGGCCCAGGAGCCGGTGGCCGAGCTGCCTGTGCAGGCCAGCCCGGCGCAGGCACCGACCCTGCAGCCGGCCCCCCGCATGGCCCCTGCGGCCCAGCCCCCGGCCCAGGCTGGTGGGTTGAGCAACATCTTCCGCCGAGCTACCGGTATCGGGGGCATTCGCCGTCCCCTGCCAGAGCAGGCGGAGGTGCAGCAGGCTCCTGCCCAGCGGCAGCAGCCGCCGCAGGAGGACCAGATGGGCCTCGATATCCCCACTTTCCTGCGCCGCCAGGGAAACTGATACGCGGTTAACAGGCGCCCTGTTGGGGGCGCCACCTTCCGAAAGGGCCTCGCCGGTAATGCGGCGGGGCCTTTTCGCTTCAAAAATCCTCGCAAAATCAAGCACTTGCGTCGAAATATGAAGAAACAAGGCTTGACTGGCACCAGGCATGCCGCAGTGCGACGTTGCCTCTCACCGGCGCGTTGATGCCGGGATGGCATGTTTTCAGCCGGGGATTTCAATGGACGGCTTCTTCCCGATCGGCACGGCTCGCGCACGGACCCTCAAGTCCGCCATCGGCTGCGTGGGCGTGGGCCTGCACTCCGGTGCGCGCGCGACGCTGACGCTGCGCCCAGCCGAGGCGGGGCATGGCGTTGTCTTCCGGCGCACCGATCTCGGCGTGAATATCCCTGCCCTCTATGACGCGGTGAGTGACACCCGGCTCTGCACGGCCATTGGCCAGGGAGCGGAGCGGATCGGGACCATCGAGCATGTGATGGCCGCCCTCGCCGCTTGCAGCGTGACCGACGCGGTGATCGAGGTGGACGGGCCCGAAATCCCCATCCTGGACGGTTCCGCCGCCCCCTTCATCTTCCTGCTGGATTGCGCCGGGCTGATAGATCTGCCCGAGCCCGCCCATACCATCGAAGTGCTGCGCACCGTGCGGGTGAGCGATGGCGAGGGGCCGGACGCCGCCTGGGCCGAGCTCTCCCCTTCCGAGGGGCCGGGCTTCGAGGCCGAGCTGAGCATCGATTTCGGCGCGACCGCGATCGGCCGGCAGCGCCTCTCCATGAAGGTCACGGAGGACAGCTTCCGGGCCATCCTGGCCGATGCCCGCACCTTCACCATGGCCGAGGATATCGCCCGCCTGCGCTCCGTGGGCCTGGCTCGCGGCGGCTCGCTGGCCAATGCGGTGGTGGTGGACGGGCCGCTGGTGGTGAATCCGGGCGGTCTGCGCCATGCCGACGAGTTCGTGCGCCACAAGCTGCTGGATGCGGTGGGCGATCTGGCCCTGGCCGGCGCTCCGCTGCGGGCCCGCTTCCGTGGGCACCGCTCGGGCCATGCGCTGAACAACCGCCTGCTGCGCGCCCTCTTCGCCGATCCCCGCGCTTGGCGCCTGGTGGGCGAGATGGAGGAAGTTTCGGTCACGCCCGGGGCCAACACCCGCCTTCCCATGGCTGCCGCGGCGGCCTGAACCAGCGGCTCCGGCTTTCCCACGGAATTCGCCCCCCGGCATTCCGTTCCGCTCCCCGCCATCCGCGCCCCTTCCTCGCCCCCCTCCCGTTGCGCCCGGCATGTCGCGCCGCCTGGGAGCGCGTGCTATAGAGCCGCCGCCATGACGATCCGCCGCCTCGCGATCCTCCCCCTGCTTCTCACCCCCCTGATGCTGGGGGGCTGCGAGAGCCTCAACTTCTGGGATGGAGGAGAATCGAACTCCCGCCCCCGCGGCGCGAGCTATGCCGACATGGCTCCGGAGGAGATCTATGCCTCCGGGCTGGAGGCGCTGCAGGCCGAGCGCTACGCCCAGGCGGTAGAGCTGTTCGACGCGGTGGAACGCGACCATCCCTATTCCACCTGGGCCACCAATGCCCGGCTGATGAGCGGTTATGCGGAGTATTCGCGCAACCGCTACACGGAGGCGCTGGGGCAGCTCGACCGCTTCATCCAGCTGCATCCGGCGCATCGCGACATCGCCTATGCCTATTACCTGCGGGCGCTCTGCTACTATGAGCAGATTGCCGATGCGGAGCGCGACCAGTCCGGCACGGAGACGGCCATGGCTGCCCTGCAGGATGTGGTGAACCGCTTCCCTAACTCGTCCTTCGCCCGTGACGCACGGCTGAAGATCGACTTGGCCCGCGACCATCTGGCGGGCAAGGAGATGAATGTCGGGCGCTTCTATCAGAACCGGAAGCTCTACGCCTCCGCCATCGGCCGCTTCCGCACGGTGGTGGAGCAGTACCAGACGACCAACCACACACCAGAGGCGCTGCACCGGCTGACCGAGATCTATCTCGCCCTCGGCCTGACAGAGGAAGCCCGGAAGACCGCCTCCGTGCTCGGCCACAACTATCCGGGCAGCCCCTGGTACCAGGACAGCTACGCACTGCTGGTAGAGGGCGCGCAGCCCTCCACCAGCGCCGAGCGCCCCGGTATCCTGCGGCGCGCCGTGGACGCAGTCTTCTAGGACAGGCGTGCTCGCCTCCCTTTCCATCCGCGATGTGGTGCTGATCGAGCGCCTGGACCTGAGCTTCGGTCCGGGCCTCTCGGTGCTAACGGGTGAGACCGGCGCAGGCAAGTCGATCCTGCTGGACAGCCTGGGCCTTGCCCTCGGCCAGCGGGCGGAAGCCGGCATGGTGCGCTCCGGCCAAGCGCAGGCGGCAGTTGTGGCGGTCTTCGTGCCGCCCGCCGGCCATCCAGCCCATACGCTGCTGGCCGAGCAGGGAATCGAAAGCGAGGATCAGATCGTCCTCCGCCGCGTCTTGGCGGCCGATGGCCGTTCCCGCGCCTTCGTGAATGACGAACCGGTCGGAGTCGCACTGCTGCGCCGGCTGGGCGCGTTGCTGGTCGAGGTGCAGGGGCAGCACGATCAGGTTGGGCTGGCCGATCCCGCCACCCATGGCGGGCTTCTGGATGCCTTCGGGGGCCTGGAGTCGCGGCGGAACGCCGTGGCCGAGGCCTATCGCGGCTGGCGGGGCGCCGAGCGGGCGCTGCGCGAGGCGCAGGAGGCCATCGCCGCCGCCCAGCGCGATGAGGAATGGCTGCGCCACGCCGTGGACGAACTGTCCGACCTCGCCCCGGTGGAAGGCGAGGAGGATGCGCTCGCTGCCGAACGCCAAGGGCTGCAGGGGAGCGAGCGGCGCGCGGAAGCGATCGCTTCATCTTTGTCCGAGTTGCAGCCGCGCGACCGGCGCGGCGGCGGTGCCCCCTCGGCGGCCCTGCGCAACGCCGCGCGGGCGCTGGAACGCCTGACGCCCCCGAGCGAGGAGGTCTCCGCAGCCCTGACGGCCCTGGCTTCGGCGCAGGACGCGCTGGCCGAGGCGGAGAATGTGCTGGAGCGGCTGGCGAGCGATGCGGCACCCGATCCGCGCCGCCTTGAGAATGTGGAGGAGCGGCTTTTCGCCCTGCGCGCGGCCGCCCGGAAGCACGCCGTGGCGGTGGCCGACCTGCCGTCCCATCTGGCGGGGTTGAAGGAAAGGCTGGCGAATCTGGATGCCGGCACCGGCCGTGTCGCGGCGCTGGATGCCGCCGCGCGGGAAGCCAAGGCCGCCTATGTGGCCGCCGCCGAGGCGCTGACCTCCGCCCGGCGGGAGTATGCGGCGAAGCTGGAGAAGGCGGTGGCGCGTGAACTCGCGCCGCTGAAGCTGGACCGGGCCCGCCTGCATATCGAGATCGCGCCGCGCGAGGAAAGCGCCTGGGGTCCGGATGGACAGGACCGGGTGACCTTCCTCGTCACCACCAATCCCGGGCAGAAGCCGGGGCAACTGGCGAAGATCGCCTCGGGCGGCGAGCTGTCCCGCCTGATGTTAGCGCTGAAGGTGGTGCTGGCACGCGGATCGCCCGTACCGACCCTGGTCTTCGACGAGGTGGACAGCGGCATCGGCGGCGCCACGGCGGCGGCGGTGGGCGAAAGGCTCGCGCGGGTGGCCGAGCGGCTGCAGGTGCTGGTGGTGACGCATTCGCCCCAGGTGGCGGCGCGCGGTTCCCGGCACTTCCAGGTCGCCAAGGGCCTGCGTGGCGAGCGCGCCGAGACGCGGGTGGTGCCGCTGGATACCGGGGCACGGCGCGAGGAGATCGCGCGCATGCTGGCCGGCGAGAAGATCACCGAGGCGGCGCGGGCGGCTGCGGACGAGCTGCTGACCGGGACGGCGTGATCCGCCACGCCGTCGCGGGCGATGCGGCGGCGCTGGCGGCGATGCTGCGCGATCTCAACAGCGAACCCGGGCTGCATCCGGATCGCATCACCCCGGAAAGCGTGGCACGGGACCTGATCGGCGATCCCCGCATGACCCTGCTGGTTGGGGAGATCGGCGGCGCGGCTTCAGGCTTTGTCACGGCGCATCCCTATTACGACAGCGGGGCAAGCCGCTGGGGGATGATCGTGAACGACCTTTATGTGATGCCCAGCGCGAGGCGGCGCGGCCTGATCGGCGCGATGGCGGGCGAGGCGCTACTGGCCGGCGGATCCTTCCTCTGGTGGGATGCCGATCACGGGGACGCGCTGGCCCAGGCTTTCCACCGCTCGCTTGGCGCCGTTGACGAACCCACGATCAGCTTCCTGCTGGACGGTGCAGCCTTCCACCGCTGGGCAGCGAGCGGCTGAAACTCAGATGAGCCTGGGCTCCGCCTGAGCCAGCCGGCGCGCCTCGCCGGCCAGTTTGTCGGCCAGACGGGTGGGCTCGGGCAGCCGGTAGCCCGTGAGCCATTCCATCACCAGGCGCACGGCCGTCGCCTGCGAGACGCGGTGGCCCGTGGAGATGAAGAGCGGCTGCACGCGGTTCTTCGTGCGGAGAACCGTGGCGATCTGGCGCCCCTTCCAGACCAGCGGCGCCTGGCTGCCCGCCTCCTCGCCCAATTCGCCCTCCATGCGGCCGACGAGGATGGATTTGGCGACGCCGATGGCCGGCACATCCAGCACCACGCCCAGATGGGTGGCGATGCCGCAACCCCGCGGATGGCTGATGCCATGGCCGTCCACGAAGATCAGCTCCGGCTGGCGCGGCAGCTTCGCCAGCGCATCCAGGATGAAGGGCACCTCCCGGAAGGCAAGGAAGCCGGGGATATAGGGGAAGGCCGGAGTACCTTCCGCCAGCCCGGTCGCCAGCGGGCGGGAGCGGGTCTGGGCATCCAGCAGCACGGCCATGGCGCGCACCCGGTCCGGGGCGCCGCGCGCCGCCCCGGCGCAGTCCACCCCGGCGACAAGCCCTGGCCGGGGCGGCAGCCGGTCGGCGGTTTCGGCGCGGGCGGCGATCTCATGCTGGGCAGCGCGGGCCGCCTCCAGGTTTCCGGGATGGATCCAGTCCTCGGGAGTCATGGCGGAACAACGCCGGGCAGTACGTTCCGTGGCAAGGCGGCCCCTGCTATCTCCCATCCATGGCCGAGAAGATCCCCTCCCCTGCCCTGCCCCCTGAGGAGCTGACCGAGGAGGAGGCCGCGCGAGAGTTGGAATTCCTCGCCGCGCGGATCGCTGAGGCCAATGCCGCCTATCACGTGCACGACGCGCCGATCATGCCGGACGCGGAGTATGACGCGCTGTTCCGGCGGAACCAGGCGATCGAGGCGCGCTTTCCTGATCTGGTACGGGCGGACTCGCCCTCGAAGAAGGTGGGCGAGGAGCCGGCAGCGGGCTTTTCCAAGCTGCGGCATGGCACGCCGATGCTGTCGCTCGACAATGCCTTCTCGCCGGAGGATTTCGCCGAATTCGCCGCGCGCATCCGGCGCTTCCTGGGCCTGTCCGGCGATGAAGTCCTGCGCTTCGTGGCGGAGCCGAAGATCGACGGACTTTCCGTGAACCTGACCTATGAGGACGGTGTGTTCGTGCACGGCGCCACGCGCGGCGACGGCATGGTGGGCGAGGATATCACCGAGAACCTGAAGACGCTGGACGAGTTGCCGCGCCGCCTGCCGGCCCCCTTCCCCGACCGGATCGAGATCCGGGGCGAGGTCTTCATGACCAAAGGCGCCTTCCTGGCCTTCCATGCCGAGCAGACCCGGCTTTTCGAGGAACGCGAGAGGCGCCGCGAGGCGGGGGAGAAGGTGGGCGAGGCCGTGCGCATCCCCGTGAACCCGCGCAATGCGGCGGCGGGCTCGTTGCGGCAGCTCGATCCGAAGGTGACGGCGAAGCGCCCGCTGAACCTCTTCGCCTATGCGCAGGGCGCCTCGTCCTCGCCCGTGGCGGAGACGCATTCGGACTATCTGGATGCGCTGCGCCGCTGGGGCTTCCAGGTGAACCCGCTGTCCGAGCTTCTGCGGGACGAACACGCGGCGGCCGATTTCCAGGCCGCCATGGGCGAGCGCCGCGCCGGGCTCGACTATGATATCGACGGCGTCGTCTACAAGCTGGACCGGCTGGACTGGCAGACGCGCCTCGGCTTCGTCGGCCGCGCGCCGCGCTGGGCCATTGCTTGGAAGTTCCCGGCGGAACGCGCCACGACGAAGCTGCTGGAGATCCAGATCCAGGTCGGGCGCACCGGCGCGCTGACGCCGCGCGCCGTGATGCAGCCGGTGAATGTCGGCGGCGTGATGGTGCAGCACGCCACCCTGCACAATGAGGACGAGGTCGCGCGCCGCGACGCGCGCGTGGGCGACACGGTGGAGCTGCAGCGCGCGGGCGACGTGATCCCGCAGATCATCCGCGTGGTCGATCCCGACCGCCCCGGCCGTGCCGAGCCCTGGGTTCCGCCCACCCACTGCCCGGAATGTGGCAGCCCCGCCATTCGCCCCGAGGGCGAGGTGGTGCGGCGCTGCACCGGTGGCCTGATCTGCCCCGCGCAGCAGGTGGAGCGGCTGATCCACTTCGCCTCCCGCAATGCCCTGGATATCGAGGGTCTGGGCATCGAGAATGTCGTGCTGCTGCACGAGGCGAAGCTGGCGGAGACGCCCGCCGACATCTTCCGGCTGAAGAACCACACCAACACCATCCGCACCTGGAAAGGCTGGGGCGGCAGCGCGAAGGGGGAGTCGAAGAAGCTCTCCAACCTGCTGTCCGCCATCGAGGCGCGGCGCACCCCTAGCCTGGAGCGCTTCATCTTCGCCCTGGGCATCCGCCGCATCGGCGAACAGAACGCGCGGCTGCTGGCGCGCCACTACCACACGGCTGCGGCCTGGCGTCAGGCCATGCTGGATGCGCGGGTGATCGGCAGCGAGGCGCGCGAGGATCTGGGCAGCATCCAGGGCATCGGCCCCGCCATCGCGCAGGAGCTGGTCGCCTTCTTCTCCGAGAAGCGCAATGTCGATGCGCTGGACGACCTGCTGCGCGAGGTGTCGCCGGAAGAGGCCGAGGCGGTGGCGGAGGGCGCGCTCTCCGGCAAGTCCATCGTCTTCACCGGCAGCCTGGAGACGATGACGCGGCAGGAGGCCGAGGCGCGGGCGGAGCAGCTGGGCGCCAAGGTGGTGAAGTCGGTCTCGAAGAAGACGGATTTCGTCGTCATCGGCGCCGATGCCGGATCGAAGGCGAAGAAGGCCGCCGAGCTGGGCCTGACGATGCTGACGGAAGCGGAGTGGCGCGAAATGGCGGGCTTCGCCGCCTGAAGCCCCCGCCGGGGGCACTCCCCCCCGGCGGGCCTTCATGGCCTGTCAGTGCAGGACCGGCTGGGCCTTCGGCGGCAGCTCCCGCGAGGGCCGCCTGTTCCGGGCGGCGTCCCAGATGAAGGACGCCATCCCGATCAACGCCACCACCGCGACGTAATGGGCGGCGGCATGACGGTTGGTTGCCATCAGCAGCGAGACCACCAGCGGGGTGATGCCGCCGAAGATCGCGTAGGAGACGTTGTAGGAGAAGGACACGCCGGTGAAGCGGGTCTCCGCCGGGAAGGCGTGCACCATCAGATAGGGCACGACGGTGATCATGCCGATCGCGGCGCCCGCCAGCGCATAGAGCGGCAGCAGCCATTCGCTGTTCGCCTCCACGCCGTAATACAGCGCATAGGTGGTCACGATCATGGCGACACCGCCCACCAGCCCGACGCGCAGCGTGCCGAAGCGGTCCAGCAGCGCGCCGACGACCACGGCCATGACGGTCAGGGTGAAGGTGGCGGCGACATTGGCCGTCAGCGTGGTCGCCGGGGACAGGCCGTGCATCTTCTGGAACAGCGCGGGCGTCATCAGGATCACCACCACGATGCCGGCGGTCAGCATCCAGGTCGCCAGCATGGAGATGATGACCGGCACGCGCTGGTCGCGGATCATCGCCTTGATCGGCATCTCGCGATCGGCGCCGGCGCGCTGGCGCATCTCCTCGAAGACGGGCGTCTCCTGCAGCCAGCGGCGCAGATACATCGCCACCAGGCCGAAGACACCGCCGACGATGAAGGGGATGCGCCAGGCGAACTCGCTCACCTCGGCCGGGCTGTAGGCCAGGTTGATGCCGCTCGCCATCAGGGAGCCCAGCAGGATGCCGCCAGTCAGGCCGCCGGTCAGCATGCCGCAGGCCAGGCCGACGCGGCGGGCGGGGACATGCTCGGCCACGAAGACCCAGGCGCCCGGGGCCTCGCCGCCAATGGCCGCGCCCTGGGCCATGCGCATCAGCAGCAGCAGCACGGGGGCGGCCACGCCGATGGAGGCATAGGTCGGCAGCAGGCCCATGATCAGGGTCGGCACCGCCATCAGGAAGACGGAGAAGGTGAAGACGCGCTTGCGGCCGAACAGGTCGCCGAAATGCGCCATGACGATGCCGCCCAGCGGGCGGGCCAGATAGCCGGCCGCGAAGATACCAAAGGCCTGCAACTGGCTCAGCCATTCCGGCATACCGGGCGGAAAGAACAGTTGCGCAATCACATTGGCGAAGAAGACGAATATAATGAAGTCGTAAAATTCTAGCGCACCGCCCAGAGACGCAAGGAAAAGAGTGCGGGCATCCTGCCTCGTCAGGCGGCGCGTCTTGGCTGGTTGGTGATCCATTCGGTCTGCTTCCAGGGCCTGGGCCTGCGAATGTTTTCGCGTAGGCGCGATGGGACGACATATTGCGTCGCAATATCCTGCTACCACCATCGATCTGGCAGATGAGCCATGTGCCGATGGCAGCCCGGCATCAAGGCTGCTGATCCTCGGGATCACCAGAAGGCGTTCGACGTATGAAGGGGCTAGGTGGAAAAACCCGCCCATGCCCGTCGATCCCGGCCTCCTCCTCACCTGCATCCTCGCCAGCGTCGTCGTGGCGCTCTCGCCGGGGCCGGACATGATGTTCGTGCTGGGCCAGACGCTCGCCGGCGGCGCGCGGCGGGGCTGGGCGGCGGCCATGGGCATCTATTGTGGTGCGCTGGTCCATATCCTCCTGGCCGCGCTCGGCATCGCCGCGCTGCTGGCGGCGGAGCCGGCGCTGTTCACCGCGCTGCGCTTGGCGGGTGGGGCCTATCTCGTCTGGCTGGCGGTGCAGTCGTTGCGCGCAGCCTGGGAAGGGGCGCCCACGGCGATGCCCTCGGGCACCGCGGCGCGCCGGGTGGTGCTGCAGGGCATGCTGACCAACCTGACCAATCCCAAGGTGGCGCTGTTCTTCCTGGCCTTCCTGCCCCAGTTCGTCGCGCCCGGCCGCGCGCCGGAATGGGTGCAGGTGCTGATCCTGGGGCCGGTGCTGCCACTGGTTTCCGTGCCGGTCTTCGCGCTGCTGATCGCCGGGGCAGCCAAGGCGGCGACGCGGCTGGCGCGTTCCGGCCGCGCCGCGCGCTGGCTGCATGGCGTGGCCGGGACAATCTTCCTCGGGCTGGGTGCGCGGCTGCTGATCAGCCGGGGTTGAGGGCGGACCCGCCCTCGGAGAGGCAGATCAGCCCTGGGGAAGCACCCCGCATTGCGGGCAGTCGTTCAGAGCGGCGCGCAGGCGGCACGGAGCCAGTCGGCGGTGGGACCATCCAGGCTTGGCCCAACCTCCACCAGGACACGGGCGTGGTAGGCATCGATCCAGGCGCGCTCCGCACGATCCAGCGCCTCCACATCGATCAGGGCACGTTCGAAGGGAACGAGGGTCAGCGTCTCGAAATGCATCCAGCGCCGGGGGCCCGGCGCACCGGCATCGGCGCGGACCAGAAGCAGGTTCTCGATGCGGATGCCATAGGCACCAGGCAGGTAGAATCCGGGCTCGTCGGACAGGATCATCCCCTCGCGCAGCGGCACATTCGCGGCATTGCGAGAAAAGGCGACAGGCCCCTCATGGACGGAGAGGAAGGCGCCCACGCCATGGCCGGTGCCATGGTCGTAATCCAGCCCGGCCTCCCAGAGCGGGCGGCGCGCGATGGCATCCAGATGCGGGCCGGCCACACCCTCGGGAAAGCGGGTGGCGCTTAGGGCGATCATGCCGCGCAGCACCAGCGTGTAGCGGGTGCGCAGCTCGGCGGGCGGGGCATCCGGACCGGTCCAGAGGGTGCGGGTGATATCGGTGGTGCCATCCAGGTACTGGGCACCGCTGTCGAGCAGGAAGGATTCGTCCGGGCCGATCGGGCGGTTGCTGGCCTCGGTCGCCCGGTAATGGATGATGGCGCCATGCTCCCCCGCACCGGCGATGGCGGGAAAGGATTCGGCGCGGAAGCGGTCCTCGGCCTGGCGGAAGGCAAGCAGGCGGTCTGCGGCGGAGATTTCCGTTAACCCGCCCTTCGGGGCCTCCTGGGCGAACCAGGCAAGGAAGCGGACCATGGCACGGGCATCACGCCGATGGGCGGCGCGTGCGCCGTTCCGCTCCGCCTCGGTCTTGCAGGCGCGGGGCAGGCGGATGGGATCGGGAGCCTTCACCAGCTCGGCCCCGGCCTCACGCAAATGCGCGGCGAACCAGACGGGCGTTGCCTCGGGGTCCAGGCGGACCGTCTTTCCCTCCAGCCTGGCCAGGGCGGCAGGCAGCGCGGCGCTGGGCTCGATGGAAACCGCGTTGCCAAGTGCCTCGCGCAGGGCCGGGCCAGCCTTGGCCGGGTCCATGAAAAGGGTGACGGAGGCGTCGTCCCGCAGCAGGGCGAAGGCCAGGGCGAGCGGCGTATGGTCCAGGTCGCCCCCGCGCATGTTTAACAGCCAGGCGACGGAATGGGCATCGGCGAGGACCACCGCATTCTGCCCGGCCTCGCGCAGCTCCTTCGCAATGGCCTCGCGCTTCTCGGCGGCGGAGCGGCCGGCGAATTCCTCAGGCCATGGCTCGGCAGGGGCGGTCGGAGCGGAGGGGCGGTCGGCCCAGATGGCGTCGAGCGGGTTGGCCGCGAGGGGAACGAAGATGGCGCCGGAGGCGGCGAAGCGATCCAGCGCGGCCTGGGGATGCAGCCAGGGGTCGTAGCCGATGCGCTTTCCGGCGGCATGCTCCTTCAGCCAAGCCGTGGGCGGCTCCTCGGTGATGTGGCGGCGTTCCCAGAGAGCCGGATCGGTCTGCTGCGCCACCTGGGTCGTGTAGCGGCCATCGGTGAAGACGGCGGCACGATCCGGCAGGACGATGGCCATGCCGGCGGAGCCGGTGAAGCCGGTAAGCCAGGCAAGGCGCTCGCCGGAGGCGGGGACGTATTCACCGAGATATTCATCGGCGCGTGGGATGATGAATCCGTCCACCCCGGCGCGAGCGAGTTCGTCGCGCAGGGAATCGAGACGATTTTGCGGCGTTTCGGTGTTCAGTTGGTTATCCACGACATATTTCCCCAGGTTTCTATGCATCTGACGCATGGCTCAACCACATAGACAACACGCCACCAATCTTCGTTCCGGAGACATATAGCTCCCACGGAAGGCCGCCGGGCAGCAGGGATATGGGTCCCAGCGCGACGGGCGAGCCCCGCACACGGACAATCGACCGATGAACCCCCGCATCTCCCAGATGCAGCATCCCGCGCCGATGATGCCCTACCCCGCGAACATGCAGCAGCTGAGCGACGCCGAGCTTCTGCGCCAGGCGAACGAAGCCCGGAATGCCGCGGCCCGGAACGGCATGAAGCGCCTCTTCGCCGCCTTCGCCAATTGGATGGAGCGCCGCCGCGCCGAAACCGAGCTGCGGTCCCTGACCGATCGGGAACTCGCCGATATCGGCCTGACCCGCGGTGACATTCCCTTCGCGCTGAGCGGCGGCGCTGCTTTGGAGACCCGCATTGCTCCGGCGCCCCAGGCCATTCCGGCCCCGATGCCGGCGAATGACCGCTTGGGCGACCGCGCGGCCGCCTGAACCAGACGGATCTGATGCTCTAGCCACCAGGTCACTACCAGGGCGGCGAAATCCCCCCCCTCCCTCGCCGCCTTGATGCCCGGCCCGCACAGCGCCCCTCCCCCGGGCGCCGCTGCGGGCCGGTGCTGTTTCCAGGGGTCGCATGAAGAGGGCCGGCAGAAGGGATTCTCCCGGCCCTCGCTTTCGCCTTCAGCCGTGCTTGCGCAGGACCAGCGTGGTCCAGTGGCCGAAGTTCAGCCGGCGCTCGAGATGCAGGCCGCCGCGGCGATGCGCGGCCATGACCTGGCGCGCCTGGGTGCCTAGCAGGCCAGCCAGGATGGCGGTCCCGCCAGGGCGCAGGTGCCGGGCGAGGTCCCGCGCCATGGCGCAGAGCGGGCGCGCCAGGATATTCGCGAAGATCAGGTCGTATTCGCCCTTCGCCACCACCGGCGCCTTCCAGCCATCGGCCAGCACCGAACGGATCAGCGGGCGCAGCCCGTTCATCACGGCGTTCTGCTCAGCCACGCGGACGGACCAGGGCTCGATGTCGGTGGCGAGCGCCCGGCGGTGCAGCGTACTGGCGGCCGCCATGGCAAGGATGCCCGAGCCCGCGCCAAGATCGAGGATGCGCAGCTGGTCCTTCGGCAAGGGCCGCATCCGGCGGGACACCATCTCGAAGGCAATGAGACAGCCACGGGTGGAGGCATGTTCGCCCGAGCCGAAGGCAAGGCCGGCATCCAGCTTCAGCACGGTGCGGCCATGCACCTTGCGGTCCGGCATATGGGTCGGGCGGATCAGGACGCGGCCGCCGATTTCCTGCTCGGGGAAGGCCTCGGCCGTGCGGGCAAGCCAGCCCTCGGCTTCCACCGGGGCGCGCTGGGCCTGGAGGTCCAGCCCCGTCATCAGCGAGGCCAGGGCCAGGGCGGCGGTGAGGTCATCCTCCTTCGCCCCTTCCTCGCGCACGCCTTCCACGCGCCAGGTATCGGTCTCCTCATCGAGGAAATAAGCCACCGTGCGGCAGACGCGCTGCAGCGCGGCCTCCACGGCGGGAACGGCCTCCTCGGGGAGCGCGTCGAGCCAGACGGTCTCCAGGTTCTGAGCGTGGCGTCGCGACATCAGGCGCGCCTCCAGGGAATGGACATCAGGCCTTTTCCACAAAACGGTCGAGGACGCGCTTCTGGCCCGCCTTCTCGAAATCGACTTCCAGGCGGTCGTCATCGACCGCCACGACGCGTCCATAGCCGAATTTCTGATGGAAGACGCGCTGGCCCACCGCCATAGCATCCGCGTGCGCCGGGCGCTCCTTCACCTCCCAGGCGCCGGCCTCGATCACGCGGGCGGGGCGCTGGGATGAGATGGGAAACTGGCCGGAGAAGACGGTGGGCGCATCCACCATCCGGCTGCGCTGCATGGCGCCGCTGCCCTCGCGCTCGATCTGGTCGGGCGGAAGCTCATCGAGGAAGCGGGATGGGATGGCGGCGGACCAGTTGCCGTACACACGGCGGTTCGCGGCATGGGAGATCACCGCCATCTTCCGCGCGCGCGTGATACCGACATAGGCGAGGCGCCGCTCCTCCTCCAACGACTTGGTGCCGCCCTCGTCCAGGGCGCGCTGGTGCGGGAACAGCCCCTCCTCCCACCCCGGAAGGAAGACAAGGTCGAATTCCAGCCCCTTGGCGGCATGCAGCGTCATCAGGGAGACGCGGGCGCCTTCGGAATTCTCGTCATTCTCCATGACGAGGGCGACATGCTCCAGGAAGCCTTCCAGCGTGGCGAACTCGCCGATGGCGCGGACGAGTTCCTTCAGGTTCTCCAGGCGCCCCGGTGCCTCGGCCGATTTGTCCTGCTTCCACATCTCCGTGTAGCCGGACTCGTCGAGCATGGTGGCGACGGCCACCACATGCCCATCCTTCTGCATCAGGGCGCGCCAGCGGGCGAAGCCGTCGAACAGCTCGCGCATGGCGGCGCGGGGCTTGGCGCGCAGCGCTTCCGTGCGCGCGAGGCGCTCGGCGGCGATGGCCAGCGGAATGCCCTGCTCGCGCGCGCCCAGATGCATCTGCTGCAGGGCGCCGTCGCCGATGCCGCGCTTGGGGGTGTTGACGATACGCTCGAAGGCCAGGTCGTCGCTCGGCTGGTGGAGGACGCGCATATAGGCCATGGCGTCGCGCACCTCGGCACGCTCATAGAATTTCTGGCCGCCGACCACGCGGTAGGGGATGCCCAGCGTGATCAGCCGCTCTTCGAAGGCACGGGTCTGGAAGCCGGCGCGGACGAGGATGGCCATTTCGCCCAGGGACACACCCTTGCGCTGCGCCTGCTCAATCCGCTCGCCGACCATGCGGGCCTCCTCCTCGGAGTCCCAGAGGGAGACAACGCGGATCTTCTCGCCATCGGCATCGTTGCGGCCAGGCCGCAGGGTCTTGCCCAGGCGGCCTTCATTCTTCGCGATCAGATGCGAGGCGGCGGCGAGGATGGGGCGCGTGGAGCGGTAGTTGGACTCCAGCCGCACGATCTTCGCGCCCGGAAAGTCCTTCTCGAAGCGGAGGATGTTCTCCACCTCCGCACCGCGCCAGGAATAGATGGACTGGTCGTCGTCACCCACGCAGCAGATGTTCTTGTGGTCCTGCGCCAGAAGGCGGAGCCAGAGATACTGCACCGTGTTCGTGTCCTGGTACTCGTCCACCAGGATGTAGCGGAAGGCGCGGTGATACTGCGCCAGCACATCCGGCTGGGTTCGCAGGATCTCTGTCATGTGCAGCAGCAGGTCGCCGAAATCGGCGGCGTTCAGCGCCTTCAGCCGGGACTGGTATTCCTCGTAAAGCGTGCGTGCCTTGTTGTTGGCGTAGTCGCTGTCCTCGACGGGAGAGACGCGCGCGGGCGTCAGGCCCCGGTCCTTCCAGCGCTGGATCACGGCCATCAGCCCCTGGGCGGGCCAGCGCTTCATGTCCACGGCATTGGCGTCCATCACCTGCTTCAGCAGGCGCATCTGGTCGTCCGTATCCAGGATGGTGAAGGAGCTGGTCAGGCCGACATATTCGGCATGCCGCCGCAGCATCCGTGCGCAGAGGGCATGGAAGGTGCCGAGCCAGAGCCCTTCCGCCGGGCGGCCGAGGATGGCGGAGACGCGTTCCCGCATCTCCTTCGCCGCCTTGTTGGTGAAGGTGACGGCCAGCACCTGGTTGGGGAAGGCGCGGCGCGTCATCAGGATATGGGCGAAGCGGGTGGTCAGCACCCGCGTCTTGCCGGTGCCCGCCCCGGCCAGGACGAGAACCGGGCCGTCCACCGTCTCCACCGCCTCGCGCTGCTCTGGATTGAGCTTCGTGAGGTAGTCGGGCTGCGGCGCCGGGAGGTCGGATGGGGGCTGGACTGGTGGGAACACAGGGGCGGCTATAGAACGGGACGCGAACCCGCGCCAAGCATTCGGCCCCACTTGGTGCGGAGGGGGGTCGCCGCTTGCCGCTTCGTCTCGCGCTCGAATGGTCCGCCCGGAATGGGGGCGCCCTGCTGGCGGTAGGGATTTTCGCGGGATTGCTGACCCCACCCATCGCCGCCGCGCTGCGAGACGTGGTGACGCCGGTCGTTGCCTGCCTGATGACGCTGGTGCTGCTCCGGGTCGATCCGGCGCAGGTGGTTTCCTATCTCCGCCGGCCGGTGCTGGTGGCCGCCCTCCTGGCATGGGTGCTGCTGGCCTGCCCGCTGCTGGCCTTCGCCATGGCCAGGCTGACTGGGCTGGATGGCGCCCTAGGGGCCGCTCTGGTCATCATGGCCACGGGCTGCGCCGCCACCTCCTCCCCCGCCTTTGCCCGACTGGTGGGGCTGGATGGGGAGGTTTCGCTGGTGGTGGCGGTGCTTTCCACCCTGCTGGTGCCCTTCACCGCCCCTCCCCTGGCGCTGGGATTGCTGGGGATCGACCTGTCCATCTCCATGCCGGCCCTGATGGGGCGGCTGGTGCTGGTGGTCGGGCTGCCGCTGGTCCTCTCCATGCTCATCCGGCGGCTCGTCCGGCGGGAGGTACTGGAGGATTGGGGCCGGGCGGTGGACGGCACTGTCGTGTTGCTGGTCGTGCTCTACGGCTTCGGGATCATGGATGGCGTCCTGGCCCGGCTGATGGCGTCACCGGGCTTCGTCCTGGGCGGGACGGCGCTGGCCTTCGCCGGCTCCTTCGCGCTGAACGCGGCCACCGCCCTGGCCTTCGCCCCAGCCGGGAAGCGGGTGGCGCTCTCGGCCGGGCTGCTCTCGGGCAACCGGAACATGGCGCTGTATTTCGCGGTGCTGCCAGCAGCGACGGATGCGCGAATCCTGCTCTTCTTCGCCCTCTGCCAGTTCCCGCTCTTCCTCAGCCCCTTTCTGCTGCGGCCGGTGTACCGGCGGCTCAAGGCGGAGCATCCCTGAAGCCCCGCCGCGGCAGTCCCGGCTCAGCTCAGAGCCTCGGCCCGCCCGATGCCGGCCCCTGGCGCGGCGCCGGTCCCGAGGCCGGCCGCAACTCGACCCCCAGAAGAAGGACGCGCAATGCGCCCTGGCCGAGTTCCTCGATGCGCGCATTGACCTGCACGGGCGGCCCTTCAGGGTTGGCGGGGTCACGGCCTGTCCAACTGAACACCACGCCGTTTTCCTGCATGTAGGTCGGGCGGCCGTATTTCTCCTCCAGTGCCGCGCGCAGCTGATCCCTTGTCGCCGTCCCCATGCGCTGGCCGGATGTCACCAAGGTCACAAGGTTTCCGGGCCCTGTCCGATAGGAGAGGCAGGCCTCTGCCGTGTCCGGCACGGTGAAGGGTTCCGGCTCGGCCATACGCACCGCGGAAGCGGTCGGTGCACGCTCGATGCCACAGGGCGGCACCGTCCGATCCGGAGCCCCCGAAAGCTTCTCGAAGAAGGCCTCTCCGCTATTGCCTGAATGCGAGCGTGAAACGGAGTAGGTTCGCGCCCCGATCGCCTGCGCCTCCGCCGCCGGCATGCCCAGCCGGATCCCCTGGATGTCCGCTGATTTCAGCGTGTCCATCGCCCCGGGGGCCACCGATGGGGGCCGGGCAGGCACGGATGTGCTCGTGAACTCGTGAATGACGCGGTTTTCCTTGAGCACCCGTGCGGCAACCGCGTCGGCACGGATCAGCAAAGGCCCCCCTCCTGTATCCGAAGCGGTGTCCACCATCCGGAACGCGATCTCCAGCGCCACGCCGCTGGCCGCCACGGAACTCTGCATGTTGAGATTGAAGCGCTGCGCAAAGCTCCGCGCGGCGTTCACATCCTCGATGTTGATGAAGTTGATGTCCTCGGGGTTCCGGAACTGTACCCCATATGCCCGCCCCGTCACCGGATCACGAAGATTGACGAAGGATGTCTCGTTCAGGGGAATGGGATAGCCCCGGCGCCCCATATCGTATTGATTGAGCTGCGTGCTGAGCCGGACGAGATAGATCCGTGATGGATCGAACTGGCGGTACAATGCTTCGAGCCGGGCCATCTCCCTGGCCTTGACCTGATCCCGATCGAAGGTGGTTGCGTTCCGGTAAGCCTGCGAGCGCTCAACCTGATCCGAGAAGTCCGGCGCCAGCCCTCCGACGCGGTGGTAGGCGATCATGGCGGTGACCGAATCCATTGGTGCCTGCCGGAACATCTCCGCACTTGGCGAGGCAACACGCGCTTCCGTCGCCTGTTGGCGATTCTGCGCGAGGCCCACCGCCGGAGCGATGGAGGCCAGAAGCATGGCGGCGAACATACAAACAGGACGAGCGCGAGTACCGTTCATCGCTCCTTCCTCCCAGAAGCATCCTCTCGACCGGCTCTGTTTATATTATTTCTATATAGCAACATAGCGCCATTGTTGCGTCCTGGCTGGTGATACGGGGCCGACGCCGTGGATACGCTCCACGCCTCAGGCGATCTGCTTTGAATGTGAAGAGCGGTGCTGTCCGGGGCTCCTGCTCTTCTTTGCCCTCTGCCAGCCCCGCCTGCCCCTGCATCCCGGTGGGCAGGCGCGGATGCTCGGCATCGCCTCGGCCGCCAGGGTTCCGCGGGTGGTGCAGGTACCGACCGTGGCTGAAGCGATCCGACCCGAACTGGAGGGCTGAACGGCCCCGAACCCGCCGTCAGCCCTGGGGGCGTGCCCCCAGGATATGGGCGATGGCGTAGGTCAGGTCCGGGCGGTTCAGCGTGTAGAAATGGAACTCATCCACACCATTGGCCTGGAGCAGCCGCACCTGCTCGGCCGCCACCACGGCGGCGACCATGCGGCGGGTCTCGGCGTCCTCGTCCAGCCCCTCGAAGAGCCGGGCCATCCAATCCGGCACCCCGGCGCCGCACATGGCAGAGAACTTGGCCACCTGGGCGAAATTCGTCACCGGCAGGATGCCCGGCACGATCGGCACGGTGATGCCGGCGGCATGGGCGCGGTCGATGAAGCGCAGGAAGGTGGGGGCGTCGAAGAAATACTGGGTGATGGCGCGCGTCGCGCCCGCATCGATCTTGCGCTTGAGGTTGTCGAGATCGGCCTCGGGGGAGACGGCGGCCGGATGGACCTCGGGATAGGCAGCCACCGAGATCTCGAAGTCGCCAATACGCTTCAGCCCGGCCACCAGATCGGCGGCATAGGCATAGCCGCCCGGATGCGGGACATAACCCGTCTGCCCGGCCGGCGGATCGCCGCGGAGGGCCACGATGTGGCGGACGCCGGCATCCCAGTAGCTGCGGGCGACCTCATCCACCTCCTCCCGCGTGGCCCCGATGCAGGTGAGATGGGCGGCGGGGGTCAGGCTGGTTTCCCGCAGGATGCGGGTGACGGTGGCATGGGTGCGGGCCTGGGTGGTGCCGCCGGCGCCATAGGTCACGGAGACGAAGCGCGGCCGCAGCGGCTCCAGCCGCTGGATGCAGGACCAGAGCTGCGCCTCCAGCGCATCGGTGCGAGGCGGGAAGAATTCGAAGGAGAGCAGCGGGGCGGGCATGGCCGTGAGCGAGGGCAGCGCCCCCACGCGCGGGCCGGTCAGCCAGTCCTGAAGCGTCTTGGCGGGGGGCGACATCTCGTTCATGTCGCGCTTCTTAAAGCAGAATGCGGCCATCCCGAAACGGGGATATGGCCGCACGTCTCCTCCCCATGCCCCTTGCGTCCGACGCTGGCTGCCCCAAGCATTGTTGATGTTCCCATCACGGATGCACCACCGGAAATGGCCGCTGCGGATATTCCCCCTCTCCTGCCGCAGATGCTAACAGCCGGGTAATCTGGATTTTCCTGAGCCATGCCCCCCATTTGCCCCGCTGCCCGCCGCCTGTCGGCGGCCCTCCTGGCCTTAACCCTCGTCAGCGGCGCCCTGGCGGGCTGCGCCACCCGCCCGCCTGCGGATGACCCGGAGGCACAGGAAGAGTTTCGCGCCACCAACGACCCGATCGAGCCCTGGAACCGCGCGATGTACGACGTGCACCAGGCGATCGACACGGTGGTGCTGCGCCCCGTGGCGGTCGGCTACCGCGCCGTGGTGCCCCAGCCGGTGCGCCAGGGCGTGAGCAATGCGCTGAGCAACCTGCGCAGCCCGGTCATCCTGGTGAACGACGCGCTGCAGGGGGAGACGGAGCGCTTCTACACCACCCTGACCCGCTTCCTGCTGAACAGCAGCATCGGTCTGGGCGGCCTCTTCGACGTGGCGAAGGAGATCGGCCTCCCGCCGCATACCGAGGATTTCGGCCAGACCTTCGCCGTGGCCGGGGTGGAAGAAGGCCCCTATCTCTTCATCCCCGTCCTGGGCCCGAGCAACCCGCGCGACCTGCTGGGCTTCGCCGCCGGCATCGCGGCCGATCCCTTCACCTGGCTGACCTACGGCAACGCGGACCTGGCCGATACACTGAACTACGTCCGCACCGGGACCACGGTCGTCAGCACGCGCGAAAGCCTGCTGGACACGCTGGACGAGGTGGAGCGGACCAGCCTCGATCCCTATGCCACGCTGCGCAGCGCCTATCGCCAGCAGCGTGCCCGGGCGATCGCCAACACGCCAACAGCGGCCGAGACGGACCCGCAAGGCCTGGGAACCGGACTGGCGAGCGAAACGCCGGCGGCTCCAACGCCTTGATTTGGCCGCCCCGGCCAGCCGGGGCGGAACGGAAGCGTCGCCCTGGCGTTGAGGCGGCGAGCCCCACGCACCATCTCGGCGTGAGTGGACCGGCGCAGCCGCCGCCCCGCTCCGCCGTACAGAGAATGAGACGCCTGACCCGATGATCGAACGACGCACCCTCCTGGCCGCCGGCGCCGCGCTGGCATTGGCGCGCGCCCTTCCTGCCAGCGCCCAGGGCGCGGATGCCGCCAGGGCCGCTGCCTTTATCCAGGCCACAGGCCGGGAACTGGTCGCCGCCATCAACAGCAATGCCCCCGTGGCGCGACGGCGGGAGCAGGTTGCATCCATCCTGCGCCAGGCAGTGGATGTGGATGGTGTCGGCCGCTTCATCCTTGGCCGCTGGTGGCGCCAGGCCACGCCGGAGGAGCAGGCGACTTACCTCCGCCTCTTCGAGGAGACGCTGATCCGCAACCTCTCCGCCCGCTTTGGCGAGTATCAGGGGGTGCGCTTCTCCCTCGGCCGCAGCCAGCAGCGGACCGAGGACGACACCCTGGTGAACACCATCATCGAGCGCCCCAATTCGCCCGCCTTCACGCTCGACTGGCGCGTGGGCGAGGTGAACGGCCAGCCGCGCGTGGTGGATGTGATCGCCGAGGGCACCTCCCTTCGGCTGACGACCCGCAGCGAATACTCCGCCGTGATCAGCCGCAACGGCGGGCGCATCGCCGCGCTCCTGGATGCCATGCGGAACCAGGTGGCGCAGCTGGCGGCGCGCGAAGGGCGGTAATGCGGATTGCCTCTGCCTCCCCAGGGAGGCAGAGGCAAAGCCGCTGGCCGATCAGGCGCCGGCCAGTTCCCGCTCCACCAGCCGCACGAGGCAGCTTGCCCCGATCGGCAGCAGGTCGTCGTTGAAGTCGTAGCGCCCGTTATGGACCGGTGTGCGGCTGGTTTCGGATTCCCCCGCCTGGCCAAGCAGCAGGAAGCCGCCCGGCGCCTCCTGGAGCATGTAGGCGAAGTCCTCGCCCGCGGTCAGTGAGGGCAGGTCGGCCTTGATGCCGGCGGCGCCCACCACATCGGCGGCTGCCTCGGCAGCCAGGGCAGCCTGGGCGGGCGTGTTGATGGTGGGCGGATAGGAGTAGTTCAGGTCCAGTTCCAGCCGCACGCCATGGGCGGCGGCGGTGCTCTCCACCACTTGGCGGAACAGGGCGGAGAGGCGGTCATGGGTCTCGGGCCGCAGGGTGCGGATGGTGCCGCGCAGTTCCACCATTTCCGGCAGCACGATATCCGAGGTGCCGGCATGGAACTGGCCGATGCTGAGCACGGCCGTGTCATGCGGATCGGTGCGACGGCTGATCAGGGTCTGCAGTGCGTTGTAGATCTGCACGGCACAGGGCAGCGGATCGAGGCCGTTATGCGGCTCGGCGCCATGGCTGCTTTTTCCGAAGAGGCGGATGCTGAAATAGTCCACGGCGGCCAGCACGGTGCCCGGGCGGATGGCGATGGTGCCGAGCGGCATGCTGGGATGGTTGTGCAGCCCATAGACCGTGTCGCAGGGGAAGCGGGTGAAGAGACCGTCCTTCACCATTTCCAGCGCGCCGGTCAGCCCCTCCTCCGCCGGCTGAAAGATGAAATGGACGGTGCCGGGAAAGTCGCGAGTTTCGGCCAGGTGGCGGGCCGCGCCGAGCAGCATGGCGGTGTGGCCGTCATGCCCGCAGGCATGCATGGCGTTGGGGTTGGTGCTGCGATGGGCGAAGTCGTTCAGCTCCGGCATCGGCAGCGCGTCCATGTCGGCGCGGAGCCCGATGCTGCGATTGCCCGGGCGTTTGCCGCGCAGGACGCCGACGACGCCGGTTTTGCCCAGGCCCCGATGGACCTCGATTCCCCAGGATTCCAGCTTCCCGGCCACGATGCCGCTGGTGCGTATCTCCTGGAATCCCGTTTCGGGATGCGCATGGAAGTCGCGGCGCCACTCCTGCATCTCAGGGCGCAGGGCTTCGATGGCGGCAAGGGTGGGCATGAGGCGGAGCTCCGGCGGCAAGGCCGGAAAGGATGCGGCGGCGATGGCCGGCCAGCAAGCGGCCCGGACGCCGGAGCGTTGCGGCGGCGTCCGCGGGCCCCTACAGCATCCGGGCGGCCTCTCGCCGCCCGGAGGATGACATGCCGATCGAGCGGGCGCTGGCCTTTATCGCCGAAAACCGGACCGGGATGGTCATCCTGGTCGTGGTCATGCTGATCACCCTTCTCGTCCGCCGCCGCTGACGGCGGACAGGGTTCACCGCATGCTCTCGAAGACGAGCATGCGGTGGCCGAGATTCATGAACTCCCCGGCCCGGGTCATGCCGATATCGGCCAGAACGGCGCAGGAGGAGACATTGGTCTCCCGCGCCACGGCGATGATGCGCCGGAGGCCGGCGACATGGCCGAAGTCGAGGGCGGCCTTCGCGGCCTCCCGTGCATAGCCCCGCCCGCGGCAATGCGGCCAGAGGGCATAGCGCAGGGCGACGCCGCGGCCGTCCGGACGCTCCATCAGCCCGGCGATGCCGAGGAACTCGCCATCCTCGGTGCGGTGCACGGCCCAGGTGCCGTAGCCGCGCACCTCCCAGAAGTCGATGTCGTCCTCCAGCTCCTCAAGCGTGCGCTCAGGCGTGCGCACGCCATGCAGCATCAGCCCGAAGACGGCGGGATCCGCCTTCAGGGGGATGAGGTCGGGAAGGTTCTCCTTCCCGACCGGCAGGAGCGTCAGCCGCGGGGTGCGGACGACGCGGGACGTGACGAGCCGGCTCGCGGTCTGCATCGCGCTGCTACCCTTCAGGCGTCATGATGACGCTCACCGGGTGAGCGGGCGGTACTTGATCCGGTGCGGCTGGTCGGCCGCAGCACCCATGCGGCGTCGCTTGTCGGCCTCATAGGCCTGGTAGTTGCCCTCGAACCACTCGACATGGCTGTCGCCCTCGAAGGCGAGGATGTGGGTGGCCAGCCGGTCCAGGAACCAGCGGTCATGCGAGATGATGACCGCGCAGCCCGCGAAGTCCTGCAGCGCCTCTTCCAGGGCGCGGAGCGTGTCCACGTCCAGGTCGTTGGTCGGCTCGTCGAGCAGCAGCACGTTGTGCGGGTTCTTGAGCATCTTCGCGAGATGCACGCGGTTCCGCTCGCCGCCCGAGAGCACGCCCACGGGCTTCTGCTGGTCGCCGCCCTTGAAGTTGAAGGCGGCGCAATAGGCGCGGCTGGGCACCTGGCGCTTGCCCATGGTGATCAGTTCCTGCCCGTCGGAGATCTCCTTCCAGACGGTGTTCTTGTCGTTCAGCGTGTCGCGGCTCTGGTCCACATAGCCGAGCTGCACGCTGTCGCCGATGGTCATGGTGCCGCTGTCGGGCTTGTCCACGCCGGTGATCATCTTGAACAGCGTGGTCTTGCCGGCGCCGTTCGGGCCGATGACGCCGACGATGCCGCCGGGCGGCAGCTTGAAGGACAGGTCGTCAATCAGCAGGCGGTTGCCGAAGGCCTTGCGGATGTTCTCCGCGGTGATGACGATGTTGCCCAGGCGCGGTGCGGGCGGGATCTGGATCTCGGTGGGGTCCGGGGCCTTGTCGAGGCTCTTCTGCAGAAGCTCCTCATAGGCCTGGATACGCGCCTTGCTCTTGGACTGGCGGGCGGCCGGCGAACGGCCGATCCACTCCTGCTCCTCGGCCAGCTGGCGCTGGCGGGTGCTCTCCTCCTTCTCCTCCTGCTGCAGGCGCTTGCGCTTGGCAGCGAGGTAGGCGGAGTAGTTGCCCTCATAGGGGATGCCGCGGCCGCGATCGACCTCGAGGATCCAGTTGGTGACGTTGTCGAGGAAGTAGCGGTCGTGCGTGACGATCAGCACGGCGCCCTGATAATCGCGCAGCGTCTTCTCCAGCCAGGACACGCTCTCGGCGTCCAGGTGGTTGGTCGGCTCGTCGAGCAGCAGCAGGTCGGGCTTCTCGAGCAGCAGCTTGCACAGCGCCACGCGGCGGCGCTCACCGCCGGAGAGATGGGTCACGGCGCTTTCGGCGGGCGGGCAGCGCAGGGCGTCCAGGGCGATATCGACGGTGCGGTCGATCTCCCAGCCATTGGCGGCGTCGATCCGCTCCTGCAGCTCGGCCTGCTCGGCGAGGAGGGTGTTCATCTCCTCCTCGGACATCTCCTCGGCGAACTTCATGCTGATCTCGTTGAAGCGCTCGAGATCGGCCGCCAGCGTGCCGAAGGCGTCGCGGACGTTCTCGCCCACGGTCTTGGTGGGGTCGAGCTGCGGCTCCTGGGACAGATAGCCGACGCGGACACCCTCGGCCGCCCAGGCCTCGCCGCCGAACTCCTTGTCCTGCCCTGCCATGATGCGCATCAGCGTCGACTTGCCGGCGCCATTGGGGCCGAGGACGCCGATCTTGGCGGTGGGGAGGAAGGACAGGGTGATGCCCTTGAAGATCTCGCGCCCCCCCGGATAGGACTTGGTGAGATCCTTCATCACGTAGACGTACTGGTAGGCGGCCATTCTTGGGGGCTCCGCTGGGCAGGGGGTGTGGGCGGGCGACGCCGATGCCTTAGAGTAGATTACGCTTCCGGGGCGATTCCGCCCCTCCAGCCATCTCCTCTGCGCCGGCCTTCTACCGGTGCGGCGGCCCCGCGCCAACCGCCCCTTCCATGGAGCCGCCATGCAGGACCCGATGCTCTTCACCCTGACCGTGCTGTTCATCCTCGGCACGCCGGGCTCGACCAACACGCTGCTGGCCACGGCGGGGGGCACGGTGGGCTTCCGCCGGGCCTTGCCGCTGGTTCCGGCGGAGGCCGGGGGCTACCTGATCACCATCCTGCTGGTCGGGCTCGCCCTGGGCCCGGCGATCGCCGGGATTCCAGCGGTGGCCACGGGGCTGCGGCTGGCGGTGGGGGCCTATCTCGCCTGGCTCGCGGTACGGCTTTGGCAGAGGGGGGCAGTGGACCTCTCGGTGGCGCCGGTCACGCCAAGGCAGGTCTTCGTGACGACGCTGCTGAACCCGAAGGCGCTGGTCTTCGCCCTGGGCGTGATCCCCTTCGGAGCAGCCGCCTGGTGGCCCTGGCTGCTGGGCTTCCTGGCGCTGCTGGTGATCGTGGCGGTGAGTTGGATCGGGCTGGGCGCCCTGCTGGGCCGTGCCGCCGGCGCCGCGGGGCAGGCCGGGCTGGTGCCGCGCATCGGGGCGGCGGCCGTCGGCTGCTTCGCGGTCCTGCTGGTCCTGGGGCCGCTGCTGCGCTGAAGGGGCGCCCAGGCCGGGCGCCCCCCTTTCGCTGGATCAACCGGGGCCGCGATCCCGGCCCGGGCCACGATCGTCGTGGCCTCCCGGCCCCCGGCCATGGTCGGGACCCCGCTCAGGTCCCCGGTCAGGCCCCCGGTCCGGGCCGCGCTCAGGCGCCCGGGCGGGTCCCCGATCAGGCCCTCGGTCCGGGCCCCGATCCGGGCCGCGGTTCCACTCGGGCGGCGGATCGCGCCGGTCGGACCGGCGGTCATCGGGGCCACCCCGCCGATCCGGGCCAGGGCTGGGATGCTGAGCGCGCGGGGGCTCGCGGAAGGCGGCACGGGGCGGCGGCGGGCCACCCCAGCGGTCACGGTCGGCATACCAGGAGCGGCCACGGTAATGGCTGCCCCAGTAGTCACCGAAGCTGAAGGTGACGACCGGCAGGCCGACGCGCGGCGCGTATTGCGGCAGCGGCACCCGGCGGTTCTCATGGAGGTACTGCAGGTAGTTGGCCGAGACCCAGCCGCGTACCCGGCCGAAGCCGACATCGCACCAGCTGTAGCCCTCCAGGCAGCCGATGATCTCGACCCGGGTGCCAGCCGGAACCACCGTCACCTGCGGGTAATTCGTGCCGGGACCGGCGCGAAGATTGACATTGCCTGTGGCGAAGCCAGGGGCGGCCGAAGCCGGGTTGGCGAGCGCCAGGAGCAGGGCGCCAGCGGCCGGGATGGCAGCGTATCGCATCCGGGTTCCTCCTGCGGTTGCGTTGGGGGTCAACGTCCTATCGCTGGAGGCGATGAGAGGCAGGATTATGGCGCCCCCGGGGCGCGTTTGCGCAGCGGGCGGGCCAGATTCCCGCCGGCCGCCATGAAACCAAGGGCTTGAAGGAAAGCCGTTCCGCCCTCCTCTTTCTCAGGCGGCGTGGCCTCCAGCAGGTTGCATCCGGCGGCACGGGCGGCCTGGGCACCGGCCTTGATGAGGAGGCGGCCGATGCCGTTGCGGCGCTCCTCCTCCGCCACCGTCAGGGCGGTGATGCGGGCCAGGGGGCGCTCGGCGGTGAGGCTGGGGTACCAACTCAGGGCGATCACGCCGATGGCGGCGCCGTTCCAGCCGGTGGCGACCAGCACGGTGCTGGCGGGGTCCCGCGCCATGGCCTCCAGCCGCTCGGCCATCTGGCGGGCCGTGCCGCCGAGCAGGGCGGCCAGATCGGCGGAATCGGCCGGCAGGGCGGCGCGAAGATCGACCCCATAGCGGGTTCCGGTTGCCATTCGGTCCTTTCGGTAACAGCTGTGCTCCACCCGCGTTGGGGCGGGGGACGGCGGGCTGGCCGCCGATGATGGATAAAATGGGAGTGGGTGATGAAGAAGCACGGTTCCGCCACCTGGCAAGGTGGGTTGAAGGATGGGCGCGGCACGATCTCGACCGAGAGCGGAGCGCTGGATGCAAGGCCCTATGGCTTCGCCATGCGCTTCGAGGGCGTGAAGGGCACCAATCCCGAAGAACTGATCGGCGCCGCCCATGCGGGCTGCTTCACCATGGCGCTGTCCAATATCCTCGGCCAGGCCGGACTGACGGCGGAGCGGATGGAGACCAAGGCCGATGTCACGCTCGACAAGGTGGGCGAGGGCTTCGAGATCACCAAGGTTCACCTGACCCTGCGCGCCAGGGTACCGGGCGCCGATGATGCGAAATTCCAGGAACTGGCCGCCAAGGCGAAGGCCGGCTGCCCCGTCTCCAAGGTGCTGAAGGCGGAGATTTCGCTGGACGCGACGCTGGAGAGCTGAGCCCCCGCGCCTCGCGCCGCCTTTGCTTGACAGGGCGGCGCGGGGTTCGTGGCATGGACGCATCGATCCGGGAGAGTCCTCGATGACGACGCGTCGTGCCCTTCTTGGTGCCGCGGGGGCCGCAGGGGCGGCCGGGCTGGTTTCCGCCCCCGCCATTGCCCAGGGGGATGCCGCGCACACGCTGCGCTTCATCCCGCAGGCGGATGTGACGGTGATCGATCCGCTCTCCACCACCTCCTATGCCGTGCGCAACCACGGGCACATGTGCTGGGACACGCTCTATGGGCTGGATGCGGATTACCGGCCGCAGCCGCAGCTCGCCGAAGGGCATGTGGTGGCGGATGACGGGCGGCGCTGGACCTTCACGCTCCGCGACGGACCGACCTTCCATGACGGGGAGAAGATCCGCGCCGCGGATGCCGTGGCCTCCATCCGGCGCTGGATGGTGCGGGACACGCATGGGCAGACGCTCGCCGCGCGGAGGGAGGAGATCCGCGCGCTGGACGACCGGCGCTTCGAGATCCGGCTGAAGCGGCCCTTCGGTGTGATGCTGGACGCGCTGGGCAAGGCATCCTCCTACCCTTGCTTCATCATGCCGGAGCGCTTCGCCAGCCTGCCGGCCACGACCCCGCTGACGGAGATCGTCGGTTCCGGCCCCTATCGCTTCGTGGCGGAGGAACGGCGCGCGGGCGCGCAGGTGGTGTACCGGAAATATGACCGCTACGTGCCGACGCCGGTGGGTACGCCGGGTGTGACCGCGGGCCCGAAGCTCGCCCATTTCGAGCGGATGGAGTGGCGCCACATCCCCGATCCCAGCACGGCGGCGGCGGCGCTGCAGTCGGGCGAGATCGATGTCTGGGAGCGCATGCACAATGATCTGCGCTCCGTACTCGCGCGGCGGCGGGATGTCGTGCTGGACCGGGTGGAGACCAGCGGCACGGTGGTGATGCTGCGGCCCAACCACCTGCACCCACCCTTCGACGATCCGGCCGTACGCCGGGCCGTGTGGCCGGCCTTGGCGCAGGCCGATTTCATGCAGTCGATCATGGGGAATGACCGCTCGCTGTGGCGGGACGGTGTGGGGTGCTTCCCGCCCGGCACGGCGCTGGCGTCCGATGAAGGGCTTTCCGTGCTGACCGGGCCACGCGACCTGAACGCCGCAAAGGCCGCCCTGGCCGCCACCGGCAAGGCGGGCGCGAAGGTGGTGGTGCTGGATCCTGCGGACCAGCCGAACAACAATGCCCTCACCCTCGTGGCCATCGACATGCTGCGGAAGATGGGTTTCGAGGTGGAGGACGCCGTCTCGGATTGGGGCACGCTGCTGCAGCGGCGCGGCAACAAGGCGCCGCCGGCCCAGGGCGGGTGGAATGCCGTGGTGGTGCTGTTCGGCGGGGACGACCTCTCCAACCCCGGCGGGCATCCGCTGCTGCGGGCCAATGGGCAGGATGCCTGGTTCGGCTGGCCCAGCAGCCCCCGGCTTGAGGCGCTGCGCAACGAATGGCTGGAGGCGCCCGATGTGGAAGCCCAAAAGCGCATCGGCCAGGCCATCCAGGCGCAATTCATGCAGGACGTGCCCTATTGGCCCCTGGGCCAGTACTTCATCGACTGCGCCCATCGGCGGGGGCTGAACATCGGCCGGCGGGGCATGATGCTGCCGTTGAACCTGCGCCGGGAGGCCTGATTTCGGGCCCCTCCCCCTTGCCCCGCCCTGTCCCGGCTTCGATCTTGGCCGGGACAGGAGATTTGACCATGGACCTCGCCCCCTCCCCCGCCCCCCTTACTTCCGGCAACCTTTCCGACGAGGCGCGCCTCGACCGGCTGGCGGAGTTGGCCGTGAAGGTGGGGCTCGGGCTGGTACCGGGGCAGGAGCTGATGATGACGGCGCCGGTGGAGGCGCTGCCCCTGGCCCGGCTGATCACCGAACATGCCTACAAGGCTGGCGCCACGCTGGTGACGACCATCTTCTCGGACGAGAAGTCTGCCCTGCTGCGTTACGAGCACGCCCGGGACGAGAGCTTCGATGTGGCGGCCGGCTGGCTCTATGAAGGCATGGCCTCGGCTTTCCGTGGCGGCGCGGCCCGGCTCGCCATCGTGGGGGCGGACCCCTCGCTGCTCTCGGCGCAGGACCCGGCCAAGGTGGCGCGGGCCAACAAGGCGCTCTCCCGCGCCTATCGCCCGGCGCTGGACCTGATCACGGACGGCTACATCAACTGGACCCTGGTGCCCTTCGCGCATCCGGCCTGGGCGCAGGCAGTCTTCCCCGATGCAGCGCCGGACGAGGCGGTGAAGAAGCTGTGGGACGCGATCTACTCGATCACCCGCGTGGATGCGCAGGACCCGATCGCCGCCTGGGCCGTGCATAACGCCAATCTCAAGGCTCGGCAGGAGCGGCTGAACCAGCAGCGCTTCCACTCCCTGCATTTCCGCGGGCCGGGCACGGACCTGATCGTCGGGCTGGCCGATGGCCATGCCTGGATGGGCGGGGCGAGCCACGCCAAGAACGGCGTGTACGGCAACCCGAACATCCCGACGGAGGAGGTGTTCACCACCCCGCACCGGGCGCGCACCCAGGGCTATGTCTCGGCCACCAAGCCGCTCTCGTACCAGGGCACGCTGATCGACGGCATCCGCGTGCGCTTCGAGGCAGGCGCGATCGTCGAGGCCCATGCCACGCGCGGCCAGGCTGTGCTGGAGCAGATGATCTCCACCGATGCCGGCGCGCGGCAGCTGGGCGAGGTGGCGCTGGTGCCCAGCTCCAACCCTATCGCGCGGAGCGGCATCCTCTTCCTTAACACGCTGTTCGACGAGAACGCGGCCAGCCACATCGCGCTCGGCCAGGCCTACAGCAAGTGCTTCGTGCAGGAGTTCTCCGAGGAGGAGCTGGTGGCGCGCGGCGCCAATCGCAGCCTGATCCATGTGGACTGGATGATCGGATCGCCGGAGGTGGAGGTGGATGGGCTCGACGAGGCCGGCAATGCCACGCCGGTGATGCGCCGCGGCGAATGGGTGGACTGACCACCCGCGCTCCCGGCGGCCCAGGCCGTGCCGGGTGACGAAGGCGCCGCGACGTCGTAAGGGGCTGCCCATGCGCCGCTTGCGGACCGGCTTCGCGCGCCTTCTCGCTCTGCTGCTGATGTTCCAGGGGGCATCGGCGATGGAGCCGCATGCCCAGGCCATGACGGCGCTGGGCCGCGCCATGGTGGTGGAGCTGTGCAGCGCGCATGGCATCCGCACCGTGGTGCTGGGCGAGGACGGGCAGCCGCTGGACCAGCAGGAGGCGCCGGATTGCTGCGCCCCCTGCCTGATGCCCGTGGCCGCGCCGCCGCCGGTCTCGATGCTGCCACCGCGGTCCGTCTCCTTCGCATTGGTCGTGACATCGCCGGGGCGGCCGGGCCTGCCGCCGCTGCCACCCCGTGCCCCTCCGCAGCAGCCGAGGGCGCCGCCCATCACCTGATCCGTCTCCCACCCTTCATGACACGGGCGCCTTGCGCGTCCATTCCGGGATTCGATCAGATCATGACCATTCACCGTCGCGGGCTGGCCGCGCTGGGCGCCCTTGCCTTCGTTCTTCCCGCCGCCGCCCAGCCTTCCGGCATCGTTGTCGAGCAGCCCTGGGCCCGCGCGGCCCTGCAGGGCGGCACCGGGGGCGCCTTCCTGACTCTCCGCAACACCGGGAGCCAGCCGGACCGCCTCATCTCCGCTTCCACGCCCCTCGCCCGCAGCACCGAGATCCATGAGACGGTGCGCGACGGCGACGTGATGCGCATGCGCCCTGTCCCCGCCCTTGAAGTGCCCCCAGGCGGGACCGTGACGCTGCGGCCGGGCGGGGCGCATGTGATGATGATGGGGCTGACCCAGGCGCTGCGCCCGGGCACCACGCTGCCCCTCACCCTTACCTTCGAGCGGGCCGGCACCGTGCAGGTGCAGGTGGCCGTGCAGGCCGCCGGCGCCGCCCGCCCCGCCGCCCATCACCACCACTGAGCGGAAGGCCAGGACCATGACCTTCCGCTTCAAGGCGGCCGCGCTCGGCCTGCTCGCCCTTGCCGCCGCGTCTCCGGCCGGCGCGCATGTCACGGCGGACCGTTCGGAAATGCCGGCGGACAGCTATGTACGAATCGCGCTTCGCGTCGGCCATGGCTGCCAGGGCGCGGCCACCACGGGCATCCGCCTGACCGTGCCATCCGAACTGCGCTCCGCACGCCCCATGCCGCATCCGGGCTGGACGCTGGAGACCGGCGGCGCGGAGCATGCCGGGCATCATGCCGGCCATCACGGCGCCCCCGCCCCGCGCGAGATCGCCTGGACCGGCGGCCGGCTGGAGGACTCGCATTTCGACGAATTCGTGCTCTTCGTCCGCAGCCCGGCGGAACCGGGGAGCGTCATCACCATCCCCGTGGTGCAGGAATGCGAGGGCGGCGCGGTCGCGCGCTGGACCGAACGGGCCTCGGAGCCCGGGGAGCGCGTGGCCCATCCGGCACCGCTGATCCGGGTGGTGGCGGGACGGTAAATCCCGCAGGCGCCGCCTCTCGGACCCATTGCAGGGGTGGCGGCCGCCACCCCTGATTCCGGGAGAAGGGCGCCCTATTCCTTCCAGGGATGCTCCCGCCAGAGCGCCTGGAGCTGTCCTCGCAGCGCGATGAGCGAGGCTCTGTATTCCTCCGGCCCCATGTAGCGCAGCGGCAGCGCCTGCTGGGAGGCAAGGTGGCGGAACTCCGGGTTCTCCAGCGTCGCCCGCACGGCCCCGGCCAGGCGCTCCAGCGCCGCGCCGGGCACCCCGGCCGGCGCCGCAAGGCCGCGCATGGAGCCCTGCACCACGTCGAATCCCTGCTCTCGGAAGGTGGGCGTGTCGGGCGCCTCGGCCCAGCGGCTCGCGGCCATCTGCGCCAGGGCGCGGAGCGTTCCCTGGCGCATGTCGGTAACGCCTTCCCCGATATTCATGCTCGCCACCGTGATCTGGCGGCCCATGAGGGCGTTGCGCACCGGGGCGGCGCCGCTGAAGGGCACATGGGTGAAGCGCACGCCCGCCACCCGCTCAAGCGCGAGCACGGCGAGGTGGTCGTCCGAGCCGATGCCCGTCGTGCCATAGGTGACACGCTCGGGATTCGCCTTCGCATAGCCGATCAGGTCGGGAACGGTGCGGAACGGGCTGTCCGGCGCGACGAAGAAGGCACCCGGATCGTCCACGAGATTCGCGATCGGCGCGAAATCCTCCAGCCTGTAGCGGGTCTGCCGCTCAATGGGGTTGGAGATGATGTTGGGCGTGTTGATGAAGCCGATCGTGTAGCCATCGGGCTGGGCGCGCGCCATCTCGGCCCAGCCGATATCGCCGCCTGCTCCGCCACGGTTCACAATGACGATGGGCTGGCCCAGGTCGCGCTCCATGAAGCGCGCCAGGGTGCGTGCGGCGATGTCGGTGCCGCCCCCGGCGGGAAAGGCCACGATGAGGGTGATGGGGCGCTCGGGCCAGGCGGCGCGGGCGGGACGGGTGGCGAGCAGCGCCATGGATGACGCGGCAAGAGCCGCAAGCTGACGACGTTTCATCATGTCCTCCCTCCGCCGCTCCCATTCGCCGCACGGGTGCGGCGGGGCGGCTTGCCAAGCGGCTGGGATCATGCGGATGCTGGGCCACGCCGCCAAGACGGCATGGAGAGGAACGCCAGGACCAGCCGGGATGAGCCCTGCCCTGCGCTACCCGCCAGCCTGTCGGCGCCGGCCACTCATCAGGAAAGATTCGCGCATGACCATTGGCCTTCGCATCACCGAACAGCGCCCCGAGGCTGACACCGCCCTGATCGCCCGCGCGGCGAAGCTGCCCGTGGCGAATATCGGTGATGTGATGAACCGGTTGCAGGCGATGCGCGGTGGCTTCCTGCCCTATGGCGGCCGCCGGACCTTCGTGGGCCCCGCGCTGACGGTGAAGGCGCGGCCCGGCGACAACCTGTTTCTGCACCGCGCCATCGACATGGCGCGGCCGGGTGAGGTGATCGTGGTGGATGGCGGCGGCGACCTGAACATCGCGCTCTCCGGCGACCTGATGATCGGCCATGCGGAGAAGCGCGGCGTGGGTGCGCTGGTGATCGATGGCGCGGTGCGCGACGTGGAGGGCATCCGCAAGATGGATATCGGCGTCTGGGCACGCGGCGCGAATCCCTCCGGCCCCTACAAGGATGGCCCGGGCGAGATCGGCTATCCCGTTGCCTGCGGCGGGCAGGTGGTGATGCCGGGCGACCTGATCGCGGCCGATGAGGACGGCGTGGTGGTCATCCCGCGCGACGCGGCCGCGCAGGTGATCGCGGATGCCGAGAAGCACGCGGCGAAGGAGGCCGAGACCACCGTGGCCATCCATGGCGGTGGCTGGGTGCGCGGCTGGGTGGAAGAGACACTCGCCGCCAAGGGCGTCGTCGTCGCCCGATGATGCGGGTTCCGGCGGAGCGCGTCCGTCGCCAGATCCTCAATGTGCTCCATGCCTGGGGCATGGACGGGGATCTGGCCGCCACCACCGCGGAAGCGATGGTGGAGACGGATCTGATGGGCATCGACAGCCACGGGCTGTCGATGCTGATGATGTATGAAAGCCTGCGCGGCAACGGCCAGCTCGATCTCACGGCGCGGCCGCGCGTGATGCTGGATGCGCCGGCCACCGCGCTGGTGGATGGCGGCGCCAATCTCGGGCATCCGAATGCCGATTTCGCGATGCGGCTGGCGGTGGAGAAGGCGCTCAAGGCCGGAATCGGCGCGGTGGGCGTGCGCAATTCCCACCATTTCGGCGCGGCGGGGCATTACGCGCGCATCGCCTGCGCGGCGGGAGTGGTAGGCTTCATCACCAGCTCCGCGCGCACGCTGCTGCTGGTGCCGACGCGCGGCACGCTGCCGCTGCTGGGGACCAACCCCATTGCCTTCGCGGCGCCGGCGCTGCGCAACAGGCCCTTCGTCCTGGACATCGCCACCACCACCGTCGCGGCGAACAAGGTGAAGGTCTATGACCTGAACGGGAAGCCGATCCCCGAAGGCTGGATCGTGGACGAGGCCGGGCGCCCCGTCACCGATTCCGCCGAGGCCATGGAGGTCATCTTCAAGCGGCCGGGCGGTGGCGCCACGCCGCTCGGAGGGGCGGAGATCACGGGCGGGCACAAGGGCTACGGGCTTGGGGTAATGGCGCAGATCCTCTCGGCCACGCTGACGGGCGCCGCCTTCGGCGCGATCCGCAATCCGCAGCGCAGGCCGGGCGATCCGGATGACATCGGCCATTTCTTCCTCGCGATCGACCCGCGCGCCTTCCGGCCGGAAGGCGGGTTCGAGGATGACATGGATGCGATGATCGACACGCTTCATGCGACGCCGCCATCCGATCCCGCGAAGCCCGTGCTCGTGGCGGGCGACCCGGAGGCGGAGGAGCGCGAGAGGCGGCTTCAGGACGGCATTCCGGTGCCACCGGCGCTGGACCGGCATATCCGCGACATCTGCGGCAGATCGGGGGCGCGATACGAACTCGGCGGAGACTGAGGCGCGTCATCACCAACAGGGAGGAAGCAAGAATGGTCACCATCACCCGGCGGGGAATCCTCGGTGCAGCGGGGGCGGCCCTCGCCTGCCCCGCCTATGCCCAGCAGATCGGCCGCTGGCAGCCGACGCGGCCCATCCAGCTCGTCGTCGGCTTCGCGCCCGGCGGCGGCAGCGACATCATCGCCCGCACCATCGCCGAAGCCTGCACGTCGGTGATGCCCGTGCCGCTGGTGGTCGTGAACAAGCCCGGCGCGGGTGGCGCGCTGGCGGCCGAGTTCACCGCGCGGGCGGCGCCGGATGGGCATACGCTGGTCATGCATGGCGGCAGCGAGAGCACCTCCATCCCCGCGCATCGCGATGTGCCCTATGATCCGAAAACCTCCTTCCGCGCGGTCATCCGGCTGACGCGGAACGGGCACATCCTGTCCTGCAAGGGCGGCGATTCACCACGCTTCCCCGATCTGAAGGCGGCGCTGGCGGCAGCGAAGGCCGATCCGGGCGGGCTGGCGCATGGATCCTCGGGCGTCGGCACGCTCTCGCACTCCATCTTCATCCTGCTGGAGCGCGCGGCGGATGTTGAGTTCCTGCATGTGCCCTTCACTGGCGGAGGCCCCGCGCTGCAGGCCATGCTCGCGGGACAGACACAGCTGGGCGTGAACGCGACCGACGAACTGGGGAACCAGGTGACATCCGGCACCCTGAAGGCGCTGGCCATCGCCTCCGAGCAGCGCTCGCCGGGCTACAGGGATGTGCCCACCCTGCGCGAACTGGGCTACGACATCGTGGCGGACAACATGAAGGGCTGGGTCGGCCCCGCCGGGATGACGGATGAAATGGTGACCTATCTGCATGACCGCTTCCGCGAAGGCATGCAGACCGCCACCTGGAACCGCTTCGTGGAGCGCGTGGGCGAAGGCGACGGCTATGCCGATGGCCCAGCCTTCCAGCGCTCCATGGACACCCTGCTGGATTCGATCCGCGCCGCCCTGAAGAGGAGCTGAACGCCTTGGACACCATCTCGCCGCCCGCACAGGTTGCCTTCGTCGGCCTTGGGGTGATGGGGGCCGCGATGGCCGCCAACATCCTGAAGGCAGGCTTCACCCTGGCCGTGCACAACCGCAGCCGGGGCAAGGCGGAGGCGCTGGAGGCGGCGGGCGCGCGCTGGGCTGCCTCGCCCGCCGAAGCCGCGCGGGGAGCGGACTGCGTCGGTCTCTGCCTGCCCGACACGCCGGATGTCGAGGCCGTGCTCTTCGGACCCGATGGCATCGCGGAGGGCGTGGGACCTGGGACGGTGGTGATCGACTTCAGCACCATCGCCGCCTCCCCCGCCACCGGCTTCGCGCGGCGGATGCTGGAGGAGCGTGGCGCGCATCTGTTGGACAGCCCCGTCAGCGGCGGCCCCGGCGGTGCGCGGGACGGGACACTGACCTGCATGATCGGCGGCGATGCCGTGGCCTTCGAGGCGGCGCGCCCCTTCTTCGAGGCCGTGGGCAAGACGCTGACGCATCTGGGGCCGCCCGGTGCCGGGCAGGTGTGCAAATCCGCGAACCAGTTGCTTGTGGCGGCCACCATGCAAGCCGTGTCGGAGGCGCTGGCACTGGGGCGCAAGGCTGGGCTCGATCCAGTGGCGATGCGCCAGGCGCTGCTGGGCGGCTCCGCGCGTTCCTTCGTGCTGGAGAACCATGCGAAGCGCATGATCGAGAACACGCTGCAGCCGGGCTTCCGCGCGGAGCTGATGCGCAAGGACACGCGCCTCTCCCTCGGCGCGATGCGGGACCATGGGGTTTTCGCCCCCGCCACCGCCATGGCGGCACAGATGATGGAGGCGCTGGTGAACAGCGGGCGTGGCGGGATGGATTCCGCGGCCCTTGGCTTGCTGGTGGCGGAGCTTTCGGGGCTGGAGGCTTGAGCGGGGCAGCGCCATTGCGGCTTTTTTCCACCCTCGCCGTCGCGGGCGCGCTGCGCGGAAGCATCGCGCGTTGCGAGGCCGCTACCGGCGTGGCGCTGGATGCCGATTTCTCACCTACCATCGGCTTGCTGGCGCGCATCCGTGCCGGAGAGCGGGCGGATGCCGCCATCCTCACGGCAGAAGGCGTGGCGGAACTGATCGCCGAGGGCGTGCTCGATGCCGCCAGCCGGACGGGTCTCGTGCGCTCCCATATCGGCTTCGCCGTACGTGCCGGGACACCTCATCCGGATGTCGGCTCGGTGGAGGCGCTGCGGAAGACGCTGCTCTCCGCCCCTTCCATCGCCTATTCGCGCACGGGGGCGAGCGGGATCGCTTTCGCGGCCCTCATCGAGGAAATGGGCATCGCGGAAGCGGTGAATGCGAAGGCGCAGATCATCCCGGCGGGCTTCACCGCCGCCCTCGCCGCCAGCGGCGAGGCCGCGTTGGCCGTGCAGCAGGTGAGCGAGTTGCTGGCGGTGCCCGGCATCGAGGTAATCGGCCGGCTGCCGCGCCAAGTGGAGACGGTGGCGATCTTCACCGCCGCCGTCTTCCGCGATGCGCCATAGGCCGATGCGGCGCGGCGGCTGATCCGCTTCCTTGCCTCGGCGGAGATGGCGCCGGTGCTGGAGGCGGCGGGGCTGGAACCGATCGGGCCGGCGGACGGCTGATCCCGCCGGCTTGGCGGCCTACTGCCGCTCCATCCCCGTGGCCTCGATCACCTTGGCCCAGCGCGCGATCTCGGCATGCACCCCCGCCTTCACGGCGGCGGGGGCCATGGACGGGCGCGGGGCGAGGCCAAGTTCGCCCAGCCGCCCGCGCAGCGCCTCATCCGCCAGGACGGCCTGTGCCGCCTGGTTGATGCGCGCGACATGCTCGGGCGGCGTGCCTGCGGGGACGGCGATGGCGTACCAGGTCTGGATATCGAAATCCCGCGCATCGAGGAGTTCACCGATGGTGGGCACATCCGGCAGCAGCGGGGAGCGCTCGCGCGAGGTGATGGCCAGCGCCCGCGCCTCACCGCCCTTGATCTGGCCAAGCACCGAGGAGGCCGGTTCAACCACCAGCTCCACCTCGCCGTTCCTGAGGCCGACCAGCGCGGCGGGAGTACCGCGATAGGGCACATGGATGAGGCGGATGCCGGCGGCGGCCTGGATGGCCTCGGCGACGAAATGCTGGGTGCTGCCGACGCCGACCGTCGCGACATGCAGCTTGTCCGGCGCCGCCTTGGCGCGGCGGACCAGTTCGGCCATGTCGCGCGGCGCCTCCGGGCCCGTTCCGGCGAGCAGGACAAGGCCGACGGAGGCGACCGGCGCCACCGGCTCCACATCCGCCAGCGGATCATAGGGAAGGCGACGATAGAGGGCGGCGGAGACGGCATAGCCGTTGTTGATGAGCATGAGCGTATGGCCATCCCGCGCGCGGGCGAGGCCCTCCGCGGCAATGGTGCCCCCGGCGCCAGGGCGGTTCTCCACCACCACCGGCTGGCCGAGCGCATTGGCCAGGGAAGGCGCGATGAGCCGCGCCACGATATCGGTGGTGCCGCCGGGGCCGAAGCCCTGGATGAAGCGGATGGGGCGATCCGGCCAGGCGGGAGAAGGATTGCCCGTGCTGGTTCCCTGGGCAGAGGCGATACCCGGCACGGAAGCCAGGGCCGGCAGCGCAAGCAGGCCGAGCGCGGCGCGGCGCGCCACGGGATGCGATGGGGGCACGGACTATCCTCCTGGTGGACCCTGCCCTTTCCTCTTGCGGGATTCGTGGCGACGGTCGTTGCGGGATGGGACCGGTGGGCGCATCCCGCGTCAAGCCGTTCATATCGCCATGGAGACGGGTGCCGCCTATCCTGGCCTGAAGGCGGGATTCGGAGAGGGGACGGGATGAGCGACGCCGCGATGCTGCGCCGGATGCAGGTGATGGAGCTGGTGCAGAACTGGGCGGTCTGGCGCGATGCGGGAGACTGGGAGCGGTTCCGCACCTGCTGGGCGCCCGAGGGGCGGATGATGGCCACCTGGTGCCAGGCGCCCGCCACGGAGTTCATCCGGGCGAGCCAGGAGGGTTGGGCCAAGGGCGTCTCCATCCTGCATTTCCTTGGTGGCTGCTCGGTGGAAACCGAGGGGAAGCGCGCCATCGCGCAAACGAAGATGACCATTTCCCAGCGCGCGCCGGTTCACGGCGTGGTGGTGGATGTGGTCTGCACCGGCCGCTTCTACGACTTCATCGAGGAGAAGGCGGATGGCTGGAAGATCGTGCTCCGCCAGCCGATCTACGAGAAAGACCGGATGGACCCGGTGGACCCGGCCGCGAAGCTGGAACTGGACCCCACGCTGCTCTCACGATTCCCCGAGGGCTACCGGCATCTTGCCTATCTGCAGACCGGCATCGGCTATGAGGTGAAGACCGACATGCCTGGATTGAAGGGAGACAAGGTGCAAACGCTCTATGCCGCCGGTGCCGCCTGGCTGCGTGGCGAGGCGCTGTCTTGGGAGGAGTGATCCCGTCCCGCGCTTTCGTCCACGCACCGCTCGCGCAGCGCGTGGTCTTCGGCGCGGACAGCCTTTCGCGCGTGGGGGCGGAACTGGATGCGATGGGTGCGCGCCGCGTGCTCGTGCTCTGCACGCCGGGCCAGCGGGTTCTGGGAGAACGGGTGGCCGCCGCTATCGGCCCGCGCGCGGCGGGGCTGCATGCGGAGGCGCGGATGCATGTGCCCGTGCCGGTGGCCGAGGCTGCCACGGCCCGTGTGGCGGAACTTGGCGCGGATGCGCTTCTGGCAGCTGGGGGCGGCAGCACCATCGGGCTGGCCAAGGCGATGGCACTGTCCACCGATCTGCCGATCCTGGCCCTGCCCACCACCTATTCGGGATCGGAGAACACCTCGATCTGGGGGCTGACCGAAGGCGGGGCCAAGACCACGGGGCGCGACCCGCGGGCCCTGCCGAAGGTGGTGGTTTATGACCCCTCGCTGACGCTGGATCTGCCGGTGGGCATTTCCGCCGTCTCGGGGCTGAACGCCATCGCCCATGCGGTGGAGGTTCTCTACGCCCCCGATGGCACGCCGGTGACGGCGCTGATGGCCGAGGAAGGCATCCGCGCCCTGGCCGCAGCCCTGCCCGCCCTCATGGACGCCCCGCGCGATCCCGGCGCGCGTTCAGAGGCACTCTATGGTGCCTGGCTTTGCGGAACGGTGCTGGGGCAGGCGACGATGGGGCTGCACCACAAGCTCTGCCATGCCCTTGGCGGCGGCTTCGATCTGCCGCATGCCGAGACGCATTCGGTGATCCTGCCCCATGCCGCCGCCTTCAACGCCCCGGCCGCACCGGCGGCCATGGCACGGATCGCCCGCGCGCTGGACGCGGAGGATGCTCCCGGTGGGCTCTGGTCGCTGGCCCGGCGGCTGGGCGCTCCCCCTTCCCTGGCGGCGCTGGGGATGCGGGAGGAAGACCTGCCGCGCGCCGTCCGGCTGGCCACCGCCAGCCCCTATGCCAATCCGCGCCCGGTGACGGAGGAAGGCATCGCTGCCCTGCTCGCCCGGGCACTGGCGGGGGATGCGCCCCTGACCGGCCCGCCCTGACCCTTTCCGGAGACATCCAAGAGCATGAGCGAGTTCAAGATCCTCGGCATTTCCGGCAGCCTGCGGAAAGCCTCCCACAACAGCGCCATCCTGCGCGCCGCCGCCGAACTGGCGCCCGAGGGCGTGACGGTGACGATCTACGAGGGGCTGGGCGACATCCCGCCCTATAATGACGACGTGAGGGCGGGCCCGGGCTATCCGGCGCCCGTCACCGCTTTCCGGGAGGCGCTGCGGGCAGCCGATGCGGTGCTGATCGCGACGCCGGAATACAACTACTCCGTACCGGGCGTGCTGAAGAACGCGATCGACTGGGCCTCCCGCCCGCCCGAACAGCCCTTCGACGGCAAGCCGGTCGCCATCATGGGCGCAACACCCGGCCTGCTGGGCACCGCCCGCGCGCAATACGACCTGCGCAAGATGTGCGTCTTCCTCAATGCCTATGCGCTGAACAAGCCGGAGGTACTGATCATGCAATCCGGGAACCGGATTGACGCCGAGGGCCGCGTAACGGATGAGACCACGCGATCCCTGATCGCCTCCCAGGTCGTCGCGCTGCGGGACTGGGCGCTGCGCCTCAGGGGTTGATGATCCGGCACGCCTCCCTCTTGGCGGCGCGCGCAAGCCTGGCCTAGCTTGCATTCGGAACGCTTCACGGCTGAATGGCGAAACGGGGACGAAAGATCCCGGTCCGCCATCCCCAGGTAAAGATGGAGACCGCGCTTGGCCTATGCCCTGCAGCAGCTGATCAACGGTGTCGCGCTGGGCATGATCTATGGGTTGATCGCGGTGGGCTACACGATGGTCTACGGGATCATCGGCATGATCAACTTCGCCCATGGCGACATCTTCATGGTGGGCGCCTTTATCTCGCTCATCTCCTTCGTGCTGATCTCGATGGGGGGATGGACGGCTGGGCCGGGCGCGATCCTGCTCGTGCTGCTGGTCTCCATGGCCATCACCGCGCTCTATGGCTGGTCGGTGGAGCGGGTGGCCTACCGGCCGCTGCGCGGCTCCTTCCGGCTCGCGCCGCTGATCAGCGCGATCGGCATGTCCATCGTGCTGCAGAACTATGTACAGGTGGCACAGGGCGCACGGGTGAAGCCGATCGAGGCGATCATCACCGGCAATCTGGAGATCTGGCACGGCAACGGCTTCGCCGTCTCCATCTCCACCATGCAGGCGGTCATCGTGGTGGTGACGCTGGCCGTGCTGGCGATCTTCACCTGGCTTGTCACCCGGACAGCCCTGGGCCGAGCCATGCGCGCCTGCGAGCAGGACCGGAAGATGGCCGGGCTGCTGGGCATCGATACCGACCGCACCATCAGCATCACCTTCGTCATCGGCGCGGCGCTGGCTTCCGTCGCGGGCACCATGTACCTGCTCCGATACGGGGTGATCGATTTCTATATCGGCTTCCTGGCGGGGGTTAAGGCCTTCACCGCCGCCGTGCTGGGGGGCATCGGCTCCCTGCCCGGTGCTGTGCTGGGGGGGCTGCTGATCGGTCTGATCGAAACTTTCTGGAGCGCCTATTTCTCCGTCGAGTACAAGGATGTCGCGACCTTCGCGATCCTGGTCATCACGCTGATCTTCATGCCCACGGGGCTGCTCGGCCGTGCGGAGGTCGAGAAGGTATGAGCACCGCCAACTCGCGGTTCGGCGTGCCGCATGAAGGCGGAGTTCCGCACAGCGATGACGGCGTGCCCGATCCGGGCGAGATGGGCGGCATCCCCCGGGTGGGTCCTGGGCCCGCTCCGCGCCCGCCATTGACCCATGCGTTGCGTGACGCGTTGCTGGCGGCGCTGGTGGCGGCAGGGCTGTTCATTCCGCTGGTCGGCCTGCGCACGGATGTGGGGCCGGGCGGCGGCGGGCTGATGATCCGCACGCGCTGGGGGGATGTGGCGATCCTCGTCGGCATTGTTTTCGCGGCACGGCTGCTGCTGAACCTGTGGTCCAACTTCCGGCCGGCGCCCGCGCCGAGATCGGCGCAGCGGACGGCGTTGATGGGGCGCGTCGGCACCGCCGTGGCGCCGGCGCTGCTGGCCCTCGCCATCGCCCTGCCCTTCCTGCCCGGCACCACGCGCTATGGGCTCGACCTTGGCATCCTGGTGCTGACCTATGTGATGCTCGGCTGGGGGCTGAACATCGTGGTCGGCCTCGCGGGGCTGCTGGACCTCGGCTATGTCGCCTTCTACGCGGTGGGCGCCTACAGCTACGCGCTGCTCTCCACCACTTTCGATCTTTCCTTCTGGATCTGCCTGCCGCTGGCGGGAATCCTCGCCGCCTTCTGGGGCGTGCTGCTGGGCTTTCCCGTGTTGCGGCTGCGGGGCGACTACCTCGCCATCGTCACCCTCGCCTTCGGCGAGATCATCCGCGTGGTGCTGCTGAACTGGGTATCACTGACAGGCGGCCCGAACGGCATCTCGGGCATCCCGCGCCCCACCTTCTTCGGACTGAGCTTCAGCGCGGGCGGCGGGCCCGGCTCCTTCGCCGATTTCTTCGGGCTGGAACCCTCCCCCACGCATCGCGTGGTGTTCCTGTACTACCTGATCCTCGGCCTTGCCCTGCTGACGAACTGGGTGACGCTGCGGCTGCGCCGCCAGCCGCTCGGCCGCGCCTGGGAAGCCCTGCGCGAGGACGAGATCGCCTGCCGCGCGCTGGGCATCAACGTCACCAACACGAAGCTCTCCGCCTTCGCCATCGGCGCCATGTTCGGTGGCTTCGCCGGCGCCTTCTTCGCCACGCGGCAGGCCTTCATCTCGCCCGAGAGCTTCACCTTCATCGAGAGTGCCATCATCCTCGCCATCGTGGTTCTGGGCGGGCTGGGGAGCCAGCTTGGCGTCGCCATCGCGGCGCTGGTGATGATCGGCGGCTTCGAGGCGTTCCGTGACCTCGAGGAATACCGCATGCTCGTCTTCGGCGGTGCCATGGTGGCGATCATGGTGTGGCGCCCGCGCGGGCTGGTCTCCTCCCGCACGCCCTCGGTGTCACTCGGGGCACGCAAAGCCATTTCGGCGGAGCTGGTAGGGCAAGGCCGGTGAAAGCGCCAATCCTCGAGGTACGGGACCTCGTCATGCGCTTCGGCGGCCTCACCGCCGTCGACCACGTCTCCTTCACCGCCCATGCGGGTGACATCACGGCGGTGATCGGGCCGAACGGCGCCGGCAAGACGACGGTCTTCAATCTCATCACCGGCTTCTACACGCCCAGCTCGGGCGAGCTGCTTCTGCATGGGCGATCCGGCCACCGCCCGCTGCACCGCACCCCGGGCCATCGCATCGCGCAGGAGGGGGTGGCCCGCACCTTCCAGAACATCCGCCTCTTTGCCGGCATGACGGTGCTGGAAAACCTGCTGGTCGCGCAGCACAACCAGTTGCAGAAAGCGACATTTTTCGGTGTCGGCGCTGTTCTGGGCCTGGGCGGCTACCGGGCCGCCGAGCGCGAGGCGATGAAGCGCGCGAAGCACTGGCTGGAGGCAACGCGGCTGCTGGACCGGGCGGATGACGCCGCCGGCAGCCTTCCCTATGGCGCGCAGCGGCGGCTGGAGATCGCGCGCGCCATGTGCACCGATCCCGTCCTGCTCTGCCTGGACGAGCCGGCGGCCGGGCTGAACCCGCGCGAGTCCGAGGAATTGTCGGAACTGATCCGTCTGATCCGCGCCAGCGGCTGCTCCATCCTGCTGATCGAGCACGACATGGGCGTGGTGATGAAGATCTCGGATCGCGTGGTGGTGCTGGACCACGGCAAGAAGATCGCCGATGGCACGGCGGCCGAGGTGCGGGCGGATGAGAAGGTGATCGCCGCCTATCTCGGCACGGGTGACGAAGGCGAGCATCCCTCGCCCGTGGTGGAGGGCGCGGTATGAGCCCCATGCTGCGGATGGAGGGCGTGACCGCCGCCTATGGCGCGGTGGAGGCGCTGAAGGGCGTCTCCGTTCATGTGAATGCAGGCGAGATCGTCACGCTGATCGGTGCCAACGGTGCCGGGAAGTCCACGCTGCTGATGACGATCTTCGGCGCGCCCCGCGCGCGCCAGGGCCGCATCACCTTCGAGGGGCGGGACATCACCAGCTTGCCCATGCACGAGATCGCGCGGGCCGGGATCGCGCAGTCGCCGGAAGGCCGCCGCATCTTCCCGCGCATGACGGTGCGCGAAAATCTGCTGATGGGCGCCCAGGCCCTGGGCGTCGATCCGGCGCCGGGGCTGGAGCAGGCCTTCACCCTCTTCCCCCGGCTCAAGGAACGCGAGGCCCAGCGCGGCGGCACGCTTTCGGGCGGGGAGCAGCAGATGCTGGCCATCGCGCGGGCCTTGATGTCAAAGCCACGGCTCCTGCTCCTGGATGAGCCCTCCCTCGGCCTCGCGCCGCTGGTTGTGCGGCAGATCTTCTCGGCCATCCGCCGGCTGAACGCCGAGACGGGACTGACCGTGTTGCTGGTGGAGCAGAACGCCAACCAGGCACTGCGGCTGGCGCATCGGGGCTACGTGCTGGTGACCGGGCGCATCACGCTGGAAGGCACGGGGGCGGCACTGCTGGCGCGGCCCGAAGTTCGGGACGCCTATCTCGGAACTCATTGAAGGCAAGGTCGGCGAAGTCCTAGGCTTCCGTTTCCCTACCGAACCGGAGGACCTTCCCAGATGACCATTCAGCGCCGCACCCTTCTCGGTGCCTCACTCACGGCACCCATGATCCTTTCGGCCCGCGGCGCCATGGCCCAGGCCCGGACCGTCCGGATCGGGATGGTGGGCCCCCTGACGGGCGCCAACGCCACCTTCGGCGCGCAGATGCGCGAGGGCGCGACCCAGGCGGTGACGGACATCAACGCGGCTGGCGGCGTCCTCGGCCAGCAGGTGGTGCTGGAGACGGGCGACGATGCCTGCGATCCCCGCCAGGCGGTTTCCGTCGCCAACCAGCTCGCGGGGCGCCAGGTGCGGGTGGTGATCGGGCATTACTGCTCCGGCTCCTCCATCCCGGCGAGCAAGGTCTATACCGAGGAAGGCGTGTTGCAGATCAGCCCCGCCTCCACCAACCCGCGCTACACCGACGAGGGCTCCTGGAACACCTTCCGCACCTGCGGGCGGGACGACCAGCAGGGCGCGATCGCCGGCAAGTACATCGCCGAGGCCTATAAGGGTAAGCGGATCGCCGTCCTTCACGACAACTCCGCCTATGGCAAGGGCCTGGCGGACGAGACGAAGAAGGCGATGAACGCCGCGGGCACGGCCGAGGCGATCTACGCCGCCTATACCCCAGGCGAGCGCGACTACAACGCGGTGGTTTCGCGCCTGAAGGCCGCGAATGTCGATGTCATCTATGTCGGCGGCTACCACACCGAGGCCGGGCTGATCGTGCGCCAGGCCAAGGAGCAGGGCATGAACGTCACGCTGATCGGCGGCGACGCGCTGATGACGAACGAGTTCTGGCAGATCAGCGGCGCGGCCGGAGAGGGCACGCTGATGACCTTCTCCTCCGATCCGCGGAAGCGCCCCACGGCGTCTGACGTGGTGGCCCGCTTCAAGGCCCGCAACGTCGATCCCGAGGGCTTCGTGCTCTATACCTATGCCGCGACGCAGATCTGGGCCGATGCCGCGAGGAAGGCCAATTCGGTCGAGCCACGCAGGGTGGCGGATGCCATGAAGGCCAGCGGCCCCTGGCAGACGGTGCTCGGACCGATCGGCTTCGACAGGAAGGGCGACGTGACCGTGCCCGACTACGTCTTCTATGTCTGGAAGAACGGCAGCTACGCCGAGATGTCTTGAAGCGGATGATGCGTCGCACCATCTCCTGCCTTGTCTTCAACAGCATGAAAGGAGGTGATCCGGTGTCTCATCGCATCAACCAGGGCTTCGCGCCCGCCACTCGGATCACCGCCGGCGCCTAATCCGGCGGGTCACCGAATTGACGCGGGCCGCGAGCCGGCCACGCGATGTGAAGGCCTCGGCGGGTGACCGCCGAGGCCTTCTGCGTTTCCGGGTTCATTGCCACATCGTGTCTTCCGGGCCACGCTGATCATTCCACTCCACAGTATGGGGAAACCCGCCGAGTACCCCCTCCGTTCCCCGGCAGGACCATCATGGTCCGTAACGGAGGACAAACGGCATGTCCGGCTATAGCCAGCCTCAACACCAGTCCACTGCCACGGCCGGTACCTTGCAGACGCCGGAGGGCGCACCGATGCTGCGGCATCGCATCTCCTGGGGGGCAATCCTGGCAGGGGCGCTCGTCGCCATCGCCGTCGGCGCCACCCTGAACGTGCTGGGCCTCGCCGTTGGGGTCACTATGGTGGATGCCCAGGCGCGGGATACGCCTTCCGCCACCACCCTCGGCATCGCCGGGAGCGTCTGGATCCTGGTTTCGAACCTGCTGGGCCTCGCCCTGGGCGGCTATGTGGCCGCGCGCCTCTCGGGCACGTCCGATGGGCATGATGCCACGCTGCATGGAGCGGCGGTCTGGGCCACGGCCTTCCTCATCTCTGGCCTGGTGCTCGGCAGCATGGCCTCAGGCGCGGCGCGTACGGCCACCAACGCGATCTCGGGCGCGATGGGCGGGCTCGGCCAGGCTGCGGGCCAGGCTGCGCAGGCCGTGGCACCGCAAATGGATACCGATGCGCTGACGGAGCGGGCCCGCCTGACCCTTTCCGGTTCCTCCGACCCGGCACGGATGACACCCGAGCAGCGGGGGGCGGAGATCAGTTCCCTCATTGTCGTGCGCGTGACCGACGGCAATCTTTCCGAGGCAGACCGGCGGCGGCTGAACCAGCTTGTCGCGGCCGAGGCCGGCATACCGGAGCAGGAGGCCGCCACCCGCGTTCAGGCTTATGAGGCCGATGCCCAGCGCATGGCGCAGGAGACGGAGCGGCGGGCGCGAGAGGCGGCGGATGCCGCCGCCAAGGCCGCGGCCATGGCCTCCTACTGGATCTTCGGTACCCTGGTCCTCGGGGCGATCGCCGCGATCATCGGCGCGCGTACAGGGACGCGGGACCTGGTCTATCTCGACAGCCGCCGCACGGTGACCTGACGGGCACGCCTCCCGGCACCGGCCGTCGGCCGGTGCCGGACTGCCTCAGCCCGGCAGTCCCACAGGGTGGTAGTTGCGCGAGAACCAGATCAGCGCGGGCCGCGGCGCGCCGAGGCGGATGGCGCGGACCTGGGCGAACATGACGCTGTGAGTGCCCTTCTCCAGCACCTCCTCCACCACGCAATCCAGGGAGGCGACCGCATCCTCCAGCACCGGGGCGCCGGTGACGAGGGTGGTCCAGTCCCCCTGTTCGAAGCGGGCCTCCTGGCTGGCACCGGTGAAGCCGGCAAAGAGGTTGGACAGGTCCTGGGCCTCACCCGAGAGGACATTCACGCAGAGCACGCCATTCGCCTTGGCGGCTGGGTTGAGGCTGCTGTTGCGGTTCATGCAAACGAGCAGGGTGGGCGGCGAATCCGTCACGCTGCAAACGGCGCTGGCGGTGATGCCGACGCGCCCGCCTTTTGGGCCATCCGTGGTGACGATGGTCACGGCGGCACCGAGCCGCGCCATGGCGTCGCGGAATTCCTGGCGATTCGGCTCCATGGCGGCAGCTTCCCTTCTTGGCCGGCAGTCGTCCCGGTATCGCCCCGTTCGGCTGGCTTTCATAGACCTGCCGGGCCGGGATGCAGCTTCGGCCGAATGGCCCCAAGATATGGGCATGAGCCGCTTCAGTTCCGCCTGCCCTGCCCTGCCCCGCCGCGCCGCCCTTGCCATGGCGCTGCTGGGGCTACACCCCGCGCGGTCGGAGCAGCCCGCCTGGACGGCGCTGGCACGGGATGCGCTGGCACCGATCCGCGCCGCTGTTTCGGGCGCCGAGGGGCCGATCCTGTTGAAATCCTTCACCACCGAGGGGCGCGAGGATTTCGACCGTGTCCATGCCGAGGTGGCCTTTACCTATGACAATGCCCTGGCCGGGCTGGCACTCCTGTCCGGTGGCGAGCGGGACCTTGCCGCGCGGATCGCCGAGGCGCTGCGCCTGGCCCAGGAGCAGGACCGGCACTGGCAGGACGGGCGGCTGCGCAATGCCTATCCGGCGGGGCGGATCTTTCCCGAAGCACCGCGCAGCCTCCGCCCGCCCGGCTGGTGGGACGCGGCGCGCGGGCAATGGCTGGAGGATGGCTATCAGGCCGGCAGCGCGGCCGGGCCGGTGGCCTTCGCCATGCTGCTCTGGACCGCGCTGGGCGATCCACCCTTCCGCCGGGCCGCGGAACGGGCCGCGGACTGGCTGGAGACGCTGCGGGCGCCATCCGGCTATCGCGGCGGCACCATCGGGCATGAGCCGGCGCCGGATGCGCTGCCTTGGGTCAGCACCGAGCAGAACCTGGACCTCGCGGTCGCCTTCGCGCGGCTGGGGCGCGTGGCGGCGGCCGATCACGCCGCGCGCTTCGTCCGCTCCATGTGGCAGGCGCCCGAGCGCCGCTTCGCCATGGGGCTGACGCCCGAAGGGGCGGTGAACACGGGCAGTGCGCTGGACGCCAATCTCTGGCCTCCCCTCGCCTGGCCGGAGCAAGGGTTGGAACCGGCGCTGGACTGGGTGCTGACGCGGCACGGCCTCCCATCCGGCGCGCCGCCGGAGGAGATGGACGGGCTGGACTTCAATGACGACCGGGACGGCATCTGGCTGGAGGGCACGGCCCAGGCAACGCTTCTCCTCCGCCGGCTTGGGCGGGAGGCGCTGGCGTCGCGCTTCGCGGCGACCATCGCCCGCCACCGCCGCCCCGATGGATGGATCGCGGCATCGAGCACGGCATGGCTGACCACCGGCCTTGGTACGGGCCTACGGCCGGGAGCGGCGGATTTCCTCTATCCGGCGCGTGGGCATCTGGCGACGAATGCCTGGGCGGCCTTGGCCGGGCTGAACGCCAGCCCCTTCGGCTGAGGGCACCGCGCCCCGCCTTGCCGCAGTGGCGCTCCCGCTTTTTCGCCGGAACGGGGAATTTTTGCCTTATATCTGCGGCATCTGCGGGTAGCAGGAGGCATCGGCCGGAGGCTGGTCCCAGGGCTGGGCGGAGGAGCACCAGATGTGCATCGACGGCCTCGCCCATCTCGCATCGTCCAGGGTGCCGGCCTGTACCATCGAAAGCCCCGGCAAGGCGGCGGCATCCGTCAGGACATGCGAGCCGCATTCGGGGCAGAAGAGGCGCGCCACCGCCTCGCCGCTTCCGCCTGTCGTGTGGAACGGCTTCAACTGGCCTTCGACGCGAAGGGTATCGGCTGGGACCGCCACATTGATGGAATGCGCCGCCCCGGTCGCTTTCTGGCAGTCGCGGCAGTGGCACGCGGCCACGAACACCGGTTCGGCGCTCGCCCTGTAGCTCACCGCGCCGCAGAGGCAGCTACCCGCGACCTTTTGCATGCCTTCCTCCCGGCCTTCACTGTCCCGAGCAGATTAGAACGGTACCAAACCAATTTCTTCAATGGCCGCGAGGAGGCCGGGACACCGCCGGGGCGCCGCCTTGGGCGAGCCAATCCTGCCGGTCCAGCACGTACCAGACATGGGCATGGAGCGGATGATCCGCCGGCAGGCGCGGATGGCCGAAGCAGCCGCCACGCCGCATTCCCAGCCTTTCCATCAGCCGCCAGGAGGGTTCATTGGCCGGCACGGTGAAGGCGACGATCCGCTCCAGCCCAAGCCTTCCGAACCCTTCCGCCAGGGCTTGGCGCGCGGCGGCGGCCGCCAGGCCGCGCCGCTGGAAGGCCGGGCGCAGGCGCCAGGCGATCTCCACCGCCGGGGTGAAGGGCGCCTCGAAAGCCACGCGAAGAAGCCCGCACATCCCGGCCAGCGCGCCATCGGCCTCCACGGCCCATACGCCGAAGCCATGGGTGGCGTGATGGGCCTGGATGCGATCCAGCAGTGCATCGGATTCGGCGCGTGAAAGCATCGCCGGGAAGTGGCGCATCACCGCCGGATCGGCATTCATCGCGGCGAAGTCCTCGCGATCCGCCTCCCGCCATTCCCGCAGGATCACGCGCGCCGATGCGGCCATTCCATCCCCTCCCCGGCTAGCCCCCTCCCCAGCTTACGGGGTGCAAGCGGCGGCAAAATGGGCCAGCTTTGCCGCCGGAGGAACTGCCATGACACAAGTGAGCCTGGAAAACCTGGCCGCGGCCGTGCCCGATGGGGCGCTGCTCGCCCTGCCACCCGATAATTCCTTGCCTTCCGTGGCCCTGGCCAAGGCGCTGGCACGGCGCGGCGCGAAGGGCCTGCGGCTGCTGGGCGTGCCGGTTTCGGGCTTCGCGACGGATCTGCTAATCGGCGCGGGTTGCGTGGCGGAGGTACAGACCAGCGCCGTTTCGCTTGGTGAGGCCGGTTTCGCGCCGCGCTTCTCGGCGGCGGTGAAGGCCGGGGCCGTCGTGATCCGCGACGCCACCTGCCCCGCCATCCACACCATGCTGCAGGCCGCCGAGAAGGGCGTGCCCTTCATGCCGCTGCGCGGGCTGATCGGCAGCGACATCCTGGCACATCGCCCAGATTGGCGCGTGGTGCAGAACCCGCTCTCCGACACGCCCGATCCCATCGTGATCCTGCCGGCGCTGCAGCCTGACGTGGCGGCGGTGCATGCGGTGATGGCGGATGAGGCCGGGAATGTCTGGGTGGGGCGCCGGCGCGAATGCGCGACCCTCGCCCATGCCTCGCGCAAGCTGCTGGTGACGGTGGAGCGCGTGGTGCCCGGCAATATGCTGGAGGATGAGCGCCTCGCCCCCGGCACCATCTCGGCCACCTATGTCGAGGCCTATGCCGTGGCGGAGCGCGGCGCGCATCCGGTGGCGCTGCTGGACGAATACGGCTTCGACGCCGCCTATGTCGCCGCCTATGCGAAGGCCGCCCGCACGGAGGAAGGCTTCCGCGCCTGGATGGATGAACATGTGTTCGGCGGCGTGGTGCGGGAGGCAGCGGAATGAGCGGCGTGGTGCAACCCGAGGAGCGGCTGGCAGCCGCCCTGGCGCGGCTGATCCTCGATCCTTCCGCGCCGCCGGTGCGGCATATCGCGGTGGGCGCGGCCTCTCCCATCCCGGCGGCGGCCTGCTGGCTGGTGGCGAAGTCCGGCCATCCTGTGCGGCTCTCCCTGCTGCACAAGCGCACGGGCAATCCCTTCACCGAAGGCTCCCGTGAGTTGTTCGACCTGACGGGCCAGGGGCGGATCGACCTTTTCTTCCTCGGCGGCGGCCAGATCGACGGGCAGGCGAACATCAACCTGATCGGCACCGGCGAATGGCCCGGCGCCGGAGTGCGCTTCCCCGGCAGCTTCGGCTCGGCCTTCATGTATTTCATGACGCCGCGCACCATCCTGTTCCGCGAGGAGCATTCCCCGCGCGTGCTGGTGCCACGGGTGGACAATGTCTCCGCGCCGGGCGTCTCGCCGCCCGAGGTATTCCGCCGTGGCACGGCCCAGGCACTGGTGACGGGGCGCTGCGTCTTCCGCTTCGATCCCGCCCGCGCCCGCTTCACGCTGGAAAGCGTGCATCCCGGCGAGAGCGTGGAGACGATCCGCGCGCAGACAGGGTTCGATTTCGACGCGCCTGCCCAGGTGCCGCCGACACCCGACCCCACGGCGGAGGAGCTGGCGCTGCTGCGCGGCCCGGTCTGCGACGAGATGGTGGAAACCTATCCCGAGTTCTGCGCCCGGGTCTGGGAACGCAAGGCCGCCGCCTGATCGGAGGATAGCGGACGGAACCGGCCCGTCCGCCATCCCCCATGCCAGCCTAGCCGAGCACCGCCACCGCCTCGATCTCAAGCAGGAAGTTCGGGCGCGGCAGGGAATAGACAATGGCGGTGGTACGCGCCGGGTATTTCCCATCGGGGAAATGCGCGGCGTAGATACGGTTCATCTCCTCGAAATCCTCGCGGCGGGTGAGCAGCACATTCACCTTCACCACGCGGCTCCAATCGCCGCCGGCTTCCTCGAGAATCCCGGTGATGGTCTTCATCACCTGCGTCATCTGCGCGGTGAAGTCGCCCACCGCCAGCTTGCCATTCTCATCATAGGCAGGGATGCCGGAGATGTAGAGCAGGTTGCCGGCCTTCACTGCCGGTGAAAGTGGCGCCATCACCTTGAACTGGCCGGGCGGATGGATGTGCTCGATCGGGGTCATGCAATCTCCTGGGTGGTCTCTGGGGCGGACCCTCGTCCGCTCAGCCGGGCGTCAGATTGGCCGCGCGCACGACCTCGGCATAGACGGCCGTGTCGCGCTTGATGCGTTCCGTCAGCTCGGCTGGGCCCTTCGCCAGGATGTCGAGCCCATTCTCCTCCAGCCGCGCCCGCGCCTCGGGCCTGGCCAGCGAGCCGATGACGGCGTCGGTAAGCGCGGCGCGCACCTCTGGCTTCGCGCCGGCGGGCATGACGAGCCCGTACCAGGAATCCGACACCATCTGGCCGAATCCCAGTTCCGCGAAGGTAGGCACGTCCGGCAGCAGCTTGTGGCGCTGCCTCGCGACGATGCCGAGCGGGACGAGGCGGTTGTCGTGGATGCCGGGCAGCACGTCCGGCAGGTTGGCGAGGGTGTAGTCCAGCCGCGCCGCATAAAGGTCGGTCATCATCGGCGGCGTGCCGCGATAGGGGACGTGCTGCGCGTTCAGCCCGGCCAGCAGCTTGAATTGCTCCATGCCCATATGCTGGCTCGTGCCCTGGCCGTTGCTGCCGAAGGAAAGCCCCGCGCCCGGCTGCCTCGCCTTCGCGACGAAAGCAGCGAAGTCCCTGGCCACGTCCGGATGGCAGACCATGACATGCGGCATTTCCACCAGCAGGGCCAGCGGGTCGAAATCCATCAGCGGGTCATAGGGCTTGGGCTTGTGGAGGGTGGGGTTCACCGTGAAGCTGTTCGCCACCATCACCACCGTCTGCCCATCCGGCGGCATCACCTTCACCGCCTGCACGGCAACGAGCGTGCCGGCGCCGGGCCGGTTCTCGACCACGATATTCTGGCCCAGCCGAGGCGCCGCCCCGTCCGTCACGATGCGCGCCACCATGTCGAAGCTGGAACCCGGGGGGAACGGCACCACGTAGCGCAGCGGCGCCGGCGGCTTCCACCCTTGGCCCCAGGCCGCGCCATTGGCGAGGAAGGGCATGGCGAGCCCCGGGAGGGCCAGAAGGGAACGACGGCGCATGAGGAAGGATCTCCAAAGGCGGGCTCTGCCCAGGGCCGGGCGTCGGTTCCCGACGGGCTCGGGCTCCTATGCCGCAGCGCAGCAATCCGCATGCCAGACCTGCATGGCGCGCCATAAAACCCATCCGCCCGCTTGAGCCTGGGGCTCCTTGGGGGCAGAAGGGGAGCGCTGGAGGACCCCTTATGACCGATGCCCTGCCCCAGACGGATGCGGCCGCTGCCAACCGCGGCGCGAGCCCCGGCGCTCTCGCCGGCATCCGGGTGATCGACCTCACCCGCGTTCTCGGCGGGCCCTATTGCACCATGATCCTGTCCGACCACGGGGCGGAGGTGATCAAGATCGAGCCGCCCCAGGGCGATGAGGTGCGCGCCTGGGGCCCGCCCTTCCTGGATGGCACGGCCAGCTACTTCCTCGGCGTGAACCGCAACAAGCGGAGCATCTCCCTCGACCTCTCCAAGCAGGAAGGCCGCGACGTGCTGCTGCGCCTGCTGGAAGGCGCCGACGTCCTGATCGAGAACTACAAGCCCGGCAGCATGGAGAAGTGGGGCATCGGCTACGACGTCCTTTCCCAGCGCTTCCCCCGCCTGGTGCATTGCCGCGTCTCCGGCTTCGGCGCCACCGGCCCCCTGGGCGGCCTGCCTGGCTATGACGCCATCGTGCAGGCCATGGTCGGGCTGATGTCCATCAATGGCGAGCCGGGCAGCGGGCCGCTCCGCATGGGCACGCCGGTGGTCGATCTCGCGACCGGCCTCTACTCCGCCATCGGCATCCTGATGGCCCTGCAGGAGCGCGAGCGTTCCGGCCAGGGCCAGTATGTGGACATGACGCTGCATGACTGCGGCATGGCGCTGCTGCATCCGCAGGCGGCGAACCACTTCCTGAATGGCAAGCGGCCGGTGGCCACCGGCAACCCGCACCCAAATATCAGCCCCTATTCCAAGTTCCCGACCGCCACCTGCGAGATCTTCGTCGCCTGCGGCAACGAGCCCGCTTGGCGCAAGTTCTGCGCCTTCCTGGGGCTGGACGAGCTGGTGAACGACCCGCGTTTTGCCACCAATGGCGACCGCGTGGTGGACCGTGACGCTCTGAACGCCATCCTGGAGGAGCGCCTGCGCCAGGAAGACGGCCATGCCCTCTGCGACAGGTTGCTGAAGGCCGGCCTCCCCGCCGGCCCCGTGCTCCATGTGGACGAGGCCGTGGCGGCGCCGCATACCAAGGCTCGCAACATGGTGGCCGAAATCGGTGAGTTCCGCGCGCTGAACACGCCGATCAAGCTCTCCCGCACGCCCGGCGGCGCCCGCACCGCCCCGCCGCGCTTCAACGAGCATGGCGATGCGGTGCTTGCGGCCGCCGGCTATTCGGCCGAGGAGATCGAGGCGCTGAAGAAGCAGGGCATCCTGGTGGAGACGCCGCGCTAGCCCTTCCGGAACCAATGCCCGGCCGCGGTGACCATCGCGGCCGGGAAACGGAATCTTCAGCGATGGCAGCCGATGATGGTCTTGGAACCATCTCGGCAAGGCCATTCACATGTCGATTCGATCATTGTCCATTCGCGGCAAGCTTCTGGCTGCCTTCGGACTGATCTTCATCCTCATCCTGGGGCTGGGTGGCATGTCGGCCATCCAGATGCATTTCATCAACGGGCACACCCGCGAATTGCGGGATCATTGGATGCCTTCCGGCCAGGCGCTGGGCGAGTTGAAGCTGATTTTCTCCCGGGAACGCACCCGCGCGGCGCGGGTGATGGGAACGAACGACCCGGCGCAGCGCCGGGCCCCCATGGCGGAATACAACCAGGCCCGCCCGCAGATCGAGGCGGCCACAAAGACCTATGAGCAGCTGATCTCCTCCCCCGAGGAGCGGGCCCTGCTCGACCGGTTCCGGGCTGAATACCGGGCCTATGCCGATCTCACGGCCTCGCTCCTGGCCGCGCCCCCAGGCGATGCGGCGGCGATGGCCGCATTCAACGGTGAGTCCGTCCGGCTCTTCCGGGTTGCGCTGGAGTCACTGGATGCAGCCAGCGCGCTGAACAACACGGGCGCCGCCCGGGCGGCGCAGGGTGCCGAGACATTCTATCAGCGCGCCCTTTGGCTCAATCTCGGCGCGGTCCTCCTTGCGGCACTGCTCTGCGCCATCAGCGTGATCGGGCTGGCCCGCAATGTCGGCGGCGGCGTGCGGAGCCTTTCCGCCTCCATGCTGCGCCTTGCGAAGCGTGACTATGACTTCGCCCTGCCGGAGCTGACGCGCCGCGATGAGATCGGCGAGATGGCCCGTGCGGTTGAGACCTGCCGGGACGGGCTGCGGGAAGCGGACGCGCTGGCGGCTGCCCAGGCCGAGGAGGCGGCCGCGAAGGCCGCCCGTGGCGAGCGGGTGGACGGGCTGTTGCGGGGCTTCGAGGCCGAGGCCGCCGAAGTGCTGCGCGGTGTCGCCTCGGCGGCGGTGGAGCTGAACGAGACGGCGGGCGAGATGGCCAGTACCGCCCATGATGGGGTGGAACGCGCGACCTCCGTTGCCGCAGCCTCCGAGCAGGCAAGCGCCAATGTGCAGACGGTCGCGGCCTCGGCCGAGGAACTGGCCGCCTCCATCGCGGAGGTGGCGCGGCAGGTTGCCAGCTCCGCCGATGTGGCGCGGCGGGCGGCCGATGATGCGCGGCAGACGGATGGCGCCGTGCAGGGCCTGTCGGACGCCGCGCGCAGCATCGGGGACGTGGTGCGTCTGATCAACGACATCGCCGGTCAGACCAACTTGCTGGCGCTGAACGCCACCATCGAGGCGGCGCGGGCCGGCGAGGCCGGGCGCGGCTTCGCCGTGGTGGCGAGCGAGGTGAAGACGCTCGCGGCCCAGACCGCCAAGGCGACCGAGCAGATCGGCAGCCAGATCGCCGCCATGCAGGGCGAGACGGAGCGGGCGGTCTCGGCGATCGGGGGCATCGTGCGCACGATCGAGGAGATGAACAGCATCACCACCCAGGTCGCCGCCGCCGCCGAGGAGCAATCCGCGGCCACGCGGGAGATCGGGCGGGCCGTGGCCGAGGCGGCCTCCGGCACGCAGGATGTTTCCCGCCATACGGCGGGCGTCACCGAAGGGGCGGAACGCACGGGGGCGGCGGCGGCGCAGCTGCGCTCGGCTTCTGGGGAACTGGCCCACCGGGCGGAGCAGCTGCGCGGCCGGGTGGACCGCTTTCTGGCGGAGATCCGGGCGGCCTGAGGCCGAAGGGGCGCCCTCAGGCGCCCCTGCCCATCAGACGGTGGCGGGGCTCTCTTCGTCCTCAGGCACGACCGGCCGGGAGGTTTCCGCCATCAGGCGGCGATAGGAACGCAGGGAGAAGGGGATCATCCCCGCATAGAGAATCCCAGCCGCCGCCAGCGCGGCCCAGGGCTCCGCCACCAGCAGCGCGGCATAGGCGGCGGCGCCGAGAAGCAGCGGCAGCACCGCCTGGCGCGGCACCTTGTAGTTCTTGAAGGACCAGGTCGGCAGGGTGCTGACCAGCAGCCCCGCCACCGCCACCAGCAGGATGGCGGAGAAGAGTGGATGGCGGACCGCATCGGCCAGCCCGCTTAGGCCCCAGCCCTCGAAGGTGAGGGAAACGAAGATCGGGAAAAGGGCCAGCCCTGCCCCGGCCGGCGCCGGAACGCCGGTGAAGAAGCCCGGCGGGCGCGGCACGGCGCCGGGCTGCACGGGCGCATCGATGGCCGCGTTGAAGCGGGCCAGGCGCAGCGCCATGCAGGCGGCGAAGAGAAGGCAGGGGATGAAGCCGAAGCCGCGCGCATCGTGCAGCGTCCAGAGATAGAGGATGAAGCCGGGCGCCACGCCGAAGCAGAGAAAGTCCGACAGGCTGTCGAACTCGGCCCCGAAGCGGGAGGTCGCCTGCAGCAGGCGGGCGAGGCGGCCGTCGATGCCATCGATGAAGGCGGCGACGACGATCAGCGTCACCGATGCCTCCCAGCGGTCCTCGATGGCGAAGCGAACCGCCGTCATGCCGGCGCAGAGGCCGAGCATCGTCAGGATGTTCGGCAGCAGCCGGTTGAAGGACAGGCCCTGCAGCCGCGGCCGGCGGCGCGGGGTGAAGCGGAAGCGGCGCGGGGCCTGTCCCATTCCTATTCTCGAATTCCGGTAGGGTGGTTGAGGTCGGCGATCACCGTCTCGCCGCCGATCATGGTCTGGCCGACCGAGACCAGTGGGCGCACGCCCTCGGGCAGATACAGGTCGGTGCGGCTGCCAAAGCGGATGATGCCGAAGCGGTCGCCGGCGCGGACACGGTCGCCTTCCCGCACCTGGCAGAGGATGCGGCGGGCGATCAGGCCGGCGATCTGCACCACCGCGATGTCGCGGCCATCCTCCAGGCGGATGGCCAGGGCATTGCGCTCATTATCCTCGCTCGCCTTGTCGAGGGCGGCGTTGACGAAGGCGCCAGGGCGATAGGCGATGCGCGTGATCGTGCCGTCGATCGGGATTCGGTTCACATGAACATCCATCACCGAGAGGAAGGTCGCCACGCGCCAGCGCGGGGTAACTCCAAGGCCCAGTTCCTGCGGAGGCACAGCAGGTTCGATGGAGACGATGTGACCATCGGCGGGCGCGATGAAGAGCCCTGGTCGCGCGGGCGGGATGCGCTCCGGATCGCGGAAGAAGTAGAGGCAGAAGGCGGTGAAGGCCGCTCCCAGCCAGAAGATCCAGCTTCCGAAGGCGGCCCCGCCCACGACGGCCACCACGGCGCCGCCGATCAGGAAGGGACGGCCCGCCGGATGCGGGGGCGCGAGGACAAGGCGCATGCCGTAGGCGAGTGACATGATGATCCAGAAAGAGGGAAGGCCCGGTTATGGTTTCTTGGCCGCCACCCGGCAACCCTCGGCAATGATCAGCCGCCCACCGGCACCGCGAAGACCTGCCCTGGGAAAATGAGGTTCGGGTCCCGGATCTGCCCCTGATTCGCGCGGTAGAGGACCGTGTAGCGGGTGCCGCGGCCATAGGCCTCGCGCGCGATGCGCCACAGGCTGTTCCCGGGCTGCACCACGATCCTCCCGCCCCTCACGGTGTTGGCAGGCAGGGATTCGCGCTGGAAGGCCACCTCGATCCGGCTGGCAACGCGGGGAGCCAGGGTCTGGGATGTGGGGGACCGCGCGATGTTCATCTGATCCACGCGCAGGGTGTGGCGCCCGATCGGCGGCGGCTCGGCCGGGGTCAGCGACCAGCGGCCGGAGGAATCGGCCTCCGTGTCCCCCAGATGGCGGTCATTGGCATAGACGCGCAGATGCGCGCCCGCCGGGGCGGTGCCGGCGAAGCGCATCGCGTTGCTGTCATCGTAATCCACCACGTCCAGCCCAAGTGGCGCCTGCGCCTCACCCGCAGGCGGCGCGGAAAGGGCGCGAGGGGCGGCCTCGGCGGTGGGCGGCAGAAGGAGGACCAGCGGCGGGTCCGAGCGCGCCGGGCCAGGATTGGGGGCGGCTTCCCGGGACGGCCCGGCACCAGCCCCGGCGTGCTGTTCCCCGCGCGATGCAGCCGCCTGCCCCGGCCTGGGGCCGGCCTGAGCCAGTGTCTGCGGCTCCGCCGGGCCGACCACCAGCACCGTGTCCTGGCCAGCGATCTCCTCGCCGCCCGGTGCGCGGGCGCGGAGGGAGAGTTCCCGCGCCCCGGCGCCGAGCGGATCGGCGGGGAGGATGACCCATTCGCCGCGGGCGTCGGCCCGGGCGCGGCCGATTTCACGGCCACCTTCATGGAGCGCCACCTCGGCGCCAGGGGCGGCACGGCCGGCCACCACCACGCTGCCGCGCGCGCTCATCCGAACCACGTCGAAGCGCGGCGGCTCGGCCGCGCGGGTGGGGCTGGCGCCCGGCTGCGCGGAAGGGACGGCGGAAGCGGCGGCGGCTCCAGCCGGCATCGCAGCCTCGCGGCGGGGTTCCGCGGGGTCGGCTGTCCGGGGCACGGAAAACGCGGAAGGCGTCTCCGCCAGATCCTGCGTCCCGTAGAAAGCTCCGGCCGCGACGGCGCAGGCCAGAGCCGCCACACCGCCGACGACTCGCAGCCGCGATGCGTCTGTCATAACCCCCTACCTACGTCCGCCGGGGCTTTGATCACAAGGGCGCGCGTTCCGTTACAAATGCGATTCCGGCAGGTTTCGGGCACCCCTGGGCCTGGAGGCCGGGACATCCCTATCCTGCTCACCGTGGCGGAGGGCGGTATGGCCGAGACAACCCATCAGCGCGTGAAGGTAAAGGTCTGGGACGGGTGGATCCGGCTGGTCCACTGGGCCATCGCGGTGCTCCTCGGCGCCTCCTGGTGGACGGCAAGCACGGGGCGGATGGAATGGCACATGCTTTCCGGCCAGGCGATCCTGGCGCTGCTGCTCTTCCGCATCGCCTGGGGCTTCCTGGGTTCGGAAACGGCCCGTTTCTCGCGCTTCCTGCGCTCTCCCCTGGCGGGGCTGCGGCATCTGCGCCACCTGCACCGGCGGGAACCCGACACCGAGATCGGCCACAACGCGGCGGGCGGCTGGATGGTGCTGGTCCTGCTGTGCGCGATGCTGGTGCAGGCGGTTTCCGGCCTGTTCACCGATGACGGCATCCTGGCGCGCGGCCCCCTGGCGCGTAGCGTGGAGCCAGCCACGGCCGATGCGGCGCGCAGCCTTCACCTGCTGACCTTCGACCTCGTCCTGGTCGTGGTCGCGCTGCATATCCTGGCGGTGCTGGCCTATGCGCTGCTGAAGCGGCAGGACCTGGTGCGGCCAATGGTCACCGGCTTCAAGCGCCTGCCCACCGCCATGGCGGGAATGGCGCCGCGCATGGGCAGCCCCTGGCTGGCCCTGGCGCTGCTCTGCCTTGCCGCAGGGGTGGTGGTGGCCATCGCCCGCCAGGGGTGATGGCAGGCCACCGCCCCCGCTCCTCAACGGCTACGGTAGCTCCGGTGGCAGGCGCTGCAGGCGCCGCCCATGGCACGGACCGCCTGGCTGGTGGCCGCGGCATCGCCGCTGCCGGCCGAGACCCGCAGCGCCTCGGCTGCCGCGACGGCATTGGTGGCCGCCCGCTCGAAGCCCGCCCGGTCGGACCACACGGCCGGCCGGGCGCGGGAGCCGTTGCCGTCCGAGCCGGATGGGAAGAGCGCGGGCAGGTTGCGGAAGAAGGCCACCATCTCGTCGCTGCGCGGCACGGTGTCCCGCGTATCGCCACCGGCATTCGCCACGGCGCCGATCGCCTCCAGATTCGTCTGCATCCGGCGCAACCCTTCCTTGCGGGTGGGGACGGGATCCGGCTGCGCGAAGGCGGTGCCGGCAAGAAGGAGCGCCGCCAGGGCGCCTGCGGGCAGGAGGAAGCGGGGACGGGCCATCAGGCGTCTTCCATGTTGCGTCCCGCCAGCTTAGCCGTGCCCCACGCCTACCCCATAATACTTCGCAAAAGACCAGGAACGCGCCCGAACAGAAGTTTCGAGGCAAATGTCGATTAGGGCCTGGGCCACCCTTGCCGGCTCCCTGGCGCGGCGCTATAGCGCCGGCCACCCGATGCCGTCATGACGGAGCGTAGCTCAGCCTGGTAGAGCACTGTGTTCGGGACGCAGGGGCCGGAGGTTCGAATCCTCTCGCTCCGACCACTGACGGCTTCGAGAAGCCCCGCCCGGCCCAGGCCCGGCGGGGCTTTTCCGCTTTTGATCTCCCTTCGCCACCTGCGGCCACCTCGTGGCGGGGCAGCAACAGTTCTCCAGCATCTTTGTTGGTGCCGGCCCGCCTCCCGGCCCCTGGCACAGGTCTCGCAAAGGTCCTTCCGGCGACGCAAACGCCTGGAGGGGAAGATTTCATGAAGTCCAACATCGCCGCGGCCACATTCGCGCTGGGGTTGACGCTCGTGGCCGGTACGGCGGGTGCCTTCGAGATTGAAGAGGCCCAGCTGACGATCAGCATCACGCCGACTGTGTCGTCCGATTATCTGTTCCGCGGCATCAGTCAGACACGAAACCGCCCGGCCGTGCAGGGTACGATCGATATCCAGCACAGCAGCGGCTTCTATGTCGGCGCCTTTGCCTCCAACGTCGCCTTCCCCGGTACCAATGCCCGCCAGGAAGTGGACGCCCTGGCCGGCTGGCGCACCAGCGTCTCGGGCGTCAGCCTCGATCTTGGCGGCATCGCCTATACCTATCCCGGCTATTCCCACGGGCCGGGCCTCTACGACCTCCAGTATTACGAGCTTGCGGTGAAGGCCTCCTACGAGATCCCGTCCCTGCCGCTGCCCATGAAGGTACTCGGCGCCTTCAACTGGTCACCGAACTATCAGGCCGAGAGCGGCAACGGCTACTATGTCGAAGGCGGCGTGGAGTTCTCGCTTCCCCATGACCTGACCCTGGCCGGACGCCTCGGCTACCAGTGGATCCAGAACAACCCGCGCTGGGGCACTCCGGACTTCGCCAACTGGAACGTCACGCTGTCCTATAAATTCGCCGACTTCGTGCTGACCGCCGGCTATTTCGACACCAATATCAGCCGCAGCGAGTGCATCGGCGGCCAGAAGGTCTGCGAGGCACGCGCCATGGTCTTCCTCAGCAGAACCTTCTGAACGGGAGCAGGCGAAAATCCGTGGTGCGACGGCGCGGCGCTATTTCCGCGCCGCCCAGCGCATCAGGCGACCCACAGGCCAGACCCAGGCCACACCCGCCAGGGTGAAGTAGAGCACCTGCAGCAGCCAATGCTGCGGCAAGACAAAATCGGCCAGCGCAACGGCCACACCGATATAGAGCAGAAAGCCCAGGATTCCGGCGATGACCGCCAGGGGAACACGCGACATGGGCATGCTGGTGCCGGATTCCCGCGGCCGCGCCAAGCCCCGCCCGTCCGGGATGTTTACCTGCATCCCCTGCCCGGCCTAAGACGCACGCCCCCGAGACGGAGCCCCAGCCAGCCGATGACCGACAGCCCCACCACCGCCTCTGGCATCGACCTGAAGCAGCACATCAGGGGCATTCCGGATTTCCCGAAGCCGGGAATCCTGTTCTACGACATCTCCACCCTGTTGCGGCATGGCCCGGCCTGGAAAGAGGCGATGCGCCGCCTGGCGGAGATGATCCGCCCGCACCGTCCCACCCTGCTGGCCGGGATCGAGAGCCGTGGCTTCCTGGTCGCCGCACCGCTGGCGCTGGAACTGGGGCTGGGCTTCGTGATGCTGCGCAAGCGCGGCAAGCTGCCGGGCGCCATCATCGGCCTGAACTATGCGCTGGAATACGGCACCGACCGGATCGAGATACAGGCCGATGCGGTGAAGCCGGGCGACCGCGTGGTGGTGCTGGACGATCTGCTGGCCACCGGCGGGACGCTTGCCGCCAGTATCGCCCTGCTGCGCCAGACAGGAGCCGAGATCCCCATGGCGGCCGCCCTGATCGAGCTGACCGCCCTCAAGGGCCGCGAACGGCTCGGCGACACCCACTTCGAAGCCCTCCTGGCCTACGAGGGGTGAGGGAGGCGGGTTGCCACATTCCCGCCTCAGCCAGCCGTCAGCCTTCGCCGAAATGACCGCCTTCGCGCCAGGATCGACGCGCCCTGCCCGGATGCCGCCCGTGGGCCGGCGTACGGCAGGGCTGTCACTGCTCTCCCTGGCCCTCGCGGCGGCCCGCCCTGCCATGGCCCAGCCGGTGCAGCAGAGCACCGTCCTCGTCCCGGGCCCTGAGGAAGGAAGCAGCTCCGCCTGGACCACCCGCGCCGTGGCCGCATTGGCGCGGGGGCACTACCGCCCGGTGGCGCTGCAGCTCTCGCATCTTGGCGGGCCGGATGGCGTCACGGCGGCGAACCGCTTCGCGACGCTGGAGCCCGGTGACGGCGACCGCTTTCTCACCCTGCCGGGCATGGCCTGCCAGGCATGGCTGACCGGCGCCACCCGCGCGCGCTTCGAGCCGCGTGCCTGGCTGCCGCTCCTGGTCAGCTGGAACAGCGCGGTGCTGGCAGGGCGTGGGCGCCTGCCCTCCCCTGGCGCGGCGCCGCTGCGCGTTGCCATCCCCTCCCCCGATGCTCCCGAAGCCGCGGCGCTGGCGCTGCTCGACCTGCTGGGCGTGCCGGCACAGGCAGTGACCGGCCCGGCGGAGGCCGCCTTCAGGGCCGGCGAGGCGGATGCGCTGATCATCGCGGGCCCTGCCCCGATTGACCGCGCCAAGGTGCTCGGTGCCACTCCCTGGTACCAGCTTTCCCCCACCCAGGACGACGCCACGGATCTTCCGCCCCTTCCCGTTCGTTCCCCTGCCGCACGCGGGGCACTGGCGGCGGTGGCGGCGCTGCAACTGCGCGCCGCTCTCGTGATGCCCTACCTCACGCCGGCGGATACGGTCGCCACATGGCGCCGCGCGGCTCTTCGCTGGCAGGAAGAGGAGCGCACCCAGCCCGGCGAAGGCCGCCCCATGGTGGGCGCGCAGGCGGCTGCGGCTTTCGCGCTTCTGGCGCCGCCGCCTGATGCGGTGCTGTCCTACCGGAGCTGGCTGGAGCGGCGCCTGGGCTGGCGCGCAGGCTGAGCCCCGGCGCGATCAGGCCGTGCCGCCGCCCGCAGGGGGCACGAAGCCCGTGGCGACCGCGAGACGCCAGACCGGGCCCACCAAGAGGCTGCAGATCAACACGCGGGTGAGGTGGAAGCCGAGCACCAACGGCACGGCGAGATCGAGCGCCTTTGCCGTGAGCGCCATTTCCGGCATGCCGCCGGGCGCCATGCCGAGCATCACCCCGAAGGCAGGCAGGCCGAAGATCCAGGCGATCGGCAAGGCAAGCAACACCAGCAGTACCGAGAGCGCCAGGGTGGTGACGGCTGAGATAAGGACGAGGTTCCGCGCCGAGAGCAGGAAGCGCCGCGTGATCCGCAGGCCGAAGGTGCTGCCCATGCCGACCTGCGCCGCATCCACCAGCCAGATCGGAACGCCGCTCGGCAGCACGTCGCAGGCGGAGAGCAGGATGACCATCAGGCAAGGACCGAGCATCCAGGCATTGACCAGGCCAATCCGCTCCGTCGCCCATCCGACCAGCAGCCCGGCCGCATAGAGCAGGGCGAGCCAAACCGGATCACCCGGCAGACGTGGCGCGGAAAAGGCCGCGTCCGGCACGCCCGGCGCCAGCAGCGCCATGGCTGGCGGGAAGAGAAGCACCACCACGCACATGCGGATGGTCTGGGACAATACCACCGCAGGCACCCTGGCGCCGGCCTGTTGCGCGAGCACCGTCATCAGCACGATCCCGCCTGGCACGGTGCAGAAATATCCGCTGCGCGCATCCGTGCCGGAGAGCCGGGCGAAAAGGCCTGCAATCGGCAATGCGGCCAGCATGGTGACCAGGCCCGCCAGGATCATCGCCGGCAGCGCCGCCGCCACCGCCCCCAGCACTGGCCCGGTGAAGCCCTGGCCCAATCCCAGGCCCAGCACGACAAGGGAAAGATTGCGGATGGCCGGCGGGTTCGGCACGTCCGTGAACCAGGTAAGCCCGGAGACCGCGATCATCGAGCCGATCATCCAGGGCAGCGGGATGCCGAGCAGCACCGCCACCGCCCCTCCCACGGTCCCCACGAGCAGGGTGCGGAGATGGGTGAGGCTTTGGCGCGGCATGGTCATGGGGCGGCGCGAAGATCGCTCGCTCCGCCTGGCGGGTCAAACCTGCCCGCCCTCAGGCAAATAGGGAGAGGAGGGCGGAACCGCTGCTGCCCATGCCGCTGCCGGCGGAGGCCATGACATAACGCTCCGCCAGCTTCGCCGCCTGGCGCGGGTCGGTGAGCTTGGAAAGATCGATGCGGGAGGTGACGGCGCGGGCCTGGGTTTCCACCTCCTGAACGGCGATGGCATCCGGCAGGCCAAGCGCGCCGGTCACGACCCGGCGGAGCACGGCATCGCCCAGCACCTCATAGACGCTTAGCGCCTTGCCGCCCGCCATACGCTGCTGGAAGTAGAGGGCATCGGCAATGCCACTCGCCTCATTGTCCTTCGAGACGCGCCATTGATAAGCGGTGTAGCCATCGGCAAGCTTCTTCTGAACCGCCGGGTCGCGCAGCGCGTCCATGCCGCGCGTGGCGAGGCTGAGCGTGGCCGCGGCCGATTTCCAGCGGGCATCGGGGAGTTTCGCGGCCACGGATTTCGGATCGGCCGGGTCCGACATCAGCGCCCGCACCGCAAGCCCTGGCATGCCCACCGCGTCCGGCAAACCGAGTGCCGGCAGCAGCACAGCGGAAACGCGCGGATCGCGCAGCGCGGTCTCGACATCCTTCGCGCGGGAGATTCCTTCGGTGAAGCGGGCAAGCGCCGACTTCACCGAGGCCTCCTTCGCGGTCTGGGCGACACCCTTCTCCTCGGCGCCGGCGGCGGAGGCCCTGCGCAGCGCCAGCACCGCCGCCGCCGCGTCTGCCACGCCAGTGCCACCGACGCCGCCACCCAGGATGGAAAGGGCGACCGATCCGGACATGTCAGACCTGGCCGCTGAGGCCGGCCGCCATGTTCTCATTCACCTCGATGAGGAAGGCGAGGTCCGGCTCATCCTTCTCCATCTCCCGCAGCACGGCACGCCCCACCGAGATGATGGAGGCACGCAACGGCACCGGCAGAGCGTTCGTCGGGTCGATCAGCAGGCCCTCCACCGCGATCCAGAGACGGCGGTTATCGGCCAGGGCGCGTACGGCGCGCAGCCCGGCCTCGGCCCCCTCCCCTTGCGCGCCACGCAGCGCGCCCGTGACGCGCCGGAACACATCCGCCTCCTGCTCGCGCGGTGGAAGCGCCGCGCGCGAGGCCCGGTAGGCCATGATCGGGCTGGGGACGGGGCTGGGATGCGGCATCATGCGGTCATCTCCTCCGGCACAGGGCGGGTATTGGGGGGCGGGGCGATGCCGAGCACCGCCTCCTCGTGCCGCATCACGCGGCGGGCGAGCTTGAGCGCGGTGTAGCAATCATCCTCTTCGGCCGCGGTCAGCGCGCGATCGAGCATTGCCGTGGCCAGCGCAGAGGTGGTGACGGCCTGGAACTCCCCGATGAGTTGCCTCGCGGCTTCCAGCCCACGTTCGCGCTCATCCTCATTGCCGATATAGGCTGTCTGAAGCGCGAAATAGATGCGGCGGGCGGGGGTGTCCGCGGCCTCCGGCGGCAGGATCTGCTTGCCGAAGAGAAAGCGGGCCTTGGCCGTCAGCTCGATGCGCGTGCGGTTGCGGAAGCGGATGGGCGCGCCATTCACGACCATCAGGTCGCCCTGGCGCATCTCGAGAACCAGCGTGGACACGATCTTCGCGTTCCTTCGTGGCAGGCGGCCGGCGGAGCGGGACATGCGCCACGGCCGGGCCGCCGCCGGGCGGCCTTCGCCACCCGGCGCGATGAGGGGAGAACGGAACCGGCGCCCCGGATCTTTCGCGGCGCCGCACCGTTCAGCGGAAGAGGCTCAGGAGGCTCTGCGGCGCCTGGTTGGCGATGCTGAGCGACTGCGTGCCGAGCTGCTGCTTGATCTGCAACGCCTGAAGCTTCGCACTCTCCTTCGCAAGATCCGCATCGACCAGCGCACCCAGCCCCGCCTCAAGGGAGGACATCTTCTCCTTGTTGTAGGACACCTGCCCCGCCAGGTAGCTGTTGTTGTTGCCGAAGGTGTTCAGCGCGGTGTTCACGGCCGCCATCTTCGTCGAGAAGTCGCCACCCGAGGCCAGGGCCGATGCCGCGGCCGCCGCAGTCGTCGGCGCATTTGCGATCGTCAGCGATGCGCCATCCACAGCCGCCAAGGTGTAGGTGGTGCCACTTTCGTTGCGTACCGTCGCAATATCGCCGCCACCCGAGGCAGCAGAGGTGCTGAGCAGGGTGCGGCCATTGTAGGTGGCATCCGCGATGTAGTTCGTAACCTGCGTCTGCAGCGATGTGTATTGCGACTCGTACTGCGTGCGCTGCGTGTCGGAGAGCGTTCCGTCCGCCAGCTTCACCAGCACGCCACGGAGGCTGCTCATGGCCTCGGAAACCTTGGTCAGGCCCGAGAGGGTAGTGTCCAGAATCCCCTGCACACCGCCGATCTGCTCATTGGCTGAGGTGAGGCCGGCAATGTCGGCTCGCACGGACTGGGCGACGGCGAAGGCCGCACCGTCATCCTTGGCATCCGCCACCCGGTACCCGGTGGAAATGCGCTTTTGTGTTGCCGACAGGGCGTCATTCGTCCTGTTCAGCGACTGCAGCGCGACCTGCGCGCCAATATTCGTGTTGACCGAGTTCAGGGCCATGTCTTGCCCCTTTCCTGTGCCGCGGCGGTCCATCCCGGACTGCCACCCGTTGCGCTCCGCCTTTTGCGGTATCGAGCCATCCTGTCCTGGCGCGGGTTAACGGGGGTTGAATCGAAAGGGTCAGCGCAGGAACTGGGTCAGTGACAATCCGGAGAGCATGGAGAGCGCCTGCCAGGAGGCCTGGAGGCGTGTCTGGGTGTCCTGCATGGCAACCAGGGTGGCGGCCAGGTCCACCTCCTCCACATCCGCGAGCTGGCCGCTGAGCGTCACCTTCAGATCGGCATGGCGCGTGCGTGCCGCCTCCAGCCGCGCCTCGGACTGGCCGAGAGCGCCGGCCTCCTCGCCCAATCCGGTCATCGCGGATTTCAGCCCCGCCTTCACGCTCTCCATCACCGCGTCGAAATCGCCGCCAGCAGCCGTCTTGTCGGCGGTGAGGGAAGCGAGCGTCATCAGGCCGCGCAACAGGTCGCGCGACCAGCCTCCCGCCTCGCTTCCCGCCGTGCCGGCGGCGGCGTTGCGACTGGCGAAGAGGCCGGTTCGCACCACCTCCCCATCGCCCACGGCCGTGCCTGTGCGGGGTTCGGTCAGCCCGCGCCCCGGATCCACCGCATAGTCGGAGAAAGGCGTCTCTCCAGCATTGGTGCTCTGCGCGGCGGCCAGGGTGGCGGCCAGGACCGTTGCACTGTTCCCAGGTGCCAGCGAGGCGGTGGCGGAAGCGATGGCAGCGGCCATCGGCGTGCCCATGATCCCGGCGGGATCGGGAATGGGCGGGTTCGCGATATCAGCGCCGCCGAAGATGAATTCACCGGCATGCTTCTCGTTCAACAGGGCTGCCACCTCCTGGATCGCTTCCCGGGCGCTGCCAGCCAGGGCGGTGATGCGGGTGGAATCGGCCCGGGTGATCTTGCCGGCCTCGGTGAGGAACTGCTCGGCGATTGTGGAGAGACGCTCCAGCGCCTCCTGCGCGGCACCCGTGCGGCCAAGGGCCCGGTCGATCGTCACGGCATGGGTGTCGCGCCGCGCGATCTCCGCGCGCAGGCTGATGGCGCGCCCGGCATCCCCCGCGATCTCACCGTAATAGGTACCGCGCCGGCCATCCACGCTCTGGGCGGAGAGGGTTTCAAGTTGTGCCTTCAGCAGGGCCGATTGCCCGACCAGCCGCGAGAGCGCGCCATTGGGGATGCCCGTGATTGCCATCACCGCACCGCCTGGAAGAGGGTATCGTACATGGTCTGCACCGCCGAGAGCAGGCGGGCATTCGCGGCATAGGCGGTCTGCAGCGTGACCATCGCGGCCAGTTCCTTGTCCATGTCCACGCCCGAGCGCTCGGCGAAGCGGGTTTCCAGGGAGGTGAGCAGATCCCCTGAGGCGGAGCCTGCCTCCTCTGCCTCGGCCCGCGCGGCGGTCTGGGTGGCGACAAGCTGGGCGGCATAGTCGCCGAGGCTGCGCGCCGTGCGCAGGCTGGAGGCAAGGCTGCCATCCGGCCCGAGGCCAGAGGAAGCGAAGGCAGGATGCGCGTTTCCGGGAGAGGCTTCGGCGCCGAAGGTCCGGTTCAGCACGCGGTCGATGAGGGTGGTGAAGGCGGCGGGGCCTCCTGGGGCATTGGGGGTGAAGGCGGTGGGGCCGGCCGCGCTGCCTGCCACGGCATGGGTGCCGTCGCGCACAAGACCAGGGCTGGACAGGAGGGCCGGGTTCACCCGCAGGGAGGCGGCGAAGCCGATCCATCCGCCTGTGGAATAGGCACTGGCCGGGTTCAGCACCATGCCGCCATCGCCGGTGAAAAGGGTCAGCCCCTGCGCGTCGAAGCGCGCGGCGAGGTTGGCGGCGGAGATATCCAACTCCGCCTGGGCGAGCGGCAGTTCCTTGTCGCGCAGCGCGGCATAGGCCGCGAGGGTCCCGTTGCCGAGGCGGTTGGTCACGTCGCTGCCGTTCAGCAGCACACCCGGCAGCGTGCCGCCCCCGCCATGGAAGGACTGCACGCCGAGGGTGGCGGCTTCCATCGAGAAAGGGCCGGTTTCCTGGCGCAGCGGCAGAGTCAGCCCACCAGCGGTGATCAGCACCACATTCCCATCTGGCTGCGACACGGCGCGGACCTGCATGATGGAGGAAATGGTGGCGATGGCCTGGTCGCGCCGGTCCTCCAGCTCCGCCGTGCTCATCCCCTGGGCGCGCAGGGGCAGGATCTGGTCGGTGATGCCGGAGACCTGCCGCAACGCTTCGTTCAGCGTGGCGACATCCCGCACCATGGAATCCTGCGCCTCCTGCCTGGCGGCGAGGATGGCGGTGGAGACGGTGTTATAGCGCCCGGCCAGATCCCCTGCCGCATCGGTGACACCGGCCTGGAGCAGCGCATCAGACGGATCGCCGCGCAGGGCGACGAAGGCATCACCCAGGGCCGAGGTGAGGTCGCCGACCGAATCGCCCGTGGCGCCATGGGCAATCTCCACGCCGCTGAGCAGGCGGGCACGGGCGGCGGAAGCATCGGCTGCGGCACGCGCAGCGTTCATCTGCGTGACCAGCGCCGTATCCACCGCACGCGTCGCCTCCAGGCTGCGCACGCCGGAGGCAAGGGACCCGGGCGTCGCCGCGGCACCCTCGATCTCCTTGCGTGTGTATCCGGGCGTTGCCGCATTCGCGACATTGGAAGCCGATTGCGCGAGCTGCTTGTTGACATGCGCCAGGCCGCTTCGTGCGATGGACAAGGCAAGGTCCAGGCTCATCCGCTCCGCTCTCCTGCCGCTTTCGTCATACCGGTGGGTTCAGGCTTCGCCGGACCTAGCGGCGCATGTTGAGCGTGTCCTGCAGCAGCTCGTCCGAGACGGTGACGATGCGCGTATTCGCCGAATAGGCGCGCTGCGCGAGGATGAGCTTCGAGAATTCCGAGGCGATGTCGACATTCGAGCTTTCCAGCGAGGAGGTGACGATCTTGCCACTGCCATTCGATGAGGCGTCGTTCACCCGTGCCTCGCCGCTTTCGGTGGTTCGGAGATAGGCCTGGCCATCCGCCTTCTGCAGCTTGTCCGGATCGGAGAAGGAGACGATGGGCACGCGGCCGATCGTGCGGGACTGGCCGTTGTCGTAATTTACCGTCAGGTCGCCATTGTCGCCGAGCGAGACGGTGGAGAAGCTCCCGAGCGGCACGCCGTCCTGCCAGATGTCGCGCAGCGTGTATTCCTGGCCGGAATACTGGGTGACGCCGGAGGCACGGCCGAAATTGCCCATGTTCAATTGAATGGTCTGCGGCCCCTGGCCGAAATCGGCGGTGAAGCTGACACTGGCCGGATCGCCGGGAACCGCGGCGCTGCCCGTCAGATTGTTCGCGGCACCGAAGGAGCCGATGGTGCCCGCGGGGTTTGTGGCGCTGGCGGCGGCGCCGAAATTCACCTCGATGCTGCGTGTGGCGATGGCGGGCGTCGTCGTATCGTTGGGGATACTCATCTCCAGTCGCCACTGGTTGGTGCCGATATGGGTCCAGGTCATGTCCACCGCATGCAGGCGGCCAAGGCTGTCATAGACCTGCATCTGCGACGGCACCGGCACGGTGGTGTTGTCCGCCGGCAGGTTGGCGGAGAGATTCACGTTGTTCGTCGGCACCGGGTTGTAGACCGATTGGTCCACGCGCAGCGGCTGGATGGTGGAGCGATCGGGATTACCTTCTGTATCCGCCTGCCAGCCTTGCAGGTAATAGCCCTGGCCGTTCACCAGATAGCCATCCGTGTTCATCTTGAAGTCACCGGCGCGGGTGTAGAAGGTGCGCGCATCGAAGACCGGCTGCCCGTCCTCCGTGCCACGCGGCAGGGCGACGGCGAACATGCCCTGCCCCGCGATCGCCATGGCCAGCGGGTTGTCCGAGGGCTGTACCGTGCCCTGCACGGAATTCGTGTAATCCGGCCGCGCGATGACCGATCCTGGCTGGTTCACCTGCTTGGTGGAGCGGGTGACATAGGACACGAAATTCGTATCCGTGCGCTTGAAGCCGGTGGTCTGGCTGTTGGCGACATTGTCCGCCACATGGCCCAGCGCGCGTGCCTGGGCGGTGAGGCCGCTGATGGCGGTGTTCATCGAGGCGTAGAGCGACATTCCAGGCTCCGTGACGGCTGGGGAGTTGCGGCGCGGCACGGGCATGCCGCGGCGGGCAGCGTGCCGGGCGCAATGGCCGTGCCAGGGATATGGCGGGAAGACCGGGGCGACGGGTGCCGGGTGGCGGCAAAGCCTGCCGGGCGGATGGCCGGGATTGCCGGCATTTCCGCGGCACGGGCTGGCAAAGCGCTTGCGGATGGGCTGGTCGGTCCATGCCACGGACCGGAGGACGGAGCCCATCATGGACGCGCTGGAAAGCCTGCCGACGAGCGTGCCGCCTTCCGGAAGCGGCGCTGCGGCAGGCGTTGGGACCGGCGGCTTCGCTCAGGCGCTGGGGAATGCCTTGGGCACTGTTGCGGCCAATGCTCTGGAAATGGCTCCAGCGAATGCGCCACGCAGCGCAGTGCCCGGCATTGCCGTTCCTGTACCCGGACTGGCTGACATGAAGCCGGCATCGGGTGCTGTCCCGTCACTTCCGGACGGGCACCCATTGCCGAAGGGAGACGCCAAGGCCGGTGTGCCCCCCGGACCGTCGCCAAGCCTGCCCGCATCAGCCCCTGCTGCGCCGGGCGCGGCAGCTCCCGACCTCCCCTTCCCGGTCGCAGAGACTTCGGATGACGCATCGCCAACGAATGACGAGGCTACGGCGGATGCACCGCTGCCTTCCGGAATCGAGCGTCCCGCCCCCACCCCAGGGACCACTGCGGAACTGCAGGTGCCAGAAGCCATGGTGCCGGCAGAGGCATCGCACTCCGTAGAAGGGGCGGTTGAGAGTGTGGCAGGACACTCTCCTGCCCTCCTGCACTCAGCGCCTCGCTCCACCCCGCCCGCCATGGAGCAGAGCGATCCGGCCATGGCAATGGCTGCGATGGCCACGCCGCCGGCCAATCCAGCGGCGGCATTTGCCAGGCAGGCCGCTGGGACGGAAATGGCGGCTCTGAACGAGCGGTCCTCCGTTCCAGGCCGTATGAGCCCATCCGGGCATGATCCGGTTATCGGGGCGGCTCCTCCGGCAAGGGGCGGCGATGGCAACCCTCCGATGGAGGCGCCCAGCATGGGGGGCGCCGCAGAGCCGGCAGCGCAGATGGTGCCTGGAACAGCTTCGGAAGTCCCGGCAGGCATGGCGGCGACCCCGGCGGCCGAGCCGCAGACCTCGCCCCTCACCATCCCCTCCGTGCTCTCGATGCTGCCGGCGGTGCCCTCCGCCTTGGCGGCGTCTCCCCAGGCGTCGGAATCCCTCATCACACCTCGCCTCAGGCCCCAGTTGGCACCAAGCGAGCAGGTTTCGCCGGTTGCCATCGCCCTGTCCCTGGGGGGCGGCAAGGAGGGGCGGATTGCCCTTGTCCTGGACCCGGCCGAACTGGGCCGGGTGGAGGTCACGGTGGAACGCATCGGTGACGCCACGCGGGTGCAGGTCGCCGCGGAACGGCCGGAGACGCTGGCCCTGCTGGCACGCGACAGCTCCGCGCTGGACCGCGCGCTGGGCGGCGCGGGGATCGGCGCGGAAGGCGGGCGCAGCCTCGGCTTCTCGCTGCTGGGCGGGGATGCAGGCGGGCAGGCCATGGGCGGCGGCGCCCAGGAAGACGCGCGAAAATCCGGCCGGGGCTGGCATGGCCCCGCACAGGACAGGAATGGCGCGCGCCAGGACCATGACATGCAGCGCCGGGCCCTGCTCGGCCTGCTCGACATCGCGATCTGAGGGAAGAGACTCATGGCCGTTTCGGGCACCACCGCCACCGGCGCCGCGGCATCCGCCGCCGCCACATCCAGCGCGCAACTGGCGGGCAGCTTCGACAACTTCCTGACCCTGCTGACGACGCAGCTGAAGAACCAATCGCCGACCGATCCACTGGATACCAACCAGATGACGGCGCAGCTGGTGCAGTTCGCCTCGGTCGAGCAGCAGATTTCGATGAACAAGAACCTGGAGCAGATGGTCTCGCTGCAGCAGGCAGCGCAGCTTACCGCCGCCGCGCCGATGCTGGGGCAGCGGGTGGAGGTGAGCGGGGATACCCTGCCGCTGCAGGACGGCGGCGCGACGATCCGCCTGCCGGCGGCAGGCCATGCGCGGATGGCGCGGGTGGCGGTGATGGACAGCAGCGGCAGGACGGTTCGGGAAGCGCAGGTGATGCTCGGCACCGCCGCGCAGGAGTGGCGCTGGGACGGCCGCGATTCCACCGGCAAGCAGCTCACCGACGGCGCCTATAAGGTGGCGGTGACCGGCTCGGACAGCAATGGCGGCAGCGCGGCCGTGGACTTCACCATGATCGGCACGGCCACTGCGGCGGAGCGCAACAAGGGCGTACTGACGCTGCGGATGGGCGCGGCGAGCTATGGCTTCGATGCGGTGCGCTCCATCACCGGCGGAAGATGATCCGGCAGGCGTAACCGTCCCTTAACCGCCCACCCGGCAAAGCTTGCCGGGCCGGCAGGATGCCGGTGCAAGGGGGCCGCTTTCATGCGCCGTGGATCGACCCGGAACTTGATCGGATCCGGCCGCGTCAGGCGGCTGGCGGGACGGGGCTGAATGGCCGGGTTCCTTGCCCAGCTCCGCGCGCTCGGGGCACTCCGCCTGGGTGCCATGGCAGCAGTCGCGCTGGCGGTACTCGGGCTGCTTGGCTGGTTCGGGATGCGCGCCGGGCAACCAGGCATGGCCCTTCTTTATGCGGAACTGGATCCGCGCGATGCGGGGGCGGTGGTCGCCGCGCTCGACCGGCAGAAGGTTGCCTATCACCTGGGCCATGGCGGCACCTCCATCATGGTGCCCGAGGAAATGGTGCCGCGCCTGAGGCTTTCCCTGGCGCGTGAAGGCCTGCCCGCCGGCGGCAGCGTGGGCTGGGAGATCTTCGATCGCGGCGAGAGCCTGACGACGACCCCCTTCCAGCAGGATGTGAACCGGTTGCGCGCCATGGAAGGCGAGCTGTCGCGCACCATCCGTGGCCTGGCCGGCGTGCGAGCCGCGCGGGTGCATCTCGTACTGCCCCGGCGCGAGGCTTTCTCCCGCCAGCAGGCTGAGGCCCAGGCAAGCGTGGTGCTGACCATGCAGGGCATTCAGCGCCTGGACCGCGAAGGGGTGCAGGCGGTGCTGCATCTGGTTGCCACGGCTGTACCGGGGCTGCAGGCACGCAATGTGTCCATCGTAGACAGCCGGGGCGAGTTGCTGGCGCGCGGCGGCCAGGCGCTGAACGGCCCGGCCGCCGCGGCGACGCAGGAGGAGATGCGGCGCGCCGAGGGCCTGCGGATCGCCCGTGCCGTGGAGGAAATGCTGGAGCGCAGCCTGGGTCCCGGCCGCGTGCGGGCCGAAGCGGCGGTGGAGATGGATTTCGACCGCATCCAGACCACCGAGGAGCGCTTCGATCCCGAGAACCAGGTGGCACGCAGCGTGCAGAGCAGCCAGGAGCAGTCTCGCGGCGCGGAAAGCGGCAATGTCTCGGTCGCCAACCAACTGCCGGGCGCGGAGCCTGCGGGCGGCAATTCAAGCCAAGAGAACAAGTCCGAGGAAACGACGAATTACGAGATCGGCAAGACGGTGCGGAGCACGCTGCGCGAGCATCCGGTGCTGCGCCGCCTTTCCGTCGCCGTGCTGGTCGATGGCGTGTGGGAAGGGACGCCGCCATCCTTCCGCGAGCGCAGTGCGGATGAGCTTGCCCGTATCGGCACGCTGGTACGGAGCGCCATCGGCTTCGACGAGCGGCGTGGCGACCGTGTGGAAGTCGTCTCCATGCGCTTCGCATTGCCGGAAGGCGGGGACAACGCGCCTGAGGCCGGCCTGCTGGGGCTGGGGATCGGCCCGGCGACCCTCGCGCGGCTGGTGGAGTCGGCGATCTATGCGGTGGTGGCGCTGATCGCGATCCTGCTTGTCGCGCGGCCCATGGCGAAGCGGCTGACGGCGGCTCTCGTGCCGCAGCCGGCCCTGGCCGGGATCGGTCCGGACGGGCCGGCACTGCCGGGCGCGGGCATGGCTGGGGCCATCGCCGGTCCCGGCGCGGTGGCTGGCGCGCTTGCGGCCCCCGCTGCCCGGCTGCCGGGCGAGGACGAAATGGTCAGCCTGGACAATGTGCAGGGGCAACTCCGCGCCTCATCCGTCGCACGGGTGAACGCCCTGATGGAGGCGCATCCGGATGAGGCGCTGACCGTGATGCGCCGCTGGCTGGCGCCCGAGGAGAACTGACGATGCATCTCACCGGCCCGCAGAAGGCGGCCGTCCTTCTCCTGACACTGGCCGACAGGCATTCGGAAAAGCTTTTCGCCCGGCTGCATGAGGATGAGATCAAGGATGTCTCCATCGCCATGGCGACTCTGGGCGCGGTGGACGCGTCCGTCGTGGAGACGATCTGCAAGGAGTTCTGCGAGAACCTCGGCGCCACCGGCAAGCTCATCGGCTCCTATGAAACCACGGAGCGGATGCTGCTGAAGACGCTTCCGCCCGACCGGGTTGCGCAGATCATGGAGGAGATCCGCGGCCCCGCCGGGCGGACCATGTGGGACAAGCTGGGCAATGTCTCCGAGTCGGTGCTCGCGAACTACCTGAAGAACGAATACCCGCAAACCGTCGCGGTCGTGCTCTCGAAGGTGCGTCCGGACCATGCGGCGCGCGTGCTGGCCCTGTTGCCCGAAGGCTTCGCCATGGAGGTGGTGATGCGGATGCTCCGCATGGAGACCGTGCAGAAGGAAGCGCTGGAAGGCGTGGAGCGCACGCTGAAGATGGAGTTCATGAGCAATCTGGCCCGCTCCCACCGCCAGGACAGCCATGAGGTGATGGCCGACATCTTCAACAATCTGGACCGCGCCGCCGAAGGGCGGATCATGGCCGCGCTGGAGGAGCGCAACCGCGAGAGCGCCGAGCGCATCCGCGCCCTGATGTTCACCTTCGACGATCTGATACGGCTGGACGGCCCGGGCGTGCAGCTCCTCCTGCGCAGCGTGGACAAGGAGAAGCTGGCCCTGGCGCTGAAGGGCGCGAGTGACACGCTGAAGGAGATGTTCTTCCGCAACCTGTCGGAACGGGCCGCGAAGATGCTGAAGGACGACATCGCGGCCCTGGGCGCCGTGCGGCTGCGCGACGTTGACGAGGCGCAGGCGATCATGGTCGCGACCGCGAAGGATCTGGCGGCCACTGGCCAGATCCTGCTCGATGATGGGCAGGAGGCGATGATCGCCTGACATGCCGGTGCTGATGAACGGCCTGCGTGGCCTCGTCCTTCCCGATCTCGATGCGCCGGCCGCGCTGCCGCATGAGGAGCCGCCGGCGCCGTCCATCGAGGAGATGCTGGAGGCCGCCCGGCGTGAAGGCCATGCGGCCGGCCTGCGTGAGGGCGAGGTTCGCGGCCGCGCCGCCGAACAGGCATCGCGCGATGCGCTGGCCGATGAAGCCATCCGCGTGGCGCTTCTGCAGCTGGAGGCTGCGCGGAAGATGGCGCGCGACATAGCCGATGAGAATGCTCATGCCCTGGCGGAGCTGCTGGTGGGCATGGTGGATGCTGCCCTTCCCGGTGCCGCCGCGCGCGAGGCCGCGGCGCTGCTGGAGCCGTTGATGCGCGCATTCGGCCCTGTGGAGGACGCACCGCCCGGCGCCGTGCTGCGCGTTCCCCCCACCCTGCTGGACCATACCCGTACGCGCTTCGGTGCGACCGGCCTGCCGATCGAGGCCGATCCCAGCCTGCCTGAAGGTGATGCGCGTATCACCTGGCGGGATGGCGGCCTGGAACTCGACCTCTCCCGCCGCCGCGCCGCGCTACGCGAGGCACTGGCGGCGCTGCACCTGCCCCTGGAGGATGAAGTATGAGCAACGGTTTCGAGCCCGTCGCCGCGAATGAAACCGGCGAAGCCCGTCCCCCCGGTGCCAGCCAGGGCCTCGACGCGGTCTATGACATCCCTGTGCAGGTCAGCGCGGTGCTGGGGCGCGCGACACTGCAGGTGAGCCAGTTGCTGAAGCTCGGGCGCGGCGCTGTGGTGGAACTGGACCGCAAGCTGGGCGAGGCGGTGGACATCTATGTCAACAACCGTCTCGTCGCGCGCGGCGAGGTGGTGATGGTGGAGGACAACCGGCTAGGCGTGACCATGACCGAGATCGTGAAGGCGGACCGCCCGGGATGACGCGCCTTCTCATCATCGGCAGCCTGGAGGCGGAGCTGGGCCATGCGGCGCGGCTCGCGGTCTCGCGCGGCGCAAGGCTGCGCCAGGCGGATGGGGTAACGGGCGGCATTGCCATGGCGCGTGCCGAGGGCTTCGACCTGATCCTCTGCGACGTGCTGCACGATGTGGCCTGGCTGGTCTCCTCGCTGGAGGCTGAGCGGATCGTCTGCCCGGTCATCGCCTGCGGGCGCAATGCCGATGCGGCGGCGGCGGTGCGCGCCATCCAGGCCGGGGCGAAGGAGTTCCTGCCGCTGCCGCCGGATGCCGATCTGATCGCCGCGATGCTGCAGGCCGCCGCGGGGGAAGCGGATGCGCCGGTGCATCGCGATCCCGCCATGGCTGCCGTGCTGAAGCGGGCCGAGGGTGTGGCACGGGCAGAGGCAAGCGTGCTGATCACCGGTGAAAGCGGCACGGGCAAGGAGGTTTTGGCGCGGCATATCCACCGCCATTCGCGGCGATCGGAAGGCCCCTTCGTCGCACTGAATTGCGCGGCCCTGCCGGAGGCCTTGTTGGAGAGCGAGCTGTTCGGCCATGAGAAGGGTGCCTTCTCCGGCGCCGTGGCGGCACGGCGCGGCAAGTTCGAGCAGGCGGATGGCGGCACGCTGCTGCTGGACGAGATCGGGGAAATGGATCCGCGGCTTCAGGCAAAGATCCTTCGAGCCTTGCAGGAACGGGAAATCGACCGGCTGGGCGGCGCCGGTCCGGTGAAGGTGGATGTACGCATTCTGGCAGCCACCAACAGGGATCTCGCCGCAGAGGTGGCGGCGGGACGCTTCCGCGAGGATCTTTTCTTCCGCCTGAATGTGGTGGCGCTGCGAATCCCCGCCCTGCGCGACCGGCCGGAAGACATCATGCCCATCGCCGAGCATTTCGCGCGCCGCTATGCCGAAGTGAATGGCTTGCCCCAGCGCCGCTTCGCGCCCCCGGCGCGCGCGGCCCTGCTGGCACATTCCTGGCCCGGCAATGTGCGGGAACTTGAAAACACGGTCCATCGTGCCGTGCTGCTGGCCGAAGGAGATGAGATCGGTACGGAAGCGGTAGAGCTACATGTGCCCGTGCCCAGGACGGCGGCGCCCTCATCCGAATCAGCAGTGCCCCAGCCGTCCCGCAACATCGGTGTGGGGGCGCTGGTCGGACGGCGCGTGGATGAGGTGGAGCGCGACCTGATCCTGGAGACGCTGACGCATTGCCTGGGCAACCGCACGCGGGCGGCGGAGATCCTCGGCATTTCGATCCGCACGCTGCGCAACAAGCTGCACGAATATCGCGCGGCAGGCGCACCAGTGCCGATGGCACCGGGCCAGATGCCCGTGGCGCCCTTTCCCTACGCGCAGATGGGCTGATCGCGCATGCCGTTGCCCGGCTGGCTGCGGAAGCTTGGCGCCTCCACCGATGTGGCGCTGGCGGTCGGCGTGGCCATGCTCATCGTCGTGCTGGTGGTGCCGCTTCCGGTTCCGCTGCTGGATGCCGGGCTTGCGCTCTCGGTCACTCTGTCGGTGCTGGTGCTGATGACGGCGCTGTTCCTGCAACGGCCGCTGGACTTCACCTCCTTTCCGACCATCCTGCTGCTGACCACACTCCTGCGGCTCGCCCTAAACGTCGCCACCACGCGCACCATCCTGACCCATGGGCATGAGGGGCCGACCTCGGCTGGCCATGTCGTCTCGGCCTTCGGTGGCTTCCTGATGGGCGGGGACGTGCTGGTGGGGCTGATCGTCTTCGCCATCCTGCTCGTCGTGAACTTCATGGTGGTGACGAAGGGCTCGGGCCGCATCGCCGAGGTGGCCGCGCGCTTCAGCCTGGATGCCATGCCGGGCAAGCAGATGGCGATCGACGCCGATCTCTCCTCGGGGCTGATCGACGACAAGGTCGCGCGGCAGCGGCGCGCGGATCTGGAGGCGGAAAGCGGCTTCTACGGCTCCATGGACGGCGCCGCGAAATTCGTGCGCGGCGATGCCGTCGCGGGGCTGATCATCACCGGGATCAACCTTCTGGGTGGAATCGCCATCGGTGCGGGGCGGCATGGGCTCCCCTTCCTCGAAGCCATTTCCACTTTCGCCTCCCTTACGGTGGGCGATGGTCTGGTGTCCCAGATTCCGGCGCTGCTCACCTCGGTGGCTGCGGGCATCGTCGTCACCAAGGGCAATACCGAGGGCACGGCAGACAAGGCGCTGGTGAAGCAGCTCGGCCTGGCCAAGCCGCTTTGGATCGCCTCCGGGGCCAGCGTGATGATGGGCTTGCTGCCTGGCATGCCGCTGCTTCCCTTCCTGATGCTGGCAGGAGGCTTCGCGGCTGCGGCCTGGAACCGGCGCCAGGCGGATGAGATTGCCGAGGCGGCGGCCGTACCGGCCACCATCGCGCCAGAAGCGCCGATCACGGAGACATTGCGGATCGACCTTCTGCGGGTGGAGCTTGGCTATGGGCTGCTCTCACTCGCCGCGGGCGAGGGCCCGCGCCTGACGGAGCAGATCCGCAACCTGCGCAAGACCGTGGCGCAGGAGATGGGCTTCGTGCTGCCGAGTGTGCGCCTGCAGGACAACCTGCATCTGAAGCCACATGAATATGTCGTGCGGGTCAAGGAGATCGAGGCCGGGCGCGGCGAGTTGCGCATCCCGATGCAACTCGCCATCGATCCCTCCGGCCGGCGCCCCGACATGCCAGGCGAACCCTGCGAGGAACCGACCTTCGGGTTGCCTGCCCTCTGGATCGAGGAGCACCGCAAGGAGGAGGCCCTGGCACGCGGCTGCACGGTTGTGGACGGCGCGGGCGTGCTGGCGACGCATCTCACGGAGATCGTGCGCGAGCACATGCCCGAGTTACTGAGCCATGCCGAGGCGCAGAAGCTGCTGGACGATCTGCCCGCAGAGCACGCGAAGCTGCTCTCTGACCTGATCCCGGCGCAGATCACCACCGGTGGCGTGCAGCGCGTGCTGCAGGCTCTGCTGGCGGAGCGTGTTTCGATCCGGGACCTGCCCACCATCCTGGAGGGCATCCAGGAAGCGATGGCGGCAGGTGCGCGCGGCGTGCCGGCGCTGGTTTCGGTGGTGCGGACGCGGCTGGCGCGGCAGCTTTCGGATGCGGCGCGGGGACCAGGGGGATATGTGCCGCTGATCTCGCTTTCCGCTGAGTGGGAGCAGGCCTTCGCCGAGGCGCTCGTGGGTCCGGGCGATGAACGCCAGCTCGCCATGGCACCGTCCCGCCTGCATGAATTCATGAACCGCCTGCGCGATGCCTTCGATAGCGCGACGGCACAGGGTGAATCCCCCGTGCTGGTGTGCAGCCCGGGTGTGCGCGCCCATGTGCGCGCCATCGTGGAACGCTTCCGTCCCTCCACCGCCGTGATGGCACAAACAGAGATCCACCCCCGCGCGCGCATCCGCACGGTGGGCGCCATCTGACCTTCACCTTCCGGCAACCCTGAAGGGTTCAGCATCGCCTCATGCGGCTCCGAGTCTTCCGTGCAGCCAGAATGGCCGAGGCAATGGCGGAATGCCGCCAGGTGCTGGGGCCAGACGCGCTGATCCTCTCCACGCGGCGTACCGCCACGGGGGTAGAGGTGACGGCTGCGCTGGAACCGGCGGAGGAGCCCCCTCCCCTGCCACCGCCCCTACCCGCCGTGCCGGATCTGCTGGCGCGGCATAACATCCCCGCGCCGCTGCGGGCCCAGATCGGCAATGGCCAGGCAGAGGCGGTCGCCCGTGCGCTGCGTTTCGGGACGCTGCCCGATGGGATGGAGCGCCCGCTCGCCCTAATCGGGCCGCCCGGTGCGGGAAAGACGCTCAGCTGCGCCAAGCTTGCCACGCGGATGGTGCTGAACCGCGCCGCGCCGCTGGTCGTCACCGCGGATTCACAACGCGCGGGGGCGGTTGAGCAGATCGCGGCCTTCACGCGGGTTCTGGGCGTCACCCTGGCCATGGCGGGTACAGGGGCACAGCTCGCCTCGGCCCTGGCGCGGCGGAAGGCGGGCCAGCCCATGCTGCTCGACACAGCCGGCTGCGACCCTTTCGACCCGGCGCAGGCGGAACAACTTCTTGCCCTGCTGCGCGTGACCGATGCGGCACCTGTCCTCGTCCTGCCCGCGGGGCTGGATGCGGAGGAGGCGGCCGAGACGGCGCGGGCCTTCGCTGCGCTGGGCGCCCGCCACATGCTGCCGACGCGGCTGGACGGCGCCCGCCGCCTGGGTGGTGTCCTCGCCGCCGCCTTCGCCGGCCCCCTGACGCTGACAGAGGCCGGAACCGGTTCCGGCGCGGCGGATGGTCTCACCCCCCTCACCCCCGCCTGGCTCGCGGAGCGCCTGCATGGCCTCGCCCGCCCTGCGCAGGAGGCTGCATGAGCATGCCAAGACTGATCGGAATCGCCTCGGGCAAGGGGGGCGTGGGCAAGACGGCGCTGGCGATCGGCCTGACCCAGGCGCTGGCCCAAGCGGGACGGCGCGTGCTGCTGGCCGATGGCGATCTGGGGCTGGCGAATGTCGATGTGCAGCTCGGTCTCACTGTGCGGCACGATCTGATGGCGGTGCTGGCTGGCGATGTGACGCTGCGCGAGGCCGCCATTGCCCGGCCGGAGGGTTTCGAGGTGCTGCCGGGCCGCTCCGGCTCCGGCGGGCTGGCTGCGCTCGATCCCGCCTGGATCACCCGTTTCCTGGCGCTGCTACGGCGCTCACCGCATGACGATGTGGTGCTGGATATCGGCGCCGGGCTGGACCCGGTGCCACGGCGACTTTCGGCAGGCTGCGACACGCTGCTGGTGGTGGCGACGGATGAACCGACCAGCCTGACGGATGCCTATGCGGTGCTGAAGCTGCTGGCGCGGGACGCACCCCGGGCGGATGCGCGGGTGGTGGTGAACCTGGCCACGGATGCCGCCCAGGGCGCGCGCACCCATGCCGCTCTGGACCGCGCCTGCCGGGGCTTTCTCGGGCGCGGCGTGGCGCTGGGCGGGGTGGTTCGGCGGGATGCGCGGATGCGCGACGCCATCCGCCACCAGCTGCCATTGCTGACCCGGCATCCCGGCTGCAATGCTGCGCGGGACATCGAGGCTCTGGCGGCCGGGCTGGTGGCATCGCGTGCCGCCGCCTGATCAGCCCCGGTGCAGCAGCAGCAGCGTGCCAGCCACCGGCGTGCCGCGCTCCTCGCGCAGCACCACATCCTCGCGCGCCACCAGCTGGAGGGAGGTGGCATCGGCCAGGGCCAGGACATGGGCCGGGTTGTGGCGGTAACGCATGCCCTCTCCCAGGGCAAAGGGCGTCGCCTCGCCGGTCTCGATGCTGAAGGCGGCATGGCCACCGGGGCGTAGAGAGGCGGCCATGGCGTTCAGGGCCGGGCGGAGGTCGCCCAGGTAGTTCAGCACATCCGCCGCGGCCACCAGGTCGAAGCTCTTCGGATGCTCCGCCAGATAGGCGACCAGCTCCGCCTCCTGCAGCACGTCGTAGATGCCGTGCTTGCCGGCCTGCTCCAGCATGCGGGGAGAGAGGTCCACGCCGCTCAGCCGCCGTGCCCAGGGCCGCAGCGCCAGGCCTGAGAGGCCGGTGCCGCAGCCGATATCCAGCACATCCAGCGCCTCCCCCGGCGGGATGCCAGCGCCCTCCAGCAGCTTCGCCAGCGCCGCCGGCGTGCGGTAGCCGAGCTGGCCGGTCAGCTCCGCCTCGAAGCGCGGGGCATAGGCGTCGAAGAGATTGCGGATATAGGCCTCGGTCGGCCGGGCCGGCGCCTTGCCCTCGCCGAGAGAGGCGAGAAGAAGGCGGGCCTGGGCGCCCACCTCGCCACCGGCTGAAAGGGCGCGGCGGGCAGCCTCGGCCGCGCCGGAGGCGCCTGCCTCACGCAACCCATGGGCAAGGGCAAGCTGCGTCTCGGGATCGCCCGGGGCCATGGCGGCCGCCTGGCGCAGATGCGGCAGAGCCTCCCCGACCCGCCCCAGGGCGCAGAGCGCCTGCCCCAGGTTTCGGCGGGTGACGACATCCTCCGGACGGATGGAGAGGACCCTGCCGAAGATCGCCACCGCCTCATCCAGCCGGCCTGCCTCCGCAAGCGTGGCGCCACGTGCTGCGAGGAAGATCGGGGATTTCGGATTCGCCGCCACGGCGCGGGCGGAAAGGTCGAGCGCCAGCTCCAGGTCCCCCACCTGCCGAGCCAGGATGCCCAACAGATTCGTCCCATTGGGCTCTTCCGGATCCAGCGTCAGCGCCTGGCGATAGAAGGCGATGGCTCCTTGCACATCGCCGATCCCATGGCGTGCGATACCCTCCCGCACCAGCGCAGCGGCCTTCTGCCGGGGAGTGGGGGGCGTGGTCGGCTGCTGCATCAGCTGCTCCGGGAAAAAGCTGCTCCGGCCAAAGCCGGGATGAGCGGGGTTGGTCCGGCTGATTCGGGGCACGGAAACGGCACCCAGAATGGCATGGCGGCCCGTTACGCCGCCATCCAGCCTGGCCCCGCAGCGACCGTCCGGCTTCGGATTGGTGCTCGCGGCAACCCTGGCGAAGCCGGCGGATCAGTGCCTTGCCAGTGCCCGGGAGCTCACCGACATGCTGCCGCCACCGGTGATCGGGGCAGGCTGAGGCCTGCGTGCCTCAATCCTCGCGGGCCGCCTTCACCGCATTGGCCAGGGCCCGCAGCGCCTCCGGCACGCCGGCACCGGTTGCGCCGCTGATGAGCAGCGGCTCCTTTCCGATGGCACGGGCCAGTGCCTTGACGCGGCTGGTCCGGGCCTGAGGGGTCATGGCATCCATCTTGTTCAGCGCCACGATCTCCGGCTTTTCCGAAAGGCCGCCGCCATAGCCCTCCAGCTCCGCGCGCACGGTGCGATAGGCATCGGCCGGATCGGGCTGGGTGCCATCGATCAGGTGCAGCAGGACGGCGCAACGCTCGATATGGCCGAGGAAGCGGTCCCCGAGACCTGCCCCCTCATGCGCGCCCTCGATCAAGCCGGGGATATCGGCCAGGACGAATTCCTCCGTCGCGTTCAGGCGCACGACGCCGAGCTGTGGATGGAGGGTGGTGAAGGGATAGTCGGCGATCTTCGGCCGCGCGGCGGAACTGGCGGCCAGGAAGGTGGACTTGCCGGCATTGGGCAGGCCGACCAGCCCGGCATCGGCGATCAGCTTCAGCCGCAGCCAGACCCAACGCTCCTCCCCCGGATAGCCCTTGTCGGCGCGGCGGGGAGCGCGGTTGGTGCTGGTCTTGAAATGCGCGTTGCCATGGCCGCCATCGCCGCCACGGCAGAGGATGGCGGTCTCGCCCGGCTTGGTCAGATCCGCGAGGACCGTCTCCTTGTCGTCGGCCAGGATGACGGTGCCAACGGGGACCTTGAGGATCACGTCATCCGAGGCCGCGCCGGTGCGGTCTGAGCCCGCGCCATTGCCGCCCTTGCGGGCCTTGAAATGCTGGGCATAGCGGTAGTCGATGAGGGTGTTCAGCCCCTCCACCGCCTGGACGAGGACATTGCCGCCGCGGCCGCCATTGCCGCCGTCAGGGCCGCCGAATTCGATGTATTTCTCGCGCCGGAAGGCGACCACGCCATCCCCGCCGTCACCGGCCTTCAGATAGACCTTCGCTTCGTCGAGGAATTTCATGGTGGAGCTTATCCAAACAAAAACGGGGGCCACCGAGGGCCCCCGTGATGCATCGCGCTGAAAGCGAAGCCTTATTCGGCCGCGAGGGCCACAGGCTCCACCGAAACCGCCACGCGGTTGTCGGCCTTGCGCTCGAACTTCACGGTGCCGTCCACGGTGGCGTGGATGGAGTGGGTGCGGCCCACAAGCACGTTGCGGCCCGGCATCATCTTCGTGCCGCGCTGGGTCACGATGATGTTGCCGGCGCGGACGGCCTGGCCGCCGAACAGCTTGACGCCGAGGCGCTTACCAGCGGAGTCGCGCCCGTTGCGGGAGGAGCCGCCGGCCTTCTTATGAGCCATCTCTCAGATCTCCTGTTTCAGGCCGCGCTCAGGCCGCGAAGTCGCCAATGCGCAGAACGGTGTAGTTCTGGCGATGGCCATTCTTGCGGCGGCTGTTCTGCCGGCGGCGCTTCTTGAAGATGATCACCTTGTCGCCGCGCTTCTGCTCCAGGACCGTGGCGGTCAGGGAGACGCCGGGGACAGTCGGGGCGCCGACGGTCAGGCCAGACTCGCCACCGATGGCCAGCACATCGTGGAAAGTCACGGTGGCGCCGGTTTCGGCCTCCAGCTTCTCCACGGTGAGCACGGCGTTCGGGGTGACGCGGTACTGCTTCCCGCCGGTGCGGATCACTGCGTAGGTCATGGGGGTGCGGTCCGCCTTCGTCTCGGCTCTTCGGTCGTGCAAGAACCGGCGTGGCCCGCGCCCTGAATGGGGGGCCTCACCGGAAGAGTGGCGGCCTATAGCGGGGGTGGAGCGCGGGAGTCAACTCCCATGGCTGCCACAGGCGGCGCGAGAGAAAGCCTCCCTGGCCCTTGCCGGGCTGGGAAGGCATATCGAAGACATCGGCTCGGCTCTCGGATTGCGCGCTGCCGCGCGGCGCATTATAGGGCCGTCCACGCGCCGGAGAGGTGCCAGAGTGGCCGATTGGGCCGGTCTCGAAAACCGGAGTAGGGGCAACCCTACCGTGGGTTCGAATCCCACCCTCTCCGCCAGCGTCCTTTCCCTCCCCTTCCCAAAATGTCTCGCCCATTCCGGCGCTTAGGCGGAAATAGGGGCATTTTAGCGCCCTTCGGATGGGTCCGCCGTCCCATCAGGTCCCACTCGATCGCCATTTTTTCCGGGTAAAAGACCGGGTAACGTCGCGCCAGGACCGGGTAATGGAGCGGGGCGTGCTTACAGATCGGCAGATCAAGACGGCAACGGCACGCGAAAAGCTCTACCGCCTGGCGGATGGAGGAGGCCTGCACCTGCAGGTCATGCCGAGCGGCTCGAAGCTCTGGCACTACCGCTACCAGCTCGCCGGAAAGGAGAAGACCCTCTCCATCGGCACTTACCCTGACGTGACCCTGGCCCAGGCCCGGGAAGCCCGCGACGACGCTCGGCGCCTGGTGCGCGAAGGCCGCGATCCGAGCACGGAGAAGCGGCTGCGCCGGGTTGCGCGCGTGGAGGCCAGCGCCATTACCTTTGAGGCGGTGGCGCGCGCCTGGCACGAGCAGCTGAAGGGAACCTGGGCGCCCCGACATGCCTGGGACGTGCTCAATAGCCTGGAGGTGGACGTCTTTCCCGATCTGGGAGCCCTCCCCCTCCGCGACATCACGCCACCCATGGTCCTGACCGTCCTGAGGCAGATCGAGGATCGGCCAGCCATCGAGACGGCCCACCGGGTGTGCCAGCGGATATCCGCTGTCTTCATCCACGCCATCGCCTCAGGCCAGGCTGAGACAGATCCTGCGGCAGTGGTCCGCAAGGCTCTGAAGCCGGTGAAGCGCGGCCGCCAGCCTGCCCTGACCAAGATCGATGAGGTGCGACAGGTCCTGCACGATGTGGATGCCCAGGCGGCGCACCCCGTGACAAAGCTCGGCCTGCGCTTCCTGGCGCTGACAGCGGCGCGCCCTGGCGAGGTGGCAGGAGCCCGCTGGGAAGAGCTGGAGGAACTGGATGGTCAGGAGCCGGTCTGGCGTATCCCCAAGGAGCGCATGAAGGGGCGGGACGAGAAGCGCCGCGAGCATGTGGTGCCGCTGACGCCGGCGGCAGTGGCGGTGGTGCGGGCCCTGGAGGATCTGACCGGGCGGTCCCCCTTCCTCTTCCCGAACAACCGCCACTTCCACCGGCCCATGAGCGAGAACGCTCTCGGCTACCTGCTCAACCGGGCCGGCTACCATAGCCGCCATGTCCCGCACGGTTGGCGCGCGGCTTTCTCCTCCATCATGAACGAACGCTTCCCGGCCGACCGGGCCATCATCGACCTGATGCTGGCCCATGTGCCGAAGGATAAGGTGGAGGCAGCCTATAATCGCGCGCTGCACATGCCCCGGCGGCGCGAGCTGGCTCAAGCCTGGGCCGACATGCTCATGGAGGGCATGCCGGCAGCTGGGGCGCTCCTGAATGGCCCGCGTCGGACGCCTAAGATGCCCGCGGCCGCCCCGGTCGCCGCCGCGTCGGTGGCGGCTCCGGCGCCGCGCCCTGGGCGGGCACGGGCGGCATAGCTCCGCCCGCTTCCGGCTGCGCCTCCTTCCAGGCATCGATTTTCGAGCGACGCCAGCGCACCACTCCTCCCGCGAGTTGCTGCGGCCGCGGGAAGGTCCCTGCCGCCATGCGCCGATAAATCGCTGACCGGCTTAGCCCCGTGTCTACCTGCACATCCCGGATGCGCAGGAAGGGGTCTGAAGCGGTGCTGGTGCCGACCGGCAGCGCCTCCATCGGAAAAGTGCTCCCGTCAGGCATCCGCCCCTCCCTTCTTCTCCAGTGCTGCGACCAGGGCCACCCGCGCCGCGATCCCGGCTGCGGTGGCGCCCCACCCCTCGGGGCTCTCCTCGACAAGGCGGAGCGCCCTCAAGCGGCGCAGGTCCGCCAGTAGCGGCCGCCACTCCCCCTCCTTCTTATCGCCCCGCTTCCGCGGTGCTCCGTCGATCGCCAGCCAGAGCAGCGCGCGCCGATCCGTGCGATTGAGGGCGGCGAGGATGCGCTCTGCATCGGTGGCATCCCCGGCCGGGTCCAGGAGGTGATAGGTCGTCACCCGTCGCACCCCAAGGGCAGCCAGCATGCGGTCGCTGAACGGCCGCTTTCCGGTCATCGTGTCCGACACAAAGCTGGAGGCGAGACCTGCCGCGCGGGCCCATGCCTCTTGTGATCCCGCCCCGGCGATGGCGGAGCGCAGGAGGCCACAGAGGTCCGCCTCAATCAGAACTGCAGGGCTCGCTGGCCTCTTCGACGGGAGTGCCGGATGCAGGCTGGGCGCGTTCGTGAGCGCGTTCATGGCTGGGCCTCGGTGGGATGGGCAGTCGGGCGGCGAGCGGCCTCCTGACGGGCATCTCCAATTCGTATGCGTGAAATGACAGCGCGGTCGCACTCCGCGAACTCGAAGCGGCCGTAATCCTCCGCCATTGCCTGCGCGCGACAGCACTTCGAGCACCAGCGCCAAGTCTCTATCTTGCGCTCCTCGTTGTTTCGTTCCCGCATGGCGCGGTGCCGCTCACCCTTGAAGATCGGGCCGCTGCACATCTGACAGTGCGGATGATCCTTTGCTGCCTTCACGATCTTGTCGGACAGTACCGTTGTGTCGGTCTCGTCCCCGCCGAAGGGCTGGTACGTGAGGCATGCATCCTCATCGAACTGCTTCTGGCGCCCCATCACCGCCGCTCCTCCGAGCTGGGCGCGAGGGCGGCTTGGAGGGCGTCCACGTCGTCATAGCTCTCTGCGTAAACGATGATGCAGTTGCCGTCCGGCTTCTCAAGCGTGACGGCGATGTCGCCCTTGCGGCGCGGCACCTCCGCCGCCTCAATGACCTTTAGGGGCTGCACCACCTCCCCACCCCGCCCATCCGGCGCGGGCGCTGGGAGGGCGAGGGCGCGGATGGCAGCGGCTAGTTTGCGGCACACCTTCCTGACTGCCTTGGATGCGTCTGTCTCATGGTGCTCGGCCATGTCCTGCCCGCACTCGGCGCACATGCCGTCATGGTCACACCCATCGTCTGAACCCCATTGGCGGCGACGCTCTTCGCAGACCCGAAGACGTGTGGCGTGCTCTTCGTCCTCAAAGGCTTCCCAGTGGACCGTTGCCCCGGCGCGCTCACACAATTGCGCCGCAGCCTCCCGAAGCGCAGCCTCCCCGCCGCTGGGGGCGGTCGTGAGCGCGTTCATGGCTGAGCCTCGGTGGGTTGAGCAGTCGGGCGCTTCTGGTACTCCACCCCGCAGAAGGGGCAGTAAGTCGCCACGACCACGACCGGCTTCTTCCGGACCTTCGTGTCCTTCTTCATCGTCTCGATCACCGCCCATCCCTGAAACAGCGTGGAGACGATTTCCGTGTTGTGCTGGGCCAAGTCTGCGTTGACCTTGCTGATGCACTCACACATCACCGCCGCTCCTCCGAGCTGGGCGCGAGGCCGGCGTAGAGGCCATGGTTCACGCCGTCGCGGTAGTTCTCGGCATCCTGCCTTCTGGCGAAGCTCGCGATACCGCAGCCGTGGAGGACCACGACACTCAGGCCGCGACGCTGCACAACCTCCGCTCGCTCCACCACCTCCCCAACCCGCCCATCCGGCGCGGGCGCTGGGAGGGCGAGGGCGGCTTTGGCAATCTGTGCTGCGTCCCACTCCCCTGCTGCGACACCCGCCTCAAAGCAGTCGTCATAGTTCTCGCTGATGTAGCCCCAGCCGCCCTGGTCTCTGTTTGTGGGGCGTCCATTCTCGTCGCGGTGCGGGTAGCCCTCGCCGAGATCGCCCTGCGCGATATCCGTCAACGCCTTCCGCAGCCGCTCCACTTCCTCTGCCTCTCCGTTCAAGGAGTTCAGCAGGTTCCGGTTGTCATGGATGAGCGCATCCACCTCCGCAGCCTCCCCGCCGCTGGGGGCGGTCGTTGGGAGGGCTTGCAGTCGGCGCACCTCAGCGGCCAACGTCTTGGCAATGTGTAGGAGGCTGCGCTCGCCTGACACGGTGCCGACGATCAGGCTTTCGTTCCAAGCATCGCAGCCGTTCAGCGCGTGCCGCACTTTCTCGGCACGGATGCTCGCCTCTGCCGCCTCGCGACCTTCCAGGCCAATATGCGGCGCCGGATCCGTCGCAAGCACCTCGGGCGGGTAAAAGAGGTTCTTTTCCGCCTCGCTCGCGCCAGCCGGGGCGGGTGGGGATGCGGTGAGGAGACGCTCGATCTGTTCAGCACCCAGGCGCAGGTACTCGCTGGCGCTAGTCGGCAGCCCTACCTCCTTCCCGATGTTCTCGGAGCAGAGGCGCATGCAACCTGCGAGGTTCAGTGTCTCTTGCACCGCCACGGTCGCGCCCGGCGGGTGGGTGGTGTTCTCGCTCATGCTGCGATCTCCTCGGGCTCGTCCATCACCAGCGCCAGGCGCCGCAGCACATCGTCGTGCTCGCGGATGATCTCAGCCTCGTGGCTGTCCATGGTTTCGGGCTGCCCATCCACCGTGAAGCAGTCGAAGTCGCTGTCCCGTAGGTCCTGCACGTGGTCACGTGCTGAGGACAGCGCGTCGGAGACGGAGCTGATGGCGGCCTGAGCCTTCTCGATGGCCTCGCGCGCCGGGATGCGCGACCCACCATCCAGGGCCATCCGCGACAGGCGCAGGGCCTCCGCGATCTGCGATACGGCGTCCATCACGAAACCCCCTGCACCTGCTCAAGCACCGCTTCGGCGTTGGGCGATGCGCTGGGGCCTTCACGCAGTGGCGCGACATAGGCGTAGCCCACGCCTGACAAGCGACCGGCGCTAAGGGCGCTCTCCCGCCCCTCGACCCACCAGTGCCCCCCGCCAGCCGCATAGAGCGGTTCCTCGATCCAGCGCGCGACCACCTCTCGACCCACCGGCGTGCGGAGCTTGTGCGCGAAGGCGTCGCGGTGCTCGGCCGGAACCTGGCCATCCCACACCACCTTTACCTTCAGCTGCTCCCTCTGGAGGCCGGCCCGGCGCTGAACGCTGACAGGGGGCTTTATTCCTCTAAGCATCGGTGCCCTCCTCGATGGGCGGCTTGACATGGCGTTGGTAGGCAGCGGCACGCGCGGCGTCGGCGCGCTGCCAGTGCGTCTGGTCATCGAGTTGGCGCAGGGCATCCATGGAGCGGAGTGCCCGGTCGATGGTGCACATGACGGAGGCGGCATCGGTGCAGCGCTCGAAGGCCGCAACGATCTCATCCGCCCGGTTCGCCGCGTTGCTGCGCACGCGGTGCGCTTCAGCGGTGGCGCTCATGGCGCACCTGCCAGCAAGGCGCGGATGCCCACCTGCATCTCCAGGAATATGGCGGCCGCCAGCGGGGTGGCCCCCAGCAGAACGGCCGAGACGCCTATCCAAGCGAGGATCTCGCGCGGGTTCACGCTCGCCCCCTGCCGCCATCGCAGATGTCGCGGGCAAAGCGTATGGCCATAGCTGCGACCTGCAGCGCCTCCTTCCGCATGGCCGGGATGTCGCGCTTTGACTGCTTCGTCTTCACATGCTCCCAGAGTTCGTCCACCTCCTCCAGGAGGACGGCATAGGCCTCATGAGCACTATTCATGGGCGGCCACTTCGCCTCGGCGCGGGCAACCTCGCCAGCCACCTCCGCGACCATGGCGTGCAGAGCATTGCCCTTAGCTATGGCGGCAGCCATCTTCGTCAGGGTCTCGCTCATGCCTCGCCTCCTTCGGTGGCAGGCATCGCCAGCTGAGCCTCGCCGCTCTTCGTCAGCACATAGGTGTTGAAGGCCACGCCCGAGGCGAGCCAGCCCGCCGCGATGCAGCGGTCGATCGCCACCTGCCAGTCGAAGCCGGGCAGGTCCGCCGTCTCGTTCTGGGGCGTGTCGGCGTAGATGCCGGCCCGCCTGACGCAGCCCGCGGCGCGAGCCTTCTCCAGCACACGGCGCAGCGCGGGGGTGAACTTCTCCGGCCAGGGCCGGGCATCGGCGACGCGCTCCGCCGGAGCCGTATCCAGCGGCAGCGCGATCTGGGTCTCGGTCTCCATGGCCGTCACACCCTCATCGGCATGAGGACGGCTAGGCCTGCCGGGAACTCCACCCGCATCGGCGCGGAGGCATCCTGAATCAGGCAGGTCAGGCCGCTCGGCACGGCCCGCGCCAGGGCGCACAGGTAGCGGGTCTGGAACCCGACCACGATCTCGGGCGACGTCTCATCCCAGGCCGCCACGTCATGCGGCATCTGCAGCTCGACCTCGCCCTGGTCAGGGCTCGCGGTAACGATCCAGAGCGAGGCGTCACCGGTACGCTTCTCCAGCCGCACCGGCCGGGAGCGCTCCGACGAGATGCTCGCCGCCGTCTCCAGCAGGCGGGCGAAACCCAGGGGATCGGGCACCTTCAGACGCCGGGTCGCGACGTCCCCGTGCGGCACGACGCGGCCGTAATCTGGGAAGGTCCCGGCGACGGGCTTGGCCTGAAGGGTCCAGCCCGACATGGCAAAGGCTATCAATGCGTCGGTAACGGTGATCCGCACGCTCCCCGTGACGCGCTGGGTCAGAAGGCCACGCAGGACCGACACCGCGAGGCGCGGCACGATCACAGCAGGCATCCGCTCGGCGCCGGTCGGCACATCCTCCTCCGCCAGCGCCAGGCGGTGCCCGTCCGTCGCCACGGCGCAGAGCTTCGCCTCCGGCGCGGTGGCGATGTGGAGGTAGAGGCCGTTGAGATAGTAGCGCGTCTCCTCCGTGCTGATCGCATGCGCCGGCAGCGTCAGCAGGCGCCGCAGCGAGGCCACGGGGATCTCGAACTCGACCGCCCCCTCCCCCGGACTCTTCCACACCGGGAAGTCCTCCGCCGGCAGGGCCATCATCTTCGCGGTCAGCCCCGGCGCCCGGAAGATCAGCCGGCCCAGGGACCGATCCTCCTCCAAGGTGATCTCCGCCTCGGCGGGGAGGCGCGCCAGCAGGTCCACCAGCACGGTGGCAGCGACGGTGACCGGGCCCAGCGTTCCCTGTGCCGGCGCGGTGGCGGCGCTGCACCGCTCCAGGTCGGTGCCCTGGGCGGTCAGGATGCCGCCCTTCACCTGCAACAGCAGGTTGGCGAGGATCGGGATCTGGTTCTTTCGCCACTGCTGCGGCGGGATGCAGAGCTTCGCGATCCTTGCCGCGCCCAGCAGGTGCCCGGCCAGCACCACCGCGCCTTTCCGCGGCGCGCTGGCGGCGTGTTCCAACATCACCGCGTCATCGACGCGGCCCATCCCATCAGGCATGCGCCTGCACTCCCTCGGTGGTGGGTTGAGTTCGGCTTGTGGTGAAGGCGGCCAGCTCGACGTGGCCGGGGTTGCAGCAGCGGCGCCACCCGCAGCAGGGCGTGACGCCGTCGACGCCGATGGTGCCGGTCCAGGTCCAGCAGGGCGTCCCCAGGCGGGGATGCGGCGCGTCACAGACCAGGATCCGGCGCCGCAGGTCGGCCGGCAGCGTGTCGGGGCTCACAGCGCGCCCAGCGTCTTCGCTACCGCTGCGACCCAGGCGCGTCCCTTGCTCGTCGGCTGCACGAAGATGGACCGGCGGTCCTTCGGGTCCTTGAGACGGTGCGCCAGCTTCAGCTCATCGAGCCGATCGAGCGCACGCGTGATGGCGGGCTTGGAGACCTTCATCGCCGCGGCGAGGCTGCGGACGGTCTCCTTGCCGGGCGATTGAACCGCCCGTGCCAGCACGGTGGCCTGGCGCATGGAGATTTCCGTGCCGGTCTGGACGATCGGCTCGAAGACCTCGACCACGGCACCAGCAGCGGCGCGCTGCGGGTCCTGGGCCTGCGCTGCAGAGGCGAGAGGCTTGGTTGGGGCAAAGCCCTGAGGGGACAGATCGGCCACGGCTCAGACCCCCGTCACGGAGAACGGGGCATTGCCCGCGATCTCGGTGGCGCGCTGGCACGCGACATCCACCAGCTCGGCGACATAGGAGCCGCGCCGCTTCAGGGCGCTGACGCTGCAGGCGCCTTCAGCGTCGGTGATGTCGATGATGTCCAGCGCCAGGCGCCGGATAGCGGCCTCGCGCTCCACCGGGCCCCGCGTCTGGGCCCAGCTGTAGGCGAACGAGAGAGCGGCTGGCCAAGTCGGCGCCCGAAAGCTCTTCGCTGTCGAGCGGCCGACACCCTGGGGGTAGATCGTGACGCTCGCTTGGCCATCGGAGAAGCGGTTCGCGCCGATGTGGGCGCTGGTTTCGGCATCCGAGCCGAACATGCCCCGAAGCACTTCAAGGTGCTGCCAGAGGGCGGAGACGGACATGGCGTCCTGCGGCGGCAGGACAGCAGCGGTGGTGGGGGAAGCGACAGTGGGCACAGGCGGCTCCAGCGGTGGTGCTGGGCCGAATGTGCAGTCAGCGAACAATCATAGCAAGGGAAAAATGTTCACTCACTGCACATTGTTCAGGACGTGGGTTTCAGTCGCTCCGCAAAGCCAGCGATCAGCGCCACGCCATCACTATCCATGTTGCGAATAGCGTTCAGTAGGCGGTCGAGCTGCTTGGCCTTCTCACGGTCTGATGGATTCGCGGAAAGCTCTGCCGGAGTGATGCCATAAGCGTCTGCAATTGCTTGGAATGTTTGGTCATCCACGCCGGTTTCCTGCCGCTCCTGCCTTAGAACGGTAGAGTGGGATGTTCCTAGTTCGTTCGCAAGCCACTCCTGGGTCCTGCCCATGTGGATGCGCCACGCTTTCAGGTGGGGTCGTTTCGGATGGTGTTTAACCATGCGGCGATGATCGCACCATGGCATGCGGAGCGCCCGAGCAGTCATTGCACAATTTCCCTTGCGATAAATGTCCACTCACCGCACATTGGGGCCATGCCAGACACGCCCCCCTCCGCCCTCGCGGAATATCTCTCCCGCCCCTCGGTTACGGCCGTGGCCCTCGGCGCAGAACTGAATGTCTCTCACAGCACAGTCTTGCGCTGGGCTGCGGGACGCGTTCCCGCGGACCGGGTTGTAGATGTGTCGAGGGTGACGGGCATCCCTGCCGCCCAGCTCCGCCCCGATCTTGCGGCTGCCTTCACTCATGCTGACGCCCCGCCCGTGCAAAGCGTCACAGCTGTCGAGCCGAGCCCCACCGATCGCCTCGCCTGCTGCCTGGCGCAGCCGATCCTCGCGCTCCTGTCCGTGCTCGCCTGGGCGCCCGTCGCATGGGCCGGTGGGGCGGTTCTGAAGACACTCGGCCACTGATCCGGATGCAGGCTGACAATGATCATGCGTGACGTATCCGCCGCCGTCCTGCTGCTCGCTGGCGTGCTCCTGCTCGCGCATTCCCTCGGCCTCACCCGATGACAACTTCCCATGGCGATATCCCAGGGCGCTGGCCCGCTGCGATGGAACGGTGGCTGCCGCGCGGCCCGGCCGAGCCCGGTACCGCAGCTATGCCGCCCCTCTCCTGCATTCGCCTCGGCGCCGTCCCGCCAATGTCGATCTCGTCCCATGCCCATGATGTGCCGGATCTTCATCCGGAACGCATCTGGAACCAATCCACATGCTCTGGAGCCCGCCCGTGAGCGATATGGCCTTCAAGACACTCGCCCGCGTGCTGATCGAGAAGGCCGGCGGCCTGGAAGCCGCTGCGGCCTGCCTGCGCGGCCGGGTCGGCCGCTCTCAGCTCGCCAACTACCAGTCGCCGCACCATGACCAGTTCATGCCCGTCGATGTTGCAATTCGCCTGACCGAGGTCACGGGCGACATCGCGCTGATCGAGGCGATGGCTGAGCGTGCAGGCTACCGCCTGACGCCGATCGGCGCGGTTGAGCCCGGCTGCGCGGTGCGGAGTGTGGCAGCGGTAGCGAAGGAGACGAATGAGGCCCTTCAGGCCCTTGCCGATGGGATGGGAGACGGCGCGCTATGTGGGCGCGATGTGGCCCGGATCCGGAGCGAGATGCTGGATATAGCCCGGGTCGCAACCGAAGGTGCAGCCTCGCTGGGCTCCGCGTCTTTGCATGGCCTGCCGACGATCGGCGGCGCGGCATGAGCGGCGCGGCGCCCAAGCTGGGCGTGACCGTCGCGGATGTCGTCCGCGCGCTGATCGCCAAGGCACCGGACGATGTGTCGGCCAAGCGTTGGCTGGCTGAGCTGCTGCCCGGCCTCGATGTCGCGGCGGAGCTCCGTCCAGGCGTGGCCCATCCCTTCGGGTCCGAGGAGGAACTCGGCGAGGCGCGCCAGATGGTGGCCGAGGGCAAGGACGGCCGCGCCATCGCCGAGTGGTTTGGGCTGCGGGTCGGGCCGGTGGCGGAGTGGCTGGCCGCCGAGCGCTCCGCCCCTCACCAATTGCAGAAGGACGGCGCGCCATGATGCCTCGCATGTCCTGCGCCGAGTTGCACGCCGTGCAGCAGCAGGTGCGCAGTCCATCCGCCGGCTTCCAGGCGAAGGGCCGGCTGCCGGTCGGCACGATGAACAAGACCGAGACGGCCTATGCCGCCTACCTCGAAACCTTGCGCCACGCTGGCGAGGTGCTGTGGTGGAAGTTTGAGGGGATCAAGCTGCGCCTGGCGGGCAACACCTTCCTCACAGTGGACTTCGCCATCCTGCGGAAGGACCAGGTGCTGATCATGGCGGACGTGAAGGGCTCTGCCGCCATTTTTACGGATGACGCCAAGGTCAAGATGAAGGTGGCGGCCGAGGCGTTCCCCTTCGTCTTCGTGGTGGTGGTCCCGACCAAGAGCGGCGGCTGGGAGGAGCACCTCCTGTGACCACAGAGCGATGGGCCACCGTCGCCGGATTTGAGGGACGCTACGAGGTCAGCGACTTCGGTCGTGTCAGGTCCGTGGAACGTCTGGTCCGGACGATGAAGCGGGACGGAACTTGGGGCGAGCGCCGCATCCGATCTCAGATCCTGCGGGTTCACCACTGGGGTGCGCGGTATCCAGGGGTGAGCCTTCTCTGTGCCGACGGCAGCAGAACGCGCCGGATGGTTCACCAGCTGGTGGCCGTAGCGTTCGTCCCTAATCCCGGAGGTCACGGGATCATCAATCATCTTGATGCCGACCGCTCCAACTCGGCAGCCACCAACCTCGAATGGTGTGATCAGGCCCGCAACATGCGCCATGCGTATGAAATTGGGCGCCTGCCTGTTGGGAGGCATCACCACTTCGCGCAGCTGCCTCGCGATGCTCGTGGGCGCTGCATGCCCCGGCGCAATCCCGGGGCTGTGATTGGAGCAAGCCATGGCCCCTGACCAGGAAGCCGACACCGAGGTCGGTGGCATCGCGGCCGATCGGCTGCGCTCCATCATCGAGCGGGTTGAGCGGCTGGAGGAGGAGCGGAAAGCCCTCTCCGACGACATCAAGGACATCTTTGCCGAGGCCAAGAGCGCCGGCTTCGATGCGAAGGTGGTCCGCCAGGTCATCCGCATCCGCAAACAAGAGCCCGCCCAGGTGGAGGAGCAGGAGACCCTGCTCGATCTCTACCGCCGCGCGCTGGGGATGTGACCATGGCCACCGACCGCCCCAAGGCGAAGACCGACGCCTGGATGCCTCTCTACATCGGTGACTACCTAGCAGATACGATGCACCTCTCCGGGCCGGAGCATGGCGCTTACCTGCTGCTGCTCATGCATACGTGGCGGAATGGCCCCTTGCCCGACAATGACCGGGCGCTGGCGGCCATCGCCCGCACAGACGCTAAGGCTTGGCGAGAGATCGGGCCGGTAGTCCGCGCTTTCTTCATCAGCACGACCGCTGGCTTGGTGCAGCCGCGCCTGGAGCGTGAGCGTGCCGCAGCTGGCGAGCATGCTGAACGCAGAGCGGACGCAGCGCGTCGCGCAGCCGAAGCGAGATGGGCTACGGATGCGCAGGGCAATGCTGAACGCACACCGCGCCGCAATGCGCAACGCAATGCGGCGCGCATGCGTGACGCATTGCCCGAGGCATGCCCGCCACAGTCACCTTCACCAGAAGATACCCCCTCGCCCCCTTCGGGGGCTCCCTCCCCCACCCCGGCGGCGACGCTCGGCACGAGGCTCCCGCAGGACTGGGCACCGAGCCCCGAGGATCGCCAGTTCGCCCACAGCCTGGGCCTGGACCCCGATGCGGTGGCGGCCAGCTTCCGCGACTACTGGCACGGCAAGCCCGGCAAGGACGGGCGCAAGGCCGACTGGTCCGCAACCTGGCGCAACTGGTGCCGCCGCCAGGATGACATCGGTGGCCGCCCGCGCAGTGGCGGATCGTCCGCTCCGAGCAACGGCAAGTCTCGCCTGGCCTGGATGAACCAGCCCGGCGCCTTCGAGAGGATGGCTGCTGAATGAACGCCGTGACCACCCGCCCCTCGGGCGCCATGACCCGGGCGCAGGCAGAGCCGACCGAGCCGCGGATGAGTCGAGACCTGAGCATCGAGGTGGCCCGGCTGACCGACATGGACCCGGCCGCCCGCGCGCTCCGCTCCTTCGATCCGCGCTCCATCACGCCAGCGCAGCGCGAGGAGGCCGCTTGGCTCGCTGGCCGGTACCGGGAACTCCTGCAGCCCGTCAGCCGTTCCCAGCTCGTGGCATGGCTGGGCGCCGTGAACGCGGCCTGCCGCAACCCTCAGGATGCTGACGATCTGATGGTGCGGATCCAGGCCATCGGCCAGGACTGCGCCGACCTGCCCGGCGCCTGCTTCAACCCGGAGAGCCGCCGCGCCCTCTATGCCGAAACGCGGTTCTTCCCCTCCGCTGGCGATGTGCTGGCGGTGCTGGAGCCGATCGCGAAGACCTGGAAGGCGAAGATGCAGGCGCTGGAGAAGATCGCCGCGCCACCCCCGCCCGTGCCCCCTGCCCTCGCCCATGACAGCGGCCCAAGGGAGCGCACGCCAGAAGAGCTGGCGCATGTCTCCGCCGCGCTGGCGGGCATGAAGGCGGAGATGGCCGCGCGCCGCGAAGAGGCCTTGCCGGCGTCCGAGGCTCGGCCGGTCACGCCCCGCCACCTGAACCCGGCGCAGCTCGCCGCCGTGCTGCGCCAGCAGATCGCGGATGGGAAGGACAGTTTCGGGCTCGCTGCGGTTCGCCTGGCCGCCATCGAGCGCCGCCACAGCCTGCTGGCAGCAGAGGGAACGAAGTGAGCTACGACAGGAGGGCTCCCGAGCCGCGGTTCGGCGACGCAATGACGCATAAGCGTGTCGCCCAGCCCGATCTCTGTCCGTTAGACGCGGGACGATGGGAACGCTTTCGGGCACTCGGGGGAACCCTGCTGCATCGGGAGCGAGTTGCAGCCGTCGAGGACGCGGCCCGTGCTGCACTGGAGCGTGCCAAGGCGGTGGCGGAGCCCGACCGCCACCCATCCGCCAGGAACCCGAGGGAGCGCGGGCCGGATGTCGGGCCTGGGCACCAGCGCAAGAGCAGGAGGCTGGAAGTTGTGGACGCTGTCGACCCGCTGCAGCCTGACGGACCACGTATCCGGCGGGCCCGTCTTCGCGACCCGCTTCGCCGCATGGTTCGGTCCGGCCATCTGCCTTATCGCCTCTACTGCGCGGCCGAGGAATTCCGACAGGACCTTGAGCGGGCTGAAGGAGGACAGGATCCGGATGAAGCGCTGGCGCGAGCTCTACGCCGCGCTGAAGAGGGAGTGCCGCCACCAGCCGCGGTGCCTTGGCTCAGGTCGAACCACGCTGCTGCGGGTCAATTCGGGGCGATACGGCGGATCAAGCGCGCGTGGCGACAGGCCATAGGCCAGGATGCTGCCGGCGTCTTCCATTGGGTGGTAGTCAGCCGCGGCACGCTGAAGGACTACACGGAGTGCAAAGGCATCCGGAAAGGCTTGGCCGCTGACGTGCTGAAGGAAGCTTTGTTGCGACTGGCCGACTTCTACAACGTTGGCGACGTACACCCACCGCCGCACTGGGAATGAAAAAGGTTGCGGACGGTTCAGAAGCGACTTTCACCGAGGTGGTTCAGCAGCGGCTCCATCTCATCCTCGGTAAGAGGCCAATCGGTAAGCGCTTTGCGCCCCCGTGTGGCTATATCTAGGTAGGCCAGCAGAATGGAAGGTTGCGAGAACAGGGGATTGCAATGCTGAACACCACTTCTGATCCGATCCACAAGAAATGGCTTTTCAGTAAGTAGCCCCTGCGCTTGGACAACATAGTCTGACCCGACCATTGGCTCATAAGCTTCAAGCAAGAGACCTTCCAACAGGCTTGGACTCGGCTCCAAACCTGTAGCTTCACGATAGACACCCGAAAGTGCACTCGTGATCTCCCGCACGGCGCTAACCGCCGCAGTCACTTGTTCGGCGACTTTTTCGAAATAGTCGTTCGTCGCTTCAAGCAGAGCCATCGCCTTGGCAGCGTTGCGCTGCATCGCAGGAGTAGCTCGTATCTGCGGCTTGTAAATCGTGTCATGGGTCAGCTCACTGTACGCGTGCTGCAAGATCGTCTTGATCTGCACCTCGCAAGGAGTGCCGGCCGGCACGAGGATCCCACCGATCATCTGATCAGCTACGGGGCGGATGACAAAGTGCACTGCCGCGTACTCGAAAGTCACGGGGTTCTTATTTTGTTCCTCTTCATAGTCCCGATCCTTGGAGGACGTCCATCCCTTCATAGAGACAAGCGCGTCCACGATCGGCCTAATCTCAGTCCCTCGAAGCACAACAAAGCGCGTCCCGACCTTGTCGGTAATGTCGTCGTACGGATGTGCATAAGGCTTGTTGCGGAAGAATGCCTTCGTAACAAGTTTAAGGTCATCCTTTAAGCGCGGCAGAACCTTCGTTTTAAGGTAGTAATCAACGCTCACCGGGGCAATCTTCTCAGCAAGAACCTCAATAATCCGATCTGAGATATGTTGCCCCCAAGCGAGATAGGCGTCCTTCTCCCTACTCCAGCGAGCCAGAAATTCTTCCTCTTTGGTCATTCTTGCCGCTCAAGCCCGCCACGCACGATGATCTGCGTACGCTCGACGCCCCCATCCGGGGGCAAAGCCTCTACTGTCACATTTTCGGAGAGAGCCTCGGAAGGCCCAATCAAAGTAATGCGATTGGCAAATCGCAGACGCCGAAGGCGCAAGCTACCTCCAACTTCTGCCAGATCCTTTGGGATCGGACGGTCGGTGAAGCGCTCACGACGCATGTAATCCCGATAATTCTGAGCCATAGCAGGCTGCATGTATGTGTCAGCAAAATGACCGACTTGGATCGAAGGAGACTGGTCCGTTTTCAGGTAGGCATACAAACTGTTGTAAAGATCGACCTTTTCTTCTTGAAGAACTGGTGCAGAACTGATGAAATCGCGCGTCTTCTGGAAGAACTGCTTTGTTCTCTGCGCACTGTTCTCGGGGAATTTGAGGCCAAGGAAGCCATCGTGGAAGTACAAAGCAATGCTGTCTCTTTGGCCCGCGGTCAACTGGCTGTCGTAGACAGTAGCTGTCCAGCCCTTTGGTAAAGGTCTCTGAGACGGCGAATCCAAAACGAACAACCCGATCTTGTAGAGCTTGGTCTTAGGGCTAAGAAACAGGCTGTCAGTGAAGGTAGCGCGCAGGTTAGCCTGCTTAATGAAGCCGTCGTGAAGTTCAGCTTTCATCACAGCAAAGAACTTCTTCGCAGGGTGGCCCACGGTGCCATCGAAGATGACAACCAACCCACCAGGATACTGCCGCGATTTCTGTGCATCTGCGAGTAACCGGGCTATAGCCTTTGACACATCAACGAACCGGCTATCGTCCGCTGTAATGAGATCGGCACCAAATGCGATGACGCTCACCGCATCGTGCCGAGCAATGTCCATCTCCATACACTTCGCATCACTGCGAAAGGCGGAGACAACGCGGCTGTGAAGCGCACCCGACGCACGCGCATCGAGGGTGAGCAAAGCGCTTGAGAGAGTTGGAGCAACTATGGTCCGATCGTCGGCGCGACGGTGTACTTCGTGGAGGCACACTCGCGAGATCGACAGGTTCTCGAGCGGCATGCTTCCTCCAGCTTCTATCCTGCGCTTCACCATAGCGTGAATGAATCGAAGCGCTAGCCGCTGCCGTCCAATTTTTGTTCAGGCGCTTCACTTGGTGGCAGAGTGCTTGACATGCAGGGAACAAACAGGGTACCCGCTCCTAAGATAGTCCAAAGGTGCGCCCCGCCTGCTCTAACCGTGCGGGGGTTCATATTTCTAGGCTTCTATCATCATCGATGCGCTCAAGCGTGAGGGGGCATGGGGGTCCAGTTGCCGAGGCTGAGCGCTTCATGGTCTGCGACGGCCGGCACGACTACCTAGCCAGCCTGATGATCGGTGGGGATAATCTTTGTCTGCTGACTGGAGGCAGCAACATGCTGAACGTCTCCGTCACATCAGACATCGCCAAGGCGCGCCGCATGCTCGGCGAGGCGACGAGGCAGCTTCCATTCGTCACAGCTACGGCGCTGACGCAGACGGTGAAGCTGGCGCAGATCGCGGAGAGGCGAGCGCTGCCCTCCGTGTTCGACAAGCCAACGCCATTCACCGAGCGTGGCATCGCGATCAAGCCTGCGACCAAGGGCGCTCCTATGGCCGCCGTCTACGTGCGTCCCCAACAGGCTGCGGCGGGCCTGCTGCTCCAGGAGACGGGCGGCACACGCCGACCGAAGAAGCGTGGCCTGGTGCAGCCGGTCGGCGCCGATCTGAACCAGTACGGCAACCTGCCGCGGCGCGGCATGAAGAACCTGCTGAAGCGGAAGGACGTGTTCGTCGGTACCGTGAAAGGGATCGGCGGCGTCTGGCAGCGGCCTGCACGTGGCAAGCGCCGGGACGGTTCGGCTGGGACCAAAGGCAATACGGCAGCGACCATGAAAGGGCAGCGCACCGGCTTGACGCTGCTCATCGCCTTCGAGGACCAGGCGGTCTACCGCCCTCGCTTCGGCTTCAAGCCGCGCGCGGTGAAGGTGATCAAGGCTTCTCTCGGGCCGGCGTTCCGCGAGGCGGTGCAAAGGGCACTACGGACCGCCCGGTGAAGCGGGGCGGCCCGCGAGCCACGCGCCCAGCGCATAAGTAAGAATATTACCCCGACACGCAACAATATTGCGCGCAATATTATTTCGCGGGTCCTTCCTCGGGGCCCTGCCGGACGCGGGTATTTCGCGCCCCGGCTCTCGCGAGCGTCTGACCTGAAAACAACTGGACAACAACATTGAGGTGCCCGGATGAGCGCCGCGCTGTCGGCCGAGCCGCCGCCGCGCAAGCCCCGCGCCCGAAAGACTAAGCCGGCCGCGCCGATTGCGCCGCCCGGTCCGCGCCTGGTGAACAAGCGCGACCTCTGCCGCGAGGCAGGGATCTCGCGCACCACGTTGGACGAATGCCTGGCCCGCGACCCGGCCTTCCCGATCGTGAAGCGCGGCGGGGGCAACGGCGACGGGTGGAAGTTTAATGCGGAACTTGCCGTCGCCCGGCTCGCCGAACTGCTGGCGCGCACTGAGAAGGACCTGTCGCCGAACCAGCGGTTCATGGAACTGCGGGCCCGCGATCTGGAGCGGAAGCAGGCGATCGAAGCCGGCGGCCTGTTGATCGCGGAGCAGATGCGCGGCGCTCTTGCCCGGGGCCTCACCGCCCTTCGGCGGGAGCTGACCAGCGGCGTGCCCGTGAAGGCCGGCAAGCTGATGGGGCTGAGCAAGGACCAGCAGCGCATCCTGCGCGGACTGATCGAGGACGAACTCCGCGCCTTCGTGGCGGGGTTGGAGCAGACGGGATTGCCTGATGCTGACGGGTGACCCTGGGCCGTTCGGTGATGCCGACGCCCTGATGCTGGAGGCTTTCCGGGCCCTGATCCCGCCGGAGCGCCTGGCGCTTTGGGATTATGCAGCGCGCAACCGCCGGCTGACGGACGGCATCGGGGAGGAGAGCAAGCCCTTCGACACGTCGCGGGTGCCCTATCTCCAAGGCCCCTCGAACGCCCTGACTTCGGGCCTGTACCAGACGGTGGTGGTGCCTGGTCCCGGCCAGTGCGCGAAGACCACGATCGCGGAGAACTGGCTGCAGCTGTCGGTGGAGACCGACCCCGCCAGCTTCCTCTGGTACATGCAGACCCATCCGGGCGTGCAGGCCTACGTCAAGAAGCGGATCGAGCCGATGATCCGGGCGCATCCTCGCATGGAGGAGCGCCTGGGGTCGGACCCCTCGGCGGACAGCATTGGGTTCAAAGACTTCGGCGCCATGCAGGCCGAGTTCCTGAGCTTCACCAAGAACAACCTGATCAACAAGAATGCCGCCCGGATCGTCGCCGACGAGGTGGACAACTACGACCTCTCCGAGCTGGGCGAGGCGAAGCCGGTGCTGGACATCCGCCGACAGGTCTTCGGCGAGGACAGCTGCCTGTTCATGCTGTCGCACCCGGACCTGGCCGTGGGGCTTTCCCCGGCCGGATGGACCAAGGGCATCATGGCCGTCTACCGCGACAGCACGCGCGGCATGTGGTGGTGGCCTTGCCCGCGCTGCGGGGCACATAGCAGCCCGAACCCGGGTGCGGCCCGCTTCATGGCCCTGGACTATGACATCGAGGCGCCGCTGGACGAGGTGCGGGACATGGCCCGCCTCGTCTGCCCGGTCTGCGGCGGGCTGATCGAGGACCACGAGCGCGAGGCGATGAACGCCGCGGGCCGCTGGGTGGGGCTGGGCGAGACGATCGATGAGGACGGCCGGGTCACGGGGCAGCTGATCCCAAACGCGACTTACGGCGCCTGGATCGTCGGCATGATGAGCCCCTTCATCCTGGGCGGCATCGGCGGGCTGGCGCGGGAGCGGGTGGCGGCCGAGCGCGAGATGGAGCGCTCCGGCGAGGAAACGACGGCCCGCCAGGTCGTGGTGAAGCAGTGGGGGTTCCCCTTCGTGCCGCCGCGCAAGGTCGGGTCGGTGGATGCGGAGACGCTGGTGGAGCGCGCGGATCCCGCACTGGAGCTGGGCCAAGTGCCGGAGTGGGTGCGGTTCGTCACGGTCTGGGCCGACGTGCAGGCCAACCGCTTCGAGCCGATGTGGCGCGGCTGGGGCGTGGGCGGCGAGAGTGCGGTGCTGAAGGTCGAGAAGGTGGAGGCGGAAACCGCCACCGATCCGAAGGCCTGGGATGCCCTGCTGGCGCTGATGCAGGCGCCTCTGCCGCTGGCGGACGGCTCCGGCCGGCTGATGCGGCCTCGGGCGGTCGGCATGGACATGGGCGGCGCGGCCGGCGTCACCTCGCGCGCCTACGAGGCTTGGCTGCGCTGGCAGCGCGCCGGGAAGGTGCGGCGGCTCGGCCTTATCGGCAAGCGAGACGCCTGGGACGTGATCCTGACGCAGGGCGTGCCCAGGCTGCAGGCGGCCCGGCTGGAGGTGGTTTACCCCGACGAGGTCCGTAAGGCCCGCGCCGCCAGCGCCATCGCCCGTGGGCAAGTACCGGTCGCGCGGTTCAACGCGAACCTCTTCAAGGATGACCTGTCGGCACAGCTGACGCGGGCGGAAAACGGTCCCTGGTACGTGCACTTCCCCGATGCCCTGAAGGATCGGGCCGGCCCGCCGCACCCGTGGTTCGAGCAGCTGGTGGCGGAGCAGCGGATGCCGAACGGCACCTGGCGCAAGGCGGTGTCCGGCGGGCGGAACGAGGCCGGGGACCAGATGGTCGGGACGCATGTCCTGGCCCGGCTGCACGGCCTTGGCCGGATCAACTGGGATGCCGCGCCCGCCTGGGCCGCCCCGCACGACTCGAACACGCTGGTGGCGCAGCCACCGGAGCAGAAGAAGGAAGCGGCCCCGGCGGCCGCCATCGTCTCAACCCCGAAGCGCCCGCTGGGCGCGCGCCTCGCCTGAAGGAGGGCAAGCATGGCCGCCAAGCTCACCCTCCTGCCGGACGGCTCGGTTCCACGCGAGGCAGTGCTGGCTATGCTGGCCGAGGCGCGCCACGCCCTGCATCAGCTCTCGATCGGCCGGAGCGTCGTCAGCACGCAGCACAGCTCCACCGGTGGCGGCATGGGGACCACCTTCACCCAGGCCGACCGGAAGTGGCTGGCCGAGACCTACATCCCCGATCTTGAGCGCCAGGCTGGTGTGGCCGTCCTCCGCCGCCGACGCGCCATCGGCGTGAGGTTCGGATGAGCGGTGCCAAGCTGATCCATCCTGACGGGCGGCCCGTATCGCGCGTCGAGGTCGCGCACGCGCGGATGAAGGGCCTCGCCGGCTCCACGCCCTACGATGCGGCCGATCGGCACTCGGCCGAGATGGCCGGCTGGAACCCCTGGCTCGGTGCGCCCGACCAGGAGCTGGGCCCCTATCGCGACACCATCGTGGCGCGCCAGCGCGATCTGGTGCGGAACGACGGCTGGGCCTCCGGCGCGGTCACCAACGTGCTGGACAGCGTGGTGGGCGCGAACCTTCGGCCGAAGCCTAAACCCGACTTCCGCAGCCTGTCCTGGTATTCCAGCGCCTTCGACGCGACCTGGGCGGCCGAGTTCGCCATGCAGGCTTCGTCACTCTGGCGGGACTGGGCGGAGGACCCCGCGCGGTGGTGCGATGCGGCGCGTCGCCACACCATACCGCAGATCATCCGCCTCGGCTTCCGCCACAAGCTGGTGGATGGTGATGCGGTTGCGGTGATGCGGTACCTTCCAGGGCGCCGCGGCTACGGCAAGGCGAGCTACGCCACGGCGGTCAAGCTCATGGACCCCGACCGCCTCTGCAATCCAAACGAGGCGATGGACACGTCCACCCTCAAGGGCGGGATCGAGCTGGACGAGGAAGAGGCAGCCATCGCCTACCACTTCCGCAGCGCGCATCCCGGCGACTGGACTGCTGGCGCGAAGCCATGGGTCTGGGACCGCCTGCCGCGCGAGAGCGACACCGGCCGGCCGATCGTGATCCACGACTTCGACGCGGACCGCGTCGGGCAGACCCGTGGCGGCGCGGGCATCCTGGCGCCGGTGCTGTCCCGGCTGCGCATGCTGGCGAAGTATGACAGCGCGGAGCTGCAGGCGGCGCTGATCAACGCGATCTTCGCGGCCTTCATCGAGAGCCCGAACGATCCGGCCCTGGTACAGGACGCGCTCGGCACCGAGGATCTACCGGCCTATCAGGCGATGCGGGCGGACTTCCACAGCGACAAGCGCCTGCGGCTCGGGGACGCGCGGATCGCGACCCTCTTTCCTGGTGAGAAGCTGACCTTCGCCAACGCGGCGCGGCCGAGCACGGCCTTCCCGCAGTTCGAAGCCGCCATGCTCCGCAATGCGGCTTCCGCGATCGGCGCCTCGGCGCCCGAGATCTCGCAGGCCTGGGGCGATGTGAACTACAGCTCCGCCCGGGCGGCCGCGCTGAACGCCTGGCGCACCGTCACGCGGCGCCGCGCGGACTACGCCACCGGCTTCTGCACGCCCATTTACTCCTGCTTCCTGGAGGAGGCCCTGGACCGTGGGCTGCTTCCCCTGCCAGCCGGGGCGCCTGACTTCGTGGAGGAGCGTGCCGCCTATGCGCGCTGCGCCTGGTACGGCCCGGGCCGCGGCTGGATCGATCCGGTCAAGGAGAAGCAGGGCGCGGTGCTCGGGATCCAGAACTATCTCAGCACCTATGAGCAAGAGGTCGCGGAGAACGGCGGCGGTGACTGGGAGGAGACCATGGCCCAGCGCGCCGTCGAGGAGGCAACCCGCAAGCGCCTTGGCCTGCCCGACCCGCTCGGCGCGCGGGCGTCGAAGATCATGAAGGGTGGCGAAGGCACCAAGGCCGAGGACGAGGCCGAGGACGCCGCGGCCGATGGCTTTGGGGCAGAGGAGCCTATCGAATGACCGGCCCCGACCTGTTCCCCAGCCTTGCCCAGCGCATCTTCAACACCCCTCTGGCGCTGCATCCCCGCAAGGCGGAGATCGCGCTGGCGGCGCTCGCCGAGCGGATGGGCGTGGCGCGCGTGGTGCGTGCCGATGGCAGCGATGCCCTGGCCTTCGAGGATGATGACTGCCTGGGCTTTGACGAGGAGGCCCGGCCCCGCCGCGCCGGCTACGACATGGTCGAGGGCGTGGCCGTGATCCAGGTCGAGGGCATGCTGGTGCAGAAGACCGGCACCCTGCGCCCCTATTCCGGCATGACGGGCTTCGATGGGCTGCGGGAGAACTACCTGACCGCGCTGGAGGACCCGAGCGTCGAGGCCATTGTGTTCGATCAGAACAGCGGTGGCGGCGAGGTGGCGGGCTGCTTCGATTTCGTGGACCTGATCCATGCGAACCGAGGGCGCAAGCCGACCTGGGCCATCTGCGCCGAATGCGCCTACTCGGCCGCCTACGCTATCGCCAGCGCCTGCGATTACATCACGGTGCCGCGCACCGGTGGAGTGGGCAGCGTCGGCATCGTGACCATGCTGGTGGACTATTCCCGCGCCATCCGCGCTGATGGCCTGGAGGTGCACTTCATCCGCTCCGGCGAGAAGAAGATGCTGGAGACGGTGCAGTCCTATCGCGGCGTGAAGCGCGACCTGCTGGAGCGCTTGCAACGCGATGTGGACAGCATGGCCACCCTCTTTCACGAGACGGTGGCCCGCAACCGCGGCCTCTCCGTCTCGGCCGTGCGTGCCCAGCAGGGCGATTACTACCTCGGCGCCCAGGGCGTGAGCCTGGGCCTCGCCGATGCCGTCATGTCGCCGGACGAGGCGATGACGGCCCTGTTTGCGCGGCTGGACGCGCGCCAGTCCGCATAACCCGGCGGCGCTTCCCGCGCCCGCCATTCCGGAAGGAACCGACGATGTCGAACCGCTCGCTGGCGGGCCGGGTGAGCGCGTTCGCGCACCTGGTCGGCGCCCGCCGCACCAAGGCCGTGGAGGAGGAGGCGCGGCCTGCCGAAAACACGACCACCGATGGCGCCCCCGCCACCACGGAAGAGGTGGAGGAGGTCCAGGACGAGGTGGACGAGACGAAGGAGAAGGTGGACGAGCTGGAGGAGCGCGTCGAGGCGCTCGAAGGCGGAGAGACCACCGAGGACACGGACGCAGAGCCGGAGGAGCCCGCCGCGAAGAAGGCGTGGCAGGCAGGCCGCCGTGCCGGCGCCAAGGCCGAGCGTGCCCGCGGTGCCGCCATCTTCGGCGCCCAGGAGGCCGCGGCCAATCCCGCGCTGGCCGCCAGCCTCGCCTTCGAGAGTGACGTGCCGGTGAAGCAGGCCCTCGCCCTGCTGCGCGCCGGCGCCGCCGGCACGACAGGATCCCGCAAGGGCGGGCTGGACCAGCGCATGCAGCGCCAGCCGCAGCCGCCGCTGGCCGGCGGCGCCCAGGGCGCCAGCGCCGCTCCGGAGGGCAGCCCCCAGGCGATCATCGACCGCATCACCGCCGCCGGCCGCGCCGTCGGCGTCGTCCCCGCGAAGCGCTGAAAGGAGCCCTCCATGGCCGCTAACCCTCCGCAGGTCCCGGGCTTCCGCTCGGAGACCTACAACCCGGACCGGCTCATCGCCGGCTCGGCCGACATCGTCACCGAGACGGCCGTCATCGGCGCCGGTGCCAACCTGGAGCGCGGCACGCTGCTCGGCGTGATCACCGCCAGCGGCAAGTTCGTGCAGTCCACCGCCGCCGCGAGCGATGGCAGCGAGACGCCGGTGGCGATCCTGGTGGACCATGCGCCTGCCGCCTCGGCCGATGCGTCCGCTGGCATCTATGTGGCCGGCGAGTTCAACGAGAACGCCATCATCTATGGCGCCGGTCATACGGCCGCGTCGGTGAAGGCGGGGCTGCGCGCGCGCGGCATCTACCTGAAGACCCCCATCCCGGCCTGACCGGCAGCCTGAAGGAGAGCACCGGCCATGTCCGGCAACTATGATCCCGTCGTGCTGGTGGGGGTGGTTCGCAGCCTCCTCCGGCCGAAGAGCTTCCTGCTCGACACGTTCTTCCCGAACGTCATCACGGCCACCACCGAGGAGGTCGCGATCGACGTCGAGAAGGGAAACCGCCGCCTGGCGCCCTTCTGCTCGCCCCTGGTGGAGGGGAAGCTGGTCGAGGGGATGGGCTACACCACGAACCTCTTCAAGCCCGCCTACATCAAGGACAAGCGGGCGCCCGACCTGCTGAAGCCGGTTCGCCGCGCCATCGGCGAGCAGATCGGCACCGGCGAGCTGACGCCCGCCCAGCGCGAAGAGGCCAACCTCGCCATTGAGATGGCGGACCAGATCGACATGATCGTCCGTCGCATGGAGTGGATGGCGGCGAGCGCCCTGCGCACCGGCACGGTCACCATCACTGGCGACGGCTTCCCCACCACGGTGGTGAACTTCCAGCGTGACCCGGCTCTGACCATCGCGCTGACCGGTGCTGCCCGGTGGAGCACCGACGGCAAGACACTGAACAACGGCATCGATCCGGGCGACAGCATTGAGGACAACGTTGTCCTCGTGATGCAGAAGTCCGGCGCGGCCGTCGAGGATATCGTCTTCACGCCCACTGCCTGGCGCCTGTTCCGTAAGGGCGACGGGGTCAAGGAGGCGATCCAGTCGCCGAACAACACGGACGTGTCGATCGCGCTGGGCGGCGGCGTTGCGCAGGGCGGCATGTTCAAGGGCACCTGGGGCAACTACCGCCTCTGGCTGTTCAATGACTGGTACACCGACCCCGTCGACGGCCAGCTGAAGCCCTTCCTTCCCGATGGGACGGTGCTGCTGGGCTCGGCCGCGATCGAGGGCCGGCGCATGCACGGCCTGATCAAGGATCCGAAGTTCAACTACCAGCCGATGGAGTTCGCTCCGAAGTCCTGGCTGGTCGAGGACCCGGCGCAGCGCGTCCTGATGATGCAGTCCGCCCCCATCGTCGTGCCGTTCCGGCCCGACGCCTCCGCCTCGATGATGGTGATCTGACATGGCCCAGCAGCCCCGCACCCAGGCTACGACTGGTGAAGCCTCCCGTTCACCGGTCGCTACGCCTGCCGCGACCGTCCCCAGCGGCGCCACCGTCAAGGTCCAGACACCGCCCGCCGCGGTCAATGCCGGCCCCACCAAGCGGGTCGTCGCCGTTGCCTCCTTCCAGGGCGGCACGCCCGCCGAGCCGGAGACGGTGGCGCCTGGCAAGGAGGTGGACCTGCCCGAGAAGGAGGCGCGCCGTCTGGTAGACCTCGGCCTGGCCCGGTGGCCTGGCGAGGCCGCGAGCGTCGTCAGCCCCTATGACGAGGCGATCAAGGACACCACGGCCAAGATCGGCGAGGGCAAGGCCGAGGAGGCCGAGCAGCGCGTCGAGAACCACAGCCCGGCCGACTGACCATGATGGTGAACCCCGGCTTGCTGGCCTTGGAGGCGAACCTCGAAGTCTACGGCAAGCCGGTCACCTACCTGTCGCCAGATGGCATGGTGGATCTGCCTGATCTGACGGGGTTGATCCTCAAAACCCCGGTGCCTCTCGGCCCTGATGCCGAGGATACCGGCGGCATCACGCAGCTTCGCCAGATCCTTCGCCTCCGGGCAGAGGACTTCCCCGAGGGCGTCGAGCCTGAGCAGGGAGCGCTCGTCACCGTGGACGGCGAGCGCAGCAACATCACCGATGTGCTGGCCGACGAAAACGGCTGGTACGACCTGCCGCTCGGCGAGGCACCCGAATGAGCGAGAGCATCGCGGGGCCCGGCTGGCGCGCTGACGTTCGGGAGCGCGTCGCGGAAATTCTGGATGAGCGGGTCCCGGACGTGAGGGGGCGCGTGCACCGCGCCCGCGTTTGGCCCGCCTCCACGAAGCCGGCGCTCCTCGTTTACGGCTATGCCGAACGCAAGGAGCCGGTCGGTCAGGGCGGCTATCAGCACCAGTTCGCGGTGACCTGCTCGATGGTCGTCAAGGTGCTGACGGAGGCACCACGCGCCATTGACGCCGAGAAGCAATGCGAGGCGCTCGTCGGCCAGGTGGAGCGAGCCATTCTCCGTGCGCCTGAACTCTTCGGCACCGCAGGCGCCGTGCTGGAGCGCTGCGCCGGCGTCATCACGCAGCTGGGCGCCGAGCAGAAGGAGCGCAAGGCCGAGGTGGAGGCGACCATCGAGTTCCAACTGGCCTGGTCCGAAACCTTCACCGTGACCGAACCCGAGACGTCCCCCTGCGGGGAGGTCGTCTTCTCCTTCCACGACCCCTCCATTCCGACCTCTTAGGAGCCCGCCATGTATGTGAAGCCCGCCAAGGGCCTGCAGATACCGGACCCGGAGCTGGGCGACTTCCTGCCGAAGGAGGGCCGCCGCGTGACCCCGTCCGAGTATTGGACCCGCCGCATCCTGGACAAGGACGTGACCGAGGTGGACCCGCCCGCCGAGCCGAAGCCCGAGAAGGCCGCTGAGGCTCCGACCACCGCGCCGCCTGCGGCGCGCCCCGCCAAGGAGTAACGGCCCGTGGTGAGCTTCAACGAGATCCCGGGCGGCGGCGCGCTCCGCGTCCCGCTCTTCTTCGCCGAACTGGATGCCACCCGCGCCAATCGTGGCGGGCGGCTGCCCAAGACCCTCATCATCGCCCAGCAGCTTGCCGCCGGCACGCTCCCGGCCGGCGTTCCGGTCCTGGTCCAGGGTGTGGACTGGACCAAGAACCAGGCCGGCCAGGGCTCCATGGCCGCGCTGATGGTGGAGAAGTACCGGGCGCGGGATGACTTCGGCCCGGTCTACCTCCTGCCGCTGGCCGACGACGGCGCTGCCGCGGCCGCATCGGGCACCGTGGCGTTCAGCGCCGCCGCCACCAGCGCCGGGACCTTTGTCCGGCGGATCGCGGGGCAGCGCGTCGCCATGGCGGTCTCTCCGTCCCAGACCACCGCGCAGCTTGCGGCCGCGTTCGCCGCGGCCGTGACCGCCCTTCCTGGCCTGCCTGTGACGGCGGCGGCCTCGACCAGCACGGTGACGCTCACGGCCAAGCACAAGGGCGCCATTGGGAACGAGATCGTCGTCACCGAAACCGACGACCCGGTCCCGCCCGGCCTCGCCTTCACCGTCACCCAGCCCAGCGGCGGCACTGGCAGCCCCGTGACGGGGCTGACCAATGCCCTGGCCACGCTGGGCGACATGGACTTCGACTTCATCGCCATGCCCTACACGGACGCGGCAAGCCTGGACGCGCTCAAGGCGCATCTCGCGGCGCGCTGGGCATGGTCCCGCATGCTCTACGGCGGCGCCTTTGCGGCCATCCGTGGCACGCTGGGTACCGTCACCACGGCCGGCGCCGGGCGCAATGACCCGCATGTCTCCCTGATGGGCTTCGACAGCGCGCCTGAGCCGGCCTGGCTCTGGGCGGCGGCCATCACGGCGGCGGCGGCAGTCAGCATCCGCGCGGATGTGACCCTGCCGCTGCAGACAGTGGTCCTGAACGTCCTTCCTCCCCCCGTGAACAAGCGCTGGGGCCTGGGCGATCGGAATGCGTTGCTCTTCACCGGCATTGCCACCCATACGGTGGGCGACGACGGGACGGTCCGGATCGAGCGCCTGGTGACCACCTACCAGAAGAACGCCTTCGGCCAGCCAGACGACAGCCTGCTGGATGTAGAGCGGCTCTACCAGATCGCGGACATCCTGCGCCGGCAGCGCAACTACGTCGAAAGCACCTGGCCGCGCATGGCGCTGGCCGACGACGGCACACGTTTCCGGCCGGGCAAGCGGATCGTCACCCCCTCCATGATCAAGCGGGGCCTCGCCCTGCACTACCGGAGCATGGAGCGCGAGGGGCTGGTGCAGAACGCGGATGCCTATGCCGAAGCGCTCGTCATCGAGCGCGACAGCCAGAACCGCTGCCGCGTGAACGGGATCTCGCCGACCGTTCCGGTGGACCAGCTGCGGCAGGTCGCCATCCAGGCGCAGCTCCGGGACGCCGTGGGCGTCGCCGGCGACCTGTAAGGGAGGGCGATCATGTCCGACACCAGCCGCCGGATCGCCGGCTCCGCCTGGCTCACCATCGACGGGCTGGGCTTCGCCGTTACGGGCGAGCCGGGCTACCGCCTCAGCACGGTCACCCGTGAAACCATGGTCAGCATGTCCGGCGTGGATGGCTACCGGGAAGCGCCGGTCGCGCCCTACATCAAGGCCCAGCTCCGCGACATGCCGGGCATCAGCATCGCCGACTTCGAAGGGATGACGAACGTCACCGTCGAACTGCAGCTGAACAACGGCAAGACCATCACCGGCGTGGGCATGTGGTGCACCTCCGCCGTCGAGGTGGGCTCGGGTGATGCGGCCTTCAGCGTGCAGTTCGAGGGTGATTACGTGGAGAGCGACGAATGAGCGACGCAGAGGAAAAGCAGCCGGCGACGATTGTCCTGACCTTCGATCCGCCGATCCACTTCAATGGCAAGGACTACACGGAGGTGACACTCCGTGAGCCCACCAGCCAGCAGTTCGCGGATGCTATGGATCTCGGTGGGGTCCGCAGCGCGATCCATCTGGTGCATGTGGTCGGCAAGCTGCCGCAGGCGGTCGCGCAGCTGCTCCCGATTTCCAAGACGCTGGAGGCTGACCGGTTCTTCTCGCGTTTTACGGTGCCCGGCCAGCGAACCTAGAGCAGCTCATCGCCGACCTCACCGTCTATTTCGGGTGGGGAGCGGAGGATGCCTGGAACATGACAGCCACCCGGCTTGTGTGGTGGGCCAGGCAGGCGAAGCGGATCAACGAAAAGGAGGCAGGGCGCCGTGGCCAATGAGAATGTCGGCGCCCTCTCCGTTGTCATCACCGCGACGGACCGGGCGACCGCCACCATCGACCGGGTGCGGGACCGGCTCGGCACGACGGTGGAGCCTGCCCGCCAGCTCAGCGCGGCCTTTGGCCGTCTTGGCGAGGCGTCGGGGCTGGCCCGGGTTCATGCCGGCCTCACCGCGGCGGCAGGAAGCGCGCTCTCCATGGCGCGCAACGTGGCGACCGCCGCGATCCCGCTGGCCGGCGGAGGCCTCGCGGCGGGTGCGTCCATGGCCGCGACGCAGTTCATCAGCTCGGGGCGGCAGATCCTCAGTGCCTCGCGGCAGCTGAACATGTCGGTGGAGAACCTGCACGCCTTCCAGAACGGGGCACGGCTTGCCGGGGTCTCGGCCGAGGATGCCACCGAAGGGCTGAAGGGCTTCGGCCAGGTTCTCTACGACGCCGTGGGCGGCCGGAACATGGAGGCGGCTGCGGCGGCTGCGATCCCCCGGATCGGCTTCGCACTGCGGGACGCCTCAGGACGCGCCCGAACGGCGCAGGACGCGCTGGGAGACCTGGCGGACAGCATTGCGCGGCTGAACGACGCCCCTCGCGAGCAGCAGCAGCTTGCCCGCGTCTGGGGAGTGGAGAACCTTCTTCCGGTCCTTCGCCGTGGGCGTGCCAGCGTTGCGGAACTCGTCCGCGAGGGCCGCTCCATGGGCGTGATCACCCGCGATCAGGCCGAGCAGGCGAAGCGCCTGAATGACGAGTGGAACCGCCTGCGCCTGACCGGCGACATCCTCGCCATCACGGTGGGCGGGACCATGGCGCCGGCCCTGCAGCGTGCGGCGACCCGCACGAATGACTGGACCCGCGCGAACGGAGAATGGCTGGCGACGAACATCGTCACCCGCCTGGAGCAGATGGGCCGCGGCTCCTGGACTGTCGTCTCGGCGATCGACAAGGCGGTGGTCTCCACCATCGGCTGGGAGCGCGCCACGGTGGTGCTGGAGGCGCTGCTCGCGGCAAAGCTCCTGAAGACGCTGACCGGGATCAACGCTGCTGCGCTGGCCCTCAGCGTGACGCGCCTTCCTCCCTGGGCTCTGGCGCTGCTCGGGGCTGGTGGCTTGGTCGTGGGCAACGCTCTTCTGGACCGGCGTGCATTGCACGACGAGGCCCGCCAGAGCGCGGAGGACCGGGAGGCCGGGCGCACCGGCTGGAAGATCGGCGGCAGGCCTGCCGGCGAGGTCCTGGGCAACGCCTGGCAGGGTGTCCGCTCCTTCTTCGGCTTCGGAAGCGGGGGTGGCTCAACCGCCGGCACCGGGCGCGGCGCGAGCGGTGCGCCTACCGAGGCTCAGCGCGAGGCGTTCGAGCATTTCCGGCGGATGGGGTGGTCGCCCGAGGCCGCGACGGGGATCGTCGCCAATGGCGTCCACGAGAGCGGCCCCAACCTCGATCCGCGCGCCATTGGCGACAACGGCGCGAGCTATGGCTCCTTCCAGTGGAACCGCCGGGCCGGCCGACAGGACGAGTTCCGCCGCTGGGCGGGCAAGGACATCCGCGAAAGCACCGCGGCGGAGCAGCGCGAGTTTCTGAACTACGAGATGACGCAGGGGAGTGATGCCTCCCTGCGCCTCGCAGGACAGGCGCTGCGCCAGGCTCGCACGGCGGCCGAAGCCGCCCGGGTCATGTCCCTGAAGAACATGCGCCCGGCTGGCAGGTACGGCGAAGCGGTCGCGAGGGGTGCGACGGCAGAAGGCCTGCTACCCCAGCTCAATCGTCCGGCAACGCCTGCCACGCCCTCTGCATCGACGCCCGCGCCCTCTCCTGCGGCGCCCGTCGTGGTGCCCAGCCCGATGGATGGCCCCCGCGCGGATCGCGGCGGGCGGGTTCAGGTGGATGTCGCCTTCAGCAATGCGCCTCGCAACATGCGCGCGGCGGTGCGGCCAGAAGGTAACATCGACGCGGCCCCGCCACGTATCGAGACAGCCATGCAGGGGGCGGACCTCGGATGAGCGGCTCCTATCCCCGGTGGCGGGACCATCTCCGCCCTGCCTTCTGGCGCGACGTTCATTTCAAGGTCATCGGTTCGGAAGGGCTCGCGGGGCGTCGCGTGCACCTCCACGAGTACCCCTTCCGGGACGAGCCCTGGGCGGAGGATCTCGGCCGCCGGACCCGCAGCTTCACGGTTCGAGGCTACCTCATCGGCGACGATGTGGATCAACAGCTTCTGGACATTGAAGCGGCGGCTGAGCAGCCGGGTTCCGGCACCCTGGTCCACCCGCTTCGGGGCGAGATGGAGGTCACCCTGCTTGCCCTGGGCTGGTCGGACGCCTGGGACGAGGGACGGGTGGTCCGTCTCATCATGGAGTTCGTGGAGACCGGCGCCCGCCGCTTCCCCACCAGCATCATGGACGGCGCCGCCGAGATCGAGGGCGCGGCCGCGCATCTGGAAGGCGTGGCTGGCGAGGCCGGCGAGAGGGGCATTCTGGACACGCTGAAGGAGGGTTACGAGGGCGCCCAGCGCATCGTGAAGACCGCCCGGTCCTATGCGGCCACGGCCCGGCAGGCGGTGAGCAGCGCCACCCGCGTGATCCGCAGCGTCAGCTCCATCGCGAGCGCCGCTGGTCTTGGCAACGTTGGGCGCTTCATCAACAAGGCAACGCGTGGCGTGAACAGGGACCTGGGAATGGCGAGTAGCTTCACAGGCAGGGTCTCCTCCATCCTCGGCCGGGTGAATTCGACACGGAACACGGTCACGCGCCTGGGCAACAACGTCACGAGCCTGGCGGAGCGTCTATGAGCAGTCCGGCAGAACTCATTGCGGCCCTTCGGGCCCTCGTTGCCGGAGTGGCGGACGCCGTCTTCGACCCGGAGGAGCGCCTGGACGCTCTCATGGCCCTCGCCACGGCGTCTGGTGGGGCGGAGGAGGACCAGGCGCTGGCAGCGGTGGGCCGCCGGACGGCTCTGGCGGCGCTGGCGCGTGCCGTGTCCGACTGGGATCCCCGATCCTTTGACGACGCGGTGGGTCGACGGGACCGGATCATCGCCCTGTTCGACGCTGAGGAGATCGCGGCGGCCGATGATGGGCAGGATGCTGTGGCAGCGGCGCTAAGGGCGCTGCGCGGCGCGGTGGATCGCGATCTGACCCGCCGGGCGGCGAACCTATCGCCGCTCCGTCCTGTGACGGTGCAGGCCCAGTTGCCGGCGCTGGTCCTGGCTCAGCACCTGTACGGTGACGCTCGTCGTGAGGGGGAACTCACCAGAATGGCGGGTGACCCTCCGAACCCTTGCTTTATGCCCAGCCAGTTCAGGGCACTGGCCAGATAGCTCGCATTGCGCGGGGCACGATCAGCGCGTTGGCAGCGGGGTGTGAACGTCATTTCCGTTCTCTGAGCCACGCCTTTGTCACCCGTACAGCAGGAGGTACGCCTGGTGCGTGAAGACACCGCGGTTGTGGAGGTGCCGGAGGTAGCCATTGTCGCCGATGAGGAGCTGCCGCTCCCACCGCCGTCATCACCGGGCGAGGTCCCTGATGACGAGCTGGTGCTGGAGGTGGACGGCAAGCGCTTCCGCAGCTGGGACAATGTGCAGGTCACCCGCGGTTGCGAGCGGATGCCATCTACCTTCACCCTCAGCCTCACCGAGCGCTTTCCAGGCGAACTGGGGCAGGTGGTCATCAGGCCGGGGCAGTCCTGCGTTGTGCGGATCGGACGGGACACGGTCCTGACGGGCTATGTGGACCGGTACCTGCCGGTCCTCGATGCAAGACAGCACAGCGTTGTCGTCCTGGGCCGCTCCAAGAGTCAGGACCTCGTGGACTGCTCGGCTGTGTTCGACACGTACCAGCTCAGTGGCGTGACGGTCCGCGACATCGCGGCCACCCTCGCGCGGCCGTATGGCATTGAGGTGCTGGCACCGGAGGGCGATGGCCCGGTGGTGCCACAGTTGAACCTGCAGTTCGGTGAGACGACCTGGGACGTGATCGAGCGCCTTTGCCGGTTCGCCAAGTTCCTCTGCTATGACGACCCGAACGGCAACATCGTGCTGCGACCGGTTTCGTTCGAGCGCCATGCCAGCGGTGTGCGCGAGGGCGTGAACCTGAAGAGCGCCAGCGCGGCCTTCACGATGGACGAGCGCTTCAGCGAGTATCACATCTATCCTCTCAGCGTTTTCCCGCTGATGCAGGCGAATGGCGCCAGCGATGTAGGGACGCTACCTCCCCCATCTGGGCAGGCCCGAGATGATGGCGTCCCGCGGCTCCGACGCCGGATCCTGATCTTGGAGCATGCCGGGCAAGGCTCCTTGGAAGAGGCAGCGAAGCGGCGAGCCGAGTGGGAGCAGGCACGGCGCGTCGGCCGATCCGAGAGCATTCGCGTCACGGTGGACAGCTGGCGCGACAGCCAGGGGCGTCTTTGGGAGCCCAACCGACTTGCCCCCGTCCATGTGCCGACCTGCCACGTTCACGAGCAGGAATGGACTATCGCGGAGGTCACCTTCTCGCGCGGGGAGAGCGGCACCACGGCCTCGCTCATCCTCATGCCACCACGGGCGTTCGATCCCGAGTACGTGCCCCTTTTCGACTTCAACTTCGAGCAGATCCGCCGCGCCGTCACCGAGCCCGACAAGGGCTCCCAACCGGGACCGAGCCAGTGACCTCTCTTCGGAACCTTGCTGGCCGCATGGCCATGGCGGTGGGGCTTGCGCGCATCACCGCCACCCGCACTGACCGCGCCACCGAGCGCCGCACGCTGACCGCGCAGATACGCATGCCCGAGACAGGAGAAGTCCGGGACGACACGCCTGTTCTGACCATCTACGGCCTTGCATCTCGGCCCCGGCCAGGCGCGGACGCGCTGGTCGTCTTCCTCGGCGGCAACCGTGGCGCCGGAGTGGTGGTCGCCACCGACGACGGCCGCTTCGGCCTGCCGCTGGAAGAGGGCGAGGTTGGGCTGGTCACCCATGAGGGAACCAAGGTCCACCTCAAGCTTGGCGGGGAGATTGCCGTCCAGGCGGCAACGAGAGTGACGATTGATACGCCCGAGTTGGTCGTCACCGGAAGGATCAAGGCAAATGGCGACATCGAGAGCGGCGCCATGATCAAGGCGGCCACGGACGTCACCATCGGCAGCCGCAGCTTCAACGTCCATCGGCACAATGAGAATGGCCACGGCGGCGGCACCACCTCGGAGCCCATCGGGTGAGCACGATTGGAATTGCCTGGAGCAACGTCACCGGCCAAGGCGACTGGGCGCGGGATGCCGCCGGGGCGCTGGCAATGGGCGATGATCTCGCCATGTCGATCTGGATGAGCCTCTTCACGGATCGCCGCGCCGCACAGGATGACCGGCTGACGGATGGCTCAGAGGATCGCCGCGGCTGGTGGGCCGATGCCTATGCGGATGTGCCGATCGGTAGCCGCCTCTGGCTGCTGGACCGGGCTGTCCGCAGTGACGAGACACTCCGCCGGGCCGAGGCCTACGCCCGCGAGGCGCTGGCATGGCTGGTCACCGATGGCGTAGCCGCGAGGGTGGAGGTCTCTGCCCAGTGGGCGCCCCCAACTTCATGGTGCTGCGCCCTTCCGTGTTCCACCGCGACGGGCGCCGTGACGATTTCCGCTTCGATTGGGCCTGGCAGGGAGCCTGAGACATGCCGTTCGCCAGGAAGACCCTCTCGGATCTGATCCGGGAGGCACAGGCCGATATTGCCCAGGCGCTGGGGCTCCGGGCGCTTCTGCGGTGGCGGCCGGAGATCGCGATGGCCCGTGCCATGGCCGGATTGACGCAGGGGCTCTACGGCTACCTGGACTGGATCGCGCTGCAATCCACTCCCGCCACGGCCATGGGGGAGCATCGCGCCGGCTGGGCAGCGCTGAAGGGCGTGTTCCCGAAGGAAGCCACCTTTGCCTCAGGCATGGCCACCTTTCTCGGCACCCCGGGAGAAGCCCTGCCGACAGGGGCAGAGGTCCGTCTCGCGGACGGGAGCGCCGCCTACCAGGTGACGGCTGGGGCGACGGTGGACAGGACCGGCACCATCTCTGTTCCCATCACAGCCATGGTGGCCGGTCCGGCAGGGAACGCCCCAGCCGGGGCCGCATTGCTGCTCTCCACCGCCATGCCGGGGATTACCTCGGCCGGTGTGGCGGACGGCCCGCTGACCGGCGGCACGGCCGCTGAGGAGGTCGATAGCGACGAGTTCCACGCGCGCATGCTGTTGGCCTATGCCGAGCCTGCTCAGGGCGGAGCGGCGGGGGATTACTCCAGCTGGGCGCTGCAGGTGCCTGGCGTTACCCGCGCCTGGGTCAGTCCGAACGGCATGGGCACGGGGACCGTGGTGGTCCGCTTCATGATGGACGCTGCGAACGCTGGCTCTGGGGGCTTCCCGGCTGGCACGGACGGCGTGGCCTCCGATGAGCATCGAGACGCGCCCGCGGCCGGCGACCAGCTCGCCGTGGCGAACCATATCTTCCCGCGCCGCCCTGCGACGGCCCTGGTCTATGCAGCGGCGCCGTCGCCCTACGGCATCACTGTGACGATTGAGGACATGCAGGGCGACACGCCCGAGATCCGGGCAGCCGTACAGGCTTCACTGATCGCCATGTTCCGCCTGCGGGGCACGCTGGGCGGCACGATCTATCCCTCAGAGATCGCAGCGGCGATCGATGCTGTCCCAGGCGTGGAGCGCTTCACCCTGGCATTCCCTACGAATGCCATCACCGCCCCGGATGGCGCTCTGCCCGTCCTGGGCGTGCTGAGCTGGACCTGACCCATGGCGGCGTATCAGGTGCGCTCTGTGGCGGCCTATGTGGCCGTGCTTCTCTCGCTGCTGCCACGCGGGAGGATCTGGCCACGGGACCCGGGCAGCACCCTGGCGACCGTTGCCCGCGGGCTGGCGCCCACGGCTCAGCGGCTGGACGAGCGTGGGGCGGCCCTGTTGGTAGACGCGTTCCCTAAGAGCGCCGTGGAACTGCTACCCGAGTGGGAGAGGACGGTTGGCCTGCCCGACCCCTGCTCTGGCCTTGCGCCCACGCTGCAGCAGCGGCAGGCCCAGGTGGTGGCCAGGCTGATCGCAGTTGGCGGGCAGTCCATTCCCTACTTCGTCAGCGTGGCCGCCGCGCTCGGCTACGAGATCGAGATCGAGGAGTTCGCGCCGGCCAGGGCGGGCGCCTTCAGCGCGGGCGATCCGCTCTACGGGGAGGCTTGGGCGCACGCATGGCGCGTGCACGCCCCCGGGGCCACCGTCACCTACTTCGTGGCCGGCGGATCCTCGGCCGGCGAGCCACTCGCGGCATGGGGCAACGAGGTCCTGGAATGCGTGCTGTCACGCATCAAGCCTGCTCATACCAACCTGATCTTCGCATACGGGAGCTGACATGAGGCGGATCAAAAGCCCGACGGCGGTCGCGTCGCCGCCGGCTGTGCCGACGCTGGCCGGGGTGGAAGGCTACTTCACCAACGGCAATCCTGCCGCTGGCGTGCCTGCTACGCGGGTGCCCGATTGGTGGTTGAACATGGTGCAGGAGGAGCTGCTCGCCTTCCCGGCGGCAGCCGGCATCACCCCTGGAGCCAACAGCGATCAGGCGCTTCAGAGTGTGCGCCGTATAGCCAGCGCCAACTACACGACCATCTACGA
>NZ_JAOXLP010000072.1 GCF_025791835.1 Roseomonas xinghualingensis
GCCCGGATCCGGCGCATAACCACGTTGCCGCCGTCCAGCTGCTCCCCGAGCGCCTCCAGCCGGGCACGGGTCTCGGGCTTCAGCCCGCCATAGGCCAGCTCCTGAATGCGGTAGGCCAGGCGGCTGACGATGTAGGCGCGGTTGAAGGGTGGCGGCTCCTTGCCGAACAGCTCTCGCCACTGCTGCTTCAGCTGGTCGATGGGCGTGCCCTGGAGGGCGGCCAGGCGGCCCAGCACGTCGGCCGGTGGAATGGCCGGGAAGGTCACTGGTGGCGGTGGCTGGGCAGTTCGGCTCCGGCCGATACCCCTCCCCTGCTGTGCAGTAGTGCCTCGCTGCGTCATGCGTGTCTCCCTGTTTGGGGACCCGCAACACCGCTCTGTTCCGGCCGGAAGTGTAGCGAACTCTCCCCCCTTCCCCGGGGCTGTTCGGCATCTCGGGCAAGATCCTCGGAGGTGTGGGCACGAAGCCGCACCACCCCGGCCGCGAGCAGGGCGCAGACCTCGCGCAGGTGCGGGGGGAGGTGGAGGTTCGGCGGGGGCTTGGGGGTCAAGGCCGTCATGTTCGAGAGGCAAGATCGGCCGCACGGAAGGGCAGGAACAGCAAAAACAATCATCTAGCGCAGAAGGGCGGCAACAAAGGAGGCCAGAGGAAGTCCTGCGTAGCCTCGCGCGGGACCGAGCCTGTTTCCCTGTTGCCTCTAACCGGATGGTTCCCACAAACTAGAACAAAGAGTGAATATCGATTCGTCCCGGAGCCACTGCTGATGGGCCATCAACGACTGGGCCGGTTGCCCGCTACCCGCCCCTGGCAGGCCGTGGTCGCCCTCATCACAGGCGGTGCGGACGCGGCCAGGGTCGCTGGCGCGGTGGGTCAGGCCGCCGAGGCGAGCTTGCAGCGGGCGGGTGACGACGGCGCTCTCCGAAAGGGGTTCTGGCTGCTCACACAGCTCCCGCTCGCGGCCCGTGAGGCTGACTTCGGCCGTGCCCTCCTCGCCATCGGCTTGGACACGACAAGCCAGCCCTCTCTCATCGATATCGGCACGGCGGTCATGACCGCGATCGATGACGTCATCGCCTGCGATCCCAAGGCCACCGACTTCAGCGAGATCGCGGCAACAGCCGCCGTCGAGAGCCTCGTCGCAGTGGCCGGCCGCGACGCAGGAGGCCTCTTCGGCACCACCTATGCCGCGGACGATGCACGCGTCACCCTCCGCGACCTCGCAAAACCCGCGCGCTTTGCTGTGCTCGCCCGGGACTTCTTCGCCCGGCTGACCCGCGAGTACCTCGCCTATTATCTTAGCCGTGTGCTGCCCGACCACGTCGGTGGCGCCCAACGTTTTCCGAGCCTCAAAGATCACCACGCCTTTGAGGACGCTCTTGAGCGCCATTGCCGCGAGACGTCGGAGATCATCGAGGCCTTTGCCGCCGGCTGGTTCGACAAGACGAACTTCGAGGGTGGTATCACGCCCGACAAGGCGGGGCGGTTCGCGCACGTGGCCTTTGAGAAGGTCAGGACCGAGCTACAGGCCAGGGCAAAGGGCTCTGCCCATGCGTGACCTCGTCATCCACTGCGCTGGCGCGAAGCTTGCCCGAGGTGCCAAGCCCGATCTCGTCCTCGACATCGGACTTCGGGGGCGCGGTCGGACTACAACCACCGTAACCCTGTTCGAAATCACGCACCAGATGATGGCGAAGGTGCCCGACCGGCTCGCGGATCTGTTCGACATCTCATGTTACGTACACTGCGCCGATCGGCTGGTGGTTCGGGACAAACCGGAGATGCCGGAGGGAGGAGCCAATTGGCGGCGTACCCTCCACTTCCTGATTGCGGTCCGCGATCCGGAATTCTGGAACACCCCCACGATCAATGCGATGCTGTGCGGCACCCTTGGGTTCCTGTCGGGAGATCGTTTCTCCTTCGACTTCGTGCAGCAGGAAGGCTCCATCCCCCGGCAGGACCACCTCGACCTCAGAGGGGGTGGCCCGGCCGAGGAGTTCAGGCCTGAGGAGATTATCCTCTTCTCGGGCGGTCTCGATTCACTCGCGGGTGCCGTGGATGCGCTCCTGGCCCGCCGTGTCCCAGTGGTGCTCGCCTCCTTCCAGTCAGCGAACCTTGTCCACTCGATCCAGACCCGCCTTGCTGCCGCCCTCAGGGAACGCGCGGGCCCAACCCGGCTGCTCCATATCGGCCTCGGCCTGACAGGGGCCGGCGAGATGACCGAGCCGACACAGCGCACCCGCTCCTTCCTGTTCGCCTGCTTTGGCATGGTCGTGGCCCATCTCTTCGGCCGGCGAGCCGTAACTTTCTACGAAAACGGTATCATCAGCACGAATCTGCCAATTGCCAGCCACGTTCTTGGAACCCGCGCAACACGAACCACGCACCCACGGGTCCTCCGCGACTACGCCACGCTGTTCTCGCGGGTGATGTCCTCCCACATCGAGGTCCGGAACCCGTTCTTCTGGGACACAAAAGCCGATATTGTCCGCCGTATTGCCGGTGCCGGATGCGGGGACCTGATCGCGACGAGTTTCAGCTGCGCCTCGACCCGGAGGGCTACCCTCAGCAGTGGACAGCACTGTGGGGTGTGCACGCAGTGCTTGGACCGGCGCTTTGGGATCCTCGCCGCGGGCTGTGGGGATCTGGAGCCGGCGAGCCAATACGCCGTCGAGCTGTTCCGCGGCGAACGCCAGGCCGGCGTAGAGGCGGTCACGGCGGAGTCCTACGTCCTGGCAGCCCATCGCTACGCCCGTTCCTCCGAGGCCGGCTTCCTCGGCGCCCATGGCGAAGCATTTCGCGCTTTGCGGTATCTCGGCCTCACTCCAGGCGCAGCAGCAACGAGGCTGCATCAGCTGCATGTCCGCCACGGGGAGGCGGTGGTCAGCACCTTGGCAGCCGAGACGGCCCGCATGACGCTGGCTGACCACCTGAGCTTACCGGACCACTCGCTCCTCGCGATGCTGCAGGCGTCAGGCGCCAGCGACGTGCAGCTCCGCGACCCGGTGGAGCATGAGCCTGGTACCGATGTACAGGCCGAGAGACGTCGCCTTCGCACGGTGCCACGCCCGCTGACCTTCAGCATCGACGCGTCACGCGGTCAGGTGCACATCGACGGCGGAATTGTGCTCGAAAAGAAACACACTGCCATCATCCAATCCTTGCTGCAGGCCTACCAGGACGGACTGCGGGCTGGCCGAGGTGCCGCGGGGCATGCCTTTGTTCGCACTCCGGTTCTCGCCGCAGACGTGGGTATGAGCGAAGAGAGCCTTCGGCAGCATGTGAGGGGGCTGCGGCTGTCACTGACCGAGCAGTCACGCAGCGCCTTCGGTGTCCCGCTTGAACCCGACGATATCATTGAGAGCAGGAAGTTCCACGGATACAGGCTGAACCCGCACCTGCGGTTCGGCACATCGCGGCGCGAGGCCGTCGCTTGAGCTGTGGGATCTGGGGCCGTTTCACGACTTTCACGGAGATCTCACGACTTTCTCCATTGTCCATTGTTTTTGCTCATTCTTTTCGCGCAAATCTCACGACGTCACGGGCCGTCGCCATATCAGTTTAGAAGCCAAAAACAGAGACTTACCGCGAAAGGACGAGGCTGATCGCTAAGGCATGGGGCCAGGGCGGCATGACCTCGAAGCGGTGACCATGTCGGCACACCATCCCCTTCGCCACCTGCACCAGAACGAGGTCGCGCATCGCTGGGGCATTTCGCCCAGAACCTTGGAAAGGTGGCGCTGGCTGGGTCAGGGCCCCGTCTACCTCAAGCTGGGCGGCACGGTCGTGTACCGCCTGGAGGACATCGAGGCGTTCGAGGCCCAGCAGCTTCGCGCCGCTCGCGCCTCCCTCGGCAAGCCCGATCTGAGCGGGCCAGAACGCTTCGCCCGCGGGATCGCGGGCTGATGGACGGCTTTACCGATTCCGCACAGGAGGAGCCGGGGGCGACCACCCGGACCTACGCCTGCACCTTCGGGACCCTCATCAGCACCGAATGGACCGACCAGCGCAGCCTCACCTGGCCCGAGCTGGCCGCTCTCCTCACCCACCACGAGGTCGGGCCCAAGGAGGGGACGTGCATCGTCCCCGCGACCTTCACAGGCAAGCGCCGGCACAAGAATGACGCGGCCCGCATCGACGTCGTCATGCTCGACAGCGATGCCGGCTACACCCTGGAGCAGATCCGGGACGCCATCGCCGATTGGGGCTGGGCGGCGGTGATCGCCTCCACCCACTCCCATCTGACCACTCGGACCAAGGCACGTTGGGGAAACTGGGGCAAGTTCCTCCTCAGCGCCAAGGACCCGCGCCGCGCGCCGGCCGAGTTCCTCCTGGGGAAGGACTATCTCCCCCATGTGGCCGAGGGCGCCCGGGTGGCCGAGGAAACGGACGAAGGGGTCGTCCTGGAACACCAACCCTGCCCGAAGTTCCGCATCGCCCTGCCCCTGCTCCGGCCCTGGTTGGCGGCCAGCTATGACGACCAGAAGCAGGCGAACGTAGCCTGGAAGGAGCGCATCGAGGCGCTGGCAGCCGCGCTCCACCTCAGCCACGACCAGGCCTGCACCGACACGTCGCGGCTGTTCTTCCTGCCCCGCCGCCCTGCAGACGGCCCGCCACCCGAGACGGCGGTGCTGGAGGGCGACCCCTGCGACCTGTTCGGGCTGCCCGCCGCTGAGCCCCCTGAGACTGAGACCAAGACCCGCAAGGGCAAGGGCCGCCGCAGCAAGGCGCAGCCCGGGGATGAGGACGGGCTCGGCTTCGCCGACCGGGAGACAGGCGAGATCCTCGACCTGCGGGAATGGGCGCGTAAGTACGCGTCTCGCTTCGAGATCGTCTCTGCCCTCAAGGCACGCCGACCTGATGTGTTCAACGGCAGGGTGGCAGAAGGTACCAAGCACCACCTGCGCTGCGTCAACGAGGACGCCCACACCCAGGCTGGGGAGGACGCGGCCACCTTCGTGGTGAACGCCAGCGAGAGCACCAGCCGTGGCTTCGTCCATCACTGCCGTCATGCTCATTGCGATGGGCGTGACCGTCTCCTGTTCCTGCACCAGATGCTGCAGGAGGGCTGGCTCAAGGTGGTCGACCTCACTGACCGGCAGTTCCTCTCCGGTGAGGAGCGGCCTACCATTCTCTACGTCCAGGGCGAGCTTCCTTCAATCGTCGACCAGGCTGAGACGGCCCTCATTCAGGCCAGTCTGGGCATCTATCAGCGTGGTGCGTTCATCGTGCGCCCCGGCATTGTGCGGGTCGGGGTGGGCCGCAAGCACGAAGGGTCCGCGCTGCGCATCCTGGAACTTGGTGATCGCGCCTTGGTCGAGGCGATGACCAGGGCCGCTGATTGGCTGAAGGTTGATGGGCGCGCCAAGGAGCCGATGGCCATCGACGCGCCTATTTCCGTCGCCACCACCTATCTTCAACGGGTCGGGCGATGGAAGCTTCCCGTCCTGACGGGCCTGATCAATGCCCCTACCCTCCGCGCGGACGGCTCCATACTCGCCCAGCCCGGCTACGACGCCACAACCGGGCTCTTGTTTCTCCCGCGCGGCGCCGTCTTTCCTGAAATCCCCGATCAGCCGGAGTGGGAGGACGGCCGGCAAGCCCTCTCCGTGCTCATGCAGTTGATTGAGACCTTCCCCTTTGTAGGTGAGGCGGACCGGGCTGTGGCACTCTCTGCCATCCTCACCGCCTGCATTCGACGCTCGCTTCCGACCGCGCCACTTCACGCCTTCTCTGCGCCGGTGATGGGGTCGGGTAAATCCAAGTTGGTGGACCTCGCTACGCTCATCGCCAACGGGCAGGAGGCTGCTGTTATCGCGCAGGGCAAGACGGAAGAGGAGTTGGAGAAGCGCCTCGGTGCCCTTCTGCTGGGGGGCGAGCCGGTTATTCCGATCGACAACTGCGAGGCACCGCTCGGGGGTGAGTTCCTATGCCAGATGCTGACCCAGCCAGTGGTACGGGCGCGCATCCTCGGCCGCTCGGAGGCACCGGAACTCCCAGCTAATGGCATGGTGACCGCAACCGGCAACAACCTCGTCCTGATTGGCGACATGGCGCGCCGTGCGGTGCTTTGCCAGTTGGACCCAAAATGCGAGCGCCCTGAGCTGAGGACCTTCGCGTCCGATCCGGTGCAACAGGTCAAGGCGGACCGGCCCCGCTATCTTGCCGCAGCTCTCACTGTTCTCCGCGCCTACCACGTCGCGGGCCGGCCGAAGCAGGCGGACCCTCTCGGCTCCTTCGGTGATTGGAGCCGCTGGGTGCGCGATGCACTGATCTGGCTGGGTCAGTCCGACCCCGTTGAGACGATGGAGACCGTCCGAGCTCAGGATCCGAAGCTGGACGCGCTCACAGCCGTCCTGAGCCAATGGTCCTCCGTCATCGGCAGTGCGCGTGTCTCAGTGCAGGACATCATCGAGCGCGCCACACGAACACAGGGCGGCCAGAGCATTGGCTACAGCGCGCGACCGGAGCTGGTCCACCCCTCTTTTCGGGAGGCCCTGCTACAAGTTGCCGGCGACAATGGCGCCATCAACAGCCGCCGCCTGAGCCGCTGGATCAGCGGGAACGAGAATCGAATCGTGGACGGCCTCAAGATCGTTCGCCGCGGTGTGCTCACCGGCTTTATGACATGGGAACTTCAAAGGGCGACGGAGAAGACGTCGGCAGCCGCATAATGGGGCGAGATCCGGTGGCTTAGTGGCTTCCGGTGGCTGACTCCTGGCTCTCCCCCTGAAGTTGTCACTTAGACATACACGTCACAATGGGGCGGCAGAGAGATCATGATATTTCCCGCGGGGTAACGGAAACAAAGCCACTGAAAGCCACTAAGCCACCGCGGCCGTTGCAAGCGGCAGCAGCGCGCGCTCCACGTCTGGCAACGGGCGCGAGAAAAGGCGGGCCGGCGAGGCACGGGCGGGTGCCTACAAGCCGGCCCTGACCGCTGGCGCTTGGAGGAGCGCAGCAGCGGCTGAGTGGGTGTGTAGTGCATGTCAACGCTGCACGCGAGAGCGGCAAGCACGCTGATCCCGTGAGCGTTCCCGCCTATGCGGAGCCCGTGTGCAAACAAAGGAAGCCGCGCGAAAAGATGTCGTGTGGAATCCTGAGACCGGAACGCGTATCTTCTGCTTCACGCGAGCAGCACGCGCGAGAGGTGGGCTGCAGCGCTCAGTGGAACCCGATCATCGCTGCCCCCCGGGGGCGGGTCGAAACTCTGGGGCATGCGGGATCCAGACCGCGCCCCTCGACAAGATTTCACGGTTGCACATTCGGCTGTTTTTCGTGGGGCCGCTCAGCCAGGAGGTGCGTGCTTGTTGGACCGTGTCTGGCCTGCCGATCATGTCGAACGCTGGCCCCTCTCGCGCCTGACCCCTTACGCCCGCAACGCCCGCACCCATTCCGAGGCCCAGGTGGCGCAGATCGCCGCCTCCATCCGCGAATGGGGCTGGACCGTGCCGGTGCTGGTCGACGAGGACGGCACCATCATCGCGGGGCACGGCCGGGTGCTCGCAGCACAGCGCCTGGCGCTGGCCGAGGTGCCAGTGATGGTGGCGCGCGGCTGGTCCGAGGCCAAGCGCCGCGCCTATGTGCTGGCCGACAACAAGCTGACGCTGAATGGCGGCTGGGACGAGGCGCTGCTGCGGGCGGAGCTGTCTGACCTCGCCGGGATGGGCGCGGATCTGTCGCTGACCGGCTTCAGCGCCGAGGAGGTGCAGGCGCTCACCGCCGAACCCTCCGTGGGGCTGACCGACCCGGATGCTGTTCCTCCTGTTCCGGAAGTGCCGGTGAGCCGGCTGGGCGATATCTGGATACTGGGGCGGCATCGCCTCGTCTGCGGTGACTGCACGGACGCGGCGACAGTGGAGGCGGTCCTCGACGGCGTGCGCCCCCACCTCATGGTCACGGACCCACCCTATGGCGTCGACTACGACCCGGCCTGGCGCAACGAGACGTTAGAGGGCAGCCGAACTGCCCGCACGGGCAAGGTCCTGAATGACGACCGCGCCGACTGGACAGAGGCCTGGGCGCTGTTCCCGGGCGATGTGGCCTATGTCTGGCATGGCGCCCTGCATGCGGGGACGGTGGCCGAGAGCCTGACTGACTGCGGGTTTGGGATCCGGGCGCAGGTGATCTGGGCCAAGGAGCGGCTCGTGCTCGGCCGCGGCCACTACCACTGGCAGCACGAGCCCTGCTGGTACGCGGTGAGGAATGGCGCCAGGGGGCACTGGG
>NZ_JAOXLP010000073.1 GCF_025791835.1 Roseomonas xinghualingensis
GAGGCCGTGCGATCCTGCCGGCGCGCCGGCGCAGGCCGGCAAGGCCCGATCCAGCGCGCGGCTCACCTCCGGCCCGAAAAAGCTGATGAAATGCTTCGTATGGGCACTGAGCGGGCGCCGGCGATGAACGCCGATATGAGTGAGGGTCGAGGGAAACAGGTGCTTCGCATCGATCGCGCGAAGGTCGCGGTCGTCCGTGCGGCTGTAAGCAAGGTCGGCGACGATGCCGACGCCAAGCCCCAGGCGGATATAGGTCTTCATGATGTCGACGTCGATGGCGCTGAGCACCACGTTCAGGGAGAGCCCTCGAGCTTGGAAGACGCCCAGGATGCCTGCCCAGGACTCGAAGGCTGGGTCGTAGGTGATGATCGGATGGCTCGTGATCTCCTCCAGCCTGATAGGGCGGCGGAGACGCGCCAATGGGTGACCCGGCGGCGTCAGGACAAGGCGATGGACCTCGTAGCAAGGCAGGAAAATCAGGTCGGGGTAGGGCTGGCTCGGCAGAGCGGCGACGGAGATGTCGGCCTCGCCGTCACGAATCCAGTTCGCCACCTCGATGCGGCTGCCCTGCAACAGCCGTAGCTGAAGCGCCGGGAAGTCGCGAAGCAAGCGCTCGATCATGCCCGGCAGCACGTAGCGGGCGTGGGTGTCGATCGTTGCAATGGTGACGCTGCCCTGGCCGCCTGCGGCCAGGTTTCGCGCCGTACGCTGCATCTCGTCCGCCCCTTCCAGAATTCGGGCAGCGATCGGAAGCAGGGCGCGTCCCTCCGGCGTGAGATCCATCAGGCGCTTTGCGCTGCGCACAAACAGGGTCACGCCGAGGTGCCTTTCCAGTTCCTGCAGGTGACGCGTGAGGCCCGGCTGTGAGGAATTCAGCTGGTGTGCTGCGCGCGAGAGGTTGAAGCCCTGCGATGCGACCTCCCGCAACGTCCGGAGCTGGTGCAGCTTCACCGTGTCGTCCTTTATGTCAGAAATGCATATTATTATGCAATCAAATTACTTCCAGACATATATATCCTGCAAGACTCTGACGAGGACCGCCGGCCGGAGAGCGCGTGGCGGAGGGGAACATCGGGATGGCCCAATTTGCAGCTCGGGACCTTCATGGCCCCGGTGACGGGAGAGGCGCGCCACACGCCGGAGCGGTGCGCCGGTGATGGCCCGCGCGGGGCAGGAGCTTCCTCTCGCCGGGCTGCGCGTGCTCGCGCTGGAGCACGCCGTGGCCGCCCCCATCGCGACCCGCCACCTCGCCGACATGGGAGCCGAGGTGATCAAGGTGGAACGGCCGGGCAAAGGTGACTTCGCCCGCGGCTACGACCGGTCGGTGCGCGGCCTTTCCTCTTTCTTTGTCTGGCTGAACCGCGGCAAGCGGAGCCTGACGCTCGACGTGAAAAAGCCTAGCGCGGGGGAGCTGCTGGCCCGCTTGGTGGCACGCTCGGACGTAGTGGTGCAGAACCTGGCGCCCGGGGCCGCGGACCGGCTCGGGCTTTCCTACGCGGCGCTCTCGCCCGCGCATCCCCGCCTCGTCCTCTGCGACATCTCCGGCTATGGACGGGACGGGCCCTACGCGTCTCGCAAGGCCTACGACCTGCTAATCCAGGCCGAGGCCGGCCTGATGAGCGTGACGGGGACGCCGGAGATCCCGGCGCGGGCAGGCATCTCCGCGGCGGACATCGCCACGGGGATGTATGCATACTCCGGGATCTTGGCCGCCCTCGTCCGGCGCGGCACCACCGGGCGGGGCGCGCATCTTCAGGTCACGATGCTCAACGCCGTGGCCGAGTGGATGGGCCACGCGCTCTACCAGGCGGCCTATGGGAGCGGGCCGCCGGCGCGCCTCGCCAGCGGCCACCCGAATATCCAGCCCTACGGCACTTACCGCACCGCGGACGGGGCCGTGATCCTCGGCATCCAGAATGATGGGGAGTGGGCGACCTTCTGCCGTGACGTCCTCGGCCAGCCGGAACTGGCGACTAACCCGCGCTTCGCGACGAACGTCGCCCGCGTCACCAACAGTGCGGCGCTGACAGGCGCGATTGAGGCGGTCTTCGGCGGGCTGGACAGCGCGGCTGTCACCGCGCGGCTCGACGCGGCCGGAATCGCGAATGGGCGGCTGAACGATGCCGGGCAGGTCTGGGCGCACCCGCAGCTCGCGGCCCGCAACCGCTGGCGCGAGGTGGGCACGCCGGAGGGGCCGGTCCGCGCGCTGCTGCCGCCGACGGAGTTCGACGACGTCGAGCTCGCCATGGGCGACGTTCCGGCACTCGGCGCGCACACGGCTGATATCCTCGCAGAGATCGGCTGCACCGAGAGTGAGATTGCCGGGCTGAGGAACACTGGAACAGTCTGAAGACAAGAACGGGAGGATACACCATGATTGAGAGACGCCGTCTTCTCCTCGCGGGGGCGGGCACCCTGGCCCTCCCAGGGAGGCTCCGCGCACAGGACTCTGGACGCACCACGCGCCTGGTCGTGCCCTACGCCGCAGGAGGGCCGACAGACGTGCTCGCCCGCCTCTTCGCCGAACAGCTCGGCCCCGTGGTCGGGCAACGGGTGGTGGTGGAGAACCGCACGGGTGCCGGGGTCGTGGTCGGCACCGACATCGTCGCGAAGGCGCCGCCGGACGGGCAGACGATCCTGCTGACGAGCGTCGCGCACGCGGTGAACCCCTCGCTCTTCCCGAACCTGCCCTTCGACACGGAACGGGACTTCGCGCCGGTGGCTCTCGTCGCCAGGGTTCCCCTAGTCCTTCTCGTTCCGAACAGCCTGCCGGTGCGGGACATGGCAGGCTTCCTGGCCTGGCTACGGGCGCAGAATGGGCGGGCGACCTACGGCTCCTCCGGCGTCGGTGGCGCACCTCACCTCGCCGCGGCGCTGCTGCTAATGATGACGGGGCTGTCAGCGTCGCACGTGCCCTACCGTGGCTCCGCACCCGCCATGACCGACCTCGCCTCCGGCCGGATCGACTTCTATATCGACGCTGCGACGGGCGGCCTCGCGCAGGCGAAGGCAGGCACGGCGCGCGCCATCGGCTGGTCCATGGCGGAGCGCAGTCCCCTCGTCCCCGACCTGCCCACCATCGCCGAAGGCGGCGTGCCGGGCTACGAGTGCTACACATGGAACACGATCCTCGTGCCCGCGGCAACGCCGCGCGAGGCAGTGCTCGGTCTCAACAAGGCTTTCGCCCAGATCATGGCAATGCCGGCCCTACGCCAGCGCGTGGCGGAGCTCGGGGGCGATGTGCCCGAACCGATATCGTCCGAGGCGACCGGGGCCTTCATTCACGGCGAGATCGCCAAGTGGCGCGAGGTCGTCCAGAAGTCAGGGATGACAACTCAGTGAGCGAGGCGGCCCCGCCCTTCGATCCCCGCGATCATCGTATGGTGCCGGAGCAGCGCTGGTTCGAGGAATTTCGCCTCGGTGAGCGCTTCGTGCTGCCGAGCCGGACGATGACGGAGGCCGTCTTCCTCGCCTTCCAGGCCGCGAGCGGCGACAACCATCCCGTCCACTACGACGCCGAGTACTGCCGGGCACACGGGATGAGTGGAATGCTGGCGCACGGCTACCAGGTCGCGATCCAGACGGTCGCCGGCGCGGGGCTGTTCCCGCACATGGTCGAGGAATCGCTAAAGGCCTTCCTCGAGCAGTCCAGCCGCTTCCTGCGACCTGTTTTCGCCGGCGACACGGTGTATCCCGCGCTGACAGTGGATGAGCTGACGCCGGGCCGCACCACCGGCGTCGTCGGGCTGCGTAGCACCGTTCACAACCAGCGCGGCGAACTCGTGCTGGACGGGCGCCACCGCTATCTCCTGCGGCGCCGCCCGGCTCCCACCGGAGGAAGAAGTGATGCGTGACGCCGTGCGCGTGGGCGGCGGCTCGGGCTTCTGGGGCGACACGCCGGAGGGCGCGGCTCAGCTCGTCCGGCAGGGCGGCATCCAGTACCTCGTGCTCGACTATCTCGCCGAGATCACGATGGCGCTCATGGCGCGCGCGCGGGAGCGCCGGCCGGAGCTGGGCTACGCGCCGGACCTGGTCACGCAGGTGATCGGGCCGTTGGGGAAGGAGATTGCGGCGCGCGGCATCAAGATCATCGCGAATGCCGGCGGCGTAAACCCGGCGGGATGCCGGGACGCGCTGCTGCGCGAGATCGCCGCACAGGGCCTGCCGTTGCGGGTGGCCGCGGTGCTCGGTGACGATGTGCTGCCCCTGCTGGGGAACCTGCCCGCCCTCGCAATGGACGGGACGGCGCCCGGCGCGCACCCGCCTTTCGCGACGGCCAACGCCTATCTGGGGGCCTTCCCGATCGCTGCCGCTCTCGCCGCGGGGGCCGACATCGTCGTCACCGGGCGCTGCGCCGACAGCGCGATGACCCTCGGCGCGCTGATCCACGAGTTCGGCTGGGGCCCCGACGACTGCGACCGTCTCGCAGCCGGCAGCATGGCCGGCCATCTGATCGAGTGCGGACCGCAGGTGACGGGCGGCATTCTGACGGACTGGGACACGGTGGCCGAGAGCTGGGCGACCATCGGCTTTCCGGTTGCCGAGTGCCGCGCTGATGGCGTCTTCGCAATTACCAAGCCCGCTGGCACGGGTGGTGCCGTCACCGTCGCCGGGGTGGCGGAGCAACTCGGCTACGAGGTGGGCGACCCGGCAAATTACGTGCTCCCAGACGTGGTCTGCGACCTGCGGGAGGTGCGGCTGGAGCAGCTGGGCCCCGATCGCGTGGCGGTCTCGGGCCTGCGCGGGCGGCCGCGTACCGACAGCTACAAGGTGAGCGCGACCTACCCTGACGGCCACCGCGCCACGGCCACGCTGCTGATCACTGGCCGCGATGCCGGGCGCAAAGCCCGCGCGGCGGGGGAGGCGCTCCTCGCGCGGACCCGGCACCTGATCGGGGCGGCGGGCCTCGGCGACTACCGCGAAACCTCGATCGAGGCGCTCGGCGCCGAAGAGGGTTACGGGCCACACGCCCGTCCCGGCGCGCGGGAGGTGGTGCTCAAGGTGGCGGTCCACCACGACAGCGCTCGTGCGGTGGAGACCTTCGCGCGCGAGGTGCACGCGGCGACCACGGCGATGGCGCCCGGCACGGCCGGCGGCCCAACCGGCCGCCCGAAGGCGGTACCGATGACGCGCCTCGTCTCCCTGCTGGTCCCGAAATCGGGCCTCTCGCCAAGCTTCGAGATGGACGGGGTGCGCTACCCCGTCGCGGTCCGCCAAGACGGCCAAGCCACGCCCTCGCCGACGCCCCCCGGCGAGCCGGCCGCGCCCACCGCGGAAGGGCCGACTGTGGCCGTGCCGCTCGCCGCCCTTGCCCACGCCCGCAGCGGCGACAAGGGCGACCTCTCCAATATCGTCCTCCTCGCGCGCCAGCCGGAGTGGCTGCCCATGATTGCCGCCGGAGTTACGGCGGAAGCAGTGGCCGACTACCTGCGCCACGCCGTGCGCGGACGCGTGGAGCGCTATCCTTGGCCCGGCCTCTGCGGCTTCAACTTCCTCCTGCATGAGGCGCTCGGCGGCGGCGGGGTGTCGTCGCTTCGTTACGACGCGCAGGGCAAAGGCCTCGCCCAGGTGCTGCTGGACATGCCGGTACAGGTGCCCGCCGCCTGGCTCGACGACGGGCTCCTTAGCCCTGTGCAGGCTATCTGAAAGGAACGACCACCGTGGACTTCTCCCTGCCCGAAGAGCTGTCCTCCATCCGTGACGCTGTGCTCCGGATCTGCGAGGGCTTCGGCGACGAGTACTGGCTGAAGCGGGACATCGAGGGCGGCTTCCCGCACGAGTTCCACGCGGCGATGGCGGAGGCCGGCTGGCTCGGAATCTGCATCCCCGAGGAGTACGGCGGCGCGGGCCTGGGGGTGAGCGCCGCTGCGACGATGATGCTCGCGGTGGCGGAATCCGGGGCGGCCATGGCCGGGGCCTCGGCCATCCACACGAACATCTTCGGCCTACATCCCGTCGTCGTCTTCGGCACCGAGGAGCAGAAAGCACGCATGCTGCCGCCGATCGTGCGCGGAGAGTCCAAGGCCTGCTTCGGCGTGACCGAGCCCAACACTGGCCTTAACACGACGCAGCTGAGGACGCGGGCCGTCCGCAAGGGCGACCGCTACGTCGTCAACGGCCAAAAGGTCTGGACCTCCACTGGCCAGGTCGCGGACAAGATCATGCTGCTCGCCCGCACCACGCCGCTGGAGGAGGTGCGGAATCCAACGGACGGGCTGAGCCTGTTCTACACGACGATCGACCGCAGAGCGGTGGACATCCGCGTCATCGAGAAGATGGGCCGAAAGGCTGTCGATTCGAACGAAACCTTCATGGTCGATTTCGAGGTGCCGGTGGAGGACCGCATCGGCGAGGAGGGCCAGGGCTTCCGCTACATCCTCCACAGCCTCAACCCCGAGCGCGTGCTGGTAGCAGCCGAGGCGATCGGCATCGGGCGGGTAGCACTGCGCAAGGCCACGGCCTATGCGAAGGAGCGCCGGGTCTTCAATCGCCCGATTGGGCAGAACCAAGCTATCCAGCACCCATTAGCGAAGAATTGGATGGAGCTGGAAGCGGCCTATCTGATGACCATGCAGGCGGCTTGGCAGTACGACAACGACCTGCCCTGCGGGCCCGCCGCCAATGCGGCCAAGTACCTGGCAGCAGAGGCGGGCTTCGAGGCCTGCCAGCAGGCCGTGATGACCCATGGCGGCTTCGGCTACGCGAAGGAATACCACGTGGAGCGCTACTTGCGGGAGGTGATGATTAACCGCATCGCCCCTGTCAGTCCGCAGTTGATCCTCTGCTTCATCGCCGAGAAGGTGCTCGGCCTGCCGCGATCCTACTAGGACGGAGATGAGCGATGAGCGACACCGTGAACACTGCGGAGACCCTGCTGCTGGAGGAGGTGGGCGATGGGGTACTCATCATCACCCTCAACCGCCCGAGTGCGGCGAATGCGCTCAACCTGAGCATGTCCAACGCGCTCGCCGGGATTTTTGCGGGGCTTGCTGCCGAGCCCGGTCGGTATCGCTGCCTCGTTCTGACAGGGGCGGGAGAACGCGTCTTTTGCGCGGGCGCGGACCTGAAGGAGCGCGAGGCTCTGGCCGGCCAGGAGGCCGAGGCGCAGTACCTCGCCATCGCCGGCGCGATCCGCGCCGTGCTGGACAGCCCGCTTCCCATCATCGCCGCCGTGAATGGCGCCGCCTACGCCGGAGGGCTCGAGCTCGCGCTTTCCTGCGACTTCGCCTATGCGGCCGAGACGGCGCGGCTTGCCCTCACGGAGGTTTCTATCGGCATCATGCCGGGCGGTGGCGGCACCCAGCTCCTGCCGCGCATCGCCGGTGAGCGCCGGGCGAAGGAGGTCATCCTAGCCGCACAACCCTTCTCGGCCGAGGAAGCGCGGGACTGGGGCATCGTCAATCGAGTCTGCCGGGCCGGACAGGTTGTGGCGGAGGCGGTCGAGACGGCGCGGCGCATCGCCCGCCATCCGGCCTTGCCCGTGTCACAGGCCCGGACGGCGATTCACACCGGCCTCCAGATGGATCTCGGATCCGGATTGCAATTTGAACGTGAGGCATACCGGCGTTTGCTGACGAGCGATGCCCGCAAGGAAGGCCTAAGCGCTTTCAAGGAGAAGCGTGCACCTCAGTTTGACGGCTGACTTAACGGTTCATGATAAGCTGCCTTCAATCTGATAGGGGGCGAGCCCCAGAGAATGTTGGCTCCCAGCACCTACCGCTGCTCCAGTCTTTCTTAGGACAAGTTGTCTCTGGTAAGATTGAGATCGCGCTCTCCGTGTGTTTCGGCTGCATTTTCCGCGTTCAGCTTGATGCTTCGAAGGCGGAACAAGGAGCAATTTCTCTCTCCAGAGAGCCATTTGTCTCCGAAGCTTGGGACTTGGGTGGTTCAGTCCACAAGCTTTACCGCGTTGTAAGTACAGCGCATTTTCTCTGAACACCCGCCCGAAATTGGCCGCGCGTTTCCTGGGCGGTTCGCCCCCTTCACCAAAACCCGATCTTCAAGCCCGAGCTTTAGCGGAGCGCCTTGGAGCCGTAGGAAGGGCGGTGGCGTTTGTTCGACAGACGCCCTTCATCTGCCCAACAAGCACAAGGCACCCCCATGGCAAATCTCCCTCCCCTTCCCCCCGCTGGTCGTGCCCCGCAGGGCGGCAAGAATGCGACCGGT
>NZ_JAOXLP010000074.1 GCF_025791835.1 Roseomonas xinghualingensis
ACCTCGCGCGACCAGGGCCCGATCGTACTCCCGCCAGTTCCGCGTCCGGTACCGCCGCCGCGGCCGACGACCACCCGACCCATTCTCGACCATGCCTCCCTCCGGAGCTGATTATTGCAACAACGCCGGGAGGACAGCATCTCCTCCACCATCCGCAAGCTGAGCGGGAAGCGGAAATAGAGCCACACCGCCTGGCTGATGATCTCGGCCGGGAAGCAATACCCGGCAAAGCTGGGGCAGGCGGCGGGGGCAGTCATCCCACCCGACTACTCGGCGCTGGACCGCTCGGGCAAGCTGGCGGCCGGCCAACTGGACGATGCCCTCGGTTGCGGATCAGAATCACGTCGTCCTCGCCACTCAAGACCAGACCGAGTCGGGCCCACGCGTTGCCGCGACGCGACGGCCCCGGCTGGTCATAGATGCCGCCGATGACAGGGATCGGCAGCTCGGGGCTCGTCTAAATCCGGAGAGCCGGTATGTTCACGGAACAAATATTCCTCCGGAGACCCAAGATGCCTTCCAAGCCCCTCCCCCTGAATGCCCTCGACAAGGTCGTCGGTGGCGCTTTCCAGCAAGGCACAGCCGGCGCCGATACCCTCCAGGGCGGCGCAGGGGCGGATGTGATCTTTGCCGGTGCCGGCAACGACACCGTTTCGACCGGAGCAGGCAATGACCAGGCCTATGGCGAGGCCGGCAACGACTTCATCCACACCGGCGCGGGGAACGACTTGGCCTTCGGCGGCGCCGGGAACGACACCATCAACGGCGGGTCCGGCCAGGATCAGCTTCATGGCGAGGACGGAAACGACTCCCTCGACGGTGGCGCCGGGGATGGTGCGGCCGACCTGGCCTTCGGCGGCGCCGGAAACGACAGCTTTATCTGGGCGCCGGGCGACGGCAATGATCAGTTCAACGGCGGCGCCGGAAACGACACGCTGAACATCGCCGGGATGAGCCTGCACGACCTGCAGGGCGCGCTGACGCTGGAGGGCAACACCAACGGCCTCCAGATGCAGGTGAACAACAACGTGCTCACCTTCACCGACGCGTCCGGCAATCCCACCACCTTCGGCGGCGTCATCAACTTCGGTGGCGAGAGCATGCGCTTCTCCGAAGTCGAGCAAATCCGCCTGAGCTGATCACGTCGGGCCTCCGCTAGTGCCCGGCACTACCGGAGGCCTGTGGCCGCCCTCGCGGGCTGTAGAACCAGGCCGCGGGCAATCCATTCGCATAGCTGGCCAGCGCGGCCATTCCCTCCGCGCTCCGGCCGCGCCATCATCGCGGCAGCCGGAACGATCCGGCCTTCCGACAGGATACCACCACCGGCATGTCCGAGCCGCCGCTTTTCCGCCGCCAGGCCGTCTCCGAGGCCTCGGCCCCGGACCGCACCGACGAGCCGCTACGCGTCATGCGTCCCTGGAACTGGGCGGTGGGCGGCGCGCTTCTGACACTCGCCCTGACCGGCCTCGTCTGGTCCGCTTTCGTGGACGTACCGCTCAAGGTCACGGGCCGGGGCATCCTGCTTCCTTCTGGCGGCATGGCCGACATCGTGGCCGATACGGATGGCCGGATCGACCGTCTCCTGACCCGCCCGGGCGAGCGGGTGGAAGCCGGGCAACCGGTCGCGACCGTCGATCAGTCCGAACTGCACCTCCAGCTCGCCCTGGCCGAGGGGCAGGCCGCGGATGCACTGCGCCACCGGCTGGAGCTGGCGGATTTTCATCGGCGCGAGATGGCGGCGGCGGATGCCTTCCGCACCGCCCGTGAGGCGGCGCTGACGGGCAACCTGCGCATGCTGGACGAGCGCCTGGGCATGATGACCCAGCGTGAGGAGGTGATGCGCGGCCTGATGCAGCAGAACCTCATCAACCGCGATCGCGCGCTCTATGCGCGCGTGGAGGTGTTCCAGCTGCGCGAACAGATGGCCACGACACGCAACGAGCGTGAGCAGCTCTCCCTCGATCAGGCGCTGAAGCGCACCCAGCAGGAGCGCGAGACGCTGGAGGCCGAACGGCGCGTGGACGAGACGGGGCGTCAGGCTGAAGCCCTGCGCGCCCGGCTCGGCCGGCTGGGCGAGGTTCTGGCCCCCTATTCCGGCACGGTGGTGGAGCAGAAGGCCAATGCCGGGCAGGTGGTCACGCGCGGCACCGCGCTGCTGACGATCGAGCGCGATCCAGAAGGCGGGCGCGAGGCGCCGGTCGCCGTGATCTACGTCACGGCCCAGGATGGAAAGCGCCTCGCCTCGGGCCTGCCGGTGGAGGTCTCCCCGTCCTCCACGCGTCGGGAGGAGGACGGATTCGTGCATGGCCGCGTCACGCGTGTCTCCCACGTCCCGGCGTCCTCGGCCGGATTGCTGCGGACGCTGCAGAACGACCAGCTCGTGCGGAATTTCACCACGGAACTGGGCGCGCCTTTCGAGGTGGAGGTGGCGCTCGACCCCGACCGCGCCACGCGCAGCGGCCTGCGCTGGTCCACCGGGCGCGGCCCCGAATTCCCGATCGAGTCCGGCACGCTGGCCGAGGCGGAGGTGACCGTTCGCTCCGTCCGCCTCCTTGGCCTCGGCTTCCCCGCGCTGCGCAACCTCCTCACCCGCCCGGCCCAGGCCACCTCGCCTTGAGCGCCGCCACCGCGGCGGGGACGGGGCGCCGGGCGCGCACGCCCACCCTGTTGCAGATGGAGGCGGCGGAGTGCGGCGCCGCCGCGCTCGGCATCGTCCTCGGCCACCACGGACGCTGGGTGCCGCTCGAGGAACTGCGCGTGGCCTGCGGCGTCTCGCGCGACGGCAGTCGCGCCAGCCACATCGCCAAGGCCGCCGAGGGCTACGGGCTGGCAGCGGAAGCCTTCCGCGTGGAGCCGGAAGGCCTCGCCGATATGCCCATGCCGCTGGTCGCCCATTGGGGCATGAACCACTTCGTGGTGATTGAGGGGGTGGCGCGAGGCCCTGGGACCAAAACCGGGGCCTGGATCAACGATCCCGCCAGCGGCCCCCGCCGCGTGACGTCGGAGGAGCTGGACCGCAACCTCAGCGGGGTGGTCCTGTCCCTGCGCCCCGGCCCGGCCTTCCGCCAGGGCGGGGAACGGCCCCGCGCCCTGCGCGGCCTGCTGCGCCGGCTGGAAGGGAATGGCGCCGCCTTCAGCTTCCTGCTCGGCCTGAGCCTGCTGCTGATCATCCCGGCCCTGCTGGTGCCCGCCTTCATGCAGGTCTTCGTGGACGACGTGCTCGTGGCGCGCTTCGATTCTTGGCTACCGCCGCTGCTCTGGGGCATGGCGGGCACCGCCCTGGCGATGGGCTTCGTCACCTGGCTTCAGCTTGATCTGCTGCTGCGGCTGGAGACGCGGCTCTCGGTCGGCGGCTCCTCCGCCTTCCTGGAGCGGCTGACCCAGCTCCCCGTCTCCTTCTTCGCCCAGCGCCACCCGGGCGACATCGCCGGGCGGGTGGCGCTGAACGACCGCGTTGCGCGGCTCGTCTCGGGCGATGCCGGGCGCGGGCTGCTCGGGCTCGTCACGGCGGCCGCCTATGCCGCTGCGATGGCGGCCTATGCGCCGGGGCTCGCCGCGGTGGTGGTGGGCGCTGCGGCGGCGAACATCCTCGCCCTCATCCTGCTCGCCCGCGCCATGAGCGACGATAACGGGCGGCTCCTCTCGCGCACGCTCCGCTCCGAGGGGCTGGCGCGGGGCGGGCTCCGCATGATCGAGGCCTACCGTGCCGCGGGCGGCGAGGACCAGCTCCTCGCCCAGATCGCGGGGACGCGCGCAGGTGCGGCCAACCTTACCCAGCGCCTCGCCCTTCGGCGCGCGGCGGTCGAGGGGCTGCCGCCCCTCATCGCCATTCTCGCCGCCGCGGCGGTGCTGGTGCTGGGCGGGCAGCGGATCATGGAGGGCACGATGAGCGTCGGCCAGCTCGTCGCCTTCCAGGCGCTTGCCGCGGGGTTCATGGCCCCCGTCGCGCAGATCGTCGGCGTGGCGGCGGGGATGCAGGATGCCCGCGCCAACCTGACCCTGCTGGAGGACACGCTTCACCATCCCCGCGCCCCGGAATTCGAGGAGGGCGGCACAGCGGGCATCGCCCGCCTCTCCGGCCTTGTGGAGCTGCGCGACGTGACCTTCGGGCACAGCCGCCTCGCCCCGCCGCTGCTGGACCGCGTCTCGCTTGTGATCGAGCCTGGGAGACGGCTGGGGATCGTGGGCGGCTCGGGTTCGGGCAAGTCCACCCTCGCCCTCCTTCTCTCCGGCCTGTACCGGCCCTGGACCGGAGAGGTGCTGATCGACGGCCGGCCTCTGCCGGAAGTTCCCCGCGCCACGCTTCGCCGGGAGGTCTCGGTGGTGGACCAGGCTGGCTTCCTTTTCGACGGCACGGTGCGCGACAACCTCTCCCTCTGGGACCCGAGCCTGGCCGATGAGCGGTTGGTGGAGAGCGCGCGCGACGCCGCCATCCACGACGAGATCCTGGCCCGGCGCGGCGGCTATGCGGGGGCGGTGGCCGAGGAGGGGCGCAACTGGTCCGGTGGACAGCGGGCGCGCATGGAACTCGCCCGCGCCATCGCGACCGACCCCTCCATCCTCGTGCTGGACGAGGCCACCGCCGCACTCGACAACCGCGCCGAGGCGCAGGTGATGGCCAATCTCCGCCGGCGCGGCTGCACCATGGTGATCATCGCCCATCGCCTGACCCTGGTGCGCGATTGCGACGAGGTGATCGTCATGGACGCCGGGCGCATCGTGCAGCGTGGCCATCCGGAGGCGCTGGCGGTCGTGGACGGGCCGTTCCGCACCATGCTGGCGAGCGGTTAGGCCATGAGCGACCAAACTGCATCGGAAGCCGCGGACGCGGACATCGCGGCGGCCAATGTCTCGCCGACCAATGTCTTAACGACCAATGTCTTAACGACCAATGTCTCGACAACCGGTGCCCCAGTGCCCGGAGCCACGGCGCCGGCGGACGCGCCGCCCCCGCCCTTCGCGCTCCCAGCCCACGCCCCGCTACGGTTGGATGATCCCTCCCGGCGGTGGCTGGTGGAGCGTGGCAGCGTCGCCCTCTTCGCCCTCCGGGCCCCGGTCGCGCCGGCGAAGGAGGGGGCACGCCGCTATCTTGGCACCGTCCCAGCGGGGGGGATGGTCTGCGGCATGGGCGAAGACCTTGCCGGTACGACCCTCCTCGCCGTCGGCGGTGCTGGCACGCGGCTTCGGTCACTGCTCCCCGGCGCGGCGCGCGGGCAGGAGGCCGCGCTGGGGGCCTCGGTCGAGGCCTGGGCGCAGGCGGTGGCAGGTGGCCTCGCCCGTCCCCTCCAGCCGCGCCCGCGGGCCGACCTCGCCGTTCGTCCCGGCGGCGCCCGCCAGCGCCTGCCAGCCGGCGCCGTCGTCGTCGCGGGGGATAGCCCGCTCTGGCTGCGGATCACCGGCGGCGACTGGCTGCTGCTGGGACTGGAACCCGTAGAGGGGCTTTTCCCGCTGCCGGCCGGCGCCTGGATCTCGGGCGGAGGCGGCGTGTTCCGGCCCGTATCCGCCGCGGAGGCATTGCGTGGCCCCGACTGGGAGGCCGGGCTGGCCGCCTTCAACGCCGCGCTGCTCGATGCCCTGCCAGCCGCCCTGGCGTTGGAGGCCGCCGACGAGCTGAACCGCCGCCGCCTCCGCGAGGCGCGCGAGGCCGAGGACGCGGTGAGCCGGGCCTCAACCTTCGCCGCGATCCTTGGCAATGCGCCGACCCGGGCCGAGGTCTCGGACGCCGATCCGCTCATGCCGGTCTTCCGGACCGTGGCCGCTCCCCTCGGGATCGAGGTCCGCCGCCCTGTCCGCGTGCGGGCCATCGACGTGGACGCCACCTCTACCCTCGAGGAACTGGCCCGCGCCTCCGCCCTCCGCCTGCGCCCGGTGCGGCTGGAGCCGGGCTGGTGGCGGGTCGACCACGGGCCCCTCTTCGCCCGGCGCGCCGACGGTGCCGTCGTCGGGCTCCTGCCCGAGGGCCGGGGCTGGCGGATCTGCACCCCCGAGTGCCCTTCCGGCGCTCGCCTCGACCCTGGCGCGGCAGCCGCCCTGCACGCCGAGGCCTGGGCCCCGCTGGTGCCCCTTCCCCGCAAGAAGCTCGGCCTGGGCGACCTGCTCGCCGCCGGGATGCGGCGCGCGGGCGGGGATGTGCCGGCCATCTTCGCGGCGCTGCTGATCGGCGCGGCGCTGGGCCAGGCCGTGCCCATGGCCACGGGACTGGCCTTCACCCTCCTCATCCCCGGCGGCCACCTCTCGGAGCTGACGCAGCTTGGCGTCGCCCTCATCTTCGTCGCGGCCGTGTCATGGGCGGTGCGGCTGGGTGGGGAGGTGGCGCGACAGCGCATTGAGGCCCGCGCCGGCCCCGCTCTGCACGCCGCCATCTGGGACCGGGTGATCCGCCTGCCGCTGGCCGTGCTCAACCGCCAGACGGTGGGCGAGACGGCGGCGCGGGCGGGGGCGGCGATCTCGCTGGCCGACCAGATCCGCGCGCTCGGCTTCGGTGCCGCGTCTTCGTTTGCCGTGATCCTCTCCTCGGCCGTGGTGATGCTCCTGGCCCAGCCGCTGGCAGCCTCGGTGGGGCTTGCTCTGCTCGCGCTGCAGATGGCGGCGGCCAACCTCGCCGGCTGGCTTCAAGGCCGCGCCTTCGCCACCGGCGAGGCCCTGTCCGGCCTCGCTGACGCGATGGTGCTGCAGATTGTCTCGGGGCTGGTGAAGCTCCGCCTCGCCGGGGCGGAGCGACGGGCGGAGGAGGTCTGGGCGGCGCGCTTCGCGGGGATGCGCCGCCGCCTCGCCGCCGCGCGCCGGGTCGGCAATGCCTACGACGCGTTCTCGGCCGGCTTCGCCATCCTCTCGACCGCTGGCGCCTTCCTCGTGATCGCGCTGATGCAGCGCGTGGAGCCTGGGCAGGCCGTGCCATCGCTCGCCTCGGTCATGACCTTCCTTTCGGCCTTCGGGCTGATGATGGGCGCGGGCGCGCAGCTCGCGAAAGCCGTCTTCTCCCTCTGGTTCCTGCTGCCCATCAGGCGATTTGCCCAGCCCCTTCTGGAATCCCTGCCCGAGGCCGAAACCGGCCGCGTGGATCCCGGGCGCCTGAATGGCGCACTGACCCTGTCCGGCGTGGCCTTCCGCTACGGCCCCGCCGAGCCATGGATCTTCCAGGGGCTGGACCTCAAGGTGGAGCCGGGCGAGTTCGTCGCCATCACCGGCCGCTCCGGCGCGGGCAAGTCCACCCTGGTGCGGCTCCTGCTGGGCATTGAGGAGCCGGTGGCCGGCGCCATCTACCTCGACGGCCACGATCTTCGCGGGCTGGACACTGGCGCGGTGCGCCGGCAGGTGGCGACGGTGCTGCAATCCGGCCGCCTGCCCCCCGGCAGCCTGCGCGAGGCGGTGCGCGGGGTCACCCGTGCCGACGACGACGCCATCTGGGATGCCCTCGGCCGCGCGGCTCTGGCGGAGGAGGTCCACGCCATGCCGATGAGGCTGGAGACTGTCCTGACCGATGCCGCCCGCGTCCTCTCCGGCGGGCAGGCCCAGCGCCTGCTGCTCGCCCGCGCGCTCCTCCAGAAGCCCGCGCTGATGATCCTCGACGAGGCGACCAGCGCGCTCGACAACATCACCCAGGCCGCCTCCATGAAGGCGATCCGGGACCTGCCGGCCACCCGCATTGTCATCGCCCACCGCCTCTCCACCATCCGCCACGCTGACCGCATCATGGTGCTGGACGGCGGGCGCATCGCGGAGAGCGGATCATTTGACGAGCTGATGGCGAAACGCGGTGGACTCTTCGCCCGGCAATTCATGGAAGAGGTTCGCTGGCAGGTCCGGAGCGAGAGCTGAGCCTCGAGGAGAGAATGCCGCGGGCCTCGGTCCTTTCCGCCAGTCGGCGCGCTGGTCGTGCCTAGAGCATTTTCGGCTTGCACAGATTCGGGTGAGATGATTCGACGCTGCTGATGGAGCAGCGAGGTTGTCCTCCCAGCTGTTGATGGAGGTGCGGTCGTAGGTCGGCAGGTGGCCGAGCACGTCCTGCAGCTCCTGAATTGGCGGCTTGTTGCGGCCGGTTTGCACGTTCACGGTCGAGTGGATGATGGGG
>NZ_JAOXLP010000075.1 GCF_025791835.1 Roseomonas xinghualingensis
CGACGCTTGGAGCTCGGCTCGAACACGCGGCGTCGTTCGGGCTGAACCGTGAAGACCGCCTGCCATAGGGCATCCTCCCCCTCGCGGGTCAAAGATGCACCACTACTCCCCGGGACTGCACACCTAGAGGCCGTCCTGCGGCAGAGACTGCCACCGTCCCACCGGCCCCACCAACCTGACAAGACCCTTCGCTGCGCTTGGCGCAGATGTTTCCGACCCGGCACTCTACACGGTCGTCTTCTCGCTCCGGAAGGCGGAGTTGGAGATCGGAAGGGTGGATGCCCTACTCTGAAGCTGCCACTACGTGCCAATGCCACCAAAGATCGCGGTGGCTGCGTCCTCAATCCCGTCCTGAATATCCTGCTCCCCAGTGCCGAAGCGAGTGGTGATTGCCCGACCGCGCAGTGCGTCCACCTCGCGCTGGAGATCAAGGAGCAACCTCTCGGTCTGCTCGACGGTTCCCGCCCGTCGTATGTGGGTGACCACGACCTTAAGTGTCGCCTCGACTACCAGCAGGGATCCCAGCAAAGCGTCGGCGGAGTTCTCGCGGTGCATCGAGTTCGGTTCTGCATCTCTCATGCTGTCCTCCCGTCAGCAGGGCGCCCTTAAGGGGCTGTGACGATCTTCGCAGCTTAGCTTCGCCCGTACTCAGCCAAAAGCGTGTGCCCCGCCCGGCGCATGCTGCCATCTCCCGCAGCCGTGTCAGTTACTACCTCCTCTCCGTAGAAGCGCATCAGCTCGGCCAAATGATCTTCCATCGACCGAATGGTGGTTGGTTTCCCCCAGAATGCCCCTAGCGGAACATCACCGCCAATGAGGCGTCGGAGCTTCCTGCAGAAATCGCTCTTGGAGCCGGACCGAAAGACGAAATCGGGATTAGAGCCGATCTCCTGAGCTCCGCCCCTGTCCGAGGTCAGGAGCGGGATGCCGCGCGCGGCCATCTCGATGGCAACCTGTGGCAGGTTGTCCTCCCACAGCGCAGGTACGACCCCTAGATTGACCCCATTGAGGATGCTGTCCAGCGTCTTGTGCGAGTAACCATCGAAAATACGGATATCCCTGAACTTGTAAGCCATTCCGCGCAGGCGCTCGGCCACTCCATGATCCCAGAGCGGGGCAGCGATGGTGAGGCTCACGCGCTTCGCCCACTCCTCGTGCAGCGAGAAAAGAGCTTCCAGAAGGAAATAGAAGCCTTTGTCGGCCCTCATATAGCCGAGGAAGGCGACATGGATGTGGTTCTGTGCGTCCGTAATTTTCCGGGACTTGAGGAAAGTGGGATACTGGGCGGTGCCGATATAGGACACGTCCACCCGTTCCGCCGGTACGCCCCGGTCGACGAGCACCTGGCGCGTCCTTTCGGAGACGGCGATGACGCCGTCGAACACGTCTCGCGCAAGCTGGGTGTTCTCCTCCCGATAGCGCCGGTACTTGGTCGCTTCTGCCGCGCTGGTCACGACGATCCGCGGTGCGGCCCTGGCAGGGTTCACCTTTGTCGGAAGGTATCGCGGGAATCGGCGCCTCAACCTGAATGGGGCGCGCACGATCGCCTCGACGGCCTTGGCAGCCCTGCTGTTCGGCTCGACACGGAGATTGCGCAGGATCGTCTCCAGCCGGCGCAGATTGATCGCAGCGGGTTGGAGGTCGTGGAACAGAACGCAGTTCACGCAGGAGCGTCCCTCGCGGTAGTCATCGCAGGCCTTGTGCTCGCGGTACCAGAGGTTCACCTGCGGGCATACGAGGTTGTAGTTGTGGGCCGTGAGGAGCAGCCGGGCCTTGGGATACTCCTTGCGCAAGGCCCGAAAGAATCCTGCGGAGAGTCCCTCAACGTTCTGGAAATGGAACACGTTGATCTCGCCGTACTTCTCGCGCAGCTGAGCCGGTATGTGATCGAGTCCGGGATCCTCGTAGTAGCGCTCGATGTGATGGAAGCTGTAATGGGCCGGCGCCATGATGGGAGAGTTGACGATCACGGCGCGATCGAAGCCGTCATTCCCGGTGATGAGGAAGGCCCTCCCTGTGCGTAGGCTGTATCGATCGCCGGAGCTCATGATGATTGGGGCGTGCCCCTGCTCCCTGAGCGCCCTGATCAGACTGTCCTGGTAGATTGCGACGCCGCCGCCCTGCTTGGCCTTCGGAGCGCCAGGCTGGACGAAGTTGTAGATGAGGATGCGCATTCATACCTCCGAAGGGACGTTCGCGTCGGGCCGCGGCGATGTTGGTCGTCGTGGTGATGGAGGTGTGTGGGCAGCAGCGAACCTGTCCTGCCACCAAGCCCACCCGGAGAGGCGGGCATGGCAGGCGCGCCATGCCAGGGCCGAGGCCCGGAAGGAGAAGGCGTAGCGCAGGATGGCGTGTGCACCGCGTGTTGCGGACCGGCGGAACCGCTCCCGATCATACGTGTAGAGCCGAATGAAGGAGTTGCCGCTATCGGTGAGGAGGTAGCGGGGAAGCCCTCTCGCCTCGAACCAGAGCCAGCCCTCCACATCCAAGGCCGTGAGCCCGTCTCCGGTCTGCCGGGGCGCCGCGCGCCAGAGACCGGCCAGGACCCATAGGACAGTGAGCGCGGCCCATCTTGGTCCGGGTGCTCGGGGTGGTGCCCTGGCGGGGCAGGCGCCGCCGTCAAGGCACCTAGGGGCATGAAGAGATGCAAGTTCTACGATTTCGTCGTGAATGGCGTCAGCGGGTCGCTCCAGGACATTGGGCCCCGTCAAGAAGTCACCGATGGCGCGCAGGAGCAGTTCCGCATGCATGTAGTCATGCTTGACCAGGCAGTCTGCCAATCGCCGCAGGAGCACCAACGGGGAGTCCAGGCGGGCCTTTTCCGGGTGGCAGGACGCGAAGATCAGACGATTGCGTAGGTCGTAATAGAGCTGCCATCCCGGCGGCTTGGCATAGAAGGGCTCATGCCAGACGGCCACTGGCGGAAGCGACACGGTCGGGACGCCCTGCGCCGTCAGACGGGCGCCGTATTCCACATCGTCGCCACGAATGAACACCGGTAGCGGGAGCCCGTGCCTCTGGAATGCTTCCGCGGGGATGGCGCAGTACCACCACCCGTTGAACTGGACCGGCGCCTCCTCAGCAAGCATGTCGAGACTAGGCCCGCCGGCCAGGGCAAGTCCTCGGTGGGCGGGGCGCAGGATGTTCTTACGACTGATCGCCGACCCCGCCTCGCAAACCGTCGCTGGACGGAGCAGGTCGAGCATGGCACCGCCAACCACGGTGGGGCTGGTGGTCCGGGCCAGGAAAGCATGGGTCGGCACCAGAACGGACGGATCGATCTCGATATCGTCGTCCATGAAGAGGACATGCGTGCTCCGGCCCTCGCGGATCAACTCCATCGCCGCCCTGGTGAAGCCCCCTGTGCCGCCCAGATTGGGCTGCTCGAAAACCCGGATCGCGGGTTCCCTGGCCAGGAGGGCAGCCATGGCGGGGTTCTGGAAGTGCGCGCCCTGGTTCACCACGGCGATGCTCGGGCGGGCCCAGCGGTAGTAGGGAGATGCCACGATCCGGCATAAGTTGGCGGCGAGGGTGTCCTCACGGTTGAAGGTGCAGAGCCCGATCCCCAGGGAAAACCCCTGGCGCAAGGGCGTGTTGGTTACGTAGCGTCCCCCTCGCAGGACCGCATGGCCGGAGGCACAGGCGAGCACGAAGAAGAGCCGCCCCTCGCTGTCCTGATCATCCGCGTGGGGAGCCGGCACCAAGCGCCCCTCGACTGGATTGAGAGCGACAGTAGCCTTCCCCGATGCAACAGGATTGCCGTCCCTGGACCGGTACCACTGCAAGACGACCAGTCCGCTGCCGAACAGGCGAAGCGCGATACCGCCCAGGGGGGCGTGGCGCGACCAATGCCGTTCGTAGAAGGAGTTGAGGTAGGTATCGAAAGACACGCGCGCGCCCGGTCCGAAGACAAGGCCAGATTCGCCGGTGGCCACGATTGGATCCTGAAGCACCTGATAACGTAGTCCCGCCCCCCCAGGCCCAGGCGACAGGCAGAGGACCTGGATGACTTCTTCCCTGAGTTCCGGCTCCCGCCATGGCTCCAACGTCGCTTCCGCGCAAGGTGCGGCGAGCATTGACCCGCGGACTGCCCTCTCTGAACGGAGGTCCTGCATCATTCCACCAGCGGCACCGGCCGACCCTCCGTCTGCGGAGTTGCGGGCAGGCGGGAGACGGGAGGCTCGTAGGGCCGGAAGTCTTCCCGCCATCCCCGGCGCATGAGGCCCAGCCAGCACCCCAGTCCCCGCCAGTCGCCCCGTCTGTGGGCCAGGAAGTACCAAGGATAGCGCAGGATATCGGTCAGGGCATGGCAGACCAGCTTGTGCCGGCGCAGGAGATACCCCCGGTTGCGGAAGAAGCAGTGTTGCTTGAGCGCCCCTTGCGGCACTACCGCGTTGAGGTACCCACGCAGGATCGGGAAGGTCTCCGGCATTCCCGAGGGATGGCGGAACGCGACCTCGGGAATTGTCACAATCAGGCCGCCGCTCCGCCGGACCCGGTGCAGGAAGTCGATCTCGTCGCCGCGCAGGAACAGGCGGTAATCTGGGATGCCGTATCGCGCGAAGGCCTCGTCCCGGATAAGGGCGCCATTGAAGAGATGAGCGAAATGCTCGATCACGCCGCTCCCGTCCAGGTCGCGCCGAAGCATCGTGCGGCGGCTTCTGATCGGATAGGGAAAGGCCAGCACGTCGCGATCGTTGATGTCAACGACCACCGGGGACGTCACGTCGGCTTCGAGACGGGTGCTTCTTGAGAGCAGGACAGACAGGCAGTCCGCCCCTTCGGGTAGGCCATCGTCGTCCATGAGCCAGACATGGGTGGCCCCCTCCGACAGGGCAGTGAGTATCCCCAGGGCGAAGCCTCCTGCACCACCGAGGTTGCGAGTACAAGCGATGCGGCGGACGCCGGGGTGCTGGGCCACAACGGCAGCCGTCTCGGGCATGCCGCCATTGTCGATCACAAGGACGAAATCCGCCTGCCGACTCTGATCTCTAAGAGACTGCAGGAGGAGGCCGAGATCGTGCGGGCGGTCCAAGGTGACGACGACCACCGCGATCCTCAGCGTAGCATCGCCTGGATAGCCAATCCCGGCCGAGAGCGATTGATCAGCGCACACTGTGGCCTCTCATCCGGTATGACCGAAGAAAGCATCATGGCCGAAAGGCGGGCGCGCACTATTTCATTTGTTAGGTTTCCTTGTCCGGTCACTGCCCCCGTGACCCGCACGAGCCACTGACACATTATCCGGGCGGCCTTGGTCGGAGGATCCGCGCCGTCAGTAAGTAGCGCCCGATTCGACCGCGCTCCCGGGAAGCCGCGCACCTACGCGCACCTAACGGGGATGATGGGGTCTGCTCACGGTTACTCACCCCGACCGGATGCCCATTCCGATCCCCATCCAGGTAGCCTGGGAATGCCTAAACTCGCAGACCGTCATTGATGCGGCCTGTGTCGTCCTGAACTCGGACCAGAACCGCGCCGGTCCGCCGTCGAGATGGTTGAATTCGTGGCCATGGATATCATGGAAGGCAACCACCTGCCGCGCGTGCTGCCCAAGGCAAAGATAGTCCATTTGTACGCCACCATATGAGTGGTCACCATCAATGAACACCAAGTCGAACATGCGGCCTTCGAAGTCCCGTGACGTCGCCGGCACGTGCTTAATCAGGTTCAAATGCTCCTTGAAGAGTTCGAAGCCCAGTGTGTGATCCTCGACATCGACCATGTAGTACTCGACATCCGGGTTGATCCGCTGAAGGACAGCGCAGGTCAGATAGCTGGACGCACCATGCCACACTCCTATCTCAATGGCCGTCTTTATGGTCTTCATCCTAACGAGCATCATGAGGAAGTCTGCGAATTCCGTCGGGATCTGCATCACGCCGAACTTGGACACGTTCCTCCAGTGCATGAACTGCCACATCTCCGGCCATTCATTGTACGGGATCCCGAATTCGCGAATACGGTCGAGAATGAACGTCCGCGACGTGATCTCATGGTCCGCACAGTGAAGGATCATCTGCACCGCACCGAGGGCACGTTCGAGAACACGTTGCGTACTCTCGTCGACAGCTTCCTCGTTCTGTTCAGATTGGACGCACCCCTCCAGGACTTGCGGGTCCGCCTGCGGGGCCTGCGAGGCCTCTTCCTCTTTGGTTCTCCTCAAGCTGGTGACTGCGTTGACGATCCCCTTCACCGCTCCACTAATCATCGGCGTCGCCCTCCCTGATCCCTCCCACCAAAGAGGCCCTCTCCGGCTGAACGCAGCGACCGTATGTCGAAACAGGCAGCACAGGTGGGCAGCAGGCTCTCCATTCAAGGACAGAACTCAATTCCGCCATCAGTCAGTTGCCCGAGTGCAGCCAGATGCGCAGGGTTTAGCGCTCGAGTTCACCGGAATAGCTTTACAGCTTCACCATTGGGCTGTTGTTGACGGCGGCAACTGACAGTTCTGCGTGACACCAGGCTATCCGAGCCCAGGGAGCCGTTGATCTCACCAACGAAGCGGCGCAGATTGCTCCACGGTACGCCATATCCATCTACGGTCTCCTATATAGACAGCGGACAGAGAGAGCTCCCGCGATACACGGCAGTCAACAACGTATGTTTTATTTGCTCCGCTTGGCATCGGCCTCATGACAGCTGCCGCCTGCCACTAACCCGGAGCTAATACCAAATCCTACTGATCAGCACTCATGAGCCCACCGGCGCATTCGATGGACATGATGCGCCAGGGCTGATTGGCGAGCCGGTTCCAGGCGTGGCAGCAGTGATCGACGATGTCGTCGTAGGAGCGGAACTGACCCTACCCCGTACCCAGCGCAAACCGGACAGAGACTGATCTTATCGGATCATTGGAGCGCGGACACCCTGTCCGCCAGAAACGCTTCCTGGAACTTCCTGAGGCACCCTGAAAACACCAGCTTTGCGGCTATTTCCGCGCTCGCTGGTCCCTAAAGATCTCCCCCCGCCTGGTCGAGGGCTCCCACCTGCCGGTCCACCGCACCCTGGCGCGGCTTGGCATCCCGGCGGGCGACCTTCTATCGCTGGTATGACCTGCCAGGAAGGCGGCCCCGAGGCGCTCGAGGACAGGCCATCCCGGCCTGGCCGGGTCTGGAACCGCATCCCCGACGCGGTGCGGTCCCGGATCGAGGCTCTGGCGCTGGAGGTGCCCGAGCTGTCCCCGCGCGAGCTTGCGGTGCGGTTCACCGACCAGGAGGGCTACTTTGTCTCGGAAGCTTCCGTCTACCGCCTGCTCAAAGCGCATGACCTGATCACCAGCCCGGCCTTCATCATGGTCAAGGCGGCCGAGGAGTTCCACACCAAGACCACGGCGCCAAACCAGCTCTGGCAGACGGACTTTACCTACCTGAAGGTGACCGGCTGGGGCTGGTTCTACTGAGGTGGTCCCCATCGGCCGGACAGTTTGGCGGCTGGGATAAGCTCGGCTCTGGTTGTCGTCAGGCCGCCAATCTCTTCATTTCACCTGCCCCATATGCCTGGTCGGGGGTCTGCCCCGCCAGGGCGCTGTGTGGGCGTCCGGCGTTGTAGTAGCCGATCCACTTTGTCAGCCCGGCCCGCATCTCCGAGCCGGTCTCGAAGGCGTGCAGGTAGACGCACTCGTATTTCAGGCTGCGCCAGAGCCGCTCGATGAACAGGTTGTCCATCCAGCGTCCCCGTCCATTCATGGAAATACGCAACCCAGCCCGTTGCAGCACGCCGGTGAACCGCGGTGAGGTGAACTGGCTGCCCTGATCGCTGTTGAAGATCTCCGGCCGCCTATGCTGAGCCAGCGCCTCTTCCAGAGCCTCGAGGCAGAACTCCACGTCCATGGTGTTCGACACCCGCCAGGCCAGCACCTTG
>NZ_JAOXLP010000076.1 GCF_025791835.1 Roseomonas xinghualingensis
TCGAACTGCAACAGGCGATGAACCTACCCGGCGAGTTCCGGGTGGAGCGCTTCGGCTGGACCTTCTGCCCCGGCGACAAGGTCACTTCACCCCTCCGTCGCAGTGGGTAGAGGTCTGAGTTTGGCCGGAAGCAGCAGTTCCGCTTTCGAGCTGATTTGTGGAGAAGCTGCCGCTAGGGAACGGATCTACATGGCTGCTCCCGAACCAGAGCGGCCCTACGGCGGCGTTCGGTCGGCGCCAGCGAGGTCCCGCTACTGGGTTCCGCTTGTCGCGCTTTACGGGGGCGAACGCATGGAAGAGCTCCTTGAGCTTCGGTCGGATGACGTGATGAAGGAGGACGGGGTTGATCTCATCTCCATCGGCGCGATCCACGACCGCAAGCGCGCTCGGGTGAAGAGCGCGAGCAGTGTCCGGCAGGTGCTGGTTCACAGCATTCTCGAGCGGCTCGGCCTTCTTAGCCACGTGGGGACGATGCGGGAAAGCGGTTCGCGGCAGCTCTTCCAGTAGCGCCGGACATGCTGACCGGATCAGACATGCCCACACGCCGATCCAGTGACCGTCAGATCAAGTCCATACTTCTACACTGATGCCGACCGCTTTCACCATCGCCCGGCCGGTCCAGTGGGTGACCGCACCAGGCGGCTCCGAACAGGTCAGGGCCAGCACCCTGGCCACCGTTGCAGTGGGAAGCCGGGCACGGCCGGGCTTGCGCGTCTTGTCACGCAGCAATCCTTCCACGCCCTGTCCGGCATAGCGCATCTGCCACCGCCAGACCGCGGGGCGGCTGACGCCCGCTCGGTGCGCCACCTCCAGCACCGGCAGTCGCTCAGCCGATAACAGGACGATCTTGACCCGCGGCACATGCTTGAGCGGGCGGTTCCGGTCGCCAAGGATCGCGGCCAGCCGCACACGATCCTCCGGGGCTGACAATGACGCTGACGGTCTGGGCCATGCCGCCAGACTTCCAGAACAGTCCCCCTCGTGAATCCTACGTCTGCGTCAATGCACTAGCTCAACACCTAACCTGTCCCAAAGCATTCAACAACGGAGAGGGACTGCACCTTGTAAGTACTTCCCCTGCGCCCCACCTCCTTGGCACTCCCCCGTATAGAGTGCCAAGAGTCGCTTCAACGACCGGCTCTCGCTCAGTGGGCAAGCAGACCAGCCCTGAGCTGGGACCAGAAAGCTCCACCTTATGAAATTCCGTCCCCTGCATGACCGGGTCGTCGTCCGCCGCATCGACGCCGAGAGCAAGACCTCCGGGGGGATCATCATTCCCGACACGGTCCAGGAGAAGCCACAGGAAGGCGAGATCGTCGCGGTGGGCGGCGGCGCGCGCGACGAGCGCGGTGAGGTGGTCGCCCTTGCAGTGAAACCCGGGGATCGCGTGCTGTTTGGCAAGTGGTCCGGCAGCGAGGTCAAGCTGGATGGCGAGGATCTCCTGATCATGAAGGAAGCCGATCTGTTGGGCGTGATCGAGGGTACTTCTGGCATCATCCAAAAGTCCGTCTGACTCCCAGCTCCGACATGCCGTCCCTCCACATCCGTTTAGGAACAGGCTTCCAATGACAGCCAAAGACGTTCGCTTCGGCGAAGATGCACGCAAGCGGATGCTACGCGGCGTCGACCTCCTCTCTGATGCTGTGAAGGTCACGCTCGGGCCAAAGGGCCGAAACGTGGTGCTCGACAAGAGCTTCGGCGCGCCGCGGATCACCAAGGACGGCGTCAGTGTCGCCAAGGAGATCGAACTGGCCGACAAGTTCGAGAACATGGGCGCCCATATGCTGCGCGAGGTGGCCTCCAAGACGAACGACATCGCCGGTGACGGAACCACCACCGCCATTGTGCTGGCGCAAGCGATCGTGCGCGAAGGCGTCAGGGCCGTGGCTGCCGGGATGAACCCCATGGACCTGAAGCGTGGTGTCGACCTTGCCGTCTCGGCCATCGTTGGTGAGCTGGCTCTGCGCACGAAGAAGATCTCCACTCAGGCTGAGACCGCACAGGTCGGCACAATCTCCGCGAATGGCGAGACCGAGATCGGCGAGATGATCGCGCAGGCGATGGAGAAGGTCGGCAACGAGGGTGTCATCACCGTCGAGGAAGCCAAGTCGATCCAGACCGAGCTTGAGGTTGTCGATGGGATGCAGTTCGATCGTGGTTACCTTTCCCCGTATTTCATCACGAATGCGGAGAAGATGATCGCCGAGCTCGAGAACCCGTACATCCTGATCCACGAGAAGAAGCTCTCCCAGCTGCAGCCGATGCTGCCGCTGCTGGAAGCCGTCGTGCAGTCCGGGCGTCCGCTGGTGATCGTGGCCGAGGACATCGAGGGCGAGGCCCTGGCCACGCTCGTGGTGAACAAGCTGCGCGGTGGCCTGAAGATCGCCGCCGTGAAGGCCCCGGGCTTCGGTGATCGCCGCAAGGCGATGCTCGAGGACATAGCCATCCTGACCGGTGGTGAGGTCATCTCCGAGGATCTCGGCATCAAGCTCGAGAACGTGACGCTCAACCAGCTCGGCCGCGCGAAGAGCGTGCGCATCGAGAAGGAGAACACCACGATCATCGACGGTGCCGGCGAGAAGGCCGACATCCAGGGCCGCGTGGAGCAGATCAAGGCGCAGATCGAGGAGACCTCCTCGGACTACGACCGCGAGAAGCTGCAGGAGCGTCTGGCGAAGCTGGCTGGCGGCGTGGCCGTCATCCGCGTCGGCGGCTCCACCGAGGTCGAGGTGAAGGAGCGCAAGGACCGCGTCGACGACGCGCTGCATGCGACCCGCGCCGCGGTCGAGGAAGGCATCGTTCCCGGCGGTGGCGTGGCTCTGCTGCGCGCCAGCCTGATTCTTTCGAAGCTGAACCCGGCAAACGGGGATCAGAAGTATGGGGTTGAGATCGTCCGTCGCGCAATCCAGACGCCATTACGGCAGATCGCCGAGAACGCCGGTGAGGACGGCGCGGTGATCGCCGGCAAGGTGCTAGAGAATACCGACTATGCCTGGGGCTTTGACGCGCAAGGCGGCGTTCATAAGAACCTCGTCGAGGCCGGCGTGATAGACCCGACAAAGGTCGTCCGGGCAGCGCTGCAGCACGCAGCCTCCGTAGCGGGATTGCTGATTACCACGGAGGCCATGGTGGCCGAGCACGTGGAGGGGAGCGGACAGTCCGGTCGCGGCATAAGCGGTAACCAGCCCGACGCCGGCTACTAGGCAGGGAGCGCCGGACCGGCTCCGCACGGGCGCGCGGAGCAGTCCCCTACGAGAGGCCTCAGCCGGGCATTACCGGCCGAGGCTTCTACCAAGTGCTCATGTCCTTCAGTCACAGACTGAGCTTGATCCCGGAGTGCCTCAACCCAGGCTCAACTAGAACGCGCGGCGCATCGTCCAAGAGTTGCTACCGAAGAGTGGCATACCCTGCTCTGCCGGCACCTGCCGCAAGTCGTCGGACGAAAGCAACACGGGCCCCAGGAAGCCATCCGGCATGGAGGCGAGCTTCAGCTTCGCAGCAGCATCAATCAGGCTGCGAAACCGGTCGAATGAGCGGCGGCGCATTATGTCGGTGGAAGGCGCCATCAGGTCCGCCACCGCCTCGAGCGCCTCATCCGACACGGCGCAGACGATGCGCCGCGTCCGATCGCGCACCTCGAAACGGACATGTCGAGGGCTACTCCTTCCCAGCCGATTATCCACACCAGATGCTTTGAATCAGCTATGATTCCCTTGGTCGGGCTCTAAGAAACCCGGCCTCAAAGCCCAGGAAATGACCATCATGGCTAGTGAAGAAGCATGCGCCGCCGCTATCATCCGCGACCACGTCGAGCCCCTCTTGCGAGAGAAGGGACATGTTCAGCCCGTAGGCCCCACGTCTCAGCTCATGTGGGAGGCGGGTCCCTTCCGATTTGCCCTGCGGACCGTTCTTAGCCCTGAGCCATTACGCCCCGATGCGCCCGCCTATGCCAAGGCTCAAGGCGAGACGGAAGCTCACCGGATGCTCCCGAACGGGCTGGAAATCTGGCACAACGAGAAGGTGCTCAGCATCGAGTGGGACGCGGCCGAACTGAAGGTAATGAAGTTCGAACGAGGCCCTTGGGAGCAGGAGGTGCTGATGCTTGTTGCGGAAACTCCGCCGTCAGAGGACTTGGCGCAGCGAGAACTCTGACGCGCCTTGAGTGGCGTATCGGCAACGTGGTTATTCACTATGATGCGCTTAACAATGTCCGTTGGTACAGGAATCGTCCCAAGCAGAAGGCCGACGACACCGGTGGGTCTCGTCATGGCGGACGGCCGGCGCCAAGGCTGCGATCGCCCGCAAGATGTGAGTGACAACATAGCCGGGCTAATCGTTCTTTGATGACATAATCGTAGAGCGGCGATGTTGCATCCTCATGACAGCCATGTCGCCGCTTTGACATCTGGTTCCAGGAGTTGAACCGAGGGTACTATGTGGATCTCCGTGCGGAGGTGTCCGGCCGGCGATGGAGCACCTTCGCTGAACGCACTCCGAACCAGCCTCATGCACGGTGTCGATTATCTTTGGTCCGTTCTGGACTTCCTCGCCGGTAGAGTGGGGCCCGAACTATGTTACCTCTGCCCAGAAGACCACGCAGTAGGCTTCACGAGCCGTCTCTGCGCGGTGGACTTTACAGGCATTCTCATGGGCGACCCTCATGATCAGGGGAGGCGATTGTTAGCAGACTCAGGCTTCTGCAGCTCCTCTCGTCACGGCGCCGCCGCCTGAGGAGAAGCTTATATTGCCGGCAGTGCGTGGCCATCTAGAGGTTTAACTTCTCTTCAAGGAGACGCCGTGTCGCACACTGATGCATTCGCCCTGGGCCGCTCGGAGTTAAATAGCTTTTTATGGGCCGAGGTCGGCGTTGATTCGAACGGAATGACGCTAAGCGTCCTTTCAGTCCTTGCGCGCCTCGGACAGGATCCGTGGGATCAGGCAGGGCACCTGGCGGCACTACCGAAGGCGGCTGCCGTGGGCACACTGGCGAAGATCATTGTCGAAGTGTCGGGTGGCCCATGGCGCCTTCCGGAAGCGAACGCGATCGCGGCGCGGTTAGTTGATCTCCTGCCAACGCACAAAGACTTACCTGCTGCGCCATCAGCAAAGATCTCGCTTGCTAACTTTCAAGTTTCTTGGCCACGAGCGGTTTTACTGGCCCTTCTATCGGTTGCCATAGGCGCGACAGTGCTGTCACTGGGCCGTGAGCAAGAGCCAGTACTTCATGGCGACGCCTTCTCAACCTGGGCCAGTGAGCCGAGAGCCTCGCCCTGAGCAACGTAGGACGACTTGCCAACGGCGGAGCAAAACCAAGTCAGCGGCGGAGTAAAACAAGGTGTACCGCCCCGGGTGGTGAGACACGTGATTGAAGCCTATACGGCGAGAGCCGCGGTTGAAACTTGATCCTAGCGGACGACATCCGGTGTTCTGAAGCCGTGGCGCTTGATGAGCCATGTCGAGTTGTAGGTCCGGCGGAACCCGAGCCGGGCTTGGCGTAGTTGCTCGACGGTGTCAAAGGTCCGGACCCAGAGGAGGTTCTCCTTGAGGGTGCTGATGAAGCGTTCGGCGCAGCCCTTCCCCTCGGGTGCCCGCACGAAGGCGGTCGAGCTCTCGATGCCCAGGAACTTCGTTCTCCCTGGAAGGCTTCGGATATGTATTGCGAGCCGTGGTCGTGGCGCAGCGAGAGGCCGCCGCGAGACCGTCAGGCTCATGGCCTCGACCTCCGCCGCGCCAAAGGGCGGCCGCCCTTGAGCACTGCGACCTTGGCCTCCAGCAGCTCGCGCTCGAGCAGCATCTCGCCCATCCGCGCCTTGAGCCGCTCGCTCTCGAACGCCTCGCCCGTCACTGGGCCGTGTCGCCAGGCTCGCCTCACCAGCCGCCTTCACGAAGGCACTGATCGCGAAACAGGGATGCCCGACGTCGGCGCCGACCGGAAATGGTGAGGTTGGTTGAGAGCGGAATGCTGGCTTTGGAGCAAGTTCAACAGGGAGGTGCCATTCGCTCAGTCCCGATTATTCCTGCCGGTTCCGCTCAGCCGAGGAGCGGGTCGATCCAGCACCTCGGGAGGGCGCTCGGCCGGCTTGGCCGCCTCGATGTCGAGCGGTGAACCGTGGTGCGTGCCTGCGCGGCGTCGCGCCCGGTAGAACTGCAGCGCTGTCGTGCCGCCGGCAGGGGCTGCTGACATCGTGCTGGGCATCGGATACTCAGCCGAGGGGGCGCTGTTCCCGCCAAAGCAGGCGGCGGACCGTCTGTCCCAGTGCAGCGACCGAAAGAGGAAACCGAAGTGAACGAGTTTGAAGAGGGGCTGGAAGGCACGCCAGCCCGTGTGGCTTCGGAACGCCACCTTGAAGATGTGAGGCAGCGGGGGGGCGTGTTCGTCGAGGCGGTTCGGGTGACACGGATGCCCATGTTGGTCACCGACGCCACACTTCCCGGCAATCCGATCACCTTCGTGAACTCCGCCTTCGTTCAACTCTCGGGATACGAGCTGGAGGAGTTGCTCGGCCAGGATCCTCATTTCATGAATGGGCCGAAGACGGATCCAGAGGCGATCGCCGCATACGAGGTCGCCATGAAGGAGGCTCGGGAAGCGACCCTCGAGATCTTGCAGTACCGTAAAGACGGATCACCCTTCCGCGCCATGCTCTTTGCGACTCCGCTCGACGACGGGCAGGGCCGCATCACTAATCACTTTCTCTCCTATCTCGACATCACCCGCCGGTACGCGGCAGAGGAATCGCTCCGCACACTCACCGCAGAGTTAGAGCAGCGGATCGGCGAACGGACGCGCGACCTTGAGGCAACGAACGCGGCGCTCCAGAAGGCAGACGCCGAGCGCGAGATGCTTCTGATCGAGGTCAACCACAGGGCCAAGAACAGCCTCTCCGTGGGGGCGTCATTACTGCGCCTGCAGGGGCGGCGGCAGGCAGAGGCGGCGATCAGGTCGCTCTTTGAGGAATCAGCTGACCGGTTGAACGCCATGGCCCGGCTTCATGACGTGCTGAGTCGATCGGAGCACGCACAGCGCGTAGATGTGGCCACATACGTGGCTGAACTGTGTGAGGCATTGAAGTCTCTGACGGGCAGTGACGGAAGGATCGCTCTGAGGGCACGAACCGAGGAGGGCATCCTGATCGACCCTGACGCAGCCTTCCCGATCGGCATCGTGCTGACCGAACTCATAACCAATGCCGTCAAATACGCCTTTCCCGATAACCGCTCCGGCATGATCCTGATTCAGGCTAGGCGAAGCGGGCCAGGACGCGTCGAGATCGTCGTTCGCGACAATGGCGTGGGTATGACGAGCTTCCGGGAGGGATCGCTCGGCTATGGCCTGGTTCGTTCCCTTGTCAAGCAGATCGGCGGCGAGATCGAAGTCCAGGGCGACGCCGGCGTAACCGTCACGATTTCCTTCGCGGATGCGTCCCGGCTCCCACCTCCAGGTGGTCGCGAGCCCGCACGGCAGTAGCTCCTCCGCGAAGCAGGAGGCGGTGGGACTGTTGATTTACACTGAGAGCTGACCCGGTAAGGGCCGAAGTTTTCGCCGAGAAATGACCCGTGTCTGTTCACCTCCCCGGCCGGATGGCCGGGGTTATCGGAGTGATCGACATGGAGTTGTTGAGCG
>NZ_JAOXLP010000077.1 GCF_025791835.1 Roseomonas xinghualingensis
CACAATCCGGATCTTGTCCTCGGCCGAGTAGTGCTTGCGGGTCGCTCGACGAATGTCGCGCACCACCCGATCGGCGGGCGGCTTCGCGTTCGGTGTCACTGGCTTCTGGCTCATGGTTCGTTCCCTGGTGGTTACGATGAGCCCGAAACCCTCCTTTCCTCAACCATCCCTCTCTGTCTCATGAGCCCTGACGGCGGACAACACCGGGCAATTCGCACCCGCTGCAATGCTGGTGGGGCATGCCGCGCCGCATCCGGCTAGACTTCGCGCTCGCCAACCCCACCGCGCCCTGCGGCCTGACCGGCACGCCCGATTCCTTGCGCGTCACCGGCTGGCGGCAACGCCCACGCGGGGCGAATTACGCCGCCTGGGGCCTCGTCCACCCGCTCACGCCGCATTACCGTCTAAAGCCCTCGGATCAGGAGTGGCTGCCCATCCACCCGCAGCCCGGAGGCATCGGCTACCGCCACTGGGTTGGACTGGTGACGGCCGCTCCGGAGGGGGCACGCCTGCCTGCGAAGGCTGTGGCAGAATGGCGCCGGGAGGGCCAGCGCGCGCGACCTGGGCGGGGTGCGCCTGCTCGCTGCCGGCTTCGACATGGACAACATGAAGGCCCGCGGCTTCGTCGAGAGCGAGATGCCTCTTCCGGGCGCCGTGGACGAGAAGGCACGCGAGGCGCAGGACGCCTTTGCCGCCGCCCTGATCCGCGCGGCTGATAGCGTGGCGATGCTGCTGCGCGGCGCGGTGCGCGCGGCCCTCTTCTCGCCTGGCGCCACAGTGAAGTTGGATGCGGAGTTGCTATCCGCGCAGCGCGAACGGGTGTGGGAGCGAACGGAAGGTCCTTTCTTCGAGGCCCTGAACGGCACAACGGACAGCCCCGCCAGGACGGCGCGCGAGAATTGGCTAGTCCTCCTCCGCCGCACTGCTCTCGCCCTCTTCGACGAAGCTGCGCCGCTCTCGCCCGACACGAGCGACCGCAGCGCCGCGCCCCGCATCGCCACCGCGCGGCGCCGCCTGGTTCTCGCGCTCACCGGTTACGGCAAGGACGGCGCGGCGCTCTTCCAGATCCTCGGCCTCGCCTCCCCGGAGCCGAAACCCGTGCGCAAGGGAAAGGCCGCATGATCGATCGCGAGCACCGCGTCGCCGCCGCCGCGTGGTGGCGCGACCTGCAACCCGATTCCGCCAAAGGAAAGCGCGGCGACCGTGGTGCGCTCGCGCGCCTCCGCCGCTGCGCCACCGTGGCCGAAGCGATGAATGAGCCCGCGACCATGTCCCTCGCTCGCCGCTGCGCCGTGCGCCACCCGGACGATCTGACGGATGTCGCCCTTGCCGCTGCCGTGCTGGCGCATGTGCGGCAGGACAGGCCGGCGCTGCGGATCGCGCGCCAGGTTGGCGTAGACGAGAGGAAGGGCCCGGAAGCGCCCGAGACCGCTCTTCTCAAGCCGCTGCGCTTCCAGCGCCTGATGTCCGCGGCGACGCCGGACGAGCGGCTGGCCGCCATGCGCCGTCTCGTCGCCCTGGCGGACGGCGCGCTGAACGTGCGGGACCTCGCCGAATCCCTCCTCGACTGGACGGAGGAGCGGCGGCGCCGCTGGACCTACGACTACTGGGGCGTGGGCATTCCCGTCGCTCTCCTCGCCACGCCTCAAACGGACGACGCCGCATGAGCCGCTTCCTGCAACTCCACCTCCTCACCTTCTTCCCACCCGCCAACCTCAACCGCGATGACACCGGCCGACCTAAGACAGCAGTGGTGGGCGGCGCGACGCGGCTGCGCCTCTCCTCCCAGGCACTCAAGCGCGCCTGGCGCACCTCGGATATCTTCGCCGCCGCCCTGGCCGACCACATGGGCCAGCGCACCCAGCGCCTGGGCGAGGACGTGCTGGCGCATCTGCGCGCGGGCGGCATGGCCGAGGACAAGGCGCTCACCACCGCGCGCGCCATCGCTGGCGTTTTCGGCAAGATCAAGGACGTGAAGGACAGCAATCCGACACGCATCGAGCAACTTGCCTTTATCGCGCCTGAGGAGCGCGCGGCGGCGCTCGCGCTCGCCGACCGGGCGCTGGCCGGGGAGAAGGTGGACGAGAAGACTGCGGCGGAGGCCGGCCTTCTGCGCCGCGCCGACACGGCGGCCGACATCGCGCTCTTCGGCCGTATGCTCGCTGCCGATCCCGACTACAACCGCGAGGCGGCAGCGCAGGTCGCGCACGCCATCACCACCCACCGCGTGGCGGTGGAGGACGACTACTACACCGCCGTGGATGACCTGAAGCGCCCGAGCGAGGACGCCGGCGCCGGGTTCCTGGGCGAGGCCGCCTTCGGCTCCGGCGTATTCTATCTCTACCTTTGCGTGGACCGTGCCCTGCTGGCGCGCAACCTCGGCGGGGACGAGGCCCTGGCCGCCACCACCATCGGCGCGTTAGTGGAGGCGGCCGCCACTGCGGCCCCACGCGGCAAGCAGAACTCCTTCGCCGCCCATGGCCGCGCTGGTTACGTCCTGGCCGAGCGCGGCGACCGCCAGCCCCGCACGCTTGCCGGCGCCTTCGCCCGCCCCGTGGAGCCGGGGGAAGATCCCGGTCTCGAAGGTCCGGGAGGCGGCGGGATCATGGGGGCCTCCATCCTTCGCCTGCGCGGCTTCCGCGCGGGGCTGGACAAGGCCTATGGCGCAGCCGCCGAGGCCTCGGCCGAGATGGAGGTGGGCAACGAAGGTACGCTCGCCGAGATCATCGCCTTCGCGCGCGGCTGAGCCGGTGCCCGCCTTTCTCACCTTCGCCCTCGTCGCGCCCATTGCCTCCTTCGGCGGTGTCGCGGTGGGGGAGCGGCGCGGTGGCTGGGACCGGCCTGCGCGCTCCGCCGTGCTCGGTCTCCTTGGCGCCTGCCTGGGCGTAGAGCGGGAGGACGATGTGGGCCAGGCAGCACTGGCTACCGATTACAACCTCGCCCTCCTCTGCCACGCCCCGGGGCGGCTACTGGCGGATTACCACACCGCCCAGGTTCCCCCCGCCGCGCGCAACCGCCGCTTCGCGACGCGGACGGAGGGGCTTTCCTCACGAGATCTGAACACTGTCCTGTCGCGCCGCGACTACCGCACGGGCGCCTGGCATCTCGGCGCGCTTTGGCCGCGCGGCGAGGCCCCGCGATGGACGCTGGAGGAGTTGGCGGCGGCGATGGAAAGGCCGGTCTTTACCCCCTCCCTCGGTCGCAAGTCCTGCCCCCTCGGCCTGCCGCTCGCGCCGTGGATCAAGGAGGCGCCGGACGCACCGGCTGCGCTGATGCGCCGGCATAGGGAAGGCCCGGAGACCGCGCTGATCGATTCCTGGAGCAAGGCTGAGCGCGCTGGCACGAAGGAACGCTCGCCCACCTGGCCCGAAGGCTGGTCCCCGGCCCGCTTCAACCGCCCCCTGCGCGATCGCCTGGCCGATGAGCCCGCGGCCGTGCCTGTGATTGCAATGGACGCGGCCGAACTGGCCGAGGACGACGCGCGCCGCATCCGTACGGAAACGCGGCGTGACCAGCCCCGCACCCGCCGCCGCACCTGGCAGTTCGACCTGCGGGCGGAGGCCGTGCTGCGGGCGGAGGCACCGTGAGCGGCCTCTTCCTCTCCCGCGCCAGGCTGCGGCGGGACGCGCCCCTGGCCGCGCTGGCCCAGCTGATGGTGCCGGAAGCCGGAGCGGCACGGGCGGCGGCAGGGCACCACCTTATCTGGTCCCTCTTCGCCGATAGGCCTGATCGGCGGCGCGATTTTCTGTGGCGTGAGGAACGGCCGGGCGAGTTCCTGGCCCTCTCCACCCGGGAGCCCACCGATCCGCACGGACTGTTCCACCTAGAAAGTAAGCCCTTCGAGCCGGCCCTCTCCCCCGGGGATCGCCTGGGCTTCGCGCTGCGCGCCAACCCCGTGGTCGCGCGCTCGGCGGCACCAGGGCAGCGTGGCAAGCGGCACGACGTAGTGATGGACGCGTTGCGCAACCTGCCAAAGGGCGAGCGCGCGGCGGCACGACCGGAGAAAGTGATAGAGGCGGGCCGCGCCTGGTTTGCGCGCCAGGGAACTGCCCACGGCTTCCGGCCGGAGGATGGCGTGGGGGTGGACAGCTACGCGCGGCTCCGCATCCCGCGTGAGGGGAAGGATGCCGTCCTCGGCGTGCTCGATCTTCAGGGCGTGCTGGTCCTGGAGGACCCGCCCGCCTTCCTCGCGGCCCTGGCCACGGGCTTTGGGCGCGGGCGCGCCTTCGGCTGCGGCCTGATGCTCATCCGGCGGGCGCGGTAGCGCGGATGTCCGGTGTGCGGCCCATGCCGGGGCTGCCACCCCCGCGCCCTATCCCGATCCGCGAGCGCGCTTCCATCCTCTTCGTCGAGAAGGGACGGCTGGACGTGCTGGATGGCGCCTTCGTGCTGGTGGACGAAAACGGCGTGCGCGTGCACATCCCCGTTGGCGGCCTGGTCTGCCTGATGTTGGAACCGGGCACGCGGGTGAGCCACGCCGCCGTCGCTCTGGCCGCCCGCGCAGGGACGCTGCTGATCTGGGTGGGCGAGGCCGGGGTGCGCCTCTACGCCGCAGGGCAACCAGGCGGGGCGCGGGCGGACCGGCTACTTCTTCAGGCCCGCCTGGCACTGGATGACGATGCCCGACTGCGTGTTGTGCGTAAGATGTACGCCCTGCGCTTCGGCGAAGAGGCGCCGGCCCGCCGCTCCGTGGATCAGCTGCGCGGGATCGAGGGCGCGCGAGTGCGCGAGACCTACAAGCTGCTGGCCCAACGGCACGGCGTGCGCTGGGACGGACGACGCTACGACCCGCAGCAATGGGATTCGGCCGATGTCGTGAACCGTTGCCTCTCGGCCGCGACCGCCGCGCTTTACGGTGTGACGGAGGCCGCGGTGCTCGCGGCCGGTTACGCCCCCGCGATCGGCTTCCTGCACAGCGGTAAGCCGCAGAGCTTCGTCTATGATATCGCCGACATCCTGAAGTTCGAGACGGTGGTGCCAGAGGCCTTCCGTGTCTGTGCCGCCTTCGAGACCGGGCGGCCGCTGGACGGGGAACGAGTTTTAGACCCTGTGGCAGCCGTGCGACGGCGTTGCCGGGACGCGTTCCGGCGGGCGGACGTGCTATCACGGCTGATCCCGCTCATTGAAGAGGTGCTCTCGGCCGGCGGGCTACCCTTGCCGCCACCGCCCGAGGAGGCGATGCCTGTCGCCTTCGATGGGCCAGCGGGGGCGGGCGATGCTGGTCATCGTGGTTGAGAACGCACCGCCCCGGCTGCGGGGGCGGCTGGCCGTATGGCTGCTTGAGGTGCGGGCGGGCGTCTATGTCGGCACCTATGGCCGCCGCGTGCGCGAGATGATCTGGGAGCAGGTGCGATCCGCAATTGGGGAGGGTAATGCTGTGATCGCCTGGGCCGCCGCGACCGAGGCCGGATTCCAGTTCGAAACTTGCGGCGCCAACCGGCGGGTGCCGGTTGAGATGGACGGATTGCGGCTGGTAGCCTTTGGGCCGGAGGCGGCTCTTCCAACAGAGGGAGGATCACCCCGGCCGAACAGGCGTTCTGGTCGGTAGGATCTTTGACTCCTTAATCCGCAAAGAAGATCAATCTTCTACAGGAAGACCGTTCCCCGCAGGCGCGGGGATGAACCGGCGCCTGGCGGGCTGACCGGGCCCAGCAGTTCCCGTTCCCCGCAGGCGCGGGGATGAACCGGCCAAATACGAGGGCGGCGCCACCCACCCCGCCCGTTCCCCGCAGGCGCGGGGATGAACCGTGCCATCCGCATTGCGGCGCGAGCGCATCTTACCGTTCCCCGCAGGCGCGGGGATGAACCGCCGTCACCAGCCGGTTCAGGAAGTCGGGCGGGCCGTTCCCCGCAGGCGCGGGGATGAACCGTTGCCGGCGCCGCGGGTGATCTGGTTCAGCGTCCGTTCCCCGCAGGCGCGGGGATGAACCGAGCCGGCAGCCCTACGGCACTCGGGCACGGCACCGTTCCCCGCAGGCGCGGGGATGAACCACTTCAGGCCAGATCCCTAGCCCGTGATGATAGACTGACGCTTACCCTTCACCTCCAACGGGAGCAGCGGCTTCGCGACCGGGCCCTGTTCGACCTTGCGATCGACAGCAAGCTCAGGGACTGCGACTTGGTCAGGCTGACCATCGGCTAGCTGGTCGTGAATGGAGCCGCAGCCCAGTGGCTGGTCACTTACGGTGCTTTAGATCGACGTGTCGCCTGCGCACGCCTCAAAGATGCCGCCCTGCGACGTTCCTCCCGCAGTATCTCAATCGTCGGCTGCCACAAGCCGCGCGCCAAATCGGCCGTGGTCCTGACCCTCGAAACTGATCCGGCCGGAGCGCAAGTTTTTCGGGCATTCTGAACCCCCAGGAGGGGCGGTGCCATGAAGCGGAAGCGCTACGCCGACGAGCAGATCGCCTTTGCGCTGCGGC
>NZ_JAOXLP010000078.1 GCF_025791835.1 Roseomonas xinghualingensis
ATCGGCGTCGTCGTGTCCCGTGCTTCTCCGTGAGCCACTCGCCGGGCCCGTAGAGCTTCAACCCCGTGCTGTCCACCAGCAGGTGCAGGGGCGCTTGCCCGCCGCGGGGCCGCGGCACCTCGAGCGTTTCCGCCCGCCAGCTCAAGGTCGTATGGTCGGGCACGGCAAGATCAATGCCAGGTAACTGTAGTATCGAGGCGATCAGGCCCTCTGTCTGGCGGAGTGCCAGACGGAACACGGCACGCAAGGTCAGCGCAGTCGCAATCGCCAGGTCCGAATAGGATCGCTGCCCGCCGCGGGTGGTCCGAGGCGCCGCCAGCCAGCCCTCAATGGCGTCCTCCGTGAACCACACCGTCAGGCTGCCACGAGAGCGAAGGCCCGCCTCATAGGCGGGCCAGTTCGTGATCCGATGCCGCTGCCGCGGGATCCGGTGGCGCCGGTCCTTGTTCACTTTGAAGGGCAAGCGCGGTATCCCTGCCGGTCATCGGGGCACTCCAGCCCCATCCCACCCTATCCCCGCCTCAGATCCAATCCATGCACCACAGTCGTGGATCTAATCTGTCCAGCAGGGCGGCCATGCTTGGACTGGCAGCGTTAATCGGAGCCCTGCCAGCATGGGCTGACTAGTGCGGAACATAGCGTTCCACTGCGCGGCTGATCTGGTATACATCTTGGACTGGCCCGCCCGTCTTCGTGGGCCGTTTTCCGCCGTCGTGCGGGCAAGGGGCGCGGAGTGGGAAATCGAAGAATGGAAACCGCTAGCCTTCGGGAGCAAGCTCTCGTTACGATCAAGCAGGGCATCCTTGATTCGCGCTATCCGCCGGGCAGTCTCATCTCTGAGAACCAGTTGGCCGAGGAGCTACGGATCAGTCGCACGCCGGTCCGGGAGGCGATCCGGGAACTGGCTGCCAGCGGGCTGGTGCGGATCCTTCCGCAGCGTGGCATCATCGTGTCTGAGCCATCGATGCAGGACGTGGTAGAGGTCTACCAGCTTCGCGAGCAGTTGGAGTGCTTCGCGATCCGCATCGCCGCTGGAAGGCTTTCCCCAGCCGATGCCGAGCTTCTGCGTGCCGACCACGGCGCCGCCCTGAAGCACATGAAGGCCGGCCGGCTACAGGACGCCTATGACGCTTCCGTGCTGATGCACGCCCGGATCATCACCCTGGCGCAAAACGGCAGGCTCGTGAAGTTCATGAACCAACTGAGCGATCAAGTGCACCGCTTCGGGATGCTCACCCTGCGCCACGGCCGCGTGGAGCCCGCGCTCCACGAGCACGGGCAGATCATCGACGCGCTTATTCGCCAGGACGCGGATGCCGCGGAGGCGCTGATGCGCCAGCACCTTCGTGCTGATCGCGACATGGCGCTGCGCCTGATCCTGCCCGCCGGGATCTCCGCAGGAGAATTGACCGCTTAGCTCCTCTCCAGGAACTCCGAGAAGCGCCCGACTGTCTCGGCCACTGCGGCGGGGGAGCCGGCACCTGCGGTCACCGCTGGTTCGGCCTCTGGCATGAGGGCTCGTACCCGCTCAAAATACTCCATGAACATGTCGGTGCGGGCGCAGGCGAGAAGGGTGGGCACCCGCACCAGCGGCAGGCGCGGTTCCTTGTCGTACCCAATCGCCGCCCGGTAGGGGATGTGGTAGGTGCGCGCCGCCTTCAGCACCTCGACCACCTTGTCGTGCAGCTCGTCCGCATCCGGCAGGCTGAGGCTGCGGCGGTTCGCCGCCTGGCGCCGGTACCAGGGCCAAAAAAGGTACACATCGCGCACAAAGTGCCAGATCCAGTGAAGCTGAGTGCCGTTCTGGTCGATTATTACGTCAGGGGCGTAGTTCACCAGCATGTCGGCGCGCTCCTCAGCAGTATAAAGCGAGATCCCGTCAAGGATCAGGCGTCGTACCCGGCCGGGATGCTCAATTGCGATTTCACAAGCAATATTGGCGCCGGTGTGGCTTCCGTAGAGGTCAAAACGCTCAATCCCCATGGCATCGAGGGCGCGAAGGTGGGCGTCGGCAAAATATATGATCGGCGGTTTCTCGCCAGCTGGTGCCGAGGAATCGCCGTTGCCCAGCGTATCTGTCGCGATTACGCGTCGCTTCTGGCCGAGGGCGCCGATCAGTGGCTCGAGCATCTTGGCGGAACCCGGTGAGGGATGCAGCATCACCAGCGGTATACCTGACCTATGCCACCCGGCTGTACGGTAATGCACCTGTCCTTCGGTGACCTCCACAAAACCGCGACGGATTGAGACAGATGTACTCGTCATGATTCTCTCCGGCACCATGCAGCGCGTCAGGAAGAGGACGGGCGCGGCCGCTAGCCGCGCCGCTCCTGTCAGGTCACGCGGATGCCGGTCGCCTGCGCGACACCCTGCCAAAGCTTCAGGTCGTCCACGATCTTCTGGCGGAACTGGTCGGGCGTCGTGCCCTCGATCTCCAGCCCGTTCTCCTTCAGCCGGGCTACGTTCTCTGGCTGCTTCAAGGCCTCAATGAAGGCTTGGTAGAGACGATCGATGATCAGTTGGGGAGTCGCGCTCGGCACCATCACACCATACCAAGAGTTCACCTCAAAGCCTGGATAGAACTCTGCCATGGCTGGCAACTCCGGTAAGCGACTGCTGCGCTTCGCCGACGTCACCGCTAATGGGCGAAGCTGGCCCGACTGGATGAAGGGCATCACCGCGCCGACGTTCCAGAAACCCATGTCGAGCCGCCCCGCGAGCATGTCCGTGATCGGCTGGGTAGAGCCGGTGTAGGGCACATGCAGCAGCTTCACGCTAGACTTCAGCATCAGCAGCTCGCCTGCCAGATGGGTGGTGCTGGCCGGCCCGATTGAGCCGAAGGTCAGCTCCGGCTTTGCCCGCTTTGCCAGTTCTACCAGCTCCGGCACCGTGCGCGCTTCAATCCCCGGGCGAACGACGAAGACAAGGCCGGAGGAGACGAGCTGCGTGACTGGGGCGAAATCCTTCTGCGTATCGTACGAAACCGCCTGGAAGTTCGGGCTAATGACGCTCGGGCTCGCCTGGGAAAAGAGCACCGTGTATCCATCGGGCGCGGCTCGTGCGGCAAGCGCAGTTGCAATCATGCCACCGCCACCAGGCCGGTTCTCGGTAATGAAGGGCTGACCGAGAGTCTGGGTAAGCCGGTCGCTCAAGGGACGAGAGATGAGGTCGGCAGGACCACCCGGCGGCCAGGGGCTGATGAAGCGGATCGGACGGTTAGGCCAAGACTGGGCGGCAACTGGCCTGATCGCACTTGCGGCCAAGCCCAGTGGAAGGGCGGAAAGAATGGCGCGCCGGGTCGGGTTCAGGGACATCTTGATTACTCCTTGGGCGGTTTGGTGGCGTGACTGGCGTCTTCTTGGTCTTGGCTACTTCAGAAGGCTTCGGGCGATGAGCATCCGCTGGATTTCCGAGCTTCCCTCCCCCACGCGGTAGTGGCGGACGTCCCGGTAGAAGCGTTCCACGGGGAAGTCGCCGCGTACGAGGCCCGCGCCACCATGGATCTGCACTGCACGGTCTGCCACTTGTCCCACCATCTCGGAGCAGTATAGCTTGCACATGCTGGCGGCTGGCCCGATGTCGCGCCCAGAGGCGTGGTTGCGCAGCGTGTCATAGGTGAAGGCGCGCGCCGTTTCTATTTCTACCGCGCTGTCGGCCAGCATCCATTGGATCGCCTGTCGGTCCGCCAACGGCGCGCCGAAAGTGTGGCGCGTCTTCGCGAACTCTATGGACATGCCGAGCAGCCGATCCGCGGCGCCGATGCATGCCGCTGAGACACCGAGGCGCCCATGGGTGAGGGAGCCCATGGCGATCGCGAAGCCGTTGCCCGCCTCGCCCAGCAGCGCGGCGTCTGGCACCACGCAGTCCTCGAAGGCGAGGTCGGCCAGCTCGATGGCAGCGGAGCCGACGGTGGTGTCCACCCGCGTCACCGCCATGCCCGGCGTGCCGCGCTCCACCAGGAAAGCGCTGATCCGGCCGCGGCCGCGCTTCGATGGGTCGGTGACGGCCATCACCATCACTATGTCGGCCTCGTTTGCGCCGCTAATCCACTGCTTGCGGCCATTGATCCGCCAGCCCCTCGGCACGCGCTCCGCGCGAGTCTTAATGGCGGCGGCATCCGAGCCCGTATCGGGTTCCGTTAGACCGAAGGCCGCACGCAATGTGCCGGCGCAGAGACCGGGCAGGAAGCGTTGCCGCTGCTCCTTTGTGCCATGGCGCAGGATGCCGACGGGGGTGAGGCCACTGGTGGCGTCGATCAGCAGGGTGAAGACGCGGTGAGCGCGCGCCACCTCCTCCATCGCCATGCAGTAGGTCGCAAGGTCCGCCTCCGCGCCGCCGTAGGCAAGCGGCAATAGTAGGCCGAGCAGCCCCTGCTCGCGCAGCAGGTCCCAGGCCCGGCGCGGCACCTTCCCGGTGCGGTCAATCTCCTCGGCGACGGGGTAGAGCTCAGCCTCGGTGAAGGCGCGGAGCTGGGTGCGGAGCTCGGCCAACTCCTCGGAGGGTTCAGTTCGCATCGGCGGCCTCCGTCTTTAGGGTTTCGAGGAGGGCAGGCTTGAGCACCTTGCCGCCGTTGTTGCGCGGCAGTTCACCGAGGAAGCGGAGGATGCTCGGCACCTTGTATGGGGCGAGCCGCGTGCGGCAATGCGCCACCACCGCCTCGGCGGTCACCGTGCCGTCGGTGACGAGGAAGGCTGCCACCTCCTCTCCCATCTCGCGCGAGGGCGCGCCGGCCACGGCCACGTCGCGCACGCCGGCGAGGCCGGAGATTACGCGCTCCACGTCCTGCGGATAGATGTTCACGCCGCCGCGGATGATCATGTCCTTGGCGCGGCCGTGCAGGTAGAGGAAGCCCTCTGCATCCAGCCGCGCCAGGTCGCCCGGATAGAACCAGCCGTCGCGGAAGGCGTCGCTGCCCTCGGCGCCGTAGTAGCCGCGCGCGGAGGCCGGGCTGCGGTAACGCAGGCGGCCGACGCTGCCGGACGGTAGCACCGCGTGGCCCTCGTCCACGATCTCCACCTCCACGCGGAAACCGGGGCGGCCGACGGAATCCGGGTTCCGATCGCAGTCCGCGGGGGAAAGGACGGAGACCCCGCCGCCCTCGGTGGACGAGTAGAATTCGAAGAGGTTCGGCGTCAGTTGCTCGCGAATTGCGGTGCGCTCATCTGCATGCAGGGCGGACCCGCTGGAGATGAGGACGCGAAGCGTGGGGAAGGCGAGGCCTGGCAGGCGCTCGTCCAGCATGCGGCGGATCATGGTAGGCACGAGGAAGATGACGGTGCCGCCGACCTCGCGCACGTGCTCCGCCAGCGCCGGCATCTTCGTGCGCGGGGAAAGGATGGAAACCGTGCCGCCGGCGAAGAGCATTGCCATGTTGAAGGCGCGGCCACCGCCAAAGTAGAGCGGCGTGATCGAGACGTAGACGTCCTGCGCGTTGAGGCCGAGGTTGACCCAGTAGACCATGAATCGGCTCTCGAACTGTCGGTGCGTGGCGCGCGGGCCCTTGGGCAGGCCGGTGGTGCCGGAGGAAAGGGAAAGCACCAGGGGCGAGCCATCGGTCACGGCCTCGTCCAGATAGGGTTCGTCGCTCTCGCGTACCCAGCCGTGCTCCAGTGCGGTCCAGCCGCACTCGGGCGCAGCGGGGTCGTCACCTTCCAGCAGCACGACGTCCGGCTTGAAGTGGGAGGCGAGGGTGCGCTTCTCCTCGGTGTGCCAACGGCAATCCATCGGGAGGATCACGGCGCCGATCCGCGCTAGAGCAAAAAGGGCGACTAGGTGCTCGGCATGGTCGCGGAGTGCGAGGCCAACGAGCATCTCTCGACGGACACCGCTGGCGTGTAGACGGTGGGCGGCGCCATCCACCAAGCGATTCAGCGTCGCATAGTCGATCCGCCGCTCGCCCTCGATAATCGCCGTTTTGCCCGGCCGGTTTCGGGCATGCAGGCGCAGAACGCTGTCGATCGGCATCGTAATTCTATCCCTCAGATCCGGCGTCGTGGGCTGTCACGTCCTTCGTCGTGCCAGCGCCGCATGTCCGCGTTGCCTCTTGCATGCGACTGGGATACTAGTGGCAGCGAGTTGGGGTCGGCAATGCTGATCTTCATCTTTTGCAGGTTGGTTGCCCGACAGGCGGGTGAGCGGTTCCAGGTCTCGTGGAGGAGGTCCCCTATGCCTTATGTCATCGGTGACGACCTGCCGGAGACGCCGGCGGGAGTTCGCTTCCGCGCGTTGCTGGAGCGTCCCGGGATTTTGCGCCTGCCGGGGGCGCATACGGGGATAGCGGCCCTGCTGGCGAAGCGTGCGGGGTTCGAGGGGCTGTACATGTCCGGGGCCGCGATGTCGGCCAATATGGGCCTGCCGGACCTGG
>NZ_JAOXLP010000079.1 GCF_025791835.1 Roseomonas xinghualingensis
AGGGGCGCGACTGCCATGTGGCGGTGGATCTGGCCGCGACCACCGACCTCACCGCGCTGGCCCTGGTGTTCCCCTCGCGGGGGCCCGACGGCAAGCCGCACTATGACGTGCTCGCCCGCTGCTACCTCAACGAAGCCGCGGTGTTGGAGGCGCGGAACCCCTCCTATCCCGGCTGGGCGGCCGAGGGGTGGCTCACCGTCACCCCGGGTAATGAGACTGACATGCAGACCATCGAGGAGGACCTCCGGAGCCTGGCCGCGCGGTTCCGCATCAAGAGCCTGGCCTTTGACCCCTGGCAGGCGCGGCAGATGCGGCAATCCCTCGCTGCGGACGGCCTGCCGGTGGTCGAGTTCCCCATGCGCACGGCTAACCTCTCCGAGCCCACCAAGGAGCTGGGGGCGGCCATGCTGGCGGGCCGCATCCGGCACGACGGCAACCCGGTGCTCGAGTGGTGCCTCGGCAATGTGGTCGGGCACTACGATGCCCGCGGCAACGTCTACCCGCGCAAGGCGCGACCCGAGCAGAAGATCGATGCGGCCGTGGCCCTCATCATGGCACTCGGACGGGCCACCTCCGGCCAGGCCGACGAGGAAGGCAGCTTCTGGGAGTTCCTCGCCAATCCCGTCCTCGTGTGAGGACAGCCGCCAATCCGGCATCGTGCTCAACACCAATCAGCGACCGTTGCTGGGTGGTGAATGCCCCTGACTTGGCCCAGACGCGCAGTCTGGGCGTTCTTTCCCCTTCCGGATATGCAATTTTAAATATAACGTAATCGTGACTGAATTTCTCAGGCGCTCACTCGAATAGCTTAGTGCGTGGTCCTTCCGACCGCGCCTGGCGATCCGGCTGAAGCCTATCGCCATATGGGCGGTGCCGGAGGCAGCGACTAGGTGACTACAAGGACAGAGCCGCAGGTCGGGATTTTCTGGCTCGCGCAGGACGGCCGTGGGCCATGCTCAATTCTGACGCGGGGCTGCACGCTCCCCGAGGCGGAGGAGTACGGCGATTGCCTGACCTTCGCTGAGGGGCACTATGAAACCTGGGAGGTGTGGCGCGACGGGAACCTGAGCCTAGAGCCCGCGTCGCAGCACCTGCGCCGGGTCATCACGAAGGCCGAGTACGAGGAGTGGCCGCGCGGGCGGGTGGTGTACGAGCGCCCGACCGACCTCTTCGTCGTCTACGCTGATCGGCAGGCCTTCCCGCACCGCGCGCTGATCGAGGCCCGCTTTAGCCTCCCGGCTGGGCGCACGGCAATGCGGACGGACCTGCACTATCGCAGCACGCGCCGCCTCTCGGCCGCGCCGGAAGCACCGGCTTGAGCGGCGCCACGGCGATCGCGCGCCCTCTCGCCTCGACGGCCGCCGCAGCGGGATCCTTCCACGCCTGCGTTCACCGCGGCACGCGCCAGATCGGCGGCACCTGCGTGGAGCTGTCCTACGGCGGCGCCCGCCTGCTGCTCGACCTCGGCTTGCCGCTCGACGCCGACCCGGCGGGCGACCCCGCCGACCTCCTGCCCGCGGTACCCGGGCTATGGGAGGTCGCGCCGGATCTGCTCGGGCTCGTCCTCTCCCACAGCCACGCCGACCACTGGGGGCTGGCGCCGCACGCCGCCGCACCGCTGCCCACCGCCATGGGCGCGGCGACCCGGCGCATGCTCCACGCGGCCGCGCCCTTCGTGCCGCGCCCCATGCACTTCGGCGCCGAGGCGGAATTGCCGGAGTTGTCCGACCGCCGGCCGGTCCAGATCGGCCCCTTCACGGTCACGCCCTACCTGGTGGACCACTCCGCCTACGACGCCTACGCGCTGCTGGTGGAGGCAGGAGGGCGGCGGCTCTTCTACTCGGGCGACCTGCGCGGCCACGGGCGCAAAGGCGCTCTGTTCGAGCGGCTGCTGCGCGACCCACCCCGGGGCGTGCACGCCATGCTGATGGAGGGGTCGAGCCTAGGCCGCCTGGACCCGGAGGCACGCTTCCCGACGGAGGAGGAGGTCGAGCTGCTGCTCGCCAAGCGGCTGCGTGCCCCGGGCCTCGTGGCCGTCTGCGCCTCGGCGCAGAACGTCGACCGCGTGGTAAGCCTCCACCGCGCCTGCAGGCGGACGGGTCGGGTGCTGGTGCTCGACCTCTACGCGGCGGAGGTGCTGGCTGCGACCGGCAACCCGCGCATCCCACGCGCCGGGTGGGACGACGTCGCGATCTACGTGCCGGAGTACCAGCGGCGCCACGTTGCGCGCCGGGCGCTGTTCGACCTCATCGACGCCTACAGGCCGCACCGGGTCTTCCCGGAGCAGCTGGCCCGGCTCGCGCCGCGCGCGGCGCTGCTGTTCCGCCCGGCGATGCTGCCCGACGTCGACGCGCTCGGCACGGCCTGGGACGGGGCGCGGGCGATCTGGTCGCAGTGGGACGGGTACCTGCGGGACGGCGCGGGGGCGCGGCTCGCGGCCGAGCTGGAGGCGCGCGGAGTGCCGCTGGAGGTGGTCCACACCTCGGGTCACGCCAGCATCGCGGACCTGCGGCGGCTGGCGCGGGCCGTCGCGCCTGGCACGCTCGTGCCCGTGCACAGCTTCGAGGGCGACAGGTTCGCCGCGCTCTTCGGACCGGGGGTGGTCCGGCGCGCGGACGGGGAGTGGTGGGAGGTTTGATGGAAGAGTTCGATCGCCGGCTGGATGCGGAAATGCTGCGGGACCTGCATAACCTAGCTAACTCTGGGGGGAATAACTGGTGGAAGGATCTTCTGGCTCAAACGTTCACCGACATCCTCGGCAAGCCGCAGCCTTTGTTCGTCGCCTTCCGAAATGGCTACCTGAACGCCTACGCAGAGGGGCAGTCGATTTTGCGGATCGGATGGGCAGCAGGCACGCTCAGGATGTCGATCCACTCGAAGTTCGTCCTGGACAAGGATGACCCCAACGCGGCCGGCCTCAATCCCAACGCGTACTACACCTTCGACGAGTCTGTGGTCCGCGACAACGAGGGCAGGCAGCGGGCGCAGTACGAGGGCGCGGCGACGCTCGCGCGATGGGTCGAGCGAGCGAGGTGTTTCGCCCGGCCCAAGACCCCCCATAGGCAGATCGGTGAAAAGCAGGGAGTCGCAGCCATCGCCGCGCGCAACAGGCACGTCATCGATGTCGAGATGGCCTTACCGCCGAACCCGGGCTGCCCGAACGTTGCGGACAGGATCGACCTCGTTGCCCTGGAGGACCATGGCGGCGCGATCCACATCGTTTTCTACGAGGCCAAGCACTACGAGAATCGTCACAGTCTCCGCGCGGTCGACGGCGCCGCCCCCGTGCACGCGCAACTCCGGAAGTACGAGAGCTGGCTTTGCCACCCCAAGCGCAGGGAGCAGGTTATCGCCGCCACCCGCCGCGCCTGCCGCCTGCATGAGGAGATCCGGCGCATGCGGGTCTCTCCATCAGCAGCGCATCCGCTCGTTAGCCGCGCGGCGGTGGAAGGCTCAGGGCTTAAGGTCAACCCCCGTCCCCGGCTGATCGTCATCGGGCCCGATGCAGGCCAACCCGGTCACTGGCAGCCCCACAAGAGTAAACTCCTTGAGCGTCTCTCGGCCGAGCGGCTTCTCTCCGTGCCCTCCTTCGCTCCTAACCTATCTAAGCTGGACCTGCGGCAGGCCTGCCTTGAGGCGCGCCTGCCCACGAGTGCACGGCCGGACTGGCGCTTCGAGGGAGAGGCAATGCATGAGGAAGGCCATTCCGCCACGCCGCGGGATGCGCTTCTCGGCTTGGCTGGCCTCGCGCCTGCTCTGAGCGATCCGACGTTCCGGCACGGCTGCTGGCATCCCGCAACCGAGGACGAGTCCGGGGTCATCACCCTAGACTACTACTCACCCAGCAAAGCCGAGGAGACATTTGTCCACATGGCTTACCGCCTCGGCTTGGTGCGGAGCTTCGACTGGCCGAGCTGGATGCAGCTGCCCGCCGCGCGACGCCTCGTCGACAGCCCGGATCATCTCGCTGCAGTGAGCTTTGGGGAACTCTGGCGACTGATCACGAGCATCATACGAGGTGACCGCTTCAACGAAGGCATGCTAGCCAGCGCCTTCGAGCGACGCGTCGTCCTCGGGATCTGTCGACGGGCCGAAGCACTCCTTGCTGAGGCTACGGAGTGATCCTACGGCCCCGCGGTACCTTACCGCGGGGCCTGGGATGCCTCACGGCGTCGTCGCGACAAGCGCCATCACATAAGCTTCTTGCGCGCGCGTCTCGATCGTACCGCGCCGGGCCGCGCGCACGGCCTTTACTGCCTCGCCCGGCTCCATTCCCAGCTCGATTAACAGACGGGCGGCGACAAGGCCGGTGCGGCCCAGCCCGCCCCGGCAGTGCAGCAGGATACGCCTCCCCTCACCCAGCCAGGTCAGGAGCCGCGGCCCGGCCTCTTTCCACAGCGCCTCGAAAGCCTCGTTCGGCACGTCCGCGTCCACGATCGGCAGATGCAGCCAGTCCATGCCGCGGGCCCGCACCTCCTCACCCATAGCGGCGACGCGGTAGCGGGCCAGCTCGTGCTCCTCCATCAGCGTCACCACAGCCACTGCGCCCCAGTCCCGGACTGCGTCCAGGTCCAGCACCAGGTCGCGCCGCCAGTTCCCGCCCAGGCCCCCGGACTGGACCTTGCCGGGGCAGAAGGTCATGCCGATCAACCCACCCCCGGGTGCCGCCACAGGCTCGATCCGTAGCGGGTGCGTCTCGCTCGTCAGGAACACTGTCTGGCTCACTTCCGCATCTCTCCCGCCAGCAGCGCGTCCGCCAACCCGACCAGCCTCGCCTGCCAGGCCAGCGGCTCGAGCCAGCGCGCCGGGATGCCGCTCATGCCATAGAGAGCGCCGGCCAGCTGGCCCGTCACCGCACCCACAGAATCAGCGTCATCCCCGAGGTTCACTGCCAGGACGAGCGCTTCTTCGAAGCTCTCTGTCCGCTCCACCGCCCAGAGCGCCGCCTCCAGCGTGTGCACGACGTAGCCGGAGGACCGGACGGCCGAGCGGTCCCGGCCCCGCCAGGTCCCCTTCGCCGCAGCCACGATGGCCGGGTCGCCCTTCCAGCCCCGCGGCTCCAGCAGTTCTGCCTTCGGCACGCCTTGCATCGCCTCCATCAGCAGCTCGGCGAAGAAGGAGCAGGCCTCCACCGCCTGGGGCGCGGCGTGGGTCGTGCGGCTCTGCTGGACGGCGAGGTGCTGCGCGAACGCGGGGTCGTGGAGGGCGTGGATGGCCGCCGGCGCCAGCCGCATCAACGAGCCGTTGCCCGCAGAGTAGGGATCAGTGGATCCGGCGAAGGGGTTGCCGCTCTTAAGATACCGCGCCAGGGCATCGCGCGTCGCCATGCCGATGTCGAAGCAGGTACCAGTGCAGGAGTAGGCACCTTCCCGCCACCAGGACACAAAGCGGTCCATCAAATCGCGCGCGTCGAAGTCAGGATGCGCGATCAGGCTGTCGGCGAGCGCCAGCGCCATGCTGGTGTCGTCGGTCCACTGGCCCGGCTTCAGGCGGAAGGGACCGCCGCCCGTCATCTCGGCGTGATGCGGGTGCTCGTCCCGCTCCGAGAACTCCAGCGTCGTGCCGAGGGCGTCTCCCACGGCCAGGCCGACCAGCGCTCCGCGCGCACGGTCACCTAGGAGAGCAGCCGCACTCGCCTGTACCTCGGCCAAGGCTTCAGGCCCCTCGGCGGAAAGCAGGATGTCCTCAGCCACGTCAGTGAATGCGCGATCTGACGAGGCTTGCGTTGTGCGGTGCTTCGGAATCTGCGCCTCCATTCCCCGACTGTACCAACTCTTCCCTATTGGCCGCCGTGTTGTCCATGCCGGCTATACTTTATGGTGGGGATGGCACACGCCGACGACGGCCAAAGAGGTGCAGATCTAGCACAGTGCTGCCCCGCCTCCTGCCACCGGTAGTCGCCTCTCCACCCACCGTCGTGTGAGTCACACTTCCCCACCCCGCGGCGTCGATACCCCCTCTCCGTGAATGCTCGCGCGAGCCCCTCGTGCTGCCTCTAGCGCCGCCCGGGTCCGCTCCGAGATGAGCTCCCGCTCCTTCTGCGCCATGGCGGTATAGACCCGCATCATCAGGTCATCCGCCCGGGCATGTCGGCCGCCCGGATCGAGATCCCCTCCTCCAGCAACTGCGAGAGGGTGTGAGCACGTCGGGTAATCCGACCGACGCGCGCGGCCACCAGCACCGCCCCGAGCTGTCGGCAGCGGGTCAGGGCGGCCTGGAACCCGGGCCTACGGTCGTCCTTCCCCGAGGCGATATCCTGGTGCTCGGCGACCAGCGTCCAGCCCTCGCGCTCGACGAAGGCACGGACGCTGGCCTGCTGCGCCTCAAGGCCCAGGCCAGAGTGCCCCTGCTCGGCGG
>NZ_JAOXLP010000080.1 GCF_025791835.1 Roseomonas xinghualingensis
CGTGCCTCCTGGCGGAGGTCCTTGACCTCGTCCGTCGTGGCCGCCCGGGCCGTGTCCCCGGCAAGGCGGCGCTTGCCGTCCGGCGCAGTGCGCCGAACCCAGGAACTCCTTGGACCACGTGTAGTACAGGCTCTCGGCGACACCCTCCCGTCGGCACAGGGCGGCGATGCTCTCCTCCCCGCGCAAGCCCTCCAGCACAATCCGGATCTTGTCCTCGGCCGAGTAGTGCTTGCGGGTCGCTCGACGAATGTCGCGCACCACCCGATCGGCGGGCGGCTTCGCGTTCGGTGTCACTGGCTTCTGGCTCATGGTTCGTTCCCTGCTGGTTACGATGAGCCCGAAACCCTCCTTTCCTCAACCATCCCTCTCTGTCTCATGAGCCCTGACGGCGGACAGGCGGAGGTGGAGAGAGCCTTGATGGCAGCTTGCACCTGACGGGCTGCAAGATGATGGACCATGTGTCCGGCGCCCTGGACGATCTGCAAGTCGCTTCCAGGGATGCGCGCATGCAGCCGCTCCGCAGACCGCTTGAACACCACCTTGTCGCCATCCCCAGCCATGATGAACACGGGCATGGTCAGGTTCTCGTAGCCACGGCGCAGGCTCATGGCTCCAGGTATCATCAGTGCCCCGTCAAGAGCGGTCGCGCGGATCTGGGAAGGCCGCAACGCCATGGCTGTCGAGTACTCCTCGTGAAAGTGCTCGGGAACTCGGGCGGGAGCGAACAACGCTCGCTTGAGCAGCGGCATCATGAGCCAGCCGAATAGCGGCGAGACAGTGTAGCGCAGCAGGTCACCAATCCCTGGAAGTGCCGCGATCCCGACCAGCAGGACATCAGGCCGCAGCGTCGGAAAGTAATATCCCGACACCACCGCAAGGCCCGCTACGTCCTTCGGGTAGCGCTCGGCCATTGCGAGGGCCACCATGGCTCCCCAGGAATGGCCAACGACGACCGGCTGCTCGGCGCCAAGCTGACGAAGCGCCTTGTGGAGCAGCTCGGCCTGCTGAGTCGCGGTCCACATCCGTCCACGTGGGCGGTCACTGTACCCGAAGCCCGGACGGTCGAAGATGATCACGCGGTGGTTCTGCAAAAGAAGCTGGGCTACCCCACTCGTGTTGAAATCGTCCCCGGTCACCATGTTCCCATGGATCAGGACCACGGGACTTCCGGTGCCCCGATCGCTGAAATGAAGGCGAACGCCGTCCACCACCATGAACGAACCCTCGGGCGGGTGCCTTTGTTCAGCGCGCCGCGCGACTGCGTGGTTCGCCAGGGCAAGCAGGCCAAGACCCCCGATTAACCAAGTAAGAGCACGGGCACCGGAAGGGCGGCCGCGGGATCGTCCGGAAAACATTGTGACGTCCCTTTGCATCAAATGATGTGCGCGATTGCCGCAGAAGCCTGCGCCAGCACCTTCTAGAACGCCGTGTTCGGGACGGTGTTTCATCGTCGAGTGCGCACCTGGGACTACAGGATTAAGGAACCATCGAGGATGCATCTGCTGCCTGCGAAAGGGACGCCCTAGAAATGATGCTTTGTAATCCGCGACAGCCGCCCCTGATGCCCGTCTCTGCGGAGGCAGATCTCGGCATCACAAGTAGCGGCCTCCCATCTGTTTACCCTCTATTCGACCGCGCCGGAGAGCCTGGCCAGATCCGCCTTAGCCTCCTTCTCGGCCCTCTCCTTCCGCTCGCTGTAACGGTCCGTCAGGTGTTCTGAGATGTCCCTGGTCAGCAGGGTGAACTTCACCAGTTCCTCCATGACGTCGACGACGCGGTCGTAGAGCGGACCAGGCAGCATCCGGCCCGCCTCGTCGAAGTGCTCGTAGGCCTTGGGTACGGATGACTGGTTCGGGATGGTGATCATCCGCATCCAACGGCCGAGCAGGCGCAGCGTGTTGACGCTGTTGAAGCTCTGGCTGCCGCCGGAGACCTGCATCACCGCCAGCGTGCGCCCCTGCGTTGGCCGGACGCCGCGGCTCTCCAGCGGCAGCCAGTCGATCTGGTTCTTCAGGATGCCCGTGACGGCGCCGTGCCGCTCCGGGCTGCACCAGACCTGGCCCTCGGACCACAGGGACAGCTCGCGGAGTTCGGCAACCTTGGGGTGGTCGGCAGGCGCGTTGTCGACCAGGGGAAGATCACGGGGGTCGAACACCCTGGTCTCCGCGCCGAAGCGGCGGAGGAGGCGCTCGGCCTCAAGCGTCAGGAACCGGCTGTACGACCGCTCCCGCAGGGAACCGTAGAGCAGCAGGATGCGGGGCGGATGCGTGCTCGCGCCGTTGATGCCGAGCCTCGCGAGGTCCGGCATCTCAAGCTGGCCTTCGGAGATGTTGGGCAGCGAGAGATCGAGGTCGGAGGGCATCAGGTTCTCCCTGTCGTCAGGAACTGCTGGATGGCGTGGACGGTGTCCCGGGCCGAGCGGGTGATGCCCGCGAGCGTTGCCGAGGCTGCCCCGGTCCAGTCGCCGTAGCCGAGCAGCCAGAGCCGGGGCTGCCGTGTGGAGCTGCCGCTCTCCACGGCCACGCGCTCGTCGGCGTCGAGGACGCCGAGAGGCGCAAGGTGTTCCAGGGCAGGCCGGAAACCCGTGCACCAGATCACGGCGTCCACCGGGGTGCGGGTGCCATCGGCCCAGACCACTCCATCCGGCTCGAAGCGAACGAACGGCCGGACAGCCCGCAGCACGCCGCGGTCGCGGGCCTCGAGCACGGACGGCACCATGACGATGTCACCCAGCCCACCCTCCGGCCCCTCGGGTTCCCGGCCCTCCAGCCTGGCCCGGACGCGGTTGGATGCCCGCTCGAACAGCACGCGGCCGTCCACATCGTCCGGAAGGAAGCTCGGAGGCTCGGAGGCTCGGGGGTGACCCAGGTCGCCTCGGCCACCAGGGACAGCTCGGCCAGGATCTGCGCGCCGCTGTTGCCGCCACCCACGACCAGGACACGCTGTCCGACAAAGTCCCCGGGCCGACGGTAGGCGGAGGAGTGGAGCTGCCTGCCCCGGAAGCCTTCCCGGCCGGGGTAGTCGGGGGTGAAGGCACGGCTCGCGCCACCCGTGGCGCTGATGACCGCAGAGGCCAGCCAGTCGCCGCCGTCGGTTCGCACGGCAAGCCGGTCGCCCGCGCTCTCGACCGCCCGGACGTGCACGGGCCGCCGGACCGGCAGGCCGTAGCGCTGCTCATACCGAGCCAAGTAGTCCACCACATGGTCCCGGGTGGGGTAGCCACCCTCCGAGGGCGGCATGGGCCACCCGGGCAGGGAACTCATCCCTGCGGGGGAGAACAGCCGCAGGGAGTCCCAGAAGTCCGGCCAGGCGCCGCCCGGGCGTTCGCCCGCGTCCAGGATCTCGAAGTCGAGGCCGCTCCGCCGCAGGAAGTACCCGGCAGCAAGGCCGGACTGGCCGCCGCCGATGACCACCACGTCGCGGACGGTGGCATTGCTCACGGCGCGCCCACTACGGGGAGCCAGAGCGCCAGGGCGGCCAGCACGGCCAGCAGCACGGGCGGCGTGATGGCGAGGCCGACCTTCATGTACTGGCCCCAGGTGATCGTGGTGCCCTTGCTGGCCAGCACATGCAGCCAGAGCAGGGTGGCAAGGCTGCCGATAGGGGTGAACTTGGGGCCGAGGTCGCAGCCGATGACGTTGGCATAGATCATGGCCTCCCGGATCGCGGGCGGGATGCCCTGGGCCTGCTCGATGGCCAGCGCGCCCACCAGCACGCCCGGCATGTTGTTCATGACCGAGGACAGCAACGCGGCGCCGAAGCCCGTGCCGATGGTGGCGATCCAGAGGCCATGCCCGGCCAGCCAGACCAGCGCCGCTGCCAGGTAGTCCGTCATTCCCGCGTTTCGCAGGCCGTAGACCACCAGATACATGCCGAGCGAGAAGATGACGATCTGCCACGGCGCCCCGGCCAGCACCTTGCGGACGGGCACGACGCCGCCCCGCCCGCCCCCGTGCCAACGTCCAGCCAGGGCCAGCAGGACCAGGGCGGCCGCGCCTGTCACGGCCGCCACGGGCACGCCGAGCGGCGCCAGGACGAAGTAGGCCAGGAGCAGCACGGCCAGCAGCGGGAACGCCACACGGAAGACCAGGGGGTCACGGATGGCGGTGGCGGGCTGCTCGAGCTGGTCCGTCCGGTAGGTCGCGGGCACCTGGCGGCCGTAGTAGGCCCAGAGCACGGCGAGCGTCGCCGCCAGCGCCACCAGGTTCACGGGCACCATGACCGCGGCATAGCGGTCGAAGCCGATGCCGAAGTAGTTGGCGGAGACGATGTTGACGAGGTTGGAGATCACTAGCGGCAGGCTGGTGGTGTCGGCCACGAATCCGCAGGCCACGATGAAGGCGAGCGTGGCGCCTGCTGAGAAGTCCAGCCGAAGCAGGATCGCCATGACGATGGGGGTCAGCAGCAGCGCCGCGCCGTCGTTCGCGAAGAAGGCCGCGATGAACGCGCCGAGCAGCACGATCAGCGGAAAGAGTCGCCTGCCGTTGCCGCCGCCCCAGCGCGCGACGTGCAGCGCCGCCCAGGTGAAGAAGCCAGCCTCGTCCAGCAGCAGCGAGATGATGATGAGCGCCACGAAGGTGAAGGTGGCGTCCCAGACGATGTCCCAGACCACGGGCACGTCGGCCCAGCCGACGACCCCGGTCAGCAAGGCGAGCAGGGCGCCGCCCATGGCGGACCAGCCGATTCCAAGTCGGCGCGGCTGCCAGATGACCAGGACGAGCGTAGCGAGGAAGATGGCCATGGCCAGCATGCGGGCACTCTCGATGAAGTGGACGCGATCCCCGTTCGCGGCATCCTCGGCCACGGAGCGATAGATCAGATTTGGTGGGGGAAGGCTGACGCGCGTCAGGTCACGCGCTTGCCCTCGACGACGACTTGGCCGTCCTCCTTGGCGAAGGGGCCTCGCTGCGGAAGGGGCAGGATGTCCAGCACGACCTCCGAGGGACGGCAGAGGCCGACGCCCTGCGATGTGACGACCAGCGGCCGATTGATGAGGATGGGATGCTTCATCATCGCGTCGATCAGCCTCTCCTCCGGCAGGCTGGCATCATCAAGCCCGAGTTCGGCGAACGGCGTGCCCTTCTCCCGCAGGAGCTGCCGCGGGTTCAGTTCCGCGCGCTCCATCAGCTGGACCAGCATGATCCGGGACGGCGGGGTCTTGAGGTACTCGATGACATGCGGCTCGAACCCGGCGTTCCGGATCATCGCCAGCGTGTTACGCCACGTGCCACAATCCGGGTTGTGGTAGATGATCACGTCGTCCGTCATCGGGCGGCACTCTCGGGTGGGCAGCAAGGCAACAGCTCGGCCAGGAGTGGCTGGCAGATCTCCGCGCGGCCGTCGCAACAGTCCTTGACCAGGAAAACCGTCACGTCCCGCAGCCGGTCCAGCTCGGCCCGATATACGATGGAGCGGCTCTGCCTCTCCGACCGCAGCAGCCGCGCGCGCGTCAGAATCGCCAAGTGCGTGGACATGGTGTTCTGAGGGACGTCCAGCTGCCGCGCGATCTCGCCAGCGGGTAGACCATCCGGCTCATGGCGAACCAGCAGCCGGAACGTGTCGAGCCGCGTTCCCTGGGAGAGGGCACTCAGACAGGCCAGGACGTCTTCTCTATCCATATATCGAGTATGGTAGATGCGTTGTTGTGGTTCAACCCCGACCAGTACAGCGGGTCAGTTGTCAATCGGCGCGCAATCGGGACCCTTTGGGGCATCTTGCGTTTGCGCAGAAGCAGACATCATCGGGGCTGTGCATTCCGGTCAATGTGCTTCCTGTGAAACGCAGATCAAGTCGTCGGAAGTGGGAGAGGCCGGAACTGTTGAGTTTCGCTGAGAACTGACCCGACGTTTTCATCGAGAACTGACCCGTGCAGGGATATGTCCCGCAGGCTCTGGTCGCGGGTCAAGCAGGTGTTTTGGCTCTCCTGTTCCTGGGTTCGGCCGAGCTGCTCCTGAACCGGAAGCTGTCGTTGCCGGTCTCGA
>NZ_JAOXLP010000081.1 GCF_025791835.1 Roseomonas xinghualingensis
GAGACGTCGATCCCGGCATAGTGGGTCATCTCGGTGCCTCCCTCTGCTGAGCCCCTCCTGGGCCTCATGGAAGAACAACCGGCCATGGCAGCTCACGCCAACAGCCGACCCGGTTACCGTATCTAGCATAGTGCACTGCGGGCCGCCCTGGCACGGTCCGGGTCACAGCCCTCCAGCAGCCACATCGAGAAGAGGTCCTCCGGGTCCGTCCACATCGCCGCCACCGCCCATCCCGCTTCGGCGGCCAGCGTCCGGAGGCGCTCCGGGCGGTACTTGTGGCTGTTCTCCGTGTGGATGGTCTCGCCGGGGGCGAAGCGGAACACCCGACCGGCCAGACCCACCGATTGGGCGGCCAGCGAGACGATGTGCATCTCGATCCGCTCGGCATCGGGGTTCCAGACCGCCCGGTGCCGGAAGGCGCGGAGGTCGAAATCGGCGCCCGCCTCGCTGTTCAGCCGCGCGAGCAGGTTCAAGTTGAAGGCCGCCGTCACGCCGGCCGCGTCGTCATAGGCCGGCACCAGCACGGCGGGGTCCTTCACTAGGTCCGCGCCTAGCAGCAGGCGCACGCCGGCGCCGAGCCCCGCGCGGACGCGGCGCAGGAAGGCGGCGGCTTCCTGCGGCTCGAAATTGCCGATGGTCGAGCCGGGAAAGAAGCCGAGGGCGGCGGCGGCGCCCTCCAGCCGGCCGGCAAGGTCGAAGGCTGCGCTGAAATCGGCCACGACGGGCCACACGCGCAGCCCGGGCAGCGCCGCGGAAACCCGCGCCGCTGCGGCCTCCAGCCATTCCGGCGCGATGTCCACGGGCAGGTAGGCCGCGGGCGCCTCCAGCGCGCGCAGCAGCCGCACGGCCTTCTCACCGTCGCCGGGGCCGAACTCCACCAGCGGGGCGCCAGGGCCGACTTCCCGCGCGATGGCTGGGCCCGCCTCCTCCAGGATCCGCATCTCGGTCCGCGTCGGGTAGTATTCCGGCAGGTCGGTGATCGCCTCGAACAGGCGCGCGCCCTCGGCGTCATAGAGCCACTTGCAGGGCAGCGTCTTCTGCGGGCGCGACAGGCCGGCCAGCGCGTCGGCGAGAAGCGCCGCGCGCTGCATGGCGGCGGCGTCGAGGGAGGTCGCGTTGCTCACGCCGCGTCCTCCGCCAGGCGCAGCCCGCTGAACTGCCAGCGCGCCCCGGGCGGGAAGAAGTTGCGGTAGGTCGGGCCCGCATGCCCGGGCGGGGTCGCCAGGGAGCCGCCGCGCAGCACCATCTGCCCGATCATGAACTTGCCATTGTACTCGCCCACGGCGCCCGCCCAGGGGCTGAACCCGGGATAGGGCCGGTAGGCGCTGCCGGTCCACTGCCACACCACCCCCGTAGCGTCGCGCAGCCCCGGCAGGGCCGAGGCGGCCTCCCACTCCTGCTCCGTCGGTAGCCGCTTGCCCGCCCAGCGCGCGTAGGCATCGGCCTCGTACCAGGAGGCGTGGCGAACGGGTAGCGCGGGATCCACGGGCTTCAGCCCCGCCAGGCCGAACCCCATCCAGGCGCCATCGCGCCGTTCCCAGTGCAGCGGCGCCTCCCACTCTCCGGCCTGCCGCGCCGCCCAGCCCTCGCTCATCCACAGCAGGGGGTCTGCGTAGCCGCCATCCTCCATGAAGGCGAGCCACTCGCCGTTCGTCACCGGCGCGCTGCCGATGCGATAGGGCATGAGGTAGGCGCGATGACGCGGCGTCTCGTTGTCGAAGGCGAAGCCCGGCCCGGCATGGCCGATCTCCACCACGCCCTCCGACCCCTGGAGCATCACCGCCGGGCCGGAGGCCGCCGGTTCCTGCCAGCTCGGGTCGTAGGCGGGGCGGAGCGGGTTGAGGCTCAGGGCGTGCAGGATGTCCGTCAGCAGCAGTTCCTGGTGCTGCTCTTCGTGCCGCAGCCCCAGCTCCACCAGCGCCGCCACTTCCGCGGAGGGCGCGCGGAGGAGGTCGGCCATCGCCGCATCGACCGCTGCCCGGTACTCGCCCACCTCCGCGCAACTCGGGCGCGTGATCATGCCGCGCTGCGACCGGGCGTGACGTGGCCCGGCCGCCTCGTAGTAGGAGTTGAAGAGTAAGGCGTACTCCTCCCGCACCGGCCGGTAGCCGGGCAGGTAGGACCGTAGCAGGAAGGTCTCGAAGAACCAGGTGGTGTGCGCCCGGTGCCACTTGGCCGGGCTGGCGTCCGGCATGGACTGCACGACCTGGTCCTCCGGTGAGAGGGGCACGGTCAGCGCGTCGGTCCGTGCGCGCACGGACCGGTAGCGCGCGAGGAGGGCCTGTCCGGAAGGGGGCCCCAGACCGGGCGAGATCATGTTCATGCGGGGGGACTCCAGGACTGCCTCGCCGCCCGGCACGGGGCAGGGCCGGGAAGCAATTGGCCCATCACACGGCACGGCGGCAGGGCCTTCGGCGTCACGATTGCGCGCCTGCAACCCTCAGCGGGTGAGCACTACGATTTTTCCGCCGGCCGCGTTGCCTTCCATAGTCCGGTGCGCCTTGACGATGCCGTCCAGGCGCATTGTCACGTCGTTTGGCTACGAGGCGCGTTGGACGGCGCGGCGACCTTGCGCCACCTCACGCTGCCACTTGGACGCACGTCTCCCGCTTCCAGGTGTCCGCCGTCAGGGCTCATGAGACAGGCGGGGATGGTTGAGGAGAGGAGGATTTCTGGCTCATCGTAACCCCAAGGAGTGGGGCATGAGCCAGAAGTCAGCTGCCGCAGGCGCGCAGGGCGGCCTCATAGGTCGGCCAATTCGTGACCCGGTGCCGCTGCTTCGGAATGTGATGCTGGCAATTCCGATGGGCTTTGAAGGGCAAGCAGGACGTCCCTGTCCAGTGATAGGGCCTCGCCCCGGCCCGCATCCTACCCTGCCACGACCTTGAGACCGATCCATGCACCAAGGTCCCGCACTCAACTAAAAAGCCCCGGCAGGATCTCTCCAACCGGGGCTCAAGGCCCATCGCAGCGATGCGATGGCTATTGGGGGAGCGGCAAGACTGCCGCTCGACCCTGATCAGAGCTGGCGCAGATTGCCGGCCGAGAACTTGCCCTGCTGACCGCTGAGCACATCGTACTCGAGCCGGTCGCCTTCGCGGGGCTCCTGCAGGCCAGCGCGCTGGACATCAGAGATGTGCAGGAAGACGTCCTTGGAGCCGTCCTCGGGCTGAATGAAGCCGAAGCCCTTGGTCGCGTTGAACCACTTAACGGTGCCGATAGACATGATTTGATTTCCGATCAAAACGGGAAACCAGTGGGCAATATTGCACACCGGATCATCTTCACTTTGAGACGGAAACAAACCAGGATCCCAAATAAATGGGCCTGAGAGGCACACCGAAACAACGAACCTGACCAGCCCTATATAGGAGCTATTACTTTATTTTTCAACTTTAATCGTAAGCGGATTTTTCAATAGAGCCTCATTTGAGTTTTCCTTGACGAAGGAGCGTTTTTCCTGACCCGCCGCCTCTACCCTCCCCGCTGCTCATAGAACCGGGCCACAGCGCCGCGGCGGGGCAGCACCTTCTCCGCATAGCGGGCTGGCATAGTGGCTGAGCCGGGCGGGCGCGGAGGTTGTCGGTCCCGTGCCGAGCGTGAAGCAGGCGCTTGACCTCATCGAGGGCGAGGGAAATGCGCTGGATGCGGCGGTGCTGGACGTGAACCTGGGCCTTGGGAAGACGGCTTATCGGCCAAGGAGCGGGCCATGCACCTCGTCATCGACAGCACGGGATGGGGTTGAAGGTGCTCGGCCAGGGCGAGTGGAAGGTCAGAAAGCACGGCGCTGACAAGCGCCGGGTCTGGCGCAAGGTGCACCTGGTCATTGACGCGGACAGCCACGAGGTGCGGGCGGTGGAGATGACGGATCACCGGCACGGGGACGGCGAGATCGTGCCGGGCCTGCTGGCCCGGTTGCCGGAAGGGGAACGGCTCGGGATGATCAGCGGCGACGGGACATACGACACCCGCGGTGTCTACGAAGCATCTGCCGCTTGCAAAGCCGACTTGGTCGTGCCGCCGCGCCGCAACGGCAAGCCGTGGGAGGCCCGAACCGCCGGAGCGAGCGCAACGAGACGTTTCGCGTCATCAGGCATCTCGGACGGCGGCTCTGGAAGCGCTGGAGCGGCTACCACGGCCGCAGTCTGGCCGAGACGGCCATGTCACGCCTCAAGCGGCTCGATGAGCGCCTCGCGGCCCGCGCCCCCACTCGTCAGGTCGCGGAAGTTCAGATCCGCTGCGCCATTCTCAGCACCTTCAACGCCCTTGGTATGCCCGACACCGTCACACGCGCCTGATCAAACCGCGGAAGGGACGAGCACATTCTCCGTCGGGATTATGCAACAAGGCCGCTTAAGACCTGGACCGAGATCGGCAGCGGTGCCATTGCGGCATGAACGCGCCTCCAAGCTCTGTCCTACGGTCCTAGGGGCGGCCTCAAGGTCGATAAGCTGACCTTACCCCGCGCCTGCATTTGACCCCCGCCAGAGAAGGAGAGGACATGAACGAGTTTGATGAGGGGATGGAAGGTACGCCTGCCCGTGCGGCCTCGGAGCGCCACCTTGAAGAGGTGAGGCAGCGGGGGGGGGTGTTCGTCGAGGCGGTTCGGGTGACACGGATGCCCATGTTGGTCACCGACGCCACACTTCCCGGCAATCCGATCACCTTCGTGAACTCCGCCTTCGTTCAACTCTCGGGATACGAGCTCGAGGAGCTGCTCGGCCAGGATCCTCATTTCATGAACGGGCCGAAGACGGATCCAGAGGCGATCGCTGCATACGAGGCCGCCATGAAGGAGGGTCGGGAAAAGACCCTTGAGATCTTGCAGTACCGGAAGGACGGATCACCCTTCCGCGCCATGCTCTTTGCGACGCCGCTCGACGACGGGCAGGGTTGCATCACTAATCACTTTCTGTCCTATCTGGACATCACCCGCCGCTACGAGGCCGAGGAATCGCTCCGCACCCTCACCGCAGAGCTGGAACAGCGGGTCGGTGAACGGACACGCGCCCTTGAGGCAACGAACGCGACGCTCCAGAAGGTAGACGCCGAACGCGAGATGCTTCTGATCGAGGTCAACCACAGGGCCAAGAACAGCCTCTCCGTGGGGGCGTCGTTACTGCGCCTGCAGGGGCGGCGGCAGGCAGACCCGGCGGTCAGATCGCTCTTTGAGGAATCAGCTGACCGGTTGAACGCCATGGCCCGGCTTCATGACGTGCTGAGTCGATCGGAGCACGCACAGCGCGTAGATGTGGCCACATACGTGGCTGAACTTTGTGAGGCATTGAAGTCTCTGACGGGCAGTGACGGAAGGATCGCTCTGAGGGCACGAACCGAGGAGGACATCCTGGTCGATGCCGATGCAGCCTTCCCGATCGGCATCGTGCTGACCGAACTCATAACCAATGCCGTCAAATACGCCTTCCCCGATAACCGCTCCGGCATGATCCTGATTCAGGCGAGGCGGAGCGGGCCGGGACACGTTGAGATCTGCGTCCGCGACAACGGTGTGGGTATGACGAACTTTCGGGAGGGATCGCTCGGCTATGGCCTGGTTCGTTCCCTCGTCAAGCAGATCGGCGGCGAGATTGAAGTCCAAGGTGACGCCGGCGTGACAGTCACGATTTCCTTCGCCGATGCCTCCCGCTTTCCACCTCCAGGTGGCCGCGAGCCCGCACGGAACTAGGGCTCTGTCGCTGATTGCGTGGTCGTTCCGCGTTTCTGGGGAGGCTCAACCCCGCGGAGACGCCAACGATGCCCGGCTTTGACCCGAGTTCCTTGTTGCCTTCCGGCCTAGGTGTGCAGTCCCGGGGAGTAGTGGTGCATCTTTGACCCGCGAGGGGGAGGATGCCCTATGGCAGGCGGTCTTCACGGTTCAGCCCGAACGACGCCGCGTGTTCGAGCCGAGCTCCAAGCGTCG
>NZ_JAOXLP010000007.1 GCF_025791835.1 Roseomonas xinghualingensis
CCTCTGGACATGTTCCTACGCGTTACTCACCCGTCCGCCACTGACCCCGAAAGGTCCGTGCGACTTGCATGTGTTAAGCATGCCGCCAGCGTTCGCTCTGAGCCAGGATCAAACTCTCAAGTTCATCAGAACCCTCAGCCCGAAGGCATCAGATCCATCCGAGGGACCCTAACCAAAACTCCACTCGCTCACTTCTACTACCCGTAACCCCCGCCCCGTGACATCGGTCCAGGATCCGCAGCACTGGCCACGCATCCCTCCCCAACATCAATCAGCCCAAGCAGCCATCCGCCGTAGCCCGTCACCGGACCCGCCAGACAACCCCTCAGACCCAGGCAAGAGCACGAAACTCTTCTCGTCTTCAGGAAAACAGATGCAATTCTCAAGGAACAAACGAGCCAAGACACCGGGTCTCCCCGGCTGGGCAAGCCCAACCTCCGCTCGAAACCGCCAGCGAAGCGTGGCGGGCCGACGTATATAACGGCTCAGCGCCGCCCCGTCAACCCCTCCAAACCACCCCGCCGGGGCGAACCAACCGCCCGCCTCAGCGCGCCGTCGGTGTGGGGCGGCTTATATGGGCGGCTGCGGAACCCGTCAAACCCCTTTTTGGATGGTTTCATGACTTTCCGCAGGCGGGATGAACTTACCAGCTGGCCCTCCCGCCCATCATGGGGAGGACACTAATGCGCCCTCCCCAGAAGCCTTCCGGGCCTAGCTGTCAGCCCGAATGTCAGCTTCCCGGATCACGGTTGCCCATTTTCCGATCTCCCGATCGAGAAAACGCCGTGCGGTTTCCGGATCCGAGGCCATCACATCGGCCCCCTGCTCCTCAATCTTCTGGCGAACCTCCGGCTCCTGCACGACCTGCCGGATGGCGGCACTCATCCGCTCCAGGATCGGCGGGGGCGTACCGGTCCGGCCGAGCAGCATCCACCAGGTCGGTGCCTCGAAATCGCCTACCCCCTGCTCGGCGAAGGACTTCGCACCGGGGACATGGCGGGATTCCGCGCGGGTGGTCACACCCAGCGGCCGCAGCGTACCACTCTTGATGTGCTGGCTGATGACCACGACGTTCGACATGAACAGCGGCACATGCCCTGCCACCGCGTCCTGAGCGGCCGGGCCGCCGCCGCGATAGGGCACATGGGTGATCCGGAAGCCGCCCTTCTGCTGCAGCAGGGTGGTCGCGACATGCGCCAGCCCTCCCACGCCCGAGGTCGCGTAGTTGATCGTGTCCGGCGCCTTCTTCGCCGCCTCCACCACATCCTGATAGGTGCGATAGGGGGTGGACTCATGCGCCACCAGGGCCAGCGGGCCGGTCGCCACCAGGGAAACAGGCGAGAACGCCTCCAATGCCTTGTAGGGCAGGCGCATCACGGTCTGATTCGTCGCCTCGGTGTCATAGGCGAGCATCCAGGTATAGCCATCGGGTGCCGCCCGCGCGGCCTCGCCGGCGCCGATCGAACCAGAGGCGCCTCCGCGGTTCTCCACGATGACCGGGCGGCCGAGCACTTCGCTCAGGCGGGGCTGGAAGATTCGCGCCACCACATCGGTGGAGCCGCCCGGGGGCCAGGGAACAATGAGGCGAATTGGCTTATCCGGCCAGGTACCTTGCGCGCGCAGAACTGAAGGCATGGCGAGGCCGGCTGCCGCCGCCACGATCAGTCCACGCCGGCCCGTATTCGGGCTTCGGATCATGGTGCACTCCTTGAACGTCTCTTCCGCTGCCGTTGACCGGCAGCTTGGCGCAGCTTCAACCCGGTATCCGCGCGGTGCAACCCATTACGGACCGCCGCTTATTACGCGATCGTGAATGGCGCTCATCAATCAGGCCGCGCGGGCCTGCGCCCCGGGCTGGGACCTGAAGCCATTGCGGATATGCTCCGCCAGCGCCTCATTGGCTGCGCCCCCATGGCAAACCAGGGCAATCTCCAGATCCGGCAGTTCGGGCAGCCCATCTTCCACCCCCAGCAGCCGCAGCCCTGAGGGAAGAGGCGTGGCGAGCCCCACCGTCACCCCCAGCCCGGCCAGCACCACCGTGTGGGTGCCGGTCTGGGAGGCGGAGGTATAAGCCATGCGCCAAGGCAGATTTGCCTTCTCCAGCGCCTCGGTCGCCGCTTGGCGCCAGGAGCAGCCGCCATGGGACAGGACCAGGGGCAGCGGCCGCAGCAGATGGGAGGGACGCGCGGCGGAGCCCACCCAGCGCAGCTGGCCACGCCAGACCCGTTCCCCGTGCACTCCGGCACTATTGCTGATGATGCCGGCAGAGAAGAGGGTGATGTCGAGATCCCCCTTCTCGAAGCGCGGCAGCAGTTCGGTGGTGGGCAGACACACCACCTCCACCTCGGCGGCGGGATGAGCCTCGGCGAAGCCGGCCAGGATGTCGGGCAGCCAGAGCAGCGCATAGTCATCCGGCGAGCCGAGGCGGATATGCCCCGTGATCTCCGGCGCGTGGAAATTCGCCACGATTTCATCATGCATCGCCAGCAGCCGCCGGGCGCGGTCCAGCAGCCAGAGGCCATGGGGGGTCGGGCTCAGGCCGCGCGGGCCGCGCAGCAGCAAGGGCTGGCCCAGCATTTCCTCCAGCCGCCGCATCTGCATGGACACCGCGGATTGCGTGCGCCCGACGCGCATCGCGGCGCGGGTGACGCTGCCTCCCTCAGCCACCAGCACGAAGGAGCGCAGCAGGTCCGGATCGATTCCGGGCGGGACGGTCATCATGGCCACATCAGCATCACTGATACCAAACCTCAAAACAACTCGTTTCCTTTATGATGGCATCGATCCGATCTTCCTTTCCGCGACACACCTTAGAAGACGAGATCGCACCCATGTCCGATCATGCCATCCATCACGGCACCCGCGGTGCCTGCGTTCGGGAACCCGCCTCCGCCACCCCCTACGTCCCGGCCGCCGGCTGGCTGGCGATGATCGCGCGGATATTCCGTACCTTCGAAGAGCGCCGCATCCTGTCCAGCCTGGATGACCGGATGCTCTCGGATATCGGACTGAACCGGTTAGAGGCGGAGCGGGAGTTCGCCCGTGCGCCATGGGACATCGAGCCCCGGTCCTGAACCCTCCGCTCAGGCGGCGCGGAGATGACCTACCTCCTCCAGTACGTGGTGGATGGGGAGGATCAAGACCCGGCGGTTCCGGCCATGAGCCAGACTGCCGGGATCCATCCCGGTTATCCGGGCAAGGGTTCGCGTCTTCTCCATCCGGCTGGGTCGGCTGAGCAAGGCCCAGCCCCGCCTGCTCATCCGCATGCTGCGCCCACTGCGGTCGCTTCACCGAGATGTTTCCAATGCGGGCGGAACACCATGTCCTTTGAAGGTGCGGCACAAAAAAGAACATAGTATGAACTACCATGCCTTCTGATTTGCCTTCCCGGTCCGACTCTCCAGGCGCCCCTGCCCTCTCCGCGAAGGCCCTGGAGAAGGCTCGCTGCCCCTTGCCCAAGGACAGCGTGTTACCAGTGGATGAAGCCAGCAGGTTGGACCGGCGCGCCGTCATGGCCGCGCTGCAGGCCCGGATCGGGCGGACCGGCCAGGGCGAGAGAGGGGAAACATCGGCCATCCCCCTCTGCCCCGAGATGGACCATGCCTTGCCGGGCGGTGGGCTGCCACGCGCGGCACTGCACGAGATCCTGTCGGATGGCGCGGGGGCGGCGGTCGGCTTCGCGGCGCTGCTCATGGCGCGCTCCGGCGGCACGGTCTTCTGGATCGGGCGCGATCCCGATCCCTGGCCGCCCGGCCTGGCACGCTTCGGCCTGCCACCCTCCCGATTGATCGTCACGCGGCCGGGCAATCAGATGGATGCCCTTTGGGTGGCGGAAGAGGCACTGCGCTGCCCCGATGTCTCGGCCGTGCTGCTGATGTCGGAACAACTGGATGCCACGGCGATGCGCCGCCTACAGCTGGCAGCCGGGACGGGCGGAGGGATCGGGCTGCTGCTGCGGGAGGCAGAGGAGGATGAAGGCCCTTCCCCGACCGCCACGCGCTGGCGCGTGACCGGGCGGGCCGGCGGATCGGTGCATCACCTGGGCGACCCGCAATGGCGCCTGGAACTGCTGCGGGGCCGTGCCGGGCAGCCACGGACATGGCATGCGACATGGCGCGTGGGCATGGATAGCCTGGTGCTGGATGACGAAGCGCGGGAGGAGGTGCATCCCCGCCCGGCGAGGCAGCATTCCTGAAGCAGGCCGCTTCAGGACTGTTTGACACGCCCTGGACCAGCGGACATTGTCGGCGCATGGACGCATTCTCAAAGCCGGGGCGCTCCAGCCTCCGGGCTGGGCGACTTCACGCAGGCACCTGACCCCGGGTCCGGACGGCATGTGCCGCGGCGCCCGGGGCCAGCCGTCTGCCATCACATCCCGTCCAATGTCCTGCACCCTTTCCTGTTCCGGGGTGCCGACCTTCCGTCCGAGCGCCTGTCTCATGTCCCGTTCCATTGCCAACCGGCCGACGATCCACCTGATCGACACCGAGCAGGCCCGCCTTCTCGATCTCGCCCGCGCCATGCGCTCACACCAGGCCGAAATTTCGGAACTGCTGCAGGAGGAGCTCGAACGCGCGGAGGTGCATGATGCCGCCTCCCTTCCTCCTGGCGTCGTCTCCATGCACTCGACCGTGGAGTTCCAGGACGAAAGCAGCGGCACGAGCCGCACCGTCCAGCTTGTCTATCCGCATGAGGCCGATATCGCGGCCGGGCGCATTTCCGTGCTGACGCCGATCGGCGCGGGGCTGATCGGTCTTTCCGAAGGGCAGTCCATCCTGTGGCCCAACCGCGCCGGGCAGGAGCGGCAGCTGCGGATCATCAAGGTCACGCGCGCGACAGGCGCCGTCTGACACCCGGCCGCATGGCGGCCTGCTTCTAAAACCGAAAACCGGGGTCACACGATGCATCAATCCATGCTCGACCAAGCGCTGACGCGCCTGGAGGAGGCCGCGCGCCATCTCCAGCTCGATGGCGACGTGCTCGAGAAGCTGAAATATCCGCGTGAGACCACGAAGACCCGGCTTATGATCCGCATGGATGACGGCTCGCGGAAGTCCTTCATGGCCTGGCGCTGCCGCTATGACGACACGCGTGGCCCGACCAAGGGCGGCATCCGCTTCCATCCCGAGGCGACGATGGACGAGGTGGAGACCCTCGCCTTCTGGATGACCTTCAAATGCGCGGTGATGAACCTGCCCTATGGCGGCGGCAAGGGCGCGGTGCAGGTGGATCCGCATACCTTGTCCAAGGCGGAGCTGGAGCGGCTCTCCCGCGCCTATATGCAGGCCTTCTCCCACATCATTGGCCCCGACCGGGACATCCCGGCGCCGGATGTCTACACCAACTCCATGATCATGGGCTGGATGGCGGATGAATACGCCTCCATCGTCGGGCGCGTCTCACCGGCCGTGATCACCGGCAAGCCCATCGCGCTGGGCGGGTCACTCGGCCGCGACGATGCGACGGCGCGAGGAGGTTTCTACCTGCTGCGCCATCTGGAGACGGAGTTGGGCCTATCCCGGGGCGCCACCGTCGCCATCCAGGGCTTCGGCAATGCCGGCACCCATATGGCACGGCTGCTGGCGGGCGCCGGATACCGCATCGTGGCCGTATCGGACTCACGCGGGGGCATCCATGCGCCAAGCGGGCTGGATGTGGAGCGCCTGATCGCCGCGAAGCGGAACGGCAGCCTGAAGACCCTGGCGGGAGCAGGCATCCGGACGATCGAAGGCGAAGCGATCACCGCCGTTGAATGCGACGTCCTGGTGCCGGCGGCGCTGGAGAACCTGATCCATGAGGGCAATGCGGCGGCCGTCCGCGCCCGCGTGATCGTCGAACTGGCCAATGGCCCCATCACGCCCGAGGCGGACACGATCCTCGAACGCAAGGGCGTGGCTGTGCTGCCCGACATCCTGGCGAATGCCGGCGGTGTCACCGTTTCCTATTTCGAATGGGTGCAGAACCGGCAAGGGTTGTACTGGACCGCGGAGGAGATCCACAGCCGGCTGCGGGCGGTGATGGAGAACGAGGGCCGCTCCGTGTGGGACCTCGCGCGCCAGCGCCGGATCGGGGTCCGCACCGCCGCCTATGTCCATGCGCTGAGCCGCCTCGCCGAGGCAATCGAGGCGCATGGAACGCAGCAGTTCTTCACGTCCTAAAGTCCGGTTGAAGACCGGCCGGGCCCGTACCTCACGGCACGGGCCCGGTGCCGTTCAGGCTGCTTCCTTCGTGCCGATCACCTTGTCCAGCGTGATCGGCAGATGCCGGATGCGCCTGCCCGTGGCGTGGAACACGGCATTGGCGATAGCCGCCGCCGTGCCGACAATACCGATCTCGCCCAGCCCCTTCACGCCGAGCGGGTTCAGCTTGTCCTCATGCTCCTCCACGAAGATCACCTCGATGTCGTGGATGTCGGCATTCACCGGCACATGATACTCGGCGATGTTGTGGTTCATGAACCGGCCGAGATTGTGGTCCATCATGGACTCCTCGGTCAGTGCCATGCCGATGCCGAAGACAACGCCGCCCAGGATCTGGGACCGCGCGGTCTTGGGGTTGAGGATCTTCCCAGCCGCCACCGCATCCACGATGCGCGTCACCCGCACGCGGCCCAGCTCCTCATCCACCCGTACCTCCGCGAAAATGGCGGAATGGGTATAGGCGGCGTAGCGCATCTGGTTGATCCGGCTCGGCGCCGCCGTCTCCTCCGCCTCGATCCGGTCCACCCTGCCCGCGCGCATCGCATCCTGGATGGTGACGAAGCGGGAGGGATCGGCGATCAACTCCATCTTCCCGTCACGGAAGGCCACGCGCCCGATCTCGGCATTGGCGAGCGGCGAGCCATCCATGCCGCGGGCATGGGCGAAGAGCTTCTCCCGCACCACGTTGCAGGCGGCCTGCACGGCGGAGCCTGCGGAAGCCGCCGTCCATGAACCGCCCTCGACCGGTGACATGGGCAGGGAAGAGTCGCCGATCTTCGCCGTCACCTTCTCCATCGGCAGTCCCAGCGCGTCGGCCGCGATCTGGGTGAGGATGGTATAGGTGCCGGTGCCGATATCGGCTGTGGCAGTACTGACCTCCAGCTTCTCGTCGATAGTCAGGACGGCGCGGGCAGAGGTCTTCTGCATCATCGCCTCCCACATGCCGCTCGCCATTCCCCAGCCGATCAGCTCCCGCCCCTCCTTCATGGAGCGTGGCACGGGGTTTCGCCTGGACCAGCCGAAGCGCTCGGCGCCCAGCTGGTAGGCCGCGCGCAACTCCTTGCTGGTGAAGGGCTTGCCGTCGCCTTCATTGATCTCGGCATAGTTCTTCAGCCGCAGCTGCAGGGGGTCGATCTTCAGCTTGTAGGACAGCTCATCCATCGCCGATTCCAGGGCGAACATGCCGGTCGGTGCTCCCGGCGCGCGCATGTCGCCGGGCGTGTAGGTGTCAATCTTCGCCAGCTTGTAGGTCGTGGCTACGTTCTCGCAGTGATACATCATCGCCGACCAGCTGACGATCGACTCCTGATAGTCTTCGAAGGACGACGTGCCGCCAACCACGTCATGCCGGATCGCCTGCAACACCGCATCCGGATTGGCGGCGATCGCCATCTCCTGCAGCGCATCGGGGCGATAGGTGAAGGTGAACATCTGGTCGCGTTCCAGCACCACCCGCACCGAGCGCTTCAACTCCAGCGCTGCCATCACCGCCAGGAAGAGTTGGTACTGTGGCCGCAGCCCCGCCCCGAAGGCGCCGCCGACGAAAGGCGACAGCACGCGTACGTCCTCCGTCGGCAGACCGAAGACATGGGTGATGTAGGTTTGCGTGTTCTGCACGCCCTGGATCTTGTCATAGACGGTGATCTTCCCGTCCCCTTCCCACACCACGGTGGAGGCGTGCATCTCCATCGGATTGTGGTGCTCTATGGCGATCCGGTAAGCTTCATCCACCTTGAAAGGCGCGGCACCGAAGGCGGCCTCGGCATCGCCACGCGGTGCAGGTGGAGCCATGCCGGAGCGGGATTTGGGCGGCTTGTAGGCCTTGCCCCGCACCTTCTCGAGATCCGTCTCATGCCTCTCCGCCTCATAGGTTACGCGGACGAGGGAGGCGGCATGGCGCGCGATCTCGAAATCCTCCGCCACCACCAGCGCAACGGGCTGGCCGCTATAGAGGATCTTATCGTCATAGAACGGGCGGAAGGGCGTGCCAGGCGGCGCCACGTCGTCCTGATAGGCCTTGCTGCGCCAGGCCGTCCGCGGCCGGTTCTGGTGGGTAAAGACCTGGATCACGCCCGGCACGGCCATGGCCGCGCTGGTATCGATGCTCTTGATCCGCCCCTTCGCGATGGCGCTGGAGACGACATAGCCATGGGCGAGGTCCGGCGCCGTGTATTCGGCGGCATAGCGCGCGGCGCCCGTCACCTTTAGTCGCCCATCCACGCGGCTGCGCGGAGAGCCGACATGGGGCTCGTGCATGGAGGTCTGCTGCATGATCCGGCCTCCTACTGGATGCGCTTGTCTGTCTGGGACTGCGGCGTGCCGGCGGCTGCCTGGGACAGCGCACGGATCACGCTGCGGCGCGCCAGCTCGATCTTGAAGTCATTCTCGCCATAGCCCTGCGCACCCTGCAGGATGCGTTCCGCCACGGCCTCGAAGACCTCGCGATCCGGCGCCTTGCCGCGCAGCATCTTCTCGGCCTCCGGCACACGCCACGGCTTGTGCGCCACGCCACCCAGGGCGATGCGGGCCTCCGCCACCTTGTCGCCATCCATCTCCAGCGCCGCCGCCACCGATACGAGTGCGAAGGCATAGGAGAGGCGGTCGCGCAGCTTCAGATAGGTGTAGTTCTTCGTGAACCGCGCCTCGGGTAGTTCAACCGCAAGGATGATCTCATCCGCACCGAGATTCGTGTCCTTCTCGGGCGTGTCGCCAGGCAGCCGATGGAACTCGGCCATCGGGATGGAACGCTCCCCATTCGGCCCCGCCACCCGCACCACCGCCTCCAGCGCAGCCAGCGCCACCGCCATGTCGGAGGGATGGGTGGCGATGCATTTCTCGCTCGTGCCCAGGATGGCGTGGATACGGTTCACCCCATCCTTCGCCGGGCAGCCGGTACCCGGCTCCCGCTTGTTGCAGGGCACGGCGGCGTCATAGAAATAATAGCAGCGCGTGCGCTGGAGCAGATTGCCGCCCGTGGTCGCCGCATTGCGGAGCTGGGCCGTCGCCCCGGCCAGGATGGCGCTGGAGAGAAGCGGATAGCGCTCCTTCACCCGCTCGTCATAGGCGGCTGAGGTGTTGCTCACCAGCGCGCCGATACGCAACCCGCCTTCCTGCGTCTCCTCGATGGCTTTCAACCCGGGCAGGCGGGAGACATCCACGAGGTGCGTGGGCCGCTCCACATTATACTTCATCAGGTCGACGAGATTGGTGCCGCCCGCGATGATCTTCGCCGCCGGGCTGGACGAGACCTCGCGCAGCGCATCGGCCACGCTGCCGGGGCGGGCATAGGAGAAACGGTTCACTTCGCGGCCTCCTTCGCCAGCACGTCCTCGATGGCATCGACGATGTTGGTATAGGCACCGCAGCGGCAGAGATTGCCGCTCATCATCTCACGGATCTCCTCACGGGTCCTTGCATGCCCCTCCTTCAGCAACCCCACCGCGGAGCAGATCTGGCCTGGCGTGCAATAGCCGCACTGGAAGGCATCATGCTCGATGAAGGCCTCCTGCATCGGGTGCAGCGCGCCATCCTTCGCTGCCAGCCCCTCAATGGTGGTGACCTCGCAGCCATCCTTGGTCACGGCCAGGGCGAGGCAGGAATTGATGCGCTCGCCATCCAGCAGGACGGTGCAGGCGCCGCATTGCCCGTGATCGCAGCCCTTCTTCGTTCCATAAAGGGAAATATCTTCCCGCAGCAGGTCGAGCAGCGTCGTCCAGGGGCGGACATGCAGCTCGCGCCGCTCGCCATTGATGGTCAGCGTGATCGGGATTTCGCCGGGCAAGCCCCTCGGAAGGCTCGCATCAGGGGCATGACCCTGGCGGGTCGGGAGTTCGAGGTCGGCCATGGCGGTGTCCTGCTGAAATGCTTGGGCACCGGAGGCGGCCCGGCGGGCGCCGGATCCGACAGGTCGTACGGGGAAGGTCCAGCCTCATCCCCGCGCCGGAGCCTCCGTTCCGTGGCCAGGAAACGTGAGTACGCCGGAAGCGGTTGCGGTCAGCCGACGCGCCGGCCGAGATCAGCGCCGACGAAGGCCCCCGTCCTCTCGTAATGCTGCGCCAGCAGGGCCGTGGCCGCATCGGCGTCACGGTCCAGCGCCGCGCGGGCGATGGCGGCGTGCTCGGCTGCCACGTCCCGGTCCGGATAGGCCACGGTATTGGCCAGGGCGCGGTAGCGCTGCGCCTCCTCCCGCAGCCGGTCACAGAAGGCCAGCAGCGGCGGCGCCCCGCAGGCCGCCAGCAGCGCCCGGTGGAACTCCCGGTGGCAAGCCTCCCATTCCGGGTTGGTGGCGAAGCGGTGCGCATCCAGGGAGCGTGCCACCCGGTTCAACCGATGCTGCGCCAGCACCACCGCCTCTTCCCAGGCGGCATCGCCCTGACGGATGGATTCCCGCAGGGCGGCACATTCAGCCAGTACGCGGCTGCGGATCAGCCCGTTCAACTGCCCCAGTGCCGCGGCCGCCACGCGGAAGCCGCGATGCTCCAACCGTTCAGCCAGCCCTTCCGCCGCCAGCTTGGACAATGCCTCCCGCATCGGGGAGGCCCCGGCGCCATAGCTTTCCGCCAGGTCCCGCAGCTTCAGCTTTTGCCCAGGCGGCAGGCGGCCGGAGAGGATGTCCTCCCGCAGCCGCCGATGGACGCTGGTGGCAAGGGTGGGATCGCGCCCTTCCGGGAGGGGCATGGCCTGGGACATGGCCACCATATTCGGCAATTGCACCTAGCCGGCAAGTCTTTGCGATGATTCAGGTTGACCAAGAAAGAATTTCGACAAAACCTGCACCCGTACTTTGGAGGCGGATACCGCATGCGTCTGATTGCGTTCGAACAGGATGGCCGGCCGGTGCTCGGCGCCCGAGTGGGCGAGGAGGTCGTGGCCCTGGCCGATGTGGTGCCGGGCCTGCCCTCCGATCCCGTGGCCGCCCTGGCCGCTCTCGGCCTGCCCGATGGCGCTCCCGCCCTGGCTGCGAAGCTGAACGGCGCCCCCCGCCGGCCGCTCAAGGGGCTGAAACTGCTCCCCGTGGTGCCGCGCCCGGGCAAGATCATCTGCATCGGGCTGAACTACGCCCTGCATGCCAAGGAAGGCGGCAACCCGATCCCGGACTATCCGGCGGTCTTCTTCCGCGGCCCGACCTCGCTGGCCGCCCATGGCGAGCCCCTGCTCCGCCCCCGCGTGTCGGACAAGTTCGACTTCGAGGCGGAACTGGCCATCGTCATCGGCAAGACGGCGCGGCACCTCACCCAGGAGAACGCCCTCTCCTGCGTGGCCGGCTATACCTGCATGAACGAGGGTTCGGTCCGTGACTACCAGCGCAAGTCCGCGCAATGGACCATGGGCAAGAACTTCGACCGGACCGGCGGCCTCGGCCCCGAGATCGTCACGCCGGACGAGCTGCCCCAGGGCCCGAACGCGCTCCGCATCACCTCCCGCCTGAACGGGGAAACGATGCAGGACAGCCATACCTCCGACATGATCTTCTCCGTGCCGCGCATCATCGAGATCCTGACCGAGGTGATGACGCTGGAGCCGGGCGACGTGATCGCCACCGGCACGCCCAGCGGCGTCGGCTATGCCCGCAAGCCGCCCGTCTTCATGAAGGACGGCGACACGATGGAGATCGAGATCGAGGGCATCGGTATCCTCTCCAACCCGGTGCAGAACGAGGCCTGATGGAGAAGGTGGCCGCACCATGACCATGGCGCCCAGCGTCACCCTGTCCTTCGACAACGGCCCCGAGCCGGAGGTGACGCCGGGCGTGCTGGACGTGCTGCGCACGCGTGGGTTGCAGGCCACCTTCTTCGTGCTCGGCCAAAAGCTGGCCGCGCATCGTGCCCTGGCCGAGCGTGCCCGTGCCGAAGGCCATTGGATCGGCAATCACACTTGGAGCCATTCCGGCCCACTGGGCCTGGCACCGGATGATGCCGCTATCGCGGAAGCGGAGATTGTTCGCACCCAGGAACTGATCGGGGATCTCTCCCATCCGGACCGCCTGTTCCGCCCCCAGGGCGGCGGCGGGGCGCTGGGGCACCACCTGCTCAGCCATGCGGCGCTGGACCATCTTGCCCATGGCCGCTTCACCTGCGTGCTGTGGAACGCCGTGCCGGGCGATTTCCGTGATCCGGACGGCTGGGTGGAGCGCGCCCTGGAAATGTGCCGCGGCCCCGATCCGGTGGCCCTGGTGCTGCACGACCTGCCGAACGGCGCCATGCGCCATCTGGACCGCTTCCTCGGGCGCTTGGCCGACCAGGGCGCCCGGTTCACGCAGGCATTTCCGGATTCCTGCATTCCCTTGTGCCGCGGCAAGGCCAATGGCCCCATCGCGAACTACGTGACCAACAACAAGAAACAACACCGGGCGGAAGCAAACGCATGATCCAGAGCACACGCCGCGCCCTTCTGGGCAGCCTCGCCGCCACGCCATTCCTAGCTCGTGCCGGCTTCGCCCAGGGCGCCTGGCCGAACAAGCCGATCCGCCTGATCGTGCCCTTCGCCGCCGGCACCACCACCGACATCCTCGGCCGCATCCTGGCCGAGGTCCTGACGAAGGAAGCCGGGCAGCCCGTGGTGGTGGACAACCGCGCGGGCGCCGGCGGCAATGTGGGCGCGCAGGCCGTCGCGCGCTCCCCGGGCGATGGCTACACCTTCCTGCTCGGCACCAATGGCACGCATGGTATCAATGCCAGCCTCTTCGCCGATCCGGGCTTCGACACGATCAAGGACTTCACCCCGGTCTCGCCCTTCGTCACCACCCCGGTGGTGCTGTCCGTGCCGCCCTCCTCCGGCGTCTCCTCGGTGGCCGACCTGATCAGGCTGGCCAAGACCAAGACGCTCACCATCGCCTCGGCCGGCAACGGCACCACGGGCCATCTCTCCCAGGCATTGCTGAACCTGCGCGAGAACCTGCGCACGGAGCATGTGCCCTACCGCAATGGCGGCCAGGGCGTGACGGACCTGATCGCCGGCCGGGTGGATGCGATGTTCTACCACCCCATCGCCCTCAAGCCGCATCTGGACGCCGGCACGCTAAAGGGCCTCGCCGTCACCTCCGGGAAGCGCATCACCATGCTGCCCGACACGCCCACCATGCAGGAGGCCGGGGTGAAGGACTTCGTGGTGGAAGGGCGCTGGTCCCTCTACGGCCCCGCCGGGGTGCCCGCCGAGGTGGTGGCGCGGCTGAACAAGGCCACCAATGAATTGTTGGCGGATCCCGCAGCCGTCGCCAATCTCCGTTCCAAGGGCGTCGAGCCGCTACCGGGTTCGCCGGAGAATCTGGCCGAAATGACGCGGGAGGAGATCGCGAAGTGGCGCCCGGTGATCGCCGCCGCAGGCATCAAGCCGGATTAAGGGCCGCACCGCCCCGGACTGACGCGTAACCGAGGGCAGGCCAGCGAGACCGGCCCCGGACGGAGGACGAAAGAGAATGGCTGACCTGGACCAGAACACCGTCACCGATGCGGTGATCGCGCAGATGGCTTCCACCCCCGATCCGCGGCTGCGGGAGGTGATGGAAAGCCTGGTGCGTCACCTCCATGCCTTCGCGCGCGAGGTGAAGCTGACCCCGGCCGAATGGCTGGGCGCCATCGCCTTCCTCACCAAGGTCGGCCAGACCTGCACGCCGATCCGCCAGGAATTCATCCTCCTGTCGGATACGCTGGGCCTGTCCCGCCTCGTGAACCTGATGGACGACAAGGCCAACCGCGTCGGCGACGCCACCGAGACCAGCCTGCTCGGTCCCTTCTACCGCGAGGCCTCGCCCCGGTTCGGCTATGGCGAGAGCATCGCCACCCACGCCAAGGGCCCCGAGATGGTGATCTTCGGCCAAGTGCTGAACGAGGCCGGCGAGGGTGTGCCCAACGCCATCGTGGAAGTCTGGCAGACCGACGCAGACGGCGCCTATGACCTGCAGGCGAACGATCCCGATGTGATGGACATGCGCGGCCAGTTCCGCACCGATGCCGAGGGCCGCTACGCCATCCGCACGCTGATCCCGCTCGGCTATTCCATCCCGATGGACGGGCCGGTGGGCGACCTGATCCGCCAGCAGGCGCGGCACGGCTTCCGCCCGGCCCATATCCACATGCTGATCGGCGCCGAGGGATATCGCGAGCTGGTGACGGCCCTCTATCTCGGCGACGACGATCACATCGATTCCGACACCGTATTCGGCGTCTCGGAATCCCTCATCGTGCGGCCGCAGCCCGGCGTGGAAGGCTCGCCCGATCCGGGCGTGCCCAGCGTGCGCTACGATTTCCGGATCGCGCGCCGCGCGCCGCATGACACATCCGGCCGCGTCGGCGCCGATCCATCCAAGATCGCGGCGGAGTAACCGCCACCGAGCTGCACCACCAAGAGCCACGGGCAAAGAAACCGGGCTGAGGAAAGAAAGAGGAACGGTCCAATGGAAGGTATCAGCAGGCGGGGTCTCGGCCGCCTTGCCCTGGGCGTGGCAGCCACCGTGCCGGCCACCGCGCGCGCGCAGACGGCGCCCTCGGGCCCGCCGATCCGCATCGGCTATTCCATGTCGCTCTCCGGCGGGCTGGCGGGCAATGGCCGCCCCGCCATCATCGCCCACCGCATCTGGGCGGATGATGTGAACGCCAGGGGCGGATTGCTCGGCCGCCCCGTGGAACTTGTCCATTACGACGACCAGAGCTCGGGCGCGCAGGTGCCGGGCATCTACACCAAGCTGATCGACGTGGATAAGGTCGATCTCGTCGTCTCCGGCTACGCCACCGCCATCATCGCGCCGGCCATGCCCATCGTCATGCAGCGGAACATGACCTTCGTGTCGCTCTTCGGCACAGGCGCGAACAACGACTTCAAATATGATCGCTACTTCAGCATCAATCCCGCCGGGTCGAAGGTGAAGGAAACCTTCGCCAAGGGCTTCATCGACCTCGCCATGGCGATGGACCCGCGCCCGCGCAGCATCGCGCTGGTGAATCTGGACAGCGACTTCCACCAGCGCACCGCCGAGAGCGCGCGCTACCTGGCGCGCCAGGCCGGGCTGCGGATCGCCTATGACCGCGCCTATCCGCCCAGCACGGTGGATTTCGCTCCGATCATCCGCGCGGTGCAGGCGGCGCGCCCGGATATCGTCTTCGTCGGCTCCTACCCGCCCGACACGGCGGGGCTCCTGCGCGCGGCCAGCGAGTTGCGGGTGAACTTCCAGATGTTCGGCGGGCCGATGATCGGGCCGCATATCACCGCGCAGAAGCTGCAGCTTGGTCCGATCCTGAACAACCTGATCATCTGGGACGTCTATGCGCCCGAGCCGACGCTGCAATTCCCCGGCATCCGCCCGCTGATCGAGCGCTACCAGCCGATCGCCGCGAAGGAGAACGTGGACGCGCTCGGCTACTACGTGCCGCCCATGGCCTATACCCAGATGCAGGTGCTGGAGCAGGCGGTGAAGCGCGTGGGCAGCCTGGACCAGGCGGCGCTGGCCAAGGACCTGCACGCCAACCAGTTCGACACGGTGATCGGCCCGCTGCGCTTCGACGAGCTGGGGGAATGGGCGGAGGACCGCAATCTCTACACCCAGTACCAGGGCGTGCAGGGCAACGGGATCGAGCAGTTCCGCAAGGCGGGCACCCAGGTCATCCTGGCTCCCGAGCGCTTCAAATCCGGCGAGCTCCGCAAGCCCTATACGGCGGGCGCCTGATGGACCCGGACCTCGCCCTCCTCCTGAACGGGATCGTCTCGGGCCTGCTGCTCGGCGGTCTCTACGCCGCGGCGGCGGCCGGCCTCTCCGTCTCCTTCGGGATGCTGGACGTGGTCAATATCGCGCACCCGGCCTTCATGGTCCTGGCCTCCCTACTCGTCGCCCTCCTCTGGGCGGCGACAGGGCTGGATCCGCTGCTCCTTTCCCTGCTCCTCACGCCCGCCTTCTGGGCGCTGGGGGCGGCCATCTACGTCGTCTACCACCACTTCTTCGAACGGCGCGGGGACGAGGCCATCCAGGGCCTCGCCTTCTTCTTCGGCATCATGTTCATCATCGAGGTGGCGCTGGTGATGACAGTCGGCCCCGACCAGCATTTCGCCGATGCATCCTACGCCAACATCACCTGGCGCCTGGGCGAGATCGACCTGCCGCTGCGCATGCTGGTGCCGGCGGCCCTGGCCTTCGCCGCCATCGGCGCGCTGGCGCTCTTCCTGCGCCGCACCTTCACCGGCCGCGCCATCGCGGCGGTGGCGCAGGACCGTGACGCGCTCCGCCTGCTGGCCATCGACCCGGTCCGCATCAAGCGCTTGGCCTTCGGCATCTCCATCGCCATGGCGGCGCTCGCGGGTGGCGCGCTGGTGGTGGTGCAGCCGGTGGATGCCTGGTCCGGCCATATCTTCATCGGGCGGGTGTTCGCCGTGGTCATCATGGGCGGCCTTTCCTCGCTAGGCGGCTGCGTGCTGGCGGCGCTGGCCTTCGGCGTGGTGGAGAACGTGACCGCCAGCTTCTACGGCCCCTCCTGGTCGCCGGCGGTGGCCTTCGGCTGCCTGCTGCTGGTGCTCGCCTTCCGGCCCCAGGGCCTCTTCGGACGCGCGGCATGAGCGACACGGCCCTCCCCGCCCTTCCCAGCCCGGCACCGCGCCGCATGGGACATGGCAGCTTCTGGATCGTCACCATCATCATCGGGCTTCTGGTGGCGCTCGCGCTGCGCGGCCTCGGCAGCGAGTACGGCTATTTCGCCGCCACCTTCGTGCTGCAATACATCGTGCTCGCCACCGCTTGGAACATCCTGGGTGGCTATGCGGGCTATGTGAATTTCGGCGCGGCGGCCTTCTTCGCCGCTGGCGCCTACACCACCGTCGCCATGGGCAAGGCGCTGGGGCTCAGCCTTCTGCCCTGCATCGCGCTCGCGGCGCTGGTCGGCGGTGCGCTGGGCTTCGGCACGGGCATCCTGACGCTCCGCCTGCGCGGTGCCTATTTCGCCATCGCCACCCTCTGCCTTTCCGTGGTGCTGCAGACGCTGGTGGTGAACTGGGACTATGTCGGTGGCTCGCGCGGCGCCTATGTGCTGCGCCCGCGCGAAGTTCCCTGGCCCTTCGACGGCTATAGCGGGTTGCTCTGCACCGTCATGGTCGCGATGGCCGCCGCCTCGGTTGCCATCTCCCGAACCATCCAGAAATCCCGCCTCGGCCTAGGCCTGACAGCCCTGCGCGACGACGAGGCGGCGGCGGAAGCGGCGGGCGTGCCAACGCTGAAGCTGAAGCTGATCGCAACCAGCATCAGCGGCGCGATGATGGCGGCCGCCGGCGCCCCCCTGCCCTATCTCGGCTCCTATGTGGAACCGAACACGGCCTTCGGCATGGCCTATGCGGTGAATGCCATCGCCATGCCGCTGATCGGCGGCATGGGCACATGGTCCGGCCCGCTGATCGGAGCGGTCCTGCTCGCCTCGCTGCAACAGGCCGCCACGGTCACCATCTCCTCCGCCGCCAACCTTATGATCGTGGGCGTGGTGCTGGTGGGCTTCGTCTGCCTCGCCCCGCACGGCATTGTCGGCCTGTTCCGAGGGCGCAGATGAGCGAGATCGTCCTGCGCGCTGAGGGCGTGGGGAAGCGCTTCGGCGGCTTTACCGCCCTCTCGGGTGTCGATCTGGAGGTGCGCGCCGGGGAGCGGCTCGGCCTTATCGGTCCGAACGGCTCGGGCAAGAGCACCTTCACCAACTGCCTCGCCGGCGCATTCCCCAGCCATGACGGCGCCTTCACCTTCAAGGGACAGAAGCTCGCCGGGTTGAAATCGCATGAACGCGCGCGGCGCGGCCTGGCGCGCACCTTCCAGCTGCCGCGTCCGTTCCGCGGCATGACGGTGATCGACAATATCCGCGTCCCCCTCGCCTATGCCGGCCGCGATGCCGCGACGGATGAGCGGGCGATGGAATGCCTAGAATCCGTCGAGTTGGCGGCCAAGGCGAACCGCATGCCCAAGGAACTGACCCAGGTGGAGCTGCGCCGCCTGGAACTGGCCCGCGCCACCGCGCTGAAACCTGAATTGCTGATCGCCGACGAGGCCATGGCCGGCCTCTCCCATGCCGAGGTGGATCAGATCCTGGCCTTGCTGTTCCGGCTGAACGAGGCCGGCACCACCATCATCATGATCGAGCATGTGATGCGCGCCGTGACCGAGTTCTCCCAGCGCCTCGCCGTGCTGGTCGCCGGAAAGAAGGTCGCGGATGGCGAGCCGCGCGCCGTGCTGTCCATGCCCGAGGTCGAGGAGGCTTATCTTGGCCGCTAGCCTTCTCATCGAGGATGTGGATGCCGGCTATGGTGCCGTGCGCGCGCTGGATGGCGTGTCCCTGAAAGTGGCGAACGGTGAAACCGTCGCCCTGCTCGGCACCAACGGCAATGGCAAGACCACGCTGATGCGCTGCATCCTGGGCCTGTTGAAGCCGACGCGCGGGCGCATCACCGCCACCATCGACGGGCGGACCACCGATCTCATCGGCCGCTCACCGGAGGAGATCGTCGATCTTGGCATCGCCATCGTGCCGGAAGGCCGCCGCCTCTTCCCCCGCCTCTCGGTGGAGGAGAACCTGCTGCTCGGCTCCTATCGCCGGGCCGCCCGCGCCGCCATCCCGCGCAACCTCGAATTCTGCTATGATGCCTTCCCACGGCTGAAGGAGCGCCGCTCCCAGCCCGTGGGCAGCATGAGCGGCGGCGAGCAGCAGATGGTGGCCCTCGGACGCGCCGTGATGTGCGCGCCGAAGATCCTTCTGGTGGACGAACCCTCGGTCGGCCTCGCTCCCATCCTCGTCGCCCGCACCATCGAGAAGATCGCGGAGCTGAAGGAAAAGCTCGGCCTGACCGTGCTCATGGCCGAGCAGAACTTCCACCAGGCCATTCGCATCGCCGATCGTGGCTATGTGCTGGTGCATGGACGCGTAGAGTTCCAGGGGGATTCTCCCGAGGCGCTGGGCGACAGCGAACTTGTCCGCAAATTCTATCTGGGGCTTTGACTATGGCAGCATTGGATGGATGGCAGCTCGGCTGGATCGGCGTCGGTCGCATGGGCAGCGCGCTCAGCCTCCGGCTGCTGGATGCCGGCGCCGCGCTGACCGTGACGGATGTCGAGCCGGCCCGGGTTGCCAACATGGTCCAGGCGGGTGCGAGCGCCGCCTCCTCCGCTGCCGCGCTCGCCGAGACATCGGACATCATCCTCTCCATGGTGTCGAACGACACGGCCCTGCTCTCCGTGGCCGCCGGCTCCGGCGGCCTCGCCGAGACGCTTCGCCCCGGCCAGATCTTCATCGACCTCAGCACCGTCTCGCCCGCCACCTCCGCGCAAGTGGCCGAGATCATCGCGGAACGCGGCGCCGACTATATCCGCCTGCCCGTCTCTGGCAGCACCGCCACGGCCGAGGCCGGCACCCTCACCCTCTTCGCCTCAGGCCCTGACGCGGCCATCGACCGTTGCGCGCCCCTCCTCGCCGTCCTCGGCCGGGAGACCACCCGCTGCGGCGCCGCGGAAGAGGCACGGGCCATGAAGCTGACCATCAACATGATCGTCGCCCTCATGCCCGCCATCCTTGGCGAGGCACTGGCCTTCGGCGCGCGCCAGGGACTGGAATGGGATGCGATGATCGACGCGCTGAACAACAGCACGGTCGCTACGCCCCTGCTCGGCTACAAGGCCGCGATGCTGAAGGCGCGTGACTGGACGCCCGCCGCCGATGTGAACCTCGTCGCGAAGGATGTGGACCTCGCCTTGGCCGCCGCGCAGCGCGAGGGCCTGCCTCTCCCCTTCACCGCCTTGGCCCGGCAATACGCCGCTGCCTTTCAGGCCAGCGGCGAGGGTGATCTGGATTTTTTCCGCGTCGCCACCTGGCCCGAGCGGCTGCTGGCGAGCAATCCCCGCTGAGGACGCATCCATGCAGGATGACATCCGGGCCCTGGAAGCCCGCCGCTACGCCGCCATGGAGGCAGGCGACGTGACCGCCCTTGGGGGTCTGCTGTCCGACCGCCTCATCTATTCCCATTCCGACGGCAGCCAGGACAGCAAGGCCAGCTATCTCGCCACCCTCTCGGACGGCACGCTCCGCTACAAGAAGGTCTGGTTCGAGACGAAGGCCGTGCTGGAAGCCGGGTCGGATTCCGCCGTCGCCCTTGGCAGCATGGGCGCCGACATCAACCGCCACGGCGCGGACAAGACCATCGGCTCCCTCACCTGCGCCGTCTGGGCGAAGGAGGGCGGCGCCTGGAAGCTTCTCGCCTACCAGCCCACCGCCCTGCCGAAGAAATAGGATACGCCTGTGACTCATACCCTTCTCCCCACCACCGTCGTCGGCAGCTACCCGCAACCCGACTGGCTGGTGGATCGCAACGTGCTCGCGCAGAATCTCGTTCCGCGTGTTCGCATGAAGCAGATGTGGCGCGTGGCCGAGGATGCGCTGGAGCAGGCGCAGGATGACGCGACGCTGATCGCCATCCGCGACATGGAGCGCGCCGGCATCGACATCGTCACCGATGGCGAGATCCGGCGGGAGAGCTACTCAAACCGCTTCGCCCTGGCGCTGGACGGCGTGGATGTGGACAACCCCGCGCGCACCATGGGCCGCGCGGGCAAGGAGACGATGGTGCCGCGCGTGGTGGGCAAGATCCGCCGCAACCGGCCGGTGGAGGTGCGCGACGTCCAGTTCCTCGTCGCCAATACCGACCGCCGGACGAAGATCACCCTGCCCGGCCCATTCACACTCTCGCAGCAGGCGTCCGACGAGTACTACAAGGATGAAGAGGCCATGGCGATGGACTACGCCGCCGCCGTGAACGAGGAGGCAAAGGACCTCAAGGCCGCCGGCGTGGATGTCATCCAGTTCGACGAACCCTGGATGCAGGCCCGCCCAGACGCCGCCGCCCGCTTCGGCCTGCGCGCCCTGAACCGCGCGCTGGAAGGGCTGGATGGCACCACCGTCGTACATCTCTGTTTCGGCTATGCCGCCGTGGTGAAGGACAAGCCCTCCGGCTACTCCTTTCTGCCGCAACTGGCCGATTGCACCGCGGCGCAGATCTCCATCGAGGCGGCGCAGCCGAAGCTGGACCTTTCCGTCCTCGACGAGTTGCCGAACAAGACGATCATGCTGGGCGTGCTCGATCTCGGCAGCCCGGAAGTCGAGACGCCGGAGATCGTGGCAGGGCGCATCCGCGCCGGGCTGAAGAAGCTACCGGCGGAGCGGCTGGTTGTCGCGCCCGATTGCGGAATGAAGTACCTGCCCCGCCCGCGCGCCTTCGCCAAGCTGCAGGCCATGGCCGAAGGCGCCGCCATCGTGCGGCGTGAATTGCAGGGCTGATCAGCCGCGCCGGGGCGCCTCAGGCCAGGCAGGCGCCCCAGATCAGGCCGCCACCTTCTTATCCTGGATCGCGGGAAGAGCGGCGGGGCGGCCGAACCGCTCCACGCAAAGCCGGAACCTCCCGGCGGCGAAGACATGGACGCTCCCCTCGCGGTCATGCCCGAAGAAGCTCGAAAACTCCCGGTAGAAGTAGAGCTCCAGCCCAGCAATCTTCACGAGCACATCATGGCCATCCTGCGAGGTCACGGAAAAACCCGGAAGAGTGAAGCCATGCAGCTGACTGGTCATGTGAATGCCCCGAGCACTCATGGGTGTGGGCGCCCCCTGCGCTCACTTTCCCGTTTGCTCGCAGCAACGTGAGCCATTCACTGACCTGGGTAAAGGAACAGACGCTTCCAATTTGACACCGAAATGGTCTGAATCCCTGTGGAAATTGAATTTTCCGCCAAATAACCGGTCCATATCGGACTGAATGGGCTGCATTCCCCGTAAACTTGAGTCGAAACAGCATTGACTGGTGCCTTGGCCGCCCTGGCAGGCCGTTCCATCCCGGATAGCATCGGACTCGGATGGCTCCGCGCCCTGACGCGGGCGTGCCACGATCCGGGCAGGCTGTTCCATGAAGGCTTGAGCTGATGCAGATCAATGGGCGGGTGAACCCACCGGCCGATCCCGATACGATGCGGGAAGCAGTCGCCTATGCCATTTCCAGCCGTCGGAGCATCCGCGGCTTCACTGCTACGCAGATCGATCGGGCCACGATCACCCGGCTGCTCGAGATCGCAAGCCGCGCACCGAGCGGCAGCAATATCCAGCCCTGGAAAGCGCATGTCCTGATGGGCGCGCCTCTCGCCCGCGTCTCGGCCGCGCTCCTCGGCGCATTCACCTCGGGCGAGGCTGAATCACGGGAGTACCAGTACTACCCGCGGATCTGGCGCTCGCCCTATCTGGAGCGCCGCCGCGATCTGGGATGGAAGCTCTATGCCCTGGCTGGCGTCGCACGCGGAGACAAGGCAGCCGGCAAGCGGCAGACCGCGCGGAATTATGCCTTCTTCGGCGCGCCAGTCGGCCTCATCTTCACCATCGATCGCGACATGGAACAGGGAAGCTGGCTCGATTACGGCATGTTCCTGCAGAGCCTGATGATCGCGGCGCGCGGCTTCGGGCTCGACACCTGCCCCCAGGCTGCCATTGCCAACTATCCTGATGTGCTCAGGAAGGAATTGGGGCTGCCCGATTCCGGAATGGTGGTCTGTGGGATGGCCCTGGGCGTGGCCGATCCAGCCGAGCCAACAAATGGGCTGGTTGCGGAGCGAGAGCCGGTCTCCGCCTTCACGATCTTCCACGGGGATCAGGACGCGGCCGGATGAAGGGAGTGCCAGGTTGCACTCCCTCCCGCCGCCAGGACTTACGGACGGACGACGACGGTCGGGCTCGCCGGAGCCGGGGTCATCACCGTCGGCGCGGGCGTCACGACGGTCGCAGGCGCGGGCGCAACGGCAACCGGCGGATTCTGCGGTGCGGTGTTCAGCGTGCAGGCAGCAAGACTCAGGGAAGCCGCCACGACAGCAAGGACAGGGAGCATTCGCATTCGGTACCTCCGTTGTGAGACTCAACGGCGCTGTAACTTCAATCAGGTTAAAACGTATTCTGCATCCATCGATGACAGCTTCGTGATCATCTAAAAAGATGGTGTTCTTGGCGCCCTGCGATGGAGCGAGCTGGGGGATTTTCTGCAGGTCCCGGGCAAAGCGCCCTAGGAGGAAATGGTGCCGGGTGCGAGAATCGAACTCGCGACCTATCGATTACGAATCGATTGCACTACCGCTGTGCTAACCCGGCCCATTCACCGCACCGGACAGATCCGGCGCGACGCGGTGGGGGGCCTTCTAGCCGCCCCCGCGCCGCGCGGCAAGCCGTAGCGTCAGGTCGTCGCGACCGCCCCGGTCTTCTGGACACCACCGGTCCATTCAATGCGGCCCGGCGTGCCGCAGGCCTCACAGACCGGCTCCCACTTCCGGTGCACCGTCCCGCAATTCAGGCACTGCCAGCGGGGCTCCGGCGGCGCGGCCGCTGCGGCGCGCAACCATTTTGCCTCGGCGGCCCGACCCGCCGCGCTGTCGCCCAGCTCCACAGCATCCATGTCCACCATCGCCAGATAGGCGCGGCGGTCAGCGACGCCGGAATTCACCAGCGCCTCCAGCTCCGCGCGTGCCCGGCCGGTCAGCCCGGCGGCCAGGGCCGTGCGGCCAAGGATGAGACGGCTTTCGGGATGGGTGCGGTTCTCATGGGTCAGTGACTCCGCCGCCTTCACCCGGGCCAGCGGATCAGACTCATCGGCCAGATAGGCCTCGGCGATATCCGGATGCGGCGAGACCTTCCAGGCAGCCTGCAACGTGGACCTGGCCCGGCGCGGGCTGCCATCGGCAACCTGACGCCGCGCCACCGCCAGGGCGGCGGGTGCAAAGCCGGGATCGGCGGACAGCGCCTGCTTTTCCAGGGAGGACGCCGTCTCGGGGTCCTGCATGGCCGCCGCCAGCGCCAGGGCCGCGCGCCGGTGGCCAGTCAGCTGGTCCGGCGGGGAAAGGGCCAGCGCCTCCCGCCAGTCCTGCGTGCGCAGGGCCAGCGCCGCGCGCTCCTCCTTCACCCAGGCCGCGCCAGGCTGGGCCGCCTCGGCCTCGCGGGCCAGGCGCTGAGCAGCGGGCCAGTCTTCACGCTGCATCGCATCCCGCAGCAACCCACGCAGGCCGAGGAACTTGCCATCCTCCCGCCCAGCCAGGGCACGGAAGGCCTCATTGGCGGCATCGTTGCGCCCGGCCATGCGCTCGGCCTCGGCGGTCAGCAGAAGGGTATGGGGCGTATCTCCCAGCAACCCGCGGGCGCGGCGGATCTCAAGACGTGCCTGGTCCGGGGTGCCGGCGGCCAGCGCAACCAGCGCACGGGTGACGGCGGCGTCGCCGTCGCGCCGGTGCCGCTCCGCACGGCGGGCACGGATACGCGCCGGCCAGCCGCGCAGCGACTTCCAGGCCGAGAGCAGCCCATGCAGCACCACGAAGCCCACCACCAGCGCCAGCAGCCCCAGCCAGACGGGAATGCCGATGAAGGTGTTGCCAACCGTAATCTCCACGATCCCGCCCATCTGGCGGAGGTAGAGCGCAGCCCAGACGCCCAGGCCGAGAAGGATCAGCAGCCAGATCGCACGGAGCATCAGTTCGTCCCCGCGCCGGGGGCGGCGGTGCCGAGGTCGCGCAGCGCGGCACGCGCCTCGACGAGGTCACGCGCCTGTCCGATCCAGCCGGCCATGGCCTGGCGGGACGGTTCGGGCAGCTTCTCCAGCCGTTCCACCGCACCGGACAGGTCCCCGGCATCGAGGGAGCGGCGTGCCTGCTCCAGCTCGCCCGCGACGGCATTGCCGACCACCACCTGATTGCCTCGCCGCACCGTCACCAGCCCCTCAAGCCGCGCAAGGGCCGAATCGGCAACCGACTGCCCCTGCGGCTCGGCCGCGAGGCGCGCCGCGCGGGCCGCCTCCTCGAAGGAAAGGCGCAGCGCCGCCTCAGTCGGCGGGGCAGCGTCCCGATAGCGCGCCAGGGCCACGGGCGGCGTTCCGGACAGGCCGGAAAGGGCCTGGCCCAGCGGCCGGCCAGCATCGAGCGCGGTCTGGATGGCACCGCGCGCGGCCAGGGCGCCCAGGCGGCGCTCGGCGGCCTCGGCCTGGCGCAACCGCTGCTCGAACTGCTGCACGCGCTCGGCCAGCGCGGTTTCCTGCCGGCCGATCCGCTCGTTCATCTGCTGCTCGGCACGGGAAAGGCGCTCATCCATCGCCCGTCCGGCGGCATCCATCCGTTGGTTCAGCGCCTGCCCGGCGGCCTCGACACGCTGGTTCAGCGCGGCATCCAGCGCCGCGAGGCGCGGAGCGAAAGCCTGCTCGGCGGCGGTCACGCGGGCGGCCAGGGCTTGCTCCGCGCCGGTCAGCCGGTTCGCCAGCGTGGCCTCGGCCTGGGCAATCCGGGCCTCGGCGCGGCGGCTCTCCTCCTGGATGCGGCCCTCAAGCGCTGCGGCACGCTCCTCCAGCCGCCGCAACCCCTCGGCGGAAGCGGCCCGGGCGGCTTCAAGCGCGCCATTCAGGTTCGAAATCCCGGTGCGCGCCTCGGGATCGACCACCGGCTTCGCGGCCAGCTCGCGCGACGTGTTCTCGAGCGCCTCCACGCGCCGCTCCGCAGCGGCGGCACGATCGGCAAGTCCCTCGGCGGAAGGACGGGCCTCCAGCGCCGCAAGGCGTGAATCGACGGCAGCAGCGCGCTCCGCAGTGGCCTGCTGGACCGTCCCGGGCGATGCCTGCCGCTCACGCGGGCTGGAGAGCAGGAAGGCAACCGCGCCCCCGAGCACGACCAGCCCGGCCGCAATCGGCAGGATCGCCGGCTCGAAGCGCTTCGCCGGGGTGTTCAGGCTGGCCGGAGGCGGGGGGACGGGCGGCGTGGAGGTATCGGCTGTACGGGGCGCGGCTGTTTCACCGGCCACGGCTGTATCAGGAGCGGCCTTGTCAGAAGAGACGGGGCTCACCTCCGGCGCCGTTGTCCCACCATCGGAGGGGATGGAGGAGGCGGGCGGCGCAGCCTCCCCGGGCGACGCGTTGGCGCCGCCGGCCTTGCCTGCCTTCCCCGAACCTCCGGCGGAGGACGGGCCGCGGGGCGTCTTGGGCGTGTCGCTCATGGGATCGGCGTCATCCTTCTGGTCGGGTGGGAAGGGCCAGCGCTGGCGGTGGGCCAAGCAGGCCCAGCAGCGCGTCCTGATCCGGTCGCGGCGCCACGTCCAGCCCCCCCCAGGCGATATCCCCGGAAGCCCCGGAAAGGGCCTCCGCCACGCGGCTGCTCAACGCCAGGGCTCGAATACGGGTTGCCGCGCCGTACAGGCCAGCCCCCCGCATCAGAGAGATGGTGGCTCGTGCAGTACGCGGAGAAAAGAAGAGGGCCACGCGAATGCGCCCGACCGCAAGCGCCTGAATGGCGGCTTCGGGCAGAGAGGCAGCCTCGGTGGCGACATAGGCTTCGCGCCGGATCACGCGGAAGCCATGCGCTTCCAGGCCGGCGGCCAGTTCATCGCCATAGCCCTGGCCGGAAGGCAGCAGCAGCGGCCCGTCCCGGTCCAGCCGGGCAGCCGCCAGGACGATGAGGGAAGCAGCGTCCCCCTCCGCAGCGATCACGTCGGTGAAGCCCGCGGCACGCGCGGCGGCCCCTGTCCCCTCTCCTACTGCCAGCACGGGAAGATCCGGCGGGCAGACGGCGGCCAGGGAGGGCAGCACGGCGGCGCTCGGCACCAGCACGACACGCGCCTCGGGGGCAGGCTCCATCGGCAGGGAGGAGAGGAGCAGGGCCGGCGCCAGCACCGGCTCCCAGCCCAGCACCGCCACCCGCGCGGCGGTGGCCGCGGTTCCGGGCTCAGGCCGTGTGATCAGGCAGCCGGGGCGATCCCCCGCATCATCCTTAGCCAAAGATGTCCGCCGGGCTATCGGCACGCAGGCTGCGGCCCAGTTCCTCGCCGATCGCCTCGGCATCGGCCGCCGCGCCATGCAGGCTGCGCTTCAGCAGGAAGGAGCCATCCGGCCGCGCCACCAGCCCGGTCAGGTGCAGCCGTCCATCGGGCAGCAACCGGGCATGGCCGCCGATCGGCGTCCGGCAGGACCCATCCAGGGACGCCAGCAACGCACGCTCGGCGCGGGAGACGGCGCGGGCCTCGCGATCCTCGATGCCCCCCAGAAGCTCATGCAGCTCGGTGTCGCCGGCGCGCACGGTCACGCCGATGATCCCCTGGCCCGCGGCCGGAACCATCGCCTCCGGGTCCAGCACGACCATCCCTTCCGGCGTGAGGTCCATGCGCTTGAGCCCGGCCAGGGCCAGCATGGTGGCGTCGGCCTCGCCCTCGGCCAGCTTGCGCAGGCGCGTCTGCACATTGCCCCGGATGATGCCGACCTGAAGATCCGGGCGGGCATGCATCAGCTGGGCCTGGCGGCGCAGGCTGGCCGTGCCCAGGCGCGCGCCGGCCGGGATGCTGCCGATCGGATCGGCGGGATCGAGCCGCCCCATGCCCGGGCCGGGGATCAGCACGTCGCGGCTGTCCTCCCGCTTCAGGGTGCAGGCGAGCATCACCCCGGACGGCATCTCGGTCTCAAGATCCTTCAGGCTGTGGACGGCGAAATCGATCCGCCCGTCCAGCAGCGCCTCATGGATCTCCTTGGCAAAAAGCCCCTTGCCGCCAACATCCGCCAGGCGCTTGTCCTGGATCTGGTCGCCCGAGGTCTGGATGACATGCTCCTCGAAGGCCCCGGCATTCCGCAGCACCGGGCAGAAATGCAGCACCATCTCCAGGAAGCAGCGGGTCTGCCACAGAGCGAGCGGGGAGCCGCGCGTGCCGACGCGCAGCGGAAGCGAACGCATATGGGGCCGCACCCGGGGAGTATCCGCGGATGAGCCACCCGGGACGCCACGGGAGACGGAGGGAGCAAGCGACATGGCGGCGTCATAATGCAGATCGCCGGATCGCGGAAACGCCAGAAGCGTAACTCTGCCCTTTCCCCTGCAACGGGCGGCGAGGGGCACGAACGGGATGGAGCGGGGCTCCCCTCTGATCTATGACCCCCGCAAATTCTGAAAGGCATGATGGAATGGACCTGACCGGTCCGGTCCTTGGTATCGAGAGCAGTTGCGACGAGACGGCCGCCGCCGTCCTCGCACCCGATGGCGCCATCCTGGCGGAGTCCGTCTTCAGCCAGACCGAGGACCATGCCCGCTTCGGCGGGGTGGTACCGGAACTGGCGGCGCGCGCGCATCTTTCCCACCTGCCCGGCCTGGTGGCGGGGGTGATGGAGAAGGCCGGCGTCACGCCGCGTGACCTGGGCGGCGTGGCCGCCACCTCCGGGCCAGGGCTGATCGGCGGGCTGATCGTTGGGGCCAGCTTCGGCAAGGGCATGGCCCTGGCCAACAACCTGCCCTTCGTCGCGGTGAACCACCTGGAAGCCCATGCGCTGACCCCGCGTCTTCCAGGCCTGCTGCCGGGCGGCGCCGCCTTTCCCTATCTCCTGCTGCTTCTCTCAGGCGGGCACTGCCAATGCGTGGCGGTGGAGGGGCTGGGCCGCTACCGCCGCCTCGGCACCACGCTGGACGATGCAGTGGGCGAGGCCTTCGACAAGGCCGCCAAGCTGCTCGGCCTGCCCTGGCCCGGCGGTCCGTACCTGGAGCGGATGGCGAAGGAGGGCGATGCCTCCCGCGCGCCCCTGCCCCGCCCCATGTTCGGGCGCCCGGGCTGCGACTTCTCCTTCTCCGGCCTGAAGACCGCCGTGGCGCAAGCCGTGTCCAAGGGGCAGGCGGCCCATGCCGACATCGCTGCCGCTTTCCAGACATCTGTCGCCGCGGTGGTGGCGGACCGGGCACGCAACGCATTGGAGATGGCGCCGGGCGCCACCGCCCTGGTCGTCTCCGGCGGCGTCGCCGCCAATTCGGCCGTGCGTGCCTCCCTTTCCACGGTGGCCGACAAGGCGGGCCTGCCGCTGGTCGCGCCTCCCATCCGCCTCTGCACCGACAATGCGGTGATGGTGGCCTGGGCCGGGATCGAGCGCCTCCGTGCCGGCCTCACCGATCCCTGGGACCACGCCCCGCGCCCCCGCTGGCCCCTCGACGAGCTTTCCCCCGCAGCATGAACTACCGTCACGCCTTCCACGCCGCGAATTTCGCGGATTGCATGAAGCATGCCCTGGTCCACGCGTTGGCGACGGCGCTGCTGCGGAAGGCCACGCCCTTCCGCGTGCTGGATACCCATGCCGGCATCGGCCTCTACGACCTACAATCCAACGAGGCCCGCCGCACCGGCGAATGGCGCGACGGCATCGGCCGGCTGGAGACGGTGCAGGACGGCCCCCTCCTTCCCTGGCTGACCCTGGTACGCAGCTTCCCGCGCGGCACCTATCCCGGCAGCCCGGCCCTGTTGCGCGCCATGCTGCGCGCGCCCGAACAGGCGAATGACCATCTCGCCCTCTGCGAGTTGCACCCGGAGGACCACGCCACCCTCCGCGCCGCCTTCAGGGGCGATGGCCAGGTCTCGGTTCACTGGCGCGATGCCTATGAGGCGCTCACCGCTCTCACCCCCTTCCCCGAGCGGCGCGGCCTCGTGCTGATGGATCCTCCTTTCGAGGCCGAAGGCGAGTTCGGGCGCATGGCTGAGGGCATGGCCGGCCTGTCCCGCCGCTTCCGCGGCGCCATCCAGGCCGCCTGGTATCCGGTGAAGCACCGCGCGCCTGTCCGCGCCTTCCATGACGCCCTGGCTGGATCAGGCATCCGCGACGTGATCGCCTGTGAGATCTGGCTGCGCGAGCCGACCGATCCCACGCGCCTGAATGGCTGCGGCCTGGCGGTGGTGAACCCGCCCTTCGGCTTCCCTGGCACCGCGCGGGACATCCTGGCCGCGCTGCACGCCCGCTTCGACGATGGCGAGGCAGGCGCCGGCTGGTCCGTTACGGAGGTCGTGCCCGAATGAGGATCGCGGTGATCGGCGCTGGCGCCTGGGGCACGGCGCTGGCTCTCCAGGCGCTGCGGGCGGGGGCGGATGTCACCCTCTGGGCGCGCGACCCCATGCGGGCGCAGGCCATGCGGACGGCGCGCGAGAATGCCCTTCACCTGCCCGGCGCCTCCCTCCCCCCGGCACTGCGCATCACCGCCGATGCCGACGAAGCCCTGGCGGGCGCATCCCTCGCGATCCTGGCCGTGCCCACCCAGCATCTGCGCGGCGTGCTGCGCGGCCTGCCGCCCCTGCCGCCCAGCATCCTGGTCGCCAAAGGCGTCGAGACCGGCACGCTGCGCTTCCCGTTGGAGATCCTGGCCGAAACCCGCCCGGACCTGCCCACCGGCATCCTCTCGGGCCCCAACTTCGCGCATGAGGTCGCGGCCGGGCTGCCCGCCGCCGCCGTCCTGGCCAGCACCGATGCGGAGCTGCGGGACATCGCCACCACCAGCCTCGGCTCCGCCGCCTTCCGCCTCTATGCCGGCACGGACCCGATCGGGGTGCAGGTCGGCGGCGCGGCGAAGAATGTCGCGGCCATCGCCGCCGGGGCCGTCATGGGAGCCGGGCTGGGCGAGAATGCCCGTGCCGCCCTCGTCACCCGCTCCCTGGCCGAAATCGGGCGTCTTGCCGTGGCCCTCGGCGGGCGGGTCGAAACCGTGGCCGGCCTTTCCGGCCTGGGTGACCTGATGCTCACCTGCGCGGGTGCCAGCAGCCGCAACTTCTCCCTCGGCGTCGCCCTTGGGCATGGCGAGACGGCGGCTGAAGTGCTCGCCAGCCGCCAATCCGTCACCGAAGGCGTCGCCACGGCTCCCGCCATCCTCGCCCGCGCCGCCGAGGCCAGCGTGGAGCTGCCGGTCTGCGCCGCCGTCGCCGCCGTGCTGGAGGGGAAGCTGGATATCCCCGGCGCCGTGGACCTGCTGATGGGTCGCCCGACGCGGGAGGAGTGACCCGTCAGCCCTTCCACCACCCCGTGACCATGCCGCCCAGCCAGGGGCTGGCATAGGGGCGGAACGGTGCCAATGCTTCGTCCGAGGCCGGGTCAGGCATGGCGATGGAGGCAAGCTCCAACCCCGGCGCCGCTTCCAGAGGGGAGCGTTCCCCCAGCCAGGGATCCTGCTGTTCCGCTCCCGCGATCGCCGCCATGCGCGCGGGCTCCTTCGCGGCAGCGAGGCAGAGATCCCGCAGCCGGCGATAGGCCGCCCGCTCCGCTTCGTTCAGCGCGATGCCATTGGCCGCCGCCAGACGTTCCAGCCCCGCCACCGCCTCCAGCGCGGAAAGATGGCAGTGCAGCGCCATTCCCTTGCGCGCCACCTCCTGTGGCAGGGTCCCGCGCTCATCCACCTGGTCAAGCTGACCCCGCAGCCGCGCCACGCCCCAGTCCAGCATTCCGCGATGTTCGGCGGCGATTCCCGAAGCCGCCACGGCCAGCCCCGCCCAGGCGGCCTCGTTGTTCCGCACATCGCTGATCAGCGCCTCGGAACGGCGTTCGTAATGCGGCTGCACGGCACGCCCCACCTCGCCCAGCCAGCGCGCCGTGCGGCCGAGCGCCACCGGATCGAGCCCCGGCGCCTCGCGGATCGCCAGGAAGGACAGCGCCGCCCCGGCCAGCGCGCGCTTGCGGTGATACCCGCCCTCCCGGTTGAAGGCCCCCAGAAGCGCGTCGTTCCGGGCCCAGTGGTCGATGATGGACAGCGCGCAGGTGGCGGTCCTGCCCTCGCCCCGGCGGCGCCCTTCCACCGCCTTCTGGATGGCGGCCAGCCAATCCGCCAGTGGGCGCGCGGCCTCGGCATCGGCCTGCATGCGCGCCGGGTCAGCCTGGGAGAAGGCGGGGTCCATGTAAAATCCGATCCCCTCCAGGCTCCGCACCGGCTCGGGCCGTGCCTCGCAGGAGGAGCCAGGGCCGGAGGCTTCGGGCAGCGGATTGAAAGGGCCAGCCATGGCACGGGTGCCCAGGCGCGCGGGCCGTGCCTGGGCCCGGAGGGCAATGGACGCGAGCAGGGCGCCGAGGATCAGGCTGCGGCGCATGGCGCCAGCCTGATGTAGCCGCACCAATCCGTCAGACCTGCTTGAGCCCTGCCCCTCAACTCTCCGGCCAACCCTCGGGGAAGAGAGGCAGAATACCGCCCTCGTCACGGCGGCGCCGGGCCCGGGCCGCCTCGGCGGAACGGTAGCGCAGAAGCTCGTCCAGCAACCGGTCCATGGTCTGCCAGAGCGGTTCATTGCCCTGGCGCTCCTTCATCACCAGCGCATGGGCCGCGAGCGTCACGTTCAGCGTGCCGCGCGTCGTCTCCGGCCGCGGCATACGCATCTGGACGAGGGCCTTCTCCACTTCTTCCAGCGGCGCGCCGATGGCCTCCGCGATCTGCGCGGGCTCAAGCCCCGTACGGCGCAGACGACGGGCCTCGTCCCGCTGGCGTGGCAGCAGGGCAATGGATGGCCGCAGCGCGATCGTGCGGCGCGACATCTCGCCCGAGCCGGTGCCGGGCGGCTTTCCCTTGAAGGCCATGCTCTATCTAACGCCGAAAACAGGACACTGATTCAAGCCTCACGCAGCGCCGCACCGGCCGCGAGCGGCGCCAGCGGCAGGGCGGCGGCCAGGAAGGCGCCCAGAAGCAACAGAAAGGGACGGGACTCACCACCGCCCGAGGCCGCCTCGATGGCTCCGGCGGCGAAGATCACCACCGGCACAGCCAGCGGCAACACCAGCAGCGGCAGCAGCACGCCGCCCCGCCGCGCGCCGAGGGTCAGCGCCGCGCCGAGCGTGCCGAGCAGGGAGAGGATCGCGGATGCCAGGGCAAGCGCCAGCATCGCGACGCCCCAGGCTTCGGTGGGAAGCGCCAGCAAGGCCGATGCGACCGGTGTCGCGGCCAGCAGCGGCAACCCTGTCACCGCCCAATGCGCCACCGCCTTCGCCGCCGCGAGCCCGGCGGGCGGCAGGCCGGTGGTCAGCAGCAGGTCCAGAGATCCGTCCTCGGCCTCGGCGGCGAACAGGCGATCCAGCGGCAGCAGCGCCGCCAGCAGCGCTGCCGTCACCAGCGCGCCGGGCGCCAGCCGCGCCAGCGCCTCGGGCGAAGGCCCGATGCCAAAAGGAAAGAGCGCGCAGACGATGACGAAGAACAGCACCGCCGCCAACGCCTCGGCCGGGTGGCGCAGCGCCAGGCGCATCTCGCGCAGGAAGATGGCGATCAAAGCGCCAGTTCCCGCGCATCCGGCAGGGGCAGCGGCAGATGGGTGGCAGCTAGCACGATCCCGCCCCGCGCCCGATGCGCGGCAAGCAGCCTGCCCAGCCGCGCCACGGATGCCGAGTCGAGCCCCAGTGTCGGCTCGTCCAGCAGCCAGAGCGGCGCGTCCCCCAGCGTGAGCCGCGCCAGCGCCAGCCGCCGCCGCTGCCCGGCCGAAAGCGTGCGGCATGGCAGTTCCGACAGTGCCAAAAGACCCAGCGCCTCCAGCGCCGCATGTGGATCGCCCCCCCGCAGCCGTGCCCAGAAGGTCAGGTCCTCATGCGGTGTCAGCGCCGACTTGATCGCATCCTGGTGGCCCAGATAACGGATGCGGGCGCCATGGGCGGCCGTGTCCTGCGCCACGTCCTCGCCATCCCAGGTCACGCGCCCGGCAACCGGCCGCAGCAGCCCGGCCAGCAGGCGCAGCAAGGTGGACTTTCCCGCGCCATTGGCCCCGAGCAGCAACAGGGCATCCCCAGGCGCCGCCCGCAGGGACAATCCCGCGAAGACCACCCTTCCGCCGCGCCGCGCCGCCAGATCATCCGCCGCCAGCACGCCGGCCATTCCCTGCATCAAAACCTCTGGAACCGGTTCCGCCCCTGGACCGGAAACCGTCGCCATGCTTCAAGCTGCCCGGAAATTCAAGCACGCGCGGGGAATTGCGACGCATGAGCAAGATCGGGCAGGACACTCTCAAGACCAAGCGCAGCCTTTCCGTGGACGGGAAGACTTACCACTACTTCTCCATCCCCGAGGCCGCGAAGGCGCTGGGCGCCGATTTCTCCCGCCTCCCGAACAGCCTCAAGGTGCTGCTCGAGAATGTCCTCCGCTTCGAGAACGGCAACTCCTACAAGGTCGATGACGCCAAGGCCGTCGCCGGCTGGCTGGAGAAGGGCCAGTCCGACAGGGAGGTCCCCTTCCGCCCCGCGCGCATCCTCATGCAGGACTTCACCGGCGTCCCCGCCGTGGTGGACCTGGCCGCCATGCGCGACGGCATGCTGAAGCTCGGCGGCGACCCGCAGAAGGTGAACCCGCTCGTCCCCGTCGACCTGGTGATCGACCACTCCGTCATGGTGGACGTCTCCGGCACGGCGGACGCCATGCAGAAGAACGTGGACCTCGAATACCAGCGCAACGGCGAGCGCTATGAGTTCCTCCGCTGGGGCCAGGGCGCCTTCAACAACTTCCGCGTCGTTCCCCCCGGCACCGGCATCTGCCACCAGGTGAACCTGGAATACCTCGCCCAGGTCGTCTGGACCGATACCGACGCCGGCGAGACCTACGCCTATCCCGATAGCTGCTACGGCACGGACAGCCACACCACCATGGTGAACGGCCTGGGCGTGCTGGGCTGGGGCGTGGGCGGCATCGAGGCCGAGGCCGCCATGCTCGGCCAGCCCATCGCCATGCTCATCCCGGACGTGATCGGCTTCAAGCTGACCGGCAAGCTGCGCGAGGGCGTGACGGCGACCGACCTGGTGCTGACCGTCACCCAGATGCTCCGCAAGAAGGGCGTGGTCGGCAAGTTCGTCGAGTTCTACGGCCAGGGCCTGACGCACCTTCCCGTCGCCGACCGCGCGACCATCGGCAACATGGCCCCCGAATACGGCGCCACCTGCGGCTTCTTCCCGGTGGACGAGGCGACGCTCGGCTATCTCCGCCTCTCCGGCCGTGACGAGCACCGCATCAACCTCGTCCGCGAGATCTGCAAGGCGCAGGGCATGTGGCGCGACGACGCCACGCCGGACCCGGTCTTCACCGACACGCTTGAGCTGGACCTCTCGACCGTCCAGCCCTCCATGGCCGGCCCGAAGCGCCCGCAGGACAAGGTGGTGCTGACCGAGATCGCCACCTCCTTCGCCAAGGAGCTGCCGAACCTCGCCGTCCCCGGCGCCCCGGCGCTCGACACCCGCGTGCCCGTGGCCGGCGCGAATTACGACCTCGGCCATGGCGATGTGGTGATCGCCGCCATCACCTCCTGCACCAACACCTCGAACCCCTATGTCCTCGTGGCCGCGGGCCTCGTGGCGCGGAAGGCGCGGGCCAAGGGCCTGACCCCGAAGCCCTGGGTGAAGACCTCCCTCGCCCCCGGGTCGCAGGTGGTGACCGACTACCTGAACGCCTCCGGCCTGCAGGCCGATCTGGACGCCCTTGGCTTCCAGACCGTCGGCTATGGCTGCACCACCTGCATCGGCAATTCCGGCCCGCTGGCTGACCCGATCGTGGACGCGATCGAGAACAACAAGCTGGTCGCCGCCTCGGTGCTGTCGGGCAACCGCAACTTCGAGGGCCGCGTGCACCCGAATGTGCGCGCCAACTACCTGGCCTCCCCGCCGCTGGTGGTCGCCTATGCGCTGGCCGGCACCATCACCAAGGACATCACGACCGAGCCGCTGGGCAAGGGCAGCGATGGCCAGCCGGTGTATCTGAAGGACGTCTGGCCGACGCAGCAGGAAATCAACGACGTCGTGCACAAGGTGCTGACGCGCGAGATGTTCCAGTCCCGCTATGCCGACGTCTTCAAGGGCGACCAGCACTGGCAGGCGATCAATGTCGAGGCGGGCACGGACACCTACCGGTGGAACTCCGGCTCCACCTATGTCCAGAACCCGCCCTATTTCGAGGAGATCTCGCCCGAGCCGAAGCCGGTCGTCTCCGTGAGCGGCGCCCGCGTCCTCGCGGAGCTGGGCGACAGCATCACGACCGACCACATCTCCCCGGCCGGTTCCATCAAGAAGGCCTCGCCCGCCGGCGAGTACCTGCTTGAGCATCAGGTTCGCCAGAACGACTTCAACAGCTACGGCGCCCGCCGCGGCAACCACGAGGTCATGATGCGGGGCACCTTCGCCAATATCCGCATCAAGAACGAGCTGGTTCCGGGCATCGAGGGCGGCATCACCAAGCACTTCCCCTCCGGCGAGGTGATGCCGATCTACGACGCGGCCATGAAGTACAAGGCCGAGGGCGTGCCGCTGGTGATCTTCGGCGGCAAGGAATACGGCACCGGCTCCTCCCGCGACTGGGCGGCGAAGGGCACGATGCTGCTGGGCGTGAAGGCCGTGATCGCCGAGAGCTTCGAGCGCATCCACCGCTCTAACCTGGTCGGCATGGGCGTGCTGCCGCTGGTCTTCAAGCCGGGCGAGGACCGCCAGACCCTGGGCATCACCGGCGAGGAGACCGTGGACATCCTCGGCCTCGAGAACCTGAAGCCCCGCATGATGCTCGACATCGTCATCCACCGCGCCGACGGCACCGAGGTGAAGACCCAGGTCCAGTGCCGCGTCGATACGGCCGACGAGGTGGAGTACTACAAGCAGGGCGGCATCCTGCACTACGTGCTGCGCTCCATGGCCGGGGTGAAGGTCACGGCCTGATCCGCGCGCCACAGGGCGAGACATGAAGGGGGCGCGGGCCGCAGGGTCCGCGCCCCTTTTCACATCCGCCGCAACCTGCCCTCTTCGGCCCGCGTTCGCCCGGCGCAAGCAAGGGAGCGGGCTCAAATGAACGGCGCAGGATGACGCGGGCCGTCCTTGTGATGAACAACCGCGCGGGCACCCTGGCGGGGCGCCCGGAACTACCGGCACAGATCGTGGCGGCACTGCGGGAAGCTGGCTTCGACCTCACCGTCATCGGCGAGGAGGTCACTCCCGATATATCCGACCGGCTGGAGGCCGCCCTCGCCACCGACGCCCCTGTGGTGATCGTGGGGGGCGGAGACGGCACGATCCGCAGCGCCGCCGCGCGGCTGGCGAGAACCGACCGCGTGCTCGGCATCCTGCCCTTGGGCACGCTGAACCTCCTGGCCCGCGATCTCGGAATCCCTCTCGAACCGCTGGCGGCTGCGGAAGCCCTTGGCCGCGCCACGCCCCGCGCCATCGATGCCGGCGAGGTGAATGGCGAGATCTTCCTCTGCCAGTCCGTGATCGGCCTGCCGAACATGGTCGGCCGCGCCCGCCAGCGCTTCCGCCGCAGGGGCGGCTTCTACGCCGTCATCCGGGTCGTTCTCGCCGCCATCCGCGCCCTGCTGCACCAGCGCCCCATGCGCCTGATGGTCAACGCCCCTGGGTGGGAGAGGCCCTGGCGGCTCTGGACCCGCGCCATGTCCATCGTGAACAACGGCTACGAGGAGGGAACAGGGCTGATGTTCCACCGGCCGCGCCTCGATGGCGGCTCGCTCTACCTCTATGTCAGCCGCAAGTTCTCGGTCGGCTGGACTGCCAAGATGCTCATCGCCATGGCGCTCGGTCGGTGGAAGCGCTCCAGCGACATCCGCATCCTCACCGGCCCCGCCTTCTCCATCCATTCCCGCCGGCGCCGGCTGCTGGTGATGAATGACGGGGAGGGTGCTGTCCTCAGCACGCCACTGCAATACGCCATCCACCCACGCGCCATCACGGTCCTCGCCCCTCCCCCGAAGGACAGTTCGGAATGAGGGTGATCGATCACATCTCGGACCTGCATTTCTGCCGCATCGACCAACGTGCGGCCGATGCGCTGCTGGATCGGCTGAATGCCGAGCCCGCCCATCTCGTCGCGATCAGCGGCGACCTGACCATGCGTGCCCGGCGCAACGAGTTCCGCACCGCCCGCGCCTTCCTGGACAAGTTGTGCATGCCCTGGATCGCCGTCCCCGGGAACCATGACATCACCGCCTATTATCCCTGGGAACGCTTCCTCAATCCCTTCGGCCGCTGGGAATCCCTGATCGCCCCCGATACCGAGCCGATGTTCGAGGATGAGGAAATCCAGGTGGTCGGCCTCAACACCGTCTCGCGCGGCGGCCTGCACCTGCAATGGGAGAACGGCAAGATCCCCCGCGCCGGGCTGCTCCGCGCGCTGCGGCGCATCCGGCGGCTGAAGCAGGGCCCCTTCCGCATCGTCGTCGCCCATCACCCGTTCCTGGCGCCGCCCGATGAACCACACACGCCCCTGGTTCGCCGCGGCGAACGCGCCCTGCGGGACCTTGCCCGCAGTGGCGTGCGGCTGGTGCTCTCGGGGCACCTCCATGTCGGCTACCACAACACCCATGCCGTGACGGCCGAGGCAGGCGACCACCTGACCGTCCTGCAGGCCGGTTCCGCCATTTCCACGCGGCTGCGGGGCGAGCCCAATGCCTATAACCGCGTGGTGGTGGAGAACGGGCGGGCGCGCTGGACCGCCCATCACTGGGATGGAGAGGCCTGGCGCTGAACCGCTATCCGGCTGCCACCGCCTCCCCGACAGCGGCCAGGATCGCGCTTCGTTCATCCATGCCCGCCCGGGTTTCCGTCAGATAGGCGGAGACGATGATGGGCGCGCCTCCGGGCGGCCAGAGGATGCCCACGTCATTCGCCGTGCCCTGGTCTCCGGAACCCGTCTTGTCGCCCACACGCCACCCTGCGGGAAGGCGGGCGCGCAGCCTGGTGTCGCCCGTCTTGTTGTCCAGCAGCCATTGAACAAGTTGCGCCCGGGAGGTGGCAGACAGCGCCGTCCCCAGGGCAAGCGCCTGGAGGCTGGAGGCCATCGCCGCCGGGCTGGTCGTGTCCCGCGGGTCGCCCGGCAGCGCTTCGTTCAAGGCAGGCTCGATGCGGTCGAGGCGCGTCACCTCATCCCCCAGCGAGCGCATATAGGCCGTGAAGCCAGCCGGCCCGCCGATATTGGCCAGCAGCAGGTTGCCAGCCGTGTTGTCGCTCAGGGTGATCGCCGCGGCACATAGCTCGGCCAGCGTCATCCCGGCGCCGGTCCGCTCCTTCGTGACAGGCGAATAGACCACGAGGTCGCCGCTCCCATACGGCACCAGGCGGTCGAGCCGCTCCTTCCCGGCATCCACCCGCGCCAGCACGGCCGCCGCCGCCAGGACCTTGAAGGTGCTGCACATCGGGAAGCGCTCATTGGCCCGGTAGCCCGCGCGCGAGCCCGTCCCGGTATCGATGACCATGACGCCCAGCCGCCCCCCGCTGGCTGCCTCCAGCCGCTCAAGCTCCCTGGACAGCGAGGCGAAGCGCGGCTCCGCCGCCATCGCACCCCGCACCGCGATTCCCGCCATGGCTGCGCAAGCCACGCGCCCCAGTTGCCGCTTCCCGATCATCACCCTGCCCCTCCGGTCCTGCGATGGCCGCACCATGGCGGCCCCTGGCGAGGCTCGACAAACGATCATTCCTTGCCCAAGCCACAAGGAAAATTTGGGCTTCAACGATGATCAGGCCAACTCTTCCGCTCAATGCGCTCCGTGCCTTCGAAGCATCCGCAAGGCATCTCAGCTTCACGAAGGCCGGGCTGGAACTCTGCGTTACCCAGGCGGCCATCAGCCACCATGTGAAGAGCCTTGAGGAAAATTTGGGCGTCCAGCTCTTCCGCCGCCTTCCCCGGGGCCTTGCCCTGACCGATGAGGGCCTCGCCCTCATGCCCGTGCTCGAAGAATCCTTCCGCCGCATCGGCGCAACGCTCGATCAGTTCGAGGGCGGCCTGTTTCAGGAAGCGCTGACGGTCGGCGTGGTCGGCACCTTCGCCGTGGGATGGCTCCTGCCGCGCCTCCAGGATTTCCGGGAAGCGCATCCCAGGATCGATCTCCGCATCCTGACCAACAACAACCGCGTCGATCTCGCGGGCGAGGGCCTCGACTACGCCATCCGCTTCGGCAATGGCGCATGGCACGGCACCGAAGCCGTCCGGCTTTTCGCGGCCCCCCTGTCGCCGGTCTCCTCACCCGAGGTCGCACAGCGGGTGCGACACCCCACTGATCTTCCGAAGCAGCCTCTGCTGCGCTCCTACCGGGCCGATGAATGGGCGCGCTGGTTCGCCGCCGTGGACGTGGCCTGCCCGGCCATCCGGGGAATGGTGTTCGATTCGTCTCTCACCATGGCCGAGGCGGCGGCACAGGGGGCGGGCATCGCCTTGCTGCCGGTGCGGCTCTTCGCGCGCGATCTGCAGATGGGCCGCCTGGTGCGCCTCTTCGATGCGGAAATCGCCCTTGGCGACTACTGGCTCACCCGTCTCAAGTCGAAGCAGCCGACAGCGGCCATGCAAGCCTTCCAGTCCTGGCTGCTTGCTCAGGCCGGGACCGAGGGCTGACCCGGCCGGTTGATCCCCCTCACCGCCCGGCCCGCCACCCCCAAGCCACCGGCAGCGCAACCATGCAGAGCAGCCCCATCGCCAGGAAGGCCCCGCTTTCCGTCCGCGCATAGATCCATCCCGCCAGCAGCATCGAAATGGCCTGCGCCCCGGTGGTGCCGATGGCCGCGTGGAGGCTCTGCGCCGCCAGGGCCTCGCCGGGCGGCGGGTTGGCGGAAAGCCAGCGCATCGCGCCCATGTACTGGACGCCGAAGGTCAGCGCATGCATCGCCTGGAGCGGAACCAGGGCCCAGAGTTCCGTGGTCATGGCCAAAGCCGTCCAGCGAATGATGCCGGCCCCCGCAGCGAGGAGCATCAGCCCACGCGGCGAGAGACGCCCCAGCAGGGGCCGTGCCCAAAAGAAGAGCAGGACCTCCGCCAGCACCCCCTCGGCCCAGAGGAGGCCGATGGTTTCCGGCGCATGCCCGGCGCGCGCCCAATGAATGCTGGAGAAGGCATAATAGGCGGCGTGCGAGCCCTGGATCAGCGCGCTGATCGCCACCAACCGCCCGAAACCGGGCCGCCGCAGCAGATGCAGCGCGAAGAGGCTGCGCAGCCCGCCCTTGGCGCTCGCGACCGAAGTCGCGGCGCCCGGCTCGGGACGGGGCAAGGCCCAGGCGGCGAGAACCGCCGTCAGGTAGCACCCAGCCAGCAGCCAGGGCACCGCCGCATAGCCCGCCCAGGCCGCCATGCCGCCTGCCCCCGCCGCCCCCAGGATGAAGGCCATCGATCCCGCCGAGCGCACCCTCCCGTAATCCGCCCCCGCGCGACGGGTGGCGCCCAGCGCAAGGGCCTCGCCGATAGGGCTGAGCGGCGCCATCGCTGCGCAGAAGAGAAGCTGCACCGCCAGCACCCCCCAGAACCCCTCGGCCGGCAGGAAGAGCGGCACGGCCAGGGCGGCGATCGCGGCGCAGGGCATCAGGAGCAGCCGGGCATCCCCCATCCGGTCCGCCAGCCGCCCCAGCGCCGGGCTGACCAGGAAGCGGATCAGCGATCCGGCGAAAAGAATTTGCGCCACCGCCTCCGCCCCCAACCCCTTCCCGGCCAGGAAGGGCGGCAGGAAGGGCATGGTCACCCCTACCCCCAGGAAGCTGGCGGCGAGCAGGAAGGCGTAGCGGGAGAGAGGCGGAGAAGGCTCGGAGGCAGGCGCTGGCGCGGGTGGCGGTTCGGTCATCGGCTTCGTCGTGGGAGGTTGCCCAGCCTCGTCTCGCCCCTATGCGCTTGCCAAGCCCGGCCGGGAGCGCCACACGTCGCGCAGATGAGCCCCATCGCAGACCGCCAGATGTTCGCCTCCCGGGTGAAGGCCGTTCTCGGCCCGACCAATACCGGCAAGACCCATCTGGCCATCACCCGGCTTCTGGCCCATTCCAGCGGCATCATCGGCTTCCCGCTGCGCCTGCTGGCGCGCGAGAACTACGACCGCATGGTCGCGGCCAAGGGTGAGAAGAACGTTGCCCTGATCACCGGCGAGGAGAAGATCGTTCCGCCCGGCGCCAAATGGTTCGCCTGCACGGTGGAGGCCATGCCGCTGGACCGGCAGGCGGAATTCGTGGCCGTGGACGAAATCCAGCTCTGCGCCGATGCTGATCGCGGCCATGTGTTCACCGACCGGCTGCTGAACGCCCGCGGCCTGGTCGAGACCATGTTCCTCGGCGCCGAGACCATCCGCCCGCTTCTGCAGCGCCTGGTGCCGCAGGCCGAGGTGGAGAGCCGCCCGCGCCTTTCGCAACTCACCTATGCCGGCCCGGCCCGCCTCACGCGCCTGCCGCCGCGCAGCGCCATCGTCGCTTTCTCGGCCGGTGAGGTTTACGCCATCGCGGAGGCCGTGCGCCGCCGCCGGGGCGGCTGTGCCGTGGTGATGGGCCGCCTCTCCCCGCGCACCCGCAATGCCCAGGTAGCACTCTACCAGAACCGCGAGGTTGATTTCCTCGTGGCGACGGATGCCATCGGCATGGGGCTGAACATGGATGTGGACCATGTCGCCTTCGCCGGGCTGCAGAAGTTCGACGGCCACCGCCCCCGCCTGCTGACCCCGCAGGAGGCCGCGCAGATCGCCGGCCGCGCCGGGCGCGGCATGCGGGACGGCACCTTCGGCGTCACCGCCGATTGCCCGCCCCTCTCGGATGATTTCGTCCACAAGATCGAGGGCCACCACTTCGATCCGCTGACCACCCTCGCCTGGCGCAACAGCGACCTGGACATGACGAGCGTGGATGCGCTGCTGGACAGCCTCTCCCGCCCGCCGCCCTTCCAGGGCCTGGCGCGCGGCAATGACGCCACCGACCACATCACGCTGGAAGCGCTCTCGCGCGAGGCGGATGTGCGTAAGCTGGCCGATAGCCGCGCCCGGGTGCGGCTCCTGTGGGAAGCCTGCCAGATTCCGGACTTCCGGAAGCTGGCCGACGAAAGCCACACACGATTCTGCGCGCGAGTCTTCCGGCATCTCGTGCAGGATGGCAGTCTCCCGGCGGACTGGGCTTTGTCCCAGATCCGTCACCTCGATAACACCGAGGGCGATCTCGACACGCTGATGGCCCGGCTTGCCGGCATCCGCACCTGGACCTATGTCGCCGCCCGCTCCGATTGGCTGAAGGACGCAACCGCCATGCAGGAGGCCGCACGCGCCGCCGAGGATCACGTCTCCGACGCGCTGCACGAACGCCTGACCGCTCGCTTCGTGGACCGCCGCGCGGCCCACCTGATCCGCAAGCTCGACGAGGGTGAGGACAACCTCATCTCGGCCGTCGCGCGAAATGGCGAGGTCGTGGTCGAGGGTCATCCGGTCGGCCAGGTGAAGGGTTTCGTATTCGAAACCTCAGCCGATGCCGAGGATGAGGAGGAGCGCAAGGTCATGCTCCGCGCCGCCCGCCGGGCGCTGCGCGAGGAGATGCCCCGCCGCGTCGGCGCGCTCGAAACCGCGCCGGATGACGCTTTCGCCCTGACCAAGTTCCAGCGCATCACCTGGAAGGCCGATGGCGAGGACGAGCCGGCCGAGGTCGCCAAGCTCAAGCCCGGCACCACGCCCGAGAAGCCGGTGATCGAGCCGATCGATTCCGAGTTCATCGACAGCGCCCAGCGCGAGCGCATCCGCGCCAAGCTGGCCAGCTGGTTCGACGCCCTGGTCGCCCGCGACTTCGCGCCGCTGATCGAGGCCGAGGCCAAGGCGGCCGAGGACGCCGAGCTGCGTGGCCACCTGTTCCGCCTGCGCGAGTTCCTGGGCCTTCTGCCCGGCGGCACGGAGCGCGAGATCAACCCGGAGCTGCGCGGCAAGCTGAAGGCCATCGGTGTCCGCGCCGGCCGCTTCGCCCTCTACATCCCCGAGATGCTGAAGCCGCGCCCCATGGCGCTGCGGGCCCAGCTCTGGGCCCTGAAGGCGAATTCGGCGGTGCCGGCCCTGCCCGGCGGCGGCCTCGTCTCCATCGTGCCGCCCCGCGAATGGCCGCGTGGCTTCGCCGCCACCATGGGCTGGGTCCAGGCCGGCCCGGCGCTGGTGCGGCTGGATGTCGCGGAGCGCATCGCGGGCGAGCTGGGCCACCTGACCCGCCGCGCCCCTGCCGCCCTGCCGGTGGATGTCGCCAGCCGCCTCGGCGCCAAGGCCGATACCCTGCCGGCGGTGCTGACCGCCCTGGGCTTCCGGCTGGTGACGCCGGAGCCTCTGGCGGAGGGCATGTTCGGCCCACCCGCGCCGCAGATGGTCGCTGCCCGCCGCGAGGATGGCCACCGCCACCAGCGTGGCGGCCAGGATCACCGCCGCGACCGCAACCGGCCGCGCCATGAAGGCCGCCCGGCCGAGGCCGCGCCTGCCGAGGGCACACCCGCCCCCGAGGGTGCGGAGGCCGCGACAGTGGAGGCCGGAGAGGCGAAGCCCCAGGCTGCCCGCGAGGCTCGCGACAACCGCGGCAGGGACAACCAGGGCCGTGGCCCCCGGCGCGACGAACGCCAGGGGAATCGCCCTGGCGGCCAGAACCGCAACCAGGATCGCGGCAACCGCGAGGGCGGGCCGAACCGGAACGGCCAGCGTGCCGATGGTCCGCGTGGCGACCGTGGCCCGCGCCGCGACCGCCGCGAGGATGGTCCGCCGCAGCCCCGCCCTGTCTTCGAGCCCCGCCGCGAGAAGGGCCCGGATCCGGACAGCCCCTTCGCCGTGCTCGCGGCGCTGAAGCTCGGGAAGTCCTGACCGCGCCGCCATGGCGGAGACCGAGGACCGCGACTGGCAGCGCCTGGACAAGTGGCTCTGGTGCGCGCGCCTGTCCAAGACCCGCTCCGCCTGCGCGGCGCTGGTCGAGCGCGGGGGAGTGCGGCTGAACCGCCAGCCCGTGGACAAGCCCCATGCCCGCCTGCGGCTTGGCGACGTGCTGACCCTGGCCATTGGCGGACCGGAGCGCGGCGTGGTGAAGGTCTGGCGGGTCCAGGCCCTCGCCACCCGGCGCGGGCCGCCGGCCGAGGCGCGCGGCCTCTATGAGGAAATCGAGGGCGCCTGAGGCGGCCGGCTGCTGGGCCCTGGCCCTCCATGCGATGCTGCCCCCTGAATCCCTCGCTTGCATGCGGCGCGCGTCCGGTCCATCTGCGGGCGCCGGGCGACTTGCGCCCTATGGGCCGTGAAGGGGCGTGAACGTGACCTACGTCGTCACCGAGAACTGCATTCGTTGCAAATACATGGACTGCGTCGAGGTATGTCCGGTGGACTGCTTCTATGTCGGCGCGAATATGCTCGTGATCCATCCCGATGAATGCATCGACTGCGGCGTCTGCGAGCCTGAATGCCCGGCCGAAGCCATTTTCCCCGATAGCGACGACCGCGCGACCGATTGGGTGGAAATGAACCGCACCTATTCCACGCAATGGCCCAACATTTCCCGCAAGGGCGAGCCGCCGGCTGATGCGAAGGAATGGGATGGCAAGCCGGACAAGGCCAAGCTCTTCGATCCGGCTCCGGGCGAATCCTGACCGGCTCCTGACCGGCGGGATTTCAGCCGCCCTCTCCAAACCCTGGCCGTCAAACCTTCACCGTTGCTCCGCGTTGCCCCGCATGAGCGAGGCGGGCGTGACCGAATCGGCATTTCGTGCTAGGGTTCCTCCTGGAACACCAGCGCCCCCGTGCCATGCAAGCATGGCACGGGGCCGGATTCGTCGCGCCACACGGATTGGAGCGGCCCCATCCGGGCAGAGCCTTGGGCTCGCAGGATGGCCCAGCCGGTCCGGATATCCGGCCTGAGACCTTCCGGCCCAGAGGACGGCGCCAGAGGAACCGCGGAGAGCATCATGAAGGCACCCGCCGGGGCGACGCCCCCCACCAAGCAGGCCGCTCCGAAGGCCACGGCGAAGACCGCGCAGGCGAAGCCCATGGCCACCGAGCGCAAGACCGAGACCGCGAAGGCGGCGCCGAAGCCCGCTCAGCCGAAATCCACCGATCAGGCGAAATCCACCGAATCGGAGGCGGCGGTGCCGAAAACCAGCACCGCCAAGACCGCCGAGCAGAAGGCCGCGCCCGCCAAGGCACCCGCCGCCAAGGCCGTGGCCGCGCAGCCTGCCGAGACCAAGTTGAAGGCCGCCGCGACGCGAAGCACCGCGCCCACCAAGTCAGAGGCGCCGCCCAAGGCCGAGCCCGCCACGAAGGCGGCCGCCGAGGCGCAGGCGCCGCCCCCCAGCATGCCCGCTCAAAACACACCAGAGCCCATCATCCAGGCCCCGATCCGGCCTGCCCCGCCACCCAAGCCCCTCGGCAATGCCGGAAAGGACTTCAAAGCCGGCGACTTCGTCGTCTACCCCACCCATGGCGTCGGCCAGGTGCAGGGGATCGAGGAAGTTCCTGTCGCCGGGCTGACCCTCAAGGTGATCGTCGTCACCTTCGAGGAGAACCGCATGACCCTGAAGGTTCCGATGGCCAAGGCGGCCTCCTCGGGCCTTCGCAAGCTCGCCTCCGAGAAGGTGATGGGCGAGGCGCTGGAGACGCTGCGTGGCCGCGCCCGCATCAAGCGCACCATGTGGTCCCGCCGCGCCCAGGAATACGAGCAGAAGATCAACTCCGGCGACCCGATCGCCATCGCTGAGGTGGTGCGCGACCTGCACCGCAACGCCGGCCAGCCCGACCAGTCCTTCTCCGAGCGCCAGATCTATGAGCTGGCGCTGGACCGGCTGGCGGCCGAGGTCGGCGCCTTGGACTGCACGGACAAGGCGGCCGCGACCCAGAAGCTGCTCGACCATCTGAAGACGAGCGAAAAGGCTGAGAAGGGCGAGAAGACCGAGAAGGAAAAGTAAGTCCGGCTCACGGGACGGCCCGGCTTCCGCAGGGAAGCCGGGCTTTTTCATCTGCTATTGGGCAAAGAAAAACCCCGGGGATCGCTCCCCGGGGTTTCGTTCGTCTGCTCTGCCAGCCGGTTACTCCGACTGGTTGCGGACGCCCATGAACTGCAGCAGTAGCTGGAACAGGTTCACGAAGTTCAGGTACAGGCCCAGCGCATCCATGACCGAGCGCTTGCCTGCCTCATCGGTACCCTCTGCATAGGAGTACTCGATGTAGTCGCTCTTGATCCGCTGCGTGTCATAGGCGGTGAGGCCGGTGAACACGACCACGCCGATCACGCTGATCGCGAACTGCAGCGCCGAGCTGCCGATGAAGGCGTTGACCAGGCCGGCGATGAGGATGCCGATCAGGCCCATCATCAGGAAGCCGCCCATCCGCGTCAGGTCGGCATTCGTGGTGTAGCCGTAGAGGCTGACGGCCGCGAACATGCCGGCGGTGACGAAGAAGGTGCTGGCGACCGAGGCGCCCACATAGACGACGAAGATGTTCGCCATGCTGGCGCCCATTGCGACGCAGAAGGCCCAGAACAGCGCCTGAGTCGTACCCTTGGACAAGCGGTTGATGCCGAAGGACAGCACCATCACGAAGGCCAGGGGAGCAAACATCGCGACGAAGCCGAGGATGGTCGGCTGCGTCGCCAAGCCGCGCGGGGTGCGCACCACCTGGAAGAACAGCTCGGCCAGGCCGGTGTTCGCGATCATATAAGCGGTGATGGCCGTCAGCGCGAGGCCGGACGCCATCCAGTTGTACACGCGCAGCATATAGGCGCGCAGTCCGGCATCGAGCGTCGCTGCATCGGTGGCGGCGCGGCCCATCGGCTGCGTCCAGGCGGAGGTGCCGCGCTGGAATCGGTTGTCGGGACCGAAAGCCATGGGTTTCAGAACTCCTTCCGGGAAGTGGCGGATGCCACTCCCCTCGACACAGATATATGGACTTCCTGTAATCCAGATCAAGCGTCTTCCTTCCCGGAAGATTGCCTTGCCGTAAGGTCAGGTTGTCTCCCCACCAGAAGATCGCGCCGCGGAGCATCCCGCAAGCTTTGCCCGGCTCATGCCCAGCGCGGCAGGTCGCTGCCCAAGGGCATGGAGGGCCTGGACCAGCCAGCCGGCGTCTCCGCCAGGATGGCGGCATGGCGAACGGCGGACATGCGCCCGAAGCCGCTCGCCGTTTCCTCCATTAGCCTGGGCTCTGCACCCGCGGGCGGCATGGCGAAGCCATCCTTCACGCGCCCCAGCCTCCGCAGCCACAGCCCCGTCCGTGCGAGCGAAACCTGGACATGCCAGCTTCCCCCCTCCTCCGCGCGCCGCATCAGCGCGGCCATGGCACCGAGCGCCATCAGGTAGCCGGCCCCATGGTCCAGCGCCTGGCAGGGCAGCGGCCTCGGCTCGCCGGGCTTGCCGGCCGCCTTGGCTTCCGCCGCATTGAAGCCGCTCGCGGTCTGCACCAGGGAATCGAAGCCCCGCCGTCCCGCCCATGGCCCCACCCGCCCATAGGCGGAGAGGGAGACGCAGACGATGCCCGGGCGCAGGGCGGCCAGATCCTCCGGGCCGAAGCCGCGCGCGGCCAGCGCACCGGGACGGTAGCCCTGGATGAACAGGTCGGCACCCCCGGCCAGCGTCCGCAGCGCCTCCCTCCCCTCGCCATCCCGCAGATCCAGCGAGGTGGAACGCTTTCCGCGTCCCGTATCGGCCACCAGGGCCGGGATGGAAGGCAAATGCGGCCCGGTCACCAGCATGACATCCGCCCCATGCGCCGCCAGCGCCCGGCCGCAGACCGGCCCGGCGATGATCCGGGTCAGCTCCACGGCGCGAAGCCCGGAGAGGGGGCGATCCGCCCCGGCCGGGAAGGGCTCCGGAGGCGCGTCGCCGATCCGGGTGATCTCGACCAGCGGCAGGGAAGCAACGGCATGCCCCTGGGGGTGCGCGTCCCACTCTCCGAAGCTCCGCATCATGGCCGCCGGCAGGCCGGCCCCGGCTGCCGCCTCCTCCAGCCGGGCCGCCTCCCAGCCCTCCAGCGCGCCGGCGACGGAGGCGCGATCATATTCCGCGCTCAGCAGCGCCAGGAAGCCATGCCGGTGATGGGGAAAGTTGGTGTGGATGCGCACCCATCGCCCGTCGCCGCAGCGATAGGCCCCGGCAATGGCATCCCAGGACTCGCCCATGGGTGCGCCATCTACGCGCAGGAGTTGCTCGCTGCGGAACTCCGCGAGGGCGTGGCGCATCTCCACGGAGACCGCCTGCGCCCGGCCTGTGCGGCGGTGATGGATCTCCGCCGCCGCCACACCCACGGCGCCGATGCTGGCGGCGGCAGCGGTCCCCAGCAGGAAAGACGAGGGCAGAACCGGATCCTTCCCCTCCAGCACCGCGCGGGCGGTCGCTTCCGGCGGAAGTCCTGCCTCATGGCAGAGAGCGGCAAGGGTTTTGGCGGGCGTGACCATGTCCGGCAGACCAGCACAGGACAGGTACCGCCCCAAGGCAGGATTATGGACGGAACCGGGCGACTAATTCCGCGCTCACTCTATCCTGTTGCAAATGCCCTGAGGCAGCACGGCGCCACCAGCGCGGCCACGGAAGCGATGACAAGGATGAATGATGACCGGCCCGAGACATTCCTGCGCTGCCTGTAAGGAAAGCCAGCTCGACTTCCCCTTCACCATGGCCTTCCAGCCCATCATCGACCTGCAGGAGCAGAGAATCGACGCCCATGAGGCGCTGGTGCGCGGACCAAGCGGCGAAGGGGCCGGAGCAATCCTCTCCAGGTCAATGACGCGAACCTCTACGCCTTCGATCAGGCCTGCCGGGTGAAGGCGATAGAAATGGCCTCCGGGCTGGGGCTGAGCGGCACTCTCAACATCAATTTCCTGCCCAACGCCGTCTATGAAGCCCGCGCCTGCATCCGCAGGACGCTGGATGCCGCTGGCCGCACAGGCTTTCCCCTTGATCGCCTGACCTTCGAATTCACGGAGAACGAGAGGATCTCCGATGTGGCGCATATGCTCTCCATCATCGAAGAGTACCGGCGCCACGGCTTCCGCATCGCCCTCGACGATTTCGCGACCGGCTATTCCGGTCTCGCCAGACTCGCCAACCTGAAGCCGGACATCATCAAACTCGACCGCGCCCTGATCAGGGATTGCGACGAGGACAGAGTCCGGCTCGCTATCGTAGCCAGCATGGTAAGCCTGGGGGCAGAGATCGGCATCAAGGTCGTCGCCGAAGGAATTGAGCGGATCGGCGAAGTTGAGGCTCTGCGTGGCGCGGGCGTGCGCTTTATGCAGGGCTTCTACTTCGCGAAGCCGATCTTCGAAGGCATCGCCACGCCCTCGCAGATCCGCTGGCTGGCCTGACGCTAGCCGTTCCAGCGCAGCCATGCTCAGGACCAAGTGGCAGAGGTCCTGATCAGGCCGCCGGTGCCGGCAATGGCAAACCCATAACGGCGTTCACACCAATCGTTATGGCGCACGTTTATTAACGGCCCGGTGCGCCTGCCTGCACGTCCGCTGCCCCGGCAACCGCCATCGCCTTGCAGAGGGGAGCGCCGATGAACGCAGCAGACAAGCCCGATACCCCCTGGCAACAGGCGTATTTCGTCGCTGTGGCTCTGGTCGCCGGTGCCCTCACCGGCGTGTTCGGTGGTTTTTTCCATCTTCTTATCGACCAGATCATCGAGTGGCCAACATGGCTGGCGCGCCATGTCGAAGGCTGGAGGCTGATAGGCGCCTGCGCCTTGATCACCATGATGGCCACCGTTTTCACGGTGTTCCTCACCCGGCGCTTTGCCCCCGAAGCCGGTGGCAGCGGAGTTCCAGAGATCGAGGGGGCCATCGAAGGCGTCAGGGAAGTGCGCTGGCAGCGCGTGCTGCCTGTGAAATTCATCGCCGGTATCGTGGCGATCGGCTCAGGCCACGTCCTGGGCCGCGAAGGACCGACCATCCATATGGGCGGCTCGGCGGCACTCATCGCGACCGACATGTTCGGCGTGAAGGGCGTCGACCGGCGGGCGCTGCTGGCGGCGGGCGCCGGGGCGGGCCTCGCCTGCGCCTTCAATGCGCCGATGGCCGCCGTGCTTTTCGTCATCGAGGAAACCCGCAGGCAGTTCCCCTACACCTTCCGGACCTACATGGGGGTCTTCGCCGCCGCCATTACCGGAACGGCGGTGAGCCAGTTCATCTCCGGCATGCGCCCGGAGCTGCCGCTCGCCGCCGGGCAGGCGGCGCTGGCTTCCCTGCCTCTCTTCGCACTGCTGGGGGTCGTTCTGGGCGCCGTAGGGGTTCTGTTCAACGCCTGCATCATGGCAATGCTCGACGTCGGCGCCACGTGGCAGAAGCGAGCCCCCTATGCCTGGCCTGCCCTTGTCGGCCTGATCGTCGGCGCGCTGCTAGTCGTCGCCCCGCGAACCGTCACGGGCGGTGAGCGTGTCATCTCAGAGATTGCAGTGGCCACTCCTGGCGCGGCCGCGCTGCTGATGCTGGCCGCGGCGCGCTTCATCACCTCGGTGAGCAGCTACTCCACGGGAATGCCGGGCGGCATTTTCGCGCCAATCCTCAGCCTGGCCGCCTGCCTCGGGCTGGCCTTCGGCCTGTTCGTGGAGATGGCAATGCCTGGGTCATTCTCCGGCATGAACCTGACGCCCGTCTCCTTCGGGATCGTCGCCATGGCCGCGCTGTTCAGCGCATCCGTGCGCGCGCCCGCGGTGGGCGTGGTGCTGGTGATGGAACTCACCGCCTCCTATGCGCTCACCCTGCCCACGCTGACCGCCTGCCTCAGTGCCAGCCTCGTCGCCCAATGGCTTGGAGGGCGTCCCATCTATGGGCAGATGCTGGAACGCACCCTGGCCCTGGCCGGCGCCAGGCACCGGGCAGCGCATGGTCCGAGCATTGGATTGGCGGCTGATTCGGATCGTTCGTGACGCCAGCGCTGCCTGGCGGGGAGGCCGCCGGGCCATGGCGGCGGCCTCCCTCCATCGCCCGGCGGCATAGTCCCCGGCTACTCGTTCCGCAGCAGCGGCGCCGCCTTGGCCCGCAGCGCCAGGGCCGTGCCGGCATAACCCATGGCCAGGGTCAGCACGACGCAGAGGATAATGGTCGCCGCCAGCGTGCCCGGCAGGAAGGTCCAGTCTGCCCGCATGACAAAGCGCGTCACACCCCAGGAGGCCGCCGTGCCCACGGCCGCGGCGACCAGCCCGGCCACCAGCCCGAGCAGCCCGAACTCCACCAGCCAGGCGCGGCGGATCTGGGAACGGGTGGCGCCCAGGGTCTTCAGCACCACCGCATCCCGGATGCGCCGCCGCTGCCCCGCCGCCACCGCTCCCGCCAATACCAGCAGGCCAGAGGCAAGGGTGAGCGCCCCCGTGGAGGACAGCGCCGTTCCCACCCGCCCCAGAAGCGCCCCGAAGGCATCCAGCGCATCGCGCACGCGGATACCGGTGACATTGGGGAAGGCATCCGTCACCACGCGCAGCAGGGTGGCATCCTGTGCCGGATCGCCGCGCACGGTGGCGATGTGGGTGTGCGGCGCCGCCTCCAGCATGCCGGGGGAGGCGATCATGGTGAAGTTGATCCCCAACCCGCGCCATTCGATGTCGCGGGTGGAGGCCACTCGCAGGTCGATATCCCGCCCCAGCACATTGACGGTGATGATGGAGCCGGGCCCGGCGTTCCAGCCGCGCGCCAGCCGGTCATCCAGCGAGACCAGCGGCTCGCCCCGGTAATCCGGCGCCCACCAGCTTCCCTGGATGATCTTCGTGCCTTCGGGCGGCGTGGCGGCATAGGTCAGGCCGCGATCGCCACGCAGCGCCCAGCGCGTCTCCTCGGTGGCCTGCACCTGATCCGCCGGGACGCCGTTCACGGCAGCGATGCGGGCGCGGAGCGAGGGAACGCGCTTCACCTCCGTCACCCCGGACACGCCCTGGGCAAGGCGGTCGAATTCGGCGACCTGATCGGACTGGATGTCGATGAAATAGAAGGACGGGGCGGCTTCCGGCAGGCTCTCGCTGATCTGTTGGCGAAGATTGCCCTGGATGAGCGCGATGGCGGCCAGTGTGGTCAGCCCGATACCAAGCGAGACCAGCATCAGCGCCGTGGGTGCCCCAGGCCGATGAAGATTGGCCAATCCCAGCCGCAGGGAGGGACGCCGCTGCGCCGGGATGCGCCGCGCCACCGCCTGGAGTCCGGCGGCCGCAAGGCGGAAGAGCGCCAGGGTGCCCAGGGCCGCGACGCAGAAGGCTAGGGCGAAGGCCGGCTGTTCCGCCGTGGCCACCACCAGCGACACCAGCAGGGCCACCACCAGGGCATTCGCAGCCAGCAGCCCAATGCGGGGCCGTGCCCCAGCCTGGGGCTGCACATTGTCACGAAACAGGGCGGCGCCGGGGATGTCACGGGCGCGGCCGAGCGGCCAGAGGGCGAAGGCCAGCGCTGTCAGCAAGCCATAAGCGGCGGCGAGCGCCAGCGGCAGCGGGTAGAAGCCCAGGCGCGGCGGCACGGGCAGCGCATCCGCCAGTGCTGCCGCAGCCGCCCAGGTTAGTCCGTAGCCCGCCACCAGCCCGATCGCGATGCCGAGCAGCGCCAGCGCCAGCACCTGGATGAGATAGGTGGCGAAGATCGCCCCGGCCGGCGCGCCCAGGCAGCGCAGCGTGGCAATGGTGCGCCCGCGCTGCTCCAGCCAGGAGCGCACGCCGGTGGCCACGCCGATCCCACCCACCAGCAGCGCCGTCAGCCCCGCCAGCACGAGGAAGGAGGCGGCCTGGTCCAGGAAGCGGTTCACCCCAGGCTGGCCCTGGGAAGCGTCCCGCACCCGCCACCCGCCATCGGCAAAGGGCTGGTTCCGCAGGGCGGAGGCGAAGGCGGTGGCATCCGCCCCCGGCGGCAGGGCGGCGCGCAGCTCATAGGTCACGAGGCTGCCGGGCTGAATCAGCCCCGTCGCCTCCAGCGCGGCCAGGGGCACGAGGGCGCGCGGTCCGAAGACGGCGGGGCCTGCCGCCTTGTCCGGCTCCTCCACCAAGGCGCCCCGATAGGTGAACTGCCCCTCGCCGATGCGGACGACCGCGCCGGGAGAAAGGTTCAGGCGCTCTGCCACGATCGGATCCATGGCAACGGGCGGCAGCCCACCCGCCCCCTGCCCCATCGGGCCCGGCGGATCGAGGATGACCTCGCCATAGAGCGGATAGGCCGAATCCGCCGCTTTCAGCTCCACCAGCGTGCGCTCGCCGGAAGGCGCAACGGCCATGGCGCGCATCCGCACCACATCGGTGGCGCGTCCGCCCTGTGATTCGATCCAGGCGCGTGCCTCCGGCGGGAAGGGCCGGGACGCGGCGGCCACCACATCGCCGCCCATCAGCCGGGCGCCATCGGCCTCCAGCCCCGCCTCCACCGCGGATTGCAGCGTGCCAACCGCCGCAATGGCGGCAACCCCCAGGGCGAGGCAGGCGAGCACGATCCGCAGCCCCCTGACGCCGCCGCGCAGCTCCCGCCGCGCGAGGCGCCAGCCCAGCGCCCAGTTGCTCATGCGGCCACCGGGACGCAGCGCGTGTCGGAGACGATGCGCCCATCCTCCACCCGCACCTGCCGCTCGCAGCGCGAGGCGAGGGACGGGTCATGGGTGATCAGGACGAGGGTGGTGGAGAAACGCTCCCGCAGCCCGAACAGAAGGTCCATCACCATCTCGCCCGTCGCGCGGTCCAGGTTGCCCGTCGGTTCATCGGCCAGAAGCAGGGCGGGCTCGGCCACGAAGGCACGGGCCAGCGCCACGCGCTGCTGCTCGCCGCCCGAAAGCTGGCCCGGATAGTGGGAGAGACGGTGGCCGAGGCCCACGGAGCGCAGCGCCTCCGCCGCGCGGTCGAAGGCATCGGCCCGGCCGGCGAACTCCAGGGGGATCGCGACGTTCTCCAACGCGGTCATGGTCGGCACCAGATGGAAGGCCTGGAAGACGATGCCGAGATTGTCGCGCCGGAAGCGGGCCAGGGCGTCCTCATCCAGGGCGGCCAGATCGTGCCCGGCCACCCGCAGGCTGCCGCCGCTGGGGCGCTCCAGCCCGGCCAGCAGCATCAGCAGGGAAGTCTTGCCTGAGCCGGAGGGGCCGACGATGCCCACCGCCTCACCCGGGGCCACGGAGAGATCGACCCCCCGGAGGATGTTGACCTCCCCTCCTGCCCCCACCACCCTGAAGGCCAGTGAATGGGCGTCGATCAGGGGCGCAGCGGCCGTCACATCCGTGGCGGCCGGGGTCTGGGTCAGGGAATCCGGCATGAAGGCGAGATTGGGGCGCCGATGGCTCCTGGGTAGGGGCTCCGCCGGTTTCGTTCTGTTACTGGGCACGCCAGCTCTTGCCCAAGGACAGGGGCAAGGGCAGCCGCAGCGCCCGATCCGGCTGCTGATTCTGGGGGACAGCATCACCGCCGCCTATGGCCTGGCCCGGAATGAAGGACTGCCGGCCAGGCTGGAGGCCGCGCTGAAGGCGAAGGGGCGGCAGGTCACGGTGATCGATGCCGGTGTCTCCGGCGACACAACCGCCGGGGGCCGCGCGCGGCTGGAATGGGCCCTGGCCGAGAAGCCGGATGCGGTGATCGTGGCGCTGGGTGGCAATGATGGATTGCGCGGGGCCGAGCCACGCAACACCCAGGCCAATCTGAAGGCCATCCTGGATACGCTGAAGGCCCGGAACCTTCCGGCCATGCTGGCCGGGATGCTGGCGCCGCCAAATCTCGGCGCCGATTACGGGCGTGAATTCGCCGGGGTATTTCAGGCGTTATCGCGCGAGTATGCCGATGTCGTCTTCTACCCCTTCCTGCTGGACGGCGTGGCCGGGGAGGCCGCGCTGAACCAGCCCGACCGCATCCATCCCAACCCACAGGGCGTCGAGGAGATGGTGCGTCGCATGACGCCCACCGTCGAGACGCTGCTGGACAAGGTGAGGCTCGCCTAGAACGCCATGGTCCGGCTCTTCGTCGCATTGGCGCTGCCCGAAACGCTGCGGACGCAGCTTTCCATGTTGACGGGCGGCATCCAGGGCGCCCGCTGGGTGCCGCCCGAGAATTACCACCTCACCCTCCGCTTCATCGGCGAGGTGGAGGGATGGCGCGCCGACGAGGTGGATGAGGCGCTCTCCACCATCCGCTGCAGACCCTTCGAACTCTGCCTGCGCGGCGTGGGCACCTTCGAGAAGGCAGGGAAGATCCAGACCCTCTGGGTCGGCATCGAGAAATCGGACGAGCTGACGCGCCTGCAGGCGAAGGTGGAGACGGCGCTCCAGCGCATAGGGCTGGAGCCCGAACGCCGCCGCTTCGCGCCGCATGTCACGCTGGCGCGCACGGATCGAGCCCCAGCTGACAAGCTCGTTGCCTGGGTGCAAGCCCATAACCTGTTCCGCGCACCGGCGGAGACGATGGAGCACTTCACGCTCTTCTCCTCGCGCCTGGGCAAGGAGAGCCCGGTCTATGTACCCGAAGTCGAATACGAGCTTGCCTGAAGGGACATGGATGCCGATCTGCGGGGGGACATGAAGCCGCCCAATATCGTCATTCTCACCGGCGCCGGGATCTCGCAGGAATCCGGCCTCCACACCTTCCGCGACGGCGACGGCCTCTGGGCGAAGCACCGCATCGAGGATGTGGCGACGCCCGAGGGCTTCGCGCGGAACCCCGCTTTGGTGCAGGGCTTCTACAACGCCCGCCGCGCGCAGCTCCGCGATCCGGCCGTGCAGCCCAATGCCGCGCATCAGGCGCTGGCGGAACTGGAGGCGCACTGGCCGGGCGAGTTCCTCCTGGTCACCCAGAACATCGACAACCTGCATGACCGTGCGGGCTCATCCCGCCTGATCCACATGCACGGAGAACTGGCAAAGGCGCGTTGCCTGCGCTGCCACGCCGTCACCGTGGCGGATGGCGACCTCACGCCCGAATCCGCCTGCCCCGAATGCGGCGCGGCCGGGAAGCTGCGCCCGCATGTCGTCTGGTTCGGGGAAATGCCGCTGCAGATGGAGCGGATCGGCGCGGCGCTGGATGCTTGCGACCTCTTCGTCTCCATCGGCACCAGCGGCGCGGTCTATCCCGCCGCCGGCTTCGTGCAGGAGGTGCGGCACCGGGCCGATACGCTGGAACTCAATCTCGAACCGAGCGAAGGCAGCCACCTGTTCGACGAAGCGCGCCATGGCCACGCGACACAGCTGGTCCCCGGCTTCGTGAGAGAAATGCTGGCGAAATGGGGCTGACGCGGGCATGGCGCGATCCGGCGACATGGCTGCGGCCGCCAGCGGGTTGATCCGCACCGCCCTGCTTCCGGCCGCGCTGCTCTTCGGCACCGCCGCGCAGGCCGAGGTGCTGGAACGCAGGACGGCGCTCGACTTCCTCGTGCAGTCGGTCTGCCTGGACGAAGCGGGGCGCCCCCTGCCCGGCGTCCTTCCCTTCGAGCCCGGCTGCGCGCGGCGCCGCCCGGCCCGGCAGGGCGAGCCCCTGCCCTGGCGCAAGACGGATTGGCCCGCCCCGATCCATGCAGCTGCCCAGCCGGAGGGCTACATGGCCTCGGATGCCATGCTGGGCGAGGTGATGGGGCAGGAGGCCGCGATCCAGACCTTCGACCATGGCGGCGGGAACTATGCCTTCAGCCGCTTTGATCCCCGCGCCGATGGCGGCCAGGTGGCCGTGCTGGGCCAGGGGGGCGCCGATCTGGCGGTCACGCAGGATGGCGGGCGGCCCGGGCAGCTCCAGTGGTTCCTCTCGCCTGGCTGCCGCTCCGGCGCACCGCTGGCCGCCGGCTGGCTGATCTTCGGCGCGGAGGTGCCCAGCGGGCACTGGGCGGAATCCGTCGCGCGGCTGCGCATCGCGCCTGCCGCCAATGCCTGCCCCGAGGCCTTCGACTCCGCCCTCACCCGCTGGCGGCGCGAGACCATGCCGATCCCCATCCGCTTCCATGACGAGGCCACTCCGCGGGAGGTGCCGATGGATGTGATCGTCTCCGAGCATTTCGGCGGCGCCACCATCCCCGAGGCCGGCCATCTGGAGCGCTTCTGGTACGCCCGCGGTCTTGGAATGGTGCGGTGGGAGCGTTGGGAGGACCCCGCGCGCAACCCGCGCGTGGCAGAGCGCGCGGCCTGGTTCACGGAGACGCAGCGCTGCCTTCAGGTTCCCTTTTCGGACCGGCCCGCGCCCGGCTGGGCGATGGTGGATTGCCGGACCTGGACCAATTTCCGGCGCGCCCGGGCAGGCGAGGCCCTGCGGTCGATCCCCTGGCCGCCAGGCTGATCCCTATGCTGATCCGCTATCCGTTCCGGCGGCGAGATCGGCCATGATCGCCGGCACCTGCGCCAGCAGCTCCCGCGCCAGGAAGCCCAGCGGGCCAAGTTGCCGCGCCAGGCGATGCCCGGCCTCGGCATGCAGCCATACGGCCCATGCTGTCGCCTGAAGCGCCGGCGTGCCGCGCGCCAGCAGCCCGGTCACGATGCCAGCCAGCGTGTCGCCGGAACCGGAGGTGGCGAGGCCGACATGGCCATGGTCGCAGGACAGGGCCTCACCGCCCGGCCCCACGACCCAGGTATGGGCCCCCTTCATCGCCACCACCGCGCCGAGCAGTTCCGCCGCGCGCCGCGCCGCCGCGAGGGGATCGGCCGAGACCTCCTCCTTCGGGATGCCCAGGAGGCTCGCCATCTCACCGGCATGGGGCGTGATCACGCTGCGCCCCGCATGACGGCGCAGCGCTTCGGGATGGGCCCCCAGGCCGGAGAGCGCGCCGGCATCGAGCACCACGCCCGGGCCGGGCTCCAGCCCACCGAGGAGGCGGCTGGTCAAGGGCCCGCATTCCTCGCCTGACATGCCAGGGCCGATCAGCAGGGCGGCGCAGCGTTCCAGCCGGGGCACCAGCGCATCGGCGGCGCCAGGACCGACGCGGCCTTCCGCCGTCTCATCGAGCGCGATCACCAGTGCCTCGGGCACCGCCATGGCCAGATTCGGCGCGGCGGAGCGCACCGTCGCCATCCGCAGCCGCCCCGCCCCGGCCCGCAGCGTGGCTTCGCCGGCCAGCAGGACGGCGCCGGGCACCTCGGCGCTGCCGCCCACCACGAGCACCGTGCCGCGCTGGGACTTGTCGTCATCGGCGGCGGGAATGGGCAGCGGATGGGCCCGCAGCCAGGAGGCGTCGATGGTGGTCATGGCGCGACCGCCTTGGCATCCGGCTCGGCCGTGACCGGCGTGCCCTCGCGCTCCAGCGGCGCCACGAAGTTGTAGCGCCGCAGCTTCAGCGATCCCGTCGCGCCCGTGTCCGGATCGAAGCGGTATTCGGTGATGCCGCAATTCGGCACATCCCCCTCTCGGTCGATCGCCAGGATCTGCTCCTCCGTCATTTTCTCCAGCAGGTAGCGGAGGCAGAGCACCACCACCTGATGCGCCACGATCATCACGCGGCGGCCGCCATGATGCAGGCTGATCGTGTCCAGCGCCGATCGCAGCCGCAGGATCACGTCGCACCAGGATTCGCCGCCCGGCGGCCGGTGATAGAACTTGCCGAGGATGCGGCGGAACTCCGCCTGGTCGGGATGCACCTCGCGGATACCCAGGCTGGTCAGCCCGTCCAGCACCCCGAATTCCTTCTCGCGCAGCCGCTCGTCGAGGACGAAATCCTCGGGTGCCACGGCCAGCCCTCCGACCTCATGCAGCAGCACCGCCGTCTGCTGCGCGCGGCGATAGGGGGAGCAGAGCACCACCTCCGGCCGCTCCTCCTGCGGCATGCCGGCGAACCACAATCCCAGGGAGCGCGACTGTTCCTGCCCCAGCGCGCTCAGCGGCACGTCCACATCCCTGTGCTCCAGCGCGATCCGGGCGGCGCCTGCGCGATGCGCCTCGTCCCGCGCCACGTTCCCGGCACTTTCGCCGTGGCGGATGATCCAGAGCGTGTCGGGCCAGCGCTGGGACGGATGAGGCATGCGGCGGGGTCTCCTTGCCCCACCCAACGCCCCGCCGCCGGACGGGTTGAGGGCTAGCCCTCTCCCTCCAGCCGCGCGATCCCCTCATCGGAATAGCCGAAATGATGCGCGATCTCGTGCACCAGCACGTTGCGGACGAGGCGGAACAGGTCCTCCCCCGTCTCCACCCATTCCACCAGGATCGGTTCCCGGTAGAGCAGGATGGTGTCGGGGCTGGAGGGGACGTCGAGCACCGACTTCTCCGTCAGCGGCGTGCCGCGGTAGAGGCCTGTCAGCTCCCACGGGTGGTCCAGCCCCAGGGCTTCCAGGGTCTCGTCGTCCGGCAGGTCCTCCACCAGGATGGCGGCGCCGCGCACGGCTTCACGCAGCGGCGCCGGGATGGCGGCGAAGGCGGTCTCGGCCAGCTCGGCGATATCCTCGGCGCTGGGGGGCGTGCCCCATCGGGCATTGCTGTTCGGCATTGGAGAAGGGGGCCATAAGGATGGCCCGGGTCAAGCAAAACCCGCAGCAGGAGGCTACCTGCCATGGTCGAATCTCTCTCCGCCACCCGCCGCGAGGCCCTTCCGGGCCTGTTGCCGCACTGGTCGCCCGTGGAAGGACGTGACGCCATCCGGCGCGACTTCCGCTTCCGCGACTTCTCCGAGGCCTTTGGCTTCATGGCCCGCGTGGCGCTGCTGGCCGAGGCGCAGGACCATCATCCCGAGTGGTTCAATGTCTGGAACCGGGTGGAGATCACCCTGACCACCCATGACGCCAAGGGGCTGAGTGAGCGCGACCTGCGGCTGGCGGCGGCCATCGACGCGCTGCTCCAGCCATAAATCCCAGCCATAAATCGTTGCGCCCGGCGCCGGGCGCGTTCAGCCTCCCTCCAACCGCCGCGAAACGGCGGAGGAGGAGAAGAGTCCATGCCGATCACCCGCCGTGCGGCCCTGGCCGCGCCCGCGATCCTTCTCGCGCGCCCCGCCTTCGCCCAGGGTAACTTCCCCAGCCGTGCCGTGCGGATGGTCGTGCCCTACACGCCCGGCGGCGTCTCCGACATCACCGCGCGCCTGATCGCCGAGCCGCTGGCGGCCCAATGGGGCCATCCCGTGCCGGTGGAGAACCGCGCCGGGGCAGATGGCATCATCGGCACCGATGTCGTCGCGAAATCCGCGCCGGACGGGCACACCCTGGCCCTGGTCTCGGTCGGCCATCCGGTGAACGCGGCCTTCTACCGCCTGCCCTATGACACGATGAAGGACTTCTCCTTCATCACCCTCACGACCAGGACGCCGCTGGTGCTGGTGGCCAGCAAGACCTTCCCCGCCTCCACGCCCGCCGAGCTGGTCTCCCGCGCGAAGGAGGGCGGGGCGTCCCGCCAGATCACCTTCGCCGGCACCTCGGGCGTGGTGCGCCTGGCCCCTCTGCTCTTCGCCCAGCGCGCGGGGATCGAGATGACCTATGTCCCCTATCGCGGCTCAACCCAGGCCCATCCGGACCTGATGGCAGGGCGCGTGGACATCATGTTCGACACGGTCCCGGCGGCGCTCTCCCATATCCAGTCCGGCAACTTCAAGGCGCTGGCCACCACCGGCGCCGCCCGCGCGCCGCAGCTTCCCGACGTGCCGACGCTGGGCGAGGCCTTCATGCCGGGTTTCGAAGCCTCGACCTGGGGCATGGTCATTGGCCCCGCCGGCATCCCGGCACCGATCCTGGCCAAGCTCTCCGCCGATTGCGGGACGGCGGTGATGCGCCCGGAGATCGTCGCCCGCCACGCGGCGCTCGGCGCCGAGGTGGTGCGCTCCACCCCCGAGGAGACGCAGCGCTTCGTGCAGGCCGAGATGGAGAAATGGGGGGATGCCGCGCGCAAGGCCGGCATCCAGCCCCAGGCCGCCGGCTGAATGGCGCACAGGCAACACAGCATGCAACAGGCGGGGAAGAAGACGTCATGGCGAAATGGACGCGGGCAGGCCTGGCCTTGCTGGGACTCGCCCTTTTGATGGCGGGCATGGCCCAGGCCCAAACCCGGCCGCCAGCCGAGGTCGTCCGGACCCTCGCGCCCAGCGGGACGCTGCGGGCCGCGATCAATTTCGGCAATCCAGTCCTCGCCCAGCGCGATCCCATGACGGGCGCCCCCCGTGGCGTTTCGGCGGAGCTGGCGGCGGAACTTGGGCGGCGCCTCGGCGTGCCGGTGGAGTTCGTCACCTATGACAGCGCCGGCCGCGTGACCGATGCCGGGAAGCAGGGCGCCTGGGACGTGGCCTTCCTCGCCATCGACCCGGTGCGCGCCGCCGGCATTCTCTTCACCGCGCCCTATGTGATCATCGAGGGCACCTACATGGTCCGCGCCGACTCTCCGCTGCGGAGCATCGAGGAGGTGGACCGGCAGGGGCACCGCATCTCGGTGGGCCGTGGCAGCGCCTATGACCTCTATCTCACCCGCGCCCTGAAGAATGCCGAGATCATCCGGGCCCCGAGCTCGCCCGAGGCAATCGACATCTTCCTTCGGGACCGGCTCGACGCCGCCGCCGGGGTGAAGCAGCCGCTGGTGGACTATGCGAAGACGCGGCCCGAATTCCGGGTGATCCCCGGCCGCTTCATGGTGATCGAGCAGGCGGTGGGCATCCCGCAGGGGCGCGAGGCCGGGATCGGCTTCATGCGGGCCTTCGTGGAGGAGATGAAGTCCTCCGGCTTTATCGCCCGCGCCCTGGAGGCGAGCAACCAGGGCGACGCGACCGTGGCGCCTCCCGCGCCCTGATTCATTCCTGGCTTCTCCCGGGGCTTCCGCGCCGTTCAGGCATCGCGACACCGGAGCGGCGCGGGAGTAGGATGGCAGCATGCGCGCCTATCGCTTCGTCACCGTCGATGTCTTCACGGACCGCCGTTTCGGCGGCAATCCGCTTGCCGTCTTCCCTGACGCGCGAGGCATGTCCGATGCCGAGATGCAGGCACTCGCCACCGAGTTCAACCTGAGCGAGACGACCTTCGCCCTGCCCCCGGAGGACCCGTCGCACAGCGCCCGCGTCCGCATCTTCACCCGCCAGTACGAAATGCCCTTCGCCGGCCATCCGAATGTCGGCACCGGCTATGTGCTGGCGAATGAGGGACGCGACCGCGATGGCCGCCTCGTCTTCGAGGAAATCGCGGGGCTGGTGGAGGTCGATGTCGAGCGCGCCGCCGACGGCGCCGTGACGGGTGCCACCATTGCGGCGCCTCAGCCACTCTCCCTGGGCCTGCGGCTGGAAGCAGGCCCCATCGCCGACTGCGCTGGGCTGGAGACCGCCGAGATCCGCACCGGCGGGCATCCGCCCGTCCAGGCCGGCATGGGCAACCCCTTCATCATCGCCGAGGTCGCGCCCGAGGCCCTTTCCCGTGCCCGGCCCGACATCGCCGCCTTCCAGCGCATCGCCGCCGCGCAGCCTGCTCTGAATGGGCGCGTCGCCCTCTATCTCTACGCGCGGGATGGCCAGGGCGTCCGCGCCCGCATGTTCGCGCCGCTGGGTGGCACGCTGGAGGATGCGGCCACAGGCAGCGCCGCCACGCCCCTCGCCGGCCTGCTGCTCTCCCTCTCCGGCGAGGCGGAGGCGCGGTTCGACATCACCCAAGGGGTGGAGATGGGCCGCCCCAGCCTTCTCCGCACCACCGCCCGGCGTACCCCGGACGGCATCCGCGCCACGGTGGGCGGCGGCTGCGTGCCGGTGCTGCGCGGCGAAGCCCTTCTCTGACGCGGCATCCGGCATCGCGGTGCCGGACCGCCTTCTCACCGCCCGGCGAAGTCTCCGCCCACTCCCGCCATCTCCCGCACCTCCGCCGCGCTCCGCCCTGCTTCCCGCAAATCCCGCAGCGCGGGGGCGCCATCCCGCTTCGCCAGCCGCCGCCCATCCGGGCCAAGCAACAGGGCGTGGTGGCGATAGGACGGGGCAGGCCAACCCATCAGGGACTGGATCAGGCGATGCAGATCCGTCGCCGGCTTCAGATCCTCGCCGCGCGTGACGAGGGTGACGCCCTGCAGCGCGTCGTCATGCGTCACGCAGAGATGGTAGGAGGCTGGTGTGTCCTTGCGGGCCAGCACCACATCGCCAAAGCGCGCCGGATCGCAGCGCAGCCGGCCCTCGCCCCATTCATCGAAGAACAGCGGCCTATCCAGGGTGGCCAGGGCCGCCCCCATGTCCAGGCGCAGCGCATAAGACTCGCCCGATGCGATCCGCGCCTCCCGCTCCACCGGGGAAAGCCGCCGGCAGGTGCCGGGATAGAGCGGACCATCCGGCCCATGCGGCGCGCCGCCGATCGCCGCCACCTCCCTCGCGATCTCGGCGCGGGTGCAGAAGCAGGGATAGAGCAGGCCGCGTGCCGAGAGGCTGTCCAGCACCGTGCGGTATTCGGCAAAATGCTCCGACTGCACGTGCACCGGCCCATCCCAGTCCAGGCCCAGCCAGGCGAGGTCCTCCAGGATGGCGGCGGTGTATTCAGGGCGGCAGCGGGTGCGGTCGATATCCTCGATCCGCAGCAGGAAGCGCCCGCCCGCCTCCCGCGCCGCGCGCCAGGCGAACAGGGCCGAATGCGCATGGCCCAGATGCAGGAAGCCGGTGGGGCTGGGCGCGAAGCGCGTGCAAAGCGGCTCGGAATGGGAGCTTGCTGCCATCGCGTCAGGCGGGTTAGCCGGGACCGGCAAGGAAGGAAAGCATCATGGCAGAGCTGGACGGACCGCGCTGGGGACCCGCTTCCAAGGGCAAGGCGAAGCAGATCATCTTCCTGCTGCATGGGGTGGGCGCCGACGGGCATGACCTGATCGACCTCGCGCCGCGCTGGGCACAGGCGGCGCCGGACGCGCTGTTCATCTCCCCCCATGCGCCGGCGCCTTATCAGGACGCGCCCTTCGGCCGGCAGTGGTTCGACCTGACCGACCGGACGCCCGCCCGGCTTGAAGCGGGAGTGCGCGCCGCGGCGCCGGTGCTGGATGCCGCCATCACACGCGAATGCGCCGCTGCCGGATTACCGGAGACGCATGTGGTGCTGATGGGGTTCAGCCAGGGTGCCATGACCGCCCTGTTCTGCGGATTGCGCCGCGCCACTCCCCCGGCGGCCATCCTCGCCTATTCCGGGCTACTGCTTGCCCCCGAGTCCCTGGGCGCCGAGTTGCGTGGCCGGCCGCCCGTGCTGCTCGTGCATGGCGAGGCCGACGAGGTGGTGCCGGTGGCCGGAAGCCGCGCCGCGGAGCGTCAGCTGCGCGATGCCGGCGTGCCGGTGGAGAGCGTGTATTCGCCGCGCCTCGGCCATGGAATCGACGATGCCGGGCTTTCGGCCGGCGCGATTTTCCTGCAGCGGGCGGTGGCCGGGCTGCCTGCCGCCTGAGCCAGGTTTGCAGGGCTCATGCGCGACGCTCGCGTGAAGCTGCGCGCCGGTGTGGTTGCACCCCCTGCCCCGCGCTGCCATCCTCATTGCGTTCGGGGCGGCGCCACTTGATCTGGGGCCCGTCCGCCCGGCCGAGCCCCAGCCCTGGTGATGCCGCGCCTCCGGCAAGGAGAGGCGCGTGCCAGACGGTTCCTATCTTGGTGGCGATATCGGCGAGTTTCCCGCATTCGGCTCCCCCGGGAGCCGTAACTTCCCTGCCCTGGTCCTGAACGCGGATTTCCGGCCCCTATCCTATTTTCCGCTTTCCATCTGGTCCTGGCAGGACGCCGTGAAGGCGGTGTTCCTCGACCGGGTCTCGGTGCTGAACGAGTATGACACGGAGGTTCATTCCACCAGCCTGACGATGCGGCTGCCCAGCGTGATCGCGCTGAAGGAATACATCCCCGCCGCGCGGCGCCCCGCCTTCACCCGCTTCAACGTCTTCCTGCGGGATCGCTTCTCCTGCCAGTACTGCGGCGCCGACCGTCCCGCGCCGGACCTGACCTTCGACCACGTCGTTCCCCGCAGCCGGGGCGGGCGCACCACCTGGGAGAATGTCGTCGCCGCCTGCGGCCCCTGCAATCTGCTCAAGGGCTCGAAGCTGCCGCGGGAGATCGGGATGCATCCGCGCCATGTCCCGCGCCAGCCGACCAGCTGGGAGTTGCAGGAGAATGGCCGCGCCTTCCCACCGAACCACCTGCATGAAAGCTGGCGCGATTACCTGTACTGGGACTCCGAACTGGAAAGCTGAGCACCCCTTTTCTTGGACCGTCTTCTCTTCTTCATGTGGCGCCTGTGGCGGAATCCGCCCTCGCGCCGGAAACTCGTCGTGATGCTCGTCGCGCTCGCCCTGGCCATCGGGCTCGTGCTTGTGGAGCGCTATGTTGGCTGGCCCGACTGGATGCGGGCGGAACGCGTACCACGGCCCCGCCTGCCCTCGCTCTGATGCCAACCGCCTTGGTGGAGGCCGACCGGTCGAAGCCAGGGCGGCCGGCGGAGGTCAGCGGCGCTTCGGCGGCCCGCCCATATTGGCGAAGATCTGCCGGTCCTTGTTCTCCTGCATCAGCATGGAGAAGCTTGGGATCTTCTCGAAGCCGAGGCCCTGGGGAACGCCCGTGTCGGGATCGGGCTGGACCTTGGCATAGCTCTCGCCGGAGATCTTCTCCCACTTGCCCGCGGGCTTCTTGACCTCAAGGTTCACCACCGTCGCCTTGAACACCATCCGGACGATGGCCTCCTTGGGCGCGGACGGTTTGGTGAGGCTCGGTGCGCCGGCCATCACCTGCCAACCATTCTTCACGGCCCAGGCGGTCAGCTCATCCTTGTCCATCAAGCGGATCTTCCATGTTCAGTCCCGTCCTATGGGCCGGGCGGGGCGGCCACGCCAGCACCGTGTCGTCCCGCCACTCCTACCGGCCCCCATCAGAGGCGGCGGCACGGGCGGCGAACCGCCCGCGCCTGGCCGATCAATCCGCCTGAAGCCCCAGCTCGCGGGAGACCGCCTGCCAGCGCGCGGCGCTCTCGGCCGTCCAGCGCACCAGATCGGTCTCCGGCACCGCCAGTGGATCGACATAGGCCCGCTTGAGCTTCTCCTCGAACGCCGCCGTGCGGCCTTTCGCCATGGCCTGGCGCAGGGTGGCGACCACGGGGGCGGGCGTGTCCTTGTGCACGAAGAAGCCCGTCCAGAGGCCGACATCGTAGCCGGGCAGCCCGGCCTCGGCCATGGTCGGCACCTCGGGCAGGGCCGAGGCGCGGCGCGTGGTGGAAGCCGCCAGCGCGCGGAAGGCGCCCGAGCGGATATGCGGCGTGGAGGTGGCCGTGGTGTCGAAGCCGAAATCCACCTCGCCCGACAGCATGGCCGTCACCAGCGGCGCCGAGCCGCGATAGGGTACATGGGTCGCCTCGATCCCGGCCATCTTCAGGAAGGTGGCGGCGGCCAGATGAGAGGAACTGCCATTGCCGACTGAGCCGTATATCAGCGGCCTCTGCTTCGCCTCGGCGATGAAGTCCTTCAGATTGGCAGCCTTCACCTTGCGCGGCACGACGGAGAGAATGTTCGCCACTTCCCCGATCGTGCCCAGCGGGATGAAATCCTTCGAGGCATCGACGCCACCTCGTGGATAGAGCACCGGGTTCACGCCCAGGATCGCCATGCTGCCCAGCAGGATGGTGTAGCCATCGGCCGGGGCATTCAGCGCGGCCAGCGTGCCGACATTGCCGCCTGCCCCGGCGCGGTTCTCCACCACCACCGGCTGCCCCAGCACCTGCCCCAGCAGTTCCGCCCCAAGGCGGCCGGAGATGTCCATCACCCCACCCGGCGGGAAGGTCACGATCACCCGCAAGGGGCGATCGGGCTTCCAGCCGGCATCCTGCGCCTGGCCAGGCCGGGTCAGCACCGGCACCGCCAGGGCGGCGGACAGGGCCGTCATTAGATTGCGTCTGAGCATCGTGAACATGAGCCTCGTTTCACCCCAGCGCGCTCCATAGCCGCCCACCCCGCTTCAGGACAGGAACACTGCCGCAATTCCGCTTGATCTCGTTGATCAAGCCGCTCTCGTCCCAGGCGGCCACCGGGGCTAGGATAGGGTATGCACAGCCGCGCAGCCCTGCTCATTGCCGTGCTCCTGCCGCTGCTCGCCGCCTGTGGGGGCCGGGCGGCCCCGGAGTTTTCTGTCGAGACGGCCTATGCCCGCCTGCCCGACGAGATCGCCGGCTTCCGCAAGATCCGGCCCGAGGATACCGCTCGCAGCATCGTTGCCCGATACGCCCATCCGAACCACTCCGCAGGCTCGGTCCATACCCTGGCCCCTGCCCGCGCCGGGACCGGGGATGCGGAAGTAGGGGCCGCCATGGAGATCCTCGCCCGCGCGACGGTGACGGAGGCCACCGCCCAGCGGGAGAACGCCACCCTGCGCCATTTCATGGCCCGGGCGGCGGAGACGGGCCCCGTCGCGCGCTGCCTGGATGTGCAGCTGCGTGGCGAGTTCCCGCGCCGGCAGCTCGGCTGCGCCGTCCTGCTGGAAGGGCGTGTCTTCCTGGTGATGATGATCGCGCCCGAGGCGGTTGATGGGCGGCGTGGGCTGCGGGATCCGCTGCTGGCGGTGGCCATGCGGCTGATCGGTGCCCTTTCCGGCACGCCGCCCGAAATCCTGCCTGTCGAGGAAGCCCTGCCCGAGCCACCCGAGGCCGCGCCCCCGGCGCCGCCCCGGCCCGCGCCGCGCCCCCGCCCCCAGCGCCAGGGCGTCGGGCCCACTTGGCGGACCTGAAGCCTGGTCCGGGTCAGATCCGCTCGCTCACCTTGATGGCCAGCTTGCAGCCCGCCTTGATGGCGCCTGCCAGCAGCCTGTAGGCGGGCGCCAGCTCGGCCTCGTTCTCCAGGCCGATGTCGCGGTGCTCCAGCTCCTCCTGGCGAAACTTCTCGATACGGTCCCGCAGCGGCTGCTCGTCCTCGCCCAGGGTAGCGTACTGGGCGGCGTAATGCTCATCGATCGCTTCCTCCACCGCCACGGTGCAGGCCATGGCGCCGCGATGGCCGATCAGCGCGGTGGCGGCGCCAAGGGCGAAGCCGGCCACGTGCCAGACCGGCAGCAACGCGGTCGGGCGCACCCGCCGCTCGGCGATCAGGCGGGAGAAGGTGTCCAGATGGACCTGCTCCTGCTCCTTCATATGCTCCAGCAACGGGCCGTATTTCGTGCGGCCGAGGACGGCAAGCTGGCCTTCATAGATCCGCTTGGCGCCATATTCCCCGGCATGGTCCACCCGGATCGTCCGCGCCACGTATTCGCGCGGGGTGGGATCGCCGGGCAGGCGGTTCGCCATGGTCCTGGAATTGCGGCCGGGGCTGCTTGCCTGACTCATCCTTTGGTTCCTCCACGCGACCAGTGCAGGGCAAGCGCCCCCAGGGCGAGCGCATAGGCCAGGTTCATCACGGCCATCGAGACGGGCAGGCCGGGAATGAGATAGGCGGGAGCGTCGCAAGGCTTGTCCGGACGAGGGGCAAGGCTGCGCATGAGGTCGTCCACGCTCGCCGCGGTGCCCACCGCAGGGGCGGTGCAGGAGGCCAGCGGGCTCGGCCACCAGCCCTGCTCCACCCCCGCATGCAGCCCCGCGATGCCCGCCGAGGCCAGCACCGCCAGCCCGGCCAGCGCCAGCAGCGCGCGGGAGCGCAGCCCGGCGGCCAGGGCGGCGAGCGCCACAGCCACCCAATAGGGCCAGCGCTGCCAGAGGCAGAGGGCGCAGGGCGGCATAGCCAGGAGGCGTTCCGAGGCCAGCGCAGCCAGTGGCGCCACGGCAGCCAGGAGGGCTACGAGCGTGGCGTGTCGGCGAAGCATCATGGTGCCAGAAGCTGCGCCCGCCACCTCCAGGCCGCAAGCCCGGCAGTCTTGCCGGCTCCGTACCCACCCCCCAGATCCCAGATGGACAACCCGGCTCCGTACAGCGTGCTGGTCTTTCCCAAAACGACGGTTTCCGGGCCTCCGCACTGCATTCGCAATGCAATCTCCGCCGCAGGCGGCAGGCAGGGAGGAAGCACGATGGCCGTGATCCGCATCGCCCATACGATACATCGTGGCAGGATTGCCGAGCAGGCGCCCCCCGGGCAGGTCCCGGTGATACGCCAGATCGGTACCCGCGAGGTCTGGGAAGCACTACGTCAGGGCTGGGAGGACTTCCTCGCCCAACCCACGCAGCTGGTCTTCCTGGCAATCATCTATCCGGTCATCGGGCTGGTCGCGGCGCGCGCGGCCTCGGATGAAAATCTGATGCCGCTGGTCTGGCCGCTGGCCTCGGGCTTTGCCCTGGTCGGGCCCATTGCCGCCCTGGGCATCTACGAGATCAGCCGGCGGCGGGAGCAGAACCTGCCCACCGGCTGGCTGAACGCCTTCGACGTGCTGCGCTCCCCCAATCTGGGCGCCATCGTCATCCTGACCGTGATGCTGCTGGCCATCTTCGTGGCCTGGCTGTTCACGGCGCAGCTCATCTACGACTCGGTCTTCCAGGGCGCGCGCCCGGCCAACTGGGACCAGTTCACGCAGATGCTCTTCAGGACGGAAGAGGGATACCGGCTGATGGTGCTGGGCAATGCGGTGGGCCTGCTCTTCGCCATGCTCGTGCTGGCCGTCTCCGTGGTGTCCTTCCCGATGGTGCTGGACCGGCCCGTGGGGCCGATGGCCGCGGCCGGCACCTCCATCCGTGCTGTCATGGCCAATCCTGTCCCGATGGGGCTCTGGGGGCTGATCGTGGCCGTGCTGCTTTTCGCCGGCAGCATCCTCTTCTTTGTCGGGCTGGCCGTCGCACTGCCAGTGCTGGGGCACGGCACCTGGCATCTCTACCGGAAAGTCGTCCGCGCCTGACGGGCAGGCGGGGGAGCATCGCCTCCCCTGCCGCCCGCCGGCTTCTGGCGCTCCGGCGGCAAGGCTGTAACCTTCCGTCCGAATCAAGAACGGGAGGAACGGCGCCATGGCAACCGACGCCCTGACCATCTGGGGCCGCGCCAACAGCGGCAATGTCATGAAGGTGCTCTGGCTCTGCGAGGAGCTATCCATCCCCTTCAGCCGGGTGGATGCGGGCGGCACCTTCGGCGTGACGAAGGAAGCCCGCTACCTTGCGATGAATCCCAACAGCACCGTCCCCACCATCGAGGAAGCGGACGGCTTCACGCTCTGGGAGAGCAACAGCATCCTGCGCTATCTCGCCTCTACCCGTCACGGTGGCGCGGCGCTCTACCCCAATGACCCGCGCGAGCGCGCGAAGGTGGACCAGTGGCTGGACTGGATCCTGGGCGTGCTGAACCCGAACGTCACCCTGCTGTTCTGGGCGCTGGTGCGGCTTCCGAAGGAGCAGCGCGACGAGAAGGCCTTCGCGAAGGCGCATGCGGAATCCATCCGCCTCTGGCACATCGCCGAGGAGCAGCTTGAGGGACGCGAGTATCTCTGCGGCGCTTTCTCCATCGCCGATATCGGCATCGGCGCCCTGGTGCACCGCTGGCACAACCTGCCGCTCGAACGGCCCGACCTGCCCCGCCTCGCCGCCTATTACGAACGGCTCCGGCAGCATCCGGGCTTCCGCCAGCATCTCGACGTTCCCCTGAGCTGAAGGAGCGCCTTAATGCCCACCACCGTCAGCAAGGCCGCCGGCGCGCATTTCGATGCCGGGCTGCGGGCCTTCTTCGCCTATCGGGATACCGGAGTCCGGGAGGCGACCAACGGCGCCTTCGGCGCCCATTTCATCCGCGCCGTGCCGGGCGAAGGCCCGAAGCCGCAATGGCACACGCATGACCTCGGCTTCCAGCTGGTGGTCGTCACGCGCGGCTGGGTCCGCTTCGAATACGAGGACATCGGCGAAGTGCTGCTGGAACCCGGCGACACGGTGCTCCAGCCCCCTGGAATCCGGCACCGGGAGGTGGAGCATTCCGACGACCTGGAGATGCTCGAGATCACCTCTCCGGCCAGCTTCCACACCGCGGAGGCGGAGGCCCCCGCGACCGCCTGACGGAAGGCAGGGCCGGTCCGGCGACCTGCCATGGCCGCCCGGCGCCTTCCCGCTTCCGCGACGCACCCTATAAAGAGCCGGGGTGGTCCCGTTGGCACCACGCCGGATAGCGGATGGGGCATGGCACTTCGGTTTCTCTCGGGTGGCGGCGAGATGGGCGAAAGGATGCGCGCCCATGATTGGGGCGCGACGCCGCTTGGCGATCCCCGTGGCTGGCCTTCCCCGCTCAAGACCATCGTCGGCGTGATGTTGGCTGCCGCCCAGCCGATGTTCGCGGCCTGGGGCCCGGCGAGGGTCATGCTGTACAATGACGGCTATGCGGAGGTGCTGGGGGGCAAGCACCCCTCGGCGCTCGGCCGTCCCTTCGCCGAGGTGTGGCACGAGATCCTCGGCGAGGTCGGTCCCCTCATGGATCGCGCCTATGCCGGCGAGCCGACCAGCATGGATCGCATGCGGCTCACCATGATGCGGCACGGCTATCCGGAGGAGACATATTTCACCTTCTCCTACTCCCCCATCCGGGGCGAGGACGGTGAGGTGGGCGGCGTCTTCTGCGCGTGCCAGGAAATCACCGGGCAGGTGATCGCCGAACATGCGCGGGTGGCGGAAATGGACCAGCTGCGCCGCCTCTTCGAACAGACGCCGAGCTTCATGGCCGTGCTGAGCGGGCCGGAGCACCGCTTCGAATTCGCCAACCGCAGCTATCTCGATCTGATCGGCCGGTCTGAGGTGGCCGGGATGCGCGTGGCAGATGCCCTGCCGGGCATCGCGGAACAGGGCTACATCGCGATGCTGGACCGCGTGCGCGCGGAGGGGCGTGTCCATGTCGGCCGCAGCACCTCCGTGCTGCTCCAGCGCGTGCCGGGCAGGCCGCCGGAGGAGCGGATCCTCGACTTCATCTTCCAGCCCATGCCCAATGCCTCCGGCGCCATCACGAGCATCTTCGTCGAGGGCGTGGACGTCACCGAGGCACGGCGGGCCGAGACGCAGCTGCGCGAGAGGGAGGGCTTCCTCTCGGCCATCATCGGCCAGGCGGCGGCGGGCATTTCACTGAGCCTTCCGGACGGCACGTTGACCTTCGTCAACGATCGCTGCTGCGAAATCCTCGGCACCCCCCGGGAGGCGCTTCTGGGCCGCCGGCTGCAGAATGTCGCCCATCCGGAGGACCGCGAGGCCGAGCAGGCCGTCTTCGAGGCACTTCAGGCCGGCGGGCCGCCCATCACGGTCGAGCGGCGCTATCTCCGCCCCGGCGGCTCGGTCGTCTGGGTCCGCAACAGCGTCACGGCCATTCGCGATGCGGCCGGGACCATCACGGATGTCATCGTCGTCTCGGTCGATGTCTCGGACCGCCATGCGGCGGAGGCGGCGCTGCGGGAGATGAACATCCATCTGGAACGCCGGGTGGCGGACCGGACGGGCGAGGTGAACCGGCTCTGGCGCAGCTCGCAGGACCTGTTGGCCGTGCTGGCGCCGGACGGCACCTTCCGGGCGGTGAACCCGGCCTGGAAGACGATTCTGGGCCTCGATCCCGACGGGCTGGTTGGCCAGCCGCTGCTCAGCTTCGTCTGGGAGGAGGACCGCGAGGCCAGCCGCGATGCGCTGCGCCGCTCCAGCCAGGGCGTGCTGCGGCATTTCGAGAACCGCTTCCGCCACCGGGATGGCGACTTCCGCTGGATCGCCTGGGCGGCGGCGCCGGACGAGGCGGGACGGGTTTATGCCACGGGCCGCGACATCACCGCGGAGCGCGAGGCGAAAGAGGCTCTGGCGGTGGCCGAGGAGGCGCTGCGGCAATCGCAGAAGATGGAGTCGCTGGGCCAGCTCACAGGCGGCATCGCGCATGACTTCAACAACCTGCTGACGGGCATCATCGGTGCGCTGGACATCATGCGCCGTCGGATCGAGGCCGGGCGGAGCGGGGAGTTGGCGCGCTACATGGATGCCGCCTCCAGCGCTGCCCAGCGCGCTGCCTCCCTCACCCACCGGCTGCTGGCCTTCGCCCGGCGGCAGTCGCTCGATTCCCGCCCCGTGGATGTCAACGCGCTCGTGGCGGGGATGGAGGAGCTGCTGCGCCGCACCCTGGGCGAGCAGATCGGGCTGGTGACTGCGCCGAATCCTGATCTCTGGCCGGCTCTGACGGATGCGAACCAGTTGGAAAGCGCCATCCTGAACCTGGCCATCAATGCGCGGGACGCCATGCCGGATGGTGGGCATCTCTATATCGCGACCGCGCCGGAAACGCTGCCGGCGACGAAGGATCTGGCCGCCGGCGACTATGTGGCGATCCGCGTCTCCGACACCGGCATGGGCATGTCGCCCGACGTGCTGACCAAGGCGTTCGATCCCTTCTTCACCACCAAGCCGATCGGCCAGGGCACGGGTCTCGGCCTCTCCATGATCTACGGCTTCGCCAAGCAGTCTCGCGGCCATATCCGGGTGCAGAGCGCGCCAGGGCGCGGCACCGCCTTCACGCTGCTGCTGCCCCGCGCCGCCGTGGCGGACGAGGAGGAGGCCGCCCCCGAGGGCGCCGCGCCGCAGGGGCAGGGGGAGACGGTGCTGGTGGTGGAGGACGATGCCACCGTGCGCCTGCTGGTGACCGAGGTTCTGGACGAACTGGGCTACCGCTACCTTGAGGCCGCGGATGCGCGGGATGCCATCCCCATCCTGCAATCGCGGCAGCGGATCGACCTCATGATCTCCGATGTCGGCCTCCCCGGCATGAACGGGCGGCAGCTGGCCGAGGTCGCGCGCGCGGCCCGGCCGAGGCTGCGCGTGCTCTTCGTCACCGGCTATGCCGAGAACGCCACCATGCGCAGCGGCTTCCTGGCGCCGGGCATGGAGATGATGACCAAGCCCTTCGCACTGGCCGCGCTGGGGACGAAGATCCGGGCCATGCTGGAGGCCGACTGACAACCCACTCTCTGGACGGGATGGGGTCCGTCATGGCATCCAGCACCGGTACGCGGGTGTGGCGGAACGGTAGACGCGGCGGACTCAAAATCCGCTTCTGGCGACAGAGTGTCGGTTCGAGTCCGACCACCCGCACCAGCCCGGCGGCGCCCCGGCCTTCCACCAAGGGCTGGCCCGCCACAAAACCCATCCCCCTCTGAAACCAAGAGGAAGCCTGGTCCCTTGAGGCGTGAACGAAGTGGCAAAGGGGGCCAGATGACGCGACGACCGGCAGGATCCCCGTCGGGATCTCCCTTTGACGCGCCGCGCCCTGCCCATGGGCGAATCCCGCCCGGTCCTGCCCGCACCGCCATAGCTGACTGAGCATGCTGTCCTTTCTGTCCGATGGCGGCCAGATGGGCGCCCTGATCCGCGCGCATGACTGGTCCTCCACCCCGCTGGGCCAGCCCGAGGGCTGGCCGCAATCCCTGAAGACGCTGGTCGGGGTCATGCTCGGCTCGAAGCAGCCCATGTTCCTCGTCTGGGGTCCCGAGCGCCTGCTCCTCTACAATGACGGCTATTCCGAGATCCTGGCCACCAAGCACCCTGCGGCGCTCGGCCGACCGTTCCTGAAGGTCTGGTCGGAAATCGCCGCGGATCTGACGCCGCTCGTCGAACAGGCCTATGCGGGCAATCCCGTCCATATGGACGACATCCTCCTGATCATGGAGCGCAACGGCTTCCCGGAGGAGACGCATTTCGCCTTCTCCTACACGCCCATCCGCAGCGAGGGCGGGGTGATCGAGGGTTTCTTCTGCCCCTGCACCGAAACCACCCAGCAGGTCCAGGCCACCCGCGCCCTGCGGGACAGCGAGGCACGGGCGCACCAGATCCTCGATAGCGTCACCGGCTACGCGATCCTGGTCCAGGACCTGGAAGGGCACATCACCGGCTGGAACGAGGGCGCGCGCCGGACCCTTGGCTGGACCGAGGAGGAGATGCTCGGCCAGCTACCGGACCGGGTCTTCACCCAGGAGGATCAGGCGGACCACCAGCCAGCCCGGGAGAGGCGCCATACCCTGGAGCGCGGCTACATGTCCGAGGAGCGCTGGCATATCCGCAAGAGCGGCGAGCGTTTCTGGGCCACGGCTGCGATGACGCAGCTCAAGGACGATGCCGGCGCCGTGGTTGGCTTCGTGAAGGTGCTGCGTGACCGGACGAAGCAGCGCCAGGCCGAGCGCGCCCTGGTCGAGAGCGAGGCCCGCTTCCGCGAGGTGGCCGAGGCGGTGCCGGGCTTCCTCTGGACGGCCGATGCCGAGGGCCTGATCAACTACACCAGCCCGCGCTGGCACGAGCATTCGGGTGCCACGCCCGAGCAGACGCATGGCCAGGGCTGGCTGTCCTTCGTGCATCCGGATGACCAGGCCGCCACCGGGGCGCGCTGGGCTGAGGCGACGGCCGGCGGGACACCCTATGAGGTGGAGACCCGGCTGCGCCACAGGGATGGTTCCTATCGCTGGTGGCTCGCCAGGGCCCTGCCCCACCGTGAGAATGGCGATGGCGTCCAGCGCTGGATCGGCGTCTGCACCGACATCCAGGAGATTGTCGAGGCGCGCGAAACCCTCGCCCGCTCCCGCGAGGAGCTGGAGGCGCTGATTGAGGAGCGTACGCGGGACCGCGACCGGATATGGCGCCTCTCAACCGATGTCATGCTGGTTGCGGATTTCGAGGGGCGGATCGAGGCCGTGAACCCGGCCTGGAGGACGGCGCTCAGCTGGAACGAGGACGATCTGATCGGCAGGAACCTGCTGGACTTCGTCCATCCCGGCGATATCGAGGGAACCCTCGCCGAGGTTGGCCAGCTCTCCCAGGGCATCACCACCATGCGCTTCGAGAACCGGTACCGCCACAAGGACGGGACCTATCGCTGGCTGTCCTGGACCGCGGTGCCGGATGAGCGCTTCATCCATGCCGTCGGCCGCGACATCCAGACGGAGAAGGAGGCGGCCGAGGCGCTGCGGACCGCGGAGGAGGCGCTCCGCCAATCGCAGAAGATGGAGGCGGTCGGCCAGCTCACCGGCGGCATCGCACATGACTTCAACAACCTGCTCACCGGCGTGATCGGCAGCCTGGATCTGGCCCAGCGCCGGATCTCCGTCGGCCGCTCGGCGGAGATCGAGCGCTTCGTCTCCGCGGCCATCACCTCGGCCAACCGCGCCGCCGCCCTCACCCACCGGCTCCTGGCCTTCTCGCGGCGCCAGCCGCTGGACCCGAAGCCGGTGAATGCCAACCGGCTGGTCGCCTCCATGGAGGAACTGCTGCGGCGGACCATCGGCGAGAGCATCCAGCTTGAGATCGTGACGGCCGGCGGGCTGTGGCAGACGCTCTGCGATCCGCACCAGCTGGAGAGCGCGTTGCTCAACCTCTCGATCAATGCGCGGGATGCCATGCCGGACGGCGGCCGGCTCACCATCGAGACCTGCAACGCCCATCTGGACAATGCCTACGCCGCCCGGGTCCGGGAGGTACGGCCTGGCCAGTATGTCTGCATCTCCGTCTCCGACACCGGCACGGGGATGAGCCCGGAGACGGTGGAGAAGGCCTTCGAACCCTTCTTCACCACCAAGGCGATCGGCCAGGGCACGGGGCTCGGCCTGTCCATGGTCTATGGCTTCGCCCGCCAGTCGGAAGGCTATGCCAAGATCTATTCCGAGCTGGGCCGGGGCACGACGGTGAAGCTCTACCTGCCCCGCTACTACGGCGAGGGGGTGGAGGCCGAGGAGGCCATCCCCGCGGCGGATGCGCCCCGCCCTTCCGGGAATGGGGAAGTGGTACTGGTGGTCGAGGACGAGACCGTCGTGCGCGATCTGGTGGTGGAGGTGCTCTCCGACCTCGGCTGCCGCGCCATCGAAGCGACGGACGGGCCATCAGGCCTGCGGATTCTCGAATCAGGGCAGCGCATCGACCTGCTGGTGACCGATATTGGCCTGCCCGGCATGAACGGGCGACAACTGGCCGATGTGGCCCGGCAGCACCGCCCGGGGCTGAAAGTGCTGTTCATGACAGGTTATGCCGAGAACGCGGCCATCAATGGCGGCTTCCTCGATCCCGGCATGGAACTGATAACCAAGCCCTTCGCGATCGAAGCATTGGCCCAGCGCATCCGGGCGATGACCGAATAGCCTCCGGGCCTGCCCTCCGGCGGAAATGATCGGGGCAGGCCCGCCGCGCCCTTTCCAAATCGGCTCCGGGCACAAAGAGTGTCGCCTGCCCACCATGAGGTCTGGGGCAGGCCAGAAGGGAGCCGAGGATGCCAGCCAGCCCGACACGCCGCCTTCTCCTCGCAGCCCCCCTCGCCCTTCCGGCGCTTTCTCTCGCGGCACGGGCGCAGGACCGGCCCGTCACCGTGGCCTCCAAGCTGGACACAGAAGGGGCGATGCTCGGCCAGCTCATCGCGCAGGTGCTGGAGGCGCGGAAGGTGCCCGTGCGCACCCGGCTCCAGCTCGGCCCCACCCGCATTCTGCGGCAGGCCATCCTGGCGGGAGAGGTGGATCTCTATCCCGAATACACGGGCAACGGGGCCTTCTTCTTCCAGGAGGAGGACAACCCCGCCTGGCGCCGCGCGGATACGGCCTATGAGCGCGTGCGGAGCCTGGATGCGGAGCGCAACAAGCTTGTCTGGCTACGCCCGGCCCCTGCCAACAACAGCTGGGCCATCGCCGTGCGCGAGGACCTGGCGCAGCGATCCGGCCTGCGCAACCTGGAGGACTTGGCGCGCCTCCTGGCGCAGCGGAACGACTTCAAGCTCGCCGCCTCCGCCGAATTCGTGGAGAGCCCGGCCGCCCTGCCTTCCTTCCAGCGCATCTATGGGTTCAGCCTGCCCCCAGAGCAGCTTCTGATCCTGCCAGGCGGCGACACGGCGGTGACGATGCGCGCGGCCGCCGAGCGTCTGAACGGGGTGAACGCCGCCATGGTCTATGGCACGGATGGCGCCATCTCCGCCCTTTCCCTGCGGGTGCTGGAGGACACGAAGGGCGCGCAGATCGTCTATGAGCCCGCGCCGGTGGCACGGGAGGATGTGGCGCAACGCCTTCCCCAGCTTCAGGAATGGCTGGGACCGGTGTTCCAGAGCCTCACTCTCACCCGCCTCCAGGCGCTGAACGGCCGGATCGTGGTGGAGGGGCGTCCGGTGCGCGACGTGGCACGAGAGCATTTGCGGAGCCTCGGCATCAGCGGCTGATGCGACGCGCGCATGCCCTGGCCCTGACGCCCCTTGCCCTGATGGCGATGCTGGCGCCCTGGTGGCTTGGCTGGATCGCCGTCGCGCCGAACAGGCTGCTTTCGCCGCGGCTTGCGGCGCTGCCGGATACCGAACCCGTCACCCTGGCCTGGGCCGCCTTCCATGTCGCCTGTCTGGCCTTGTTGCTGGCTGCCTGGCTTCCGCACCGCCGCCGGTTCGAGGAAGTGGCGGCGGTAGCCGCCATGCTGGCACTGGTCGCGACACTTGGCCTCGGAGCCTCGGCGGCGCTGCCGGAGGGAGCCCCCCTTGCCCGAGCGGCCCCGGCGGCCGGGGCATGGGTGGCGTTGCTGGTTCTGGCCCTCGCCACGGCGGTGGCCGCGACGCTGCGCGGTGGCACCCCGACCATTCCGCTGCTGGCCGCCGTGGTGGGGACCGGGCTGCTCGGCTGGGCGGGGCTGCTCGATTCCCTCTCGCTGGTCCGGGAAGCCACGGGGCGCGCGGCGGAGCTGCGGGCGGCCCTGGGCGGGCATCTGTTTCTTTCCACCTCGGCTTTACTCCTGGCGCTGGTGGTCGCCCTGCCACTTTCCGTCCTGGCGCTGGCTCGGCCAGGGGTGGAGGCGGGCTTCCTCGGTGCCGCATCCGGGGTGCAGGTCATCCCTTCCATCGCGCTGTTCGGGCTGCTGATCGCTCCCCTGGCGGCCCTTGCCTCCAGCTTTCCTGCCCTGCGGGAGATGGGGCTGGGCGGGATCGGGCCGGCACCGGCGGTGATCGGGATCGCGGCCTATCTGCTGCTGCCGCTGGGCCGTGGCCTGCTCGCGGGGCTGCGGGTGGCACCTGCCGATCTGCTGGAGGCGGCACGGGGCCAAGGTCTCTCCCCCAGGCAGGTGCTGTGGGGCGTGCGGGTCCCGCTCGGGGCGGGGGTGATGCTCGGGGCGCTGCGGCTGGCAGCCGTGCAGGCGGTGGGGCTGGCGACGCTGGCGGCCCTGGTCGGCGGGGGCGGACTGGGCACGATCGTCTTCCAGGGGGTCGGGCAGCTGGCGTCGGATCTGATCCTGCTCGGCGTGCTGCCGATACTTGCCCTTTCCCTCGCGGCCGATGCGGCGCTCGCCGCCCTGTCGCGCCTCCTGCCTTCCGCCGCGTGAGCGCCCCATGATCCGCTTCGAGGATGTCTCCCAGCGCTATGGGGAGGTACAGGCAGTGCGCGGCGTCACCTTCGGCGTACCATCCGGCGTGCTCTGCGTGCTGCTGGGGGAAAGCGGGTCCGGCAAGTCCACCCTGCTGCGCATGGTGAACCGGTTGATCGAGCCCAGTGGCGGCCGGGTGCTGCTGCAAGGGCAGGATGTGGCGGGCATCGATCCGCAGATCCTGCGGCGCGGCATCGGCTATGTGATCCAATCCGTCGGGCTCTTCCCGCACCGGAGCGTGGCGGAGAACGTCGCCACGGTACCGCGCCTGCTGGGCTGGGACGCGGCCCGGATCGCGGCACGGGTGGATAAGTTGCTGGCGATGGTGGGGCTGGAACCCGGCGAATACCGCGCGCGGCGCCCGGCCACCCTCTCCGGCGGCCAGGCGCAGCGTGTGGGGCTGGCGCGCGCCCTGGCGGCCGATCCGCCCGTGCTGCTGATGGACGAGCCCTTCTCCGCGCTCGATCCCGCCACGCGGCGCGGCTTGCAGGCGGAGTTGCGGCGCATCCATGCGAACATGGGCAAGACCATCCTGCTGGTGACGCATGACGTGGAGGAGGCGCTGGCGCTGGCGGATCGGATCGCCGTGATGGAGGCCGGGCGCCTGGTGGCGGAAGGCCCGCCCCTTGCCGTGCTGGGGTGGGAGACTCCTGCCTCCGTGCGCCGGATGCTGGGGGCGGAGACCCTGGCCTTCCATCGCCTTTCCGCCCTGCGGGCCGAGGATTTCGCCCTGCCGGGCTTCGCCCCTGGCGCCCCGCTCCTGGCGGCCGGGGGCACCATGCGGGATGCCCTGCTGCTGATGCTGACCCATGGCACCGACCGTGCGGCCCTGGCCGGAGAGGCAGCCCGGCACCTGCCCCTTTCCGCCATCCTGGCCGCACCATGAAGAAGGCAGCCCTCTGGCTGGCCTTGGGAGCGGTGGCTTTCCTTGCCGCCCTCTGGGCCGCGCCGCAGGCAGAGGGGCTGTGGAGCGCGCTTTTCCCCGAGGTGTCGCGCCCGGCCTATGTACAGGAATCCTGGTTCGTGCTGCTCGGCTCGCATCTGGCGCTTTCCCTCGGCGCGGCGCTGCTTGCGGCGATGCTCGGCATCCCGGCGGGGATCGCCGCCACCCGGAGCAGTGGGCGGGCGCTGCGGCCGGTGGTAGACGCCGCCTTCACCCTGGCCCAGTCCGTGCCGCCCGTGGCAGTGATCGCGCTCGCCCTGCCCCTGCTGGGCTTCGGGGCGGCGCCGACGCTGCTGGCCCTCGTTCTCTATGGCGCCCTGCCGCTGCTGCGGGCGACGGTCACTGGGATCGAATCGGTACCAGCACAAATCACGGAGGCGGCGCGAGGCCTGGGCCTCTCTCCCTGGCAGAGGCTGACCAGGGTGGAACTTCCCCTGGCTCGGCCGGTGCTGCTGGCGGGGTTGCGCGTGGCCGTGACGCTTTCCGTGGCCACCACGGCGGTCGGGGCGGTGGCCGGCGCGCGCTGCCTGGGCACGCCGATCATTATTGGCCTGACCAATGCGAACCCCTCCTATGTCCTGCAGGGCGCTCTCTTCACCGCCTGGCTGGCGCTGCTTCTGGACCGTGCCCTCAGCCTCCTCGCAGGGCCACAATCCTCACCATAGCGAGAGTGCTTCCCCCTCCCGGACCTTGCCGCCCCTGGACTTCGCACCCCATTCCGGTCCATCACCCGCGCCGATCATTCAAGACCTCGCCTCCGCCCGGCCCTCCTGGGCCGCGCTTGGCGTGCCTGACCAGGAGCCGCCCCATGGCTGCCGAGACCACCGCCACCTTCGACAAGGTGGCCGACATTATCGCCGAGAACAGCGAGGTCGCCCGCGACAGCATCACGCCGGACAGCCACGTGACCGAGGATCTGGGCATCGACAGCCTGGACTTCCTCGACATCGTCTTCGCGATCGACAAGGCCTTCGGCATCAAGGTGCCGGTGGAGAAGTGGACGCAGGAAGTGAACGCGGGCGAGAAGCCGGCCGAGCACTACTTCGTCATGAAGAACCTCGCGGCCCGCATCGACGAGCTGGTCGCCGCCAAGCAAGTCTGAGGCGGCGCGGCCGATGCGCCTGGAATATTTCCAGATGATCGACCGGATCGTATCGCTGGATGGCGATACGATCCAGGTGGAAAGCCGCGTGCCCGAGGCATCGCCGGTCTTCGAGGGCCACTTCCCTGGACACCCGCTGGTGCCGGGCGTGCTGCTGGTGGAGACCATGGCCCAGGCGAGTGGCTGGCTCATCCTGGGGCGCAACGGCTTCGCGCAGATGCCCTTCCTGATGTCGGTGAAGGAGGCGAAGTTCCGCAACTTCGTCGGCCCGGACGCGCCGCTCGACGTTACCTCCAAGGTCACGCATGACGGCTCTGGATTCACCGTATGTGAGGCGCGCGTGATGAGCGGCGGCAAGCGCATTGCGGATGCGGAGATCCTGCTGCGCTCCATGCCCTTCCCCCATCCGGATCTGGAGGCCGCCATGCGTGCCAATGCCGTGCGGATCGGCCTGCCAGGACATGCTGCATGACCCGCAAGGATGTGGTCATCACCGGGATCGGGCTGGTCTCCGCACTGGGCGAGGGGCCTGATGCGCATTGGGACGCCCTTTCCTCCGGCGCCAAGCCTGTCGTCGATGAGGCGAGCTACGCTCCCTGGACGGTGCATCCCCTCCCCGCCCTGACCCTGGACGCGCAGATCCCTAAGAAGGGCGACCAGCGGCAGATGGAGCCCTGGCAGCGCCTGGGCACCTATGCGGCGGGCTTGGCGATCGACGATGCCGGCGCGCGCGATCTCGTGGCCGACATGCACCTGATCGTGGCCGCGGGCGGCGGCGAGCGCGATGTGCCGCTGGACGAGCAGGTGAATGCCGAGCTGGCCAATGGCAGCGACATCCAGAGCCAGGGTGGCGCGCGGCTGAACGAGATGCTGGCCACCGGGCTCCGGCCGACCCTGTTCCTCGCGCAGCTGTCCAACCTGCTCGCCGGCAACATCTCCATCGTGCATGGCGTGACCGGCTCCTCCCGCACATTCATGGGGGAGGAGAGCGCGGCGGCGGATGCGGTGCGGATCGCCCATGCGCGGCTTTCCGAGGGACGCGGCGAGATCGCCCTGGTCGGCGGTGCCTTCACTGCGCAGCGCTGGGACATGCTGCTGCTCTATCGTGGCCATGACGGCATGTGGCAGGGGCCGCACAGGCCCCTCTCCGAGCGCCAGGCAATGATCCTGGGTAGCATGGCCGGCTTCCTGGTGCTGGAGACAGAAGAGAGCGCCAGGGCGCGCGGCGCGCGGATCCTGGCACGGCTGGATGCGGTGGCGAGCGACGCCACGCGCCGCACGGCCCCTGGCGAGGCGGCGGAAGCCGCGCGCAACCTGCTGCCCCGCGTGGCGCCGGAAGGCGTGGATACGGTGATTTCCGGCGCCTCCGGCGACCCCGCGGCCTGGGCCGAGGAAGAAGCCTTCCTGAGTGGCCTGGATGCCCCCGTGCGGCGCCCGGCGAACCTGATCGGCCACGGCGTGGAAGGCGCCTTCCCCGCCCATGTGGCGCTGGCGGCGCTGGCGCTCTCGCGCGGCGGCTTCTACCCGGCGATGGACCCCGCTGATCCAGGGGCCGATGCTGGGGATGCGGCGGCACCGTCCCGCATTCTCGTCACCGGCTTCGGGCAATGGCGCGGCGAGGCGCTGGCCGCCCTCTCCCGCGCGGAGAAGAACTGATGCGCGACCATCTCGGGCGTCCCCTGGTGGCGGTGACCGGCATTGGCGCCGTCACCTCCCTTGGCTTCGGCGTGCAGGACAACTGGTCCCGCCTGCTGTCTGGCCAGTCCGGCATCCGGCACATCACGCGCTTCCCGACGGATCACCTGAAGACCACCATCGCCGGCTGCGTGGACCTGCCCGAGGAAAAAGGTGGCGAGCCTTTCACCAGCCCCGTGCGCGTGGAGCGCATGGCGAGCTTCGCGATGGAAGAGGCGGTGGCCGCCGCCAGCATCGGCTCCAAGGGGAACTTTCCGGGCCCGCTCTTCCTCGGCATGCCGCCGGTTGAGCTGGAATGGCCGGACCGCTTCGCCCTGGCGCGGCAGGCGGGCGATCCCTCCTATGCCGCCATGGTGGAGGCGACCGCCGGGCGGCGTGACATCTACGAGACCTATCTTTTCGGCGGCGTCGGCGAGCGGCTGGCTGCGCGCTTCGGCACGCGTGGCGCGCCGATCTCCCTCACCACCGCCTGCGCCACCGGCGCCTCCGCCATCCAGCTTGGCGTCGAGGCGATCCAGCGCGGCGAATGCACCGCCTGCATCGCGGTGGGCGCTGACGGTTCCGTGCATGCGGAGGCACTGATCCGCTTCTCGCTGCTCTCGGCGCTCTCCACCCGCAACGAGGAGCCGGAGAAGGCCTCCCGCCCCTTCGAGAAGAACCGCGCCGGCTTCGTGATGGCCGAGGGCGCGGCGACGCTGGTGCTGGAGGATTACGAGGCGGCCAAGGCGCGCGGCGCCACCATCATCGGCCTTGTCTCCGGCTGCGGCGAGCGCGCGGACAACTTCCACCGCACCCGCTCCAACCCCGATGGCCGCGCCATTGTCGGCGCGATGAAGAACGCGCTGGACGATGCCGGCCTGGCGCCGGGTGCGATCTCCTATGTGAACGGCCATGGCACGGGCACGCCGGAGAACGACAAGATGGAGAATTTCGGCATGCGCGCCGTGTTCGGTGAGAACGCGCCGCCGATCTCCTCCAACAAAAGCATGATCGGGCACACGCTGTCCGCCGCCGGCGCGCTGGAGGCGGCCTTCTCGCTGCTCACCATCCGCGACCAGCGCCTGCCCCCCACCATCAACCATGACGAGCCCGACCCGACCATCACGCTGGACGTGGTGCCGAATGTGGCGCGCGATGCTTCAGTGAAGCATGTGCTGTCCAATTCCTTCGGCTTCGGCGGGCAGAATGTCTGCCTCGTGCTTTCCGGAGAGCCCGCCTGATGCGTGCATTGCGCCTCCATGGCGACCGTGACCTGCGTCTTGAGGATATCCCCGAGCCCCCGCCTCCCGCTCCGGGCGAGGTGCGGCTGCGGATGCGCGCCATCGCGCTGAACCACATCGATGTCTGGGGCTGGCGCGGCATGGCCTTCACCCAGCGCAAGCTGCCGGTCTGCGTCGGCGCCGAAGCGGTCGGCGAGATCGTCGCGCTTGGCGAGGGTGTCGAGGGCTGGAAGGTCGGGGACCGCGTGGCGCCCTATGGAGCGCAGACCTGCGGCCATTGCCGGGCCTGCGTCGACGGCCGCGACAATCTCTGCGAGAACGTCCAGGGCGTGAAGGGCTTCCACCTGGATGGCTTCGCGCAGGAATACCTCAACCAGCAGGCCCGCCTGCTGGTGCGCGTACCGGAAGGCGTGAGCATCAACGATGCCGCCTGCGCCGCCATCACCTTCTCCACGGTCGAGCACATGCTGTTCGACAATGCGAAGCTGCAGCCCGGCGAGACGATCCTGATCCATGCCGCGGGCTCAGGCATCGGCACCGTCGCGATCAAGGAGGCCAAGGCGCTCGGCTGCACCGTCATCGCCACCGCCGGCGATGACGAGAAGTGCGAGAAGGCCAAGGCCCTCGGCGCCGACCATGTCGTGAACTACAACGAGAAGAACTTCGCCTCCATCGCCCGCCGCCTGACGAACAAGGTGGGCGTGGACGTGGTGTTCGAGCATGTCGGCGCTAGCACCTGGTCCGGCTCCCTGCTCGCGCTGAAGATGGGCGGGCGGCTGGTTACCTGCGGCAGCACCTCGGGCGTCTCGGCCGAGACGAACCTGATGATGATCTTCCAGCGCCAGCTCCGCATCTTCGGCAGCTTCGGCGCCTCCATGCGCAATGTCGCGGACGGGCTGGCCAAGATTGCCGGCGGCATGACGCCGGTGCTGGACCGCGTGATCCCGCTGGAGAACTTCGCCGAGGGGCTGGACCGTCTGGAGAGCCGCCGCGTCTTCGGCAAGATCGTGGTCACCATCTGAGCATGGCGAAGGGGGGCGCCGCGGACGCCGCGCTCGCGGCTCTCACGCAGCTGGGCTTCGCCGTGCCGCGTGCCCTGGGCCCGGATCTAGGCCCACGCATCGGGGCCGCCGTGGCGCGGCGCCTGGGACCTCTGACCTCGGCGCATCGCATCGCGATGGAGAATATCGCCGCGGCCTTCCCAGAGAAGGACGCGGCTTGGCACCGCAGGATTGCCGACGAGGCCTGGGACAACCTTGGCCGCGTCGCCTGCGAATACGTGCATATCGACACCATCTGGGACCTGACCGAGGCGCGCGATCCGAAGGCGCGCATCCAGGTGGATGACGCAACCTTCGCCCGCTTCGAGGAGTTGCGGGAGAATGACGGCCCTGTGCTGGTCTTCGCCGCGCATCTGGCGAATTGGGAACTCCCTGCCGTCGCCGCCGCGAAACATGGGCTGGACGCGGCGGTGCTTTACCGCACGCCGAACAGCCGCCCCGTGGCGAACGCCATCCTGAAGCTGCGCCAGGGCGTGATGGGCGAGTTGATCCCAGCGGGGATCATGGCTCCCACGAAGCTCGCCAAGGCGCTGCAGCGCGGCGCGGTGGTGGGGATGGTGGTGGACCAGCGCTTCGGGCGCGGGCCGCGCATCGATTTCCTCGGCCGGCCCGCCTATGCCAATCCGCTGCTGGGTAATCTCGCGCGCCGCTTCGATTGCCCCGTGCGTGGCGCGCGATCCATCCGCCTGCCGGATGGCCGCTTCCAGCTGGAGCTGACCGATCCGATCCCCATGCCGCGCGACGACGAGGGGCTGATCGATGTGGCCGCGGCCACCCAGGTGGTGAATGACGTGATCGCTGGCTGGGTGCGGGAACATCCGGGCCAGTGGCTGTGGATGCATCGCCGCTGGCGCTAAGCTGCGGTTCTGGCGGTGCCTGACGCCAGCCGCTCAGCCGGGAACGGCGTCGAAGACGTTCCGGAAGGGCTCCGCATCCGCCTCCATCACCGCGAGAAGCTCGGGATCGAACAGGGAAGGCCGCGTGCGGCCTCGGGCATCGCCATGCAGGATGGTGTGCACAACCTGCTCATGGCTGATCGGCGCCTTGTAGGGCCGCTCTTCCCGCATGGCGTCATAGATGTCGCAGAGGCCCACGATCCGCGCCTCACGCATGATCGCATCGCCCTTCAGCCCGGCGGGATAGCCCGAACCATCCCAGCATTCGTGGTGCTGGAGTGCGATATCCGCCGCGAAAAGCACCGTCGGGTCATTCGTTTCCCGCAGGATCTGGTAACCGAATTCGGAATGCTGCCGCATGGCTTCCCATTCATCCGGATCCAGGCGGCCTGGCTTGTTCAGGATCGTGTCGGAAATCGCGAGCTTGCCGACATCATGCAGCCCGGCCGCGTAGCGGAGGCGGATCAGGTGCCCGGGATCGAAGCCCATGATGCCACCAAGCATGACACAAAGCCGGCCGACCCGGTCCTCATGCCCCAGCAGGCGCTTCGAGCGAAGCCGCTCCGCAGTGGACAGACAGTCCCGAATAGATATCGCACGTTCCGACAGCATCACGCATCCTCAGGTCACTTCGCATCCGCGAAGGAGTTCTGGGCATATTTCCACAGGCGAAGATCCGGATGCCCGACGAAAACACACCCTCCCTGGACGTTTGCTGCCTTTCTGAGAGCCAACCCGTCCCGATCTATGGACCGTCGGTGTGGCTGGCAAGCCGTACCCGCCGCGGGGCGCCGGCATGAACGCCGAAAAGCAGCCCTGCAGCGGCGGGCGCCCGCCGCTGCAGCTGGATCTCAGGCGCTTTCCCGCCCACCCCGAAGCATGCGGATAATGCCGGAGAAGTCCGTCTCCGCCCCACCTTCCTCGACGAAGCGGCGGTAGAGCTCCAGCGCCCGCGCCCCCATCGGCGTGGCCGCGCCCGTCTCCCCAGCCGCCTGCTGCGCGAGGCCAAGATCCTTCACCATCAGCGCCGCGGCGAAGCCCGGCCTGTAGTCGCGATTGGCGGGGCTGGCCGGCACCGGGCCCGGCACCGGGCAGTAGGTGTTCAGCGACCAGCACTGGCCGGAGGATTTCGACGCCACCTCGAACAGCGCCTGATGGGAAAGGCCGAGCTTCTCGGCCAGGACGAAAGCCTCGCAGGTGCCGATCATGCTGATTGCGAGCAGCATGTTGTTGCAGGCCTTGGCCGCCTGCCCCGCGCCCGCCTCGCCGCAATGCACGATGGTGCGGCCCATGGTGCGCAGGATGGGCTCGGCGCGCGCGAAAGCCTCGGCGGGGCCACCCACCATGAAGGTGAGGGTTCCGGCCTCGGCCCCCATCACCCCGCCGGAAACGGGCGCATCGAGGAAGGGGCGAGGAAGGGCGGCCGCCACCTCGCGCGCGGTCGCGACATCGATGGTGGAGCAGTCCAGCAGCACCGCATCCGGCCCCATGGCGGCGGCCAAGCCCCCCGTGCCCAGCCAGGCCTCCCGCACATGCTTCCCGGCCGGCAGCATGGTGATGACGAATTCGGCGCCCCTCGCGGCCTCCGCTCCCGATGCGGCGGGACGGGCGCCCTCCACCCGGGTCATCGCCTCGGAGGAGAGATCGAAGACGGCGACATCATGCCCCGCCTTCACCAGATTGCGGGCCATGGGCGCGCCCATATTGCCCAGCCCCACGAAGCCGATCCTGGCCACCGCTTCCTCCTTCGTCGTTACGGGAAGGCTAGGACGGGGCTGGCGGCCGGTCCACCTCAGCCCAGCCGGATCAACTCCGGCCGTCCCGCCTCCACCATGAAGCGCGCCCGGTCCACCAACGGCGCGCCAGGGCGCGAGACATAGGGCACGGCACGGAAGCGCGTTTCCATCCGGCGTTCATCGGCCTCGATCAGCGTGTAGCCGCGCCGGCCGTTGAAGAAGGCGATATGCGGATTGCGGTCCAGCGCCCGCTGGGGACCAGCCCAGATCTCCCGCCCATCGCCCGCCGAGGACATGGAGGTGGAGACGAACTCCACCCCCACCGCCGGGCCTTCGCGGTCGTAATCCGGACGCAGCGTGCCAGCCCAGGCGGTGTGGATGTCGCCGGTCAGCACGGCCAGGTTGGGGACGCGCGCCTGGCGCACATGGTTCAGCAGCCGGGTGCGGGCCGCCGGATAGGCATCCCATTTGTCCATGTCATAGCGCGGCTGATCATCGCCATCCGCGCCGCCGACATCGCGCCGCATCATCATCACCTGCTGCGCCAGGATGCTCCACACCGCCTCCGCCTGGGCGAGACGGCCGAAGAGCCAGCCCTCCTGCGCCGGCCCGAGCACATGGGCGGCGGGATTCGACACCTCCTCGCAGACCGGCTTCACCCGGTCCCCGCAAGGCTGGTCATCGCGGAAGCCGCGCGTGTCGAGCACGGAGATCGAGGCCAGCGTGCCCCAGTCGATGCCACGATAGGCGATAATGTCCGGGCCGTTCGGCATCTGCGCGCGGCGTAGCGGCATCGCCTCGTACCAGGCCTGGAAGGCGGCGGCCTTGAGAAGCGCGAAATCGGCGGGAGAAACACCCACGCGCGCGCTGACCGCGGCGGCCCAGTTGTTGTCCACCTCGTGGTCGTCGAAGGAAACCAAGAAAGGATGCGCGTGATGCGCGGCGCGCAGATCGGCATCCAGCTGGTACAAGGCATAGCGGCGCCGATAGGCGTCGAGCGTCTCCACCGCTGGCGAGTTGTGGCTGCGGATGGCCGGGAAGTTGCCGCTACGCTCTCGGTTGGCGGGGCCTTCGTAGATGTAGTCGCCGTAGTGGAACACGAAGTCCAGGTCAGGCTCGGCGGCGACATGGCGCCAGGCGGTGAATAATCCCTGCTCGTAATGCTGGCAGCCGGCATTGACGAAGCGCATCTGGGCCGGCCGCGTGTTCACCGCCGGTGCGGTGCGCGTGCGGCCGACCGGGCTGGCCACGCCACCGGCGATGAAGCGGTAGTGATAGGTGGCGGCGGGGCGCAGCCCTGTCACCTCCACGCGGACGGAATAGTTCAGCTCCGGCCGCGCCAGCACCGTGCCGCGCCCGGCAAGGCGCGTGAAGCCCTCATCTTCCGCGACCTCCCAGCGCAACTCCAGCGCCTCCGGCGGCAATCCTCCATCGCCGAGCGGGTCCTGGGAAAGCCGCGTCCAGATCACCACCCCATCCGGCCAGGGATCTCCGGATGCGACACCCAACGGGAAAGGATCGCTCTGGAAGACCGGCATGGGCGCGACGCGCTGGGCGAAGGCCGGGCGCGTCGCGGCGAGCGCCGCCATGGCCGTCGCGCCCCGCAACAGGCCGCGCCGTGACAGATCGAGGATATGGCGCGTCACGCTGTCCATGGACGTTCCCGATTTTCAGACGGGAACCTCTCCCGGCGGCTTGAGGGCGGTCAAGACGAAGGAGGATTTCGTTTCCTTCACCCCCGGCATCCGCAGCAGGGCCTTCATGGCGAAATCGGCATAGGCCTCGAAATCGGTGGCCAGGATGTGCAGCAGGTAGTCCATCTCACCGCTCATGGCATAGGCCGCCAGCACCTCCGGCCGGTCGGAGAGCGCCTTTTGGAAGCCTTCCACCTCCTCCTCCGCATGGCTGGACAGGGCGACCATGACAAAGGCCTGCAAAGGCAGACCGACCTGCCCCGGATTCAGCACGGCGGCATAGCGGGCGATGACGCCTGTCTCCTCCAGCCGCTTCACGCGGCGCTGGCAGGGGGTGGGAGAAAGGCCGATCTGCTCGGCCAGCGCGACCACGGGCAGGCGGCCGTCCCGTTGAAGGACACGCAGGATACGGCGATCGGTCGAGTCCAGAACCGGAGCGTCTTTCACCATCGGCATGTCATTCCCTGGTGGCTTCCACTCATCCTAAGCCGGACATTGCCCAGTTTCGCCGATTTCCGCTTGGCCAGATTGGCTAACCTTCTTCCATCGAAAGGGGAGACGGCACCATGGAAGGCACCACCCAACCATCCGAAGGCGTGATCGGCACCGCCACCCTGCCCAGCGGCCTGCGCGGCGATTACGACCGCGCCCGGGCCGACGGCACCCTGCCTGACACCGAGATCGCGCGATCCGAGGCTGACCACGCCACCTGGCGCACCCTCGTTGCCCGCCAGCGCGCCATCTATCCCGGCCGCGCCGCCTCTGCCTGGCTGGAAGGGCTGGACCGGCTGTGTTGCGATGATGCGGTGCCGAAGCTGGACACCGCCTCCGGCATCCTCCGCGACGCCACGGGATGGAGCCTGGTTCCCTGCCCGGGCCTGCTGCCCGACGCGCAGTTCTTCGGCCTGCTGGCGAAGCGCCGCTTCCCCGTCACGCATTGGATCCGCCGCCCGGACGAGCTGGACTACATCGTGGAGCCTGACATCTTCCACGACTTCCTCGGCCATGTGCCGCTGCTGACCCAGCCCAACTATGCGGATTTCCTGGAATCCTATGGCCATCTCGGATTGCAGGCAGAGCGGCGCGGGCAGCTTGCCCCACTCGCGCGCTTCTACTGGTTCATGGTGGAGTTCGGGCTGATCGCCGAACGCGATGGGCTGCGCGCCTATGGCGCCGGCATTCTCTCCTCTCGTGCCGAGACGATGCATGCGCTTTCCAACGCGCCGCGCCGGCTGCGCTTCGACATGGCGCGGGTGCTGCGCAGCGCCTACCGCATCGACGAGGTGCAACCGGTTTATTTCGTGATTCGGGACTATGCCGAACTCTATGCGGCCATCGAGCAGGCCCCTGCCCTGCTTGATGCGGCCATGGCGGCTGAACCGATCCCGCCCGGTGGCACGGAAGCCGGTGACCGGGACTGGGGCGCCTGACCCGCGGCGCCGGGCGGGCCCATCAGCCATGCCCCGGCAGCCTGCGCGATCCCACCTCGTCCAGCATCCGTTGCTCGGCCTGGAGAACCTTCCGGCGCATCTCAGCTGCCCGGCTTGCTGCCAGCCGTTCCACCGCCCGCTCGGCCGCGCGGGCAGCCGCCAGTGCGGCGGCGGCCTCCCCGGTACGCAGACCGGCCAGGCGGGCGGCCTCCGCCGCAGCATCCCGCAGCGCGGTTCCGCGCGGCAGCCAGGCGGCATAATCGGGACCAGCATGCTGCGCCTCCTCCCGCAGGGCGGCAGCGGCGGCACCCACCCGCATTTCGGCGGCATCCCGCGCGGCGGCCTCCTCGGTCAGGTCACGACGGGCCAGCATCACCTCCGCGCCGCGCAACCGGGCCAGCACGGCCAGGGGATCCGGCTTCATGCCGGCGGCCCCATGGCCACGGCCAGGGCAGCGAAGGCACCGGCCACGCTGCCCGCCTCATCCTTGCCCTGACGCAGCACCTCCTCGATCAGCGGCGCAAGGCGCACCGCCTCATCCACTGCCGGGTCACTGCCTGCCCGATAGGCGCCCAGCCGCACCATATCCACCATGTCCCGGTGCAGCGCGAGGATGCGGCGCGCACGTGCCAGGATTGCCTGCTCCGCCGGCTCCAGGCAGCCGGGCACGGTGCGGGACAGGCTGCGGAGCACATCCACCGCCGGGTAGCGCCCCCCTTCCCCGATCCGCCGGTCCAGCACGACATGCCCATCCAGAATGCCGCGCACGGCGTCGGCGATCGGCTCGTCATGGTCATCGCCCTCCACCAGCACGGTGAAAAGGCCGGTGATCGAGCCGGCGCAGCCCTCCGCCCCCGGGCCGGCGCGCTCCAGCAGGCGCGGCAACTCTGCGAAGACGCTGGGGGGAAAGCCGCGCGTGGCCGGCGGTTCCCCAGCAGAAAGGCCGATCTCGCGCAGTGCCATGGCGAAGCGGGTGACACTGTCCATCATCAGCAGCACGCGCTTGCCCCGATCCCGGAAATGCTCGGCCACGGACATGGCGGCCAGCGCCGCGTCCCGTCGCATCAGCGGCGCCGAATCGGAGGTGGCGCAGACAACGACGCAGCGCGCGAGACCTTCGGGACCAAGGTCATCCTCGATGAACTCGCGCAGCTCCCGCCCCCGCTCCCCCACCAGGCCGATTACCGCCACATCGCAATCCGCATGGCGCGCCAGCATCGACATCAGGCTGGACTTGCCGACGCCTGAGGCTGCGAAAAGACCGAGTCGCTGTCCGCGCCGACAGGTGGCGAAGGCATCCAGCGCCCGCACGCCGAGATCGATTCGCGGCCCGAGTCTGGCCCGCGTCCCTGCCTCGGGCGGTGCCGCGCGCAGAAGGCGGCCCACTGGACCACGCGGCACCGGGCCACGTCCATCGACCGGGCGACCCAGCGGATCCAGAACGCGGCCGAGCCAAGCGTCACAAGGATAAAGCGAAACAGGGCCTTCGGCCTCCGCGCGTCCGCCGACCGAGAGTCCATCCAGCTCCTGGCGCCCAACCGCTGTCGCGCGGCCGGCACGCAGCGCGACGATTTCAGCCTGTATTATTTTATGAGAACTGCCACGAACAATAATACAACCACCGATGGTAGGGGGCGGATGCAGCCCCACCACATCCAGACAAAGCCCCTGGATGCCACTCACCCGCCCATATGCGCTTAAACCATTAATATGGTGGAATATTTTCTTCGGTTCAGCATCTTCGGAGCGAGATGAAGTGGAAGTCTGGATCATTTTTTGTCCTAAGTACCAATTAATGATGCATCACAGGAGCGAGAAAATTCTTTCCATACTCGCGTAAAGGTTGTCTTATCGTCTCAATAACTAGTGGAGAACACGTAAATGCGCGTCCTTCTGGTTGAAGATGATCTGACCACCGCCCGCGGCATCACCCTCATGCTCAAGAGCCAGAGCATGATCGTGGACAGTGCCGACACTGGCGAAGAGGCTCTCGAAATGGCCCGACTCTACGACTACGACATCGTGGTGCTGGATCTCATGCTCCCCGACATGGAGGGCTATGAGGTCGTGCGCCGCTTGCGGGCTGGCCGCAGCACAACGCCGGTGCTGATCCTCTCGGGCCTCTCCCGTCCGGGCGCGAAGGTGAAGGGGTTCGGTCTGGGGGCCGACGACTTCATCGTGAAGCCCTTCGACAGCCAGGAACTGATCGCCCGGATCCAGGCGATCGTCCGCCGCGCCAAGGGCTTCGCCCAGCCCAATGTCACCGTTGGCAGCCTGACATTGGACCTCGGCGCGCGGGAGGCGAGCGTCGCCGGACGCGTGGTGCATCTCACCGGCAAGGAATACGCGATCCTCGAGTTGCTGACCCTGCGCAAAGGCATGGTGATGACGAAGGAGGCTTTCCTGAACCATCTCTATGGCGGGATGGACGAACCGGAGGTGAAGATCATCGATGTCTTCATCTGCAAGCTGCGCAAGAAGCTCTCCCAGGCAGGTTGCGAAGAACTGATCGGCACCGTCTGGGGGCGTGGATACGTGTTGCGCGATCCCATCTCCTCCCCCCTTCGCCCCTCTGGCGGGCTCCTCGCCACATCCCCGGCGGCCCAGGCGGCGGCCTGAGCGCGACGAAATAATGGCCCCGGCACAGTCCGGGTGGCTCCCTTCCCCATAGGGAGAGGGCCACCCGGGCTCATCGCGTGCCGGGGCCAGGATGGATTTCACCGCACAGCCTATCCGGCCAGGGCCAGGCGGGTGACAGGCGCATAGACGCCGCGCTCACCCTCGATGGTCGCAAAGCGGTCGGTCAGGCCCAGCACCGTCTCCGCGCCGCCGAGATAGAGGACGCCATCAGGCATCAGCCGATCCGCCAGGGCAGAGAGAACGCGGGTCTTTGTCGGCGCGTCGAAATAGATCAGCACGTTGCGGCAGAAGATGATGTCGAAGCTGCCGAGCGGGCGGAGATCGGCCAGCAGGTTACCGGTCTCGAAACGCACCATGGCGCGCAGCGCGGGCGAGATCCGCCACTGGCTGCCCTCCTGCCGGAAATGCTTCACCAGCATCTGCACGGGCAGGCCCCGCTGGACCTCGAACTGGGAATACACGCCTTCCCGCGCGCGGCGTACCACCTCCTGGCTGAGATCGGTGCCCAGCACCTCCAGCCGGGCGCCGAGGCCCAGGGAATCGGCCACCATGGCGATGGAATAGGCCTCCTGCCCCGTGGAGCAGGCGGCGGAAAGGACACGCAAGCGCTGCATCGCGGGCCGCGCAGCTGCGAGGCGCGGCAAGATGCGGCGCAGATGGTCGAATGGCTTGCCGTCGCGGAAGAAAAAGGACTCGTTGGTGGTCAGCGCTTCCGTGACGGCGGCGGCCAGGTGCTCATTGCCCGGGGCACGCAGCTTCGCCGCCAGTGCATCCAGATTCGCCAGGCGGTTCTCCCGCATCAGCCCGCCCAGGCGCGTGTCGAGCATATAGGCCTTGTCCGTCCCTAGCACGATGCCCGACCGCAGGCGGACCAGCGCCGCGATCACCTCGAAAGCCGCTGTGCTCACGATGCCATCCTTCCCGGCCCGGTGGCGATCGCCGCAACCCGCGCCGCCAACCGTTCCAGCGGCAGCACCTCCCGCGCCAACCCGGCACGGGCCACGGCCCCCGGCATCCCCCAGACAACGGAGGAGGCCTCGTCCTGCGCCAGCACCGTGCCGCCCGCGGCAGCCAGGGCGCGGCACCCTGCCAGCCCGTCCTGGCCCATGCCGGTCAGGATCACGGCCAGCACCCGCCCGTCGCAGGCTTGCAGGGCGCTACGCAGCATCGGATCCACCGCGGGGCGACAGAAATGCTCCGGCGGATCGTCACGCAGGCGCGCGAGCAGGCCCATCTGGCTGCGCTCCACCACCAGATGCCGATCGCCGGGCGCCAGATAGGCATGGCCTGGGCGCAGCGGCTCACCATCCTTCGCTTCGGAGACACGCAAGGCGCCCACCCGGTTCAGATGGTCAGCCAGCATGGTGGTGAAGCCCGCCGGCATATGCTGCACGATCACCATGGGCACGCCTGGCGGCTGCGCCAGGGCGCGGAGAAACACAGCCAGGGCCTGCGGCCCACCGGTGGAGGAACCCACCGCCACCAACCCCGGCCGCACCAGCGCGGCCACCGCTGCTGCCGCCGCCACGGGTGCAGGCATCGCCGGCGCCCGGCGCATCCGTGCCCAGCCCTTCACCTTCTCCAGCAACTCGGTGCGGAAGACCGGATTCATCGCGCCGCCACCGCCCGCACCAGGCTTGGGGATGTAGTCTGAGGCACCGGCCCGCAGCGCGGCCATGGCGGCCGCGGCGCCGCGCTGCGTCAGCGCGCTGGCGACAATGACGATCGGACGCGGCTCTGCCTTCAGCAGCAATGGCAGGGCCGTCATGCCATCCATCACCGGCATCTCCAGATCCAGCAGCACCACATCAGGGCGTGCGACCGGCAACGCATCGAGCGCCTGCCGCCCATCCCCCACGCGCGCCACGATCTCGATGCCCGGATCAGCGCCGAGGAGACGGGCGAGAATGCCACGCACTGTCGCACTATCGTCGCAGAGCATCACGCGCACCGGCTTCTGGCCGGAGAAGGCGCTGCTCACGCTGCCTCATCGGGCAGCAGCCCCAGCACTTCCAGCTTGGCCGCGAGGATCTCCGCATCGAAGGGCTTCATGATGTATTCCTGCGCGCCGCTTTCCAGCGCCGTCATAATGCGGGAGATGTCGCTCTCCGTTGTGCAAAGCATGATGGGCGGTTCGTCCGGGCCGAACTCCTCCCGCGCGCGGCGCAGGAAGGTGATGCCGTCCATCACCGGCATGTTCCAATCCAGCAGGACGAGAGATGGAAGTGCGGCACGGCAGGCTTCCAACGCCTGCTGCCCGTCCTCCGCCTCCCGCACGGAGAAGCCCTGCGCCTCCAGCATCCGTCGCGCGGCGCGGCGCACCGTCCGGCTGTCATCCACCACAAGGCAGTCGAGCATCTCCGTGAACTCCTCAGCCGATATCCAGAACGCGCTCGACGTCCAGCATGATGAGAAGGCGAGCCTCCTCGGCATGGCCTGCGACATCCTGATGGATGCCGGCGCAGACATCGCGCCACAGCGGATCCAGCGTCGGCGGGTTGGGCGCGAGGCCGATATCAGGCAGCGCCAGCACGTCGCCGACGGAATCCGCCAGCAATGCGTAAAGCTCGCCTCCCACCTCCACCACCACGCTCATCGGCGGCGAGGCGCCGGCCTCCCGCGCCGCCAGCCCCAGGCGACGGCGAAGATCAACCGCCGTCACGATGCGGCCACGCAGGTTCAACCCGCCTGCCACTTCCGGTGGGGCCAGTGGAATGGGAGTGATCGCCTGAGGCCCCAGAATATCGCGCACAGACAGGACGGGCACGCCGCAAAGCTGGCCGGCAACCGTCAGCGTCAGCACGCCCTGCTCCGTGGCCACTGCCGCGACAGCCCGGTGGGTGGGGGCGAGTTCGGCCTGCATGGTGTCTTCCTTTCAGTGCTGCGTAGCGGCCAAGCGGCTGCGCAGCACCGCCAGCAACGCATCGCGATCGAATTTCGGCACATACTCGTCGAAGCCAGCCTCGCGGCCACGGCGCTCCGCCTCGGGTTCCTGGCGCGAGGTGAGCGCGATCATGGGTGTCGTGTGCCAGGCGCCGCCATCGCGCGCGGCGCGCGCCAAGCCGAGGCCATCCAGCTCCGGCATCTCGATATCGGAGATCACGGCATCGAAGCTTTCGCCCGCCTCGCGCAGCTTCAGCGCCTGCGCGCCACTGCTTGCCGCCACCACCTCATAGCCGGCGGCACCGAGCACGGGGACGAGCATGTTGCGGAAGAAGGCGCTGTCCTCCACCACCAGCAGGCGTGCCGGCGCCGCGGGGCGGCTTCCGCCGAACCAGTCCTCGCCCGCCTGCCGCAGCCACCAGGCGCAGTCGATCACCTCCGTCGCGCGCCCGGCGATCACCGCCGTGCCGAGATAGCCAGGCCGGTCCTGCCCGTTCTCGATCTTCAGCGTCTCCTCGACCACATCGAGGATTTCATCCACCGCCAGCCCCATGGCGCGGCCGCCATCATTGAAGACAAGCACGGCCTGGCGGCCACCCGCCGCGGGAGGCATCCAACTGTCGTTCATCGGCACCAGCGGCATCAGCGCTCCGCGGTACTGCACCACGGGGCGGCCATGCGACATCTCGATCCGGTCGCCCGAAAGATCCTCCAGCCGCGCCACGAGGCCCAGCGGCACGGCGCGCGGCGCGCCATTCCCCGCGCGGAAGAGCAGCAGCGACATGCGTTCCACCGAGGAGGAGCTGGCGATGGCGGCGCCGCGCCGCGCCTCCTCCTGCACGCCCTCCGCCCCCACGCCGGTGGCACGCGCGATGCCGTTCGGGTCAAGGATCATGATCACCGATCCATCGCCAAGGATGGTGTTCCCGCTGAACATGGTGACATGGCGCAGGATCGGCGCCACCGGCTTCACCACGATTTCTTCCGTGTCGAACACACGATCGACGATGATGCCGAAGAGGTTCTGCCCGACCTGCGTGACGACGACGAAGCCGCCGCGCTCCGCCTCCGGCCGCTCGTCGAGGCGCAGCAGGCGCGAGAGGGAAACGAGTGGCAGCAGGCGATCGCGCAGCCGCAGCACCGGCGCATCCTTGATATGCGCAACGCCATCGCCTGCCCGCACCAACTCCACCACGCCGATCTGCGGAATGGCGAAGCGTTCGCCACCCGCTTCCACGATCAGCGCGGACACGATGGCGAGCGTCAGCGGGATCTTGATGAGAAAGGTGGTTCCCTTCCCTTCACGCGAGCGCAGGTCGATGGTGCCGCCGATTTTCTCGACATTCGTCTTCACCACATCCATGCCGACGCCACGGCCGGAGACGGAGGTAACGGCGGCGGCGGTGGAGAAGCCAGCGCGAAAGATGAAGCGCTGGATGTCGCGCTCCCCCATCCCCGCCAGATCCTGTTCGGTCGCAAGGCCCTGAGCCAGCACCTTGGCGCGGATCTTCTCCACAGCCAGGCCGCGCCCATCATCCCCCACCTCGATGATGATGTGCCCGCCCTCGTGATAGGCGTTCAACCTGATCATACCGACTTCGGGCTTGCCGGCGGCGCGACGCTCGGCGGGGGTTTCGAGGCCATGGTCGCCGGAATTGCGGACCATGTGAGTCAGCGGATCGCGGATCAGCTCCAATACCTGACGATCCAGCTCCGTCTCCGCACCACGCATCTCCAGTTCGATCTTCTTGCCAAGTTCGCGGGACAGGTCGCGCACCAGCCGGGGCAGCCCTTTCCATGCATTGCCGATGGGCTGCATGCGCGTCTTCATCACGCCCTCCTGCAATTCGGAGGTGATTTGGGAAAGGCGCTGCAGCGGGCCGGAGAGCGCGCCATCGTTGCGCGCGCGGGAGAGCTGCAGGAGCTGGTTGCGTGTCAGCACAAGTTCGCTGACCAGCGTCATCAGGCTTTCCAGCACGTCCACATTAACGCGCAGTGTCTGGGCGACGGCCACGCCTTCGCCAGCAGGCGCGGCAGCGGCTTCCGCAGCCGCTGGTATCGCCATGGCGGCAGGGGTGTCCGCCTGCCCGGCGGGTACGGCAGGTGCGGGCGTCTTGGCGCTACCGGGTGCGACTTCGCCTGCGGGCTCCGCAGTCTGACGTCCAGCGGCTGACCCGGAGGCCGGAACCTCCTGGGCGACCTCGGGAATGGAAGCCCCCGGAGCATCCTCGGGCACCGCCTGACCGGTAAAGACCGCATCCAGCTCGGTAATGAGGGCGCTGTCGTCGCCGGCGGGTTCGGCGCCTGTGGCTTCCAGCCCCGCGATGATCTCCCGCACCCGGTCCACCACGCGCAGGATCAGCGAAACCCCCCCCGAGGTGACGGCGAGCGATCCCTCCCGGTACCGCCCCAGCACGTTTTCCCCGGCATGGGCCACCTTCTCCAGCCGGGAGAGGCCCAGGAAGCCGCAGGTGCCCTTGATGGTGTGGATCAGGCGGAAGATCTCGCCGATCGTCCGCGCGTCATCCGGATGGCGCTCCAGCCGCAGCAGCGCGGCATCCAGCCCTGCCAGTCCCTCGCCCGTCTCGGTCAGGAAATCGGCGATCAAATCGTCCATCGGAACCCCGCACCCGTTCTGCGGAGGCCAGGATCAGGGCGCGGGACCGAAGATTTGGTAAAGCGGCGGCGCCTTTTCGTGGCTCGCCGCGACCTCTCAGCCGCGCGGGTGCAGCGCGAGCGGCGGAACGGTGCCCTCCCGTCCCAAGGCGAGGGCAAGGGCCATGCCCGCTTCCCCGGCAAGCTGGAGGAGGAGCGGCGCCAGCACATCGCGCGGGCCTGCCACCGCCTCACCAGCCAGCATGGCCGTAAGCGCGGCGGGCCAGGCGGCGTTGCGTCCCTCCGGCCAGATGGCGAGGCCGGTTTCATCCCCGGCCAGATGGATGATGCCGCCGCGCGGCAGGGCCTCACTGCCCAGCATGGCACCCGCCAGGAGCGCCTGGGTCAGAGAGGCCGGCAGGGGGGCATCCGGAAGATCAGAGAGATCGGCTGTCACGCGGCCATTCGCCAGCGTGCCCGCCAGCAGCTCGGCGATTCCCTGGCGGTCCAGCGGGCCCGTGCCGCCCCCGGCGACGGCCCGCCACAGGCGCAGGCGGCCACGCATGGCCTCCGCGCTGTCCCGCGCGACGGACAGCGCCTCCACCGGTTCGGCTTCCGCCAGTTCCAGGGCGCCGGACAAGGCCCCCAGAGGACCTCCCAGGTCATGGCAGATCCGGGCACACAGGTCCTGCGCCAGGCCAAGCACGTCCATTCAAGTGTTCCTGTAAGGGTGGGCCGCTTTTGCGGCCGCGCTCCTTGATGGCTAGTAAACCCCGGCGTCCAGGGAAAGCCGCTCCGGCCGCCCCAACCGAGGAAACGTATCGCGCATGTCTGACAGTCTCTTCGAGCCGGGCCAGTTCGTCCGCCATCCTGGCCGGCCTGATTGGGGGATCGGGCAGGTGCAATCCGTGGTGGGCGACCGCGTGACGGTGAATTTCGAGCATGCGGGCAAGCTGCTGATCAACACCGCCCATACCGTGCTGGAACTGGTGAACGAGGCCGGGCGATGAGCGGCCTGGGCGAGGATCTCGCGCGAATCCTGCTGAACCTTCCTTTCCTCCTCGCGGCGCTGGCCGTGGCCATTTCCGGGGTGATGCGGGGTTATTCGGGATTCGGCACGGCGATTCTGCTGGCGCCGGTCTTCTCCACCCTCTGGGGGCCGCGCGCCGGGGTGCCGGTGCTCCTGCTGATGGAGCTCTTCGTCTCCGCCCAGCTCCTGCCCCGGGCACTGGGCGAGGCGGACAAGCGCATGGTTCTGCCCCTCGGCCTGGCGGCGGCGGTGGCCACGCCGCTGGGAATCTGGGTGCTGCTCCATGCCGATGCGGAGGGGCTGCGCCGGGCGATCGGGGCGCTGGTGCTTGTCTTCGGCCTGCTGCTACTCTCCCCCTGGCGCTACCACGGGCCGCGCCCTCTGGGGCTGAACCTGGCGGTGGGGGCCACGGGCGGTCTGCTGAAGGGCGCCACCGGCATGTCCGGGCCGCCCATCATCCTTTATCTCCTCTCTGGCCCCGAGGAGGTGCGGCGGCACCGGGCGAACCTCATTCTCTTCTTCGGCCTGATCGCCATCGTTTCGGTGATCCCGCCCATGTGGAATGGGCTGATGGACCGGGACGCGCTGATCCGGGCGGCGGCCCTGCTTCCGGTGATGCTGGCCTGCGTGCCTGTCGGGTCACGCCTGTTCCATGTCATTCCCCCGGCCTGGTACCGGCGTTTCGCCTTCGCCGCGCTCATGACGGCGGGCGGGGTTGCGCTGCTGGGATAGGACAGCCCTTGCGTTGAAGGGGGTTCGCGGCCCAAATCTTCTCACCGTCGCAGGAGTACCCCCAACCCATGCTTGATCCGTTCGACCGGCGGATTTCCTATCTCCGCGTCTCGGTCACGGACCGCTGCGATCTTCGCTGCGTCTATTGCATGGCCGAGGACATGACCTTCCTTCCCAAGAAGGAACTCCTCACCCTTGAGGAACTGGAGCGCCTCTGCGGCGCCTTCATCGACCTCGGGGTGGACAGGATCCGCCTGACCGGCGGGGAGCCGCTGGTCAGGCGCGGGGTGATGCAGCTCTTCCAGGGGCTGGGGCGGCGCATTGGCGAGGGCGGGCTGAAGGAGCTGACCGTCACCACCAACGGCACCCAGCTGACCAAGATGGCCGGGGACCTCCATGCGGCCGGGGTGAGGCGGATCAACGTGTCCATGGACACGTTGGACCCCGATACCTTCGCCGCCATCACCCGCTGGGGGAAGCTGGAGCAGACGCTGGACGGCATTTTCGCCGCCAAGGCGGCCGGGCTGGCCGTGAAGATCAACGCCGTCGCGCTGAAGGGCGTGAACGAGCACGAGTATGACCGCATGATCGCCTGGTGCGGCGAGCACGGCTTCGACCTGACGCTGATCGAGACCATGCCGATGGGCGACATCAGCGGCGACCGCACCGACCAGTACCTGCCCCTTTCCACCGTCCGCCGCCGTCTCGCCGAGCGCTGGACCCTTTTGCCGAGCGAGCACCGCACCGGCGGCCCGGCTCGCTACGAGACGATCCAGGAGACAGGGCGCCGCATCGGCTTCATCACGCCGATGACCCATAATTTCTGCGAATCCTGCAACCGCGTGCGGCTGACCTGCACCGGCACCCTGTATATGTGCCTGGGCCAGGAGGATGCTGCAGACCTGCGTGCTCCGCTGCGCGACCCCTCGGTGGACGATGCAGGCTTGCGGGAGGCGATCCTCTCGGCCATTGCCCGGAAGCCGAAAGGGCATGACTTTGTCATCGGGCGGAATACGCGCCCCTCGGTCGGCCGTCACATGAGTGTGACCGGCGGTTAAAAGCGTGATCGCCGAAGGCCGGGCTGGCTGGAGGCACCGTTCACGCATCTGGGCAACAGGCTGAAGCGCGGCAGCGCTTCGGGCGCGGAGAAGGGGTAGCGATCGTGCTGGATTCGGAAATCGTCGGACATCTGGCGATTCCGGGGCTGCCGGAATGGAGCGGGCTGGTCGTCCTGCTGCTGGGCCTGCTCTTCATAGGGGCCTTCCTGATGATGCCCTTCAGCGTCTTCGGCCTGAAGTCGCGTCTCGACGCCATCGAGGCGCAGCTGGACGACCTGCAGCAGGAAATCCGCAGCCTCGCCCTGCGCCTGCCCGAGCCGGTGGTGCGCCGGCGCCCCGTTGCCACGGATGATGGCTATGAGGAGCCACCTGCCCTGCTTGGCCGGCACGAGCCCCCGCTGCGTGAGGAACGGGCGCCGCGCATGACGCCGCCCGTGCCACCACCCCCGGTCTGGCCGGAGGGAGGGCGCGACCTGGGCCGCCGCGCGGAGCCCCGGCTGGGCGGACCCCGGCGCTAACCTCAGCCTGGATTGGACGCGGCCCAGCGTCCCTCCTGCGTGCGCCCGCCATAGCCATAGGCGTGGCCGTCCGCCGCATGCACCAGCACATAGCTCTCCTCGTGCAGCGCCCCGAGCAAATCGCGTATCCCAGCGAAGGCGGCCCGCACGAAGCCTGCGGTCTCCGCCTTGGTGTTGGTGCCGGCGGTGATCTTGATGTCGAGCCAGAAGGCAGAAAGCCTTGCCTCGGCAAGGCTCTGCCCCGCTACGAACCAGCCCTCCGGATCGGCGGGCTCCACCAGCACGGCGGTGACGCCTGGGTCCTTACCCAGTTCCTCCACCGCCAGGCGCGCGGCAAGGCCGGCCAAGACCGGGCGCAGATCGGGGCGCGGTTCCGGCGTGGCGTAGCGCAGAGTGATCATCGGCATGAGCTGGCTCCTTCAGGAAAGGGCCTGAAGCTGATCCCGCCACAGCCATCATGGAATTCCATGATGGACTGGTTTCATCATAGCGTTCCGCGATCATGCTCGACCTGGAATCCGTCCGCCTCTTCCTGCTGGCCGTCGAGTTCGGGAACCTGACCCGGGCCGCCGAGGCGGCGGGCACGGTGCAGCCGGTGGTCAGCCAGCGGCTGAAGGCGCTGGAGGCGCGGCTGGGCCGGCGCCTGCTGGACCGTTCGCCCCGCTTCGTGCGCCCCACTGCCGAAGGGATGGCCTTTCTGGTCCATGCCCGCGCCCTGCTCGCCGCCCATGATGCGGCGCTGCGCCCCACGGGCGCCACAGCCCTGCGCGTCACGCTCGGTCTGAGCGACCATGCCATTGGCCTTGGCCTGCCCGCTCTCCTGCTCCGCCTCCGGGCCGCCCTGCCCGCCCATGCGGCACTGGATGTGCGAAGCGGAGCTTCCATCCCGCTCCGCACAGCCTTCGATGAAGGGGAACTCGATGCCGTGGTGCTGCGGCGTGAGGCCGGCGGCACGGAGGGAGAGGTCCTGGGGCTAGACCCGCTGGGCTGGCGTGGCGCGTCCGACTTCACCCTGGTACCGGGCGAGCCGGTGCCGCTGGCTATACTCGCCCCGCCCTGCGGCGTGCGCGCGGCGGCGGAACGGGCGCTGGAAGCCGCCGGGCGCCCCTGGCGGGAGGCCTATCGCGGCGGAAGTTGCGCGGTGCTGCTGGCCGGGGCGCAGGCAGGGCTGGGGGTGGCGCCAATGGGGCGGATCAGCGCTGGCGGAGCACCGGATCTCGGCCCGGCGCTGGGCCTGCCGCCGCTGCCGCCTTCCGAAATCGTGCTTCTTGGCCGCACCACCTCCCCCGAGGTTGGCGCGGCCATCCGTGCCCTGGCCGCCAGCATGCGGGCGGCACTCGGGGCGGTCAGCCCGGAAGGATCTCCCGTACGGTCTCGGCGGGGCGACAGAGGCGCACGCCCCGCGGCGTGAAGACGAAGGGGCGCTCGATCAGGGCGGGATCGGCTGCCATCGCATCCAGCAGCGCGGCGTCATCCATCTCGAAATCGTCCAGCAGGGCAGCTCCCTCCTTCCGCCGCATCGCCTGGCGGGGCGTGATCCCCGCTTCGGCAATAGCCGCGGCGAGTTCCTCGCGCGTTGGGGGCTGACGCTTGTACTCGACCACCACGGGCTCGATTCCGGCTTCGCGGATCGCCGCCAGCACGTTGCGGGAGGTTCCGCAGGCCGGGTTGTGCCAGATGGTGACCTTGTCCCTCGCCATCAGCCGACCTCGATCTTCGCCGACCGAACGATCTCGGACATCGCATCGCGCTGCGCCTTGACGTAGCCCGCGAAGGTCTCCGGATCGGTGCCCACGGGAATGGCGCCCAGCGCTTCCAGCCTCTGCTTCACCGTGGCATCCGCCAGCGCAGCCTTCGAGGCCTCGTAAAGCTTATGCACGATCGGCTGCGGCGTACCGGCGGGGGCGTAGAGGCCGTTCCACTCGTTCAGCTCATAGCCGGGGAAGCCCTGCTCGGCGATGGTCGGCACATCGGGCAGCGGCTGGATACGCTGCGCGGTGGTGACGCCGAGCGCCCGCAGCTTTCCGTCCCGCACCAGCTGGACCGAGGAGGAGACAGTGCCGAAGACGAAGGCCAGGCTGCCCCCCATCACGTCCTGCAGCGCCGCCGTACCACCGCGATAGGGAACGTGCTGGATATCGAGCCCCGTGCGCTGCAGGAACAGCGCGGCCGCCAGATGCGCCGCGGTGGCATTGCCGGAGGAACCATAGGAGAGGTCCCGCTGCCCCTTCGCCCAGGTGACGAATTCCGCGACGTTGCGCGCCGGTACCTTGGCCGGGTTCACCACCAGCAGCTGCGGCAGCACCACCACCTGGCTGATGGGGGCGAAGGCGGTGGCATAGTCGAAGGGCAAGCTGTGCAATACGAAAGGGTTCACCACATGGGCGAGCGCATCGACCATAATGGTGTGTCCATCCGGCGCGGAACGCGCGAGTTCTCCGGCGCCCAGGCTGCCGCCAGCGCCGGGCCGGTTCTCCACCACCACCGTCTGGCCGAGCGCGGTTCCCATGGGCCCGGCAAGCAGCCGCGCCGTCGTGTCCACGCCACCGCCGGGCGTGTAGGGCGCAAGGAAGCGGATGGGGCGGCTGGGATAGGCAGGCTGGGCTGTCGCGGAGCGGATGCGGAGCGCCGGCAGGGCGAGCATGGCAGCGCCCAGGGCGCGTCGGGTGGTGATGTTCATCGAGTTTCCTCCTGGGCGTGCTTCTAGCGCGGTTCGGCCCCTCATGCGCCAGACCCGGCCCCTGGGACAGGCATGGGCCGCAGGCAGCACTGGAATCGGCGCGTCGGCGATAAAGCGCCCCACCATCGCGACGGCTATGATTTTGCCCCCTTCAACAGAGCATCGCGCCATATCCTGACAGGAGCCCGTCGAAGCGCGGCGCGGCTTGGCCTATCCTGGGCGGATGCCGCCCCGTCGCCCTACCCCGTCCCAGGATCTGTTCGGTACCGCCGAACCGCCGCCCGAGAGTCCCGCCGCCCCCGCCGGCCCCCGCCCCCTTGCCGACCGGCTGCGGCCCCGCAGCCTCTCCGAGGTGGTGGGGCAGGACCATCTGCTGGGGCCGGAAGGCTCGCTGCGGCGGATGCTGGATCGTGGGGCGCTGGCCTCCCTCATCCTCTGGGGCCCGCCCGGCGTGGGGAAGACGACCATCGCCCGGCTTCTGGCCGAGGAGGCGGGGCTTCGCTTCACCGCCCTCTCCGCCGTGTTCAGCGGCGTGGCGGATCTGAAACGCGCCTTCGATGAATCGCGCATGCGGCGCGCGAACGGGCAATCCACCCTGCTCTTCGTGGACGAGATCCACCGCTTCAACCGCGCGCAGCAGGATGGCTTCCTCCCGGTGGTGGAGGACGGCACGGTGGTGCTGGTGGGCGCAACCACGGAGAATCCTTCCTTCGCGCTGAACGGCGCATTGCTCTCGCGCTGCCAGGTGATGGTGCTGAAGCGGCTGGACGACGCGGCGCTGGAACTGCTGCTGGAGCGTGCCGAGGCCGAGGGCGGGAAGCCGCTGCCGCTGGACGAGGCCGCGCGCGCCACGCTGCGCGCCATGGCGGATGGCGACGGGCGCTACCTGCTGAACATGGCGGAGCAGTTGCAGGCGCTGCCCGCGGGCACGAAGACGCTCGATGTTGCAGGCCTGTCCTCGCTTCTCGCCAAGCGCGCCGCTCTCTACGACAAGGATCGCGAGGAGCATTACAACCTCATTAGCGCGCTGCATAAGTCGCTGCGCGGATCGGACCCGGATGCGGCGCTCTACTGGTTCGCGCGCATGGTGAAAGGCGGCGAGGACCCGCGCTACATCGCGCGCCGCCTCCTGCGCTTCGCCTCGGAGGATGTGGGCGCGGCCGATCCGGGATCGCTGACCCTCGCCCTGGCCGCCTGGGAAACCTATGAGCGCCTCGGCAATCCCGAGGGCGAACTGGCGCTGGCGCAGCTCGTGCTGCATCTGGCGGCGGCGCCGAAATCCAATGCCGCCTATGTGGCCTGGAAGGCCGCGCAGGCCGCCGCCACCGAGACGGGCAGCCTGATGCCTCCGTCCAACATCCTCAACGCGCCGACGAAGCTGATGAAGAGCCTCGGCTATGGCCGCGACTACGCCTATGACCACGATACGGAGGAAGGCTTTTCCGGCGCCAACTACTTCCCCGAGGGGATGGAGCGGCTGCGCCTCTACCGCCCGACCGAGCGTGGCGCGGAGGCGCGGGTGGCGCGGCATCTGGAGCGGCTGGAAGCGCTGCGCGAGGAAATGCGGGCAGGCCGGCGTTGAATCCGCTTTCGCTGGGGCCGGTCCTCTGCGTCGCGGCGGGGGGCGCGATCGGCTCGGTCGCGCGCCATGTGGTCGGCGTGATGGCGCTGCGTCACCTGGGGGCGGATTTCCCCTGGGGCACGCTGGCGGTGAATGTCCTCGGCAGCGCGGCGATCGGGGTGATCGGCGGGGCGATCGCGGCAGGCGCGGCGGTGGCGCCGGAGCTGCGGCTTTTCCTCGTCACCGGCATCCTGGGCGGCTTCACCACCTTCTCCTCCTTCTCGCTCGACACGGGCGCGCTGTTCGAACGCTCCCCATGGCTCGCGGCGCTGTATCTGGTGGCCAGCATCCTCGGCGGGCTGGCCGCCTTCGTGCTGGGATGGTGGCTGGCGCCCCGCGGCTGAGGATCAGCCTCGCCGGATCTCGTGGAACAGCGTGGGCTCGTACCGCCCCCGCGCGGCGGCATAGGTCGTGCGCACGCCCACGGGCTTCATCCCCAGGGCGCGCATGACGGCGAAGGAGGCATGGTTGTCCGGCTGCGCGCCGGCCTCCACCACCGAGACGCCGAGCCGGTCGAAGACCACGGGCAGCAAGGCAGCGGCTGCCTCCCGGATATAGCCATGGCCCTGATGCGCCTCGGCGCACCACCAGCCCATGCTGGCACGATCCGGATCCTCCCGCGCCCGCAAGGCATGGACCCAGCCGATCAGGGCGCCATCCCCGGCGCGCTCCACCACGCAGGGCAGGCCGATCCCCCGCCATTCGGCGATGCGCGCCGCCATGCGCTCCTCCGTCCAGGGCAGCGGCCATGAGGCCAGGCGGACGGAGATGGCCTTGCTCATCAACCCGGCCACCGGCGCGGCATCCCCGGCCTTCGCCAGGCGGATGACGAGGCGCTCCGTGCGGATGGGGGGCATGAAATCGTCGCTCATTCCATGAGCTTGGAGCAGGAAGGCGCCATGGCGAAGCGTGATGGGGTGCATTCCAGCCCCGACCCGGTGCTACACCCTGCCCGCCATGACCATCGCCCTTCGTACCGTCACGCCTGACGAGGCTGATCTCCGCCTCGACCGCTGGTTCCGCCGGCACCACCCGAACCTCACCCAGGGGGCGCTGCAGAAGATGCTGCGCACCGGCCAGGTGCGGGTGGACGGCAAGCGGGCGGAGACGAGCACCCGCCTCGTCCCCGGCCAGCAGATCCGCGTGCCCCCCATGCCCGAGGCGCCGCCGCCCGAGCCCACCCGCCCCGCCGTCTCCGAGCAGGATGCCGAGATGCTGGAGCGGATGGTGATCTACCGCGACGATTCGGTGATCGCGCTGAACAAGCCGCATGGCCTGCCCGTGCAAGGCGGCCCGAACATTGTCCGCCATCTGGACGGCATGCTGGATGCCCTGCGCTTCGGCCATGAGGAGCGACCGCGCCTGGTGCACCGGCTGGACAAGGACACCTCCGGCGTCCTGCTCCTGGCCCGCAGCGCCGGGGCGGCGGCGAAGCTCGCTTCGGCCTTCCGGGGACGGGACGCGCACAAGACCTATTGGGCCCTGGTAGTCGGCCGCCCGCATCCGCTGGCTGGGCGGATCAACATGCCCCTCGCCAAGCAGGGCGGCCCGCGCGGCGAGCGCACCGCCCCCGCCGAGGAGGGGGAGGAGGGCGCCCATGCCATCACCGACTTCCAGGTGGTGGACAACGCCCGGAAGCATGTCTCCTGGCTGGAGATGAACCCGCTGACGGGCCGCACCCACCAGCTTCGCGTCCATGCCGCCTCTGCCCTGAAATGCCCCATCCTGGGTGACGGCAAGTATGGTGGGGCGGAGGCGCATCTGGAGGGGATGTCGAACCTCCTGCACCTCCATGCCCGCTCCATCGAGCTGCCGCATCCGGAGGGAGGTACCCTCTCCGTCTCGGCGCCGCTGCCGCCCCATATGAGCGAGAGCTTCGCCTTCCTCGGCTTCGACCGGCCGCGCACCCCGCCGGCGAAGCGGACCCGCTGAACTTATCGGAGTCATGCGATGACCGAGCCCGCGCGCCCCGGACTCCTCCGCCGGCTGCGGCCCTGGCTGATCGGATTGGGCGGGCTGGTCATCGGCCTGCCGCTGCTGGGCTATGGCGCGCTCTGGGCCGTGCTGCGCACCGATGCCATCCGGCCGCGCCTGCAGGCCGCGGTGGAGGCGGCCACCGGGCGCAGCTTCACCCTTTCCGGCCCGGTTGGGCTGAGCCCCTCCCTGGTGCCGACCATCACGCTGGAAGGCCCGGTCCTCGCCAATGCGCCGGGCGGCTCGCGCCCCGAGATGCTGCGCGCAAAGCGGATCGAGGCCGAGATGGCGCTGGTGCCGCTCCTCTCCCGCCAGGTGCAGCTGCGCCGCCTGACCCTGGTGGAGCCCGACCTCCTGCTGGAAATCGACGCCCAGGGGCGCGGCAACTGGCAGCTTGGCCCCAGTGCGAAGCCGGAGGCCGTGGCGCCCCAGCCCGCCTCCCCCTCCGAGCCCTCCCAACCCGTCGCCCTGGCGGTGGAGCGGGTGACGATCGAGGGCGGGCGCGTCACCTGGCGCGCACCGGGGCAGGAAGAGGTGGTGGAACTGCCCCGCCTGACCCTTCGATCCTCGGATCAGGCGATCCTGGCCGAAGGACAGGTGGTGGCGCGTGGAGTCGCCGCGACGGTGAATGGCGGCACCGGGCCCCTGGCGGCGCTTCTGGAGGACCGGCCGGGAGAATGGCCCTTCCGTGCCGGGCTTTCCGCTCCGGGACTGAACGCGGAGGCGAGCGGCATCGTCGCCCTGCCCTTCCAGGGCGACGGCTGGCGGGTGCGGGCCGCGGCCACCGCGGATACGGCCACCCGGCTAGCGCCCTTCCTGCCCGGCACCACCCTGCCGGATGCCAAGGGCCTTTCCCTGGTGGCCGAGCTGGATGGCACGAACGGCATCCGCTCCCTCCATGCCTCCATCACCGAGGCGGCCATCCAGCTCGCGGGCCGTCCCCTGGTGATCGGGCCCGCGCAATTCGCCGCCACCGCGCCGGATGCCCCCTCTACGCTGACCGGCACGGCGCGGCTCGGCGATCTGCCACTCTCCGTCGCCGCACAGGGCCCCACCCTCGCGGCGGCGCGTGGCCCGGGGCCCCTGCCCCTGACCCTATCCCTTGAGGGCGGGGGCCTCGCCGCCACCCTGCGCGGCGCCCTGGCTCCAGGCCGGCAGGTGACGGGAACCGAATGGGCCGTTTCGCTGCGGGCCGCCGATCTGCGGGCCCTGGGCGCGAAGACCGGGACGGCGGGGCTGCCGGCGCTGCACGACGCCTCCGCCGACGGGACATTGCGCATCCTGCCGGAAGGGATGGATCTGCGTGATCTCCGTCTCACCTCCCGCGAGGCCGCCGGGCAAGCCACCCTGCTCTGGCGCAATGGCGCCGTGCCGCGCGCGACCCTGCGGGCGGCGATGGAGCGGGTGGATGCCGATGCGCTGATGGCGGCCCCGACCGCGGCCCAACCGCCTGCCCCTGCCCTTTCCCCTGCCCCCACCCCGCAGGCGCCCGCTGCCCCGGCGGCACGGTCCGATGGGCGGGTGATCCCGGATATGCCGGTCGATCTTTCCGCCATCCGCGATGCCGCCCTGGCGGCGGATGTGGAAACGAGCGTCGCCACGCTGCGCGCGCGCGGCGCCGATTGGCGCGGCGTCACCCTGCGTGCCGTGCTGGAGGACAAGAAGCTCCGGGTGGAGCGCTTCACCGCCACCACGCCGGGCGGGCCGGTTTCGGGCGCCCTTTCTGCCGAGGCGGATGGGGCGGTCCCCCGCCTCTCCCTCACCCTTCGCAGCGGCGAGGGCGGGGTGGATCCGGCGCCGTTGCTGGCGGCTTTCGGCACACGGTCGCCGGTCACGGGCCGGGGGGCTCTGGACCTGTCCCTGCGGGGCGAAGGGGCCGGAACGCGCGCCCTGGCGGCAAGCCTCGGCGGGCATCTGGGCCTGGCTATGACAGGCGGGAAGATCGACCAGCGCCTGCTGGCCGGCGCCACTTCGGCCCTGCGCGGCGTGGTGCCGGAGAATGCCATGGGCGGCGCTGCCGATATCCGCTGCCTGGCACTGCGCTTCGATCTGGAGCGGGGCGTCGCCCAGTCCCGCGCCCTGCTGGTGCAGACGGGCGTGGCTACCGTGCCCGGCGGCGGCGCGGCCAATCTGGGGGATGAGACCCTGGCCTTCCGTCTCCGCCCGGTGATCCGGGTGGGGGATGTCTCCGTGACCACGCCCCTGGGCATCACCGGCCGCTTCGGCGATCCGCGCGTGACGGTCGATCAGACCGCGGCGGCCGCCGCGGCGGCAGGCGTGCTCGGCGGGCTGGCACGGCGATCGGAAGACCAGGACACCGCGGCAATCGGCGCGCTGGTGGAAGGGCTGCTGGGCGGGCGCGGCGGGGCGGCGCCCAATGTGGATTGCGCGGGGCAGCTTGCTGTCGCGCGGGGCTCGGCCCCGGCGGTCGGCACGCCTCCGGCGCCAGCGCCGGCACCGGCCGCGCAGGCTCCGGCCCAGGCGCCGCGCCAGCCAGCGGTGCAGGACCTGCTGCGTGGGCTGCTGGGACGGTAAGTTCCAGGAGAAAGGGATGGGCCGGGCAGGAATCGAACCCGCAACCAAGCCGTTATGAGCGGCCAGCTCTAACCGTTGAGCTACCGGCCCGTCCCAGAGGCTCTCTAGAGCGGATTGCGTCCGAACGAAATCACCCCTGGCGCAGTTCGCCGCAGGAGATGGTTACCTGGAGGCATGCAGCCGCCCCGGCGCCTCAGGTCTCCATGAAGGCACGGATCTCGGCATCCGCCTTGGCCATGCTGGAGACCCCCTCCAGATGGCCCAGATCCCCTTCCAGCTCCACCACCCGCACCGGACGGCCCGCCTTGCGCAGGGCCTCGGCAAGGTCGCGGTTATAGGCGATGGGGAAGATGTGGTCCCCTGGCGCCGGCACCACCAGCCAGCGCGCCTGGCTGTGGGACAGCGCCGTGGCGGTGTCCGGATACTCGCTGAGGAAGAGCTGGTTGGCGCGGGTGAGGTAAAGGAAAGCATTGGCGTCGGAGGTTTTCGCGCGGGCCATTGCGGCCTCGTCCAGGAAGCGCTCCACGGCGAAGGAATCGCCAATGCGGCGGGCGGGATCCTGGCCCTCCACCGGGCGACGGCCAAAGCGGGCGAAGGCCCCCCGGTCACGCGATTGCAGGGTGACGATCTTCAGCGCCTCGGCCAGCCCTGTCAGCGGTGGCTCCCGCCCCGGGCCGTAGTAATCACCATTGCGCCAGTTGGGATCGCGCTTGATCGGCGTCTCCCACAACTCCATCCAGCCGATGAGGAAAGCGTCGAACTCGCCGGTGCCCACGGCAGGCATCACGCGGTCCACCATCCCGGGATAGGCACAGGCCCATTCGATCGCCTGCAGCGCGCCACCGGACGGGCCGGCCACCAGCGCGAGCCGCTTCACCCCCAGGCTGTCGAGAAGGCGTTTCTGCACCTCTACGAAGTCTCGCATCGAGACGACCGGGTAGTTCGTTCCAAAGGGACGGCCGGTGGAAGGATCGATGGTCGCCGGGCCGGTGCTGGTGGTGAAGGCGTCGTTGAGGCTGAGATTCACCAGCGTGTCGGAGGAGATGACGAAGAAGCGGTTGGTGTCGATCGCCTTGCCGGGGCCGATGATGGCATCCCAGTAGCCGGCGGGCCCATCCTCCGCGAAACGGCCGAAGGCATGGCTGTTGCCCGAGAAGAAATGCGTGATCAGCACAGCATTGTCCCCCGCCGCGCTCAGCCTGCCCGCCGTCTGGTAGCCGATCCGGACATTGGGGACGATGCCGCCGCCACGGGTACGGTAGGACCCGGCCTCGAAGATCTGCTTGCCGACGATCAGGGGCGGGGCCGCCGGGCTGGGTGCCGTGGCCTGGGCTAGCACGGCGTGGGGGCCCAACAGGGCCGGCATGGCAAGAGGCGCGGCCAGGAGCGCGCGGCGGCGGAGACGGGGTCCGATCACGGGCTGGGTGCCTCCATTCCGGTTTCGCACCAGCCATGCTGGGGGCAGGCGCGGCTGGCGGCAAGCGCGCGATTTGCGGGGCAAACCGAGCACTGCTAGAGGCCCTGCGAAATTTCGTCGCAATCCGCGCCGATGCAGCACTGAGGTCCAGGACCCCCCATGACCCCGAACCTGATCCCGACCGGCAAGGCCCCGCCCGATGACATCAACGTCGTGGTCGAGATCCCCCAGGGCAGCCAGGTGAAGTATGAGCTGGACAAGGAGTCCGGCGCGATGGTGGTGGACCGCTTCCTCTTCACGCCCATGGCCTATCCGGCGGCCTATGGCTTCATTCCCGGCACCATCGCCGATGACGGCGACCCGACCGACGCGCTGGTCCTCACCCCGGCCCCCGTGGTGCCGGGCTGCGTGATCCGCTGCCGCCCGATCGGCGTGCTGCTGATGGAGGACGAGGCAGGGCAGGACGAGAAGCTCGTCTGCGTGCCGCATGACAAGATCCATCCCTACTACTCGGACATTCAGTCCTGCGACGACCTGCCGGCGATCATCCGCCAGCAGATCGAGCACTTCTTCGCCCGCTATAAGGACCTGGAGCCGGGCAAGTGGGTGAAGGTGACCGGCTGGGGCAGCAAGGCCCAGGCCGAGGAACTGGTTCTGAAGGGCATCGCGGCAGCAGTCGCCCGGTAAGACGCCAAGCGAAGGGGAAGCCAATGGCCAAGGCCATCCACAGCATGATCCGCGTGCTGGACGAGGCGCGCTCGGTCGATTTCTATCGCCGCGCCTTCGGCCTGGAGGTCGCGGACCGCTTCCCCTTCGATGGCTTCACCCTGGTCTATCTCCGCAATGCGGAGACGGATTTCGAGCTGGAGCTGACCATCAACCACGGCCGCACGGAGCCCTATCAGCTGGGGGATGGCTATGGCCATCTGGCGGTGGCCGTGGACGATCTGGACGCGGAGCACGCGCGTTTCGAGCGGGAGGGGCTTTCACCCTTGCCGATCAAGGAAATGCACCGGGACGGCGCGCTGATGGCCCGGTTCTTCTTCGTGCAGGATCCGGATGGCTACCGGATCGAGGTGCTGCAGCGGCAGGGCCGCTACCGCTGATCGGCGCTTAGGCTCACCGGGATCTTCAGGCCCAGATTGGTGGGCACCGGCCAGTCCTCGCGCACCCGCCGGACGATCTTGAAGCCCGAGGCGATGTAGTTCGGCAGGGCCCGCGGGTGGTCCGCCGTGCAGGTGTTCACCGTCAGCACGGAACAAGGCCCGGCCCAGGCCGTGTCTATGGCGTGGCGCAGGAAGGCGCGGCCCATCCCCTGCCCCACGGCATGCGGCATCAGGCCGAAATAGGAGAGGTTGGTGGTACCGTCCCAGCGGCGCTCCAACTCATGGAAGCCCGCCGGTTCGCCATCGACATAGAGGACATGGATGGAGACGGACGAGTCCCGCAGGATGGCCTCGATCCGGTCATCCGGCAGGGTGCGGCGCAGCCACCAGCAGTATTCGCGCCCGACCGTGTCGTAGAGATAGCGGTAGAAGGGGACGGTGCAGCACGGCACCGCCACGACATCGGCCCCGGGCGGCAGCACCGCCGGCGGGTCGGCCGGCGGATGCTCCATACGGAGGAAGGTGACCTCTACCTGGACCGGGGCCGTGGACACCTCAGTTGTCCAGGAAGGACCGCAGCTTGCGGCTCCGTGTCGGGTGCTTGAGCTTCCGCAGCGCCTTCGCCTCGATCTGGCGGATACGCTCGCGGGTCACGTTGAACTGCTGGCCAACCTCTTCCAGCGTGTGGTCCGTGTTCATGCCGATGCCGAAGCGCATGCGGAGCACACGCTCCTCACGCGGCGTGAGGGAGGACAGCACGCGGGTGGTCGCCTCGCGCAGGTTCGACTGGATCGCGGCGTCCAGCGGGATGATGGCCGCCTTGTCCTCGATGAAGTCGCCGAGATGGCTGTCCTCCTCGTCGCCGATCGGCGTCTCGAGGGAGATCGGCTCCTTGGCGATCTTCAGGACCTTGCGGACCTTTTCCAGCGGCATGCCGAGCTTCTCGGCCAGTTCCTCCGGCTGCGGCTCGCGGCCGATCTCGTGCAGCATCTGGCGGCTGGTGCGGACCAGCTTGTTGATCGTCTCGATCATATGGACCGGGATGCGGATGGTCCGCGCCTGGTCCGCGATGCTGCGGGTGATCGCCTGGCGTATCCACCAGGTGGCATAGGTGCTGAACTTGTAGCCGCGGCGGTATTCGAACTTATCCACCGCCTTCATCAGGCCGATATTGCCCTCCTGGATCAGGTCCAGGAACTGCAGGCCGCGGTTCGTGTACTTCTTGGCGATGGAGATCACGAGGCGGAGATTGGCCTCGATCATCTCCTTCTTCGCCTGGGTCATGTCGCGCTCGCCGCGGGACACGGTGGCATAGACGCGCTTGTACTCGCCCACCGGCAGGCCGGTCAGGGCGGCTACCTTGCCGATCTCGCCACGGATGTTCTCGGCATCCTCGCGGCTGTTCGCCACGAAGGCCTGCCAGGCCTTGCCCTTCAGCTTGCTGATGCGCTCGAACCAGGCAGGGTCCATCTCGGAGCCCTGCCAATGCTCCAGGAACTCGGCGCGCTTGACCTTGTGGCCCTCGGCAAGGCGCAGGACCTGCCCCTCAAGGCCTACCAGCCTGCGGTAGAGGCCCTTGATCTGGTCGACCAGCTCCTCGATCCGGTTGTTGTGCAGGTGCACCTTCTGCACCAGCGCAACCAGTTCCTGGCGCTGCTTCTCGTAGGTCTTCTCGGACTTGCCCGCGAGCTCCTCGCCGGAGGTGTAGGCCTCCATGCGCTTGGCGGACATCTTCTCAAGCTTCTGGTAGGCAGCCTCGATCGCCTCGAAGGCGGCCAGCGCCTCCGGCTTCAGCTTCTCCTCCAGCGCGGAGAGGGACAGGCCGACACCCTCGCCCTCCTCGCCTTCCTCGAACTCCTCGGCCTCCGGCGGCGGGCCGTCGGGCATATCGGCATTGTTGGTGGCTTCGAGGTCGATCACGTCGCGGAGGAGAAGCTTCCCCTCGCGGACGGCCTCATGCCAGCCAATGATGGCGCGGAAGGTCAGCGGGCTCTCGCACAGCCCGCCGATCATCATGTCGCGGCCGGCCTCGATGCGCTTGGCGATCGCGATCTCGCCCTCGCGGGAAAGCAGCTCCACGGTGCCCATCTCGCGGAGATACATGCGGACAGGGTCGTCGGTGCGGCCGAGGCTTTCCTCGTCCACATTGCCGCCGCTTTCCTCTTCGTCCTCGGACTTCTCGCCGTCCTCGGCCTCGCCCTCGGCCTTGGCGGGCGCCTTCTTCTCGGCGTCCTCGTCGGCGCTCTCCTCGGCCTCGACGAGATTGATGCCCATCTCGGAGAGAAGGGCCATCGTGTCCTCGATCTGCTCGGAGGACACCTGCTCCTGCGGCAGGGCGGCGTTCAGCTCATCATAGGTGATGTAGCCGCGCTCCTTGCCCTTCGCGAGCATCTTCTTGACCGAAGCCAGCAGGCTGTCGAGCAGCGCGCCCTCCACCGCCTCATCGCGGTGCTCCGCCGTCTCCGTGCCGTTCGCCACCTTCGTCGCCATGCCTGTCTCCGCCACGGAAAGACCCTCCGGCGGGCGGGTGCGGCCGCCGCCGGGAGTCGAATTGAACCTCTATCCTATTGGACCGGCGCCTTCGACGCCGTTCTCCAGCCCCGTCTCGCCACGACGCAAGTCCGAAAGGGCCTGGCTGAGCCGGATGACGCGCGCCTGGGCCGCGGCATCATTTGCCGCCACCAGATCGCGCCCCGCTGCCACCAAGTCCTCGACCAGTGCGCCCTCGCCCCGCAGAAAGCCGAAGAAATGCCACCAACCGTCGAGGGTCTCTCCGGGAAGGGCATCGGGGCTGGCTTCCCGCGGGAGGCCGGTCGCGCGCATGACCCAATTCCGGGCCTCGTCCAGGCCGATCGCCTGCAGGTGGGTCATGAGTATGCCCGAGTCAAGCGAGGTCCGACCATCTCCTGACGCTTCCGTGAGGGCCAAACCGGCATACCACGCCAGCAGGGCCGCCTGGAGGACCGAGGGATGCCCCTGCGGCAGATCGAGAAGGGCAAAAGCCTCCTCCACCTCGTTCAGGATCCAGGGATGGGTCATGGTGATGGCCAGCAGGCAACGGGCCTGCTCCATCCGGGCGTTCGATGCCTCGGGGGGGACACGCGGGGGCAGGCGGGGCGGAGGCCTGAAGCCAGGGCGGTTGCCGCCACGCGGGGCGAAGCCGTTGCCGCCGGACTGGCGCTGGGGGCGTTGCGGGCGCGTGGTCTCGAAGAAACGGTCCAGCAGGGCACGGCGGTATTCTGCGGCCAGGGCCTTGTCCGGGATGCGCCCGGCGGCGGCGGCGAGGTCGTTCCGGAAGGCTGCGCGGCCCTCGGGCGAGCCGAGGGGACGGTCGAGGGCCATCAGGTCGTAAAGGGCGATAGAGAAGGGCTTTTTTGCCTTCAGCACCTCCCCGAAGGCCGCTGCCCCCTTGGAGCGGATCAACTCGTCCGGGTCCTTGCCACTCTCCACGCTGGCGAAATGCAGGGTCCGCTCCGTGCCGAGCAGGGGGAGGACCATCTCGGCCGTGCGGACCGCGGCGCGCATACCGGCGGCGTCGGCATCGAGGCAGAGGATGGGCGCCGGCGTGACCTTCCATATCTCCTCCATCTGCTCGGGCGTCAGGGCGGTGCCCAGCGGGGCAACCGCACCTTCGAACCCCGCCTGATGCAGGGCGATCACGTCCATGTAGCCCTCTGCCACGATCAGGTCGGCCTTGCCGCGGAACACCGCCTCCCGCGCCATGTCCAGCCCGTAGAGGGTGCGACGCTTGGAGAAGACGTCGGTTTCGGGGCCGTTCAGGTATTTTGGCTGACCGTCGCCGAGGATACGGCCACCGAAGGAGACGATGCGGCCGCGCCGGTCCCGGATCGGGAAGATGACGCGGTTGTAGAAGAAGTCGTTGTAGGTCCCTTCCCGCCCCTCGACCTGCTTCACCAGGCCGGCCTCGGCCAGCTGGCGGGGTTCGATGCCCAGGGGCTTCAGCTCGGCGGCCAGCGCCCCGCGGCCGGAGCCCGACCAGCCCAGGCCGAAGCGGGCGATGGTCTCGTCGGTGAGGCCGCGGTTCTTCAGGTAATCCAGCGCCTGACGGCCCTCGGGCGAGAAGAGGCGGCGATGCATCGCCTCGGCCGCCACCTGGAGCACATCGTGCAGATCGCGGGCACGGGCCTCCCGCGCCACCTGGCGAGGAGATTCCTGGGGCACTTCCAGTCCCGCCTCGCCGGCCAGGCGCTCCACCGCGTCCCGGAAGGGCAGGCCCTCGGTCTGCATGGTGAAGCCGATGGCATCGCCATGCGCCCCGCAGCCGAAGCAGTGATAGTGGTCGTCATAGACGTAGAAGGACGGGGTCTTCTCGTTGTGGAAGGGGCAGCATCCCTTCCACTGACGCCCGTTGCGCGTGAGCTTGACCTTGCGGCCGATCAGCGGCGGCAGGGGCGTGCGGGCGCGCAGCTCGTCGAGGAAATTGGGCGGTAGGGCCATGGGTCCGATACGCTGGAATAACCAAACTAGTCTGCGGATCGGTTGAGTCAAAATGCCGATCGTGGTTCCCACCCGGCCCTGCCGGGTGGGAACGGGTGGAATCAGCCGCCGAGGGCGGCCTTCACCATCGGCCCGGCCTTGGCCATGTCCAGTACGGCCGCGTGCTTCGCCTTCAGCGCGGCCATCACCTTGCCCATCTCCTTGATGGAGGTGGCGCCGGTTTCGGCCACGGCCTCCTTCACGGCGGCCTCCATGGCAGCGTCGTCCATCTGCTGGGGCAGGAAGGACTCGATCACGGCGATCTCGGCCTCCTCCTTGGCGGCCAGTTCCTCGCGGTTGCCCTGGCGATACATCTCCACGCTCTCGCGGCGGGACTTCACCATGCCGCGCAGAAGGGAGGTGATCTGCTCCTCCGGGATCTGGTCCACGCCGGAAGGGCGGGAGGCGATATCCGCGTCCTTCAGCTTGGCGGAGATCATGCGAATGGTGGAGACGCGGGCGGTGTCGCCGCCCCGCATCGCGGCCTTGAGTTCCTCGGTGAAGCGGGCGCGCAGGCTCATGGAAAGTCTCCGTGAAATTGGGGACAGGGTTTAGAGGGGATCGGGCGACTGTGCCATGCGAGCACCTGGGAAGTGATTTCCCAGCCACGCATGCACTTGCCCCTTCCCTTGGGAAAACACTTCCCACATATAGCCACCATGCGGACGGTCGAGCAGATTCTGACCCTGATGGGTGGCGCCAGCGCTGCGGCGGCGCATTGCGGCGTGGGCACGGAGGCGATCCGGAAGTGGCGGCAGGCGCGCGCCATCCCGCCGCGCCACTGGCCGGCGGTATTGGCCGCCACCGGCCTCACCCTTGAAGACCTGCCCCGCGCCGATGCCGATCCGCAAAGCCATTCCACCCCGGAGCCCGACATGACCCCTGCCCCGAATGCCGCCCCGGATGCCGTTCCCGAGGGGGCGACCGCCTGCCTCGTGCTGGGCAACGGCACCGTGATCTGGGGCCGAGGCTTCGGCGCCGTGGGCAAGAAGGTCGGCGAGGTGTGCTTCAACACGGGCATGACCGGCTATCAGGAAACCCTGACCGATCCCTCCTATGCCGGGCAGATCATCACCTTCACCTTCCCGCATATCGGCAATGTCGGCGCGAATGCCGAGGATATCGAGGCCACCACCGCCGCCGCGCGCGGGCTTGTGGTGAAGGCGGACCTGACCGAGCCCTCCAACTACCGCGCCACCCGGCACCTGGATGACTGGCTGAAGAGCCATGGCATCCCCGGCATCTGCGGCGTGGACACCCGCGCCCTGACCGCCATGATCCGCGATGCCGGCGCCCCGAACGGGGTGATCTGCCACGCCCCGGATGGCAAGTTCGACCTGGCCGCGCTGCGCGCCGAGGCCGCCGGCTGGCCGGGGCTGGAAGGCATGGACCTGGCCAAGGACGTTTCCTGCCGCCAGTCCTACAACTGGGACGAGGCGCTCTGGGCCTGGGGCCAGGGTTATTCGAAGCAGACGGCGCCGAAGCACAAGGTCGTCGCCGTGGATTACGGCGCCAAGCGCAACATCCTGCGCTGCCTGGCCGATGCGGGCTGCGAGGTGACCGTGGTTCCCGCCACCGCCACCGCCGAGGAGATCCTGCGGCACGGTCCGGATGGCGTCTTCCTGTCGAACGGCCCTGGTGACCCGGCGGCGACCGGCGAATACGCCGTACCGGCCATCCGGGGCGTGCTGGAGGCTGGCAAGCCGGTCTTCGGCATCTGCCTCGGCCACCAGCTCCTGGCTCTTGCCCTGGGCGCGAAGACCTACAAGCTGGATCGCGGCCATCGCGGCGCGAACCAGCCGGTGAAGGACCTCGCCACGGGTAAGGTGGAGATCACTTCGCAGAACCACGGCTTCGCGGTGGACGATAAGTCCCTGCCGGAGGGCGTGAAGGTGACCCATGTGAGCCTCTTCGACGGCTCCAACGAGGGCATCGCCTGCGAGGCGAAGAAGGCCTTCTCCGTGCAATACCATCCGGAGGCCTCGCCCGGCCCGAGCGACAGCCACCACCTGTTCCATCGCTTCACGGACATGATGTCCAAGGCCGCCTAAGCCTTTGCCTTCCGCCGCCTCCCTGCTCGCCTTCGCGGCGCTGTCGGTCGGTCTCGCGCTCACGCCGGGGCCGAACCTCTTCTATCTCGTCTCGCGCAGCCTGACGCAGGGCACGCGGGCCGGGATGCTGTCGCTCGTTGGGTGCCAGACAGGAAGCCTGGTCATCATGCTGGGCGCGGCGGCGGGGATCACGGCGGCGCTGCTGGCGGTGCCCTATGCCTATGACGCGATGCGGCTCGGCGGCGCGGCCTATCTCGGCTGGCTCGCCTGGCAGAGCGTGCGGCCGGGCGGTGTTGCGCTGTTCTCTCCGCGCCCCATCCCCCGGGAGAGCGGGGCTCGCCTCTTCTCCCTCGGCTTCGCCACGGCGGCGCTGAACCCGAAGGTGGCGCTGTTCTATGTCGCTGTCCTGCCGGCCTTCATGGATCCGGAACGCGGCAGCCTCCTCATGCAGGGGCTGGTGCTGGGCACGGTCCAGATCGGCATCTGCACGCTGTTCGACGCGCTGATGGTGCTGGGCGCTGGCGGTGTCTCGCGCTTCCTCTCCACGCGGCCGGCCTGGTTGGCCGTTCAGCGCTGGGTGCTGGGCGGCGCGCTGGCCCTGCTGGCGGTGAAGCTGGCGACGGATTCCCGCGCGTGATCCGCCTGTTGTTCCTGGCACTGCCGCTGTCCCTGCTCGGCTGGTGGGCCCTGCGCCGCGTGGGTAAGCCGCGCGACAAGGCCTGGATGGGCGGGGTGGCGATCTCCTTCGTCGCGCTGGGCGGCGTCGTCTTCTTCTCGGGCGAGGACCACGAAACGGGGCGCGCCCTGGCCGCCGCGCTCTGGGCCGGGGTGCATGCCCTGCTCTTCATCCTGCTCTGGCCCTTTCTGGGGCGGTCGCGATGAAGGGCCATCGAACCAACCGCGCGGCCGCACCAACGGCCGCGCCGAACCTCTCCGCCGCGCGACACGGCGCGGTCACCACCACTGACTTCTTCTTGCTGCCCCGGAGGGCCTGAGCCATGCCGAAGCGCACCGACATCAAGTCCATCATGATCATCGGCGCAGGCCCGATCATCATCGGCCAGGCCTGCGAGTTCGATTACTCCGGCGCCCAGGCCTGCAAGGCGCTGCGCGCCGAGGGCTACCGGGTGATCCTGGTGAACTCGAACCCGGCCACGATCATGACCGATCCCGAGCTGGCCGACGCCACCTATATCGAGCCGATCACGCCCGAGGTGGTGGAGAAGATCATCGCCAAGGAGAAGCCGGACGCCATCCTGCCGACCATGGGCGGGCAGACGGCGCTGAACACCGCGCTGAAGCTGGCCGAGGCGGGCGTACTGGAGAAGCATGGCTGCGAGCTGATCGGCGCCAAGGCCGAGGTGATCGACAAGGCCGAGGACCGGCTGAAGTTCCGCGATGCCATGACCAAGATCGGCATCGAGAGCCCGCGCAGCCACATTGCGCACACCATGCAGGAGGCCTGGGAAGGGCTGGAGCTGGTGAAGCTCCCCTGCGTCATCCGCCCCTCCTTCACCCTGGGCGGCACGGGCGGCGGCATCGCCTACAACCGCGAGGAGTTCGAGCAGATCGTCGCCTCCGGCCTCGACGCTTCGATGACCACCGAGGTGCTCATCGAGGAGAGCGTGCTGGGCTGGAAGGAGTTCGAGATGGAGGTGGTCCGCGACAGCGCGGATAACTGCATCATCGTCTGCTCCATCGAGAACCTGGATCCGATGGGCGTGCATACGGGCGACAGCCTCACCATCGCCCCCGCGCTGACGCTGACTGACAAAGAGTATCAGCGCATGCGCGATGCCAGCATCGCCTGCCTGCGCGAGATCGGCGTGGATACCGGCGGCTCCAACGTGCAGTTCGGCATCAACCCGGTGGATGGCCGCATGGTCGTCATCGAGATGAATCCGCGCGTCTCCCGCTCTTCCGCGCTGGCCTCCAAGGCCACCGGCTTCCCGATCGCCAAGATCGCGGCGAAGCTGGCGGTCGGCTACACGCTGGACGAGTTGGCGAACGACATCACCAAGACCACGCCGGCCGCCTTCGAGCCGACCATCGACTATGTGGTCGTGAAGATCCCGCGCTTCACCTTCGAGAAGTTCCCGGGCACGCCCAACACGCTGACCACGGCAATGAAGTCGGTCGGCGAGACCATGGCGATCGGCCGCTCCTTCGCCGAGGCGCTGCAGAAGGGCCTGCGCGGGCTGGAGACGGGCCTGTCGGGCCTGGATGACGTGGCCGTGCCGGGCGATGGCTCGCCGGAGGCCTATTTCGCGGCCCTCGCCACGCCGACGCCGGACCGCCTGCTGATGGCGGCCCAGGCCTTCCGCGCCGGGCTCGACGTGGACGCCATCCATGCCGCCTGCAAGTTCGACCCCTGGTTCCTGCGCGAGATCGAGAAGATCGTGCAGGCCGAGGCGGGCGTGATCCAGAACGGTCTGCCCACCGACGCCACAGGCATGCGCCGGCTGAAGGCCATGGGCTTCTCCGACAAGCGCCTGGCGAAGCTCGCCGGCCTGTCCGAGCCCGAGGTCGAGACGCGCCGCTCGCGGCTGGGCGTCACGCCCGTCTACAAGCGCATCGACACCTGCGCCGCCGAGTTCGCCTCGGGCACGCCCTATATGTATTCCACCTATGAGGGTGGCTTCGGCACGCCGGTCTGCGAGAGCGACCCGACCGACCGCCAGAAGGTGGTGATCCTGGGCGGCGGGCCGAACCGCATCGGCCAGGGCATCGAGTTCGACTATTGCTGCGTCCACGCCGCCTATGCGCTGCGCGAGGCCGGGTTCGAGACCATCATGGTCAACTGCAACCCGGAGACGGTTTCCACCGACTACGACACCTCCGACCGCCTGTATTTCGAGCCGCTGACGGGTGAGGACGTGATCGCCCTGATCCGCAAGGAGCAGGAGAAGGGCACGCTGCTGGGCTGCATCGTGCAGTATGGCGGCCAGACCCCGCTGAAGCTCTCCCAGGCGCTGGACAAGGCCGGCATCCCCATCCTGGGCACCTCCGCCGAGGCGATCGACATTGCCGAGGACCGCGAGCGCTTCCAGCAGATGCTGAAGGGCCTCGGGCTGAAGCAGCCGCAGAACGGCATCGCCCGCAACCTGGACGAGGCCGTGCAGGAAGCCGAGCGCATCGGCTACCCGGTGGTGGTGCGCCCCTCCTATGTGCTCGGCGGCCGGGCGATGGAGATCGCCTACAACCACGAGCAGCTGCTGCGCTTCGGCAAGGAGGCGGTGAAGGTCTCGGGCGAGAACCCGATCCTGATCGACCAGTACCTGCAGGACGCCATCGAGGTGGATGTGGACTGCATCGCGGATGCCGCGGGCGAGGTCTATGTTGCGGGCGTGATGGAGCATATCGAGGAAGCCGGCATCCATTCCGGCGACAGCGCCTGCTCCCTGCCGCCCTACTCCCTGCCCCCGGCCATCATCACCGAGCTGAAGGCCGAGACCGAGGCGATGGCGCGGGCCCTGAAGGTCCGCGGCCTGATGAACGTGCAGTATGCCGTGAAGGACGGGGAGATCTTCGTCCTCGAGGTGAACCCGCGCGCCTCCCGCACCGTGCCCTTCGTGGCCAAGGCGACGGGCGTGCCGGTGGCCAAGATCGGCGCTCGCGTCATGGCGGGCGCCAGGCTGGCCGAGTTCCACCTGGATGACAGCCTGATCAACCGCCATGTCGCGGTGAAGGAGGCGGTTTTCCCCTTCAACCGCTTCCCCGGCGTTGACGTGCTGCTTGGGCCGGAGATGAAGTCCACCGGCGAGGTGATGGGCCTCGACCTCTCCTTCGAGCGCGCCTTCCTGAAGTCCCAGATGGGCGCGGGCGTGAAGCTGCCGAAGGAAGGCGCAGCCTTCATCTCGGTGAAGGATTCCGACAAGGCGGCGGCGGTGCAGCTGGCCCGGCGCCTCTCCGAGATGGGCTTCGACATCCTGGCCACCCGCGGCACCGCGGCGCGGCTGCGGGAAGCCGGGCTGGCCGTGCGCGTGGTCAACAAGGTTCTTGAAGGGCGCCCGCATTGCGTGGACGCGATCAAGTCCGGCGAGATCCAGCTGGTGATCAACACCACGGGTGGCGGGCGGTCGGTCAGCGACAGCTTCGACATCCGCCGTGGCGCCCTCACCCAGGGGGTTCCGCACTACACCACCATCGCCGGTGCCCGGGCCGCGGTGCACGCGATTGCGGCACTCCGGGCGGGAACCCTTGATGTGGCGCCCCTTCAGGCGTATTTTCAGCCTTCGTTCTCGTAGCAGGCTCTAACCAGCCTGCACCGATCTGGGGCGGGACCGGCTCGGCCGGCGCCCGCCCCAAACGTTTTCAACCCGCCGCGCGCTCTTGGATGAGGGCACGGCGGTGGCATCTTCAAGCCGCCCTGCACGCCCCCATCCCGGGGGCGTGGGGCGGCCCTTGAGTTTGTCCAGTCTTTGAGGGATCGCGCCTGTGCAGAAGTTCCCGATGACCGCCGAAGGCCTCGCCCGTCTGGAGGACGAGCTGCGCATCCTCCGGGCCGAGGAACGCCCCGCCGTGATCCGCGCCATCGCGGAAGCGCGCGAGCATGGCGACCTCTCCGAAAACGCCGAATACCACGCGGCGCGTGAGAAGCAGTCCTTCATCGAAGGCCGCATCGCCGATCTGGAATCGGTCATCCCCTCGGTTGAGGTGATCGACGTTTCTCGCCTCTCGGGCGATCAAGTGCGCTTCGGTGCACGCGTCACGATCGTTGACGAGGAAACGGAAGAGAAGAAGACCTACCGGATCGTGGGCGCCTATGAGGCCGACATGAAGAACGGGTCGATCTCCATCTCTTCCCCGCTCGCCAAGGCCCTGATCGGGCGCAAGGTGGGCGACAGCGTCGAGGTTCCCGCCCCGGGCGGTTCACGCTCCGTCGAGATCACCGCCGTCGCCTTCTCCTGAGCGGAGAAGAGCGGCGATGTCTATGGCCCGGGCCGTTACGGCCAATCCCGTCAACTCTGCCCCGGCCGTGACGCTCGCGGATGTGCAGGCAGCAGCTGAGCGCATCCGCGGCGCCGTCCTGCGCACCCCGCTGGTGGAGCCCCAGGCGGTGGCGCGCATCGCCGGTGCCCAGGTGCTGCTGAAGCTGGACAACCTCCAAGCCACCGGCGCCTTCAAGGAACGGGGCGCCGCGAACCGGCTTGCCCTGCTCTCGGCACGGGAACGGGCCGCGGGGGTGGTCGCCATGTCGGCCGGCAACCATGCCCAGGCCGTGGCACGGCATGCGGCGCTGCTGGGCGTCAGCGCCACCATCGTCATGCCGCGCTTCACCCCCTCCACCAAGGTGGTCCGCACCGAGGGATGGGGCGCCAATGTGGTGCTGCATGGGGACACGCTGGCCGAGGCCGCCGCCCATGCGCATGAGCTGGCGCTGCGGGACGGGCTGGTCTTCATCCATCCCTATGACGACCCCGCCGTGATCGCGGGCCAGGGCACCATGGCCCTGGAAATCCTGGAAGACGCCGGGGAGCTGGACGCCCTCATCATGCCCGTCGGCGGCGGAGGCCTGCTGGCCGGCTGCGCCGCCGCCATCGCCGAGGCCCGTCCCGGGCTGAAGATCTATGGCGTGGAGGTCGAGGGCTATCCGGCCATGGCGCAGCGCCTGGCGGGCAAGCCCGTGAAGGTGGGCGGCCCCACCGTTGCCGAAGGCATCGCCGTCCGCGACGTGGGAGAGGTGCCCTACGCCCTCCTGCGCGATCTCGGCATCGAAGTCCTGGTGGTTCCCGAAGCCGCGGTGGAGCAGGGCATCGCCGTGCTGGCCGAGAATGCGAAAGTCGTTGCCGAGGGCGCTGGAGCGGCTGGGCTTGCCGCCGTGCTGGCCCATCCCGGCCTCTTCTCTGGCAAGCGCGTGGCAACGACGGTCTGCGGCGGCAATATCGACCCGCGCATCCTGGCGAATGTGCTGCTGCGCAACCTCCTGCGCGACGGCCGCATCCTGCGCCTGCATCTGGACATCCCGGACCGGCCCGGCGTGCTGGCCGACATCTCCACCCGCGTGGCCGCGGCGGGCGGCAATGTGATCGAGGTAAGCCACCAGCGTCTCTTTGCCGCCCCCTCCGTTCAGACCGCCGAGCTGGAGCTGATGGTGGAGGTGCGCGACGCCGCCCAGGGCGCTGCCATCGTCGCGGCGCTCGAGGCGGGCGACTACGTGGTGCGGCGGGGCTGATCCCCAGCCGGCTAATCTCCAGCCGGCCAATCCCCAGCCCCGGCCCTGTCCGCCAAACTGGTTCTTTTCCCTTCGGTGACTCGAGGGAAGTGAGCGATCGTGACGTTGACGATCGGGCTGGGCCGCAGGATGGGCATGCGGTGATGGACACCGCAGCCCCGGCAACCCGTTCATGGCCTTTCCGCGCCTTTCGTACCCTGTTCCGCCCGACGCGCATCCTTCTCGGCCTTTCGCTTGCCGCCCTTGCGGTGCTGGTCTTCCTCGGCTGGTGCCTGCTGCGCATCCCCGTGGGCGGGGGCATGCTGCCCGAGGCCTCCCCCGCCTCCCTCATCCTGGAAGCGCGGGACGGCGCGGTCTTCGCCACGCGCGGCAACCTGCATGGCGATCCGATCGAGGCGGGCAGCATTCCAAAGCCGTTGCTGGACGCGGTGGTCGCCATCGAGGATCGCCGCTTCTTTGATCATCGCGGCGTGGATCTGTGGGGCATCGGGCGGGCGCTGTGGCGCAATTTCACCAGCGAAAGGCGGGAAGGCGGAAGCACCATCAGCCAGCAGCTCGCGCGCCTGCTCTACCTCTCCCAGGAGCAGAGCCTCATCCGCAAGACGCAGGAGGCAATGCTCGCCCTCTGGCTGGAAACGCGGCTGTCCAAGGAGGAGATCCTCGCCCGCTACCTGAACGCCGCCTATTTCGGCGCGGGCGCCACCGGGGCGGATGCGGCGGCAAGGCGCTATTTCGGCAAGCCGGCCTCGGAGGTGACCTTGGCCGAGGCGGCGATGCTGGCCGGCCTCGTGCGCGCCCCCTCCGCACTGGCCCCCACGCGGAACCTGGAAGGGGCGCAGCGCCGGGCGGATCTGGTGCTTTCCGTCGTCGAGGAGACCGGGCGCGCCACGCCGGAGGAGGTGGCCGCCGCCCGCGCCGCGCCACCCGCCTTGCGCACCCCGCCGGAGGTACAGCCCGGACGAGGCTATTTCGCCGATTGGGTGGAGGGTGAGGCACGGCGACTGGTGGGGCCGATCCCGATCGACCTGGCCGTCCGCAGCACCCTCGATCCCGCCCTGCAGGATCTGGCAGAGCGGGTGGTGGCGCACCGGCTGGACCGCGAGGGAGAGCGGCAGAAGGCGGGCCAGGCAGCGCTTCTGGCGCTCTCCCATGACGGTGCCGTGCTGGCCGCCGTGGGTGGGCGCGACTATGCCGTCAGCCAGTTCAACCGCATCACCCAGGCGCGGCGGCAGCCGGGATCGCTGTTCAAGCTCTTCACCTATGCGGCGGCGCTGGAGTCCGGGATGCGGCCGGACAGCATGGTGGTGGACCAGCCCGTTCAGATCGGGAACTGGGCGCCGGGCAATGCTTCGGGCGGCTATCGTGGGGCGATGCCGCTTCGGCAGGCCTTCGCAGGTTCGGTGAACACAGTGGCAGTGCAGCTCTTCCAGTCCCTGGGGCGGGAGCAGGTGCTCGACATGGCCGGGCGGATGGGCCTGCGCTCCGCCATGCCGGCGGTACCCAGCATCGCGCTGGGCAGCGGCGAGGCGACGTTGCTGGAGATGGTGTCCGCCTTCGCCTCCATTCCCGCGAACCGGGCCGTGGAGCCCTATGTGGTGCGTGGCGTACGGGCACGGAACCGGACCCTTTATGCCCGGCCGGAGAGCATGGGCAGTGGGGCGCCCGTGATGTCGCCCGCCGCCCAGCAGGGCATGCTGGACCTGCTGCTGGCCGTGGTGCGGGAAGGAACCGGCCGCTCCGCTCGGCTGGACCGGCCTGTGGCGGGCAAGACCGGCACCACCCAGGACAATCGGGACGCCTTGTTCATCGGGATGACGGCCGATGTCGTGGTCGGCGTCTGGGTAGGGAATGACGACAACTCGCCCATGCAGGGGGTAACCGGCGGCGGGCTGCCGGCGCGGATCTGGCGCGATTTCGTGGATGGGGCGGATCGGGTGAAGACCACCGAGGCGCCGCTGCCCGAGGAGGCTCCATCCACCACCGCCGAGGCACCACCCCGCCAGGTGGCACCCCTGCGCGGCCCCGTCCGCGTCCTAGATACGGCGACGCTGCGGATCGGGGATCGCGCGGTGCAACTGGTCGGGGTGATCGGCATGCGCGGTGATGCGGCCCAGGACATGGCCTCCTTCATCGGCAACCGCGAGGTGACCTGCGAGCCGATGGGCGACGGCGCGCATCGCTGCCATGTGGGCGGGCGCGACCTGTCGGAGGTGGTGCTGTCCAATGGCGGCGGCCGGGCGGCGCCGGATGCCTCCCCTGCCCTGCGGCGCTACGAGGCATCGGCCAGGGCGGCAGGGCTGGGGGTCTGGGGGCGGCGTTAATCCCCCATCACTGGGGCGGGCGCTTCACATGCCCCGCCCCACGAAGATGCGCCCTAGGATACGAAGAAGCGGTTCGCCGGGCGGGACAGACCAAGATTCTCCCGCAGCGTGTAGCCATCGTATTCCTTGCGGAACAGGCCACGCCGCTGCAGTTCCGGCACCACCAGGCGGACGAAGCGCTCAAGACCCGTCGGCACCACCGGGGCCGCGATCATGAAGCCGTCGCAGGCCTTGGAGGTAAACCATTCCTCCATGATGTCCGCGATCGCGAGGGCATCGCCCTTGAACATGTTGCCGCCCATCTGCGGCAGGATGCGGCGATAGGTCTGCCGCACCGTCAACCCCTCCTCCCGCGCCATGCGCATGATGGCCTTGCCGATGCCGGTATGGCCGACATGCTCCTCGTCGAATTCCGGCATGGGGCCATCGAGCGGATAGTCCTGCATCTTCCGCCCCAGCATCTTCGACAGGTAGTCCACGCCGACGGCGGGGGAGACCAGGTCCTCAAGCTGCTGGAACAGCGCCTCCGCCTCCTCCTTGGTCTCGCCCACGAAAATGGTGACACCGGCGAGGATCCGCATGTCGTCCGCCGTGCGGCCGAATTTCGGCAGGCGACCCTTGATGTCGGCATAGAGGCGCTGCGCGGCGGGAAGGCTGCCCTCGATGGCGAAGACGCAGTCGGCATGCGCGGCCGAGAGGTCCTTCCCCGTCTCGGATTGTCCCGCCGAGAAGACCACCGGATGCCCCTGCGGCGGCCGCGGCGCGTTCAGCGGGCCGCGCACCTGGAAATGCGTCCCCTTGTGGTTCAGCACATGAACCTTGGACGGATGCAGGAACTGGCCGCTCGCCTTGTGCTGCGGGAAGGCGTCATCGGCCCAGCTGTCCCACAGCCCCTTCACCACGGTCGCGAACTCGGCCGCGCGTTCGTAGCGCCGGTCGCGCGCCACATGCTCCGTGTGGTTGAAGTTCAGCGCATCCTCGGGATTCGAGGTGGTGACGAGGTTCCATCCCGCCCGCCCGCCGCTGATATGGTCCAGCGAGGCGAAGCGGCGGGCCACATGGAAGGGCTCGTCATAAGTGGTGGTGGCGGTGGCCACGAGGCCGATATGGCTCGTGGCCATGGCGAGGGCCGAGAGCAGCGTCACCGGCTCGAACACGCCCGGCCGGTCGGACGGGCTGGTCGCCCCGAAGAGGTCGGGCTTGTCCATCTGCCGCACGCCGTTGCCATCGGCGAGGAAGAGCAGGTCGAACTTCCCCGCCTCGGCGATCTGCGCAAGGCGGACGGCATTGTGGATATTGGCGGCCGGGCGCGACCAGGCATCAGGGTGCCGCCATTCGCCCACATGGCTGCCCTGGGCATTGGCATTGGCGGCAAGAACCATTGGCATGGGGTTTCAGCCTCGCTTCACGTTCCAAAAGACAGGAAAGCCCGGCGGCACGTCCTTCAGGTTCCGCCGATAGGCGACGGGCGCGAAGAACTGGCCAAGCGGCACATAGGGCACGTCCTGGAAGGCACGCTCCTGAATGGCGCGGGCGACGCGCTGCTGGGCGGGCAGGTCCTGCGCGTCGAGCCAGGAGCTTCGCAGCGCCTCCAGCTCCGGCAGGTCCGGCCAGCCGGTCCAGGCTTTCATGCCCGTACCCATCAGGGACTGGTGGACAGCGGGGTTGATGACCGAAAGCCCACTCCAGACGCCAAAGAAGACGCTCCAGCCGCCCTGCTCCGGAGGCTCCTTCTTCACCACCCGGGCGCTGACCGTGCCCCAGTCCGCCACCTGGTAATCGACGTTGAAGCCCAGCCGCGTCAGCAGGTCCGCGGCGACATCGCTCGCGGCCTTCACGGTGGCACGGTCTGCCGGACCCAGCACCACGACGCGCTCGCCCTTGTAGCCGGCCGCGATGATCTCGCGCTTCGCCTTCTCGATGTTCGGCTCGTCGCTCAACACGGACAGCCCGGCATCGGAGGCATAAGGCGTGCCGGGCGGGAAGAAGCCCACGCCCGTGCGGAAGAGCTGCGGATCCGTGCCGGCCATGGCCTGCATGAATTCCAGCTGGCTCGTGCCAGCGAGCACGGCGCGGCGGATGGCCGGGTTGTCGAAGGGCGGGTTCAGGAAGTTGAACCGCATAATCGGCATGCCGCCGGTCGTGTCATTGATGTCCACCGCCAGGTCCCGCCGGCGGCGCAGCAGCGGCAGGTAGTCGGGGGTGGGGGTTTCCCACCAGTCCACCTCGCCGTTCTGCAGCGCACCGGCGGCAGTGGCCGCGTCCGCGATGATGATCCATTCGACGCGGTCGAAATGCGCGACCTTCGGCCCGGCGGTCCAGCCGACCTCGCCTCCCTCCCGCGGGCGGTAGCCTTCATGCCGCGCGAAGACGATTCGGGCGCCGATCACGCTTTCATCCCGCAGCAACCTGTAGGGGCCGCTTCCCACCACCTCCGTCACCTGCTGGTGCGGCGGCGTCTTCGCCAGGCGTTCGGGCATGATGCCCGCCATGTTCGCGGTGGATTTCGCGAGGCCGAAGGGCAGCAGCGGGAAGGGCCGCTTCAGGCGGAAGACGATGGTATGGTCGTCCGGCGCCGAAAGCTCGTCGGTGGCAGCCAGGAGGGACAGGCCGAAGCTGTCGCGACCGCCCCAGCGGCGGATGCTTGCCACGCAGTCCCGCGCCAGCACGGGTGTTCCGTCATGAAAAACGAGACCGGGGCGCAGCTTGATGGTCCAGAGCTTCTGGTCGCTCCCGACCGTGTAGCCCTCGGCCATCTGCGGCTGCGGCAGCAGATTCTTATCCAGGCCGAACAGCGTGTCGTAGACCAGATAGGCGTAGTTGCGGGTGACCTGGGTGGAGCTGAACACCGGGTCGTAGCTTGTGATGTCCGTCTGCGGGATGAAGCGCAGCACCCGCTCCGGCTGCGCCGCCGCCAGGGCGGGCATGCCCAGCATGGCGCCGCCCGCCATGGCGAGCGCCTGTCTCCGTCCGATCATCCCCTTACCCCCAGCGCCTGATGCGAGCCGTGCCGTGCGGGCGTTTCGCTTTCCGGGAAGCCTAGGGGAGTTCAGGCGGCGGTCAACCGATTTTCGAAATTATGGGGACCGCCGGAGCACATCGAGAATGGCGGAGGAGCCGTTCCGGATATGCCGGCGCAGCACCAGCACCGCCATTTCCACATCCCGTTCGAGGACGGCGCCGATCAGCCGGGCATGATCCGCCTTCAGCATGTCCTCCGGAAGCGGTTCGGGGCGCAGGATGTTCCGGTAGCGCGCGGAATGGTCCCACAGGATCGCGTGGAACATGTCCTGGATGAAATGCCGGGCGCCCGAGAGAAGTTCGTAATGGAAATGGTGATGCGCGGACTGCCATTCCGCATTCAACACCCCCGTGGCAGCCTGCTCATACATCGGCAGCGCATCCAGCGCCGCATGCGCCCGGGCGGCGCGCTGGGCCCAGGCATCGTCGCCGGCTCGGATGGAATCCTCAAGCAGAAGGGATTCCAGGCGCTCCCGCGCGCTCACCACCTGCTCGAAATGCGCAAGCCCGATCTCGGCAACACGGAAGCCGCGCTGGTCATGCGCCTGCACCAGCAGCGTGGCGGACAGCCGGTACAGCGCCTCGCGCAGCGGCGTCATGCCCACGCCATAGCGCTCGCGGAGCATCTCCAGCGCCAGTTTGCTACCCGGCGCCAGCGCCCCGGAAATCACGTCCTGCCGGAGCCGGTGATAGACCCGCGTGCTCAGCGTGGCCGTTGCCTTCTCCCGCTCCTCAGACACTGGGGCCCCGCAAAAAATTCGAAATTAACGACCCGCTTGGCACAATACGGGCCATGGAGCCAGAACGCAGGCGACCTCAGCCCTCCACGGGCACGCCAGCCTCGTCCTTGGAGGTACGGATGGTCTGCAGCGTCTTCACATGCATCACCGTCTGCGCCCCGGTGAGGCGGTTGGTCAGCTCATTTTCATGCGCCGCGTTGCGGGCCACCAGCCGCAGCAGGAAGTCGCCGCCGCCGCGGATCATGTGGCATTCGCGCACCTCGGGCCATTCGCGGACCATGGCCTCGAAGGCCTCCAGCACGGGCAGCTTCTGGCTTTCCAACCCAACCACCGCAAAAAAAGTGATCTCCCATCCCAAAGCGGAAGGTTCCACATCGGCGTGGTAGCCACGAATCACCCCCGCCTCCTCCAACCGCCGGACACGGCGCAGGCAGGGAGGGGCGGAGAGGCCGACCTTGGCGGCCAGGGCCACATTGGTCATCCGGCCATCGGCCTGCAGTTCACGCAGAATTTCGCGATCGGTCGCGTCGAGGGCGGCGGGGCCGAGGTCTTTCAAGGGCGGGCCTTCTCTGAGGCCCGTCGGGCCTGTCGCTGCAGAAGAAGGGATTATCCTCTGTGCAGGGGGCGCCCTTCAAGGGCCGGCCGGTGTGGGGTGGTGCAAGCGGGTGCGCGCACCGATATGGTGCCTCTACGAGTCTGCACTGCATTTGGAACATGGACGTGGCTGAAACCCACCGTACGCGACTGCTGATCCTAGGGGCCGGGCCGGCCGGGTATACCGCCGCGATCTATGCGGCGCGGGCGGGTCTGGAGCCGATCCTGGTCGCCGGGCTCCAGCCCGGTGGCCAGCTGACCATCACCACCGATGTCGAGAACTTCCCGGGCTTCGCCAGCGCGGTCCAGGGCCCCTGGCTGATGGACCAGATGCGCGCCCAGGCCGAGCATGTGGGCACCCGCATCATCCAGGACATCATCACCCAGGTGGATCTGAACGCCCGCCCTCTTCGGGCCCAGGGCGACTCGGGCGATTCCTACGAGGCCTCGGCCATGGTGATCGCCACCGGCGCCCAGGCCCGCTGGCTGGGCATTCCGGGGGAGAAGGAGCTCTCGGGCTTCGGCGTCTCAGCCTGCGCCACCTGCGATGGCTTCTTCTTCCGCGGCAAGGAAGTGGCAGTGATCGGCGGCGGCAACTCCGCCGTGGAGGAAGCGCTCTACCTCGCGGGGCTGGCCAGCAAGGTCACGCTCATCCACCGGCGCGACAGCCTGCGGGCTGAGCGGATCATGCAGGAGAGACTCTTCAAGCACCCGAAGATTTCCATTCTGTGGAACACGGTGGTCGAGGAGGCGCTGCCCACCGAGGGCAAGCTCCGCGCCCTGCGTGCCCTGAAGCTGCGGGATGTGGTGGGCGGCGGCCATTACGAGTTGCCGGTGGACGGCATGTTCGTCGCGATCGGCCATGATCCCGCCACCTCCCTGTTCCGTGGCCAGCTCCAGACTGATGAGGACGGATATATCGTGACCGAGCCGGGTTCGGCCCGCACCAGCGTGCCGGGCGTCTTCGCCGCCGGCGATGTGCAGGACCGCATCTACCGCCAGGCCGTGACGGCAGCCGGCAGCGGCTGCGTGGCGGCCTTGGACGCAGAGAAGTGGCTGGCCCACATTCCCGATGATGCGCCCTCCCCGGCTGCCTATGACGCGGTGACCGCCTGATGCCGCTCGACTGGGACAAGCTGCGGGTCTTCCACGCCGTTGCCGAGGCGGGATCCTTCACCCATGCCGGCGACACGCTGAACCTCAGCCAATCGGCCGTCTCCCGGCAGATCCAGGCGCTTGAGGAAAGCCTGTCGGTGCCTCTCTTCCACCGCCATGCGCGGGGCCTGATCCTGACGGAGCAGGGCGAGACGCTGAACCGCACGGTGCGCGAGGTTTTCGCCAAGCTGGCCATGACCGAGGCGCTGCTGACCGAGAGCCGGGAGCGGGCCGCCGGCCGGCTGAAGGTGACCACCACCACCGGCTTCGGCTCCACCTGGCTGGCGCCGCGGCTGGAGCGCTTCCTGAAGCTGCACCCCGACGTGACGGTCACGCTGCTGCTGGATGACACCGAGCTGGACCTGGCGATGCGGGAGGCGGACCTCGCCATCCGCATGCATCCGCCCCGCCAGCCGGACCTGATCCAGCGCCATATCGCGACCTTTGGCTGGAAGGTGGTGGGTTCGCCCGAATACCTGCGCACGGCGGGCATCCCGCAGCGGGCGGAGGATCTCGATGCCCACCGCCTGATTATCTATGGCGACTACCGGCCGCCCGTGGATGACATCAACTGGCTGGCCGAAGCCGGGCGCCGCCCTGGATCGCCACGCCGGGCGGTGGTGGAGGTGAACTCCCTGCCCGCCATGCTGCGGGCGGTGCGCTCGGGCCTCGGGCTGGCGGCGCTGCCGGATTACATGGGCGATGATCTCGCGGAGCTCGTGCCGGTGCTGACCGACCTGAAGACACCGAAGATCGAAGCCTATTTCGTTTATCCGGAGGAAATGCGGAACTCGAAGCGCGTTGCCGTGTTCCGTGACTTCCTGGTGGCGGAGCTGGCTTCGGGCCACTGAGAGTTGCTGCACTGCGTCATGCTGGTTCCGCATAGCGGACCGACGTTATTGGCGGAACCAGCATAGCGAAGCGGAGAATACCCTCTGTTCCGTTCGGTGATTGATCCGGACGGGGTCTTGGACCCCGCGTCTCCTAGACGTGAAGCCTCCCTGTATGTCACTCGCCCGGAAGGCCTTGGCTTCAGGCCGTGCTTTCCGGGCTTTCTTTTTTGTGCGCGCGATGCCACGTGACGGCCACCCGCGACGCGGCCCGACCGGAGAGCAGAACCGGCCCCGGCCCCCAGCAGAGAGCAAAGATGCGAACCCTCAAGGGCACTGACTTCAACGACCGCAGCAAGAATTCCATGGAGGCCAAGAAGGCCCTGCTCGAGCGCTTCAAGGCGCGCCCCACTGCGGATGACCCCGTTGTGCAGGCCCGCCAGGAGGAGCGCCGCCGGATCATCGAGGCACGCGAAATACGCGAAGCCGAGCGCCGGCGCCTGAAGGAGGAGGAGAAGGCCCGCCAGGAGGCCGAGCGCCTGCGCCTGATCGCTGAGGAAGAGGCACGCCAGGCCGAGTTGGCACGCCAGGCCGCCGAGGCAGCCGAGGCAGCCAAGCAGGCCCTGATTGAGGCGAAGCTTGAGCGCGACCGCCGCTATGCGGCGCGCAAGGCACGGACGAAGGGGCGCAAGTAGCCCCTTCTCCCCGTTCCGATGCGTTTCACGCCGCCGGTCCCGCAGGGGCCGGCGGCGTTTTCATGCGGGGGCTGTCGCCAGCGGCACGCCGATCCGCGTGGAATGGTCGAGGATGATCGGCTCCAGTCCCGGATCGACCAGGCCGGCGGAAAAGCCGGGATAGACCGTGCCGAGTCGCGCAGGCCAGCCGGCGACGAGTCGCTCCACCGCCGGGTCCGGCGCGCAGGCGATGCCGGTTGTGGCGATGCCGCAGGCGGCCAGGGCCGCCCTGGCCGAATCGGCGGAGCCAGCAAGGGAGGGGACGTGCAGCACCCGCCCCGGCACCGCCTCCAGCCCCGCCCGCATGGCCAGACCGAGCGAAGCTTCCACCGAGGCCACGGGGATGGCGTGATCCGGCGCCAGTGGCGCGGTGAAGGGCCGGCCCCGCAGGGCGGCATCGATCAGATCCGAGACGAAGCCCGCCCCCGGCGGCGCGGTGCGCGTGGCGGTGCGGATGATGGAAACCGGCAGGCGCAGGATCACGCCATCCGCCTCCCCGCGCCGCGTGGCGTCCAGCAAAAGGCGCTCGGCGATCAGCTTGGTCGTGCCATAGGTCGAACGGGGCTCGGGCTGGGTATCCTCCGTCGCCACAATGTCCCCACGGCCGAAGACAGCGATGCTGGACAGCAGCAGGACGCGTGGAGGCACGGCCTGCATGCGCGCCCAGCGGAGCACGGCGCGCATCCCTTCCACATTGATCGCGAAGGCCAATTCGGGGTCGGCCTCGCTCACCTGGCTGGTGATGGCCGCGGCGTGGATGACCACATCCGCCATGGGCGCCAGCTCAGTAAAGCGGGCGATGTCCGCCACGATCCCCTGGAAGGGCGCACCGGTGGGCGGGGAGGCGCGATCCAGCCCCGTGACCGCCGATACGCGAGGATCGGCCGCGAGCATCGACGCCACCCTGCCGCCCAGAAAGCCGGCGGCGCCGGTGACGATGACGCGCATGGATCAGCCCGGCTTCACATTGGCGGTGCGGATGACCTCGGCCCAGCGGGCGATGTCCTCCTTCAGGAAGCTCTCCATGGTGGCGGCATCGCGCATGTTCACCGTCATGCCGACCTCGGTGGTGCGGACCCGGACAGGCTCCCGCGCAATGGCGGCCAGGGTCAGCTCCCGCAGGCGCGCCAGGGCGGGTGCCGGTACGCCCGAAGGGGCGAAGAGGCCGAACCAGGCATCAGCCTCCACCCCCGCCACGCCGGCCTGCGCCATGGTGGGCAGTTCCGGCAGATGCGGCGAGCGGTTGGGTGAGGCCACGGCCAGGGCGCGCAGCGCGCCGGACTGCACCTGGGACAGGATGGTCGGGGTGGTGGCGAAGCTCACCTGCACATGGCCGCCGAGCAGGTCGTTCAGCATGGGCGAGGAGCCGCGATAGGGCACATGCACCATGTCCGCGCCCGTCTTCGCGCGGAACAACTCCAGCGTCAGGTGCGAGGCCGAGCCCTGGCCGGTGGAGGCGCAGGTGATCTTGCCGGGCTGGGAGCGGACCAGGGCCAGCAACTCCTCCACGCTCTTCGCCGGCACATCCGGGCGCACGACCAGGATGTGCTGCAGGTCGGCCAGGCCGGCGAGCGGGGCGAAGTCCTTCACCGGATCATAGCCGCCGCCATCCGGGAGGAGGGAGATGTTGGTGGCATGGGTCTGGTTGGAGGCCAGCATGATCGAGGTGCCGTCCGAAGGACCGGTGGCGACGCGGCGCGCGCCGATGGAGCCACCGCCGCCCGCGACATTCTCCACCACCACCGGGGAGCCCAGATCCTTCGCGATTTCCCCGGCCACCAGGCGCGCCAGCACATCGGTCGGCCCGCCGGCCGGATAGGGCACGACGAGGGTGACAGGCCGGCCGGGCGCCCAGGCCGCCTGCGCGCGTGCGGCGGCGGGCATGGCGAGCGCGGTCGCAAGTGTGAATACGGAGCGCCGTGTGATCATCGGGGACCTCCCTTCCCTTTCGTGCTGTCCGCGCCAGGCGCGGGGGATTGCCCGCTGGATCGCACGAATTTGTGCGTGAGGAAACGGCACAGGAACGGAAACGGGGCTGCGTGGCTTGCAGGCCTGCCAGCGGGCTGGCGGAATATTCCTCCCGCGCCAGAATGCGCGTGACCGCAAGGCGATGGGAGACAGCCATGTTCTTCGAGGGCTTCACGCTCGAGACCCGCGAGGCGAATGGCGTGTCCCTGCGCCTGCGCCGGGGCGGTGATGGCCCGCCGCTGCTTCTCCTGCACGGCAACCCGCAGACCCATGCCATGTGGCACAAGGTGGCGCCCGTTCTGGCGCGGCGCTTCACCGTGATCTGCCCGGACCTGCGTGGCTATGGCCTCAGCAGCAAGCCAGCCCTCTCCGCTGACAGTGCGGCGATGTCCAAGCGGGAGATGGCGGCTGACATGGCCGCGCTGATGAGCGGGCTGGGCTTCGAGCGCTTCGGCGTGGTGAGCCATGACAGCGGCGCCCGCGTGGCGCACCGGCTGGCGCTGGACCACGCGGCGCGGGTGGAGCGGCTCTGCGTGATGGATATCGTCCCCACGCTGGCGCATTTCGAGCGCACCGACATGGCCTTCGCCATGGGTTACTATCACTGGTTCTTCCTGGCCCAGAAGCATCCCATCCCCGAGCGGATGATCCGGCGCGACGTGGAGGACTGGTTCCGCCTGCACACCAGCCGCGAGCCGAAGGACGACGGCTTCTTCGATCCCGAGGCGCGTGCCGACTACATCGCCGCCCTGCATCTGGACGGCACGGTGGAATCCATCTGCGAGGATTACCGCGCCGCCACCGGCATCGACCTGGAGCATGACCGCGCCTCCCGCGAGGCGGGGGAGCGGGTGTCCTGTCCGCTCCTGGCGCTCTGGGGCGCCAAGGGGAAGATCGGGCAGTGGTACCAGCCGCTCCAGCTCTGGCGGGACTTCGCCGATGGCCCGATCACCGGCGGGCCGGTGAACAGCGGGCACTACCTGGCCGAGGAAGCACCGGAGGAGGTGCTGGCGGCGCTGGAGGGCTTCCTCAGACCGTGAACTGCTCGGCCAGGATACGTTCCGGCAGGCCCTGATCCGGGTCGAAGAGCATGGTCAGGCGCAGGCGGCGATCCTCGCAAATCTCGACACGGCGGACGTCGCGTACCTCGGTATAGTCGGCCACCGCCGCCACCGGGCGCTTCTCGGCCTCCAGGATCTCGAAGACCACCGAAGCCGTGCCGGGCAGCAGCGCGCCGCGCCAGCGCCGGGGGCGGAAGGCGGAGATGGGCGTCATCGCCAGCAGGTTGGTGCCCAGCGGGATGATCGGCCCATGGGCGGAGAGGTTATAGGCGGTGCTGCCCGCCGGCGTGGCGACGAGGATGCCGTCGCAGATCAGCTCCGGCAGGCGCACCTTGCCATCCACCAGGATGCGGATCTTGGCCGCCTGGCGCGTTTCCCGCAGCAGCGAGACCTCGTTGATGGCCAGCGCCTCATGCGACGTGCCCTCGGCATCGAAGGCGCGCATCCGCAGGGGCTGCACCGAAGCGGCCTGGGCGGATTTCAGGCGTTCCGGCAGGCCATCCTCGCGATAGGGGTTCATCAGGAAGCCGACGCTGCCGCGATTCATCCCATAGACGGGCAGGCCCTTGCCGAGGATGCGGTGCTGCGTCTCCAGCATCGCGCCATCACCGCCCAGCGCCACCACCACGGCCGCGTCCTCCAGCGGCGCATCGCCATGGATAGCAACGAGGCGCGCGCGGGCGGCGCAGGCCTCCTCGGTCGCGGCCGCGTGGAAGGCAATGCGGCCGGTCAGGTCATCCGGCAGTTCGCGTACCGCGTCCGGATCGGGCGCACCACCGAGGAGGGCGGCTGTCATGCCAGCCGCCGGTGTTCCAGCACCGGCATGTCACGGCGCACGCGCTCGGTTACCGCCGGATCGATGCGGGCGGTGGCCCAGCCGGTGCCGTCCGAGCATTTGGCAACGACATGCCCCCAGGGATCGCAGATCAGGGAATGGCCATAGGTGTGGCGCGCCCCCTTGGGTTCCATATGCTGGCCCCAGGTGGCGGGGGCTGCGAACCAGCACTGGGTCTCGATGGCCCGGGCGCGGATCAACACCTCCCAATGGTCCTTGCCGGTCTGCAAGGTGAAGGCGGCGGGTAGGAAGATCAGTTCGGCACCGGCCCGGCGGAGGGAAAGGAACAGCTCCGGGAAGCGCACGTCGTAGCAGATGGCGAGGCCACAATGCGTCTGGCCCGCCTTGGCGGTGACGATGGTGCTGCCGCCATCATAGGTCGAGCTTTCGCGGTACCCCGTGCCGTCCGGCGCAGTGATGTCGAAGAGATGGATCTTGCTGTAGCGCGCGATCTCCCGCCCATCCGGGCCGAAGAGCAGGCTGGTGTTGCGCAGCCGGTCACCCACGCGCTCGCCGATGCTGCCGCCATGGACATGGATGCGGTTGGCCACCGCCATCTCGCGCAGCGCCTCATAGGCCTCGCCGCCCCGGGCATTGGAGCCGGGCTCCGGCAGAAGCTCGGCGGCCGCCATCTTGGTGGCACGGTCGCCGCCAAGGCAGGTCCATATCTCAGGAAAGGCGATGATGTCCGGGCGATCGGCTTCGATGGCGCCAGCCGCGAGGCGGGCAGCCTGGGCAATGTTGGCGGCCTTGTCGGCGCCGGGATTCATCTGCACGACCGTGACGCGCATTCTATGCTCCAGGATGGGACGCTTCAGCGGCGCTCATCAAGCGCGCCTGGAGGAGTTGGGGCAAGGGTCCGGGGTTGACGCACGGGCCCCGCACCGCCTCCATCCGCCCCAGAAGCTGGAGGATTCCGTCCCATGTTCCATCGCCGCGCCCTCCTGGGGGTCCCCGCAGCCATCTTGGCCGCGCCGTATGTGGCACGGGCCCAGGGCACCTGGCCCAACCGCCCCATCCGCCTGATCGTCGCCTTCGCCGCCGGCGGCGCGGCGGACAGCGTCGCCCGCGTGCTCGCGCCGCGCATGTCCGAGAAGCTGGGGCAGAATGTGGTGGTGGAGAACCGCACCGGTGGCAGCGGGTCCAATGGCGGGGCGGCGGTGGCCCAGGCGGCACCGGATGGCTACACCCTGCTCTGGGATGCGTCCTCCCATATCGTGAATCCGAGCCTGCTGCGGGGGCTCTCCTTCGACTACACCACCGCTTTCCTTCCCGTGACTCTGGCGGCCACTTTCCCGCAGGTGCTGGCGATGAAGGCCGAGAGCCCGGCCAAAAACCTGGCGGAGTTCATCGCCCTGGCGAAGCGGCAGCCGGGCGGGCTGAATATCGGCACCCAGGGCAATGCGACCGCCGGCCATCTGGCCCTGGCCCAACTCCAAAGGCTGGCCGGGCTTGAACTGACCCATGCCGCCTATCGCGGTGGGGCGGATGCGGCACGTGATCTGGCGGCGGGGGTGCTGGACGGCACCTTCATCACCGCGCTCTCGGCAGGACCGATCGTGGATTCCGGCCGGGCACGGATGCTCGCGGTGGCGACGGAGCAGCGCCTGCCCTCCCGCCCCGACGTACCGACCTTCGCGGAGGCAGGGCTTCCCGGCCTGCTTATCGCTGAATGGTGCGCCCTCTTCGCCCCGGCCGGCACGCCGCCCCAGGTGGCGGAGCGGCTGCACGGCGCCATGGTGGCAGCCCTGGCAGAACCGGAATCCAAGGCGCGGTTGGATCAGCTTGTGGCGGTGCCCGTGGGCTCCTCGCCGGCCGAATTCGCCCGCTTCATCCAGGAGGGGCGGGCGGCCATGGCCACGCTGGTGCGCGAGGCCAATATCCGCATCGACTGAGTTACGGCGCCCGGTTGGGCGGGCCGCTCCGGGCATTCGCCCGGGCGGCCAGCCCTGTCACCACCGCGGCGACGAGGGCGATGCCGGCCACTGCCAGCAAGGCCAGCGAGAAGCCAAGCTGAAGCACCCGCGCCGCCAGGGCGAGCAGGATGAAGAGCACGGCAAGACCGAGAGCCCAGCGCATCATCGGGGGTGGTTCCTTCCAGATCCGCCTCTGGAACGGGCCCGCGGCGGCTGCGTTGCGCCTGCGCTACTCCGACCGGAAGGAGCGGAGATCGGGCTTGATCGCCAGGACCGCCTCCGCCAGCGGCGCGGGCCAGGGCGCGCGGCGCGTGGGAACGGTGAGGCTGGCCGAGCCCTCATCCAGAAGCAGGAGATAGATCCGTTCCAGCTGGGTGTCGTAGCCGAGGAACAGCCCTTCCTGAGCGCAGTCTCCACCGTCACAGGTCCAGCCGAAGACGTAACGCTGATCCTTGGTTCTCAGGGAGCCTGGATCATCTGCGTGCAGATGGCGGTAGATATAGGTTTGCCGCCCCCGCACGACGGAGCGGAAGACAATCGACAAGTCCGGATGCGCGGCGAGCTTCGCCACGGACTGCCCCTCCAGCGTCAACGGAGAAGGCTCCGGTGCAGGCTGGGCCGAAGCCGGCGCGGAGAAGAACAGAGTGGCCAAAAGCAGAAGGGCGAGTGGTCGCCCACCCGCCCTCCGCAAAGGCTTACGGTAAGGCGTGCTCACGCCTCGGCCGTCGCTTCCTCCACCACCTCAGGCTTCGGACCGCTGTCCAGGCCCTTGGCGGCAACATCGCGCTCGATCAGCTCGATCACCGCCATCTGCGCGGCGTCGCCATAGCGGATGCCGGCGCGCAGGACGCGGGTGTAGCCGCCGTTGCGCGCGGCGTAGCGCGGCGCCAGCGTATCGAACAGCTTGCGGACCACCGCAGCGTCGCGGATCTGCGCGCTCGCCTGGCGGCGGGCATGCAGGTCGCCACGCTTACCGAGGGTGATGATGCGCTCCACATAGGGGCGCAGCTCCTTGGCCTTCGGCAGGGTGGTGGTGATCTGCTCATGCTTGAGCAGGCTGGTCGCCATGTTGCGGAACATGGAGATCCGGTGGGCGGAGGTGACGCCGAGCTTCCGGCCCGAAACCCCGTGACGCATTTTCCTCTAGTCCTTTCCTACGGGCCGCTTAGAAGGGCTCGTCGACCTTGCGGGCCAGGTCCTCGATATTCTCCGGCGGCCAGCCGGGGACGTTCATGCCGAGCTGCAGACCCATGGAGGTGAGCACCTCCTTGATCTCGTTCAGCGACTTGCGGCCGAAATTCGGCGTACGCAGCATCTCCTGCTCAGACTTCTGAACGAGATCGCCGATATAGACGATGTTGTCGTTCTTCAGGCAGTTCGCAGAGCGGACGGAGAGTTCGAGCTCGTCCACCTTACGGAGCAGGTTGCGGTTGAACGGCAGATCGTCCTCGACCTCGGCAGCACGCGCTTCGCGCGGCTCGTCGAAGTTGATGAAGAGCTGCAGCTGGTCCTGCAGGATGCGGGCAGCCAGGGCCACCGCGTCATCCGGAGAAACCGTGCCGTCCGTCTCCACGGTGAGCACCAGCTTGTCGTAGTCCGTGCGCTGGCCGACGCGGGTCGGCTCCACGCGATAGGCCACGCGGCGCACCGGGGAATAGATGGCATCCACGGGGATCAGGCCGATCGGCGCGTCCTCGGGGCGGTTCTCAGAAGCCGGGACATAGCCCTTGCCGGTGGCAACCGTCAGCTCGGCATTCAGCTTGGCGCCGTCGTCGAGGGTGCAGATCACCAGTTCCGGGTTGGCGATCTCGATGTCGCCGGTCACCTGGATCTGGCCAGCCGTCACCTCGCCCGGGCCGGTCGCCGTCAGGGAGAGGCGCTTGGAGCCCTCGCCCTGCATGCGGACAGCCAGGCGCTTGATGTTCAGGACGATGTCCGTCACGTCCTCGCGCACGCCGGGGAGGCTGCTGAATTCATGCAGCGCGCCCTCGATCTGCACCGCCGTGACAGCCGCACCCTGGAGGGAGGACAGCAGCACGCGGCGCAGGGCGTTGCCGAGCGTCATGCCAAAGCCACGCTCCAGCGGCTCGGCAATGATGGTCGCGACGCGAGAGGGGTCGTTGCCCCCCTCCACATCCAGACGCTCGGGCTTGATCAGGGAACGCCAGTTGCGATCCATCACACCACTCATGGTGGGGTACCCCTCAGACGCGGCGCCGCTTGCGGGGACGGCAGCCATTGTGCGGGATCGGCGTCACGTCCTTGATCGCGGTGACGTAGAAGCCGACGGCCTGCAGGGCACGCAGGGCGCTCTCGCGGCCCGAGCCGGGACCGGAGACCATGATCTCCAGCGTCTCCATGCCGTGCTCGCGCGCCTTCTTGCCCGCATCCTCAGCCGCGACCTGCGCGGCATAGGGAGTGGACTTGCGGCTGCCCTTGAAGCCCTGGGAACCCGAAGACGACCAGGCGATCGCGTTGCCCTGGCTGTCCGTGATCGTGACGATCGTGTTGTTGAAGGAGGCGAGGACGTGCGCCACGCCGGAAGAGATGTTCTTCCGTTCCTTCTTGCGGGGGCGGGAGCCCGCGTTCGGCTGACGCGCCATCTTACTTCGTCACCTTCTTCTTGCCGGCGATCGCCACGGCCTTGCCCTTGCGGGTGCGGGCATTCGTGTGAGTGCGCTGGCCGCGCACCGGCAGGCCACGGCGATGACGCAGGCCACGGTAGCAGGCCATGTCCATCAGCCGCTTGATGTTCATCGCCACTTCGCGGCGGAGGTCACCCTCCACGCGGTAGTCGCGGTCCATCATCTCGCGCAGGCGAAGCAGCTCATCCTCGGAGAGCTGGTTCACACGGCGCTCCTCGGGGATGCCGAGGGCGGCGCAGATGTCGGCCGCGTTCTTCGGGCCAATGCCAAAGATATAGCGCAGCGAGATGTGCACGCGCTTGTTATCGGGGATGTTCACGCCGGCGATGCGCGCCACGTTGCTCTCCTGGAGCCTTGAGCTCCGTTCGGGCCGGTCGGTGGAGCCGCCCGGCGAGGTGATCCTGGCCCATCCGCCAGGGCGGAGTGGCCGTTCTTGGTCGGAGCGACTCTGGCGGCAGCCAGGGTCCCATCCGTGCAAGCGATATCGCGGCCGGGTTGAGCCCCGCCGCGAAGAGGGGCGATTTACGGGGTGCCCCTCATTGAGTCAACCCCCATCGAGGATGGCCTCGATCTGCCTGGAGACGGTGGCCATGTCGGCCATCCCGTCCACATGCCTCAGCTTTCCCTGGGCCGCGTAGTAGGGCAGCAAGGGAGCGGTCTGCCGATGATAGGCCTCCAGCCGCGCCGCAACCGTCTCCGCCTTATCATCGGCGCGACGGGTGAAGTCCTGGCTGCCGCAGATATCGCAGGCGCCCTGGACCTGGGTTGGCTTGAAGCTGTCGTGGTAGCCGGTGCCGCAGGAGCTACAGGTGAAACGGCCGGCGATGCGATCGACCAGCGCGCCGTCATCCACCTTCAACTCGATCACATGGTTCAGCGTCAGGCCCATCTCGCCCAGCATCACGTCCAGGGCCTCGGCCTGTGGCACGGTGCGGGGAAAGCCATCCAGGATGAAGCCGCGGGCGCAATCGGGCTTCTGCACCCGGAGCGCCAGCATGGCGGTGATGATGGCGTCGGGGACCAGATCGCCCCGCTCCATGATCGCCTTGGCCTCGTTCCCGATGTCAGAGCCCGACTTCACCTCGGCCCGCAGCATGTCCCCGGTGGAGATCTGCGCGATGCCGTGGCGGTCCTGCAGAGCCTTTGCCTGCGTCCCCTTCCCCGCCCCCGGCGGTCCCAGAAGGATCAGGTTCATCGACGCGGGCTCCCTCCACGTGGGGTCACGGGGGACGGGCCCGGGCCACGGCCGCCCACACGGGACTTCTTGATGAGGCCCTCATACTGATGGGCGAAGAGATGCGACTGCACCTGTGCCACCGTGTCCATGGTGACGGACACGATAATGAGGAGGCTGGTGCCACCGAAGTAAAAAGGCACCCCGTACTGGCTGATCAGGAACTCGGGAATAAGGCAGACGATGCAGAGATAGATGGCGCCAACCAAGGTCAGGCGCGTCAGCACCCGGTCGAAATACTCGGCCGTTGCCGCGCCCGGGCGAATGCCGGGGACGAAGCCGCCATACTTCTTCAGGTTGTCCGCCGTCTCCGTGGGGTTGAAGACAACGGCCGTGTAGAAGAAGGCAAAGAAGATGATCAGGGCCACATAGAGGCCCATATAGAGCGGCTGCCCATGGGCCAGCATGGCCGCGGCGCGGGTCAGCCAGGTGTCCTCGCCCTGGGTTGCGGCGAAGCCCGAGAAGGTCGCCGGCAGCAAGAGCAGGGATGAGGCGAAGATCGGCGGGATCACGCCAGCCGTGTTCAGCTTCAGCGGCAGATGGGTGGTGTCGCCGCCGAACATGCGGTTCCCAACCTGGCGCTTCGGATACTGCACCGGGATCTTCCGCTGGGCCCGCTCGACGAACACCACGAAGGCGATCACGGCGAGCGCCATGAGCAGGAAGAAGATGATGAAGAAGGGAGAGAGCGCGCCCGTCCGGCCCAGTTCCAGCGTGGAGATCAGGGCTGACGGCAGGTTCGCCACGATCCCGGCGAAGATGATGAGCGAGATGCCGTTTCCGACGCCTCGGGCGGTGATCTGCTCGCCCAGCCACATCAGGAACATCGTGCCACCCACCAGGGTGGTGATGCAGGAGACGCGGAAGAACAGGCCAGGATCGAGCACCGCAGGCCCGAAATTACCGCGCATGCCCTCAAGCCCCACCGCCAGGCCATAGGCCTGGAAGAAGGCGATCAGCACGGTCAGGTAGCGCGTGTACTGGTTGAGCTTCTTCCGTCCCGACTCGCCCTCCTTCTTGAGGGCCTCCCAGGACGGGATGGCCGCCGACATCAACTGCACGATGATGGAGGCGGAGATGTAGGGCATAATGTTCAGCGCGAAGACGGTCATGCGCCCCAGCGCACCGCCCGTGAACATGTCGAACATGCCGAGGATGCCGCTGCCATGCTGCGACAGGATCTCGGCCATCACCGCTGCGTCCACCCCCGGCACCGGGATATAGGTGCCAAGCCGGTAGACGATCAGCGCACCCAGGGTAAACCAGAGCCGCTTCTTCAGCTCGGTCGCGCGCGAAAGCACGCCGAGGTTAAGATTGGCCGCGAGCTGCTCGGCGGCGGACGCCATGAGGATGCCCTTCTCTCACGACTGCGGCGCCGAGGGGAAAGCCCGCGGCGCCGCAGAACACTCTACAGTCAGGTAGCGGTCGCAACCACCGCAATCAAGCGGAGGGCGCTTCCTCGGTGGCCGCTTCGCGGACCGTGACGCTACCACCGGCAGCCTGGATCGCCGCGATGGCAGCGGCCGAAGCCCCCGCCACGGAGACGGTCACGGCGCGCTTGATCTCGCCCTTGGCCAGCAGGCGGACGCCCGCCTTCTTACCGATGCGAACCAGCCCCGCCTTCACCAGCGCGGCCTCATCCACCGTCTCCCCAGCCGGGAGCACGCCGGCCTCGAGCGCCTTATCGAGCGCACCGAGGTTCACCACGGCATATTCCTTGCGGAACAGGTTGTGGAAGCCCCGCTTCGGCAGACGGCGATACAGCGGAAGCTGACCACCCTCGAAGCCGTTCAGCGACACGCCGGTCCGGGCCTTCTGCCCCTTGACGCCGCGCCCACCGGTCTTGCCCTTGCCGGAGCCGATGCCCCGGCCGATGCGCTTGAACTTCGGGCGGGCACCCGCGTTGTCGCGCAGCTCATTGAGCTTCATGGTTCAGCCCACCTTCACCAGATGCGCAACCTTGCGGATCATGCCCTGCACGGCAGGGGTGTCCTCAAGCTCACGAGACCGGTGCATCTTGTTCAGGCCAAGGCCGATCAGCGTTTCGCGCTGCCCCGGCTTGCGACCGATCGGCGACCCAACCTGGGTCACCTTCACGGTCTTCTTGGTTGCATCAGACATTGGCCGCCTCCGTGGCCGCAGCCGTGCCCGAGGCATTGGCGGCATCGCCACCACGCGGGCTCGGCAGGAGGTCCGCCACCTTCTTGCCACGGCGCGCGGCAACCGCCCGGGGGGAGGTGCAGCGGGCCAGGCCAGCAAAGGTCGCCTTGACCATGTTGTGCGGGTTCGTCGTGCCTGTGCACTTGGCGACCACGTCGCCCATGCCCAGCACCTCGAACACGGCGCGCATCGGGCCACCCGCGATGATGCCCGTACCGGCCGGAGCCGCGCGCAGGATCACACGGCCGGCGCCGAACTCGCCGATCACGTCGTGGTGCAGGGTGCGACCCTCGCGCATCGGCACGCGAATCAGGCCACGCTTGGCCCGCTCCGTCGCCTTGCGGATCGCCTCCGGAACCTCGCGCGCCTTGCCGGCGCCCCAGCCGACGCGGCCCTTCTCATCGCCCACGACAACCAGCGCGGCGAAGGAGAAGCGACGGCCACCCTTCACCACCTTGGCGACGCGGTTGATGGTGACAAGCTTATCCTTGAACTCGTCGTTCTCGCGATCGCCACCACGATTGTCGCGGTTGTCGTCGCGCCGGCCGCGGCCGCGGCGGCGGTCGGCGTCGCCGCCGCCCTCACCACCGGGACGCGGCGCGTTGGAACGCGGTGCGTATGCCATTCCTCAGCTCCTCAGAACGACAGCCCGCCCTCGCGGGCGCCGTCCGCCAGGGCCTTCACCCGGCCATGGTAGAGATAGGGACCGCGGTCGAAGACCACCTCGGTCACGCCAGCAGCGAGCGCACGCTCCGCCAGCAGCTTTCCAATGGCCGCCGCCGCGTCGATGTCGGCCCCGGTCTTGCTGCCCTCGCGGACGGCCTTCTCCAGCGTCGACGCCGCGGCGAGCGTGCGGCCCGCCTTGTCGTCGATGATCTGGGCATAGATGTGCCGGCCCGAGCGATGGACGGAGAGGCGCACGCGCCCGCCGCCCTTCAGCTTGATCTGATAGCGGGCGCGCGAACGACGCCGCTGCTGCAGTACGAGCTTGCTGGCCATTACTTCTTCTTACCCTCCTTACGGAGGATGGTCTCGTTGTCGTACTTGATGCCCTTGCCCTTATAGGGCTCGGGACCACGATACGCCCGGATCTCCGCCGCGACCTGACCGACACGCTGCTTGTCCGCACCCTCGACCTTGATGGCCGTAGGACGCTCGGTCGTGATCTTGATGCCCTCAGGGATCGGGTAACGGATCTCATGGGAGTAGCCGAGGTTGAGCACCAGCTCCTTCCCCTGCACCGCCGCACGATAACCCGTACCAGTGATCTCCATGGACTTGCTGAAGCCCGTGGAGACGCCGGTCACCATCCCGTTGATGAGGGAGCGCGTCGTGCCCCACATCGTGCGGGCGGCGCGGTCCTCACCACGCGGAGCCACGGCCACCTCGCCGTCACCGATGGTGACGTCAACCTTGTCCGTCAGCGGAAGGCGCAGCTCACCGAGCTTGCCCTTCGCAATGATGGTGTTGTCCTGAATGGTGAGGGTGACGCCGGAGGGCACCTTCACCGGATATTTGCCAACGCGAGACATGCCTCTGCCCTCCGTCAGAACACGCGGCAGAGAACCTCGCCGCCGACATTGGCGGCGCGGGCCTCGAGGTCGCTCATCACGCCGCGCGGCGTGGAGAGGATGGAGATGCCGAGCCCGTTGTAGAACTTCGGCAGCTCCTTGATCTTGGAGTAGACCCGGCGGCCCGGCTTGGACACGCGGGTGATCTCCTTGATCGCGGGCTCGCCCTCGGAATACTTCAGCTCGATGTCGAGCACCTTCACGCCAGGGCGCAGTTCCTCCGCGCGCCAGGCGCGGATGTAGCCCTCGCGCTTCAGCACGTCGAGGACGTCGGAGCGGAGCCGGGAGGCAGGGGAAACGACGCGCGCATGACGAGCGCGCTGACCGTTGCGGATACGGGTGAGCATGTCACCCAGTGGATCGGAGAGCTGCATGGCCCCTTACCTTACCAGGAGGCCTTGACGAGCCCAGGAATCTGGCCGTTGGAGGCCAGGTCCCGGAGCATGTTCCGGCTCAGCTTGAATTTACGGTAGTTGCCACGCGGGCGACCGGTCAGCTCGCAGCGCAGGCGGATGCGGTTCTTCGCACCATTGCGCGGCAGCTGGGCCAGCTTGAGCGTTGCCTCGAAGCGATCCTCGACCGGAAGTTCACGGTCCATCACCACCTTCTTCAGGGCGGCGCGCTTCTCCGCATGCGCCTTAGCCAGGTGCATACGGTGCTTATTCTTCTCGACTGCCGACGTCTTGGCCATTCGATCAGTATCCTCCGGAACCTGTCCGGCCCCGGCGCACTGCGCCAGGGCGGTGGTTTTCCAAGATCAGTTGACGAAGGGAAGCTGGAAACCCTTCAGCAGGGCCTTCGCTTCCTTGTCCGTCTTCGCCGTTGTGACGAAAACGATGTCCATGCCGCGGATCGCATCGACCTTGTCGTAGGCGATCTCGGGGAAAATGATCTGCTCCTTCAGGCCCATGGCATAGTTGCCACGACCATCGAAGCCCTTACCCGAGACGCCACGGAAGTCGCGCACGCGCGGCAGCGCGATCGTGACCAGACGGTCCAGGAATTCGTACATCCGGGCGCGACGCAGCGTCACCTTCGTACCAATGGCCTGACCCTCGCGGATCTTGAAGCCGGCGATCGCCTTCTTCGCACGGGTCTTCACCGGCTTCTGGCCGCTGATAACCGTCAGATCGGCGACAGCGGCGTCCAGCTTCTTCTGGTCGCCCGCGGCCTCGCCCACGCCCATGTTGATGACGATCTTTTCGAGCTTGGGAACCTCCATCGGGTTCTTGTAGCCGAACTCGTCAACCAGGGCCTTGCGAACCTGCTCCAGATAGAGCTGCTGCAGGCGCGGCAGCTCCTTCGTGGTCGCGTTGCTCATGCGATCACCTCGCCGGAGGCCTTCGCCACCCGGACCTTCTTGTCCCCATCCACACGGAAGCCAACGCGGGTCGGCTTGTCCGTCTTGGGGTCGATCAGCGCCAAGTTGGAGAGGTCGATCGACGCCTCCTTCTCCTGGATGCCGCCCGGCTGGTTCATGCCCTGCGGCTTGGCATGGCGCTTGACCATGTTGATGCCCTGCACGAAGGCGCGGCTCTCCTCGGGGAGAACCCGCAGCACTTCGCCGCGCTTACCCTTGTCCTTGCCGGTGAGGACCTGGACGCGATCGCCCTTGCGGATCTTCGCAGCCATCACAGCACCTCCGGAGCCAGGGAGATGATCTTCATGTAGCGGCGAGCGCGCAGCTCGCGCACCACCGGCCCGAAGATACGGGTACCAATCGGCTCGTTCTGCTTGTTGATCAGAACAGCCGCATTGTTGTCGAAGCGGATCGCGGTGCCGTCCTGACGGCGCACGGCATAGGCCGTACGCACGATCACGGCGCGATGCACCTCGCCCTTCTTCACCTTGGCGCGGGGAATGGCATCCTTCACGGACACCACGATGATGTCACCCACCGACGCCGTCTTGCGCTTGGAACCGCCCAGCACCTTGATGCACTGGACGCGGCGCGCGCCGGAGTTGTCGGCAACGTCGAGGTTGGATTCGACCTGAATCATGCCGAGACCTCGTCGCCCAGCTCGATATTCTCGAGGAGCTCATAGGCGGCGGGACGCGCGACGGCTTCGCCGTTGCGCTGGATCACCAGCCAGGACTTGCGCTTGGAGATCGGCCGGCACTCTTCGATCGACACCATGTCGCCTTCACGGCACAGGTTCGTCTCGTCATGCGCAGCGTACTTCTTCGAACGCCGGATGAACTTCTTGTAGAGCGGATGCATCACGCGACGCTCGATCAAGACCGTCACGGTCTTGTCCTGCTTATCGCTGGTCACCCGCCCGGTGAGGACGCGCTTCGGCATGTGCCGCGGTCTCCTCTCTCAGGACTTCTGGGATGCGCGGGCTTGCTGGCCCAGCACGGTCTTTACACGAGCAATGTCCCGGCGAACAGCCCGGATACGCCCAACAGCCTCAAGCTGACCGGTTGCCCGCTGGAAGCGCAGATTGAACTGCTCCTTCCGCAGGTCGAGCAGCATGGTCTTCAGCTCGTCCGCGGTCTTGCCGCGGACATCCGCGATCTTCGTCATCGCCTTCAGGCCTCCGCCGCGCCCAGACGGGCCACGACCTTCGTCTTGATCGGCAGCTTGGCCGCACCGAGGGCCAGCGCCTCACGCGCCGTCTCCTGGCTCACGCCGTCGATCTCGAACATGATACGGCCCGGCTTGATGCGGGCCACCCAGTACTCTGGCGCGCCCTTACCCGAACCCATGCGGACTTCCGCGGGCTTCGTGGAGACGGGCAGATCCGGGAAAATCCGGATCCACACGCGCCCCTGGCGCTTCATGGCGCGGGTGATCGCGCGGCGAGCCGCCTCGATCTGCCGGGCGGTCACCCGCTCCGGCTCCAGTGCCTTCAGGCCGTAGCCGCCGAAGGACAGGGTGAACCCGCCCTTGGCCACGCCCTTGATGCGGCCCTTATGGGCCTTACGATACGTCGTGCGCTTCGGCGACAACATGTTACGTGTTCCTCAGCCCGTCGCTCAGCGCTGCGGCGCCTGCTCCGCGGCGCGCTTGTCCTGCGCCATCGGATCGTGCGCCATCACCTCGCCCTTGAAGATCCAAACCTTCACACCGCAGGTGCCATAGGTGGTCTTCGCGGTCGCCACACCGAAATCGATGTCCGCACGGAGGGTATGCAGGGGCACGCGGCCCTCGCGGTACCATTCCATACGGGCGATCTCCGCGCCGCCCAGACGGCCGCCGCAGTTGATGCGGATGCCGCCGGCGCCGAGGCGCATGGCGGACTGCACGGCGCGCTTCATCGCGCGGCGGAAGGCCACGCGACGCTCGAGCTGCTGCGCGATGCTCTCGGCCACCAGGGTGGCGTCCAGCTCCGGCTTGCGGATCTCAACGATGTTCAGCGCGACCTCGGCCCCGGCCATCTTGGCCAGGTCCTTACGCAGAACCTCGATATCGGCGCCCTTCTTGCCGATTACAACACCCGGACGGGCAGCGTGGATCGTCACGCGCGGCTTCTTGGCCGGACGCTCGATCACCACCTTGGCCACCCCGGCGCCCTTCAGGCGCTCACGGAGCGTCTTACGGAGCTTCAGGTCGTCATGGAGCAGGCCGGCATAGTCGGCGTCGCCGGCGTACCAGCGGCTGTCCCAGGTGCGGTTGATGCCGAGCCGAAGCCCGATCGGATTGACTTTGTGACCCATATTACGCGGCCTCCTCGGCCACCGGCGCCGGCTGCTGCTCGGCGACGACGATCTTCAGGTGGCTGAACCACTTCTCGACGCGGGCGGCCTTGCCGCGACCACGCGCCTGAAAGCGCTTCATGACGATCGAACGACCCACTTCCACGCGAGCCACCACCAGCTTGTCGACATCGAGGCTGTGGTTGTTCTCGGCGTTGGCGATGGCGCTCTCGAGCGTCTTCTTCACCGTGTCGGCGATGCGGCGCTTGCTGAAGGTCAGCGTCGCGACGGCATCCTGGGCCCGGCGACCACGGACGAGCCCGGCCACCAGGTTGAGCTTACGCGGGGAGACGCGGATGTTCCGGGTCACCGCCTGCGCCTCGGTTTCGGCGAGGCTCCGCTCGTGCTTCGGCTTGCTCATCGGATCAGCCCCGCTTGGCCTTCTTGTCCGAGGAGTGACCGGTGAAGGTGCGCGTCGGCGAGAACTCGCCGAACTTGTGGCCCACCATGTTCTCGGTCACCTGGACGGGGATGAACTTCTTGCCGTTGTAGACGCCGAAAGTCAGTCCGACGAACTGCGGCAGGATCGTGGAACGACGCGACCAGATCTTGATGACCTCGTTGCGCGTCGAGCCGCGAGCCGCCTCGGCCTTGTTGAGCAGGTAACCGTCGACAAACGGCCCCTTCCAAACGCTGCGCGACATCGCGATCAGCCCTTCTTCGCCGTGCGCCGACGGACGATGAGACGGTCCGTGCGCTTGTTGGTGCGGGTCTTGTAACCCTTGGTCGGCTTGCCCCAGGGGGTAACCGGGTGACGACCGCCCGAGGTCCGGCCCTCACCACCACCATGCGGGTGATCGACCGGGTTCATGACAACGCCGCGGTTATGCGGACGGAAGCCCATCCAGCGCTTGCGCCCGGCCTTGCCGAGCTGCTGGTTGGAATTGTCCGGGTTGGACACGGCGCCGATGGAGGCGAGGCACTCGGCGCGGAGGAGCCGCACCTCACCGGACATCAGCTTCACCTGGGCGTAGCCGGCGTCCTTGCCGACCAGCTGGCAGTAGGTGCCGGCCGAACGTGCGATCTTGGCGCCGGCGCCCGGCTTCATCTCCAGCGCGTGCACGATCGTGCCCACCGGGATGGAGGCCAGCGGCATGGCGTTGCCCGGCTTGATGTCCACGCGGTCGCCCGCGATCACCGTGTCGCCGGCCTTCAGGCGCTGCGGCGCGATGATGTAGGAGAGCTCGCCGTCCTGGTACTTGATCAGCGCGATCCAGGCGGTGCGGTTCGGGTCGTATTCCAGACGCTCGACCGTCGCCGGCACGTTGAACTTGGTGCGACGCTTGAAGTCCACGTAGCGATAGGACTGCTTGTGTCCACCACCACGGAACCGAACCGTCGTACGGCCGTGGTTATTACGGCCGCCCGAATGGCTCTTGCCCTCGGTCAGCTGCTTGACGGGCTTGCCCTTCCACAGCTCCGAGCGGTCAACCAGCACCGTGCCGCGAAGGCTCGGGGTGACCGGATTAAATTGCTTCAGCGCCATGGCTTACGCGAGCCCCGTCGTCAGATCGATGCTCTGGCCCTCGGCCAAGCTGACGATCGCCTTCTTCCAGTCGGAGCGCTGGCCGGGACGGCCGCGGAACCGCTTGGACTTGCCCTTCACCACCATCGTGTTCACGGCGGTGACGTTCACGCCGAAGAGACCCTCGACAGCGGCCTTGATCTCCGGCTTCGTCGCATCCGGAGCCACCTTGAACGTGACCTGGCCGGTCTCGTTCAGGATGGTCGCCTTCTCGGTGATCACCGGGGCGACGACCAGCTGGTACATCCGCTCCTGCGAGATGATCGGCTTCTTGGTCTGCGTCTCGCTCACGACAGACGCTCCTTCAGGGCCTCGACGCCCGCCCGCGTGACCACAAGCACGTCGTGGCGGACGATGTCATAAACATTGGCGCCAACCGTCGGCATCACCTGGATCTTCGGCAGGTTCCGCGCAGCGCGGACCAGGCCCTCATCCGGGGTGGTGTCGAAAACCAGCGCGCTGGTCCAGCCGAGGGCCTTCACCTGGGCGGCAAGGGTCTTCGTCTTCGCGTTCTCGCCCGGAGCGGCGGCATCGAGCACCACCAGCTTGCCGGCCTTCGCCTTCTCGCTCAGCGCGCTGATCAGGCCCAGCTTACGGACCTTCTTCGGCAGGCTGTACTCGTGGCTGCGCACCACCGGGCCGTGAACCACACCACCGGTGCGGAACTGCGGCGCGCGGAGCGAGCCCTGGCGGGCATTGCCCGTACCCTTCTGGCGATAGGGCTTCTTGGTGGTCCCGGAGACCTCGCCCATGCCCTTCACCTTGTGCGTCCCAGCGCGGCGCTTCGCCAGCTGCCAGTGCACAACCCGTGCCATGATGTCGGCGCGCGGCTCAGCGCCGAACACCTCCGTGGGCAGCTCAATCTCGCCGGCCTCGGCGTTGTCGAGCGTGATGACTTTCACCTGCATCACCCGATCCTCAAGCCGTCGCCGCCGGGAACGGCGCGTCGGCGTGGCGCTTCCGCTTCACGGCGTCGCGCACCATCACCCAGCCATTCGCAGCGCCGGGAACGGCGCCCTTCACGAAGAGCAGGCCCTTCTCAACGTCAACGCCCGCCACTTCCAGATTCTGGGTGGTGATGCGCTCGACGCCGAGGTGACCGGCCATCTTCTTGTTCTTGAAGACCTTGCCCGGATCCTGACGGTTACCGGTAGAGCCATGCGAACGGTGGCTGATCGACACGCCGTGCGACGCCTCAAGGCCGGAGAAGTTCCAGCGCTTCATCGCGCCGGCAAAGCCCTTGCCCTTGGTGACGCCGGTCACGTCGATCTTCTGCCCCTTCACGAAGTGGGCCGGGGAGAGCTTGACGCCCGCCTCCAGCACCGCATCGGCGGCCGTGCGGAACTCCATCACCTTCGCCGGCGCCTCGACGCCAGCCTTGGCGAAGTGCGCGCGGTTCGGCTTGGAGACGTTCTTGGTCTTGGCGTGCCCAGCGCCAAGCTGAACGGCAGTGTATCCGTCCTTGTCGGCGGAGCGCACCGCCACGACGCGAACGTTATCCACGTGCAGCAGCGTCACCGGCACGGTGGAGCCGTCCTCGTTGAAGAGCCGGGACATGCCCAGCTTCCGGGCGATCAGGCCAGTGCGGCCATCTTTCGCGGCCATGGTGTATGCGCCCCTCAGACTCAGATCTTGATCTCGACGTCCACACCCGAAGCCAGGTCGAGCTTCATCAGCGCGTCCACGGTCTGCGGGGTGGGGTCGACAATGTCCAGAAGACGGCGATGGGTCCGAATCTCGAACTGCTCGCGCGACTTCTTATCGACGTGCGGAGAACGGTTCACGGTGAACCGCTCGATGTGGGTCGGAAGCGGGATGGGACCCCGCACCCGAGCACCGGTCCGCTTCGCGGTGTTCACGATCTCCCGCGTGCTGCCATCCAGCACGCGGTGATCGAACGCCTTCAGCCGGATCCGGATATTCTGGGCGTCGGTGGCCATCTTACTTCTCGATGCTCGCGACGACGCCGGCGCCGACGGTACGGCCGCCCTCGCGGATGGCGAAGCGCAGGCCCTGGTCCATGGCGATCGGGGCGATCAGCTCCACCGACATGGTGACGTTGTCACCCGGCATCACCATCTCCACGCCTTCCGGCAGCTGCACCACGCCCGTCACGTCGGTCGTGCGGAAGTAGAACTGCGGACGGTAGTTGGTGAAGAACGGCGTGTGGCGGCCGCCCTCTTCCTTCGTCAGGATGTAGGCCTCGGCCTTGAACTTCGTGTGCGGCGTGATCGAGCCCGGCTTGGCCAGAACCTGGCCGCGCTCCACGTCCTCACGCTTCGTGCCACGCAGCAGCGCGCCGATGTTGTCGCCCGCCTCGCCGCTGTCCAGCAGCTTGCGGAACATCTCGACGCCGGTCACCGTCGTCTTCACGGTGTCCTTCAGGCCGATGATCTCGACTTCCTCGCCCACCTTCACGATGCCGCGCTCGACGCGGCCGGTCACCACCGTGCCGCGCCCCGAGATCGAGAACACGTCCTCGATCGGCATCAGGAACGGCAGGTCCTTCGGACGCTCCGGCTGCGGGATGTAGGCGTCCACCGCCTCCATCAGCTTCAGCACCGCCTGCTCGCCGATCTCCGGCTGCTTGTCCTCGAGCGCGCACAGCGCCGAGCCGTGGATGATGGGGATGTCATCGCCCGGGAACTGGTAGGAGGAGAGCAGCTCGCGCACCTCCATCTCGACCAGCTCCAGCAGGTCCGGGTCGGCCATGTCGACCTTGTTCAGGAACACCACCAGCGCCGGCACGCCCACCTGGCGGGCCAGCAGGATGTGCTCGCGGGTCTGCGGCATCGGGCCATCGGCCGCCGACACCACCAGGATCGCGCCGTCCATCTGCGCCGCGCCCGTGATCATGTTCTTCACGTAGTCGGCGTGGCCAGGGCAGTCCACGTGAGCATAGTGGCGGTTGGCCGTCTCGTACTCGACATGCGCCGTCGAGATCGTGATGCCGCGCGCCCGCTCCTCAGGAGCCTTGTCGATCTGGTCATACGCCGTGAAGGACGCACCACCCGACTTCGCCAGAACCTTCGTGATCGCAGCCGTCAGCGACGTCTTGCCATGGTCCACATGGCCGATCGTCCCGATGTTGCAATGCGGCTTGTTCCGCTCAAACTTCGCCTTCGCCATTGTCGTGCCTCTGCCCGGATGGGTCTTCTAAGGGTTACCAGCGGTAGTGGCTGAAAGCCTTGTTGGCTTCGGCCATCCGGTGCGTATCTTCGCGCTTCTTCACGGCCGCGCCGCGGTTGTTCGCCGCGTCCATCAGTTCGGCCGAGAGACGATCTTCCATCGTGTGCTCGCCGCGCTTGCGGGCGGACTCGATGATCCAGCGGATCGCCAGGGCCTGACGGCGCTCCGGGCGAACCTCCACGGGCACCTGGTAGGTGGCACCGCCGACGCGGCGGGAGCGCACCTCAACCGCCGGCTTCACGTTGTCCATGGCCTCGTGAAACAGACGCAGCGGATCCGCATTGGCGCCACCCCGGCGCTTCAGCGTGTCCATGGCGCCGTAGACGATGCCTTCGGCGATGCTCTTCTTGCCGTCATACATCAGCACGTTCATGAAACGGCTAAGCACAACATCCCCGAACTTCGGGTCCGGCAGGACTTCGCGCTTCTCTGCGCGATGGCGACGCGACATCTCTCAGTTCCTCACTTCGGCCGCTTGGCGCCGTACAGCGAACGGCGCTGGCGACGCTTGGCGATGCCCTGCGTATCGAGCACGCCGCGCAGGATGTGGTAACGAACACCCGGAAGGTCCTTCACGCGGCCACCGCGGATCAGGACAACCGAGTGCTCCTGGAGGTTGTGCCCCTCACCCGGAATGTAGCTCACCACCTCATGGCCATTCGTCAGGCGCACCTTGGCGACCTTACGGAGAGCCGAGTTCGGCTTCTTCGGCGTGGTGGTGTAAACGCGCGTGCAGACACCGCGCTTCTGGGGGCAGCTCTGCAGGGCCGGCACCTTGTTGCGGCTCGGCTTCGGCTCGCGCCCCTGCGCGATAAGCTGGTTGATCGTCGGCATGACGCCCCTTCGTGACCCGTCTCTGTGGCTGACCAGCCCGCATCCAAGCGAAGGCGCCCGCCAAGCCGCTTCTGCGGCCCTGCGGGCTACTTCCCGCCCCCGGCCTGACCCGCCCACCGAAGCCAAGCTTCAATCTGGGGCGGAGGCATCGGCGACGCTGAATGGTCGTCCAAACTCGTTCGAACCCGTGGCGCTGCCGATGGGGTCCGTGGAGGGCCGGACAGGTACCCCCCCTCACCCCATGAGTCAAGCGCTTTAGGCCTGGTGAAGACGGGCGGGGTATGGTGGGTCGCCCCTCCTGCCCCGCCCAGAGCCTGCCTGAGGCCCCGGAAGGGGGCCTCAGGCACCTTTTAACTATAGTTTACTCAGCAGCCTGCTGGCCGCCCGGCAGAGCGGTCTGGGAGGCCGGCAGGCGCCCCTTGTCCCGCTGGGCAGCCAGTGCCCGCAGACGGTTCATGACCGCGCCCGTGCCCGCCGGGATCAGGCGCCCGACGATCACGTTCTCCTTCAGGCCCTCCAGGCGGTCCACCTTGCCGGCCACGGCCGCCTCGGTGAGCACCCGGGTCGTCTCCTGGAAGGAGGCGGCCGAGATGAAGGAGTTGGTCTGCAGGCTGGCCTTGGTGATGCCCTGGAGCACCGGCTCGGCCCGGGCGGGCCGCTCCTTCGCCGCCAGCCGCTTTTCGTTCTCGATGTCGAACTCGATTCGGTCCACCTGTTCACCGACCAGGTAGGTCGTGTCGCCCGGCTCGAGGATCTCAACCTTCTGCAGCATCTGGCGAACGATCACCTCGATGTGCTTGTCGTTGATCTTCACGCCCTGCAGTCGATAGACGTCCTGGATCTCGTTCACGAGATAGTTCGCGAGAGCCTCAACGCCCAGCACCCGAAGGATGTCGTGCGGCACGCGGGGGCCGTCCACCAACGGGTCACCGGCCCGGACATAGTCGCCCTCCTGGACGGAGACGTGCTTTCCCTTGGGAACCAGGTACTCACGGGAGGCCGGCTGCTCATCGCCCACGGCATCCGGCACCACAACGATGCGGCGCTTGGCCTTGTAGTCCTTGCCGAACTCCACCCGCCCGTCGATGTCGCTGATGATGGCGGCATCCTTGGGCCGGCGCGCCTCGAACAGCTCCGCCACGCGCGGCAGACCGCCGGTGATGTCGCGAGTCTTGGAAGATTCGCGCGGCAGGCGGGCGATGATGTCGCCGGCATGGACCGTCGCGCCATTCTCCACGTTCAGGATGGAGGCCGGCTGCAGCGCGAACTGCGCCACCACCTTCCCGCCTTCCCGCAGCACGATGCTGGGGCGGAGATTGGCGTTCTTCGCCCGCTCGACTGGCTCGCGCACCACCTTCGAGGTCAGGCCCGTCACCGGGTCGGTCTCCTCGTAGAGGGTGAAGCCCTCGATCAGGTCGGCGTATTCGACGACACCCGCGCGGTCGATGATGATCGGCAGGGTGAAGGGGTCCCACTCGGCCAGCTTCTGGGCGCGGGTCACCTCCGCCGTGTCGCCGATCAGCAGCCGGGCACCGTAAGGCACGCGGTAGCGGGCGCGCTCACGGCCCTGCGCATCGCTCAGCACGATCTCGCAGTTACGGCTCATGACGATCGTGACGCCCTCGCTGTTCGTCACGACCTGCTTGTTCAGCACCCTGGCGGTGCCGTCGCTGGTCGCCTCGACATGCGCCTGCTCGGCCGAACGCTGCGCCGCACCACCGATATGGAAGGTGCGCATGGTCAGCTGCGTGCCCGGCTCGCCGATGGACTGCGCGGCGATGACGCCGACAGCCTCACCGGTGTTCACCGGCGTGCCGCGGGCCAGGTCGCGCCCATAGCACATGCCGCAGACGCCCTGCCGCGCGTCGCAGGTCAGGACGGAGCGGATATACACCTCTTCCACCCCGGCCTTCTCGGCGCGGTCGGCAACGACCTCATCGATCAGCGTGCCACGCGGCGCGATCACCTCGCCGGTCTCCACGTCGATGATGTCGCGCTGCGACGTACGGCCCAGGATCCGCTCGGAAAGCGAGGACACCACCTCACCGCCATCCATCACGGCACGAACCGTGATGCCGCGCTCCGTACCGCAGTCGTTGTCGACGATGATGCAGTCCTGCGCCACGTCCACGAGACGGCGGGTCAGGTAGCCCGAGTTCGCGGTCTTCAGCGCCGTGTCCGCGAGGCCCTTACGGGCGCCGTGGGTGGAGTTGAAGTACTCAAGGACGGTCAGGCCTTCCTTGAAGTTCGAGATGATCGGCTGCTCGATGATCTCGCCCGAGGGCTTGGCCATCAGGCCGCGCATGCCGGCCAGCTGGCGCATCTGCGCCGGCGACCCACGCGCACCGGAATGGGACATCATCCAAACGGAGTTGGTCGGCTTCCCGGCCTCCTGCTTGGAGATCTCCTTCATCATCGCACCGGCGACCTCCTCGGTCGCGCGCGACCAGGCGTCCACCACCTTGTTATAGCGCTCGCCCGCGGTGATCAGGCCGTCGAGATACTGCTGCTCGAACTCCTTCACCTCGTTCTTGGTGCGCTCGATCATCTCGGCCTTGGAGTCCGGGATAACCATGTCGTTCTTGCCGAAGGAGATGCCCGCCTTGGCCGCGTTGCGGAAGCCGAGGCCCATCAGGCGGTCGGCGAAGATCACCGACTCCTTCTGGCCGCAATGGCGGTACACCGCGTCGATCACGTCCGAGATGCTGCGCTTGGTCAGCTGACGGTTGATGATCGAGTAGGGCAGGTTCGGGTGATGCGGCAGCAGGGAGCCCATCATCAGGCGGCCCGGCGTGGTGATCACCGTCTCGCGGCTCGGCTGGTCGTCCTTGAAGGACGGCACCGCGGCCAGGATGGCCGTGTGCAGCGTCACGGTACCCGCAGCCAGGGCCTGCTCCACCTCGCCCAGCCCGTCAAAGACGGTCGGGCGGAAGGAGAGGGCCTCACGCTCCTTATCGGTCAGGTCGGAAACCGACTTCCCTGAGGTCGCCCCGATCAGGGCGCGCGCAGCCTCGATCTCCGCCTTGTCCGTCCGGAACTCCGGCGTCTCCAGGCTCAGATAGTAGAGGCCGAGGACGATGTCCTGCGACGGCACGATGATCGGCTTGCCGTTGGCGGGGCTGAGGATGTTGTTGGTGGACATCATCAGCACGCGCGCCTCCAGCTGGGCCTCAAGGCTCAGCGGGACGTGCACGGCCATCTGGTCGCCGTCGAAGTCCGCATTGAAGGCGGTGCAGACCAGCGGGTGCAGCTGGATCGCCTTGCCCTCGACGAGGATCGGCTCGAAGGCCTGGATGCCCAGACGGTGCAGCGTCGGCGCCCGGTTCAGCATCACCGGGTGCTCGCGGATCACCTCCTCAAGGATGTCCCACACCTCGGGACGCTCCTTCTCCACCATCCGCTTGGCGGCCTTGATGGTGGTGGCGTGGCCATACTTCTCGAGCTTCGAGTAGATGAAGGGCTTGAACAGCTCCAGCGCCATCTTCTTCGGCAGGCCGCACTGGTGCAGCTTCAGCTCGGGACCAACCACGATCACCGAACGGCCGGAGTAGTCGACGCGCTTGCCGAGCAGGTTCTGGCGGAACCGGCCCTGCTTGCCCTTTAGCATGTCGGACAGCGACTTCAGCGGGCGCTTGTTGGCACCCGTGATGGCGCGGCCGCGGCGGCCGTTGTCGAACAGCGCGTCCACGGCCTCCTGCAGCATGCGCTTCTCGTTGCGGACGATGATGTCCGGCGCACGCAGCTCGATCAGCCGCTTCAGGCGGTTGTTACGGTTAATGACGCGGCGGTACAGGTCGTTCAGGTCGGAGGTCGCGAAGCGGCCGCCATCCAGCGGGACCAGCGGGCGCAGCTCGGGCGGGATCACCGGAACGACGTCCAGGATCATCCATTCCGGGCGCGCGCCACCCTCGGCGAAGGCCTCGATCAGCTTCAGCCGCTTTACCAGCTTCTTGCGCTTGGCCTCGGAGGTGGTCTCCTTCAGCTCCGCGCGCAGGCGGGTACTCTCCTTGCCCAGGTCGATGCCGGTGAGCATCTGCTTCACCGCCTCGGCGCCGATGCCGACGGTGAAGGCATCCTCGCCGAACTCGTCCTGCTTGGCCTGGAAGGCATCCTCGGTCAGCAGCTGGTGCAGCTTGAGGTCGGTCAGGCCCGGCTCGAGAACCACATAGCTCTCGAAGTACAGAACCTTCTCAAGCTCCTTCAGGGACATGTCGACCATCAGGCCGACACGGCTCGGAAGGGACTTCATGAACCAGATATGCGCGACAGGCGAGGCCAGCTCGATATGGCCCATGCGCTCGCGGCGCACCTTGGCCAGGGTCACCTCGACGCCGCACTTCTCGCAGATGATGCCGCGGAACTTCATCCGCTTGTACTTGCCGCACAGGCACTCATAGTCCTTGATCGGACCAAAGATGCGCGCGCAGAAGAGGCCATCCCGCTCCGGCTTGAACGTCCGGTAGTTGATGGTCTCGGGCTTCTTGATCTCGCCATAGGACCAGGAGCGGATCTGCTCCGGGGAGGCAATCGTGATCTTAATCTGATCGAAGCTCACGGCCTGGCCAGTCTGGCCAAGGATCTTCATCAGCTCGTTCATGGGGCCTTCCTTCTACGTCCAGCCTGCCACGCCGGAGCGGGGCAATATCAGCGGCCGGCCCCGCTGGGTTGGGGCCGGCGCGATCCTGTCGGTCGAAAAATCAGCTGCTGCGATTCTCGAGGTCCACGTTCAGGCCAAGAGACTTCAGCTCCTTGGTCAGAACGTTGAAGCTCTCGGGGATGCCTGCCTCGAAGCTGTCCTGGTCGCGGACGATCGCCTCGTACACCTTGGTGCGGCCGGACACGTCGTCCGACTTCACCGTCAGCATCTCCTGCAGCGTGTAGGCGGCGCCGTAAGCCTCCAGCGCCCAGACCTCCATTTCGCCGAAGCGCTGGCCGCCGAACTGCGCCTTACCGCCCAGCGGCTGCTGGGTAACGAGCGAGTAGGGACCGATGGAGCGGGCGTGGATCTTGTCGTCCACCAGGTGGTGCAGCTTCAGCATGTAGATGTAGCCGACCGTCACCTTGCGCTCGAACAGGTCGCCCGTGCGGCCATCGACCAACTGGACCTGGCCGGAGGTGTCGAGCCCCGCCTTGGTCAGCATGTCCTCGATGTCCGAGATCCGGGCGCCGTCGAAGACCGGCGTCGCGATAGGCACGCCTCGCTTCAGGTTCTCGCCAAGCTCAAGCAGCTGATCCTCGCTCATGTTGACGATCTCACTGTCCGTGATCTCGTCCCCATAGACGTCGCGCAGCTTCTCGATCAGCGCCTCGCGGGCAGCACCGGCGCGGCGGTAGTCCTCCACCACCTCGCCGATCTGCTTGCCCAGAGTGGCGCAGGCCCAGCCCAGATGCGTCTCAAGGATCTGGCCGATGTTCATGCGCGAGGGCACGCCCAGCGGGTTCAGCACGAGGTCAACCGGCGTGCCATCCTCAAGGAACGGCATGTCCTCGATCGGCACGACGCGTGAGACCACGCCCTTGTTGCCGTGGCGGCCGGCCATCTTGTCGCCCGGCTGCAGCTTCCGCTTCACCGCGACGAAGACCTTGACCATCTTCATCACGCCGGGCGGCAGCTCGTCACCGCGCTGCAGCTTCTCGACCTTGCTCTCGAAGCGCTTCTGCAGGCGCTCCACGGCCGCATCGAACTCGCGCTTCAGGGCCTCGAGCTGCGCCTGGGCGGCGTCGTCCGAGACGCTGATCTGGCGCCAGGTCATCCGGTTGAACTCGTTCAGCACCTCATCGGTGATGACCGTGCCCTGCTTGACGCCCTTGAAGCCACCGGCGGCCTTGCGGTTGAGCAGGATCTCGCGGAGGCGGCCCGTGAAGCTCCGCTCCTGGATCGCCCGCTCGTCATCGCGGTCCTTGGCCAGGCGCTCGATCTCGGCGCGCTCGATCGCCATGGCGCGCTCGTCCTTGTCCACGCCGCGGCGGGAGAAGACGCGCACATCCACGATCGTGCCGGAGACGCCCGGCGGCAGGCGCAGCGACGTGTCGCGCACGTCGGAGGCCTTCTCACCGAAGATGGCGCGGAGGAGCTTCTCCTCCGGCGTCATTGGGCTCTCGCCCTTCGGCGTCACCTTGCCGACCAGGATGTCGCCCGGATGCACCTCGGCGCCGATATAGACGATGCCGGCCTCATCGAGGTTCCGCAGCGCCTCCTCACCGACATTCGGGATGTCGCGGGTGATCTCTTCCTGGCCCAGCTTGGTGTCGCGGGCGCTGACCTCGAACTCGTCGATATGGATCGAGGTGAAGACGTCATCCTGGGCGATGCGCTCGCTGATCAGGATGGAGTCCTCGAAGTTGTAGCCGTTCCAGGGCATGAAGGCGCAGAGCGCGTTCCGGCCCAGGGCCAGCTCGCCCAGCTCCGTGGACGGACCATCGGCGATGATGTCGCCGCCCCGCACCTGATCGCCCACGCGCACCAGCGGACGCTGGTTGATGCAGGTGGACTGGTTGGAACGCTGGAACTTCCGCAGGCGGTAGATGTCCACGCCCTGGGTCGTGCCGTCCTCACCAGTGGCGCGCACCACGATGCGGGCGCCGTCGATGCTGTCGATCACGCCGTCACGCCGGGCCACGATGGAGGCACCGGAGTCCCGCGCGACCGCGGCCTCCATGCCCGTGCCCACCAGCGGCGCGTCGGACTTCACAAGCGGCACCGCCTGGCGCTGCATGTTGGAGCCCATCAGCGCGCGGTTCGCGTCGTCGTTCTCAAGGAACGGGATCAGCGCGGCCGCAACCGAGACGAGCTGCTTCGGCGACACGTCAATGGCGGTCACCTCCTCCGGCTTCACCAGGCGGAAGTCGCCACCCTGGCGCACGGAGACGAGGTCGGAGCGGAACTCGCCCGTCTCACGGTCCACCTCGGCATCGGCCTGGGCGACCACGAGCTTCTCCTCCTCCATGGCGGAGAGATAGCGCGGCTCGCCGGCGATCTTGCCGTCGCGCACCATCTGGTACGGCGTCTCAATGAAGCCGTACTTGTTCACCTTGGCGAAGGTGGCGAGCGAGTTGATCAGGCCGATGTTCGGGCCTTCCGGCGTCTCGATCGGGCAGATGCGGCCGTAATGCGTTGGGTGCACGTCGCGCACCTCGAAGCCGGCGCGCTCGCGCGTCAGACCGCCCGGGCCAAGCGCCGAGAGGCGGCGCTTATGCGTCACCTCGGACAGCGGGTTGGTCTGGTCCATGAACTGGGACAGCTGCGAGGAACCGAAGAACTCGCGCACCGCGGCCGCTGCCGGCTTGGCGTTGATGAGGTCGGTCGGCATCACCGTATCGATGTCGACGGAACCCATACGCTCCTTGATGGCACGCTCCATGCGGAGCAGGCCGACGCGGTACTGGTTCTCCATCAGCTCGCCGACCGAGCGCACCCGACGGTTGCCGAGGTTGTCGATGTCGTCGATCTGGCCCTTGCCGTCCTTCAGATCCTGCAGGGTCTTCAGGGTGGCCAGGATGTCCTCCTTGCGGAGGGTGCGCAGCGTGTCCGGCGCCTCCTCAAGGGAGAAGCCCAGACGCATATTCATCTTCACGCGACCAACGGCCGAGAGGTCGTAGCGCTCGCCGTCGAAGAACAGGCCACGGAACAGCGTCTCGGCCGTCTCCGGCGTCGGCGGCTCGCCCGGGCGCATCACGCGGTAGATGTCCATCAGGGCATCATCGCGGTTGGAGTTCTTGTCCACCGCCAGCGTGTTGCGGATCCAGGGACCGACCGAGGAGTCGATCGCGAGAGTCGGCAGGCGGTCGTAACCGGCGGCCTCAATGGCGGCAAGCTTCGCCTCGGTCAGCTCCTCGCCGGCCTCGGCATGAATCTCACCGGTGGACATATCCACCAGATCCTCGGCAACAAAGCGGCCCAGCAGGTCCAGCCGGCTGACCAGAACCTCCTTCGTGCCCTCTTCCGCAATCTTGCGGGCGGCGCGGGGATTCAGCTTCGTGTCCTTGGGGGCGACAACCTGGCCGGTGGCGGCGTCGATCAGGTCCTCGGTGAGCTTCAGGCCACGAAAGGCCTCCGGCTCATAGGGACGCGACCAGCCCTGCTTGCCATGGGTGAAGACCACCTGGCCGTAGAAAGTCGCCAGGATTTCCTGCGCGTCCATGCCACGCACCTCGCCCGGCTCCAGCGGCGTGTCGCGCTCGGCGCGCTTGGCCTGGGTCTCAGCGGAATCGAGGGCATAAAGAAGCGTCGTCGCCGGCAGCTTCCGCTTCCGGTCGATGCGCACGTAGCAGATGTCCTTGGCGTCGAACTCGAAATCGAGCCAGGAGCCACGATAGGGGATCACGCGGGCAGCGAAGAGGTACTTGCCCGAGGAGTGGGTCTTGCCCTTGTCATGGTCGAAGAAGACGCCCGGCGAGCGGTGCATCTGGCTGACGATGACGCGCTCGGTCCCGTTGACGATGAAGGTGCCGTTGTCCGTCATGAGCGGGATGTCGCCCATGTAGACGCCCTGCTCCTTGATATCGCGGATGGAGCGGCTACCCGTGTCCTCGTCGATATCCCAGACGATCAGGCGCAGATGGGCCTTCAGTGGGGCGGCATAGGTCAGCCCGCGCTGGATGCACTCCTCCACGTCATACTTCGGCTCCTCGAACTCGTAGCGAACGAATTCCAGGCTGCCGCGGCCGGCGAAGTCATTGATCGGGAAAACGCCCTTGAAGACCTCCTGGAGGCCCGCATTCGAGCGCATTTCGGGCGCCATCTCGGCCTGCAGGAACCCCTCATAGGACGCGCGCTGCACGTCGATGAGGTTCGGCATCGGCGCCACCTCGGGCAGCCGCCCGAAGGACTTGCGGATGCGCTTGCGCCCCGTGAACCCCTTGCCCTCGAAGCCCTTTGAGATCGCGTTCATGCCAGCCCTGCGTCCCTTCGCCTAACGTGAGACCCAGGCGCCGCCGCGCGCCCCGATCTCCCGCAAACCTCCGGATAGCCCCAGCCATCCGGCGAAAAGCGGGCACGGGCGGAAACCCTAGGGTTTCCGCCCGGCCCTTCAAACCACTCTGCTCCCCCCGGCAAATTCGGCCGGAGAGGTCGCCGGTCGGGTCTTACTTGACCTCAACCTTGGCGCCGTTCTCCTCGAGGACCTTGCGGATCTTCTCCGCCTCATCCTTCGAGACGCCTTCCTTCACGGTCTTCGGCGCACCCTCGACCAGATCCTTGGCCTCCTTCAGGCCCAGACCGGTGATGGTGCGGATTTCCTTGATGACGTTGATCTTCTTGTCACCGCCGCTGGCGAGGATGACGGTGAACTCCGTCTGCTCCTCGGCCGCGGGAGCGGCAGCGCCGCCGGCAGCCGGGGCCGCAGCCACGGCGACGGGCGCCGCAGCGGAAACGCCCCACTTCTCCTCAAGCATCTTGGAGAGCTCGGCGGCTTCCAGGACGGAGAGAGAGGACAGCTCGTCGACGAGCTTCGCGAGATCGGCCATGATTATGTCCTTCGATCTAATGGCTTGGCTTGATGTTTGCAACCCCGGGTGGCGCCTTTAGAGGCAACCGGCCCAGGGATACGGCGTTTCAGGCGGCTTCCGCGCCCTCGGTAGACCCATCCTTGTCGGCATAGGCCTTGAACACCCGCGCCAGCTGCCCGGCCGGAGCCTGCAGCACGCCCGCAATACGCGTCGCCGGGGTCTGGATGAGACCAACCAGCTGCGCACGCAGCGTTTCGAGCGAGGGCAGCTCGGACAGAGCCTTGACGCCATTGACGTCCAGGGTCTGCGTCCCGATCGCCCCGCCCAGGATCACGAACTTGTCGTTACCCTTGGCGAACTCCACGGCGGTCTTCGCCACCGCCACCGGATCCGTCGACCACGCGAGCGCGGTCGGACCCTTCAGCAGCGGCGAAATGCCCTGGAAGCGGGTGCCGTCGAGGGCGAGAGTGGCCAGCCGGTTCTTAGCGACCTTGTACGTCGCACCCGCAGCCCGCATCCGGCGACGCAGTTCGCTCACATCCGCGACCGTCAGACCCTTGTTCTGGGCGACGAGCACGAAGGAGGTCTCGGCGAACACCGAACCGAGGGAGGCGACGAACTCACGCTTCTCCGTACGGTCCATTCCCGTCTCCTACGAATACCGGCGCCTTGTGGAAGGGCGCCGGCCGGTTCACGCAGGGATGACCCAGCCCATTCATGGACATGCGGGCCACCCCGGTTCGCCTGTCAGATTCAAGCCGGAAGCCAAGCCAAGCCCGCCGGAAATACGGCGGATCATCGTCTCTGGCACCCCGTCTCCCCGTTGCGCGGATAACCGCTTTAAGGCCGGTCGGCCACATCAGGTCTCGGACAGGTCGGGCGGGTTTCCCCACCCTGCCCGCCTGCCCGTTTCCGGGCAGGCGTATCTCGTGCCCCGGGGCCTGGGCCCCAGGGCGTCAAACTCAGGCGGAGAGGCTCGCCACGTCCACCTTCAGGCCAGGGCCCATGGAGGAGGACACCGCCACCTTCTTCACATAGGCACCCTTGGAGCCCGAGGGGCGGGCGCGCTGGATGGCGTCCACGAAAGCCTTCGCATTCTCGAGCAGCTTCTCAGCCTCGAAGCTCGCCTTACCGATACCGGCATGGACGATACCGGCCTTCTCGGCGCGGAACTCCACCTGGCCGGCCTTGGCGGCCGTCACGGCGCCCTTCACGTCCATGGTGACGGTGCCGAGCTTCGGGTTCGGCATCAGGCCGCGCGGGCCCAGGATCTTACCCAGGCGACCGACGATGCCCATCATGTCCGGGGTCGCGATGCAGCGGTCGAACTCGATGGTCCCACCCTGCACCAGCTCCAGCAGATCCTCGGCGCCCACTACGTCAGCGCCAGCCGCCTTGGCCTCCTCGGCCTTCGGGCCACGGGCGAACACGCCCACGCGGACAGTCTTGCCAGTGCCGTTCGGCAGGCCAACCACGCCGCGGACCATCTGGTCAGCATGGCGGGGGTCGATGCCCAGGTTCATCGAGATCTCGATCGTCTCGTCGAACTTGGCATTGGCGGCGGACTTGATCGTGGCGATCGCCTCGGCCAGCCCATAGTTCTTCTCGAGGTCCAGGCCCTCGGCGATCTTGCGGAGACGCTTGCCCTGCTTGGCCATCGATCAGCCCTCCACCACGCTCATGCCCATGGCGCGGGCAGACCCGGCCAACATCCGAACCGCGGCCTCTTCGGTCTCGCAGTTCATATCCTTCATCTTCACCTTGGCGATCTCAGCCAGCTGCGACTTCGTCACGCGACCGACCACGCCACCCTTGCCCGGGGTCTGGCTGCCCTTCTCGAGCTTCGCCGCCTTCAGCAGGAAGTAGGTGTTGGGCGGGGTCTTGGTGATGAAGGAGAAGGTGCGGTCCGAATAGGCGGTAATGACCACCGGCGTCGGGGTCCCGGGCTCCATGCCCTGGGTGGCCGCGTTGAATTCCTTCACGAACTGCATGATGTTCAGGCCGCGCTGACCCAGCGCCGGACCAACCGGCGGGGACGGATTCGCCTTGCCCGCGGGAATTTGCAGCTTGATGTAGCCGACGATCTTCTTCGCCATGCTCTTGCACCTCTCCTAACTCAGAGGCCCGCGGTACTGGCGGCCCGACACCCCGTTAGGCTGGGGCCGGACCTCCCGCGTTCCTGATTCCCGCCATTGGGAAAACGCGCGGCAGCCGGGACGGGGCGAACCCCAGCCCGGCCGGCGTGGTGGCGGCCTATAGGCCCGGGCTGGACAGGAGTCCAGCCCAAATTGCGGATAAGGCTCTCAGGCCTTCTCCACCTGCCCGTATTCCAGCTCCACCGGGGTGGCGCGGCCAAAGATGGAGACGGAGACCTTCACGCGACCCTTCTCCTCGTCCACCTCTTCCACCACACCGTTGAAGGAGGTGAAGGGACCGTCGGCCACGCGGACATTCTCGCCCACCTCGAAGGTGACGGAGGGGCGGCGCGGCTTCTCCGCGTTGTCCTGCACCTGCTGGAGCATCCGCATCGCCTCACGCTCCGGGATCGGGCTGGGCTTGTTGCGGGCGCCGAGGAAGCCGGTGACCTTGGGCGTGTCCTTCACCAGGTGCCAGGCGTCGTCGGTCATCTCCATCTTCACGAGCACATAGCCCGGGAAGAACTTCCGCTCGGTATTGACCTTCTGACCCCGGCGCACCTCGACCACCTCCTCGGAGGGGACGAGCACGTCCTCAATCTTGTCAGCGAGGCCCTTCTGGGCGGCCTGCTCCTTGATCTGGCTGGCGATCTTCTTCTCGAAGCCCGAATAGACGTGGACCACGTACCACTTCTTGTCGGCCATGGCCGCGAAGCTCCCAATCCTGTGGCGCCCTACCTCCGGCACGGGCCTCAACCCGACCTCCGGCGAGGCGCGTGGAAAATCTTACGCCCTCAGGCGAATCCGAACAGCAGGCGCATGGCCAGCTGGATCACCCAATCCGTCACCAGGAAGAAGACCGCGGCCAGCGCGGAAAGCGCCAGCACCAATCCAGTGGTGATCAGCGTCTCCTTGCGGCTCGGCCAAGTAACGCGGCCGATCTCCTGGCGGACGTCACGCAGATAACCCACTGGGTTGAAACCGGCCACGTCAGGCCCCCTCCGGGCGCCGGGGGCCCCGGGGAGGATCCCTGGACGCTACGGCGCCATGCCCGTGAAAAAGGTCATGCACGGCCCGCCCTGGCAGGGGCGGAGGGTCTCGAACCCCCAACCTCCGGTTTTGGAGACCGGCGCTCTAGCCAATTGAGCTACGCCCCTAACGGGTCCGCGCAGGGGGCGTGCCTTAAGCCAAGGTGAAGCGGCTGTCGAGAGGCCCCGCCGCGATAAGACGCGCAAAGCTGCCGTTCTGCTGCATTTGGCTCCGGTGACAGGTGTTTCCCGGGCCAGAAGCGGTCGCGAAGGGGCGGGCGCGACGCCTTGCGATTCGCCCGTTCAACGGCGGGGCGGGTCCTGGACCACCAAGGTGCGGGCCAGCTTGTCGTGCCAGCACTGCTTCTGCGGGTCCCAGAGCATCCAGAGATAGCCGAGGCCAAGCGGCAGGCTGGACACGATGTAGCCGACATAGCGCGCCACCAGGCGCGGCAGGGGCGGCGTGCCGCCGGTCACGGCATCCACCACGCGTAGCCGCATCAGCATCTTGCCCGGCGTCGCCTGCCGCGTGGCCCAGAACAGGATGATCAGCAGGGCGGAAATCAGCTGCAGGAAGAGATCAGCCCCCGCCGAAAGCCCCTGCCCGCCCCGCAGGAGATCGCCCAGCATCACCAGGATGAGGCCGAGGGGCAGCATCCAGGCGGCATCCAGCAACTGCGCCGCCAGCCTCGGCCAGAACCCGGCCAATTCCACCCCGCGCTGCCCGGACATCACGCCCTCCAAAGGCTCAGAAAGGGGGCGGTTGTCCGTGCGGCGGCATGGCTTGTCCAGCCCTCGCCTCAGGCCGCCGTGGCCATGCCCTGGCTCTGCAGCAGATCCCTGTAGAGGCCTGGCCGCAGCGCCAGTTCGGCCGGCGATCCCTGCTCCCGCACCTGCCCGTCCTGCATCACCACGATCCGGTCGAAATGCCGCAGCGTGCCCAGGCGATGCGCCACGGCGATCACCGTGCGCCCGCGCATCAGCCGCTCCAGCGCCGCCTGCACCGCCATCTCGGATTCGGAGTCGAGGGCGGAGGTCGCCTCGTCCAGCAGCAGGATGGGGGCGTCCTTCAGCAGGGCGCGGGCAATGGCCAGACGCTGGCGCTGGCCACCCGAAAGCCGCACCCCGCGCTGACCGACCTCGGTGTGGAAGCCCTTGGGCATGGCCTCGATGAACTCGCGGCAATGGGCGGCCTCGGCGGCACGTAGCACCTCGGCATCCGTCGCATCGGGGCGGCCGTAGCGGATGTTCTCAAGCACCGAGCGCTGGAAGAGCGACACGTCCTGCGGCACCACGGCCAGCATGGCAGCCAGGCTGGCCTGGCTGACGCCGGCGATGTCCTGGCCATCGATCAGGATATGCCCCGATTGCGGCGCGGCGAAGCGCTGCAGCAGCGCCAGCGCCGTGGACTTGCCCGAGCCGGAGCGGCCCACCAGCCCCACCCGCTCACCAGGCGCGATCGAAAGGTCGAAATGGCGCAACACCCGCCCTCCTCCGTCCGTGCGGGCACCCGGATAGGCGAAGGACACATCCTGGAAGGCGACGCCGCCGCCACGCGGACGGATCGGCTTTGCATCCGGCCGGTCCGGCAGGGCATGGGGGACGAGCAGCGCCTTCACGGCCTCGGACAGTCGCGCGACATGCTGGATCAGCTCCACCAGTGCTACCGCCAGGTCCCGCGTGCCGTGCAGGATGGTGAAGCCCAGGCCACAGGTCATGACGATGTCGCCGGTGGTGGCACGCCCGGCCTGCCAGAGCATCAGTGCCCAGCAGAGCAGCCCCACTGTCAGCAGCGCCGTCATCACCGCATGGGCGAGGCGCAGCTTCTCCAGGTAGCGCAGGCTGCGCTTGCGCGAGGCGACCTCGTTGCTGACGGTCTGCCCGAAGCGCTCCCGCTCCCGGATGGTAGCCCCGAAGGCGCGGACAAGGCCGATATTCTGCACCACATCCACCAGCTCGCCATCCACCGCGGCGGCCTTGGCCGCGTAGTCCTGGTGCAGCGGCTTGCCGCGCCCGGCGAGCCAGGTGAGCAGGAAGGCCATGCCGCCCGCGATGACGACCAGCGTGCCCGCCATCACCACATCCACCCCTGCCAGGAAAGCAATGGCGATGCAGACGGCGACCGTCGGCGGCAGCGCGTTCCAGGTCATGGTCGAGAGGACGGTCCAGGCGGCGTTGGCCGTGGCGGAGATCCGGCTGGCCAGCACGCCCGGGGAGCGATCCGCGAAATAGTCCGGCGCATGGCCGGAGAGGTGGTGGAACAGGTCCGCCCGCATATGGCCGGTGACGCGGGTGAAGCTGTCCGCCGCCACCCAGCCGCCCAGGCGCCACAGCAGGTTGTCACCGGCGATGATGGCCGCGAGCAGCCCGAGCGCCGCCCAGGCGCCCTGGCCGGCCTGCGGCCCGGCGGAAAGCACGTCCACCAGATGCTTCACCGCGTATTGCGAACCGACGGAGCAGGCGACGGCCGCCAGCACTGCGGCCAGCACCACCGCATGGGCGGTCCGGTACTGCATCACATAACGGAGAAGGAAGGCGATCGGCCGGTCGGCATAGGGAATCAGGCTTTCCCGCTCCTCCGGTCGGCTTGGCGGAGCAATGGCGGCGGGGGCCATGGAGTGGGTGAGGTGGGATGCACCGTAGGCGGTGGCCGACATGCGCTCTCCTTCTCGTCGGACCTTGCGGCCCTTGGTTCCTAGGGGCCTTTCGGCCTTCAGCTTCGCGTGATCTTGCTTCCTGCCCTCTTCGCCGCGCGAAACGCCGCAAAGCCCCTATCCGTCAGCCTCTATGGGCCTTGGCCGGATAGAAGAACGCATGGCTTGACGCTGGTTTCTGACGAAATCTGGGTAGCGTTGCCTCTTTCCGGACGCATTCCCCTCGTTGGTGGGCGTCAAGAACGAACACCGGGAGGATCCTGAACCCGTATGGGAGGCCCTCGCATGCGCATCGCTCAGGTCGCACCGCTCCATGAGGCGGTACCCCCTAAGCTCTATGGTGGAACGGAGCGCATCGTCTCCTTCCTCACCGAGGCCCTCGTCGAACGGGGCCACGACGTCACTCTCTTCGCTACTGGAGACGCCATCACGAAAGCTGAGCTGGTGGCGGTGCGCGAGAAGGCACTCCGCCTGGACCCCTCGGTGCGTGACACGAATGCCCCGCACACGCTGCTGCTCGAACGGGTATTGCGCCGGGCAGATGAATTCGACGTGATCCACTTCCACCTGGATTACCTGCCCTTTCCGACTTTCAGCCGGCAGCCTGTGCCCTGGATGACCACCCTGCACGGCCGGCTGGACCTGCCAGAGCTGGGGCCGGTCTTCGACGCCTTCCCCGAGGCGCGGGTGGTCTCGATTTCCGATGCCCAGCGCCGCCCCCTGCCCCAGGCTAACTGGGCCGCGACCATCCATCACGGCCTGCCGCGCGACCTGCTGACACCGCAGGCGGATGGCTCGGAGGGCTATCTCGCCTTCCTTGGCCGCATCGCGCCAGAGAAGCGGCCCGACCGTGCCATCCGCATCGCCGCCCTGTCCGGGCTGCCGCTGAAGATCGCGGCCAAGGTGGACCGTGCCGATGCCGAGTATTTCGCCGGGGAGATCGAGCCGCTGCTGGGCCAGCCGAATGTCGATTTCATCGGCGAGATCTGCGACCGGCAGAAGCCGGACTTCCTCTCCAAGGCGCGGGCCCTGCTGGTGCCGATCGACTGGCCGGAGCCCTTCGGCCTGGTGATGATCGAGGCCATGGCCTGCGGGACGCCTGTCATCGCCTATCCCGCGGGCTCCGTGCCCGAGGTAGTGGAGGATGGGCTGACCGGCTTCATCGTCCGCAACGAGGAAGAGGCCGCCGCCGCCGTCCGGCGCCTGGGCGAGTTGGATCGCGCGAAGATCCGTGCCCGCTTCGAGGAACGCTTCACCGCAGACCGCATGGCGGCGGATTACGAGGCGCTCTACGCACGGCTGATGGCAGGCAACAACCGGCCGCTGCTGCGGGCCGTGGGGGGCTGATCCTTCACGGGGAGCCCGCCCGGCTTCCGGGCCAGGCGCGGCTTACCCCGGCAGTTGCCCGGTCCCGACCGGCAGCCGATCGCCCAAGGCCCGCTGCATCGCCTCCTCCAGCCCCCAAGGGGCGAGAGAGAACTGATGGTGATGCACCGGGCGCTTCGGGTCCCGCGGCGCCTCCCCGATCGCGCGCTGATCAACACTGAAAGCCGCCTCCTCCTCAAGGCAACTGCGGTCCTTCGTGTTCTCCGCGGTGTGGTAGAGGATGGTGGGGCGCCTGAGCAGCCAGCATGGAATGATGGCCGCCGTACCATGGGTGACGAAGGCCAGGTCACAGCCGGCGATCACGGGCACCTTTTCCTGGGCTGAGCCGCCAAAGATGCGGATCTGCTCACCCAGCGGCCCGTCCATTCCCTCCATGATCTGCCCGAGGATGGCCTCGATCCGCTCCATCACCTCGATGTCGCGGCTGGATGGCAGGCCGGACACCGTCCAGCCGTCCCAAACGATGTCGAGGATACGGCCCTGCCGCGCGCAGGCTTCGCCCAGCCGGCGCAGGACGAAGCGGAAGGCCTCCTCCTGGTTCAGGATGCGCTGGCTCTCCGCGTCGATGGAGATCGACACCCGGAAGCGCCGCCCGTCCTGTGGCGGGACCCGGATGCCGCCTTCGGCGGGTGCCAGGGCGGCGAAGCGGCTGCGGAGCCAGGCCGCATCGGAATGGATGTTGAAGCGATAGACCCGATGGGCGTCATGGCCGCCGAGCAGCAGCTCCATGGTTAGCCGGTCGCTGGTCAGTTCCAGCCGCTCCAGCGGCGCAAGGCCGGGGATGATCGTGAAGGGGTCCATCGCGCACCAGTCCGGCACGGAAACCAGCACCCCACCCCGCGCCGCGAAATCCACGATCTCCGCCTCATGCGCATCCAGATAGGCGAGGCTTTGCCGGATGAAGTGCCCGGGCCGGTTGTCGCCGATGACATAGGCGCGGCGCAGCGCCTGCGCGCGGGCCCGGCGGATCCATTCCAGCCAGGGCAGCGGCCTGTGCAGGAAATGATCGACAAAGACGCGCAGCACGGAGTGCATGTTCAGCGGGTAAGGCGTCAGCACCAGGAACAGGTTGCTGGCGGGGTAGAGAATACCCACCGCCATATAGCCGATGCCAATGGCGACGATCAGATGCTCGCCATCCAGGCACAGGGTGAACTGGTAGGGGCCGATCGGCATGCTGCCGAGGATCAGCGCCTCCCCGCCCGAGAGCGGTGACGGGATGGGCCGGTCAGGCTCATGCGCCAGGAAGGCGGCGTTCAGCGCCTCGTACCGCGCGACCCAGGTGGCGTGCCGGTAGGTGGTGCGGATGCGCTCGCGCAGCGCCTGGTTTGTGCCATGCGGCCCCGCGCCCGGCCCCATCTTCCCGAAATGGTCCACCACCTCGCAGCCCATGGCCAGGGCATGCGATCCGAAAGCAGCATCGGCCTCGCGCCCGGGAAAGCGGAAATACCGGATATCGATGCCGCAAAGCGCAGCCAGTTCGCGCGCGGCCTCGCGGACCGGATCCTGGGAGACCGCCGGAATGTGGGAAGCAGCGATGGCGCTGATGTTCAAACTAGGCCTCCTCCGGTCCTGCGGATGAGTCAGCCAGCGGACACGGAGGCTGCACAACCCGCCACGAGAGCCCGCCGCAAAAGAAAGGGGGCGGGCCACCTTCCGGCAGCCCGCCCCCCTAAGCCTTCGCCCTGAGGCGAGAAGCTTACTTCTCGATGCTCGCGACGACGCCGGCGCCGACGGTACGGCCGCCCTCGCGGATGGCGAAGCGCAGGCCCTGGTCCATGGCGATCGGGGCGATCAGCTCCACCGACATGGTGACGTTGTCACCCGGCATCACCATCTCCACGCCTTCCGGCAGCTGCACCACGCCCGTCACGTCGGTCGTGCGGAAGTAGAACTGCGGACGGTAGTTGGTGAAGAACGGCGTGTGGCGGCCGCCCTCTTCCTTCGTCAGGATGTAGGCCTCGGCCTTGAACTTCGTGTGCGGCGTGATCGAGCCCGGCTTGGCCAGAACCTGGCCGCGCTCCACGTCCTCACGCTTCGTGCCACGCAGCAGCGCGCCGATGTTGTCGCCCGCCTCGCCGCTGTCCAGCAGCTTGCGGAACATCTCGACGCCGGTCACCGTCGTCTTCACGGTGTCCTTCAGGCCGATGATCTCGACTTCCTCGCCCACCTTCACGATGCCGCGCTCGACGCGGCCGGTCACCACCGTGCCGCGCCCCGAGATCGAGAACACGTCCTCGATCGGCATCAGGAACGGCAGGTCCTTCGGACGCTCCGGCTGCGGGATGTAGGCGTCCACCGCCTCCATCAGCTTCAGCACCGCCTGCTCGCCGATCTCCGGCTGCTTGTCCTCGAGCGCGCACAGCGCCGAGCCGTGGATGATGGGGATGTCATCGCCCGGGAACTGGTAGGAGGAGAGCAGCTCGCGCACCTCCATCTCGACCAGCTCCAGCAGGTCCGGGTCGGCCATGTCGACCTTGTTCAGGAACACCACCAGCGCCGGCACGCCCACCTGGCGGGCCAGCAGGATGTGCTCGCGGGTCTGCGGCATCGGGCCATCGGCCGCCGACACCACCAGGATCGCGCCGTCCATCTGCGCCGCGCCCGTGATCATGTTCTTCACGTAGTCGGCGTGGCCAGGGCAGTCCACGTGAGCATAGTGGCGGTTGGCCGTCTCGTACTCGACATGCGCCGTCGAGATCGTGATGCCGCGCGCCCGCTCCTCAGGAGCCTTGTCGATCTGGTCATACGCCGTGAAGGACGCACCACCCGACTTCGCCAGAACCTTCGTGATCGCAGCCGTCAGCGACGTCTTGCCATGGTCCACATGGCCGATCGTCCCGATGTTGCAATGCGGCTTGTTCCGCTCAAACTTCGCCTTCGCCATT
>NZ_JAOXLP010000082.1 GCF_025791835.1 Roseomonas xinghualingensis
GCCGCCCGCAACCTCGACGACCTCTGGACCGTCATCGGGACCGCACTCCCCCAGTTCACACCAGCCGAGTGCGCCAACCTCTTCACAGCCGCCGGCTATGAACCCGAATGAACGGAGTCTGCTCTAGTGGTTCGATCCCCTCAAAAGACCAATGCCGCCAAGTAGCCGATCCGATCGGCCATTCGCTGGTATCTTATAGGAAATGGTCCGCGCAATTTGGACTGATATGCGGGAGATGCAGCATGGTAGCCGATTCAAAGACTAGCGCGGCTGCACCGACGGCAGCCATCCGGGGCCCTGTCCTCACCTTCACCGGCGATCCCTTCAAGGAGGGGCTGGAGCACACCATGGTGCACGAAAGCGACGCAATCGTCGCGTTCGGGGGCGGCAAGATCACACATTTCGGCCCGGCCAACCAGATCGCCCAGCAACTACCACCCAATCTGGAAGTACGAAGCTACGGCCCGGATTCGCTGATCTCGGCCGGATTTCTTGACAGCCATGTACATTTTCCGCAGACGCCGATGATCGCCGCCTTCGGTGCGCAGTTGCTCGACTGGCTCAATATCTACACATTTCCGACCGAGGGGAAATATTCCGATAAGGCGTTCGCGAGCGGCGTCGCCAAAGTGTTCCTCGAGGAATGCCTGCGCAACGGAATCACGACCAGCTGCGTCTACTGCACCGTGTTTCCGCAATCCGTCGACGCCCTGTTCGAAGAGGCGGAGCGGCTCGGCATGCGGATCGCCGCTGGCAAGGTGCTGATGAACCGCAACGCGCCCGACTACCTGCTCGACACGACGCAGACGGGCTATGATGATTCCAAGATGCTTATTGGCAAGTGGCACGGCCGTGGCCGCCTGATGTATGCGATCACACCGCGCTTCGCGCCGACCAGCACCCCCGACCAGCTCGAATCCGCCGGGGATTTGTGGAACGAGCACCCCGACTGCTACATGCAAACTCATGTTTCGGAAAGCCGGGCAGAGGTCGCCTGGGTCAAGGAGCTCTTTCCTGACCGCAAGGGCTATCTCGACGTTTACGACCATTACAAGCTCTGCCGTCCCCGGGCAGTCTTCGGGCACGGCATTCATCTCGACGACAGCGAGATGCAGTGCATGCATGCGACGGGATCGGCAATCTCGCATTGCCCGACCTCTAACTTTTTCCTGGGTAGCGGCCATCTCAATATCAAACGCGCGATGCTCAAGGACAGGCCCGTCCGTGTCGGCCTAGGAACCGATCTCGGCGCGGGTACCTCATTCTCGGTCCTCACGACGCTGAACGAGGCCTACAAGGCGGCGCAGCTCAACAACTATGCGCTGACAGCCGGCTGCGCCTACTATTTCGCGACACGCGGGACAGCAAACGCCATGTATATCGACGACAAGGTGGGCAGCATCGCGCCGGGAATGGAGGCCGACATTGTCGTCCTCGACATGAAATCGACGCCGATTATCAAGTACCGGATGAAGTCGGTGAAGGAATTCGCGGAGGGACTGTTCGTCCAGATGACGATGGGCGACGACCGCGCGGTGCAAGCGACCTACATCGCCGGCGAACTTCGTTACAGCAAGCCACCAAGATAACGATCAGAAGAGGCCAATGCAATTTTTGGGAGGCGAAAGCACAAGCATTAATGATGTAGACAGGCATGTTTTCAGGCAAAAACAAATAAAAATAATTAATGAACAGCTGCCAAAACGAAGTTGAAATTCACTTTTTGATCAAAAATTCTAATCTTGATGATGAAGACTTATTCCGACGATTTGTAGAAGCGAGTGGCGGCATAGATTGTGTCAGAACGATCGTGCCGCGAGGCGACGGCTTGGTAAGGGTGAGCGTCTCTAGCGCTGTACGACTGGCTGCCGGCCCGCTTGATCGGCATGCCAGATCTGACGTGCGGAGGCTGTGGTAGAGTTGCGCGGGTGTGTCGCTGAGCCATGTGGTGATCTGACGTCCACGGAGAAATACGTGACACATCTTCAAAAAATACGATTTTCGAAGTCGAGCAGGATCAGCCGCCCATCTCCAGCGTATATAATAGAAACATTAAGGTCGGCTCGGCCCGGCACCTCCTGCGGGCAGACTCGACGCTTAACCAAGCCTTGAACTCTTCGACTATCTAGGCTCACGATGCGATCCGCGCCCTCTTGGCTACGGCAAGATCTTCAAGACCTTAGAGCAGCACTTGAGAAAAGCTATTCCGATCGACATAGGGCGCGGCCCGAAGGCGCTCAACACAACAAGAAGCTTCATAATAGGCGGGACCGTTGTGATAGGCAGCGCCGGCCCCGGCAGGCTCCACCTCTGTGCAGGTGCGGGAGTGGGCCAGATACCACCCTCTCGAACCTCTCCTGGCAAGCCTTTGTTAGAGTAAACAAATCTCCTTGCTAGCAGACGCGGTTTCACCCCTGCGCCATAGGCAGCAGAGCAGCACCTTGGTGCATGGGAAGGATGCAGAACAGGCTGGTACGTTGCAACTCTCGAAGCACAGAAACGCTTCGTTGGAGCACTAATTCGAAAGACTAATTGCGACCCAGGTGGCGCCCCGCCCCCCATGAAGGAACGGACCCTATGCCAAACAACAGGAGTACCGCGCCTCCCCACGCCGTCCCGCCTCAACTCGCTACCCCAACGGACCTCGGCGGAAATGCAACGCGTGATGTAGGCGGGGCGCTAAACAGGCTGCTCGCAGACGTCTTCGCGCTCTACCTCAAGACCAAGAACTTTCACTGGCATATGAGTGGACCGCATTTCCGCGACTACCACCTGTTGCTCGACGAGCAGGGGGAACAGATCTTCGCCATGACCGACGTACTGGCCGAGCGCGTACGCAAGCTGGGAGGCCTGACGCTGCACAGCATTGGCGAGATCAGCCGGAACCAGCGGGTGCTCGATAACGACGCCCCTTATGTTGAACCGCAGGACATGCTGGCTGAACTCCGTGAGGACAACGGCCAGCTGGCCAAGAACCTCCGGGAGGCCCATGATCTATGCGAGGAAGTGCGCGACATCGCGACCGCCAGCCTGCTTGAAACCTTCATTGACGAAGCCGAGCGCAGGGCTTGGTTCCTCCACGAAACCAGCCACGCGGCGCCTCCGCAAGTACCCTGAACGCTGCTTCATCCGGCCCTTTGCGTAACATCCTCCGCAGCTACGAGCGATGCAATGAAGTGCAGCTTCTGTAGGGATTTCTGAGAACACCTTAGTGGTGCGCGACCGGACCGAGATCTGGTTCTGCACTCCAGAGAGCGCTTTTTGCCCAACCTTGAGGGTAGCCAATCAGGCTTCAGTCTTCTTCCTTTCGAAGAAGCACAATCTTTAAACAGAGCGCCGACCCTTTAGAACATCTAACGAAACTGGCCGGTGAGCGTTCTGAGGGGCATGGCGAAGCCCCTGGTTCCGGACGATCTCTGGGCGGCGATCGAGCCACTGCTGCCGCGTGAGCGGCCCAAACCGCAGGGCAGTCGGCCGCGGCTGTCGGACCGGGCTGCGCTGACGGGCATTTTGTTCGTGCTGAAGTTCGGCCTGCCCTGGGAGATGCTGCCCGCCGAGATGGGCTGCGGGTCTGGGATGAGCTGCTGGCGCCGTCTGCGGGACTGGCACGAGGCCGGGGTCTGGGCCGCCCTGCACCGGGCGCTGCTGGAGCGGCTCCAGGCAGCCGGGCAGATCGACTGGCGCAGGGCAGCCCTCGACAGCGCCAGCCTTGCCGCCAAAAGGGGGGCGCGGAAGTCGGGCCGAACCCGACGGATCGTGGCAAGCCGGGCACGAAGCGCCACCTCGTCACGGACGCCCGCGGCACGCCGCTTGGCCTGATGCTCAGCGGGGCCAACTGCCACGACAGCCGTATGCTGGCCCCGACCCTGGATGCCGTGCCGCCAATCCGGACCGGCCATCGTGGCCGTCCTCGATGCAGGCCGGGCAAGCTCCACGCCGACAAGGCTTACGACCACCGGCGCTGCCGCCAGGAGTGCCGCGCCCGCGGTATCACCTCGCGCATCGCCCGGCGTGGGCTTGAGAGCAGCATCCACCTCGGCCGACACCGCTGGATTGTGGAACGCACCTTCGCCTGGCTGGCCCGCTACCGCCGTCTGACCATCCGATATGAGCGCCGAGCCAACATCCATCTCGCCTTCACGACACTTGCCTGCGCCCTGGTCTGCCTCGGCCAGATCAGACGGTCCTGTTAGGTGCTCTTAACATGATTGGCGCGCGCCACCTCGCCCCATGTCGAGATCTGCCGCTCCACGAAGCGCGCGAGCGCCGGCCCATCCTCCAGCACCAACTCCGCCTGATTCGTCTCGGTGAACTGCTTAGCGACCCGCGGTTGACGGTAGCTCTCGATCAGCGCTGCCTGGAACCGCTTCAGCACTGGCTCCGGCACCCCCCCGCCGGCCCCCCCACCAAGCCTCGGCCGTCAGCCCCTGGAACCCCGCTTCCTCGGCCGTCAGCGTATCCGGCAGCGCGGACAGGCGCTTCTCGCCGAGTTGCAGCAGCGGTCGCAGCGTGCCCGAGAAAACCTGCGGTGCCAGCAGAGCCGCGCTGCCAATCATCATATCCACATGCCCGGCCACGGCGTCGTTCACCGACAATCCGCCGCTGCGATAAGGCAGATGCGTCATCTGTACGCCCCTTTGCCGGAGCATCATCAGCATAACGAGATGCCCGATCGTTCCGTTCCCGGTGGAGCCGAAGGACACACCGCCCTTCTTCGCCGCCTCGAATGCATCCTCAATCCCGCGATACGGCTTATCCGGCTTGCAGGCAACGACATAGGGCGCGCGCCCGATCTGCGTCACCGGCACGAAGCCCTTCCTGATGTCGAAGGGAAGGCGTGGCACCAGCACCGGCATCACAGTATGGCTGTCGAAGGTCAGCAGCTAAGTGTAGCCATCCGCCTTCGCCTTCGCGACAACATCCGAGCCGATGCTCCCGGCCGCGCCGCTGCGTTTCTCGACGATAATCGGAACCCCCAGCCGCTGCTGCAGCCCAGGCGCCACTAGCCGCGCCGCTGCATCAGTGGAGCCGCCGGGCGCGAACGGCACCACGATCCGGATGGTCTCGCTCGGCCAAGTGTCGGTTTCAGCCCGAAGCCGCGTCACCGGAGCTACCGCCATGCCCGCCAGCACGGCCCGCCTCGTCCAGGACGTCATGCGTACCTCCCTGTCCCATGGCACCGTAGACCGGCGCTCGCACTCGCCCCAAGCTGTCAGATGCTGGGCGACAATCCAATACCTTCCGCGCCCGCCCCAGGCGCAGGCGCAGGCTCCTGATCATTCCTTTGCCGCGTGACGATACGTCCCATAGCCCAGCAAACGGGCAGGGATGGACTGACGCCCCTCCCCCCCTGCTCCAACGAGCTTCCACGCATCGGTTCCAGGTGACCACACGCTGGCTCCTGCCCGGAATCCTCAGGTTCAGGTCCACCCCGGCCTTGCGCAGGCGCGCGTTCTCCGCCTCCAAGTCCTTCAGCCGTCTCACCTGATCCGGCTTCAGCCCCGTACTACCCCGGCGCCAACGATCGCAGGTCACCTCAGTCACCCAATCGCCCGGATCGCCTCGATCCACCGCCTAGCTCTGCGACAACAGGACATCCACCTGCCGCAGCTTGGCCACGACCTCCTCCGGTGGTCCTGACCCTCGAAACTGATCCGGCCGGAGCGCAAGTTTTTCGGGCATTCTGAACCCCCAGGAGGGGCGGTGCCATGAAGCGGAAGCGCTACGCCGACGAGCAGATCGCCTTTGCGCTGCGGC
>NZ_JAOXLP010000083.1 GCF_025791835.1 Roseomonas xinghualingensis
ATGCACCCCCCAAGATCCGCGCCTTCTTCGACGAGCCGACCAACACCGTGAGCTACCTGGTCTGGGACCCCGCCACGAAGGATGGGGCGGTCATCGACCCGGTCCTCGACTGGGACCACAAATCCGGGACGGCCGACACTGCCTTCGCCGACCGCATGGTGAAGGCCGCCGGGGAGGAGGGGGTCGCCATTCGCTGGGTGCTCGAGACCCATGCCCATGCCGATCATCTGACGGCGGCGTGTTGAGTGCCACTGAGAACTGACCCGGTTAGGGTCAGATTGCCACTGAGAACTGCCCCATGTTCGACTAGGTCCTGTTAGCGCCTGAGCCAGTCGAGGGTGGCAGCGAGGTGGAGGACGCCGAGGTAGGAGTCGGCGGTCTTCTCGTAGCGGGTGGCGACGGCGCGCCACTCCTTGAGCCTGGCCCAGAGGCGCTCGACGCGGTTGCGGTTGTTGTAGATCCAGTCCGGGCAGGCGACCGGGGCCTCATTCCGCTTCGGTGGGATCGTAGGCCGCGCGCCGAGGTTCCAGATGTGCTCGCGGAATGCGTGGCTGGAGTAGCCGCGATCCCCGACCACCCAGAGCGGCACGCCGGGGAGGGCGGCGAGGAGTGGCATCGCGTGCAGCAGTTCGTGCGCCTGACCCGGCGCGAGGGCGAAGGCGATGGCGCGCCCGGCGCTGTCGGCGATCACGAGAGCCTTGGTCCCGAAGCCGCCACGAGAGCGGCCAAGCGCCTCACGCTCGTCCCGCTCCTTCGCAGAGTGACCTTTTTGACCGCGCCCGCGGCTTTGGCGTGCGCCCGGATCGATGTGCCGTCGAGGAACGTCATGCTGAGCCCCACGCCCTTCTCCTGCGCCATCCGGAGCAGGCGCTCCCACACGCCCAGCCGCGACCAGCGGATGAAGGTCTGCGCCGCCATCCACCACGGGCCCTCCTCCTGGGGAGTGCCCGCCACTTCGCCCCGTTGTCATGCCGCCAGAGGATGGCCCCGACGGGCCGGCGCAGCTGCTGCGGCGGCACTTTTGCGTGCGGGCGGCAGGCCTCAACCAGCGGCTCCAGCTCCGCCCATTGCTCGTCCGTCAGCGCCATCCCGCCCTCCAAAAAGCCGGAGAACGTCTTCATCGCGCAAAGGATTCAGGCGCTAACAGGACCTAGAGTGGAATGAGCGATTGGCAGGACAGTCTCGCCGTGCATCGCCAACCGGTGGAGACTGTCTGGACCTCGGCGCGCCGGGGTACCGAGATGCCAGACATCCTTCAAGACCGTGATGACCTCCGCTGTATTGTCAGCGGCGAACGCTCAGCAGCGGGGTGGTCGGCGCAATTGTGCGTGCCGCACGTCTGTCAATGTTGGAGGCATGGGAAACTTGGAGGCGAAAAGAATGTGTGAATGAATGTGCATTCAATGATGCATGTGAGATCCGGAATATATGCATCCAAAAGACAAATAAAAGAAATAAAATATCAATCTTGATGAATAAACATAAATACAACTGGGGTGGAATTGAACATTAGTTGTGGCATTCTTCGGTGGTCGATAAGACTTCTTCCCTTGAAAGGGAGAGAAGCGTAGCGCGACCGAGGATCTGCAAGTTTCGCAACATCATGCTGCCGGCATCGTTCGAACTCGCTCGATAAGCCTGTTCACGGCCAAGCGTGCCGCGTGCCTTGCACTGCTCCTGCCTTGCGCTGCCTCCCATTCACCGTTGGACGAGGTCTCTGGGGGTAGAAACTTGTGAAGATCAACGCGAAGGATGTTTGGGCAGGAGGGTTTCTCGTCTTCATTGCCCTCTTTGGCCTCTTCATCAACGGAGGCCTCTTCGGCATCGGATTGGAGCAGCATGCGTTGGGCAGCGCCCGCCGCATGGGGCCGGGCTACATGCCCATGCTCGTCTTCTGGCTGCAGTTCGCTCTTGGCGCTCTGGTGATCGTCGCCGCTCTGAACAGTGGGCCTGATCCCTTGGAGCGTTGGAACAAGATTGATGCGGTGGCTCTGGCCAGCGGCATCGGTGTTGGCTTGATCCTGTGGCAGCTCATGGAGCGGACCGGTGCCACCTCCGGTTGGATGCAGGTGGGGCTGCCGCTTCTCGTCGGCATGCTGATCCTCTCGATTTCGCCTGCCTGGCGCGCATTGGGCCTGACACTCGGTTCCTTCGTTGCGTTTGGCCTAGCACTGGAGACACTCGGTCTTATTTTCGCTCTTGTTGCGCTTTGCGGCATCTCGGCCCTGGCCGATCGCGAGCATACGCTGAAGAGCACCGCGGGGATGACCGTCTTCCTCTGCATCCTGGCCTGGTTTGTCTTCATCTACGAGCTGGACGTGCGTATCCCGCTCTGGCCGACGATCTTCTAAGCCAGCAGCACCAGGAAAGACCAAGACAGACCATGGATCTGCTCGCAAATCTGGCGCACGGCTTCGGCGTCGCGCTCTCCTTAGACAATCTGCTCTTCGCGCTGCTCGGCGCGCTGATCGGAACCGCCATCGGCGTGCTGCCCGGCATCGGGCCCGTCGCCACGATCTCGCTGCTGCTGCCGATCACCTTCGGCCAGCCGGCGACCACCGCCATCATCATGCTCGCCGGCATCTATTACGGCGCGCAGTATGGCGGCTCCACCACAGCCATCCTGCTCAACCTGCCGGGCGAGGTCTCCTCGGTCGTCACAGCGCTGGACGGCTACAAGATGGCCCGCAAGGGTCGCGCGGGCGCGGCCCTGACCATCGCGGCCTGCGGGTCCTTCTTCGCCGGCTCCGTTGCCACCCTGGTGGTCGCGGCTTCCGGCCCGATGCTGACATCGGTGGCACTGTCCTTCGGACCAGCGGACTACTTCTCGCTGATGCTGTTGGGCCTCATCATATCCGCGGTGCTGGCCCAGGGCTCGGTCCTGAAGTCCATCGCCATGGTGGTCCTCGGCGTCGCCCTCGGCCTGGTGGGCACCGACGTGCAGACCGGCCAGCAGCGCTTCACCTTCGGCATTCCAGAACTCTCGGACGGGATCGACTTCGTGGCGATCGCCATGGGCATCTTCGGCCTCGGCGAGATCATCCTGAACCTGGAGCGCCCCGAGGCGCGGCAGGTCATGTCCGGCAAGGTCGGCAGCCTGATGCTGACCAAGGAGGAGTTCCGCCGCTCGATCCCGTCGGTGCTGCGCGGCACGCTGATCGGGTCCACTCTTGGCATCCTGCCCGGCGGCGGCGCCGCGCTCTCGGCCTTCGGCTCCTACATGATGGAGCGGAAGGTCTCGAAGTATGGCCACGAGCTCGGAACCGGCGCCATCGAGGGCGTGGCCGGTCCGGAATCCGCGAACAACGCCGCGGCCCAGACCTCCTTCATCCCGCTGCTGACGCTGGGCATCCCCTCCAACGCCGTGATGGCGCTGATGGTGGGCGCGCTGATCATCCAGGGCATCCAGCCCGGCCCCCGCATGGTGGAGGCCCAGCCGGACCTGTTCTGGGGCCTGATCTGCTCCATGTGGGTCGGCAACCTGATGCTGCTCGTCATCAACCTGCCGATGATCGGCATGTGGGTGAAGCTGCTGCAGGTGCCCTACAAGTACCTCTACCCGGCGATCCTCATGTTCTGCGCGATCGGCGTGTACTCGCTGAACAACTCCCTCTGGGACGTGTACATGACGGTCTTCTTCGGCATCATCGGCTACATCTTCGCCAAGCTCCGCATGGAGGCGGCGCCCCTTCTCATCGGCTTCGTGCTCGGCCCGATGATGGAGGAGCATCTCCGCCGCGCCATGCTGCTCTCGCGCGGTGATGTCGTGGTCTTCATCGAGCGCCCGATCAGCGCCACGCTGCTGGCCCTTGCCGCACTGACGCTGGGTGCCATGCTCCTGCCGAACCTGCGGGCCGGCAAGAACAAAGCCCTGGCCGAGTAGAGCCAGGGCAGTACGCCATCCATTTGGGATTGGCTTGTCCAGGGGAGAGGAAGAAGGAATTCTTCCTCTTCCCTTTTCTTTTTATCATCTGCTTCCAGTAAATGAGTCCATTGAACTTCCAGGAATGTCACCGGTAGATGAGGACTTCTAGGCTCAGGACCCATTAATTGCTTGTGGCGACGCGGGGGCGTGTGATTCTGGGTGGGGCGGAGGTCCCGCCATGCCCAGCGCCCAGCCACCGTTTCTTCTGACGCCAGCCCAGTTGCGGCGGCTGTCGCCGCACTTCCCGCTCTCCCATGACGTGCCGCGCGTGGATGACCGTCGCGTGCTCAGCGGCATCATCTACGTGATCCGCAACGGCCTTCAGTGGCGCGACACGCCCGCGGCCTACGGTTCCCACAAGACGCTCTACAACCGCTTCGTCCGGTGGAGCCGCATGGGCGTGTTCGACCGCATCTTTGCCGCTGGCCGCCGAGGGCGGCCCGCCCGAGCGCCTGATGATCGACAGCACCCACCTCAAGGCACACCGCACGGCCGCCAGTCTCCTCAAAAAGGGGCTTTTCCCCGCTGCATCGGCCGAACCAAAGGGGGCCTGAACTCAAAGCTCCACGCCGCCTGCGACGGCCAGGGACGACCCGTGGTCCTGCTGCTCACCGAAGGCCAGGCCAGCGACCACCGCGGCGCGGCCTTGTTGCTTCCGAAGCTCCCACCAGCCCGCGAACTCATCGGCGACCGCGGCTACGACAGCGGCCGCCTTCGCGCCGAGCTGGTGGCGCGCGGCATTGCCCCGTGCATCCCGTCAACCCGCAGCCGAAAGGTGCCTATCCCGCACGATGGCATGCTCTACCGCCAGCGCCACCGCATCGAGATGGTCTGATCGCAAATGACAAGTTTTGCCTGAGCCGCTTTGGACGGCTCCGGCTGAGTTGGTGGCGGCTGCCGCTGCGCCGCCGTGAGGCGCCCCTCGCCATTTGCCCCTTGCCGCAGGAGAGGTCTGCGGCGGGAGGTCATGATGCGGGAGTGGCGGGTGTACCGGCTGTTCCAGCCCCATCCGGATGGCCGGAGGCACTGGGACAGAGCCTATCAGCAGCTTCTGGCCTGGACCGAGGTGGGGGCGTGCGCCGCCCCGGCCGGCCCCGCGCCTCCCGAGGAGGAGGTCAGCCATGAGGGTCGCTCTTTATGCGCGGGTGTCCACCCAGCGTCAGGCACAGGCCGACGGCGTCGCCCAGCAGCTCGATCGGCTGCTGGCGCACGCCGCCGAGCAGGGCTGGACGGTGGTGGCGGAGAACATCTTCCGCGATGACGGGTACAGCGGCGCGGGTCTTAAGCGGCCAGGCCTGGAGCGCCTGCGGGATCGGGCCGCGTTGCGCCACCTCGATCGGCTGCTGATGACCGCGCCGGACCGGCTGGCCCGACAGTATGTGCATCAGGT
>NZ_JAOXLP010000084.1:0-2500 GCF_025791835.1 Roseomonas xinghualingensis
TTTGTCGCTATTTGTTCCGGCCTGGTGGCCTGGCGCCGACCGACTCTCCCGCGTCTTAAGACGCAGTACCATGGGCGCGGGGGCGTTTCACGGCCGAGTTCGGGATGGGATCGGGTGTGGCAGCCTCGCTATAGGCACCAGGCCACCGGGCCGGAACAAATAGGGACGGATGGTGAGTGATGGGATGGTTTGGTGTGTTGTGGGAGAGCGTGTTGGTGCTGCGTGCGGCGAGGCTTTTGGCCTCAGCGGCGGGGGAGTGAGTTCGATCGGGCGATTAGGACCGCTCGGCTGCATCGGTTACCCGACTTCCACCTGCGGCCTATCGACGTGATGGTCTATCACGGCCCTTGGGGAGACCTGGTTTTGAGGCTGGTTTCCCGCTTAGATGCCTTCAGCGGTTATCCGTTCCGCACTTGGCTACCCGGCGATGCCACTGGCGTGACAACCGGTGCACCAGAGGTGCGTCCATCCCGGTCCTCTCGTACTAGGGACAGATCCTCTCAAGTCTCCAACACCCATGGCAGATAGGGACCGAACTGTCTCACGACGTTCTAAACCCAGCTCACGTACCGCTTTAATCGGCGAACAGCCGAACCCTTGGGACCTGCTCCAGCCCCGGGATGCGATGAGCCGACATCGAGGTGCCAAACCTCCCCGTCGATGTGGACTCTTGGGGGAGATCAGCCTGTTATCCCTAGAGTACCTTTTATCCGTTGAGCGATGGCCCTTCCACGCGGGACCACCGGATCACTAAGGCCGACTTTCGTCTCTGCTCGCGCTGTCGCGCTCGCAGTCAGGCGGGCTTATGCCTTTGCACTCAACAGCCGATGTCCGACCGGCTTGAGCCCACCATCGCGCGCCTCCGTTACACTTTGGGAGGCGACCGCCCCAGTCAAACTGCCCACCAGGCAGGGTCCTGGCCCCGGCTAACGGGGCTCAGTTAGACGCCAGAAAGGCACAGGGTGGTATTTCAAGGTTGCCTCCACCAAGGCTAGCGCCCCGGCTTCAATGGCTCCCACCTATCCTACACAGTCCCTTCCTGGCGCCACTGCCAAGCTGCAGTAAAGGTTCATAGGGTCTTTCCGTCTGACCACGGGTACCCCGCATCTTCACGGGGAATTCAATTTCGCTGAGTCCATGCTGGAGACAGTGGGGAGGTCGTTACGCCATTCGTGCAGGTCGGAACTTACCCGACAAGGAATTTCGCTACCTTAGGACCGTTATAGTTACGGCCGCCGTTTACCGGGGCTTCAGTTCGGAGCTCTCACTCCTCCCTTTAACCTTCCGGCACCGGGCAGGCGTCAGACCCTATACGTCATCTCTCGATTTCGCAGAGCCCTGTGTTTTTACTAAACAGTCGCCACCCCCTGGTCTGTGCCACCCCACAACGCTTGCGCGCCATGGGGTCTCGCTTATCCCGAAGTTACGCGAGCAATTTGCCTAGTTCCTTCAGCATGGTTCTCTCAAGCGCCTCGGTATACTCAACCAGTCCACCTGTGTCGGTTTCGGGTACGGTCCATAATCCCAGTGCTATTTCCTGGACCAATCCACCTGCCCCCTCAATCCGATAAGAGGGAACCGCGCTTCATGGTCGTCACATCTGGGGGGCCAGGGAATATTCACCCTGTTTCCATCGGCTACGGCTGTCGCCCTCGCCTTAGGGGCCGGCTCACCCTGCGCGGATTGGCCTTGCGCAGGAACCCTTGGACTTTCGGCGAGAGGGGTTCTCACCCTCTTTGTCGCTACTCATGTCCGCATTCGCACTTCCGATACCTCCAGGAGCCCTCACGGGTCTCCCTTCGCAGGCCTACGGAACGCTCCGCTACCGCGTGCATTGCTGCACACCCACGTCTTCGGCTCGTGGCTTGAGCCCCGTTACATTTTCGCCGCAGAACAGCTATTAGACCAGTGAGCTATTACGCTTTCTTTAAAGGATGGCTGCTTCTAAGCCAACCTCCTGGTTGTTTTGGCCGTCCCACATGCTTTCCCACTTAGCCACGAATTAGGGGCCTTAGACGGTGGTCTGGGCTGTTTCCCTCTCGACAATGGACCTTAGCACCCACTGTCTGTCTGCCAGGCTACACTCACCGGCATTCGGAGTTCGGTAGGGTTTGGTAGGGCTTTGGGCCCCCCTAGCCCTTCCGGTGCTCTACCTCCGGCGGTGACCACCTGACGATCTACCTCAATAGATTTCGCGGAGAACCAGCTATTTCCGAGTTTGATTGGCCTTTCACCCCTAGCCACAGCTCATCCCCGACTTTTTCAACAGGCGTGGGTTCGGCCCTCCAGTGGGTGTTACCCCACCTTCAGCCTGGCCATGGCTAGATCACTCGGTTTCGGGTCTCATGCCGGCAACTCAAGCGCCCTTGTCAGACTCGCTTTCGCTGCGCCTACACCTCACGGCTTAAGCTTGCTGCCAACACGAACTCGCGGACCCATTATACAAAAGGTACGCCGTCACCCCACAATGGGGGCTCCGACTGCTTGTAAGCGCTCGGTT
>NZ_JAOXLP010000085.1 GCF_025791835.1 Roseomonas xinghualingensis
CAGGCCCTCTGTTTGGCGGAGTGCCAGATGGAACAGGGCACGCAGCGTCAGCGCAGTCGCGATTGCCAAGCCCGAATAGGATGGCTGCCCGCCGCGGGTGGTCCGAGGCGCTGCCCGCCAGCCCTCAGTCGCGTCCTCGGTGAACCACACCGTCAGGCTGCCACGAGCGCGAAGGCCCGCCTCATACGCGGCCCAGTTCGTGACCCGATGCCGCTGCCTCGGGATTCGATGGCGCAGGTCCTTGTTCACTTTGAAGGGCAAGCGCGGTGTCCCCGTCGGTCATCGGGGCACTCCAGCCCCATCCCACCCTACCTCGGACTCAGATCCGATCCATGCACCACAGTCCCTTCAAGCTGGTCCATGCAACGCAGTCCCGCCCTACACAAAGCAGGCAGGATCAGAGTGCAAGAGGCTCAGCAACAGCCCCGAGCTTACAAGGCATGTCTATACGATGTTTTGGTTGCGCAACACTCAACTTCGCCAGTATGAATTTGGATACAGAAATTCATACGCGAGCCCCTCCATGGTTGGTTCCGTGTCCGCGCTTCGCCTCTGGCTATGCGGCTTGCTGGTCTGGGCCAGTCCCACACTCGCGCATTTCCAGGAAATTATCCCCTCGGCCGACGTCCTTCCCCAGGGTGGGCAGGTGACGCTGAACCTGACCTTCACCCACCCCTTCGCGCGCGGCCCGGTCATGGAGATGGAGCGCCCGGCACGCGTTGGCGTGCTGAAGGGCGGGCAGCAGACGGATCTGAGTGGGCAGATCCTTAGGCGCTTGATCGACGGCAAGGGGGCCTGGATCGTGCGCCACGATCTCGTGGAGCCCGGCGCGGCGATCTTCTTCGTCGAGCCGCAGCCTTACTGGGAACAGGCCGAGGGCAAGTTCATCGTCCACTACGCTAAGGTCGTGGTCGACAGCTTCGCATCGGGCGAAGGATGGGACGCGCTGGTCAGCCTGCCGGTCGAGATCCGGCCTCTCACCCGCCCGACTGGCCTGTGGGCCGGCAATGTGTTCATGGGCGTCGTCCTCAAGAAAGGCAAGCCTGTTCCCTTCGCGGAGGTCGAGGTGGAGTTCGTCAATGACGGCTCAGTGGTGGCACCCAACGACGCCTTCGTCATGCAGGTCATCAAGGCGGATGCAAACGGCACCTTCATCTATGCGAAGCCGCGCGCCGGATGGTGGGGCTTCGCCGCCCTGCTCGAAGCGGACAGGCTACGGCTTTCGCCGGACGGGAAGGAACCTCCGGTAGAGGAAGGCGCCCTGATCTGGGTGAAGTCCACTGACATGAACTGAAGGAGACGCAGATGGCGCATATTTCCGATGGGATCCTCTCTGCACCTGTCCCGATTATGTGCTTTCACAGGCAGCCATTCTGTTGGGTGCCGTGTTCACCGGCTCCCTGATCGCTGCGCAGATCGGCCCATTAGGCACACCGCGTCATTCTGTTTGCGATCATGCCCCTCATGCTCGGCACTGCCGTCTTCCCCGCGGTGCTGACGATCCTTCCATCAGACATGGGTCTGCCGCGATGAGGCTGCGGAAATCATTGGAGGACGCCTATGAATCGTCAGTACCCGCTGCGGTCAGAGGGCCGTGTAAGCTGCGCCAGGCTCGTAGCCGCATTCGCTGTGATGGTCTGCGCCGCGCCAGCCAGCGCACAGGACATGGCCGTTGAGGAGTCGAAGCCCCATTGCGAGGATGGTGTCCGCCTCGTGAATGGCGTCTGCCTCGAAGGAGAATTGTTCCTCGAGGGTTACGCCAATATCCGAGGCGGCGTGCGGCGAGGTGCCGCCGCACTTGCGCTACTGGAACTGGGCCTGAAGGTCGATCTCGGCACCGCTGCGGGTGCTGAGGGCTGGAGCTTCGGCGCCGGTATTTTCGGGATCTACGGACGCCAGCCCACTCCAACCCTGATCGGCAGCCTGGCGCCTGTGAGCAGCGCTGAGGCGCTATCAACAATGAGGCTTTCTGAACTCTGGCTGGAACGTCGCTTCGATGGCGTCGCTTCTGTTCGCTTCGGGCAACTCGCGGCGGATGCCGAGTTCTTCACGGCGGAGGCGACGGAGCATCTGACCAACGGCACCTTCGGCTGGCCTCTCGGAATGTCCACCGCCCTGCCATCCGGCGGCCCGGCATACCCCCTGTCCGCGCCGGGCATTCGCCTGGAACTGGGCGATCCGAGCGAAGATCGGGGGCTGCGCTTGGCGGTGTTCTCCGGAGATCCCGGAGGGCGATATGGAATCGGCACCGATCCCCAGCGCCACAACCGCTTCGGAACGAACTTCTCCTTCGCCGGTGGCGCTTTCTACCTCGCGGAGGCCGCCATAGGCGCGCGTCGCCCAGCCGACGACCAGCCCAGGCCATGGGTGCTGAAGGTCGGCGCCTGGCGGCACACCGGCGGCTTCGACGACCAACGCGGAGATCCGGCGCTCTATACGGCGACCGCCTCCGGCATTCGCCCCGACCTGGAAGGGACCGCCCCACGGCGGAACGGCAACTACGGGATCTACGCGGTGGGCGAGACAATCCTCTGGCGGAACGGGTCGGCAAACCTCGCGGTCTTTGGACGGATCTCCGCCACTCCAGCGGATCGCAATCCTCTCACACTCTATGCTGATGGGGGCTTTGCCTGGCGAGAGCCTTTCGGGCGCAAGGGCGATACGCTGTCACTCGGCTTGGCCTATGCGCGCGCCAGTGCCGATGGACGGGCCCAGGACCGCGCCCTGGGCCTACCCCTCCGCGATCGCGAGGTGGTGGCGCAGTTGAACTACGAATTCCAGATCGTGCCCGACCGCCTCTATGTAAGACCCCTGATCCAATGGGTGTCTCACCCCAATGCTGGAGCCCAGGACGATCGTGTTAAGGACGGGCGGATACGTGATGCGGTGACGGCGGGCGTAAGGGTGCGGATCCTTCTGTGACCGGCGCCATCTCCACCTCTGTCGTAGGACCATTATGGAGCAGCGTCCAAATTCTTCAGTGAGATGGCCTAGGTTTTGTGGACACTTACCTCAACCAGAGGACGATGGCTGCGAGGGTCACGACGGCGAGGTAGTTTCTTGCGGTCTTTTCGTATCGCGTGGCGACGCGGCGGAACTGCTTGAGCTTGGCGAAGCAGCACTCGATCAGGTGTCGCTGGGCGTAGAGGTGCCGATCAAGCGGGTGCTTGCGGGCGCGGGACGGGTTGTTGGGGATGACGGCTACGGCCCCTTTGGCAGCGATCGCGTTTCGTAGGGGATCGGCGTCATAGGCGGCATCGGCCATGACGACCTCTGCGGGCAGGCCCTCGATCAGCGTGTAGGCCTGCGGGCAGTCGCCTCGCTGCCCGCCCGTCAGGAGGAAGCGCACCGGTGCGCCGAGGCCGCGCACCGCGAGGTGGATCTTGGTGCTCAGGCCCCCGCGGGAGCGTCCCAGGGCCTGATCTTCAGGCCCCCCTTTTTGGCGCCAGCGGCGTGCTGATGGGCGCGAATGATGGTGCTGTCGACGATAAGGTACTCAAAGTCGGCATCGTCGGACATGGCCTCGAAGATGCGCCGCCAGACGCCCTTCTCGCTCCAGCGGCTGAAGCGGCGGAAGGTGCTGTTCCAATCACCAAAGACCTCGGGAAGATCGCGCCAGGGCGCGCCCGTGCGCACGATCCACAACACACCCTCGACGAACAGGCGGTTGTCTCGGCCGGTAGACCCTTGCTGATCCGGTCGCCCAATGACCAACGGCGCCATCCGCTCCCACGCCGCGTCGCTCAGCACCAGCCGGTCCAACACACCCAAGGCCGCCCCCCATCACCAAAGCAACCTTGAATCACGTGTCAAACCATCAGGGAATCCCAAGAGTCCACAGAACCTAGGGTCAGGACTTCGGTAACGGGGCTTCCTCAGTCAAGCCGATAGTGACGTGTAAGGAGGTCCGCGCGCACAGGCTGTGCCGCGGCTTGCTGATGTATCGGGCTCCTGATCACTGCTTCTGCTCCGCGCGCTCCTTCGCCTGAGATGTATGCGTCAGCGGGGCCACACAGTTGACACGCTTGGGCCCGCGAGCCGGGGATCATCTTCTGCCGCAGCAGAGCTTGAACTTCCGACCTGATCCGCAGGGACAAGGCGCGTTGCGCCCAATCTTGGGAACGCGCCCGTGGGTGCGCCTGGCTTTCCAGAACCGATCGATGGCGACAACGCAGGGGGCAATCATATCCGGCGCTTCGGCGAGCAACTCGTGCAGCCGCTCCTCATCGACGTCGAGGTCGAGATCTTCCGGGTCGCGTGCCAGGAGCAGGATCGGCGTCATCAGCAGGCCGGCGTCGCGGTGACTGAACAGCGGGTCCCAGACAGCGGGCCGTAGGCTGACAGCTTCGAGGAAACCTTCGGCCCAGAAGTCGGCGATCACCTCATCTTCGGCGTCCGCCAGGAATAGTGGATCGAGGATACCTGCTCCGTCCTGCAGCCCGTGGATGATCTCGTTGTAGCGCGCCATGATGGCCCCGAGCACGGTCTCGGCCTCGGCGGCGTCCGCGAACACCGGCTCGCCGCCGCCCCAGATGAGAGGCAGCCATTCGCTGGGACTGTGGTGCATGGATCGGATCTGAGTCCGAGGTAGGGTGGGATGGGGCTGGAGTGCCCCGATGACCGACGGGGACACCGCGCTTGCCCTTCAAAGTGAACAAGGACCTGCGCCATCGAATCCCGAGGCAGCGGCATCGGGTCACGAACTGGGCCGCGTATGAGGCGGGCCTTCGCGCTCGTGGCAGCCTGACGGTGTGGTTCACCGAGGACGCGACTGAGGGCTGGCGGGCAGCGCCTCGGACCACCCGCGGCGGGCAGCCATCCTATTCGGGCTTGGCAATCGCGACTGCGCTGACGCTGCGTGCCCTGTTCCATCTGGCACTCCGCCAAACAGAGGGCCTG
>NZ_JAOXLP010000086.1 GCF_025791835.1 Roseomonas xinghualingensis
CAGGCCCTCTGTTTGGCGGAGTGCCAGATGGAACAGGGCACGCAGCGTCAGCGCAGTCGCGATTGCCAAGCCCGAATAGGATGGCTGCCCGCCGCGGGTGGTCCGAGGCGCTGCCCGCCAGCCCTCAATGGCGTCCTCGGTGAACCACACCGTCAGGCTGCCACGAGCGCGAAGGCCCGCCTCATACGTGGGCCAGTTCGTGACCCGATGCCGCTGCCTCGCGATTCGGTGGCGCCGGTCCTTGTTCACTTTGAAGGGCAAGCGCGGTGTCCCCGTCGGTCATCGGGGCACTCCAGCCCCATCCCACCCTACCTCGGACTCAGATCCGATCCATGCACCACAGTCGTTCGAGGGCAAGGTTGCGGCCGAGCCCGCAGCCCTGATCGGTCTCATCCGCAGTTGAAGGGCAAGCGCGGTGTCCCCGTCGGTCATCGGGGCACTCCAGCCCCATCCCACCCTACCTCGGACTCAGATCCGATCCATGCACCACAGTCGTTCGAGGGCAAGGTTGCGGCCGAGCCCGCAGCCCTGATCGGTCTCATCCGCAGCAGGGCGCCGCAGCTTGCAAAGGTCGGTCTCGAGACGGGTGCCACCTCGCCGTGGCTGTATCATGCGTTGAACTCGGCGGGATTTCCGGTGGTGCTGATGGACGCACGGCACGCCCATGCCGCGCTTTCGATGCGCCCAACTAAGTCTGATCGCAGCGATGCCCGCGGCTTGGCTGAGATCCTGCGCATGGGCTGGTATCGTGAGGTCACGGCCAAGAGCTTCACCTCGCACGAGCGCTTGGCCCTGCTTGCCGCCCGGCGCAGGCTTGTAGCCATCCGGACGGATCTGGACGCGCAGCTGCGCGGGCTGCTCAAGACCTTCGGCCTGATCCTCGGCCCGGGGAACACCGACGCCCTGGTCCGCCGCGCTGAGGCCCTGGCCGAGGGACAGCCGGTGATCGGCGGCCTCGTGACCAGGCTCGCTGAGGTAAGACGTCATGTGGTGACCCAGGTGGCGGCTCTGGACCGCGATATCCGCCGCCTCGTGCGCAGCGAACCGACCCTCAAACGGTTCATGTCCGTGCCCGGCGTTGGTCCGATCACCGCGGTGGCCTTCCTTTCCACGATCGATGAACCAACACGGTTCAAGCACGCGCGAGATGTCGGTCCCTACCTCGGACTGACACCGACCCGCTACCAATCCGGCGAGACCGACCGCCACGGCCGCATCTCGAAGTGCGGAGATGCATTCACCCGCACCTGCCTTTATGAGGCAGCCAACGTGCTGCTGACCAAGGTGGGGCGGTTCTCGCCGCTGAAAGCCTGGGGCATGCGCCTGGTGCAGCGCATCGGACCGAAGAAGGCGCGCATTGCGGTCGCCCGCAAGATCGCCGTCATTTTGCGCTGCATCTGGGTGGACGGCACCGAGTTCTGGTGGACGCGCGAGGAAGCCAAGATGGCCTGATCCTCCCCCACCATCCAGGCTCCGCCCCGGCGGAGAGGCTGTTCCTGCCGGGACGGTGGGTGGCGGCGACCGCGTAGAGACCGTTGGCCGGTCAGGCGTACACCGCCCAATCAGGCCGCCTCAAACATCGCGGCGCCCCATCCCTCACGCCCATCATGGGGCGGATCACACCGACCCCGGAGAGAACCATGACTCCGGCAGTGGGCGGCCTCCAAACCGGCGCTTGACCTGGAAACCCCGATTAGAGAACGGGCTCTCAGTGTTGGGAATGGCCAAACTGTGTCGCGTGATGTGGAACGCCTCAGCATCGGCGTCAGGGCGTCAGGATGGTGCCCCCGTCGAATTACCAGGGCCTGCGCTGGTCCTGCGCCCTCAAACTGCGATGATCTTGCGCGTGACATCGCGGCGCTTCCCGATGGCGTTGCCGATGCGGCCGAGTGGGTGTTACCGCGCGCTGACTTGATAGCGGCTTCACCCACGAGGAGGAGGAGCGGGGCAAGCTCTTCGTTAACCTCGCTGCCGAGCGCCTGAGCCGTGGCAGGCTCGCGCAAGGGGCGCGGACCATCGAGGGCGAGATGCAGCTCAAGGCAATCCTGCGCGGCATTGAGGTTTGAAGCGCGTCCGGTTCTTATCGGATTGGGATCAGCCAGTGCGGGAGCTCATCATACGAAGTCCGGGTCTTCTAATCACCGTCATGGCTCGTTCCGTCAGCCCAGCCTCGGGGCTGCAGCCCCGGCGGCACAATCTTTTCAGCTCGTGCGCGCTGGATTGCACATTCACGGGCAAGGAAATCGACCAGCGCGCGAACTGACGGGAGCAGTCCACGGCGCGATGGGAAAGCGGCGTGAACAACTCCCGACTCAGGCCGCCAATCCGGGAGCACGTCGACGAGACGACCAGCCTTCACGTCATCGGAGACGAAGATCGTCGGCAACTGTACCACACCCGCACCCTCCATTGCTGCATCGCGGAGCACCGACATATCGTCGGTCACCAGACGCGGCGCATGTGGCACTGTCGCGATCTTACCGTCCGCATGATGGAGCCTCCACATGTGCTCGCGGGACGGCCGCACTAGGCCAAGACTAGGCAAGCCATAAAGGTCAGCCGGCGATTGCAGCTGCGCTCGGATCAAGATTGGAGCGGCAACCAGGCACTGAGCGCTATCATCGAGTCGCCGCATGACCAGACCGGTCGAGTCTAGCGGGGGGAAGCGCACACGGACCGCTAGATCGAGTCCCTCGGAGATCACGTCGACGCGGCGATTGGTGCTTTCCAGAAGGATCTGGACACCGGGATTGAGCATCATGAAGCGCGCGATCAGCTCGCCGAACTGGAACGACAGCAACGCCGTGGGGCAGCTCATCCGCACCACGCCGCGAGGCTCTCCCTGGACCTGTGCGGCGACCTGCTCGGCGGCTTCCGCCTCGACGAGCATCGCGACGCATCGATCGTAAAACTCACGCCCGACCTCAGTCACCGAGAAGCGACGGGACGATCGGTTCAGGAGCCTTACGCCGAGCCGCTCCTCGAGAGCCAGGACACGGCGGCTGAGCAGCGACTTCTGGACACCGAGTGCGCGGCCGGCGGCTGAGAAGCCACCATGATCCACCACGGCTGCGAAATAGTAGAGGTCGTTGAGATCCTTCATCGTCCTTTTGGTAGGACGCTGTGTCGCTTTGTGCAACCTTTCCAGTCTGTCGTTTCGCTATAGACTCCACCCTATACGCAGCCGCCTCGCGGCGCATCGCAATCGGAGAACGCACGTGGCCAAGATAGTTGGCCGGTACGGTAACGACCGGCAGCATTGGGTGGGCGATGGTTTTCCCGTCCGCTCGCTTTTTTCGTACAACGACCTGGGCGCGCACGTCAGCCCGTTCCTGCTGCTCGACTATGCCGGGCCGCATATGTTCGCACCAACTAGCGAACGAAGGGGCGTCGGCAAACATCCGCATCGTGGCTTCGAGACCGTCACCATCGTCTATGACGGTGAAGTCGAGCATCGGGATTCCGCCGGCAACGGCGGCGTGATTGGACCCGGCGACGTCCAATGGATGACCGCAGCAGGTGGGATCATCCACGAGGAATATCACTCGCCCGGTTTCGCTCGAACGGGAGGTCCCTTCCGGATGGTACAACTCTGGGTGAACCTGCCCGCCAAGGACAAGATGGCTCCTGCCGGGTATCAAGGCATCCTGAAGGCCGACATTCCGATTGTAACACTCCCGAAGGACGCGGGCA
>NZ_JAOXLP010000087.1 GCF_025791835.1 Roseomonas xinghualingensis
ACGAAGAGTATCACTCGCCCGGTTTCGCTCGAACGGGTGGTCCCTTCCGCATGGTGCAGTTGTGGGTCAACCTGCCCGCCAAGGACAAGATGGCTCCTGCCGGGTATCAAGGCATCCTGAAGGCCGACATTCCGATTGTAACACTCCCGAAGGACGCGGGCACCGCGCGGATCATCGCCGGCAACTATCAAGGCTCGACGGGCCCGGCCCGCACCTTCACGCCGATCAACGTCTGGGATCTGAGCCTGAGTGCTGGCGCAGACCTGAACCTCGATCTACCCGAAGGTCATACCGCCATGATCGTCGTGCTCACAGGGCACGTCACGATCGCGGAAAGCCAGACGGCCGGCGAAGCGGAGATGGTGCTGTTCGGCCGCGATGGCGGCAAGATCGCCATTCGAGCTGACGGCGACGCCAAGCTGCTGGTGTTGACCGGCGAACCCATTGACGAGCCGATCGTCGGGTACGGGCCCTTCGTGATGAATAGCGAAGCGGAAATCCGCCAGGCGGCCGAAGACTTCAACAGCGGGCGCTTCGTGTCCGCCGCAACATGATCAAGGGGCGGACGCAATCGCGTCCGCCCCTTTTTCCTGCGGATCGGCTGGCGCTCGCCCGTCCGCTTGATGAAGGGCGTCAGCGCGCCTTCGGCGAATAACTTCGACAGGAAAGGGACTAGCCATGTCCAGCGAAACGATCCGCAACCCGCAGACCGATCATCTTCTCACCCCGGACAATGCCGCCTTCATCATCATCGACTATCAGCCGGTCCAGGTCTCCTCGATCCGCTCGATGCCGCGCGATGAGCTGGTGTTCAACATCGTCAGCGCCGCCAAGGCAGCGCTGAACTACAATCTCCCCATCATCCACTCGACCGTGAACGTGCAAACCGGCCGCAACAAGCCGCCAATTCAGGAGCTGCAGGACGTGCTCGGCCACCTGCCGACCTACGACCGCACCTCCATCAACAGCTGGGAGGACAAC
>NZ_JAOXLP010000088.1 GCF_025791835.1 Roseomonas xinghualingensis
TCGAGACCGGCAACGACAGCTTCCGGTTCAGGAGCAGCTCGGCCGAACCCAGGAACAGGAGAGCCAAAACACCTGCTTGACCCGCGACCAGAGCCTGCGGGACATATCCCTGCACGGGTCAGTTCTCGATGAAAACGTCGGGTCAGTTCTCAGCGAAACTCAACAGTACGCCCACCTGATGCCGGATGCCTATGTGGAGGATGTGAAGGCTTGGTGGGCGGGAGGAGTTTTTGGCACAACGGCGACACAGGCGTCTGTCGGGTAGCTGAATTTATGTGGGATTTCTGAGGCTTGGCACCAACGGGACGCGCCCGTGTCAAGGTGGTGCTCTCCCGCTGAGCTATGCGCCCATCCGCCGGGTCTCGCCGCATCGCGGCTGCGTGGCCCTTTAGCGCGGTGTCCGGAGCAGGACAAGCCCGGTCGGCGCGTTATTCTGCTTTCCGTATTCGGTGCTCCAGATAACCGCCTGTAGGACCCGATCATCCTTGCCAAGACGCGTGACAGCGCCGCGCGGCTGTGGTGATTCGGAGGCCGATGGACCTTCCGATCCAGGCCCCCGCCGCGGCCGATGCTCCCCCGCCCTTCCTGCTCTTCCGCCCCGCCATGCAGGTTGCCCCGGTCATTCTCGCCTCGCCGCATTCCGGCCGGCACTACACCGCTGCCTTCCTGGCCGAGAGTCGCCTGGACCCGGTGGCGCTACGCCGCTCTGAGGATGGATTCGTGGAGGAGTTGTTCGCCGACGCCCCCGCTCATGGCACGCCGTTGCTCGCTGCTACCTTTCCCCGTGTCTATTGCGACGCAAACCGGGAGCCCTGGGAGCTGGACCCGGGAATGTTTGATGGGCCTCTGCCGGATTTCATCAACAGCGCCTCCCCGCGCGTGAGCGCGGGGCTGGGCACCATCGCCCGCGTGGTGGCAAGTGGGGAGACCGTTTATCGCCGCCGCCTTTCCTTCGAGGAGGCCGCCGGCCGCATCCGGGGCCTTTGGGAGCCCTACCACGCAGCCCTGTCCGGCCTGATCGGGGAGACCACGCGCCGCTTCGGCTGCTGCCTGCTGATCGACTGCCATTCCATGCCTTCCCTGCCTGGAGAGCCTGGCCGGACGGCCGACATGATCCTGGGGGATGCCCACGGCACTGCCGCCGCCCCGCGTGCGACACGGATGCTGGAAGAGGCGCTGACGGAGCTTGGCTACCGGCTGCGGCGGAACGATCCCTATGCCGGAGGCTATGTCACCCGCCATTACGGTCGCCCGCGCGAGGGCGTGCATGTGATCCAGCTGGAGATCGCGCGCAGCCTCTACATGGATGAGCGGCGCATCCAGCGCTTGCCGGGAATAGAGACACTGCGGGCCGATATGGAGCGGCTGGTGAAGAGGCTGGTGCAGGCGGACTGGAGCTTTCTGCGCCCCTGACTTTTGGCTGCGGCTGATGGCATGCGGGCAAAAAAAGAGGCGGTGCCAGAGGCACCGCCGAGTTTAGGGAGGAAACGTCCAAGAAAGACAGCAGCGCGACAAGATCGCGTTGCTGCGATGCACAAACTAGTAGCGTGCATCCCTTTGCGCAAGCATCATTTTGCAACGCAATATCACGGAAACGCTATGGCTGCCCGGCGTCTGGCACAGGTCTTGAGCAGGGTGTGTCATGCGCCTGATCACCCTGCTCCTCGCCCTGCTTCCGGGCCTCGCCTTGGCCCAGCCCGATCCGGTTGCCCTCTGCCGCTCCGCCATAGCCGTGGCAGAGCGGGAGTACGGGCTTCCGGCAGGCCTTCTCGCCGCCATAGGGCGGGTCGAATCCGGCCGTAGGGATCCCGGAACCGGCGAAACCGGCCCTTGGCCCTGGACCATGAACGCAGAAGGCAGCGGCAAGTTTTTCTCCTCCAAGGCGGAAGCGGTTGCCGAGGTGCGGCAGCTTCGTGCCGGAGGGATGCGGCTGATCGATGTTGGGTGCATGCAGATCAACCTGCACTACCACCCCAATGCCTTCCCCTCCCTGGAAGAGGCATTCGAACCTCTCGCCAATGCCCGCTATGCCGCCCGCTTCCTGACGGAGCTGAAGGCAGCGAGCGGCGACTGGATGGTTGCGGCCGGGCACTACCACAGCCAAACCCCACATCGCGCCGAAGCCTATCGTGCTCAGGTGGCACTGCGCTGGCCCGAGGAGCAACGGCTGGCTGGCACGGCGCCGGCCTGGCAACCAGGCTGGTCGAACATGCCGCGCCCGGCCGCAGTCGCCGGAATGTCTGGCCTGAGCATCCGCGGCATGCCGCCGCCCAGCGTCATCCGCGTCCCTGGCGCGATGGCGGCGGGAGAGCGTGGCCGGGGCCTCGATTCCTATCGCAGCATGGCCATTCCGCTGGCCGCCCGGCAGGCCCCGCTGCTGGTGCGCGGCCTGCCAGGAGTGCGCGGATGATCAGGCATGGAGCCCCTCATGGGGGGTGATGGTTATGACGGAGAGGTCAATTCCATCCACGCAGCGCAAATTCACCGCCACCATAGGCGAACCATCCGGCATGGCGCCGCGTAAGAACGAGCCGATACCGCAACTTCCGCAGAAATGGTGGTGGATGCCCTTCTCGCCGAACTGGTACTCGCGCAGCACGGCTTCGTCCGATTTCAGGCGGAAGTGGTCGGCGGGCACGATAGCCAGCAGCCCGCCATGCTTCGTGCAGAAACTGCAGTTGCAGGAGATGGCAGAGGTGGTGTCCACCACCGTCTCGAAGCGGACCTGGCCGCAATGACAGCCACCGAATTGTGTTCGCACGGCGTTTTCCTCCGGGATCGGCAGCCGGATCTGCAGGCATGAATGGCCCGCGCCTGAGCCGGCGCCCTATCCCGCACCAGCACCGCGAGGGAGTCCAGCGCCATCCGAGGGTACAGGAGCGGGCCTGCAGGGCGGCAAAGCTCCCTACAAAGCCTAAGCCCAGCGGAACGGGAAACCAGCCCCGCCGCTTCGCGCTGACTGCCCCAGGATCGGTCCGAAACCGATCACTGAAGAGGAGACAGCATGGCAGCCCTGAAAACCGGGACGCACCAGACACTTCCCCGCGCCAGCGTTATGGAGACGCTGAGCTTCTTCTCCTCCGTGGTGCTGCCCCTGTTGGGAAAGGGCGTCATCCTGCGCCGGCCGCCCATGGTTGAGCTGGCGCAGCGGCTCGGCCTGGACGGGCGAGCCCTGCGGACCGTCCAGGGCCTGCGGGACCGGCATGGCGAAGGCCCCCTTCTCCTGCCCGTCCCCTTTCATCCCTATGCGCTGATCCTCGTACCCGGGCACGCCACCCGCGTGCTGGCGGAATCGCCTGAGCCCTTCGCCACGGCAAGTGACGAGAAGCACGCCGCGCTCTCGCATTTCGATCCGCATGGCGTGCTCATCTCAGGCAGCCGTGAAAGGGCGTTACGGCGCCCGTACAACGAGGCCGTGCTGGACACCCCCTGCCCGGAGCACCGGCTGGCGGAACGGTTCCTGAGCATCGTGGAGGAAGAGGCTGCCAGGCTGGTTTCCGAGGCGGATGAGCGGGGCGAGTTGGACTGGGGCCGCTTCGCCAGCGTTTGGTGGCAGATGGCGCGGCGAGTGGTGCTCGGCGACGGTGCGCGCGACGACCACGCGCTGGCCGATTCCCTGGCGAGGCTCCGGGGCGATGCGAACTGGGCCTTCCTGCATCCGAAGCGCCGGCGGCTGCAGGAGCACTTCTTCGCCCGGCTGGAGGAACATCTGCAACGGGCGGAACCGGACAGCCTTGCCGCTATCATGGCCACGATACCAGCGGCTGCCGGCGTGGAGCCGGCGCAGCAGGTGCCGCAATGGCTCTTCGCGCTGGATGCGCCGGCGCGCGCCACCTTCCGTACCCTGGCGCTGCTCGGTACGCATCCGGTGAAGCGCGCGCGGGCCGAGGCGGAGATCGCGTCTGGCTCGCGGGAGATGCCTTTCCTGCGTGCCTGCGTGTTGGACACGTTGCGGCTCTGGCCCACCACGCCGGTCGTGCTGCGGCAGGCGACGGCGGATGTGGAATGGGAGAACGGCATCCTGCCACGCGGCGCCGGCGTCATCGTCTACACGCCCTTCTTCCACCGCGACGAGGCACGGCTCCCGCAGGCCCATCGGTTCGCGCCGGAAACCTGGCTGGGGAGCCGCCCCGAGGACCGGGCGCTGATCCCCTTCAGTGACGGGTCCGCCCGTTGTCCGGGCCGGAACCTGTCGCTCCTGCTGTCCAGCGCCATGCTAGAGCAGACTCCGTTCATTCGGGTTCATAGCCGGCGGCTGTGAAGAGGTTGGCGCACTCGGCTGGTGTGAACTGGGGGAGTGCGGTCCCGATGACGGTCCAGAGGTCGTCGAGGTTGCGGGCGG
>NZ_JAOXLP010000089.1 GCF_025791835.1 Roseomonas xinghualingensis
CGCACCACCCGACTTCGCCAGAACCTTCGTGATCGCAGCCGTCAGCGACGTCTTGCCATGGTCCACATGGCCGATCGTCCCGATGTTGCAATGCGGCTTGTTCCGCTCAAACTTCGCCTTCGCCATTTCGCGTCCAATCCTGTTGCCGGGGAGGGTACCCCGCCTGCCCGTGCAGGCTTTGTTGACCGATATATGGTGTCGGGAGAGGCCTTGGGTCAGGCCCTGCCGCCGCGCGGCGAAATTGGAGCGGGTGACGGGAATCGAACCCGCACAGCCAGCTTGGAAGGCTGGAACTCTACCATTGAGCTACACCCGCCAACCGAACCCGCCAGTCCGGAATGGACCGCCGCGCGCGCACCGCGCCTGCCTGGATGGGACACATGGAGGGGGTTGGATTCGAACCAACGTAGGCGCAAGCCAACGGATTTACAGTCCGTCCCCTTTAGCCACTCGGGCACCCCTCCACAGGGTGTCCCCTACCCTGACGGGCGGGAGCCGGCGGACTATCCGAGAACTAGGTACCCTGTCAACGTGACCCGTGACATGCCATGGGGCGGCGAACGCCTTGCGGCTGGTGCCGCGATTTGCAGGATGCCGCCATGTCTCCCTCTCGCAGGCCTCACGGCCCCCGTCCCCCTGGTCCAGGCACCGGCTCCGGTTCCGGAAGCACCGGAGCCGGAACCGGCAAGCCGCCCCGCCCGCGCGCCTTCGATGGCAAGCGGGGCTGGAAAGGCGGCGATTCTCCGGTGGAGGATTCGCCCCGTGGCGGTGCACCCCGCTCCCCTGGCTTCAAGGCGCCCGGAAAGCCGCCCGTCGCGCCGCGCCAGACCCGCTTCGCCGCAAGGCCCGACCAGGGGCCGGATCGCCGCCGCGAAGGCTTCGAACCCGGATTCGCCGCCCCGCGCATCCGTCCCGATTCGCCGCGCCGCGAAACGCCTGAGGAGCGGCAACCCGCCAACACGCTCTGGCTGCACGGGCTGCACGCGGTGGCCGCCGCCCTGCTCAACCCGCGCCGCCGCCTGCGCCGGCTGCTGCTGACGGCCGATGCCGAGGCGACGCTGAAGGAGCGCCTGCCCGAGGGCACCTTCGCCGCCCGCAAGATCCAGCCCGAGCGCGTGGAGGACCGCACCCGGTTCCACACCTTCCTGCCCGAGGATTCGGTGCATCAGGGCGCCGCCCTGCTGGCCGAGCCCCTGCCGGGCGTGGCGCTGGACGACGCGCTGGCGGCCTCCTCCGGCCCGGTGCTGCTGCTGGACCAGGTGACCGACCCGCGGAACGTGGGCGCCATCCTCCGCTCCGCCGCCGCCTTCGGCGCCGCCGCCGTGGTGGTGCAGGACCGCCATGCTCCGCCTGAGACAGGTGCCCTGGCCCGCGCCGCCTCCGGCGCGCTGGAGATCGTGCCGATGGTGCGGGAGGTGAATCTCTCCCGTGCTATCCGCCATCTTCAGGACAAGGGCGCCTGGGTGCTGGGGCTGGTCGGTGACGGGCAGCGCACCCTGGCCGAAGCCAAGCCCTCGGATCGCCGCGTGGGATTGGTGCTGGGCGCCGAGGGCAGCGGGCTCCGCCGCCTGCAGCGCGAAACCTGCGACGAGCTGGTCCGCCTGCCGATCCACGAGGCGATGGAAAGCCTGAACGTCGCCGCCGCCGCCGCGGTGGCACTCTACGAGATCGGGAGGTCCTGATGGACGCCGTCGCGCGCATCCTGGCCGCACGCCGGGCAGCCGGGTTCTTTCCCGATCTCGGCGCCGAGGCGCCGGCCGATGCCGCGGCGGGCTATGCGCTGCAATTCCGCCTGGCCCAGGCGATGGGCGCCGTACCGCCGGCCGGCTTCAAGATCGGGGCGACCGCTAAGGGAATGCAGGCCTATCTCGGCCTCAGCCATCCCTGCGCCGGCTTCTGCCCTGCCGAGGGGCTTCGCGAGCATCACGGCACCTGCCGCTTCGCCGACTATCGGCAGGCCGGGGTGGAATGCGAAATCGGCCTTCGGCTGGCCCATGACCTCGCCCCCGGCACCCATTCAAGGGCGGCGCTGGTGGAGGCGGTGGAACATGTCTTCCCCGCCATCGAGGTCGTGGATCAGCGCTACGAGGATTTCGTGGCCCTCGGCGCCCCTGGCATCATCGCCGACCAAGTCTTCCATGCCGGCGGGGTGGTGGGCGCGCCCGCCTCCGGCTGGCCGGACCTGGATCTCGCGGCGGCGCGAGGACGCGTTCTGGTGGATGGGGTGGAGCGCGGCCAGGGCCTGGGCGCCGAGTTGCTGGGGCATCCGCTGGAATCGCTGGCCTGGCTGGCCGCCTCGCCGGCCGCGGAAATCTTCGGCGGGTTGCGCGCCGGGCAGGTGGTGTTCCTTGGCTCCGTCACGCCGCCGATCTGGCTGGATGGCCCCTGCGAGGTGACCGTCTCCTTCGATCTGCTGGGAGAGGTCACGGCGCGCTTCGTCTGAACTATCCGCCGGGGCCAGTGGTCACCGGCGGTTAACCTTTGGCGGTGAGAATGCGCCGGCACCCGTTAGGGGCAAGACCGTGCCAGAAGGGCTTCCGGGAGAAGGAAATCCTTCATGCAGCCATCTTCTTTCCGCCATTCCGCTCCGGGCTCGGCCACGCCCAGCACCTGGCATGACCTGTCCGATGAACTTCAGCTGACCCTCTCGCGCGAGGCGCTCCGCCGCGCGGCGGAGACGCTGGCCGACCATGCCGAATTGCTGGCTGCGGAGATGGAAGCAGGCACCCTGCTGGACCAGGGCGGCCCCGATGCCCTGCGGCTCTTCGCCGCCGTGGTGCGGGCCACGAATCGCGACGGCTTCACCACCATGGGCAATGCCTGAACCGCATGGCTGAACGTCGCGCGCCGGCAGCATGCGTGCCCTTCAACCGTGGCAATGCTGTAACGGTGGACATGCTGCACTGCACCACGCACCTATGGGCCCAGGGATAGGGAGGAAAATCAAAAAAAGGTTCCGATCCCATGTTGATCATGTTTTCCATTCTGCTCGCCGGCCTGACGGCAGCGCAGGTCGCCACCCGGCTGGCCCAGGACTCCTTCGAGGAGCTTCGCAACCTGCCGCGTCTTACCCAGGAGTACTGAGGCGGCCTTGGGAGGCTTCCGTTCCGGCGGCTTCCTCAGGAAATTCGGAGCACCGTCCCCAAGGGGAGGCCCGGTACGCTTCTGCTTTTCCGCACCAGCCTCCAGGCCGTGACCAGTTCCGGTTGCGACCATGGGTCTGGCAGATCCGGCGAACGCCGCGGCATCCGAAATGCTGCCGCGGCGAGGCGCCGAGCATGGCTCTCATCTTCCGCGACCACGATGCATTCCAGGTGGTGCACACTGCCCGCCCAATCATTGTGCCCAAGCTTTTCGCGCACAGGTTCAAGCATGAAATCGGGCATGGGCGGCTCCTGAGCGGAACGCGAACCTATTTTAGGCCCATCATCTTCATATTCATCATGCCAAGCGCGCGATTGGCCGCCTGCGCATGACGCCTGACCAAGCTCCCCACCCTGAGGTTCAGGCATGGAGGCTGGTGCCGGGTGAGGGGCACGGCGCCAGCCACTCCTTCACCAGCACAATCAATAGCTTAAGATGACCCGATGTCTCTTAGGTGTATCACTCAGAGGTCATACCGGCAATCAAGACCTAAAGAGGTCTGCCAGCGGCGTGAATGGCCATCCCGTTTCGGCAGCCGCTCGGACCTTCCTCTCCAATACCTCTGACAGCGGGATGTGACGCCCCAGGGCATCGTGAAGGTCCTCCCCCGTCATGAGGATGATCCGCTTGCCGCGCCCGAAGGCCTCCAGGCCGATCTGGGTGAAGCCCTCAAAGGCGACGAATAGGCCCCGGGTCCAACCCGCCTTGTCTGTCACCTTGCCGTGGAAGGCGTGCAGGTCCCCCACCCCGGTTGGGCTCGCCTCATACTTGGCTTCCACGAGATACACGTCCGTCCCAAGAATGAAGCTGCCGTCTATCTGCTCGCCACGGTTCCTGAACGGCTCGCGGGGCCGTAGTCCTGATTCTGTTGAGTTTCGCTGAGAACTGACCCGACGTTTTCATCGAGAACTGACCCGTGCAGGGATATGTCCCGCAGGCTCTGGTCGCGGGTCAAGCAGGTGTTTTGGCTCTCCTGTTCCTGGGTTCGGCCGAGCTGCTCCTGAACCGGAAGCTGTCGTTGCCGGTCTCGA
>NZ_JAOXLP010000090.1 GCF_025791835.1 Roseomonas xinghualingensis
CGCTCAACAACTCCATGTCGATCACTCCGATAACCCCGGCCATCCGGCCGGGGAGGTGAACAGACACGGGTCATTTCTCGGCGAAAACTTCGGCCCTTACCGGGTCAGCTCTCAGTGTAAATCAACAGCCGGCGGTTGCGCGCTGCATAATCCCACAGCGCCAGGCGCTCCGGCGGGATCAGGGCCCGGAAAGCCTCCAGCATCAGGGCGTCGGCATCACCGAACGGTCCAGGGTCACCCGTCAGCATCAGGCAATCCCGTCTGCTCCAACCCCGCCACGAAGGCGCGGAGTTCATCCTCGATCAGCCCGCGCAGGGTGCGCTGCTGGTCTTTTGTCAGGCTCATCAGCTTGCCGGCCTTCACGGGCACGCCGCTGGTCAGTTCCCGCCGCAGGGCCGTGAGACCCCGAACAAGAGCGCCGCGCATCTGCTCGGCAACAAGAAGGCCGCCCGCCTCGATCGCCTGTTTCCGCTCCAGATCGCGAGCCCGCAGTTCCATGAACCGCTGGTTCGGCGACAGGTCCTCGTCGGACTTCAAATTCTCGGCCAGGCGTGCCAGCGCAGCCTCGGCATCGAATTGCCAGCTGTCCCCGTTTCCGCCACCGCGTCGGATGATCGGGAAGTTCGGATCCCGTGCGATCCGCTCGTCCAGATGCGGCCGGGATATCCCTGCCTCGCGGCACAGCTCCCGCTTATTGACGATCCGTGGCTTCGGCGGCGCGGGCGGCGGCATCAGCGCGCGGCCCCTGCGCTTCGGCGGCTCGGCCGCCAGCGCGGCGCTCATCCAGGCACCTCAATGTTGTTGTCAACGCGATTTCAGGTCAGACGCTCGCGAGAGCCGGGGCGCGAAATACCCGCGTCCGGCAGGCCACCGAGGAAGGACCCGTGAAATAATATTGCGCGCAATATTGTTGCGTGTCGGGGTAATATTCTTACTTATGCGCTGGGCGCGTGGCTCGCGGGCCGCCCTGCGTCACCGGGCTGTCCGCAGAGCCCTCTGCACCGCCTCGCGGAACGCCGGCCCCAGAGAAGCCTTGATCACCTTCACCGCGCGCGGCTTGAAGCCGAAGCGAGGGCGGTAGACCGCCTGGTCCTCGAAGGCGATGAGCAGCGTCAGGCCGGTGCGCTGCCCCTTCATGGTCGCTGCCGTGTTGCCTTTGGTCCCAGCCAAACCGTCCCGGCGCTTGCCACGCGCGGGCCGCTGCCAGACGCCGCCGATCCCCTTCACGGTACCGACGAACACGTCCTTCCGCTTCAGCAGGTTCTTCATGCCGCGCCGCGGCAGGTTGCCGTACTGGTTCAGATCGGCGCCGACCGGCTGCACCAGGCCACGCTTCTTCGGTCTGCGTGTGCCGCCCGTCTCCTGGAGCAGTAGGCCCGCCGCAGCCTGTTGGGGACGCACATAGACGGCGGCCGTAGGAGTGCCCTTGGTAGCGGGCTTGATCGCGATGCCACGCTCCGTGAAAGGCGTTGGCTTGTCGAACACGGAGGGCAGCGCCCGCTTCTCCGCGATCTGCGCCAGCTTCACCGTCTGCGTCAGCGCCGTAGCCGTGACGAATGGAAGCTGCCTCGTCGCCTCGCCGAGCATGCGGCGAGCCTTGGCTATGTCAGCTTTAGCGGAGACGTCCAGCATGGTGCCTTATCCAGCCAGCAGACGAAGATCTTGTCCCCGCCGATCGTCAGCGAGGCCAGGTACCGTGCCGTCTATCGCGGACGGCGAAGCGCTCGCCCTTCCAATGCCCGGCGACAGAGGTCATGGGGCACAGTCACCAAGGTTGAGCAGGCAGCGGAACCTCATCTCAACAGCCGCGAGGTTGATCTGAGCCCTGTCGCCGAGCAGGCATGAAGGAGAGAGCGGCGCGCTTCGGCTTCGCCATGTGAATCCGGCCCCTTCATACCTATATGTGCTTTTCGAGTTAGCCTCGCTTGGCTGGATCGACACCACCAAGGAGCGACTTGACCATGATCACCTACACAGTTCAGCGGGATGGCACTGCCTGGAAGATCGCCCAAGGCACCTTAGTGTACACCGGCTACAAGTCCGAAGAATCCGCAACTAAAGCGGCCATCGCAGTAGCCACGAAGCTCGGCCTGAACGGCGAGGCGACATTCGTGGAACTCGCCAAGCCGGATGGCACCTCGGAGCGGGTCTTTGCCTCCGACCCTGAGCCGCCCACGCTCGACAGCATGCTGCGCTCGGCAGGTTACGTCGCCGCCTAGCAGGGGAAGTCTACCCTCAAACAAAAAGCGCCTCGCAGCGAAGCTAGCAAATTCCAGGCGCACGCGTGCCCTGAGCCCCCTGCCCGCAGCCTTCTCCCCCATCGACCGTTCCAATCTCTAGCTTCAGCCTGGATAGGGCCAGGCGAGACCGGAGACACACATGGCCGACGACAAGACAAAGACTGGTGGGCAGGACCGACTGCGGATCAACCTGCATGAAGACTATGAGCTACGCGACTGGGCGAAGCGGTTCGGCGTGTCCGTGGAAGAGCTAAGGGTCGCGGTAAAAGCTGCCGGACCGATGGCCGGGGAAGTCGCCAGGCACCTTGGCAAACCGTGGCCATAAGCTGGAGCAGGCCCCTGTCCTCACCAATGGTGACAGGAGCCCAGAAACAGGAAACCCCGCTCGGCAGAACCGGCGGGGCGCACCTTTGGACAGGTTAGAACTTTATGCACCGATTGGGTTTGCCGCGTCAAGCTCCCATTCCGGGGGCGGTGTGACGTCTCCGATGGCGTAGAAGTCTGCCAGGCGCGCGAGCGCATCCTTCAGGGTTTGCGTTGCATCAGCACGCGGGATGCCCTTGCAGGTAGCGTAGTCGGTCAAGGTGCCGCAGCTGATGACAACCCAGCTGAAGACGCCGCCCGCGATGATGCCGATCGCCTCGCGCCAGGCGCGCTGCACGCGCCGCTGGGCCGACCACTGGCCTGGGGCCATGTGGTTGCTATGCAGCCATGGCGCAGGGGCCGGTGAAGGCGTGTCCGTGGCTGCGCGGGAGAGTGCTCGGGCCAGAGCCTCGCCCATGTCCCTGCCCCCTTCCGACCGCTCCAGATCCTCTCGGAAGCTGTCGGCCGCCACATACAGCCGGTAGTCGATGGCGCCCACCTTCACCATCCGGCGGAGCGGGTCCTTGGTCCTGGCTCGCCGGATGCGAGGGCCCTTCGGCTGGGTGGGATCCACCGCATAGACCGTCTCCAGGCGCCCGGCCGGGCGGTGCTGGAAGGAAGGCCCTACGTCCGGCCCTTGGTCGCGCGGATCGACGGCGCCAGGGTGTGGGTCGGGAACAGCGATCCCTTCGGCACGCGCGCGCTCCCGGCTGATGCGGGATGCATGTTCCTGGGCGATCCGAGCCCGGGTCGCTGCCGCCAGGGCGGGCTCCATATGGCTCACTCGCATTCCTCCCAGGGTTCTCGCTCTCGGATGATCTCGATATCCTCGGCGTGATTGCCGAAGAGACCGCCTGATCCAGCGGGATGCCCGCTGGAACCCGCACATCCGGCCGGGCCTCGGCAGGTGCCCGCCATTTCCTGTGCCCATCACCCTGCCACGGGCACGCATCAACCCCCATACCGACGGAAGATCCCTATGTCCGACCTGACCGACTATGCCCGTAACCTGCTGGCCCGCGCCGTCTGCGCCCGTGCTCCGGGCCTGCCGACCGCCGTCTATGCCGCCCTTGGCACCGGAGGCACCGCGACGGCTGGCATCTCCGGGGAGCCTGCCGGCCATGGCTATGCCCGCCAGCGCGTGACCTTCACCGGCACAGGCATCCAGCGCAACGCCGAGGCGCTTCGCTTCGTCTTCTCCGCCGCCGCCGGCACGCTGACCCATGTGGGGCTGTACGACGCGGCCACGGGTGGCAACCCGCTGCTCGTCTCCCCGCTCGACACTCCGGTCGCAATGGTTGGTGCTGGCACGGTGACGCTGGCCGCCGAGAGCCTGGTGGTGAATCCTAGAGCATGATCCGAGCGATCTGATTCGAATATTCTTGCCCGACGCGGCGACGATCTGATTCACCCTGATGGCTGGTAGGGAGGCCAGCATGGATGGGCCGGACCTTATCGGAGGATCTTCGCAGCCGCGTCGTTAGGGCAGTGGAGGGCGGGCTTTCGCGCCGCGCGGCC
>NZ_JAOXLP010000091.1 GCF_025791835.1 Roseomonas xinghualingensis
CCTCCTCGAGCCGATCGGGAACGTCCCTCCCGCCGAAGCCGAGGCGCGCTACTATGCTGCTGGGGATGCACCAGCCCTGGCCGCGTAACCCAAACCAACCAGCCTCTGGCATACCCGGGACGGTTCACCCCGCCGGCCTGGCCGTAGCCTGTGGCGGCGCCACGCCGACCACGAGCAGAAGCGAGGAACCCGCGACGTGACACCAACGCCGGTCATTGACCGACCCGATTACAGAAGGTGTTCTTAGTTCTAACAGGCCATAGAACCCGAATGGCTCGCTGTCTAATAGGGAAGTTCCCAGAAAGAACTGGTGCAGGTGAATGGAACTATCGGAGATCTGGGGCAAGGCTCGCCCTAGAGGGACAACAGCTTCCGGGATGCACCCTCTCCTGGCTCACTCGCTCGATGTGGCAGCGGTCGCCATGCTGCTGCCGGGTACAGCACGCCTAGGTCTGGACCGACGAGTCCTCGGACTCCTCACGGCGCTGCACGACATTGGCAAGATCTCACGCTCTTTTCAGGCCCAGGCGCCAGAGCACTGGCCAGCAAGCCTCCTTGGGAGACTGACCGGACCAGTGCCAGGATTCCCGCATGATGCGATGGGCCTGCACCTGCTTACTGGACCCTTACAAAATCAGTTCGACAGTATTGTCCCGCCGGATCGGCACGGTGGACGGGGCTGGACAAGTCCCCTCATGGCCGCGTTGGCGGGCCATCACGGGCAGCCTGCGGCGCTAAACCGGTTGCCGGGTACAGAAGAGCTTGACCCTGCCTGTGAAGCAGTGGCGCGGGTCTTCGTGGACGCTATGATTGCGACCTTTCGCACGCCCGCCCTGCCGATGCCCCAGAGCGATCGCGAGATCGTGCGGCTTTCCTGGCACTTGGCTGGACTTATCACCCTCGCCGACTGGATCGGCTCCCGCCAGCGCTGGTTCCCCTATGTGACGCGAGATGCCGTAGCGGATCCAGGCGCCTATCTCTGGAACCGGGCGCTGCCTCAGGCTGCGGCGGCTCTCGCGGCTGCCGGGTTGGGCAGTGCACCTGCAGCCCCCTTCAGTGGGCTCCGTAGGCTGTTCCCCGGCATTGAGCGCCCCACCCCCATCCAGACCTGGGCGGAAACGGTGGACCTGCCTCCTGGCCCCGTACTGGCCGTGATCGAGGATCTGACGGGTAGCGGCAAGACAGAGGCAGCGATGACGCTCGCCCACCGCCTCCTTGCGCAAGGGCGCGTAGAGGGCGTTTTTCTCGCCTTACCCACTATGGCCACGGCCAACGCAATGTTTGGGCGTCTGGCTGAGGCGTACCACCGGCTCTTCTCTACGGAGACGCGGCCCTCGCTTGCCCTCGCTCATGGCCGCGCGCAGCTGGACCCGCGCTTCCGCGCCGCTGTTGCACCAGACGATGCGGACGATTGGCGCCGCCCGCGCAACGCCGAGCCAGATCAGGAGCCATCCGAGGCCCATTGCGCCGCTTGGCTGGCCGAGGAAAGCCGCCGTGCGCTGCTAGCGCAGGTGGGTATCGGCACGATCGACCAGGCGCTGCTCTCCGTGCTGCCTGTGCGGCACGCGGCGCTGCGGCAGCAGGGACTCTCGGGCAAGGTGCTGATCGTGGACGAGGCCCATGCCTTCGATTCCTACATGCAACGTGAGCTGGTGGAGCTCCTGCGCTTCCACGCGGCACTCGGCGGTTCGGCGGTTCGGCGGTTCGGCGGTGCTGCTCTCGGCCACCCTGCCGCGCAAGGTAAGAAAGACGCTGGTGGATGCCTTCCTCGACGGGCTGGGCGCCCGCGGCGTAGCGCTCGCGCAACAGGACTACCCGCTCGCCACCCTCGCCTCCGCCGGCGGTTTGTCCGAGACGCCCTGTGCCCCGCGCGAGGGCCTGCCGCGCACCGTCTCCGTCACCCGCGCGGCGGACGAGGCCGCGGCGCTGGAGCGCATCGTCGCGGCGGCAGAAGCGGGCGCCGCGGTGGCCTGGGTGCGGAACACGGTGGACGACGCGATCGCCGCCGCCGCTGCGCTGCGAGAGCGCGGCGTAGAGCCGCTGCTGTTCCACGCGCGCTTCGCCATGGCGGACCGCCTAGCGATCGAGCGCGAGGTAATGCGTCGCTTCGGCAAGGCTCCCTGCATCGATCGGCCCGGCGTGCTGGTCGCGCCCCAGGTGGTGGAGCAGTCGCTTGATCTCGACTTCGACCTTCTCGTTACCGACCTCGCCCCCGCGGACCTGCTGATCCAGCGTGCCGGGCGACTCTGGCGCCACGCGCGGGACGCGCGACCGGTGCCGGGGCCGGGGCCGGGGCCGGGGCCGGGGCCGGGGCCGGGGCCGGAGATGGTGGTGGTCTCGCCCGAGCCGGTGGAGGACCCGCCCGCGGACTGGGTGCGCCTGACCGTGTACCGAGATCCCGCCCTGCTCTGGCGTACCGCGCGCGAGGTGTTCCGGCGCGGCGCCATTACCACGCCCGGTGATCTGCGGGAGCTCATCGAGGCGGTGGCAGAGGGCGAGGTGCCGAGGGCCATGGCGCGCGCCGCCGAGCAGGCGGAAGGTAAAGCCATGTCCGCCGGCGGGATCGCCGCGCAGAACGTACTGAAGTTCCGCGATGGCTACCGCCGCGACGCCGGGCTGTGGGACCGCGACACGCGCACTCCGACGCGGCTGGAGGAGCGCCCGCAGGTGGTGCTGCGCTTGGCGGTGGAGCGAGATGGGAAAGTAGCGCCCTATGCGGAGGATCCAGACCCGGATCGCGCCTGGGCCCTCTCAGAGGTGTCCGTCGCGGAGGATCGCGTGGCAGCCTGCCCCGTACCGGCGGGGCTGGAGGCGGCCGTAGAGGCGGCGCGCGCGGGATGGGGCCGGTGGGAGAGAGAGTCGCCGCGGCATGTGCTGGCGCTGATGCGGAGCGACGGCAGGGATTTCATGCTGGCTGCAGAGACGGAGGCTGGAGAGCCGTCGCCTGCGGCTTACGATGCCTCTCTCGGGCTCCGCTGGCGGCGGGACGGAACTTGATGGAGGCTTGACCGTGCTTGGACCAGCTTCACAATGTTCCGGCCCAAGAAATACGCGTCGATTCGCTGTGGAGGAAAGTTGGAGGCATCAGCAACATCACCTGATGCAGGTGATCCGGCTCCCCTAAACCTTCTCCGGGATTCTTGGCTCCCCGTTCTCCGCCGCAGTGGTACGCGCGACACTATCCGCCCCGCCCAGGTCACGCCAACGAACGACCCCGATCCAGTGGTTGCCCTGGATTGGCCCCGCGCCGACTTTCGCTTTGCCTGCTACGAGTTCCTGATAGGCCTTCTCTCTACGGCCTTCCCACCTGAAGGCTCCATGGCGTGGCGCGACCTATGGGAGGAACCGCCTGCTCCCGAAGTGCTGGACGAAGCCTTCGCTCCCATCGCCCACGCCTTCGCATTGGACGGCGACGGCCCGCGCTTCCTGCAGGATCTCGAGGATCTTGCCAGCGAACCCGAACCGATCGAGCGCCTCCTTATCGAGAGCCCCGGCGCCAGCACGCTGCGCAACAACACGGACCTGCTGGTGCGCCGCAACCGCCTCGCCTCCCTTGGCCGCCCCGCGGCGGCCATGGCGCTCTATGCCTTCCAGTCCTGGGCGCCGGCGGGCGGCGCCGGTAACCGCACCGGCCTGCGCGGCGGCGGCCCACTGTGCACGCTGGTGGCGCCGCCCGAGGGAGGCACACTCTGGCGCCTACTCTGGGCCAACGTGCTGCCCGGCTTGCCGCCGGACCCCGACGATCTGCCGAAAATCCTTCCCTGGCTCGCCCCTACCGTCACCTCCGAGGGCGCGCGCGTGGTCACACCGGGTGTCCGTCGTCGAATGCTTTGGGACAGTGAGGAAGCTGACTTAGCGGAGGCTCCGGCACATCTGGTGATGGACGTTAGGCGGCTCGACGCTGGTGCAGCAAGCGTCGTTGTTGGAGGGTCTGGCGCT
>NZ_JAOXLP010000092.1 GCF_025791835.1 Roseomonas xinghualingensis
CAAGGTGCTGGCCTGGCGGGTGTCGAACACCATGGACGTGGAGTTCTGCCTCGAGGCTCTGGAAGAGGCGCTGGCTCAGCATAGGCGGCCGGAGATCTTCAACAGCGATCAGGGCAGCCAGTTCACCCCTTTTTGAAAAGGGCATGCCGATACGATGCGAGGTGCTCGGCGCCGACTACGTCGATAATGCCATGGCCAAGGCCGATGACTTCATGACTCATGATGGATAGCACCGGGCCGAAGATTTTCTACTGGGCGATCCTCATCTGCGGCTCCACGTCGCCGGATACGGTCGGCAAGGCATAGTATCCGCGATTGCCCCCCCGCTGGCCGCCCTGGCCCACCGGCGACCAGCGTCGCGCCCTCCCTGATTCCCGATCGGATGAGGTCCAGGACCTTCCCGAACTGTGCCCGGCTCACTAGGGGACCATGGTGCTGGCCGGGTCGAGCGGATCGCCGAGGCGGACGGCGCAGGCCGCTTCGCGCGCCGCGCGGGGGATGAGCATGCGCGTGGGCAACTGGCAGTTCTGGCCGGACCGTATCCGCCGCCGGCTTCGCCACCCGTACACCGGCGGCGGTGGAGCCCGTGAAGGATACCATGTCGATGAGAGGATGGGCGACGATCGCCTCGCCCACGATGGGTCCGTCGCCGTTCACGAGGTTAAATACGCCTGGGGGCAGGTCGGCCTCGTGGACGATCTGCGCGAAGAGCATCGCGCTGAGCGGCGCGACCTTCGAGGCCAGCTGGTTCAGCGGCCAGTTCCAGGGCGTGATCAGGCCGCAGACCCCGATCGGCTCGCGGCGGATTGTGCCGTTTCCCATCCGCTCCTCGAAGCGGTATTCCGCAAGCGCGGGTAGTTCACCATGAAGGTGGAGCCGCGGAAGATGCGCCCGAAGCGACCGCCCTCGACCTGCACGTCCAGCCCGTAGCGCCGGATCCGGTAGCCGCCCTTCGGCGCCGGATCAGCGGGTTCGGCGTGGCGTAGGCGCCGTTGTTCGGGCAGTGCGCGACGAGATCCCCGGCCAGCGTGGTGAAGAGGCGGATGATCCGGCCGGCGTGCGGGATTTTGACGATGCTGTCGCCCAGCGGAATGAAGACGACCGCGTTGCCCTTGCAGACTTGCCGCTCGCCGCCTGCCGTCACCCGTGCGGAGGTTTCGGCGTCCGGAAGGATGAGGACGTAGATGCGGAATCGCCGGAGTTCGTCAGGCCGCTTTGCACAAGGGTCGGGACGTGGAGGAGGAGCGCAGGGGAAGGCAGGCGAGGCATCCCACCGTGATTTCGCCGATTGCCGTCCCTTGTCCTTCCTCAACCATCGCCGCACAGTCCCGGCAATGGTACGGGGCCGATCGGCCCGAGGAGGTGGGCATGCCGGGTCTTCATCGCCGGAACCTGTGCAAGTTTGGCGCGGCTGTTCTCGCGTCACCGCCGCTGCTCGCCTCCTTCCCGGCAACCGCACAGGAAGCCCCCATCGCGCGCCCGCCGGCCGGCGCCCTGCGCGGCGCCGCGCAGGGTAGGGTCCTGGCCTTTAAGGGCATCCCCTATGCCGCGCCACCGGTCGGGCCGCTGCGCTACCGCTCGCCCCAGGGCCTCTCGCCATGGACGGGGGAGCGGGACGCGACGCGGGCGGGAGCGGCCTCCATCCAGACCATCCCGCCCTGGGCGACCTGGCTCTACGACAAGCCGGCCTCCATGGGGGAGGACTGCCTGACCCTCAACATCTGGACACCCGCGCTAGAGGGACGCCGTCCGGTCATGGTCTGGATCCATGGCGGCGCCTGGCGCACTGGGGAGGGCGTGGCGGCCGGCAATGACGGCACGGCGCTGGCTCGGCTGGGCGACGTGGTGGTGGTGACGGTGAACTATCGCCTGGGCGCGCTGGGCTTCCTCGCCCATCCCACGCTGAAGGATCCAGTGACCGGCGCGGCGGCAAACTGGGGTGTACAGGACCAGGTGGCGGCGCTGCGCTGGGTGCGGGCCAATATCGAGGCCTTCGGCGGTGATCCCGACAACGTCACCCTTTTCGGCCAGTCCGCCGGCGGCACCAGCGTAGCGAACATCGCGCCGAACCCGGCCAACCATGGTCTCGTCCACAAGATGATCATCCAGAGCGGCGCCTTCCTGGGCCCGCCTGACCTGCCGGACCTGGCGGGTGCCGCGGCCTATGCCGAGGCACTGGCCGCGAAGCTGGAAACCACGGTGCCCGGCCTGCGCGGCGTGCCGGCAGAGCGGCTGCACACCACCGAACTGGCCCTCGCGCGCGAATGGGGGGCGCGGAACGGCGGGCGCGTGCCGGTGCTGCCCATCGCGGACGGGGTGGTGATCCCGGCCGCACCCCGCGGCGCCGGGCTTCCCGCGATGCCCCTGCTGATCGGCACCACGCGCGACGAGGCCGCCTTCTGGTACGACCTTCTGGACCCAGATGGGCGGCGCATCCCCGGCCTGCCTTCTCCCACGGACGAGGCCTCCCTGCTCCGGATGGCGGGCGCGCTGAAGGACGGAAGCCGTCCGCGATCGACGGCCTCGCCGGAGGCGGTGGTGGACGCGTATCGCCGTGCCGCAGCCAGACGCGGTGAGCCGACCGAACTGAACGCCCTCTGGATGGCGATCTACACCGATCTCCGCTTCCGCCTGGACGCGTTGGAGGCGGCGCGGCGCCACGCGGCGTCCGGCCAGCCGGCCTTCCTCTACGAATTCGCCCATCCTCTGGCTGGAAAGGCACGGGGCGTGCCTCATTGCGCGGAAGTCCCCTTCGTCTTCGGCACCCACACCGATCCATACTTCGCCGCGAAGTCCGGAACTGGCCCTGCCGAGGCGGCTCTGGCGCGCGCCATGATGCAGGGTTGGTCCAGCTTTGCGCGCGCGGGGGTGCCGTCCTCCGAGGAGGGCGGGGCTTGGCAGCCGGTCTCCTCATCGGGCGAGGGCGTGAACCTGCTCGGGGGGGAGGGCGGCCCGCGCCGCATTGAGCGCGTGGTGCGGGCGGAAGAACTGGAGGTCTGGGGATCGTGATCCGGCGCAGCCGGACTCGGACTGACCCCGAGCGATTTGGGCGAACCGGCCTGTCAGCAGCCAAACAGTTGCTTTCTGGAAGCCCAGATTGACGCTGTGGTGACCGGGATAGGTGCTGAGTGACATGAGCAAGGCCGGCCGACAGCGGGAAGGCGGCTTTCGGAGGGAGGCGCGAAAAGGAGGACATACGACGGCTGATCCCGCATGCCTGCGGCCGGCCGAGAGTGCGTCAAAGCGCCAGTCGGTTAACGCCGAAGAGAATGATCCTCCCAGGCTGAAGGCCCGGACTTTTTGGGCGGCGAAACGGGCGTTGCTCCGATAGGGTTACTTTGCCGCAGAGCTGTTAATGAGGGTATTCGGTGCCTAAGAGCCTTGAGGACTGGGATCACCTCTGGCACGGCGTCTCAATCTCCCGGGCGGACTGGCATTTCCATCACCGGCTCTTCCAACGGTATAACAGCTTCGTGCTGCCGCCGGGCGCGTACTCGCAGATGATCAGCCACATCCGGACTGAGCATAGGCGCGCCTATTTGCTGCGACATCGTGAGGACCGACACGCAGTCTGGGCCGTTTGGTTAAAGACCTATCCGCTGGAAGATTGATCTACGTTGTTTACGACCATCAGTCACAACGTGCCATTACTGTCCTTCCCCATGGCACCCAGCTGCGCACACTTTACCAGCGCGCCCGCGCTCTCAAGGCTGCTCCGCAACGGGCTGCAGAAGCAGAAGGTGAGCGGGTCGTGGCCGCCATGAACTGCTCCCCAATCACCCTGACAGCCTAAACTGAGGCGCACTGTCCCCTTTCAGGAGGCAGGGCGAACCCGCCAAATGACCGAGAAGGGCGCAGACCGGACTCCGGCCAGGATGTCCTTACCGACCTACATCCACGCTTCCGGCGATGCTG
>NZ_JAOXLP010000008.1 GCF_025791835.1 Roseomonas xinghualingensis
CGCAGCGCCTCCAGCAGCCGCGGCGCCGCCTCCTCGCGCCCCACCACGCCCACAATCCCGCACATGGCTACTTCTCCTTCCTGCGGGCGGCGCGGAAGGCAGCCGCGCGGCCTTCCCTCTGCTCCTGGCGGGCTTTGATGCTAGAATCGGTAACGGCGAAGGCGCCACTGCAGAATGTTGCGAAATCGATAAGAGTTGTGTGGGTGATAATCGGTCTCGTCAGGCTGCGAGGTGCTTCGTAAAAGCCCAATGCTTCAGTCAAGGAACCACTTTTCAGGCTGGTAAGCCGCTCAGCCCGTGGAGGGCTCCGCCGAGCCCGGTTCCAGGGTCACACCCAGCCGGGCATAGACCTCCGCCAGCCTGCGCTCATAGGCGGCCGCGCTGAACAAGGCTGCCTGCTGCCGTCCGGCCAAGGAGAGGTGCTCGCGCAACTCCTCGTCCCCATCCAGCACCCGGATTCCTTCCACCATGGCGCGGATGTCATAGGGATTCACCTTCACCGCCGCGTCCCCCACAACCTCGGGCAGGGAGGAGGTGTTGGAGGTGAGCACGGGGGTGCCAAGGCTCATCGCCTCCAGCGCTGGCAGGCCAAAGCCCTCGTAGAGGGAGGGGAAGAGAACAGACTTCGCTCCGCGGATCAGCGAGACGAGAAGGCGGAAGGGGGCGTAGTCCAGCAGGATCACCCGCCCGCCATTCTCCTTCCGCAGTCTCACGCCGCCCAGCGGAGGCGGGGACTTCCGGACGTGTTTGGCATCCAGCAGACGAAGTTCCAGATCGGACTTCCATGCCTGCTTGCCCAGGATCACCAGCGGAGTGGTTACGCCGGAGGCGAGATAGGCCTCGATCAGCCGGCCAAGGTTTTTCTTGGGCTCGATCGCGCCGAAGAACAGGTGGTAGCCCTTCCAGCCCATGCCGAAGGCGCCGCGCACCTCGTCCCGCGCCACTGCCTGGGGCTTATTCGCCAGATTCGGCGGGATCTCTACTGACTGGTAGGTATTGGTGACTTTCTCCGGAGGGGCGCCAAGGAGGGAAATGATGTCCCGGCGGGACGCCTCGCTGACCGTCACGATATGGTCGGCCTGATCCAACAGCATCCGGCATAGGCGATAATAGCGGCGCTTCTGATCCAGGGTGGTGAAGGGCAGGCGAAGCGGCACCAGGTCGTGGAAGGTGTAGATGTTACGTGCCCCAGGCATGCGCAGCGGCAGCGGATAGGTCCAGTGCGCGATGGCGGCCGGGCCGGGCGGCAGCCGCAGCGGCACGATCCTGGAACGGAACTTGAAGCGGTTGTGGGCCCGGGTGAACACGTCCTCCACGTTCCACAGCCGGTCGAAATGCGGCAGGCGGTTGGCGAAGCCATTGGTCACCACCTGACCCGTGACCGGGATCTCGGCGACACGCTCCCGGTAGCCAGCGAAGACTGTCTGGCGCAGACGCCTCATGCGGCGGAGGAAGGTGCTGCGTTCGATGGCCGGGTCATCGAAGAAGGCCACCTCTCGCATCAGGGGTGACCAGTCGGGGTTCACGTTCCGCCCGTAGAGCACCTCCACGGCCGCCCCTGAGGCGCCAAGCCGATAGGAGAGATTCCTTGCGTAAGTGGAGACGCCAGTGCCGTGCTCCAGCGCGAGGTTGAAGCCGTCGATCAGGATCCGGGGACGCATCCGGCCTGCTATAAACCAGGATTGCACCAAGCCGAAGCGGGGGGGGCGTAGCTGCTGTGGCGGGTCTTGCCGGCTGGCCTCGCCCGGCGTGTCGCGGCATGGTCCGGCGGGCAGCAAGGGGGACCGGCATTGCAGGATGAGCGCTGGGCGGGAATGGATAGGGCCGAGCCAGGCCTGCTGCTGGCCGATGCCGATGCCGCCCGCGATGCCAGGCGCTGGGCCGAGGCTGCCGGGGCCTATGCCGCCTATCTGCGCCTGCGTCCGGATGACCGCGGCGCCATCGTCCAGCACGGCCATTGCCTGAAGGAGGCCGGCGATCCCGGTGCTGCCCTCGCCCTCTATCGCCGCGCCGAGGCGATGGATGCGGAGGATCCGGACATCCACCTCCAGATCGGCCATGCGCTGAAGCTGCTGGGCCGGCTGGGGGCGGCGGCGGAGGCCTATGGCCAGGCGGTCGTACTGGATCCCACGGGGGCGGCTGCCTGGTGGGAGTGGCGCGGGCTGATGGCGCATCAGCCACCTCCCCTGGCGAAGGAGGTGGTGCTGGACCTGTCCGACCTCGTCGCCTGGTTCGGCCATCGCCGGGCACCGAGCGGCATTCAACGGGTCCAGATGGAGATCGCCGCGGCGGCCGGGGATGCCGCCGGATTTTGCGCCATGCATCCGGAGGAAGGGGAGTGGCGCTGGCTGCCGGCGCCCCTCTTCCGCCGCCTGCGGCATCTGGCCGGCAGCGGGGCCGATGCCGATGAGCCGGTATGGCGCGAGACGCTGGCGGCGCTGGAGGAATGGCGCCGCAGGGGTACTGTCCTGCGCCCTGTCGCGGGCATGACCCTGGTGACGCTGGGCAGCGCCTGGTGGCTGCCTCATTACCTGACGGCCCTGCGTGCCGCCCGGGCAGCTGGGGTGCGATATGTGCCGCTGCTGCATGACTGCGGGCCCCTCATCCTGCCGGAGATGGAAGGGATGGAGGTGCGTGCGGAGTTCGGGCGCTGGTTTTCCGCCCTGCCGGTGCTTGCGGATGGGGTGATCGCCGTCTCCCAGGCCACGGCCACCGAATACCGGCGGCTGATGGCTCGACACATGCCCGACTGGTCCGCCCCACCCGTGCGGGTGGTGACACCGGATGGCCGCGCCTGGCAGCCGGAAGGGGAGGAGGAGGATCAGGAAGCCTCCGCCCCTGCACCCTGGACGGCGCCGCGAGCGCCCCTCGGTCTCGGCGCGCTGGCCCGGCTGCGTGCCCCGGCCGCGCCACGAGGTGCACCACGAGGCGCGCTGTCGGGCCGGGCGCATCCGGATCTGCCGGAGGGGCCCTACGTCCTGCTCGTCTCCAGCCTGGAGCCGCGCAAGAATCACACTCTCGCCCTGGTCGCCTGGCGGATGCTGCTGGATCGGCGAGGGGTGGCGGACACGCCGCGCTTGGTCTTCGCTGGCCGCCGTGTGCCTGAAGACGAGGCGGTGATGGCGATGCTGGCGAAGGACCCGGCCTTGGCCGCGCATGTCACCTTGCTGCACGAGCTGGATGATGCGGCGCTCGCCCGCCTGTACCGCTTCAGCCTCTTCACCCTCTATCCAAGCCGGCATGAGGGATGGGGGTTGCCCGTCTCGGAATCCCTGCTGCACGGGCGGGTGCCCCTGGTCTCGGAGATCCCGGCGCTGCTGGAGAGTGGGCGCAACGGTGCTGTCTTCTTCACCCCCAACAGCGCGGAGGATCTGGCCACCGCGGCAGAAGGGCTGATCGCCGATCCAGAGCGGCTGGCCGCGATTGCAGCGCGCATCCCCCGCCACGGCGGGCTGCGCCCCTGGGCAGAGGTGGCGGAGGCTCTCCTGGCCGCCGCCACTCACTTGGCGGGGCTGGAGCGCGACCCATCGCCGCCGCTTCCGCTCTGCCAGGCGATCTGGCTGGGTCATGGCGGCCTAGCTGGGCCTCATGCGGGGGTTACGCGGGCTGAATCGGTGCTGCATGGCGGGGGATGGCACCCCATGGCTCCATGGGGTGCATGGACAAAGCCAGGACGGGCCACGATCCGGCTGCCCGCCACCTTCGATAGCCCGGCTCGCGTGGCTGTCTCATTCCGTCCACCACCGGGCGCGCAAGGGACGGTGCGGCTGACCCTCACCCGGGTGGGGACCGCGCCGGCCATGTTCGAGGGCCGGGCCGAAGCGGTGGGCGAGGTGGCGCTGGAGGTTGGCGCCGGAGCGCCGGAGTTGGAGTTGGTGCTGGAGAGCATCCCCGGCACGCCGCTGCGCGAGGCCGATGGTAAAAGCCTTGAGGTTGGAGTGGGGGTCGTGTCGGTGGCCCTGATGCGTGGCGAAGTACCCGCGGACCGCATTGTTTATCTCGAGAACCGCATCCTCGTACCGGCTCATCCCGCCTGACGCTGCGCCTGTTTCCGGGCCCGCTGCGGGATCACGGGCAGCGGAGCGGCGCTATTTCTGTATTGGGAATGCCATTCATCACATTGAATGAGTGAAGGAAGCTGTCTAGCCTCCCTCCGAAGGCACGAAGCCAGGGCGAGGGAGGTGGGCGGAGGGAAGCGCGTCGCGCTGGCTGCCCAGGACAGGAATGGACGCATTGCCGCATACAGAATCTGGCTTCGACCTGCCCCTGGATGCGCTCTCGGCGCTGCTGACGCCCCGTTCCGTGGCGGTGGTCGGCGCGTCGGGCGATCCCACGCGGATCGGTGGCCGCCCTATCGCCGCCATGCTGGAACAGGGCTTCACGGGTTCGATCCTGCCGGTGAACCCGAAGCATGGCACGGTGCAGGGCCTGCCCGCCTATGCCTCCATCGCGGCCCTGCCGGTGGTGCCGGATGCCGCCATCATCGCCGTACCCGCGAGCGCGGCCGAGGCGGCGGTGACGGAACTGGGCGAGAAGGGCACCAAGGCCGCCATCATGTTCAGTGCCGGCTTCGCCGAACTGGGCGAGGAAGGCGCCGCCGCGCAGGCGCGGTTGCTGGCAGCGGCGCGACGCTACGGGATGCGGCTGCTGGGGCCGAACAGCCTGGGCCTCTTCAACACCGCCATCGGCTTCTACGGCACTTTCAGCACAGCGCTGGAGCGGGGCTATCCCATCGCCGGGCCGATCGGCATCGCCAGCCAGTCCGGCGCTTATGGCATGCATCTGTTCAGCATGGCGCGCGACTATGGGATGGGCATCTCCTGCAGTGTCACCACCGGCAATGAGGCGGATCTCAATGTCGGTGACCTGATCGGCTGGATGGCGCAGGACCCGAACACGGAGGTGATTGCCGCCTATTCGGAAGGCATTCGGGATGCGGGCAGCTTCCTGGCGGCGCTGGACCTGGCGCGGCGCAACCGCAAGCCGGTGGTGATGATGAAGGTGGGGCGCAGTGATGTGGGCAGTGCCGCGGCGCGGTCCCACACCGCCTCCATCGCCGGCGACGATGCAGTGACAGACGCAGTGCTTTCCGAATACGGCGTGGTGCGCGCCCGAACGACCGAGGAACTGCTCGATATCGCGCGGCTGGCGACGCGGCGCATCTTCCCCGTGCGCAACACGCTGGGCGTGCTGACGGTCAGCGGTGGTGCGGGCGTGCTGATCTCCGATGCCGCCGAGGCCGCTGGCTTGCCCATGCCGCCCATGCCGGAGGCGACGCAGCAGGCGCTGCGCACGGCCCTGCCTTTCTGCGCGCCGCAGAACCCGGTGGATTGCACCGCGCAGGTGCTGAATGACCTGTCGCTTGTCGGCCCCTTTGCCGATGCGTTGGTGAAGGATGGCGGCTACGGTTCCATCCTCTGCTTCTTCACCCATGCTGGCGGCGCACCCTCCATCACGCCGCGCTTGCGGCAGGAATTGCGCAAGGCGCGGGAGGCTTACCCGGACCGGCTCTTCGTCCTTTCAGTCCTGGCCGACCCGCCGCAGATCCGCGAGTTCGAGGAGGACGGCTTCGCGGTGTTCGAAGACCCCTCGCGCGCCGTGGCCGCGATCCATGCCATGGGCCGGTTCGGCGATGCCTTCGCCGCCGCGCCGCCCGCCGCCCCGCCCATACTGCCACCGGTGACGCTGCCCGCGCAGACGCCGAGCGAGGCGGAGGCCAAGCGCATCCTGGCCGAGGTTGGCATTGAGGCCGCGCCGGAACGCGCCTGCCGCACGGCGAATGAGGCCATGGCGGCGGCCGAGGCGCTGGGCTTCCCCGTGGTGCTGAAGATCCTTTCGCCCGATATCCTGCATAAGTCCGAAATCGGCGGCGTGCTGCTGAATGTCGCCGATGTGGTGACGGTGCGGGAAGGCTTCGCGCTGTTGATGGAGCGCGCATCCAGGGCCGCCCCCCAGGCGCGCATCGAGGGCGTGCTGGTGGCGAAGCAGCTTTCCGGCGGCGTGGAATGCATTCTGGGCGTGCACCGGGACCCGGTCTTTGGTGCGGTCGCCATGTTCGGCCTGGGCGGCATCTTCGTGGAGGTGCTGAAGGACGTGTCCTTCCGCCGCTGCCCCTTTGGGGAGGATGAGGCAGAGGCGATGATCCGCTCCATCCGTGGCGCGCCGCTGCTGCAGGGTGCGCGCGGCAGGCCGCCCGCCGATATCAGGGCGCTGGCCCGCATGCTCTCCCGCCTCTCGGTCTTCGCGCATCAGGCGGGGCCGAGGCTAGCGGGCATAGACCTCAATCCGGTCTTCGCCATGCCGGAAGGGCAGGGTGCCTTCGCGGCGGATGCGGTGATCGATATCGCGGAGGGTGCGGCGTGATCGAATACGAGAAACTGCTCAACTTCCCTATCCCGGAGGTGCGCCAGCGCGTCACCCCGCGTGACGCGGTGTTCTACGCCCTCTCGGTCGGGCTTGGGCAGGACCCGATGGACAAGCGGCAACTCGATTTCGTGGACGCGCATCGCAAGCTGCGCGTCATGCCCTCCATGGCCGTTGTGCTGGCGCATCCCGGCTTCTGGCTCCGCAATCCGGAGACGGGGGTGGATGACGTGAAGGTGGTGCATGGCGAGCAGACCATCACCCTGCACCGCCCCTTGCCCGTGGAGGGCGAGCTGATCGGCCGCACCCGCGTCACCGGCCTGGTGGACAAGGGCGAGGGCAAGGGCGCGCTGATGTATTCCGAGAAGGAAATCCGGGATGCCAGCGGCACGCTGCTGGCGGTGACCGGCAGCACCACCTTTCTGCGCGGCGATGGCGGCTTCGGAGGCCCCCCCGGTCCGGTGAAGCCGGTGAACCCCATTCCGGAAACCCCTCCCGATATCACGGTGGACCTGCCGACCCGCACCGAGCAGGCGCTCTATTACCGGCTGAACGGAGATGACAATCCGCTGCATTCCGATCCGGACGTCGCTGCCAAGGCAGGCTTCCCGCGCCCGATCCTGCACGGGCTCTGCACGCTGGGCGTGGTGACCCATGCGCTGCTGCGCGAGCTTGGAAATTACGAGACGGAGTCGATGAAAAGCCTGTCCCTGCGCTTCTCCTCCCCGGTTTACCCGGGCGAGACCATCCGCACCGAAATCTGGCGCGGCGGCGCCTTCCGGGCCCGCGTTGTCGAGCGCGATGTGGTGGTGGTGAACAACGGCGCGGTGGTCTTCGCATGAGCGCCGCGTTGGAACAGGCGGCCGAGGAGCGCGCCGAATCTATCCGCATGATCCGTGACAGCGCGGCGGGCATCGCGCCGCGCGCCGGGGACCGCAAGCGCATCCGCGCGCTGCGCTTCCAGGAGCCAGGCTTCGATCCCGCCGTGCTGCGCCAGATGGGCGAACAGGGCTGGATCGGCCTGCGCGTGCCGGAGGAGAAGGGCGGCGCGGGCCTGGGAATGAGCGAGTTCTGCGCCGTGGCCGAGGAACTGGGCGCGGCCCTGGCGCCGGAACCGCTGGTTCCGGCGGCACTCTCTGCGTCTCTGCTGGCAGCGGCCGGTGCGGAGGAACCCCTGGCCGGGCTGCTGTCCGGCGAAAAGCTGATGTTGACCGCTTGGCAGGAGGTGCCCGCCACGCTGGAGGCGCCGGGCGATCCGGATGCACCGCGCCTCTTCATCCCCGCCGCTGGTGGCGCCGATGCCTTCCTCGTGCCGGTGCGGCAGGACGGAAAGCTGGCGCTTCGGATGCAGCACCGCGAGGGCGCCGACCTCGCACTCGACAAAACCCAGGATGGCGGTTTCTACGGCACGCTGCGTCCTGCGGGCGGCAAGGTGGTGGCGGCCGATATCGGCGATGCGCTGGGCACAGCCCTGGATGAGGCCACGCTGGGCACCGCGGCCTATCTGCTCGGTGTGATGGACCAGGCCTTCGCCATGACGCTGGATTACCTCCGCACGCGGCAGCAGTTCGGCAAGCCAATCGGCAGCTTCCAGGCCCTGCAGCACCGCGCGGCCGATCTGAAGATCCAGATCGCGCTGACCCGCGCCAGCGTGGACTCCGCCGCGGCCCTGCTGGACCGCGCGGAGGCACTGCGCTCGGCACGCCGTGCCGCTGTTTCCCGCGCCAAGGCACGTGCCTCGGATGCCGCCATGCTGGTGACCAAGCAGGCGATCCAGTTGCATGGCGGCATCGGCTACACTGACGAGGCCGATATCGGCCTCTATCTCCGCAAGGTGATGGTGCTGGCGAACCAGTTCGGTCCCGCCGCGCTGCATCGTCGCCGCTTCGCCGCAGAGGCACGGGAGGACGAGCTGTGACCGACCTGAATGCCCTCACCGATGAGGAATTCCGCGCCGAGGTGCGCCGCTTCGTCGAGAGCGAGTATCCGGCCGAGTTGCGCAATCCGCAGCACCGCCTGCACTGGGAGCAGGGCAGGGAATGGTTCGCCAGGCTGAAGGCCAAGGGCTGGGTGGCACCGGGCTGGCCGCGTGAATATGGCGGAATGGGCCTCAGCGCCTCCAAGCAGATCATCCTGATCGAGGAATATGAGCGCTACGGCGTGGCGCGCCTGCCCGACCATGGCGTGATCATGCTCGGCCCGCTGCTGATCCGCTTCGGTACCGAGGCGCAGCGCCAGCGTTTCCTGCCGCGCATCCTGGCGGGCGAGGACATCTGGTGCCAGGGCTATTCGGAACCCGGCGCCGGTTCGGATCTCGCCTCGCTGCGTACCGAGGCGGTGCTGGACGGTGACCATTACGTGGTGAACGGCCAGAAGATCTGGACCACCCTGGCAACCGATGCCAACTGGATCTTCTGCCTCGTCCGCACCGACAAGGGCGCGAAGAAGCAGGAAGGCATCAGCTTCCTGCTGATCGACATGAAGAGCCCGGGCGTGACGGTGCGCCCGATTATCAACCTCGCCCTGCATGACGAGTTCTGCGAGGTCTTCTTCGACAACGTCCGTGTTCCACGTGAAAACCTAGTCGGCGAGCCCAATAAGGGCTGGAGCATGGCCAAGGCGCTGCTGGGCTTCGAGCGCATCTTCCTCGGCTCCCCGCGCCAGTCCGGCTATGCGCTGGCGCGGTTGAAGCTGCTGGCCGAGCGCATGGGAGTTTTCGACGAGCCGGAGTTCCAGGACCGCTACACGCGGCTGCGGCTTGATCTGGAGGATCACAAGGCGCTGTACGAAACCTTCGTCGCCGTCCTGCGACGAGGAGAGTCGCTGGGCCCTGATGTTTCCATGCTGAAGCTGCACCAGGCCGAGCTGTTCCAGCGCATCACGGAGCTGATGCTGGAGATCGCGGGCGAGAATGCCGGGATGCTGGAGCCACTGGGCGGTAACCGGGACCTGCATCCCTCCGGCCAGTTCATCGAAGCCCGGCCCACCACGATCTATGGCGGAAGTTCCGAGATCCAGCGAGGCATCCTCGCGAAGAACGTATTGGAGCTGCCTGGCTGAACGACACAGGAAAGCGGCCGTGAAAAAGGCCGCTCCGCAGGGAGGGAAACAAGATGGGACCGATGCTGAGGCGCCGAGGCCTTCTGGGGGCGAGCACCGTTATGGCTTTTCCGGCCGTGGCGCGGGCGCAGGACGCTGGCTGGCCGCGACGAAGCGTCCGTCTCATTATTCCCTTCCCGCCCGGCGGCACCACGGATCTGATCGGCCGCCTGCTTGCGGAGCGCCTGACGACGCGGCTGGGGCAGGCTGTGGTGGTGGAGAACCGTGGCGGCGCAGGTGGCAATATCGGCGCGGATGCCGTCGCGAAGTCCGAGCCTGATGGCTACACCTATCTGATGGCCTCGATCGGCACGGCTTCGATCAACTACGCCGCCTATGGACCACGCATGCCTTACAAGCCGGAAGATCTGGCGGCGGTGGGGCTCGTGACCCGCGTGGCGAATGTGCTGCTGGCAGGGAAGGACCAGCCGATCGCCAATGTGGCTGAGATGATCGCCACGGCGAAGCGGAAGCCCGGCGCGCTGAACTACGGCTCCTCCGGCACCGGCGGCAGTCCGCATGCCTGCATGGAGCTGGTGAAGTCGCGCCTGGGAATCGAGATCCAGCACGTGCCTTATCGCGGTTCCGGCCCGATGCTGACGGAACTGGTGGGCGGGCGGATCGAGCTGGCGATGGACAACATCCCCTCCGCCCTCAGCTTCATCCGAAACGGGCAGATCCGCGCCCTGGCTATCACCAGCAAGGAGCGCTCGGCGGTGCTGCCGGATGTGCCAACCATGCATGAGGCAGGGTTCAGCGATTTTGATGCCGTCGCCTGGTTCGGCATCCAGGCGCCTGCCGCGACGCCAGCGCCCATCGTCGCGCGGATGGGACGCGAGATCGATTTTTTGGTGCGTCAGCCGGAGTGGATCGCAAAAATGCGCGAATTCGCCGCCGAGCCGCCGCGCCTGACACCCGAGGGCGGCACCACGCCCGAGGCCTTCGCTACCTTTATCCGCTCGGAGATCACCCGTTGGGCGGAAGTTGCTCAGGTAAGTGGGATGAAGGTGGAATGACAACTGCACAGGAAGAGGGACGCATCGCTTGAGTATCAGGGGAAAGGCCTGCATCGCCGGGTCCTACGAGCATCCGACCCGCAAGGCTGAGGATAAGAGCACCGCGCAGCTGCATGCCGAGGTCGCCCTCGGCGCGCTGCGCGACGCGGGGCTCACCCGCGCCGATGTGGATGGATATTTCTGTGCAGGCGATGCTCCCGGCATGGGGCCGCTCAGCATGGCCGATTATATTGGCTTGGACAGGCTGCGGCATGTGGACGCCACCGATATCGGTGGCAGCTCCTACCTGCTCCATGTGGGACACGCGGCCGAGGCAATCGCCCTGGGCAAGTGCAATGTCGCGCTGATCACCCTGGCCGGGCGCCCGCGTTCGGAAGGCATGGCGACGGGCACCGCGCCGCGTGCCGGAAATCCGAACCAGCCCGACGTGCAGTTCGAGTATCCTTATGGCGCGGCGGTGGCGAACATGTACGCCATGTGCGCCAAGCGGCACATGCATGAGTTCGGCACGACCAGCGAGCAACTCGCCTGGATCAAGGTGGCCGCATCCCATCATGCGCAGCACAACGAGCATGCGATGCTGCGCAAGGTGGTGACGGTGGAGGATGTGGTGAACTCCCCGCTGGTTGCCGATCCGCTGCACCGCCTGGATTGCTGCGTTATCAGCGATGGCGGCGGCGCGCTGGTGGTGACACGGCCGGAGATCGCCCGCAGCCTGAAGCGCCCTGTCGTGAGCGTGCGCGGCGCGGGGGAGGCGGTGAAGCACCAGATGGGCGGGCAACTGGACCTCACCTATACCGGCGCCCGCTTCTCCGGCGCCCGTGCATTCGAGGAAGCCGGGGTAAGGCCCTCGGACATCAAATACGCCAGCATCTATGACAGCTTCACCATCACCGTGCTGCTGCAGCTGGAGGATCTGGGCTTCTGCGAGAAGGGCCAGGGTGGCCGCTTCGTGGCTGATGGCAACCTGATCAGCGGCACCGGCAAGCTGCCCTTCAACACGGATGGCGGCGGCCTCTGCAACAACCACCCGGCCAATCGTGGTGGCATCACCAAGGTGATCGAGGCGGTGCGGCAGCTGCGGGGAGAGGCGCATCCCGCCGTGCAGGTGAAGAATTGCGATCTGGCGCTAGCGCATGGCACCGGCGGATCGCTCGGCACGCGGCATGGCAGCGCCACGCTGGTGCTGGAGAGGGAGTGAGGGCGATGAGCGAGCAGACGCAGGCGCGGGTTCCGCCGAGCCCAACCCCCGATCCCTCCACCCGCGTCTTCTGGGATGCGGCGCGCGAGGGCAAGCTGCTGATCGGCCGCAATACCAAGACCGGAAAGGTGCATTACCCGCCCCGCCCGATCTGCCCCTTCGACGACGAGGGGGAGGTGGAATATGTGCCCGCCAGCGGGCAGGGCACGATCTACACCTACAGCGTCATGCGGGCGAAGCAGCCTTATGTGATCGCCTATGTGGAGCTGGCCGAAGGGCCGCGCATCATGAGCAACATCGTGGATTGCGACTTCGAGGCGCTCAAGGTCGGCCAGCCTGTGCGCCTTACCTTCGTGACGAGCGAAGGCGGGCAGCCCATCCCCATGTTCACCCCCGCCTGAGAGGAAGCCGAGGCATGTCCATGCTGGACGGAAAAGTTGCGATCGTCACCGGAGCAGGCGGCGGGATCGGACGGGAGATTGCCCTGGCCATGGCCTTGGCTGGGGCGAAGGTGGTGGTGAACGACATCGGCGCCTCACTCACCGGCATTGGCGAGCAGTCCGCCACGCCGGGCGAGCAGACCAAGGCCATCATCGAGCAGCGCGGCGGCAAGGCGGTGACCAATACCGACAGCGTCGCCGATTGGGACAGCGCGAAGCGCATCGTGGCCAGTGCCATCGATGCCTTCGGGCGTGTGGACATCGTGGTCAACAATGCGGGCATCCTGCGCGACCAGATCTTCCACAAGATGACGCCCGAGGAATGGCGCGCCGTCATCGATGTGCATCTGAACGGCAGCTTCTACGTCTCCCGTGCGGCGGCGGAGCATTTCCGTGCGCAGGGCTCGGGCGCCTTTGTGCACATGACCTCCACCTCGGGGCTCGTTGGAAATTTCGGGCAGGCCAACTACTCGGCAGCGAAGCTGGGGATCGTGGCGTTGTCCAAGTCCATCGCCCTCGACATGCAGCGCTTCGGGGTGCGTTCCAACTGCATCGCGCCCTTCGCCTGGAGCCGCATGACCAGCTCCATCCCAGCCGAAACCCCGGAGCAGAAGGCACGGGTGGAGAAGCTAAAGCGTATGACGCCGGAGAAGAACGCGCCGCTGGCGGTCTTCCTGGCCAGCGATGCGGCGAAGGATGTGAACGGCCAGATTTTCGCGGCACGAAACAACGAGATCTTCCTGTTCAGCCAGCCCCGCCCGGTGCGCAGCGTGCACCGTGGCGAAGGCTGGACGCCGGAACTGATCGCCGAGCACGCCATGCCGTCCCTGCGGGCCCAGTTCATGTCACTGGATCGCAGCCCGGACGTGTTCTCCTGGGATCCGGTCTGAATTCGCTGGTCCCGCAATGATGTGGTGAAGAGGTGCAGGGGGTGATTAAGCTCCCTCCCAAGGCTTTGGTGCCGCCGGGAAGGGCCGGCGGCACTCGTCTTCGTCTTGAAGACCCGGTGGCGCTTGGCCGGGTGCAGGCTCCACGCCCCCATGACACAAACAAAAGGGAGACGTATGAGGATGTTGCACCGCAGACAGCTTTTGGCCGGCGCCGCCGCCATGCCTTTCGCCTCCCGTGCCGTGCGCGCGCAGGCGCAGCCCATACGCCTGGGCGTGCTGGCCGACTTCTCGGGCCCATACAGGCATCTCTCCGGCCCCACGGCGGTCGCCTGTGTGCAGCAGGCGGTGGAGGATTCCGGCATCCTCCAGCGCGGCATCGCAGTCGAGGTCATCCAGGCTGACCATCAGCAGAAGGCTGATACAGGCCTGACGATCGCGCGCGAATGGAGCGACCGCCGAGGTGTGGATGTGGTGCTGGAGGTGAACAACTCCTCCATTGCCCTGGCCCTGAACGGGTTAGTGCGGGAAAAGGACAAGATCCATCTCAACACCGGCGCCGCGACTTCTGAGCTGACGGCCAAGTCCTGCAGCCCGAACACGATCCACTGGACCTATGATACCTGGATGCTCGCCCGCTCTTCCGGCGTGGCCTCGGTACGCGCGGGCTCGGACACCTTCTTCATCATCGCGGCCGACATGGCCTTCGGGCATCAGATGGAGAGCGATGTCCGGAAATTCGTGGAGGCCGAGGGCGGCAAGGTGGTCGGCGCCATTCGCCATCCTTTCCCGGGAACGACGGATTTCTCCTCCTTTCTCCTGCAGGCGCAGCGCAGCCGCGCGAAGGTGGTCGCCTTCGCCAATGCGGGCGCGGATTTCATCAACTGCGTGAAGCAGGCGCATGAGTTCGGCCTGGTGTCGCGCGGGCAGAAGCTGCTGGGCACCATTGCCTTCATCAATGATGTGAAATCCCTGGGTCTGGAGACGACGAAGGGGCTGCTGCTGACCGAGAGCTACTACTGGGACCTGAACGACCGCACCCGTGCCTTCACCAAGCGCGTTCTGCCCAAGACACCGGACAACTACCCGAACCAGACCCATGCCGGGAACTACTCGGCGGTCATCCATTACCTGAAGGGGGTGGCGGAGGTCGGCGCCGCGCGGGCGAAGGGGTCCGGGCGCGAGGTGATCGAGGTCATGCGGCGCATGCCCACTGACGATGATGCTTTCGGGGCAGGCAGCATCCGCGCGGACGGCCGGCACCTGCATGACGTGCATCTCTTCGAGGCAAAGGCTCCCTCCGAATCCAAGGGGCCCTGGGATCTGCTGAAGCTGGTCCGCACCACGCCGGCAGCCGAGGCTTTCCGGCCATTATCGGAAGGCGGTTGTCCGCTGATTTCAGGCTGATCGCACCCGGGTGGCGCGGGGAGACCCGCGCCGCCTGGGCCTATTCCCTGTGAGGGTTGGCGGCAGGGCGCGGAAACAGCGCCCTGCCGGTCTGGATAGCCACCTCGTGCAATTCTTCCCCCAGGCGGGGGAAGACCTCCTCCGGATGCTGGGCGGAGATGGTGATGCCACTCAGGCCGAAGCGTGGCTGGCCCTTCTGGTCCGTCACCAGGGCGGCCACGGTGATCAGGCCACGGTAGAGGTGGTTCGCATCCATGCTCCAGCCGTTCTCCCGCGCGGCCCGCATGTCGGCCAGATAGGATTCGAAGCTGGGCGGTGTCTGCCAGCGCAACGCCTCGAAGCGGTGGCGCAGCTCGGCCTCGGGCAGGTCCAGCGCGGCCGCGACGCAGCGGCCGACAGCACCCACCAGCATCGGCAGGCGCAGCCCCATCCGCATTTCCACCCGCACGGCCGTGTGGCTGTGGGCGCGGTCGATCAGCACGATGTGCCCATCCTCCGTCACCCGCCAGAGTACGATCAGCATGTCATATTTCTGCGCCAGCCGCTGCAACTCTGGCCGGATTAGCTCGGTGTGGCTGACACCTAGGAAGCCGGCCGCCAGTTCCGCGACGGCAAGGCCAAGCGCATAGGTCTTGTCGGCCTCACGGAAGGAGACGAAGCGCGCGCGCGTCAGCGTCCGAAGGATGTTGAAGCATGTGCTGACGCTGATGCCGGTGCCGCGCGCGATGGCGGCGACACCCAGCGGGGCCGTGGTGGCAGAGAGATGCCTCAGAATGCCAATGGCATGCACCACGGCGCCCACGTCACGTTGACCGGTCGCCTCTCGTTCCGGTGAGGACGAAGGCGTATCCATGCAAGATCCTGATCTGTCGCCTTGCCCGGACTCTAACCGAGCAGGCTTTCGGTTCAAGCCACGCCGGAAACAAGCCGGCGTGGCAGGAGGCGAGGTGCCTTAGTTGAACACCGTGGCTGAAAGCGCGGTCTGGTAGATGAGCTGCAGCACATCCCGCGTGACCTGGAAGAGCTTCGGATCCAGGCGGGGCAGGGCTATCAACTCGTCTCCAGGGCGGGGACCCTCGCGCGGCTCCAGCACCAGCTCTCCGCTCGCGCGGCGGATCATGATGTTGGAGAGATTGCCGCGCTGGGTGAAGCCACCGGCCTTCTGCACATACTCATCGACCGTCATGTCGGGGCGCCACAGCACGGCCTGGGGGGCGGTGACCTCCCCTGCCACCATCACCACCTCGCTGCGCTCGGGGATCACGATGGTGTCGCCATCCTCGAGCCGCGTGTCGGTGCAGCGGCCGGAGCCATCGGAAACCACCAGCCGGCCCTCCGGCTTCACGCGGCGCCCACGCGAGATGTACTGCGAGACGAGTTGCGCCTCGCTGGCCCGGATCTCCGCGACCCCGGTGGTGGAGGAGACAGCGCTGAAGAGCTGCCTCTCCAGTCGGTCCAGCGTCTCGTTGATGGTGCGCTGTTGCTGGGCCGCGATGCGCGGACGCAGCAGGTAGACCGACTTGGTGTCAGCCAGCACCGGGTCAACCGCCACATGGTCCAGCAACTGGCAGAGGCCGATATCGCGGTCCGCAATCAGCACGGAGGGGCCGATGCGGCTGCCCTCGATCATCACGCGGATGGTCTGTGCGGGCGCATCGGTGATGAAGCTCGCCACATCCTGGTCCAGCAGGGAGATGCGGCGCAGCTCGGGTACCGTCACATAGCGTGACCAGGGGCGGCCATTGCGCGTGCCGCGCACCACCACATTGGTCGCCGAGGGCAGCGGGCCGGCAAGCTGGACCAGCTCCTCGCCCGACATGGTGCGGCCGGGCACCTCGAACAGGAAGTTGTTGCGGATCGCGCCATCGACGCTGACCAGTGCCCCCTGTTTGGCAACGACGATCGTGTCGCCCTCCTGGAAGAGGAACTGCGGCAGCCGTCCGTTCAGCAGGAAGGGATAAAGGTCCACGCGCTGCACGGTGCGGCCGCCACGCTGGATCTGGATGTCGCGGAAGGAGCCGCGCGTGGGGTCCACGCCGCCGGCGCGCAGCAGGTAGTCCAGCACGCTTTCCATGCCCGTGCCGGTGTGGCGACCTGGGCTGCGGACGAAACCGGTTACGAAAACACCGATCCGGTTCACGTTCAGCAGAACGGCATAAACCTGCACCTGCTGCGTGTAGATGCGGCGCACCTCAGACTCGACCACGCGTTGCAGGTCGCCCGCGCGGGTGCCGGCGATGCGGATCGGACCTATGGAGGGGAGGAAGAGGTTGCCATCCCCATCCACCTGGCCGACCGCCTCTGATTCCACCGCCCCCCAGACGCGGATCGAGACACGGTCCCCGACGCCGATGCGGTAGTTCGGGTTGGGTGCATCGCTGGCGGTGGGAGCGGCACGGTTGAACAGGCTTGCGCCGAAGACGGTGGTGGAGGGGCCAGGAGTGCGGCCCAGCTCACCAAGTGGTCCGGAAGCGACGGGACCACCCTCCGCCTCGGTCGTCGAGCCGAGGCGGGAGGTGGTGGTGGCATCCGGAAGGAGGTTGTCAGCCTGAACTGGCGCCGCTTGCGCCAGGGAGGGGCCAAGCCGCCCCGGTACGGGCTGCTGGAGCAGCGCGTTGGGAAGCTGGGCCTGGGACACGGCCGGGGTGAGCACGGCAAGAGCCGCGGCGAGCAGGGCGAAGACGGGGCGGCGCATCGCTTTTCGTTCAGGCTGCATGTTCACGGAATCCGGCAAGGATCAGGGAAGCGATGCCATAGACCACGGCGAGCACGACGAACACGCTCCCGACTGTAAAGGCAGCCTTCGGATATTGTGGGCTCTCGGAAAGCTGTGGCTGCGTGATGCGCGCTACATAAAGCTGCTGCCGGGCTGCATCCACGCGCGCAGATTCAAGGCTCGCTGCGGCGGAGACGAGCTGGCGATCGGCGAATTCACGCTCCAGCATCAGACGCTCATAGTTCGCCAGTTGCTGCGGAACGGCATGTTCGCCGGTGGTCAGGCGCTCGCGCTCCGCGACGATCTGCCTCTCCAGCGCCGAGATACGGTTGCGGAGCAGCTGGATCTGGGGATTGTCCGCCCGCATGTAGGCGCCCTTCTCCTGCAGCTCGGCACGGGTCTGGGTCAGGGCGCCTTCCAGCGCGCTCACGGAGGCCACGTTGGCGGCGCTTTCTCGGGCCGGATCGATCGCGCGGCCCTCCTGGCGGAAAGTGGTCAGCGCCTCGCGCGCGGCCAAAACCCGGCTCTCGGCGATCTCCACCTCCCGGCGCGCGGTGCCCAGCGTGTCCTCGCGCTGCCGCTCACTGAGCTGATTGACGAGGTTCTCGGAGGCCACGAGGAGGGCCTCGGCCAGAAGTCTGGAATCCTCAGGACGGAAGCTGCGTGCCTGGACGGCCACGGTGCCGGACTCGCTATCGTACTCAGCAGTCACCATGCGCCGGTAATAGCGGGTAAGGGTTTCAACCGAGGGTTCGTCGGTCCAGAGCATGGCAGGCAGGTCCGCTTCAGGCCGGCGCCAGATGGAAACGAGATCCACCGATTGCCGCACTGCGCGCACCGCATCCTGCGAGCGCAGGAAGTCGCGCACCGCCATGGCCTCTTCCTGCACGGGCTTGAAGCCGGCGCCGCCCAGGGCCGCGCCGAGAGCGCCGCCCAGGGCGCCGCCGCCGCCCGAGGAGCCGCGCACGAGGAAGCGCGCCTCGCTGGCGAACTGCCCGGCTGCGATAGCGTAGAAATAGGTGGCCGCGAGCGCAGTGGGCAGCACCACCGCCAGCAGGAAGCCGCGCCATTTCCGCAGCCCGGCCATCAGGCGCGACGGCTTCTTTCGGGACGAACCAGGGACGCTCGCCGAGGCAGGCGCCGCCGGATCAAAGGCTTTGATAGACGGCGATACCTTCATCGATATCCTCATAGAGCTCCAGAAGGCCGTTCCGGAGCACAACAGCGGTGCGGCAATACTGCCTGATGTGGTCAGCGAAATGCGAGACCATGAGCAGGGATGCATTGCCGAGGCGCTCTTCCAGCATGGTCTGGCAACGCTGGACGAAACGCTGATCCCCTGCCGAGATGATCTCGTCCACCAGGTAGCAGTCGAACTTCACGGCGAAGGACAATCCCATCAGGAGACGGCCCATCATGCCGGCGGAATAGGTGCGGACAGGCTCGTAGAAATACTGTCCGATTTCAGAAAAGGATTGCACGAAGTCCAACGTCTCGCGCACGTCCTGCCCATAGATGCGGGCGATGAAGCGTGCATTGTCGGCGCCGCTCAGGCTGGCCTGCAGGCCGAAGCCGGAGCCAAGGGGCCAGGACACCGACATCTCCCGCCGAACGCGCCCGCTCGACGGCGATTCAACGCCGGACATGACGCGCATGAGGGTGGATTTGCCCGCGCCGTTGCGCCCGAGGATGCCCACCGCGTCACCACGCTCGATCACCGCGTTGATGCCGCGCAGGATCTCCCGTTGCCCGCCGCGCACGGGATAGGACTTCCAGACGTTTTCCAGGATCAGTGCCATGGTGGGATCAGAAGATGTTGAGTTTGCGCCGGGCCGTCCTCAGCGCGGCAAGGCCAAGTAGATTCGTGCCCAGGATCCACCAGACGACATAGGGAATATCGTAATAGGAGGGGAAACGGTCTCCGAACATACCTTCCCGGATTGCCTCGTGAAGACTGACAAGCGGATTCCAGAGCAGCAACTCGCGCAGATGGCTCGGGAACCAGTGTAGCGCGTAGAAGGCGCCGGAGAGGGGCATCATCAGATAGGTGATCGGATGGATCAGCCGGTCGAGGCCTTCCCAGCGCGAAGTGGCGGCGGCGAGCATCATCGAAAGGCCGTGGCAGAGCAGACACATCAGGATCAGGGCAAACAAGATCTGCGCCACATTGGCGGGCACGATCTCGAAGAACCAGGCTGCTCCCGAAACGATAATCACGATCACGCCGATAACAGCAGCGGCTTCCAGCAGGTTCCGCGCGATCATTACATCCACCGGCGTAACCTGGCGGTGGAAGAGAAGGGTGAGATTTGAGTGCAGTGCCGATCCCGCCCGGTTCACGATGGAGCGGAACATGAAGAACGGCACATAGCCTACGATGCTGAAGAGGAAGGGATTCACTCCACCTGGCAGCTGGCGGCCATGCGCCGTGTGCATCAGCCCCACCATGCAGCCCAGGAAGAGCGGCTCGAAGAACATCCAGAGGAAGCCAAGATTATGCCGGCCAAAGCGCGTCTGCATCTCGCGCATGATCAGCGCGCCGATCACGCGGCCCTGGGTGGCAATCCCCTCGATCAGCCAATGGCTCCGTTCCCGCCGCGAGGGCGGCTCCGGAACGGTGCCAGCAGCGCTCACGGCCGGTAGACCGCCCCGCCGCGCAGCAACGCCCGTGCCGCGATCCAGCCCTGGGCCGGATCATTGCAATAGGTGGCGCCCGGCGGGCCGCCCGGTGTGTTGGCCTGGCCGAACTGCACCTCGCGGCATTCGCGGCCCGAGGCGGCGTTGTAAGTGCGGACCATGCGGGCCGAGACCGTCCGGCCACTATCGGGCAGTACCACCGCCTCGGTCTGCCCCATATGGGCACGCGCCGCGAAGGCGGCCACCGGATCTGCAGCGCGGACGGGCAGCACCACGCCTGTCGCGGGTGGCGGCGAGCTGGGGGCGGGGCCAAGACCTATCGGGTTCCACCAACTCGACTCTGTGGCATCCGAGGCACAGCCGGTTAGCGCCAGGGCGGTGATCAGGGCGAGGCACCGAAGCGGGGCCACCATTCCTTCAACTACAGAACCTGCGGGAATCCGGGGATACGCCCCAGCCCGCCCGAAAGGCATGGCTTGCATCATGGCGGCTGTTTATCCTAGCGGAGCGCAGCAAGCAAAACCCGATGACATCTCCGGAACCGACCGCCGCGCTGCCTCCCCTCTCTTTTCCGTCCGCCCTCCTGGTCCGCTGGCCGCATCTTCCGGCCTTCTGGCCGGGTCGCGCCGTGGCACCCGCAGGGCCCGGCGCGGTGTTGGTGCTTGAGGAGGGCAGTCTCGTTCCGGCGGACTGGGCGGGGCCGGTGCTCCGCTTCAGCCTTGGGCCCTTCGCGCCGCCCAGCTTCGCCGGGCGCAGCGCCCCGCCGCTGATCCTGCTGGATGAGACTTCGGATCTTCCCGCTGGCGAGGCGAAGGCCCTGGCGGCGCTGGTCGCGCAATCCCGCCTCGGGGGGCCGCTTGGCCTGCCAGATCCGGGCGCAGCCATGCTGGCGCTTCCCGCACGCGCCGTGGCACTGGTGCTGGACCCTTGCGATCCGGCGCAGCGCGCAACGGCCGAAGCGGCGCTTACGGTGGCGAGGGCGGGCGTTCATCCGGTGCTGGTGGCGCGCGATCCCTGGGCGGATCCTGCCGCCGCGCCCGTCCTGCCTCCCTTGCCCGGCCTGCGCCGTCTGCCGCAGCCGCTTTCCCCCTGGACGCTGCTGGATGCCGCCGCAACGCTGCATGGCGCCAGCCCGGTGATGGCCGCGCTGGCCGAGGCGGCTGGCGTGCCGCACGACCGGACGGGAGAGCATCTGCAGCCTCTTCTCGCCCGAACGCGCGCCGCCGATCCCTTCCGCCGCCGCCCCTGGACGCGGGCGGATAGCCTCGCCCTGCTCGCGGATTGGACAGGGGCCGAGCGCTCCAACCGTGGCGTCGCGGCGGCAATCGGCATCGCGCGCTGGAAACGCCGTCAGGTGGGCGCGCTGCTGGCGCGTGAGGGCGGCACGCCCTTCTTTACCCATGACGCCGCCCGCGCTGTTGAGCGTGCGCGGGCGGAAGGCGGGGCGATCGTCGCCTGGGCTGCTTCCTGCCCCGACACGCTGGCGGCCACCATTCGCGGGCAGGGCGTGGAACTGCGTCTGCTGGAGGATGGCTTCGTGCGTTCCCGCGGATTGGGCGCGCGCTTCCTGCCAGGCGCCTCCTATTGCCTGGATCCGTTGGGCGCGCATTACGATCCGCGCCAACTCTCCACGCTGGAAAGCATGCTGGCGCAAGGTGGCTTCACGTCGCCGCTGCTGGCCCGCGCGGTCGCCTTGCGGGCGGAGATCGTCCGGCGTGGCGTGTCCAAGTACAATCTGACCGGCGAGGCCGCGCTGCCCGCCTTCCCGCGCGGGCGCCGGGTGGTGCTGGTGCCGGGCCAGGTAGAGGACGATGCCTCCGTGCGCCTTGGTGGCGGGGCGATCCGCTCGAACCTGGATCTGCTGCGGGCTGTCCGTGCGGCGGAGCCAGATGCCTTCATCCTCTACAAGCCGCATCCGGATCTGGAGGCGGGCTTCCGCCGGGGCCGGCTGCGCGCAGCCGAGCTGAAGGGGCTGGCGGATGCCGTGGTGGGGCGCGTGCCGCTTCCGGCGCTGCTGCCGCAGGTGGATGCGCTGCACACCCTTACCTCGCTCTCAGGCTTCGAAGCCCTGTTGCGCGGCGTGGCCGTGACCTGCTGGGGCCAGCCTTTCTACGCCGGCTGGGGGCTGACGGAGGATCGCGCGCCTTTTCCGGCTGGGCGGCGCGGCATTGCCCGCACGCTGGATGAGCTGGTGGCAGCCGCTCTCATACTCTACCCGCGCTATGTCGATCCGGTGACGCTGCTGCCCTGCCCGCCGGAGGTGATGCTGGACCGGCTGGAGGATCCCACCGCCTGGCGCCTCTCGCCCTTCACGCTTCATCGCGGCCTGGAAGGATTCCTGCGGGGAACTCTGGCGCGGATCGGTGGCCGGCGGTGAGCGGCTTCGTGGGCGGCGTCATCGTCTCGGGCGCCTCGCGGGGTCTGGGCGCGGCGCTGGCACGGCGCTTCGCGGCGCCTGGCGTGACCTTGGGGCTGCTGGCACGCGGCGAGGCCGGACTGCACGAGACGGCGGCCGCCTGCGCGGCGCGCGGCGCGACCGTGCGGATCGCGGCCGTGGATGTACGGGATGCGGAAGAAGTCGCGCGGACCGTGCTGAAATGGGACGCAGCGGTGCCCACCGGGCTGGTTGTGGCCAATGCCGGGATCGCCGCCGGCCGCCGGCCTGATGGCTCGGCGGAGACGGCAGCGGAGGCGGCTTCGCAGGTCTCGGTGAACCTGCTGGGCGCGATCCATCTCGTCGGCCCACTGCTGCCGGCGATCCACGCGCGGGGGGCAGGGCGCATCGGGCTTGTTACCTCGCTCGCGGCCTTCCGGGGGCTGCCGGACAGCCCGGGCTACAGCGCGTCCAAAGCAGGGCTCTGGGCCTGGGGCGAGGCGATCCGCGCCGATCTCGCGGGTACGGGCGCGGGGGTGACGCTGATCGCGCCCGGTTTCTTCGACAGTGCCATGGGCGATGCCTGGGTGGGCGCGCGGCCCTTCTCCCTCTCCACCGAGGAAGCGGCCGCGCGGATCGAGCGCGCGTTGCGCGCCGGGCGCGCGAGCTGCGTCTTTCCGCTGCCCCTTGCCGCCGGGCTGCGCGCGCTCGCTCTGCTGCCCACGCCGCTGGCCGATCGCGCGGTGCGGCTGCTGCGCTTCCGCATCCGCCCCTAGACGAACGGTGACGGCGGCTCGATCACCGGCTCATTGATCAGCCCATGATGGAGCCGCTGCGCTGCCTGCTCCACCGCCACATCGAGCCCTGGGCGCGCGTAATAGACGCCGCGGATATGCAGGCAATGCGCGATGCCGCGCAGGAAGGCCTCACGCAGCACCGGGTCCGGCGGGCGTCCCTCGGTCCAGAAACGGTCGAGTGGCCCCTCATGGGTGAGGCCCTGAATTCGGTAGATGGCGTGCCCCAGGGCGTGCGTCGGCAGGTGATCCAGAATGGCGCGGAGGCCGACCGTGCTGTTGATGGTGACCACGCCCTGCACATTCTCAGTGATCGCACCGAGATTGCCGCCGCCAAGGTAGTGCACGCGGTCGGAAACCCCCGCGCGCTTCGCGATGCGCCGCACGCGCCTGCGCCAGTTCTTCATGGCGGGATCCAGCGGATGGACCTTGAAGAGGAGTTGGGCGTCGGGCGGGGCATGGGCGGCGAAGGACTGCGTCACTTCCTCGATCGCCGCGTCCAGGCTGGTGTAGGAGGAATAGGCGCGGACGGAGAAGTCCGTCTCCATCTGCATGGCCATGAGGAAGAGCGGACCGCGCCCCTGCAAGCGGGCCATGATGGCGTCGGCTCTACGGTTCGCCTGCCGCCGCAGGATGATTCGCAGCAAGGTGCCGAGATAGACCTGCGCGGGGTGGTAGATCTGGTGGCCGCGGTAATGCGGGAAGAAGCCCGGCAGCAGCGAGACGAGGTGGTAGGCTACGTCCAGCGCGGCCTGGTTACGGAAGCTGTCCTTGTAGCGCCCGCCGAAATCCGGCGGCGGCAACGTCTCGGCTAGGGCAAGGATGGCTGCAGGGTCACGCGGGAAGCGGCTCTCGCGATTCATCCCTTCGGCTTCAAAGACGATCCAGTCCGGGCGGAAATAGCCGAAATCGGTTGCGACCACCGCAATGCCGCGCGCCCGGGCCGCCGCGATCGCCTCCCGGTGATAGAAGCGTTGCTCGCCGAGAAGGATGATGTCGGTGATCCCGCGCTCATCGAGGAAGTCTGCGATGAAGGCGGGCCATTCCTCGGGTCGGCCCCGGTAATCCACCGCTCCACCGACTCGCCAGAACAGCTTGTCGCCGAGGCAGAGATTGATCCGGTGCACCCCGTGCCCGAGCGCACGGAGTCGCTTTCCCAGCAAGGGAAAGAAAAAGCTGACGGGACCCTGCAGAAACAGGAACTGCCGCCCTTGCCGGGTATTCGCTGCGTCTGCGGGCACTGTTGTTCCATATGCAGGGCCGGCGAAGCACGCAATGGCAGGAGGCGATCGTGCCGTGGAGAAGGCTCAGACGCGCATGCGCAGCGCGGCGCCGATATCCGCCGGGTTAAGCAGCCGTGCGCCGCGCCGGCGAGCCTGGCGCAGGGCGGCGCGGTCTGGAAAGGGGCAGTATGGCAGCGGTTCCGCCGCCGGAGTCTCCGCAGCGGTGCCGGAGGCGAGGGCCTGCAGTACTTCGCCCGCCAGCGGCACGGCCGCCTGGTGAAGGCGCCGTGCCGCGGCGGAGGCGGTGATGCCCGGCGGCAAGGTGATGGCGCGCTGCGCGAGAATCGGTCCCGCATCGATCCGTGGCACGAGGCGGTGGATCGTTACGCCATAGGCAGGTTCCGCCTCCGCACCCGCCCAGAAGGTGGGGATGGGGCCGCGATGCCGGGGCAACAGAGAGGGATGGATGTTGATTCCGCCCATCGGCGCCAGGGCGATGGTGGCCGCCGAGAGGATCTGATCGAAATGGAAGGTCACGATCAGATCCGGTCCCGCGGCGCGCAGCGCCGCGTGGAAGGCCGGGCCGTTCACATCCTCTACCACCGCCTCGGGGATGCCGGCTTCGCGTGCCTGTGCCGAGAGCGATCCCGTGCCACCCGCGAGGGTGGTGGCCAAGCGCGGCAGGGCCATGTTCACGGCAAGATAGGCAAGCATCCGTGGCCCGGATCGCCGAAGGTGCCTCAACGTCTGGCCCAGCGCTCCTCCGGCCTGGCGCCGGTACGGATTGGACAGGCCCAGCAGGACGACCTTCCCTCCATGGACGCGCAGGAAGGCCGCGACGGCCTCGCTGCTCGCGGCACTCCCAAGGGTGAGAAGGGCAAGGCGCAGCGGCCGGGGCCGGTTCAGCCCGCCAGCTCCGCCGTATCGATCCGCGCAGCCGCTTCGGCGATGATGTGAATGGCACGGTCGATCTGCTCATCGCTGTGCTCGGCGGAGAGAAAGAAGCGCAGTCGCGCCGCGCGCTCAGGCACGGCCGGGAAGGTGATGGGCTGCACGTTCACGCCACGCTTGAACAACTCGGCCGAGAGCCGCCCGGCACGGACGGAGGAGCCGGTCATCAGCGGCACGATGGCATGCCCGGCCGAGGCGCCGGCATCCAGCCCGCGCGCCCGCAGCCCATCGCGGAAGCGGGTGGCATTGGCGTTGAGCTTCGCGACCCGCCAGGCTTCCTCACCCATGATGCGCAGCGACTCCAGTGCCGAGGCCGCCAGCACTGGTGCGAGGCCAACGGAATAGACGAAGCCTGGCGCGGTATGGCGCAGCCAGTCGATCAGCTGGCGCTTCGCGGCGATGTAGCCGCCGCAGGAGGACAGGGTCTTGGAGAGCGTGCCCATCCAGATGTCCACGCCCGCGGGATCGACGCCCTGCAACTCGGCGAGACCATGGCCGGTCGGGCCGAGCACGCCCATGGCATGCGCCTCATCCACCATGAGCCAGGCGTCGTGCCGACGGGCTATCTCGATGAAGCGCGCCAGGTTGGGCACGTCGCCATCCATCGAGTAATGGCCCTCGATCACAAGGAGCGCGCGGCCGGCGTTGCGGCGCGCGGCCGCCAGCTCGCGTTCGGCGGCCTGCGGGTCGTTATGGGCGAAGGGCAGGCGGCGGGCGCCGGAAAGACGGGCGCCCTCCACGCAGGAATTATGAATCATCGCGTCATGCACGATCACGTCGCGCGGGCCCATCAGATGGCCGATCACCGTGACATTCGTGGCGTGGCCCGAGACGAAGCAGAGCGCCGCCTCGGTGCGGTAATGTGCCGCCAGCGCCGCTTCCAGCTGCGCATGCAGCGGCCTTTCGCCGGAAACGACGCGCGAGGCGGAGGCCGAGACGCCGTAACGGTCGATCGCCGCATGAGCAGCAGCGCGCACGCGCGGATCGGCATTCAGGCCAAGATAATTGTAGGAGGAAAAATTCAGATACTCGGCTTCGCCGATCACAGTGGTGGCGGCGGCCACACCCTCATGGGGCCGGAAGAAGGGATTGGGAAGGTCGAGCGCCTCCATCGCCGTTTTCACCAGTTCGAAGTCGCGCAGCGCGGGCAGGTCCCCGAAGGAGCGCGCGCCTTCAGGCGCCCCGGCTTCCTCCTGCCGGGCGCGGCGCTTGGAAAGCCGCTGCAGCAGGGCGAGGCGCGCGGTGGCGGAAAGGCCGGTGCCCTGGGTCAAGCCTGAGTCTCCATCGGAGAAACCTTGTCATTCGCCTTGCGTGGCTAGTTTTGCGTCAGCCGGAGTGGGTTCTGGCGTCGGGGTCGGTAGCGCACCCGGCTCGAAACGGTCCAGCAGGGTGTCGATCTCGGCTTCCCGCGCTCCACCGGAGAGTCCTTCCACCATGCGCGCGGCGAGGCCAGCAACAGTAAGGTCCTCTGTCACGGCCGAGAGCGGCACGGACATGCCAAGGCGCGCCTCCAGCGCTCCCCGCAATTCGAGCGCGCCGAGGCTGTCCAGGCCCATCCGGACCACAGGCGCATCGGCGGCAATGCTCTCGGGAGCCAGCCGCAGGATGCGGCCCAACTCCTCCACGCCGATGCGTGCCAGCAGGGCGCGCGCATCGTCCGGGGGCAGGGCCAGCAGATGGGCGCGCATATCGGCAATCCCGGCGTCACTCTCCTCCGCCCGGCCTCGCAGTGCGGCGAAGGCGGGCTCGCGCAGCACCGGCAGGGTGGCGCCGATGCGCGTCCAGGCGATGCGGGCGAGGGCGACCACCGGCGCGCCGCCGGCGATCAGCCCAGGCAGCGCCTCCAGCGCTTCCCGTGCCGTCATCGGCTCCACGCCCAGGCGGCGGCCGAGGGTGCGGGCGGTCTCGGCCTCGCGTGCCAGGATGCCGGCATCGGCGATCGGGCCCCATCCCACCGCGAGCGCCGGGAGTCCCCTGGCGCGGCGGCGGCGGGCCAGGGCCTCCAGCGCCGCATTGGCCGCGACATAATTCGCCTGCCCCGGATTGCCGAGGCTGGTGGTCGCCGAGGAGAAGAGCAGGAAGAGGTCGAGTGGATCCTGCGCCGTGAGGCGGTCCAGATTCTCCGCGGCCAGGAACTTCGGGCTCAGGCTGCGGGCGAAGCGTGCCGCGTCCATGGCGGTGGCGGCGCCATCGTCGAAGACTGCGGCAGCATGGACCACGCCGGTGATCGGCCCCTCATCCCGCAGCGCGGCGAGCAGCGCCTCCAGCGCGGTGGCATCGGTGGCATCCACGGCATGGGCACTGGCACGCGCACCGAGTGCGCCCAGCGCCCTGATCGCCTCCCCGACCCCCGGCGTCGCCGGGCCACGGCGGGAGAGCAGGGCGAGCCGCGTGGCGCCATGGGCCGCAAGCCATTTCGCGCATTCCAGCCCGAAGCCGGAAGTGCCGCCGGTCAGCAGGATTGTGCCTTCCCCCGGCCGCCAGGGCGCGGGGCGCGGTGCCTGGGCGCGGGGCGGGGTGAGGACGATCTTGCCGATATGGGCACTGGCCTGAAGCAGCCGGAAGGCATCCTCCGCTCCCTCCGCCGCCCGGCGCGTATAGGGCAGGGGGCGGAAATCGCCGCTGGTCAGGCGGCCGCGGATGGATTCCAGCAGCCGCGCCGCCTCGGCGGGGCGGGCGCGGGGAAGCTGGTCCACATCCACGCCGAAATAGGTGACGTTGCGGCGGAAGGGACGAACGGCGATCCGCCGGTCCTCGGCGTAGTCGCGCTTGCCCAGCTCCACGAAGCGGCCAAAGGGCTTCACCAGGGCAATGGAGCGCTCCATCGCCTCACCGGCCAGGGAGTTCAGAACCACATCCACGCCATCCGGCCAGTGGCGGCGCAGCGCGTCGTCGAAGCCCGCATCGCGGCTATCCAGAACCAGAGCCGCACCGGCGGCACGGAGGAAGGCGCGCTTGGCCTCGGTACCGGCGGTCATCGCCACCTCTGCCCCCGCGGCTCGGGCTACCTGCAACGCGGCCAGCCCGACTGCGCCGGCACCGCCATGGACCAGCACCCGCTCCCCCGGTGCCAGCCGCGCGCAGGTCTCCAGCGCATAGACGGCGGTGAGGAAGGCCACCGGGATGGTCGCCGCGGCGGTGAAGATCAGCCCTTCCGGGATCGGGGCCAGGGCCTCGGCACGTGTGAGGGCGAGGCTGGCCAGGGCATGTGGCGCGAAACCGAAGACCCGCGTGCCTGGATGGAAGGGCGTGCCCGGGCCGGTGGCTTCGACTACCCCCGCGCATTCCATGCCCAGCCCGGCCCCGGCGAAGCCATCCTTCAGCGTCTCCTCGGGCAGCAGCCCCTGGGCCCACATCAGGTCGCGGAAGTTGAGCCCGGCGGCCTCCACCCGCAGCAGCACCTCGCCGGGGCCCGGAGCCGGAAGGGCTTCCATCGGATCCCAGGACAGGGAGGTGAGGGCGCCAGGCTGGCGCACCGAGAGCCGCGCCGCCTGGCTGGGGCCGGGTGGCGCGACACCCTGTGCCATCCGCGGCGCGCGCCGGGAGGAAAGGCCGAGGACCAGCTCGGGTTCCGTGCCGGGCGAGAGCAGTTCCGGCAGCAGCCGGTGCGCGGCGGCTTCGGGAGCCAGGGCGGCATCGATCAGGATTCGGCGCGGCTTGAGATTCTGCATCTCATTGGCCAGCACCCGGCCAAGCGCCCGCACTGCCTCGGCGGAGGGTGTGGCGGAATCGCCATGGGCAACGAGGGTGAAGCCTGCACAGGTGCCTGTGGCGGCCTCAGCCAGGCAGGCGAGGCCAGCGAGGCTGGTCGGCAGGGCGGCGGGGGCCGGGTGAGTCAGCGCGACCACCATGGCATCGCGGAGGTCGCGAGGCGGTAGGGAGGAGGCATCCTCCAGCCGCCTTTCCTCTGCCGTCGTGCCAGCCTGGGTAAGCATGGCCCGCAGCGCCCTTGCGAGGGGCATGGCGCCCGCATCGGCCAGGATCAGGAAGCGGCCTTCCCGGGCTGGCGCCGGCAGGGCCGGCGTGGGGGCGGACCGCTGTGCGGCAATGAGGAAGGCAGGCCAGGGGGATGCGCGCAGCGGCTCCACCCGTATGGCGTTCCACCCATCCTCCGCCAGCGCGTGGCGCCAGCCAGCGGCACCGGGAAGCGGAGGGGCCGTCCAGCTCTCCGGGGCCTGCCCGCGCAGGAAATCGATCAGCCGGCTCGGTTGTGGCTCGGCGAGGAGGAGAAGGCCGCCTTCCGCGAGCGCGGAGGCCATGCCCTGGAGAATGTCGCTGCCGGCACGCCGGCGCGCGGCGGGATGCAGCCCGACCACGACATCCGCCACCACCGGGCAGGGGGCGCCACTGCCCGGGGCCCAGTCCAGCGAGGTCACCTCCGCCAGCTCATGCGCCGGCGGGGCAGGCCGGGCTTCGCCGGCCAGGATGTGCAGGATACGGCGCCCGGACCGGGCGAGGCTGGCCGACAGATGCCGGGTGAGTGCCGTGCAACCAAGATCGAGCACGCGCAGCGGGCGGTCTGCGGGCCAGGAGGCGGCGAGGGCGCCGGCCGCATCCGCGAGCACCTGGGCCAGCCGCTCGAAAGCCGCGGACTCCTCGGAAAAACGGAGGCCGGCGGTCTCGGGCGGGAGATGGCCCACCAGTGCATCGGGCAGGCGTTCCGTCGCCTGGGCAATGCTCGCGAGATCCTGCGCCAGGGCGGGGCGCTCGATCAGCACGGAGAGCCAGATGTCTTCGGGTGGCGGCAGGTCTTCGGTGGGAAGAAGGCGCCAGGTGGCGCCGTCCTGCGCTGCGAGCTGGTCCTCCTCCAGGACCCGCATCATGGCGGCCGCATAGGGCGTGGAGGGACGGATCGGCCCGTCGCCGCTCCGCGCAGCGAAGGCACGGGCAACGGCCGCTGCAATATAGCCCTCCAGCAGCAGCGCCGGCTCGGACAGGTCCAGCGCGTCGTCGCGCGCTCCGGCGGCAGCCAGGGCGGCGGCAAGGGCCGGTTCCGGCACGGGCAGGGTCGGATCGTGGGCGGGCTGGTCCTCCAGCCGGAAGGCCATGGGCTCGGCCGTCTCCGCGCGGCTGAAGCGTGCGCGCTGGAACCAGACGCCTTCGGCCAGGGCCACGGGACGGCCGGCGGCATCGCGAAGCACCATCCTGGCCTCGGCCGCGCGCGTGCCGGCATGGGTGAGGGTAAGGGCGGCGCTCACCGCGGGGGCGGCGTTACGGGCTGCCACCAGCCGCTCGAATCGCACCGGCACCAGGGCCTCGCCCGCGGCATTCCCGGCCTGGCGCTCGGCGATCAGGGCGATCAGCCCCTGCATGGCGCCGTCGAGCCGGACCGGATGGAGCAGGAAGCCTTCATCTCCCGGCGCCTCGGCCGGGCATTCCAGGGAGACCTCGGCGGCGCGGCCGCCGGTATCCAGCGTGACCTGCCGCACCGGGCGGAAGGCAGGGCCGTAATCCAGGCCGCAGGCGGCGGCGGTGGCGTGGATCGCTGCTTCCTCCACCACGCGCCCGCCTGGCCTTGGCGAGGAGGCGGCAGGCAGTGCCTCGGCGCTGGCCGGGCGCAGCAGGCCGCGCGCATGCAGGGACCACGCCTCGCCACTCCCCCGGCGACGGGACTCCAGGCGGAAGGTTCCGTCATCGGCCAGGCGGAAGCGCATTTCCTGGCTGACGCTGTCACGGTCGCCGGGCGGCACGGGAAGCGGACGCAGGATCTGGAAGGTGGAGAGCTCCAGCGCCCCCGCCTCGGGGAAACGGCGGGCGGCGGCGGCAAGCGCCATCTCGGCCATGGCGGCCGCGGGAAACACTGGCTCTTCGCCCAGCCGGTGATCGGCCAGCCAGGGCAGGAGGGCGGTGTCGAGGTTACGCGTCCATTGCGCGAAGCCCGCCTCCGCCGGATCGGCCTCGCGCCGGAAGCCCAGCAGCGGGTGGTCCAGCACAGGGTCATGCAGGCGCATCGCCTCCGGCGTGGCCTGGAACCAGTGGCGGGTGCGGAAATACGGGGTGGGTGGCAGGCCGCGCCGCTGGGCGGGGCCACGGAAGGCGGGAGCGCCGCGCGGATCGGCGCCCAGTGCCGTCGCCCGATCCGCGATGAGGGGGATGGGATCGCCCGGTGCGTCGCGCCGGGACAGGCTGGCGAGGACCGGCGTCTTCGCCTCCCGCACCGCCTCACGCAGATAGGATTGCAGGATCGGGTTCGGGCCGATCTCGATGACCAGCCGCGCCCCGAGCCGTGCAGCCTCGGCCGCCGCCCGCGCGAAATGCACCGGGGCGCGCAGGTTGCGCCACCAATAGGTGGCATCCGCCGGCCCGGTCAGGACCGCGCCGGTCACGGTGGAGAGGAAGGGCAGGCGGGGCGCCGCAGGGCGCAGCCCCTCCAGCGAGGTCCTCAGCCCCTCCTCCACCTCGTCCATGGCGGCGGAATGGAAGGCGTAGTCGAGATCCAGCTGGATGAGGGTGAGCCGGTCACGCTTCGCCGCGGCTGCAAGGCGCGCGATGGCGGCGGCGGGGCCGGCGATGGTCAGGGCGCGCGGCGCGTTGCGGGCGGCGATTTCCAGCCCGGGGCCGCATTCGGCCAGCAGCGGCGCCGCCTCTTCCTCTGTGGCGTTGAGGGCGGCCATGCGGCCCCGGCCGCGCGTGCGCGCCTGCGCCGCCGAACGGGCGACGATGAGGCGGGCGGCGCCGGGCAGGTCGAGGATGCCGGCGGTGAGCGCCGCCGCGACCTCGCCGACCGAATGGCCGAGCACGAGACCAGGCTCGATGCCCTCTCCCGCCAGGGCGGTGGCCAGCCCGTGCTGAACGGCGAAGAGGGCCGGCTGGGCGACCTCGGTGGCGGCGAGGGCCTCGGCCGTCAGCCCATCGGCCAGGGCGGCGGCCACGGACCAGCCGAGGCTGGGGCCAAGTTCCGCATCGACCGCCTCCACCGCCTCCCGGAAGGGTCGGGAGTGGGCCATCGCCTCGCGCGCCATGCCCGGGAACTGGGAGCCGTTGCCGGAGAAGGCGAAGGCGATGCCGCCCGTCCGCTCGGCGCCGGGCGCGTTGCCCTGGATGCCCCTGGGCTCACCTGCCGCGAAGTCGTCCAGCCCGGCCGCCAGGGTCTCGGCATCGGTGCCACGCAACACCAGCCGGTGGGGCCCGAGGTCGCGGTGGCGGGCAAGGCCGCGCAGCATGGCCGGGGCACGTTCCGGCGCCGCGCGGAGGGCGGCGGACCAGGCGGCGGCGGCGGTGGGCAGGGCTTCGGCGGAGCGGGTGGAGAGAATGAGGGGCGGCAAGGTCCCCGGGCAGGTCTCGGCGGCGCCGCGCGGCGCGGGCGGGGGCGCCAGAAGGAGGGAGGCGTTGGTACCGCCGAAACCGAAGGAGTTCACGCCGATCACCGGCGCCTGACCCGGCAGCGGCTCCGGCGCCGTCGGCACGCGGATGTTCAGCGCGTCGAAATCGATGCGCGGATTGGGTGCGGTGAAATGCAGGTTGGGCGGGATCACCCGCTTCTCCAGCATCAGCAGGGCCTTGATGAGGCCGGCCATGCCGGAGGCGGTTTCCAGATGGCCGATATTCGATTTCACAGACCCAAGGGGCAGCGGCGCGGTGCGGCCGGTATCCTTGCTTCCCAGGGTCTTGCCGATGGCCCAGGCCTCCACCGGGTCGCCGGCCTGGGTGCCGGTGCCATGGGCCTCGAAATAAGCCACGCGGCTGGCAGGAAGACCGGATTCGGCGAGTACGCGCCGCAGCAGTGTCGCCTGCGCCTGGGGATCGGGCAGGGAGAGGCCGATGGAACGGCCCACCGCATTCACCCCGGATGCCAGGATCACCCCGCGGATCGCATCCCCTGCCTCCAGGGCCGCGGAGAGAGGCTTGAGGATGACCATCCCTGCCCCCTCGCCGCGCACATAGCCATCCGCCGCCGCGGAGAAAGCGTGGCAGCGCCCGGTGGGGGAAAGCATGGAAGCGCGGGAGAAGCCCGTGAAGGCATAGGGCGAGAGCAGGAGCTGGACGCCGCCCACCAGCGCCGCCTCCATCCGCCCCGCCCGTAGCGCATCCACCGCGAGGGAAAGGGCGACAAGGGAGGAGGAGCAGGCCGTGTCGATCGTCTGCGCTCCGCCGCGCAGGTCGAAGACATTGGTGATCCGGTTTCCAAGGATGGAAAGGGTGTTGCCGGTCATGAAATAGCGGTCGGCGCCGGCGGGATCGGAAAGACGCAGCTCGGCATAATCGGTGGAGGAACCACCGATGAAGACACCGATCTCCTTTCCGGCGAGGGTAGAGGGGGCCCAGCCGGCATCCTCCAGCACCTCGGCGGCCACCTCCAGCAGGAGGCGCTGCTGCGGATCGGCCTCCTCTGCTTCCCGCGGGGAGAGGCCGAAGCGGGGGGCATCGAAGCCGCTCACATCCCCCAGATGGCCAGCGGCGAAGCTATAGGCCCTGCCGGGCTCATTGCGCCGCGGGTGATGGAACCAGTCCAGGTTGAAGCGGTCGGCCGGTAGGGTCGAAACCGCGTCTCGCCCTTCCACCAGCAAGGACCAGAAGGCGTCGAGATCGGGTGCGGCTGGAAAGCGGCAGGCGGCACCGACAATGGCGATGGGTGTCGCGGGACCGAGCTTGGGGCGGGCGGAAGCACCGGATCGCGCCCCGCCGCCCTGCAGGCGGAAAGGGAAACGCCGCATTCCGGATCGTGCCATGAGAAGCTTCGTGACCTGGGAGTGTTAGCCGGCAGCGCCGCCGGGCCGTGTAGCCCCGGACCTCGGCCAGCGCTGCATCGCGACCTGAATGGAGGAAGGGGCGGTGTCGCTGGCGACCTTGGCCAGCAACTCGTCCACCCGGATGAAGTGGCTGTCCCAGCGTGGCGCGTGCCACCGGGAGAGACGGCTGATCTGCGCCGCGCGGGCCGCGCTGCCAGCCTCCGCATAATCGAGGATCGCATTGCGCCAGGCGACCCCATCCAGGGGGTCGAGATAGTCAGGCACGTCGCCGCCAACTTCGCGCAGGGCCGGAAGGTCCGAGCAGACGGCCGGCACGCCGAGGGTGAGCGCCTCCGCCAGCGGCAGGCCGTAGCCCTCCGCGAAGGAAGGGAAGAGGAGGGCGCGGGCGCCGCGCAGGATCTCCCACACCTCCCGGTCCGGCACCTGGCCGACCTCTTGCACCGTGCTGCGGACTGTGTCGCATCGCTCCAGGATATCGACGACGTTCTCGTTCTCCCAGCCGCGGCGGCCAATAACGAGGAGGCGCGGGGTCCGGCTGCCCAGGCGCGCCGCCATGTCGCGCCACAGATGGAACAGCAGGAGGTGGTTCTTGCGTGGCTCGATGGTGCCGAGCACGACGAAATAGGGCTCGGTCGGCAGGGGCGGGGCGGGGGCGGATGGCGGCTCGATCCCAAGCGGGGCCACGAGCACCGGTGGAGGTGTGCGGCGGCCAACCAGATGGGGGCGGAGCGCCGCCTCCGTATGGGCAGAGTTGACGATGATGCCGTCAGCCAGCGCGGCCGAGGTGCTGATGCGGCGCAGGTGCCGTTCCGCCTGGCCGGGGCGCGCATATTCGGGATGGGTGGCGGGAATCAGGTCATGGATCAGGGGCACAAAGGCGCAGCCCAGGTCCCGGATGGCCTGGATCGACCGCTCCCGCTCCAGGGCCCGGTGCGAAACCAGGAGAAAGACCTTGGGACCCGGCCGCTTCAGGCGCCGGGCGAGTTGGCGCTGGCCGAAGCCGGCAAGGACGCGCCAGCGGAGGGCGATCGAAAGGCGCCGGGCGCGGCGCGCGGCCTCCCCGCTGGGGTCGCTGTCCTGCCAGGCGCTGGAGAGAGAGGCGACGAGCCCCACCACGGCACGCCAGGGCAGGGCGGCATAATCGCCACCCAGGGCCTGGGCGACGAAGGTGCAGCATTCCTCGGGCAGGCTGGCCCAGCGCCGTGCATAGGCCATCTCAACCCGATCGATACCGGAAGGCGCAAGCTTCGCGCCACAGGCGAGCAGGCGCGAGACGTCGAGGACAACGTGTGGTTGTGCCACAAGGCGACGATCAACCGTCGAAATGTCGTCGCCGCGCGGCACCCATCTCTCCTCCGGCATCCGAACAAAATGGAAGGTAGTCTTATATCGCAGATGCGAAGGAAAGAGCGAACTGCTTCGATGGGGCTCACGAAACCGTCATTCCGGTATCAAATAAATATCGCAGGTTCATCTCGTTTTTTGAGATGAACCCGAAATATTTATCAGCACCTCAATATGACTGGCCGACCGGTATAACATTAGTGTTAAGGCCTTCCAGCAACACGTCGCGCATTGTCTCCGCACTCTTGCGCCGGATGTCCTCGACCGCTTCGGGTGAGTGGTAAGCGCTGTGGGGCGTGACGATCAGCCGTCCGGCAAGCCAGGGCGCCCGTGCACGATAGGCCTGCAGGAGTGAAGGGGCCGGTTCCCGGGGGGGCTCCTCGGGCAGCACGTCCAGCCCGGCTCCGGCGACCGTGCCATCCCGCAGGCAGCGCTCCAGGGCATCCAGGTCCAGCACAGGGCCGCGCGCCGTGTTCACCACCACCGCGCCGGCGGGCATGAGGCGGAGGAGGCGTTCCCCCACGAGATCCCGGGTGCTTCCGGTCAGGGGCGTGTGGATGGAAAGGGTATCCGCCTGCTCGAAAAGCTCCTCGATCCGGCGGGCGCGCTGGATGCCCAGGGCCAACTCGGTGCCGTTGGGGAGGTGCGGGTCATGAAAGACGACCCGCCAGCCAAAAGCCTTGGCCCGCAGGGCAACCGCCGTGCCGATCCGGCCGAGGCCGAGCACGCCGAATGTCCGGGTGGAGGGGCGCTGGACCAGCGGCGACTCGATCGGCGACCAGGGGGCGGGGGGATCACCGCGCTGGGCATCGTGGTGAAGCAGCAATCCGCGGCGGAGCGCCAGGGCCAGGGCGATGGCATGGTCCGCCACTTCCGTCGTGCCGTAGTCAGGCAGGTTACAAACGGTGATTCCACGAGCGCCGAGGGTTGCGCGGTCCAGGCGGTCATACCCCACCCCCATCCGGACGACGCAGCGCAGTTTGGGGAAGCGGGCAATATCCGTGGCCGAAAGCCAGTGGCGGAAGATGAACAATCCATCCACTTCGGAACAAAGCTCGTCGGGCAACTCGGCCAGACTGCCGGCATGTGCCTGCAGAATGCGGACATCCGGACCCAGGACCTCCCGCTCGACCTTGTCGTCCGGATAGAGCCCTTCCGCTTGCAGCACCGTGATCGTCATGCACCTCTCCCCCATTGGCCGGTTGCGCGGCATCCTGTGGCGAGTGGAAGCGGCCGGCAATTCGCCGCGCGGCTCATGAGTCATGCAGGACGGGAAAGCGAATGGCCGAGCGGCGGATCCTGATCACGGGGGCATCGAGCGGAATCGGCGCCGCGACGGCACGGGCGATGGCAGTGCCCGGGGCGGCGATTGGCGTGCATTGCCGCGGCAATCGGGCCGGGGCCGAGGCCGTGGCGGCGGAGTTGCGGGCCGCCGGGGCGACGGCCGTGGTGCTGGTGGGAGATCTGACCGACCCCGCCGTGCCCGCGCGCCTGGTGGAGGAGGCGGCCGCGGCACTGGGCGGGCTGGATGTGCTGGTGGCCAATGCCGGCTTCGCCGACCGAACCCCGGTTTCCGCCCTGACCGATGAGGGATTCGCACGCAGTGCCGACACGGTGCTGTGGGGCTTCCTGCGGCTGGCGCGGGCCGCCGGGCCGCATCTGCTTCGGGCCGGAGAGGCCGGCGGGCTGGCGCGGATGATCGCCATCTCCTCCTTCGTGGCGCATTCCTTCCGGACGGACACGACGGTGTTCCCCGCCAGCGCGGCGGCCAAGGCCGGGGTGGAAGCGCTGATGCGGTCCCTGGCCCTGGAATGGGCGCCCCATGTGACAGTGAACGCGGTGGTGCCGGGCTACACGCAGAAGGATGCCGGGGCGCATGCGGCGCTGGATACGGCGGCCTGGGAGGCGATCCTGCCGCGCATCCCGCTGCGCCGGCTGGGCACGCCGGCGGATGTGGCGGCTGCGGTGGCCTTCCTGGCTTCTCCCGGCGCCTCCTACATCACCGGGCAGGCCATCCATGTGAGCGGTGGCGTCGTGATCTGAGAAGGGGCGGGGAAACCCCTCTCCCCGCCCGCCTTCACCCCTCGAAGGGCAGTCCCACGTAATTCTCCGCCAGCGCGGCCTGCGCGTTGCGCGATCCCGCCAGGTAATCGAGATCGGCCATGCGGATGCGGTGCTCGAAGGGTGTCTCCGCATCGTCGCGGTGGAGCATCGTTGTCATCATCCAGCTGAAGCGCTCGGCCTTCCAGACGCGGCGCAGGGCCGTGGCAGGGTAGGCATCAAGGCCATCCGTGTCGTTACGGCGGATGGCGGCTTCCAGCGCCCGGGAAAGGACAAGGACATCGGCGACCGCCAGGTTCAGGCCCTTGGCGCCGGTGGGCGGCACGATATGCGCGGCATCGCCCGCGATGAAGAGGCGGCCATGGCGCATCGTCTCGCAGACGAAGCTGCGCAGCGGGATGATGCCCTTCTGGAAAATGGCGCCTTCCGAAAGGCGCCAGTCTCCGATGGTTTCCAACCGGCGGTGCAGGGTGGCCCAGATGCGCTCATCCGGCCAGTTGGCGATGTCGTCCTGGGGATCGCACTGGATGTACATGCGCTGGATCTCGGTCGAGCGCGTGGAGAGCAGGGCGAAACCTTCCTCGTGCCGGGCATAGATCAGCTCATGCCAGGAGGTGGGCGCATGGGCGAGGATGCCCAGCCAGCCGAAGGGATAGGTCTTGCTGTATTCACGACGATCAGCGGCCGGGATGGCCTGCCGGCCGGGGCCGTGGAAGCCATCGGCGCCAACGACATAGTCGCAGATCAGCGCATCCTCGCGGCCATCGGCGTGGCGGAAGGTGATGCGCGGCTGTGTTGTCTCGATGTCATGGAAAGCGGCATCGCTGATATCAAAATGAATGATGCCGCCATCGGCGAGGCGGGCGGCGATGAGGTCCCGCAACACCTCATGCTGGGCATAGACGGTGACGCGCTTGCCGCCCGTGAGCTCCTCCATGTCTAGATGAAAGCGGCTGCGACCGTATTGCAGGGTGATGCCGCTGTGGAAATGGCCTTCGCGCGCCATGCGGTCGCCCAGGCCCATCTCGCGCATCAGCTCCGTCACCCAGTGTTCCAGCACGCCGGCACGGATGGTGCCCTCCACAGCCTCCCGCGTGCGGTTCTCCAGGATGATGGCCTCGATACCGGCACGGTGGAGGAGATGGGCGAGGAAAAGGCCGGCGGGACCGCAACCGACGATGCCAACCTGTGTGCGCTGATGCATGAGCAACCTGGACATTCGTTGGAGATCGAACCATTCGGCGGAGCGGATGCCTGGCTCATTGAGGGGCAGCTTGCCGGGCCGCCAGGGGCGCGGCAAGACAAGAGCCAGGGATGGAGGAACGCCGATGAGCGATGAAACCCCGCTTCTGGTGACGCGGCAGGGTGGTGTGGTCCGCGCGGTCCTGAACCGGCCTGCGCGGCGCAATGCGCTGAACAACGCGCTGTCGGAGGCGCTGGACCGGCTGCTGGCCGAGTTGAAGGAGGATCGCGCGGCGCGGGTTCTCGTGCTGTCCGGCGCGGGCGGGCATTTCTGCGCGGGGCTGGATCTGGGCGAGGTCGGCGGTGAGCAGGGAACGCCGGAGCAGCGCATGGCGGCCCAGCTGGAGCGCAACCGCGGCATCGGCGCGCGCTTCGCGGCGCTGGCGGCGCTGCCGCAGGTGGTGATCTCGGCCGTGCAGGGATCGGCCTTCGCGGGCGGGCTGGGTTTCGTCTGCGCGTCAGACATCGCCTTCGCCAGCGCCGATGCGCGCTTCGCGGCGCCGGAGGCACGGCGGGGGCTGGTGGCGGCGCAGATCCTGCCCTGGATCGTGCGGCGCACGGGGCGCAGCCATGCCGCGCGGATGGTACTGCAAGGACATGTGATGGATGCCGCCGAGGCCGGGCGGATCGGGCTGGTGCATCAGGTGGCACCGGATGCGCCGGCGCTGGAGGCGCTGGTGGAGGCCACGGTGGCGGATGTGCTGCAGGGCGCGCCTGGGGCACTGGCCGAAACCAAGGCGATGCTGGCGGCGCTGGGTGGCGCCGTGCCCGATGGCTATGCCGAGGCAGGGGCGAAAGCCTTCGCCCGCTGCGCCGCCAGCGGCGAGGCGGATGAGGGGATCGCGGCCTTCAAGGAGCGGCGGGCACCGGCCTGGCTGGCCACTCAGTCCGAGTAGATCATCTTCCGCGTCATCCCGCCGTCGGAGATGAACTCGGCGCCGGTGACGAAGCCGCTTTCGGGGCCGAGCAGCCAGGCGGCGAGGGCGGCGATGTCCTCCGGCCGGCCGACGCGGCCGGCGGGGTGCTGGGCGTGGTCTTCCTCGCTCAGCGCCTCGTCGCGGACATTGATCCAGCCCGGGGAGATGGCGTTCACGCGCACATCCGGGCCGAGGCTGATGGCCAGGGCATGGGTGAGCGCTAGGAGGCCGCCTTTGGAGGCGGAATAGCTCTCCGTATCCGGCTCCGACTGATGCGCACGGGTGGAGGCAATGGTGAGGATGGCGCCCTTCGCCTTTCGCAGCAGGTCCTCGGACGCGCGGGCAAGGAGGTAGGTGCTGGTGAGATTGGTGCCGATGACGCGGGACCATTCCTCCAGCGTCAGATCGCGCAACGGCTTCCGGATCATGATGCCGGCATTGCAGACGAGACCGTCCAGCCGCGCCTCCTGCCGCGCGATGCCCTCGATCAGCCTGCGGACGGCGGCTTCATCGGAAATGTCGGCCTGGACGTGACGGGCGGCTTCCGCCGGGCCCTTCGGCTCCGTATCGGCAGTGACAACGTGCCAGCCATCGGCAACCAGCCTGCGCGCGATGCCCTGGCCGATGCCCTTCGACCCGCCCGTGACGAGCGCGACGCGCTTTCCTTCCGCCATGATCCGCCCCTTCAAGTGTCCGGCGGGGAACGCGGGCAGGGGGGCGCGGTTTGGCATGGGCGGGGAACTGCCCCGGTGACAGCGGATGGGGCGCCTACAGATCCCCCATCCAGCGCGGCAGGGCGAGGGCGATCTCCGGCACGAAAGTGACCAGCAGCATCACCGAGGTCATCGCCAGGAGGAACCACCAGACCCAGACCATGGTGCTTTCCATGGTGCAGCCGGCGATGCGGCAGGTGACCATCAGGTTCACGGCAGTGGGCGGAGTGAAGGCGCCGATCGCCACGTTCATGGTGATGATCACGCCGAACCAGGTCAGGTCCCATTGGAAGAGCGCCGCGATGGGCAGCAGGATCGGCAGGAAGATCAGATAGGTGGAAATGGCGTCGAGTGCCGTGCCCGCGATCATCAGGAGCAGGGTGATGGCAAGCAGCATCACCACCTCGTTGCCGGTCAGGCCGATCAGCATCTGTGCCAGGGCATCGAAGATGCCGGCGGTGCTGCCGGCATGGGCATAGATGGCGGCCAGGGCGACGATGAGCAGCACCACGGCGGAAATCTCCGCGCCGTCTCGCATCACCTCATACAGGTCCCGCCAGCCGAAGCTCCGATAGACCACCGCGCCGACGAAAAGGCCGTAGAAGACGGCGACCACCGCTGCCTCCGTGGGGGTGAAGGCGCCGGAGCGGAGGCCGCCGAGGATTACCACGGGCGCGGCCAGGCCCCAGATGGCATCCAGGAAGGAGCGCCAGATCCGGGCGGCTGTCAGGGGCGGCTGTGTCTCACGCGGTTCCGGCAGTCCGAACCCGCCGCGCCGGGCGAGCCAGACGGCCGGGATGATCAGGGCAAGGCCAGAGAGGATGCCGGGCACCACACCCGCCAGGAACAGCGCGGGCACGGAGACGCCGGGCACCAGCACCGCATAGATGATGAAGGGGATGGAGGGCGGGATGAGCACGTCGGTCGCGCCACCCGCCGCGGTGAGGGAGGCGACATAAGGCGCCGGATAGCCCTGGCGCAGCATGGGCGGCACCATCACCGCCGCAACGGCCGCGGCATCGGCAGCGCCGGAGCCGCTGACGCCACCCAGGATCATGCAGAGCAGCACGGCGACGATCGCCAGCGCGCCCGTGCGGTTGCCCACCAGAAGCTGGGCGAAGCCCACCAGCCGTGCGGCCACCCCCGCCCGTTCGAAGACCATCCCGGCCAGGACGAACATGGGCAGGGCCAGCAGCGGGTATTTGGCGATGCCCGTCCAGATATTGGTGGGCAGGGCCATGACGCCCATGCCTTCTATGGCGATGACGAGGAAGCCGGTGAGGCCCATGGCGACGCCGATTGGCACGCCGGCCAGCATCAGCAGGATGAACAGGCCGACCAGCAGCAGGGCAGCAAGCAGCATCCCCGATCAGCCTGCCCGGATCACGCGGATCATGCGCCCGATTAGCCTCGCGCAGATCACCACGGACATGAGCGGCATCCAGACGGTGTAGAGCCATTGCGGCACGCCGAGGCCGGGCGAGAGCACCTCGAAGCGATACTCGTCCCAGGTGTAGAAGGCGCCGAACCAGGCGAGCGGCCCGAAGACGGCGAGGCAGCAGAGCAGGACGAAGACCTCCACCCGGTGCGCGGCACGGGGCGAGAGCTTTTCCGTGAAGTAGGTGACACGGATGTGCCGGTCCGCGCCAAAGGCGGCGGCGCTGCCCAGGAAGGTCATCACCACCATGATCGCCACCGAATACTCCTCGGTGAAGGCGATGGAGACGCTGGTGAAGTAGCGCATCAGCACATTCGCCATGGTGATGATGGCGAGGATCGCCATGGCTGCCGCGGCCAATGCGCCTTCCACCGTAACCGGGATGCGCGGTGGGGCTTCCCCAAGGCGAAGGCCAGGGGCCTGGATGTCGGCGTGTTCGGTCATGGGCCCTTCGGGAAGCGCTGATCAACTCACGCGCGCAATGGCGGCCTCGGCCTTTCGGACCAGGTCGGGGCCGACGGTCGCAGCCCATTTGTCGAAGACCGGGCGGGTGGCCTGGGCAAAGGCACGCTTCTCGGCGGGGGAGAGATCGATCACCTCCACGCCGCGCCTGGCGCATTCATCGAGGGATGAGCGGTCCCCATTCGCGCCCAGCCCCTTCCGGGCCGCGTTGTTGCCTGCCTGCCCGGCCTCCCGCGCGGCTTCCACTACGATCTCCCGGTCGCGCGGCTCCAGGCTCGCCAGCACCGGCTTGCTGAGGGAGACGATTCCCGCATCGGCGCAGTAGTTCCACATCGTCAGGTGCTTCTGGGCCAGCGTGTCCATGCGGAAGCCCAGGAACAGGTTCACCGGGTTCTCCTGCCCATCCACCGCGCCGGTGGAGAGGGCAGGTTGCAGGTCGGCGAAGGACATCTGCACGGGATTGGCGCCGAGGGCGGTGTAGATCTCCGAGAAGATGGCCCCGGCCGCGAAGCGGATCTTCAGCCCGCGCAGATCGGCCGGCGCGCGGATCGGGCGCTTGGAGTTGCTGATCTCGCGGAAGCCGTTCTCGCCCCAGGCCAGGGGCTCCACATCGCGCTGCGCCAGCGCGCGGAACAGGGCCTGCCCCACCTCGCCGCCGACCAAGGCATCGAAGGCGGCGGTGTTGGGCATGAGGAAGGGGAGGGAGAAGAGGTTCATCTCCCGCACCTGGGGGGAAATGTTGATGGTGGAGAAGACGGCGCCATCGATCACGCCCTGGCGGATGGCGAGCAACTCCCGCGTCTGGTCGCCCCCGACGAGGGAGGAACCGGGATAGACCTTGAAGTTCAGCCGCCCCTCGGATCGCTGGTTCACCAGATCGGCCCAGACGAAGGCCGATTCCGAAAGGGCGATGGGCCGGTTGCCCACGACCGTGATCTTGTATTCCGGCTTGTAGCGTCCTTGCGCGCGTCCGATCGCGGGCATAGCCAGAACCGGCAGGGCGGCACCCGCGGAGAGCAGGGCGCGGCGGCTCACGCGTTCAGACATTGTTTCCTACCCCGGATCGTTAGGTGCACTCTGCGCAAGCGAGGCGGGGGCGGCAAGAGGCTGGTTGGCAAGGCCGCAGGGTGGCGCCAAGCTGGGGCATGACCGAGCGTGAGAAGATGCTGGCCGGGCTGCCCTATGACGGGATGGACCCGGCGCTGCTGGCGGCGCGCTACCGCGCCCGGGCTTTGATCCTGCGGATGGATGCCCTGCCCCCGGAGGACGAGGCCGCCCGCCGGGCCATGCTGGAGGAGTTGCTGGGCTTCATCGGCAGCAAGACCATGGTGATGCCGGGCTTCCGCTGCGACTACGGCTCCAACATCCGGATCGGCGCCAGCAGCTACGTCAACTTCAACTGCGTCTTCCTGGATTGCGCGCCCATCACCCTGGGTGACCACTGCCAGGTGGCACCCGCGGTGCAGATCTATACCGCCACCCACCCGCTGGAGGCCGGGCCGCGCGCAGCGGGGATCGAGAGCGCGCATCCGGTGACGATCGGGCGCAATGTGTGGCTCGGCGGCGGCTGCATCGTACTGCCGGGGGTCACGATCGGGGATGACACGGTGGTGGGGGCCGGGGCGGTGGTGAACCGCGATCTGCCCGCCGGCGTGCTGGCCGTGGGGAACCCGGCGCGGGTGGTGCGGCGGCTGGACCTGCCCCGTACACCCATTCAGGAAGCCTGATCGGTCAGGCCGGACTCCCAGCACACATGGCCCTGGCGGCTCCAGTTGCCGCGAGGGGCAGGCTATCCGGGTCAGGGCGTCATGCCCTCCAGATCGTGGGAAAGGCGGATCAGGTCCCGGGTGTGCGGATGGGCCGCACGGCCTGCGCGCAGGGCCGCCTCATCCAGTTCCTCCACGATCCGCCCACCCTGCATCACCGCCACGCGCCCGCAGAGATGCGCCACAACGGCGAGGTTATGCGAGACGAGGATGCAGGTGAGGCCACGCGCCGCGCGCAGATCGGACAGAAGGTTCAGAACCTCCGCCTGCACCGAGACGTCGAGCGCACTGGTCGGCTCATCCAGCAGCAATATGCTGGGGGCGGCGATCAGGGCGCGCGCGATGGCCACGCGCTGGCGCTGGCCGCCGGAAAGCTGGTGCGGGTAGCGGAAGCGGGCGGCGCGGGGCAGGGCCACCTCTTCCAGCGCGCGGAGGATGCGGGCATCGGCGTTGCCAATGCCATGCACGGCCAGGGGCTCGGACAGGATGCGGTCCACCGTCTGGCGCGGATGCAGGGAACCATACGGGTCCTGGAAGACCATCTGGACCATCCGGAAGAACGCACGATCTCGGCGGCGGGCCAGGGGCCTGCCGTTCACGGCGATGCGGCCGGTCCATTCCTGTACCAGCCCGGCCATGGCGCGAAGCACGGTGGACTTGCCGCTGCCGCTTTCGCCCACCAGCCCGAAGGTTTCCCCCAGAGAGACCTGGAAGGAGACGCCACGCACCGCGTGAGTGGCGCCGAAGCGGATGTCGAGCTTCTCGATCTCGATCATGGGCGCGGCGCCAGCCATGCGGGGTCGCGGTTCAGCGTGGGAAGGCGTGGACGCCTTTCGGTAAGGCTCGGGAGGCATTCCAGCAGCCCGCGCGTGTAGCCATGAGTGGCCTTGTGCAGCTCCGCCGCAGGGAGTTCCTCCATCACCTGTCCCGCATACATCACCGCCACCCGGTCGCAGAAATGGGAGACCAGCGGCAGGTCGTGGCTGATCAGCATCAGCGCCATGCCGCGCGTATCCACCAGCTCCTCGATCAGGCGCAGGATCTCGGCCTGCACGCTGGCATCCAGGGCGGAGGTGGGCTCGTCCGCGATCAGCAGCTCCGGATTAGGCGCCAGCATCATGGCAATCATCACCCGCTGGCCCATGCCGCCGGAAAGTTCGTGCGGATAGGCATCATGCACGCGGCGCGGATCGCGAATCTTCACGCCTTCCAGCAGGTCGAGAGAGGCCTCGCGCGCCTCGCGCCGGCCGATCCTCCTATGGGCCCTCAGAGCCTCGGCGATCTGGGCGCCGGCTGTCATCACCGGGTTCAGGCTGTATTTCGGGTCCTGAAGGATCAGGCCGATGCGCCGGCCGCGCAGCGCGCGCATCTGGCGCTCGGAAGCGTGGAGGATATCAGTCTCGCCGAAGCGCAGCACGTCCGCTTGCGCCTTTGTGGAAGCCGGCAGCAGGCGCATCAGGGCGCGGCCGGTGACGGACTTGCCCGAGCCGCTTTCGCCCACGATGCCCAATTTCTCCTTGCCCAGGGAGAAGGACACGCCGCGCACGGCATGGGTGACGCCGGTCGCGGAGGGGAAATCGACGCGGAGGTTCTTCACCTCCACCAGCGGGGCGGTGCTCATCGCTGCTTCGGGTCCAGCACGTCGCGCAATCCGTCACCGAGCAGGTTGAAGGCAAGGGAGGCGGCGAAAATGGCAATGCCGGGCATCACGGCCACCCACCATTGCTCCAGGATGAAGCGGCGGGCGGTGGCGATCATCGTGCCCCATTCCGGCAGGGGCGGTTGCGCGCCGAGGCCCAGGAAGCCCAGCCCCGCCGCAGTCAGGATGATGGAGGACATGTCGAGCGTCACGCGCACCACCAGGGAAGGCAGGCACATGGGCATGACATGGCGCAACACGATGCGGGCAGGGGAGGCGCCGGTCATGCGTGCAGCCGCCACATAGTCAGTGCGGCGGATGGTCAGCGTTTCCGCGCGGGCGAGGCGGGCATAGGGCGGCCAGGCGGTGAGGGCGATGGCGATCACCGCGCTTTCCACGCCCGGGCGCATGGCGGCCACGAAGGCCAGGGCCAGGATCAGCCGCGGAAAGGCGAGGAAGACATCCGTCACCCGCATCAGCAGCCGGTCCCAGATACCCCCTGCATAGCCGGCCACGCAGCCCACCAGCAGGCCGATGGGGGCCACCAGCAGCACCACCGCAACCACCATGCCCAGCGTGATCCGCCCGCCATAGAGCAGACGGGACCAGACATCCCGGCCCAACTCATCCGTGCCCAGCCAATGCGCGGCGGAGGGGGCGGCGAGGCGGTTGCCGAGTTCCTGGATGCCGGGATCATGGGTGGCCAGAAGCGGGGCCAGCAGAACCAGCCCCAGCATGACCAGGATCACCATCAGTCCCGCCATGGCCAGCTTGTTCCGGCGGAAGGCCAGCCAGACCTGGTAGCGCCGCCCCCAGGCGGCCTGGGAGCGGGAAGCGGGGGCATCGGTCAGCAGCCATTCGCGGCGGCTTTGAGCAGCACCAGGTTTCGGCGGCGGAGCGCCGGCGGCTGCCGGCATCGTGTGGGGTGAGATCGATTTCACTGCCGCCGTGGTCGTGCCGACATCGGCGATCGGACTGCCAGAGGTAGGGCCGGTCATCGCGTGCGCGGGTCCATCAGACGGTAGAGCAGGTCAGCCAGCAGGTTCAGGGCGACATAGATCAGCCCCACCACCAGCGTGGCGCCCAGCACCGCGTTCATATCGGCGTTCAGGAGGGAGACGGTCAGGTACTGGCCGAGGCCCGGCCAGGCGAAGATCGTCTCGGTCAGCACCGCGCCTTCCAGCAGCCCGGCATAGGTGAGGAAAATCACCGTCACCAGCGGTACGGCCGTGTTGCGGAACGCATGGCGCCAGACGATGCGCGCAGAGGAAAGCCCCTTCGCGCGGGCGGTGGTGACATATTCGCTGCGAAGCTCCGCCAGCATGAAGGCGCGGGTCATGCGGGCGATATAGGCAAGCGAGAAGAAGGCGAGCACGCCCGCCGGCTGCACCAGATGCGCCATGGCATCCCGGAAGGCGGGCCAGTCGCCGGCCAGGGCCGCATCCAGCGTCAGTAGCCCCGTGCGGGTCTCCACCATGTCCTGGTAAATGATCCCCTGTCGCCCCGGGCCGGGCAGCCAGCCCAGCCAGGCATAGAAGACAAGAAGCGAGATCAGGCCGAGCACGAAGACCGGCAGGGAATGTCCGGCGAGGCAGAAGACGCGCACCGCCTGATCCACCCAGCTTCCCTGCCGGGTGGCCGCCAGAACGCCCAGCCCGATGCCCAGGATGGCGGCCACGATGATGGCGAGGGTCGCCAGTTCGAAGGTGGCGGGGAAGAAGCGGGCGATGTCCTGCCAAACCGGGTTGGAGGTCATCACCGAGCGGCCGAGATCACCGCTGAGGATATCACCGAGATAGCGCCAGAACTGCACATAGAGCGGCTGGTCCAGCCCCATCTCGATCCGCGCGCGCTCCACCACATCGGCGGGTGCGCGGTCCCCTACCACAGCCAGCACGGGATCGATCGGCACCACCCGCCCGATGAAGAAGGTGACAAGGGCCAGGCCGAGGAGGGTGATGGGAATGCTGGCGGCGGTGGCCGCCAGCGCCCCGAGGCGGGCCTTGAGCAAGGTCAGCCCTTCGCGATGGCGGCGTAGTTGGTGCGGTCGCTCAGCACGCCGAGTTGCAGGCCGCGCACCGCGTTGCGGGTAACCGCCACCTCCACCTCCTGCAGCATCATGGCGAAGGGGCTGTTCTGCTGGTGGTCGCGCTGGATCGCCTCGTACATGTCGATGCGCTTCTCCGTATCCGTCTCCTTCACGGCGGCGAGGGTTCGGGCGGTCAGCTCGGGGATGTCCCAGCCCGAGCGCCAGGCCAGCGTCTTGTTGCGGGCGTCATCGCCATTGTCGGGGTTCATGCTGAAGGCTTCCGCGTTGCTGTGCGGGTCGAAGTAGTCTGAGCCCCAGCGCAGCAGGGCGAGGTCATGCTGCCGTGCGCGGGTCTTGGTGATGACGGCGCGCATCTCCCCCGGCAGCATGCGCGGGCGGATGCCGATGGCGGCGAGATTGGCCTGCACGGCCTGGGCGATGTCGCCCACCGGGGCGCCGGAGAAGAAATCGAAGGAGCATTCGAAGCCATCGGGATGCCCGGCCTCGGCCAGCAGGCGCTTAGCGGCGGCGACATCCATCTTGAAGGGCTTGTCGGTCAGTGCGCCGGGCAGGCCCTCGGGCAGGAAGGACTGGTGCACGGCGTAGTTGCTGGGGACGATGTTGCGCTGGATGCCCTCGTAGTCGATCGCCATCTTGATCGCCTGGCGCACCTGGGGCTTCGCCAGGATCGGGTTCTTCTGGTTCATGGCGATGTAGAGCAGGCTCGCCTTGCGCTGGGACACCACGCTGAAGCGGTTGTCGCCCGACACACCTTTGATCTGGTCCGAGGCGAGATTGCGCGCGATGTCGTAATCGCCGCGCTGCAGGCCGAGCAGCTGCGCCGAGGGATCGGCCACATGGCGGATGATGATGCGGCGCGTGGCGGCCGGGCTGGCGGCATGCTGGTTCGCCTCCAGCGTCACGGCCTCGCTCGCGCGCCAGGAGACGATGCGGTAGGGGCCGGAGCCGGCGGAGTTCTGCTTCATCCAGCCATTGCCCCAGTCATCGCCCTGGGCGCGAGCCGAGACGACCGCCTTCTCCACGATGCTGCCAACGGCGGCGGAGAGGCAGTAGAGCAGGAAGGAGGTGGCGGTCGGCTCGGCCGTGGTCAGCACCACCGTGCGCGGGTCCGTGGCGCGAATGGCCTGCGCCATGTTGTCCTTGTTGAAGCCGAACTGGTTGATGATGAAGGCCGGGCTCTTGTTCAGCGCCACGACGCGCTGGAGCGAATAGACCACATCCTCCGCCGTCACCTCCTTGCCGGAAGAGAACTTCTGGCCAGGCTTCAGACGGAAAGTGAAGGTTTTCGCGTCCTCGCTGGCGGTCCAGCTTTCGGCAAGGTCGCCAGTGAGGCGGGAGGGAGCTTCGTTCGGCGTGGTGACGAGCTTCTGGTAGACATTCCCGCAAAGCTCGCCGCCCGTGTATTCGAAGCTTTCAGCGGGATCGAGGCTGATCATGTCGTCGATCTGCTTGGCCATGACGATGATGCCCGGCGGCGTCTGTGCATGGGCCGCGCGGATCACTGCATCCCAGGGGAGGAAGGCCGCGCCGGAGGCAGCCCCCAAGGCAGCGACGAGGTTGCGGCGGGTGGTCATGCTTCGTCTCCGGTGGGGCGCGGCCGATGCCCAGGACTGGCCGTTCCGCAAGGCTGGACCACTGGCAAGCCCTATGCCAAGCGCCATCCCATGGATTTCTGGCAGAGATTTGAACCCGCCCCCGATGCGCCGCCTCATGGGGAGAGCATCGCCCTGCCCATGCCTGACGGATCGGCGCTGCGCCTGCCGCTGCGGGATTACGGGGAGGTCGCCGTCACCGGCCTGATTGCCAATCAAGCTTCCTTCGCCGTGCTGCGGCGGATCGCGGGCTGGATGGCCGATGCCGCCAGGCCCTTCGGCGCCGAGGTGGTCTGCGGCCTGCCTACCCTGGGGCACGCCCTCGCGCCGCTGGTGGCGGAAGCATTGGGGCACCCGAACTGGGTGGCGGCCGGCTATTCGCGCAAGCGCTGGTACGAAGAGGCGCTGTCGGTGCCCGTTTCCTCATCGACCACGCCCGGCGAGCGGCGGATGTGGCTCGATCCGCGCATCCTGTCCCGGCTGGAAGGGCAGCGCGTGCTGCTGGTGGACGATGTGATCAGCACGGGAAGCTCTGCCCAGGCCGGGCTGGCGCTGCTGAACGCCGCTAGCGTGCGGCCGGTGGGCCTCTGCGTGGCGATGACCCAGGGCGATCGCTGGGCGGCGTCATGGCCTGCCGATGTGCCGGTCTGCGCCGCTTTCTCCGCTCCGCTCCGCTCCTGCGGCGCGTGGAGGGCGGCTGGGCACCGGAGCCATCGACGCGGGCGAAGGTGGCGCTGCCGCGCTGACAAGACCGTGCACAATAACACAAAGCGTTGCCTATAGCCCGGCCTGCTGCGTCTGATCGGCGGAGTAGCAGACGAGGGCGTGCTCCATGCGGCGTCGGTCCCTTCTCGCGGCGAGCGGTGCCGCAATGCTTCCCGCAGCACCCTCGCATGCCGAGGGAGCGGTGGACCTGTTGCTCGTCCTGGCCGTGGATGTCTCCCGCTCGATCGATGATGACGAGGCGCGGTTGCAGCGGGAAGGTTATCGCAGCGCCCTGATGGATGCACGGGTGCTGGAGGCGATCCAGTCCGGGATGACCGGTTCGATCGCCATTGCCTATGTCGAATGGGCGGGTTCGGACTACCAGCGGCTGGTGCTCCCCTGGACGAGGATCGGCAGTGCGCAGGAGGCCCAGGCCTGGGCGGACCAGTTAGACAGGGCGCCGCGCACCGCCCTCTCCTGGACCTCGATCTCAGGCGGGCTCGATTTCTCCCTGCGCACGCTCATGGAATCACCCTTCGAGAGTGTGCGGCGCGTGGTGGACGTCTCAGGGGACGGGGTGAACAACAGCGGTCCGCCGGTGGAGCAGGTGCGGGACCGACTGGTGGCGGAGGGTATCACCATCAACGGCCTGCCCATCATGAACGACCGCCCGACCTTCGGCCGGCCATCCCCCGTTCCGCTGGACCATTACTTCCGCGATTCGGTGATCGGCGGAGCCGGTGCCTTTCTTATCGCCGCGGAGGACTTCACCGCCTTCGGCAATGCTGTGCGCCGCAAGCTGGTGCGTGAAATCGCGGGTTTGCCGGGCCAGGTTATCGGCTGAGGCGCGATCGCTCCCGCGCGGGAGCGATCAGCGCTCAATCTCCTCCACCACGATGCCAAAGGCAGCGAGGCCTTCCGCCAGCAGGTCGCCCAGCAGGTCCAGGCTGGTAAGATAATCCGCCGCGTCCCCGTCGCTGCGCTCCCGCGCCTGATTCAGGGCTTCCTCCCATTCATCGGGCTCGAAGTCCCCACGGCCGGTCCAGGCCAGGGCGATCAGGGCAGCCTGCTCATCCGCGTTCAACTCCTCGATCAGCGTCTCGAGGGTCTCGCCGTCCAACTCTGGCTCCCCGGCCTCATCCTCTTCCAGATCAAGTTCCTCACCATCCTCCTCGTCCTCGTCGGAGCCACGAGCAGCATCGACGATGTTGGCGATGGCTTTCAGGCTGATGCCGAGGTCGATCTCGCCATCGTCATCCTGGGGAGGCGTACCGGGATTCTCGCGGGGTTTGTCGCTCATGGAAGGGACCTGATCGCGGCTTGGAGTTGCTGTGCCGGCCCAACGCTTGATCCAGCCCTGGGCTTCGCGAAACCGACTCTCCGAATTGGCGTTCATTCCGCAGAAGACGACGCAAGAAATTCTCTTAGTGTCTTGAAATCATTCAAAAGGAGGTTGTGATCATGAAGGCAGGCGCGATCGCACTCTTCGGCCTCCTTGCTCTTGCTCCGGCAGTGCAGGCGTCCGAAACCCCGCTCTTTGTGAATGCGACCATGTGCGACGCCGCTGCGCCTATCGGTTCCGCCACCACCGTCATGCACCGCGAGATCCGGGCTGAGCGCCGGGCAAACAAGCGGGCCGAGGCTCGGCCGCAGCCGCGCCGCCAAGCCGAGCGCCGCCAGCGTCAGCAGCCCCAGCAGGCGCCGGTCGAGCAGGCAGAGGTGCCGGCTCCCGAACCGGAAGCCGTGCTGCGTCCCGCCGTGCATTTCTGCGTCACACCGGAAGGCGCCATGAATCCGGTGCGCCGTACCTGACGCGCCGGATTTCCATGCAAAGAGCCTGAACGGTTCAGGCGGCCCAGTCGGGCGAGAATTCCGGGTTCACGTAGCGCTGGTCCTTGGGCAGCGCATCTATCTCCGCCACATCCGCTTCCGTCAGCTTCTCGGCCAGTTCCAGGGCCGCGAGATTGGCACGCTGCGTCTCCAGTCGCGCGGCCTTCGGAATGACGGCCACTCCATCCTGGCGCAGCAGCCAGGCGAGAGCGACCTGGGCCGCGCTCGCGCCATGCCGCGCACCAATGGCCTGGATGCGCGGGTCGCTGGCGAGCTGGCCGCGGCCCAGCGGGGAATAGGCGGTCAGGACGATGCCGTTGGGGCGCGTGACCTTCAGCAGGCGCTCCTGCGACAACAACGCGTGATACTCCACCTGATTGGCAGCGATGGGCACGCCCAGTTCGACCACGTGCCTGAGCATGCCTGCGGGGAAATTCGCAACGCCGATGGCGCGCGCCAGCCCATCCTCGCGTAGCCGGAGCATGTCATGCATCACGCGCGGCAGGTCCATGTCGGGTGCCGGCCAGTGGATGAGGTAGAGGTCCAGGTAATCGGTGCCGAGGCGCTGGAGCGAGGCCTCGCAGGCCGCCCGGATCTGGCCGGGGCCGAGATGGTCCCACCACACCTTGCTGGTGAGGAAGATCTCGCCGCGTGGCAGGCCGGAGGCCTTCATGCCGGCGCCCACCTCCACCTCGTTCCCATACATCTCGGCGGTGTCGAGGGCGCGGTAACCCAGGGACAGCGCGGATTCTATGGATGCCTGGCCTTCGGCACCGGAAAGTCTCCAGGTGCCGAAGCCCAGCCGGGGGATGGAAAGAAGCCGCGTGTCGATCCGATCATTCATGCATCCCAGGGTGGGGACGCTTCAGCGCTTCGCCAAGTCCAGCAGGCCCGCGAAGCCCGTTTCGGTCCCGAAGGCGAGATGCGTGCCGGCCGCGTTCCAGGCCAGGGCCGAGATCGGGCCGCGCCCTGGCGCCGCGACGGGAACCACCTTGCCCGAGGCGATTTCCGCCATGAGCACAAGGCCGTCAGCGAAGCCGGCGACCACCACCTCATGCTGCGGATGGCAGGCGACGCGGGTGCAGATCACTTGATCGCCACCAGCCAGCTCATTCGGCGCCTTGCCCATGGGACCGCCGCCGAAGAAGGGCCAGAGCACGACGCAATCCGCGCCAGCGGATGCGAGCCACCGTCCCTTTGCCGTGAAGCAGAGGGACTGTGTCTTCGACGGGTAGCCGGACATGCGCATGTGCTGGCTGTCGGTCAGGCGCCAGCCATGCAGCGCGTTCTCCTGCATGGCCGTCACCACATTCTGGCCGTCCGGGGAGACGGCGATGGCGTGGTGGCTGCCCTTCCATTCCAGCACGCGCGGCTTGTCCTCCTTCGCCGCGACGAACCAGGAGGAAACGCCGTTGTAGTGGGAGGCGAAGACGCGCTTGCCCTTCGCATCCAGCGCCACGCCGCCCACGGTGGAGGGATGCGGCCCCAGGGTCTTCAGCTTTGCGCCCTTGCCGTCGAGCAGATGGACATTCTTGCCCACGGCCATCGCGCGAATGCCTGAAGGATGGGTGGTAAGGTGATCCACCCATTTCATCATGCCGTAATCGGCCAGTGTCTCCGAGGTGCCGTCCGGCGCGATGCGGACAAGCTTGCCGTCATCGCCGCCCGAGAGCAGGCCATCCGCCACATCGGCCGTCAGCGACAGGCCGGCGCCGTCATGCACCTCCAGCTTGCGCCAATCCGCCGCATGGTCGGCGGTGGCGGCCAGATGGATACTGCCATCCGAGAGCGCGAAGCCCGCGCTGCGGCCCTCGCGCCCAAAGGCCACGCCCACCACCCAGGCACCGAGTTCGCGGCCCGTGCCGCGCTGGTCCAGCAGGAAGTCCGCTTCAGCAACACCCGACATGTCAGGCGGCCGCCGTGGATTCGAAGCCGCGGCGCAGCTTGGGGCGGTTCAGGTCACGGCCGATGAAGACGATGCGGGACTTGCGCGGATCGCCCTCCTTCCACGGGCCGATGTAATCGCCATCGGCGATCATGTGCACGGCCTGGAAGGCAAAGCGGCGGTCGTCGCCCTTGTAGTGCAGGATGCCCTTGGTACGCAGCAGGTCCTGGCCCTTGGTCTGGAGCAGCTCGCCGATCCAGGCGTTGAACTTCTCCGGGTCCACGGGCTTGTCCAGCTCGAAGGAAACGGATTGCACGTTGCTGTCGTGGCTGTGCTCGTCGTCGCCCGAGAGGAACTCGGGCTCGCGCGCCAGGATGCGGTCCAGGCTGAAGGCATCGCGGCCGATCACGGCATCCAGCGGCACGTCGGACTTGGTGGCGCGGCGGATCTCGACTGTCGGGTTGATGGCGCGGATGCGGCGCTCGACCTCGTCGGCCTCCTCGGGCGTGACGAGGTCCATCTTGTTGAGCACGATGACATCAGCGAAGGCCACCTGCTCCTCGGCCTCCGGGCTGTCGCCCAGGCGGGTCAGCAGGTGCTTGGCGTCCACCACCGTCACAATGGCGTCGAGGCGCGTGGCGCGCTTCACATCCTCGTCCACGAAGAAGGTCTGGGCGACGGGGGCGGGGTTCGCGAGGCCGGTGGTCTCGACGATGATGCCGTCGAACTTATCCTTGCGTTTCATCAGCCCGCCGAGGATGCGGATCAGGTCTCCGCGCACGGTGCAGCAGATGCAGCCGTTGTTCATCTCGAAGACTTCCTCGTCGGCATCGATGACGAGGTCCTGGTCCACGCCCATCTCGCCGAACTCATTGATCACCACCGCGAATTTGCGGCCGTGCTGCTCGGTGAGAATGCGGTTGAGAAGGGTGGTCTTGCCCGCGCCGAGATAGCCGGTGAGGACGGTGACGGGGGTCTGGTCGGTATCGGACATGAAATTGAGCCTCGGGGGAGGGAGGTCGCTGCGTTGGCAGCGTTATATGGTATCGGCCGGCCACTGGGCCATGGGGTGGGGCGGGATGGCCAGAGAGGTAAGGCTTTACAGGCGGTTAGGGCGGCAGGGCAGGCCAGGCGCAACAGAGGCAAGCTGAACCTCGGTCCCGGTCATGCGTTGTTCCGGTGGCAACATCTTTGGAGGCTGCCCGATGCCCCGTGGAGATAAGTCGGCCTATACCGAGAAGCAGAAGCGCATGGCCGCGCATATCGAGGAAGGCTACGAGAAGCGCGGAGCCCCTCCTGATGAGGCGGAGCGGCGGGCCTGGGCCACCGTCAACAAGGAAACCGGAGGCGGCAAGAAGAGCGGCTCGGGCCGCGGCAAGCCGATGAACAAGGAGCCATCGAAGACCGGTGGCCAGCGGGGAGGAGCAGCCGCCGCGCAGCGCCCGGCGGCTCTGCGCTCCGCGGCGGCCCGGAAGGCCGCCGCCGCCCGCACCCCGGCGGAGCGGTCCGCCTCCGCGAAGAAGGCGGCCGCCACCCGCAAGCGCAACACCGAGGCGAAGAAGGGAGGCTGAGGGCGCGGCGGTCAGCCGGGCCGGCCACGCTCCCCAATATCCCACCACAGCCCGGCCATCAGGCCCAGCCCGTCCCGGAACAGCGTGCCCAGCCCATGTTCGTCCGGGCCGTGCTGGCCACAACCGCCATAGGAATGAGGAATCCAGATCACGGGGACGCCCAGCTCCTTGCGGAAGAACTCGGAGGGGCCCGAGGCGCCGATATTGGGGATGATGTTCGGTGACTGGCCGGCGGTCCGGGCGAAGGACGCCACGACGGCCCGCACCCAGGGTTCGTCGGGATCGGTGCGGGAGGCCTGGAACATGTCCCGCTCCGTCACCGGGACCACCTCGACCTCATGGAACCCCTGCGCGGCCAGATGCGCGCGCAGGGCTGGAACCACCTCATCGCCATTCACATCCACCGTATGGCGGAGCTGGATGCGCGCGCGGGCGGTGCCGCCCACGGCGTTCACTGGCGATTCCGGCTGACCGGAGATGCTGGCCAGGACGATGGCGCTGCTCCAGGCATAGATCCGCTCCGAGGCGGAGAGACCGGGCTCACCCCAGTCGGCCTCGGGCACCGGGGCGCCGGGCAGGGATTCGGCCTTCACTGCCTTGGCGGCGCGCTGGACCGAGCCCGGCACCTGGGCGGGCGTCCAGCCGGGGACCAGGATACGGCCATCGCGCGAGATGATGCTGGCGATGGCATGGGAGAGGATCACCCCCGCATCCTTCAGCAGCCCGCCCCAATGGCCCGAATGATGGCCGCCTTCGCGCAGGTTCACCACCAGGTCCATGGCGATGCCGCCACGGGTGCCGAGGGTGACGTCCGGCACGCTGCGCGACACGCGGGGGCCGTCGAGCGCGATGAAGACATCCGCCGCGAGCAGATCCTTGTGCTGCCGGATGAAGGGCAGCAGGCCGGGCGAGCCCGCCTCCTCGCCGGTCTCGACCATGATCTTCGCGTTGAAGCCCAGCCGGCCGCCGCGCTCATCCATCACCGCGCCCAGGGCATCCAGGCCGAGCAGGTGCTGGCCCTTGTTGTCCACCGTGCCGCGCCCGTAGATGCGGTCACCCTCGACCGTCAGGCGCCACGGGTCCAGCCCGGCGCGCCAGCGCTCCGGCATGGCCCGCACCACGTCGCCATGGCCGTAGAACAGCACGGTGGGGAGGGAAGGGTCCTCGATCCTGCTGGCGACGAGCACCGGGCCATGCACCGGATCGGGATTGTCCAGCACCTTCGTCTCGAAGCCCAGCGCCGCGGCCATCGGCCCGAAGACCTCGTGGCAGTAGCGCTCCAGCTCGGACTTACGTTCCGGCGGATGGCTCTCGGTTTGCACGGCGACAAGCTGGGCCAGGCGGTCGACAAAGGCTCCGCTGTCGAAATGCCGCTGCGCGCGCGTGATCGCGCCGTCCCGGGTTCCGGTCAAAAACTGTCTCCTTCCGATCGTTCTTAGGGAGTGGCCGCCGGGCGGACCGAGGCGATGTCCAGCACCTCGTCCACGCGCGGCTCGAAGCGAAGGTCCCGCCGCGCGGCGAAGATGGCCTTCTGGATGTAGAGGGGCGCGATGGCGACATCCTCCATCGCCATGCCCACCGCCTTGCGCAGCAGCGCCTCGCGCGCCTCCGGGTCCACGGTGCGGCCCGCCTCGTCCAGCACCGCCTCGAATTCCGGATTATCGTAGCGTCGGTTGGTGCGCGCGGCATCGCGCAGGTTGAGGATGGAGCGGAGGGGGTAAGAGGCCTCGCTGGTGGCGGCCGTGCCGCCCAGCAGATAGGCGGAGAACTCCCGGCGTCCCTGGCGCGTGGAATAGGTCGCCCAGGGCAGTGCCTCGACCACCGTCTGCACGCCGATGCGCTGCCACATCTGCCCGATGGCCTGCAGAACGCGCGCATCATTGGGGTAGCGATCATTCGGCCCATGCAGGGTGATGCGGAAGCCGCCCGGATAGCCGGCCTCGGCCAGCAACCGGCGCGCCGCAGCCGGGTCATGGATCGGCAGGAGCCCGGGGACATGGCCACTCAGCCCCTCCCGCACCACCTGTGCGGCGGGAACGGCGGAGCCTTCCATGACGCGCTCCGTCAGCGCACCGCGATCAATGGCAAGGGAGAGCGCCCGCCGGACTCGCTGGTCACGCAGCGGGCTCTTCGCGGGCTGCTCCCCGTTCGCGCCCGTGATGAAGGGCGTCTGGTCCCGCAGCGTGTCGAGGCCGAGATAGACGATGCGTAGCCCCACGGTTTCGGCCACGGCGATCCGAGGATCGGCGCGAAGCCGTGCAAGATCGGCCGTGGGAACACCGTTGATGACATCCACATCGCCGGAGAGAAGTGCGGCGGAGCGGGCGCCGGCATTGCGGATGGTGCGGTTCACCGCGCGTTCCCAATGGGGGCGCGGCCCCCAGTAAGCATCGTTGCGGGCCAGCTCCACGCGCTCGCCCGGCGCGAAGGCAACCAGGCGGTAGGGGCCGGTTCCGATGGCATGGGTGCCATCGTTGAAGCCGGTCGTGGTCGCGCCGTCATGCAGGCGGCGGCTGAGGATGCCGACCCAGGAGAGATTGGCCGGGACCAGCGGATCGGGGCTCTTGGTGTGCAGCCGGACAGTGTGCGGATCGACCACCTCCACCCGGCCGATGCTTGAGGTGAAGATGACGAAGGAGCCGGGGGAGTTCGGCACCCCCGGAACACGGTCGATCGTGAAGGCAACGTCGTCCGCCGTGAAAGGCGAGCCGTCGTGGAAACGGACATTCCGCCGCAGCCGGAACTCCCAGACCTCCGGCGCCAGCTGGGTCCAGGATTCGGCGAGTCCCGGGCCGATGCTGCCATCGGCCTTCATGGTGGTCAGCCCATCGAAGATCTGCCGGCTTACCTCGACGTTGGGCGTCGCCGTGTAGAAATGCGGGTCGAGGCTGGTGACCGTGGCGTTGTTGCCGAAGGTGAGGGTCTGTGCCCCGGGGGAGCCGGTGGCGAGCGTGGCCGCCAGAATGATCGCTGACGCTATCGGGCCACGCATGCCTTTCCGTCTTCCTCCTATTTGATTTTCTTGGTGCTCTTGGACGCTGGTTTTGGCTACGCGATGGCGTGGATCGCGTCGTTCAGCGTGCCGAGGATGCGGTCCACATGCGGCTTCTCCGCGATCAGCGGCGGGGAGAGGGCCACGATGTCGCCCGTCACACGCACCAGGACGCCTTCATCGAAGCAGCGGCGGAACACATCCATGGCACGGGCGCCGGGCTTGCCCTCGCGCGGGGTCAGCTCGATCCCGGCGATGAAGCCGAAGGTGCGGATGTCCATCACGCCCGGTGCGCTACGCAGGGAGTGGGCCGCCTCTTCCCAATAGGGTTCGATCGCGCGGGCGCGGCCGGGCAGGTCTTCCTCCTGGTGAAGGGCGAGGGTGGCGATGGCCGCAGCCGAGGCCAGCGGATGGCCCGAATAGGTGTAGCCGTGGAACAGCTCGATCCCCTCGGGCGAGCTGTTGACGACCGTGTCGTACACCTCGTTGGAGGTGGCGACGGCGCCCATCGGCACGGCGGCGTTGGTCAGGCCCTTGGCCATGGTCATGATGTCCGGCACCACATCCAGGCGGTCCGCGCCGAAATCCGTGCCCAGGCGGCCGAAGCCGGTGATGACCTCGTCGAAGATCAGCAGGATGCCGTGCTTGTCGCAGATCTCGCGCAGGCGCTGCAGATAGCCCTTGGGCGGCACCAGCACGCCGGTGGAGCCCGCCACCGGCTCGACGATCACCGCCGCGATGGTCTCCGCCCCATGCAGCGCCACCAGGTCCTCGAGCTTGTTGGCGAGCTCGACCCCATGCTCCGGCTGGCCCTTGGTGAAGGCGTTGCGGGCCAGGTCATGCGTGTGCGGCAGGTGGTCCACATAGGGGAGCATGGCGCCGAACTGCTTGCGGTTGCCGCCGATGCCGCCCACCGACATGCCGCCGAAGCCCACGCCGTGATAGCCGCGCTCACGCCCGATCAGGCGCACGCGCTGGGACTGGCCGCGGGCGCGGTGGTAGGCCAGGGCGATCTTCAGCGCCGTATCCGCGCTTTCAGAACCGGAATTGGTGAAGAACACCTTGTCGATGCCGGCCGGCGTCATCTCGGCGACGCGCGCCGCCGCCTCGAAGGCGATGGGATGGCCGAGCTGGAAGGTGGGGGCGAAATCCATCAGCGCGGCCTGCTTCTGGATTGCTTCCGTGATCTCGCGCCGGCCATGGCCGGCATTGCAGCACCAGAGGCCCGCCGTGCCGTCCAGAATCTCCCGGCCTTCGGAGGTGTAGTAGGACATGCCCTCCGCCCGGACGAGCATGCGCGGGTTCTGCTTGAAGTAGCGGTTGTCGGAATACGGCATCCAGAACGAATCGAGGTTGTTCGGACGCGGGAGGGTCATCTCGTTCATCGGCGGGGCACCTTCGGGCAAGGCGACAGCATGGCCGATTCTGGAGGAATTCAACAAGGTGGCAACGACGAAAAGGCTTGAATTCCTATTGTGGGGAGGTTTATGTTCCACATTCGTTCTTTTGCGGGACATCGTCCATGGCCTTTCCCCTCATCGCCATAGCGGCCTCCCTGGCGCCGGAAATCATCCGCCTGATCGCCGGGGATCGTGCCGGCAGCGTGGCCGCGACGGTTGCGGAAGCCGTCCGCCAATCCACCGGCACCGAGGATCCGGCCGCCGCTCGCGCCGCCCTGGCGGCGGATGCGGAAAAGGCCAATGACCTGCGACTCCGTCTGGCCGAGATCGCCCTGGCCAGCGAGCGCCTCGTGGCCGAGCGCGAGGCCGGCCAGCGCAATGCCGAATTGGAGACGCTGCGCGCCAGCCTGGCCGACACGCAATCCGCCCGCGCCAGCATGGCGGAGTTGCTGCGGGGCGGCAGCCCATTGGCCTGGGGGCCAGCGACCGTTTCCACCCTGGTGGTGCTGGGCTTCTTCGCCATCCTGATCCTGCTGGTCACGCTGGATGCGGGGCCGGGGGGCGCGTCGCGCTTCGATCCGCAGGTGGCGAGTGTCATCAACATCACCGTTGGCGCGCTGGGGGCGGCCTTCGCGGCGGTGGTGAATTTCTGGATCGGCTCCTCCCAATCCTCCCGCGACAAGGATGCGATCGTCGGGCGGCTGCAGGATGCCCAGGCGCAGCAGGTGCAGGTCGCCATGGCGACGCTACGCGAGACGGCGCCAGCTTCCGCCTTGCGGCCTGCGGCGTTCACGCCAGTCTCCCTCGCAGCACCTGTGCCATCGGCAGAGGACCGGTTCGACGCCTGCCTGGACATCGTACTGGCCGCCGAGGGCGGCTTCGTAAACCACCCGGCCGATCCTGGCGGCGCCACCAACATGGGCATCACGCTGCGCACCCTCTCGGAGTTCCGGGAAGCGGAAGTGACGGTGGAGGATGTTCGCGGCCTGACCCGCGCTGAGGCCCGCGAGATCTATCGCGCCCGCTACTGGACCCCGATGCGCTGCGGTGACCTGCCGGCGGGCATCGATCTGATGGTGTTCGATTTCGGAGTGAATGCGGGGCCGGGTCGCAGCATCCGCCTGCTCCAGCGCAGCGTCGGGGTGGCGACGGATGGTTCGGTCGGGCCGATCACCCTGGCCGCCGTGCGGGCCTGCCGGGTGGCGGACCTGATCGGCCGGCTGGCGGAGGGGCGGCTGGCCCATTACCGGGGGCTGGAAACCTTGCCCACCTTCGGACGCGGCTGGACCCGTCGGGTAGACCATGCGCGGCAGGCGGCATTGTCCATGACAGAGCCTGCGGTGGTCCCGATGGTGGCGTAAGGAAGGTTTCGCCGGGGGGTTCCCCCCGGCGCCGCGCCGGGTTAAAGGAAGGGGGACGGACCCGTAGCTCAGCTGGATAGAGCGTTGCCCTCCGAAGGCAAAGGTCGTACGTTCGAATCGTATCGGGTCCGCCAGTTTTTTCAATAAATTAGCGCCAGCCTCAGGTCCCATCAGCCGCCCCAGGTCGCGGCAGCATGGGAATGCGCCAGATTCCTCTGCCCCGAGGCCGGATATAGCCAACGGCGCATCGGATACCTCACCAACCACACTGCCGCCTGCACCGAGCAGGGTAGCAACCTCTGCATTGGGCGGGACCATGCTTTGGTTATCCCGTGTAGTCAGTCCTTCAAGGAATGGCGGGACGTCCAGCGGAGCGGGTCTTCGTAAACCGGAAGGCGCCATAGAGCGCCGCCACGGTCAGCAGCACGCCAAAGCCATGCGGCACCTGCGGCATGAAGGCCATGATCGCATCCGCCACGGTCAGCACTGCGAAGGCGCCCGCCCAGACGGCTGTGATGCTCCGGTTCGTGGCAAGGAACTCAGGCTCCGCCCAGATCGCCTCGGGCGTGTCCTCCCGCGCATATTGCAGCGTGAAGGGCAGGCCGATCGCCAGGGAGAGCAGCACGATCACCAGCAGGCCCGCATCGACCACCAGCCGCGCCAGCGGAATGGTCCAGGCCTGCGCCGTGAAAGCCGTGTAGAGGGCAAGCCCGGCGAAGAGCACCATCGTGCCCAGTTCCAGAAGCTTGACCGAGCGGCGGAGCAGCAGCCGGTCTCGCAGGATCAGCCCGGCAGCCACCAGTGCCCCGGCCCAGAGCGCCGGCTCCGTAAGGCCCAGATGGATCAGCACGGCGAAGATGATGAAGGGTGCGAAGCTGGCCAGCAGGTTCATGGCGAAATCCCCGGTGCGGCGCCGGTAAAGGGCCCGGGTCCGCCCAGGCACGCCGCGCGCCGGAGGGCGGAGCCAAGATGCTCGCGTAGTCCATCATCGCGCCAGGACCCACCACGCCAGCCCAGATAGCCATCGGGCCGTACGAGGAAACTCGCTTCCCGATTTCCATAGGCTTCGGCGAAGCGGCCCCGCGCGTCATGGAACAGGGTGAGGTGCGGATGCTCATCCAGATCGGCCACGGCGGTAACGGCGGTGACGCGCAGGCGCCCGTCCAGCCTGCTCCTGGCCTCCTGTGCGAAGGCGGCAAGATCATTCAGTGCCGGCGCGGGATCGCCGCCTGGCAGATAGGCGACAAGGACATGTTCCGTGCCGCGCAGGGCGTCCTGCAGCCGAAGCGGGAAGCCGACCCCGCGCTGCCGCAACCCGTCCGCGTCCGGTGCGCGGTCCCCGGCCACCGGACCATCATATCCTGCTCCATCCTGTACCCAGCCGCTTCCGCGGTAGGAGACAAGGATCTGCGTGTCCGCCAGCCGGTCCTGCTTGCCGGACTCCCGGCCATATCCCTCGGTTGCCGCCCGGGTGCGGGCGATCACCTCCGCGCCCACGGGCCGTCGCTCCGCCTCATAGCTGTCCAGCAGGGATTCCGGTGCCGCCCCGTTCAGGACCAGGGCCAGCTTCCAGGCCAGGTTGTAGGCATCCTGAATCCCGGTGTTCATCCCCTGGCCGCCGGTCGGCGGGTGAATATGCGCCGCATCCCCCGCGATGAAGACGTGGCCATCCCGGTAGCGCGTGGCCAGGCGCATGCTGATCCGGAACATCGACGACCAGCGCATCCCGGAAAGCCGTGGCCGGTCCGGCAACAGATCGTTGGCCACGGCCTGGAGATCCTCGATCGAGGGACCTGGCATCTCCGCCTGGATCCCATGGCCCGTGCCGCCCGCGGGGACGAGTCGGTCCGGCGCGACCATGGAGACGCGGTAGCGCCCGCGTTCCGGCAGTGGCACCGCGACGAACAGGTCGGGTGGCGCCGCCTCGTTCAGGCGGAGCGCGCGCAAACTCATGCCATAGGGCAGGTCCCATGCGATCCGCACATCGCCGAGCATGAAGGTCATCGGCATGGCCTCGCCCTCGAAGCTGATGCCGAGAGCATGGCGCACGCTGCTGTGCGCGCCGTCGCAGCCCACCACGTAGCGGAAGGCGGCTTCCTCGGTCGTGCCGTTCGCATGGGCCAGCCGAACGGCCACGCCACCCGCTTGCTGGCGCAGCCCAGTCAGCGTGACGCCGCGCTCGACGGCGATCCCGGCGCGGCCGAGATGGCGCGTCAGCACGCGCTCCGTCTCATCCTGCGGCAGGCCGAGATGAGCGTAGGGGAGGAAAGAATAATCCTCATGGGTATCCATCGCCGGGCGGCCCTGGATGATCGAGCGCATCCCCGTGATCCAGAGACCCGCCTCGATCATCTCGCGGGCGACGCCCATGTCATCCCACACCTCCAGCGTGCGCGGTGTCACGCCGATGGCGCGGCAATAGGGGGAGGGAGCCGGCAGCCGGTCGATGATCCGGCAGCGCGCGCCATGCCGGGCAAGTTCGCCGGCCAGCGTCAGGCCTACGGGACCTGCGCCAACAACCAGTATGTCCGCCATGGAGCCCTGCCCGGTTCCAGGAACTTATGAAGTCGAAACAACCGTAGCACGCTGCATGGGCGTGCGAGGAGTGATTGCACGCATGGCCGTTTCCCCAAGCATTGTTCATCCGGCCGAACTTGGTTAGGACCCTCGCGGTCCGCTTGGTGATCAGGCGAACTCAGCACAAGGTTCGGAAATTCTTGCTGTTCAAGGCAAGATGCCCGGGCGGCCGTGGGGCTGTATGTTCGGGAACTTGCTTTCGCGGCGAAAATCTCCCCGGAGACGATCGTTCGAACTGAGCGGGGCAGGACATGCTGGCCACGCACGCCTGAGGCAATCCGTACGGCCCTTGAGACCGCAGGGTTCGAGTTCATTCCTGGGAACGGCGGGCTTGGTACAAGGCTGAAGGGTAAGGCCCATGAGTACTCCGGTCCGCAGCAAGAGGCTGAACATTCCCTCGATCCGAGCCAGGAAGGGCGGGACGCCGCTTGTATGCCTCACGGCCTACACGGCGCCGATGGCAGGCTTTCTGGATCCCCATGTCGATATCCTCCTGGTGGGCGATTCCCTTGGAATGGTGCTGTACGGCTTCGACAGCACGCTGCCGGTGACCCTCGACATGATGATCAACCATGGTGCTGCCGTCGTCCGCGGCAGCCAGAGCGCCTGTGTGTTGGTGGACCTCCCCTTCGGCAGCTATCAGGAAAGCCCCGAGCAGGCCTTTCGCAGCGCCGCCCGTGTCATGGCGGAGACCGGCGCCTCCGGCGTGAAGCTGGAGGGCGGCGAGGAAATGGCGCCAACGATCCGCTTCCTGGTGCAGCGTGGGATTCCGGTCTGCGCCCATGTCGGCCTGATGCCGCAGGCGGTGAATGTCGCCGGCGGCTTCCGCGCCACTGGGCGCTCCGAGGAGGAAGCCGCCCGCGTAACGGCCGATGCGCGGGCCGTGGCCGAAGCCGGTGCCTTCGCCGTGGTGCTGGAAGGCACGCTGGAACCTGTCGCGGCCGCGATCACCGCGGCGCTGCCGGTGCCCACCATCGGCATCGGAGCCTCGCCCGCCTGCGACGGCCAGATCCTGGTGTCCGAGGATGTGCTGGGGCTCTTCAGCGATTTCACGCCCCGCTTTGTCCGCCGCTATGCCGAACTAGGCGGCATGATCGGGGAGGCCGCTGCCGCCTATGCCGCCGATGTGCAGGCGCGCCGCTTCCCCGGGCCCGAGCACTGCTTCCAGCCGTTCCGCCAGAAGCCGCGCGATTGACCCGGCTGGCAAGGCTCTCAGCCCTGCCTGGGAGCCTTGCCCTCGATCAGCGGCCGCTTCGCTGCCACCTGCTCGGCCAGGCTGTCGAGCAGGGCGCGCACGCGCGGCGTGTTGCGCAGATCCGGATGGGTCAGCAACCAGAGATCCGAGGCGTGGTCCGGTTCCGGTTGTGACAGGCGGACCAGACCGGGCCAGGCGTCGCCGATGAAGCAGGGCAGGTGCCCCACACCCATCCCGGCCGCCACCGCATGGGAAAGGCCGAGCACCGTATCGAAGCGCCCGGCCAGCCGCGCGGCCGGGACCGCTTCACGGGCAAAGCGCACCACCTTCAGCCCGGCGAGATTATCGCCAAGGCAGACCCAATCCGCTTTCTCCGGTGAGCACTCCTCCCCTTCCGCGCCATAGAGCGCCCAGGCGATGCGCGCCGTGCGGCGGCCGACCAGCGTATCGGGCGGGGTATCGGTGGCGCGCACCGCCACATCCGCATCGCGGCGGGAGAGGTTGAGCGCGGGATTACCCGTGACGAGATCGAGCCGGATCGCCGGATGCGCCCGGCGGAAGCGCATCAGCATGGGCATCAGCAGGTCGGAAAGCAGGCTGTCGCTGGTGGCGAGGCGCAACTCGCCGGAGGGCAGCGGCGCCTGGCCCGCGAGGCGGCGCGTGACCGCGGTGATGTCCTCATCCACCCGTGCCGCGAGGGCCGCCACGCCTTCCCCGGCCGGGGTCAGGGTGTAGCCGGTGCGGTGGCGTTCGAAGAGCGGCGTGCCAAGCAGCGCCTCCACCTGCCGTAGCCGCCGGAAAACGGTGGAATGGTCGATGCCGAGCCGTGCGGCGGCGGCGGGCAGGTTGCGCGTTTCGGCCACCGCGTTGATCAGCCGGAAATCATCCCAGGCAAGGGTTCGGGCAGATTCCTTCATGTGGTTTGTTCCGGGATAAAAGCGAAGCCGGCAATGCCGGAACTCCGATGGGGCTGCTGGCAGCCCGGAGCCTAGCCTGGCGAAGTTCGCAATACCATCTCCATGAAGGCAATGATTGCATTGCATGAATGCAATCGGATTGTTCTGGCCCTGAGAGCCGCCAGTCCTATTTGCTGGGTCCAGGAAGGCGCCAGGCGCACTTCACCAAGGAGACAGCGACCATGTCCCGCAGCGGCATCCATCACGTCACGGCCATTGCCGGCAATGCACGGCGGAACCTCGATTTCTACACCCGCACCCTCGGGCTGCGCCTGGTGAAGAAGACGGTGAACTTCGACGACCCCGGCGCCTATCACTTCTATTATGGTGACGAGGCTGGCAGCCCGGGCACCATCCTCACCTTCTTTCCCTGGGAGCATGCCTCCCCGGGCCGCGCCGGGGCAGGGGAGTTGCAGGAGACGGTGTTCCGCATCCCGCAGAGCTCGCTGGGCTACTGGGCCACGCGGCTGATGGCGCAAGGTGCCGAACGCGGCACGCGCTTCGGCGAGACGCTGCTGACCTTTCGCGATCCGGACGGCTTGCGCCTGGCGCTTGTTGGCTTGCCCGGCATCGAGGCCGAGCCAGCCTGGAGCAATGGCGACGTGCCGGTGGAGCATGCCATCCGCGGCTTCCACAGCGTCAGCCTGATGCTGGAGAAGACCGAGGCGACAGGCGCGATCCTCTCCGACGTCTTCGGCTTCCGTGAGATGGCGCGCGAAGGTGACACCATCCGCTACCTGGCCGAGGGCACGGCGATCGGCGGTATTGTCGATCTGCGCGCGGTCGGCGGTTTCCTGCCGGCGCGGCTGGGGCGCGGTTCCGTGCACCATCTCGCCTTTCGCGCGGCGGATGACGCGGAGGAAATGGAGATGGCGCGCAAGCTGGCGGACCATCACGGGCTCCGCACCACGGAACAGAAGAACCGCGACTACTTCCGTTCCATCTACTTCCGCGAACCCGGCCATGTCCTGTTCGAGATCGCGACCGACATCCCAGGCTTTGATGTGGACGAGCCGGCGGAGGCGCTGGGAACCGCGCTGAAGCTGCCTGCCTTCCTGGAGCGCCATCGCGCCGAGATCGAGGCGGCGCTTCCCGCGCTTGCCTGAACAATCCGCCGGGAGTGACGATGCCATGAGCACCACCGCAGCCGATTTCATCCACGTCTTCGAACCCGCGGCCCAGGCAGCAAGCCCGCCCATCCTGCTGCTGCATGGCACAGGCGGGGATGAGCATGACCTGCTGCCACTTGGTCGTATCGTCGCGCCGGGCGCGGCCCAGCTCTCGCCGCGCGGACAGGTGCTGGAGAACGGCATGCCGCGCTTCTTCCGCCGCCTGGCGGAAGGCGTGTTCGACGAGGAGGATCTGAGCCGGCGCACGGACGATCTGGCCGCCTTCATCGGCATGGCGCGGGAGAAATACGGGATCGCGGCACCGGTCGCGCTCGGCTTCTCCAACGGTGCGAACATCGCGGCGGCGTTGTTGCTCCGGCATCCCGGCGTGCTGGCTGGAGCGGCGCTGCTGCGCGCCATGGTGCCGTTCCGCGATCCAGCGGCCGCAGCGCTGGATGGCAGGCCCGTGCTGCTGCTTTCCGGCGCAATGGATCCAGTCGTCCCACCGGAGAATGGCGCAAGGCTCGCGGCGCTGCTGCGCGATGCCGGCGCGGATGTCACGCATCGGGAGCTGCCGTTGGGGCATGGCCTCTCGCAGATGGATGTCGCCATCACCCGCGACTGGGTCGCGGCACTTCAGGGAGACGGAAAATGAGCGTTGGAAGCGATCCGGCCGGTGTCATGCCGGCATTCGTGGAGCAGGTGATCCTGCCCCGCACCCATGATGTCGGTGGCTTCGAGGTGCGCCGCGCCCTGCCGGCGAAAGAGCGCCAGATGGTCGGTCCCTTCATCTTCTTCGACCAGATGGGACCGGGCGAGTTCCTCTCGGGCAAAGGGCTGGATGTGCGGCCGCATCCGCATATCGGCCTCTCCACCGTCACCTATCTCTTCGATGGCGAGATCCAGCATCGGGACACGCTCGGCTCCAACCAGCCGATCCGGCCGGGCGACGTGAACTGGATGACGGCCGGGCGCGGCATCGCGCATTCCGAGCGGACGGACCAGGCGCTGCGGGCGCACAGCAACCGCCTCTTCGGTATCCAATCCTGGGTGGCGCTCCCGCGTGCGCAGGAGGAGACGATGCCGGGCTTCGCGCATCATCCCGCCGCTGCCCTGCCGGTCATCGAGGATGGTGGCGCACGCTTGCGGCTGATCGCTGGCCATGGCTGGGGGGCGCGCTCGCCGGTCGCGACGCCCTCCGATCTCTTCTACGCCGATGCCATGCTGGCGCCGGGAGCTGCCCTGCCGCTGCCTGACCATCACGAGGAGCGCGGTGCCTATGTGCTGGAGGGCGAGGTGCTGGTGGCGGGCGACCACTTCTTGCCGGGCCGTATGCTTGTCTTCCGCACGGGCGATGGGCTGGCCCTGCGCGCGGGGCCCCAGGGCGCGCGGCTGCTCCTGCTTGGCGGCGCGGCAATGGATGGGCCGCGCTACCTGTTCTGGAACTTCGTCTCCTCCTCGCGCGAGCGGATCGAGCAGGCCAAGGCCGATTGGCAGGCCGGCCGCTTCGGTCGCGTGCCCGGGGATGAGAAGGAGTTCATCCCGCTGCCGGTGGAACGCATCCGTGCCGGTATCCAATCCCCTTCCGCCGGATCGCCAACGAGCTGAGATGGCGGCGGAAGGGGGCGTCAGCCGGTAGCGGCCCCCATCAGCGGCCGCCATGCGCGGCGAGGTGCCGTGCCAGCGCCGGGATACGGCCTGACAGCATGATCCTGTGCAGCGGGCTTATCACCTCGCCCGTGTCGATCTGCATGGTGTCTTCAATCACGGGAGGGCTGACCTGCGCCTCAAGGATGCGCAGGCGCAGCAACGCGATGTAGCACTGGCGGGCGGCACGCAGCACGTTCTGCAGGTCACCCAGGACCCACACATTCTCCATCAGGTTCTGCGCCTGCACGATGGGCTTCACAGCCTCCACCCCGCGGGTCAGCGCCGTCCTGGCCAAGTCATGGCGGCCCAGGAGATGCGCGATTGCGCCTTCCGCGAAGGCGCAGATCACGAAGTTCAGCGCGGACACCTTCGCGTAGCCGACCAGATGCGTATGCCGTGTCGCCAGATCCAGGAAGGAGAGCGCCTCCTCGTAGGACTCCTCATAAAGCGAGAGATGGGCAGCGACGGTGGCCAGCGAGACCGTCCAGCGGACATGCCGCCAATCCACCGGAGCACCGTCGGCCTCCGCTTGCTGGATAAGTACCGCGCCTTCCTGCGACACGCGTCGTGCCTCCCCGAGCAGCCAGGCGACACGTTCCTGTTCAGCGGGTTTGAGGGAGTCGGGAGGCTTCTCGAGATAGCGGTGGCCGAGGATGGTCAGTGCCGCCGCGCGCAGCACGAACTCCGCCTCCGGGTGGCGCAGGTAGAAGCCATGTGCGGCCAGTTCGAGCAGATGCTGGGAGCGGAAGCGCGAGTGGTGCAGCTGCACCTTGTCCAGGAAATCCCCGGGCGAGATGCGAAGCGCGTCGAAGAACTCGCCCCGGAGGTCCGATTCCGCCTCGTTGGGGACGCCGTTGCCCGCCTCCACCCGTAGATGCAGCGCGTAATCCTCCGGCCTTCGCAGGGCCGCCAGGTCGATGCGGACACGGGCCTGCTGCCCGGAGGACGCCGGTGCATGCAGCAGCTCAAGGCCGCCAAGACGCAGCGAAACCATTTGGCTGACCCAGCCGGCAGGTGGCCGCAGGGTCAGGGCAATGGTCAGCGGCGGCTTCGCGGCGTCGAGGACAGCCTGGATCTGGAGCTTGCTCTGGCTCATGGCCAAAGAAGTTCAGGAACGAAGCGGCTTGTTCAGGCTGGTGGGCGCGCCGTCACACGCGCCCATGACAGTGCTTGTACTTCTTGCCCGAGCCGCAGGGGCAGGGAGCGTTGCGCGGCGTGCGGTCCCAGGTGGAGGGGTCGTTCGGGTCCACCCCTTCCGCCACGCGCGTCGCCGCCAGCGGGGCTGCGGAGCCGTAGTCGCTCATCGTGTCATAGCCGAGCAGCGGGTCACCCGTCTCCGGGCCGGGATGCCGGGCATCGGTGAAGGAGACCGGCTCCGGGCTCGGCAGTGGCTGGTCAGGCGTCAGGCTCACCTGCATGAGCCAGCGCGTCGTCTCCTCGCGCATCTCGCCCAGCATGGCGTTGAACAGCGCGAAGGCCTCGGACTTATACTCGTTCAGCGGATCGCGCTGGCCATAGGCGCGCAGCCCGATGCCCTGGCGCAGATGGTCGAGCGAGAGGAGGTGGTCCTTCCACACCTTGTCGAAGACCATCAGCAGGATGGACTTCTCCACCTCCCGCATGCGCTCCACGCCGATATTGGCGGCACGGGCGGCATAGGAGGTGTCGGCGGCCTCATGGATGCGCTCGCGGATCTGCGTCTCGTCGATGCCTTCCTCGCGACTCCATTCCACGATCGGCAGATCGAGGCCGAGAAGCTCCAGCACGCGGGACTGCAGGCCTTCCACCTCCCATTGCTCGGGATAGGCGTTCTCGGGAATGGCGGCGGCGACCATGTCGTCGATCACCTCGCGCCGCATCTCCGCGACGGTCTCCTGAACGTCCTGCGCCTGCATGAAGAACTTGCGCTGGGCATAAACCTCCTTGCGCTGGTCGTTCATCACGTCGTCGTATTTCAGCAGGTTCTTGCGCGTGTCGAAGTTGCGCGCCTCGACCTTCTTCTGCGCCTTCTCCAGGGCCTTGTTGATCCAGGGGTGGATGATCGCCTCCCCTTCCTTCAGGCCCAGCTTCTCCAGCATCCCGCCCATGCGGTCGCTGCCGAAGATGCGCATCAGGTCGTCTTCCAGGGAGAGGAAGAAGCGGGACGCGCCCGGATCGCCCTGGCGGCCGGAGCGGCCGCGCAGCTGGTTGTCGATGCGGCGGCTCTCATGCCGCTCCGTGCCGATGACGAAAAGGCCGCCGGCCTCCTTCACCTTGGCCGCGCTGCCCTCCACCTCGCGGCGGATCTCCTCCAGCCGTGCCTCGAATTCCGGCCCCGCAGGCTCGCCGGGGAAGGTGGCGCGGGCGAGCATCTCGGCATTGCCGCCGAGTTTGATGTCGGTGCCGCGGCCGGCCATGTTGGTGGCGATGGTTACCGCACCCGGGCGGCCGGCCTGGGAGATGATGGCCGCTTCCTGCTCGTGGTAGCGGGCGTTCAGCACCTGGTGCGGCACGCCCTTCTTCTTCAGCAGGTCGGAGATCAGCTCCGACTTCTCGATGCTGGTGGTGCCGACGAGGCAGGGCTGGCCGCGCTCCCGGCATTCCTGGATGAGGTTGGCCACCGCCTCATACTTCTCGCGGGCACTGCGGTAGACCTCGTCGTCGGAATCGATTCGCGCGACGGGGAGGTTGGTCGGGATCCCGACCACCTCCAGCTTGTAGATCTCCGCGAACTCGTCAGCCTCGGTCGCCGCCGTGCCAGTCATGCCGGACAGCTTGGGATAGAGGCGGAAATAGTTCTGGAAGGTGATGGAGGCCAGCGTCTGGTTCTCGGGCTGGACCTCGACGCCCTCCTTGGCCTCCAGCGCCTGGTGCAGGCCGTCCGAGTAGCGGCGGCCTTCCATCATGCGGCCGGTGAACTCGTCGATGATGACGAGCTTGCCTTCGCGGGAGACGATGTAATCCACATCCCGCGTGAACAGCGTATGCGCGCGCAGGCTCTGGTTCACGTGGTGGACCAGGGTGACGTTGTGGAAGTCGTAGAGGTCGCCTTCCTCCAGCAGCCCCGCCGCCGTCAGCGCCTCGGAAACCGCCTCGTTGCCCGTTTCGGTCAGGGAGACGGTCTTGTTCTTCTCGTCCTTCTCGAAATTCGCCGTGTCCTTCGCGATCTCCCGCACCACGGTGTTGACGCGGTTGTAGAGGTCGGAGGTGTCGTCGGTCGGGCCGGAGATGATGAGGGGCGTGCGCGCCTCGTCCACCAGGATGGAGTCCACCTCGTCCACGATCGCGTAGTTGAAGGGGCGCTGGACCATCTCGTCCAGCCGGTACTTCATGTTGTCGCGCAGGTAGTCGAAGCCGAACTCGTTGTTCGTGCCGTAGGTGATGTCGCAGGCATAGGCCTCGCGGCGCTGCTGATCGGTCTTGCCATAGACGATCGTGCCGGTGGTCAGGCCGAGCCAGCCATAGAGCCGGCCCATCTCCTCGGCGTCGCGCGTGGCCAGGTAGTCGTTCACCGTCACCAGGTGCACGCCCTTGCCGGTCAGGCCGTTCAGATAGGCGGGCAGGGTGGCGACCAGGGTCTTGCCCTCACCGGTCTTCATCTCGGCGATGCGGCCTTCATGCAGCACCATGCCGCCGATCAGCTGCACGTCGAAATGCCGCATGCCGAGGACGCGCTTGGACGCCTCGCGGCAGACCGCGAAGGCTTCAGGCAACAGGCTGTCCAGCGTCTCGCCTTTGGCGAGGCGCTCGCGGAATTCGGGGGTTTTGGCCTTTAGCGCCTCATCAGAGAGGGCGGCCATCTGGGGTTCCAGCGCGTTGATGGCAGGCACCCGCGACCGGTACGCCTTCAGGGCGCGGTCGTTCGAGGTGCCGAGGATGGCGCGGGCGAGGCGGGCGAACATCGGGTCGGGCGGTCTCCGGGGCAACACCAGGCGGGCCGCCACCGAGGACCGCGGCGCGGCCGGCAGGGGGGCCACACCGGGCCCTGCGTGCGAGGGGAGAGATAGGGAAGGGGGGGCGGCCGGTCAACGAAGGGCCTCGCGGGCGGTTGCCGGACCGCGGCAATAGGGTCTTTGTGATGAGGGTCAGACGGCTGTGGCCGGCGGCTGCCTTGTGGGCGAACCACCGCTCGGCCATGTTGCGCCTCTTCTCGCGAAGGCTTCCCAGATGCGCCGCCTGTTGCTCTCCACCGCCCTTGTCCCGGCCCTGCTGGTCTCGGCCAGCCTTGCCCACGCCCAGGCGCCGGCAAATCGGGCACCAGCAACGCAGGCGCCCGCGGTCCAGACGCCTGCCGCCCCGGCGGCCGGGGCGTCCGCCCAGCCCGCGAACCCCCAGCCCGCCGATCCGGTGGTGGCACGGGTGGATGGGCAGGAAATCCGCCTTTCCGATGTGCGCGAGGCCGCTAACCAGTTGCCGGACGAGCTGAAGAACGCCCCGCCAGCGATGATCTACCCGCTGATCCTCGATCAGCTGGTCGCCCAGAAGGCCCTGGTGGCCCGCGCCCGCACCCAGGGGCTGGAGCGTGACCCGGAAGTGCAGCGCCGTATCGCCCAGGTGACGGACCAGGAGCTGCAGCAGGCGCTGCTGCGCCGCGAGGTGGCCCCGGCCCTGACCGATGAGGCCCTCCGCAAGCGCTATGAGGCCAGTGCCGCCAATCGCCAGGGCGAGGAGGAGGTCCACGCCCGCCATATCCTCGTGCCCAGCGAGGCTGCGGCCCGAGAGGCGCTGGAGGAGGTTCGCCGTCCCGGCGCCGACTTCGCCGAGGTGGCCAAGCGCCGCTCCACCGGCCCGGGCGCCCAGCAGGGGGGCGATCTCGGCTTCTTCAAGAAGTCCGACATGATTCCCGAATTCTCTGAGGCCGCCTTCGCCCTGCAGCCTGGCCAGATCAGCGAGAAGCCGGTCCAGACCCCCTTCGGCTGGCATGTGATCAAGGTGGAGGGCCGCCGTACCGCCCCGCCTGCCAGCTTCGAGGAGAGCAAGGAGCAGCTGCGCCAGGCCGCCTTCGAGGAGGCGGTGAACGCCGCTGTGGAGCGTATCCGCGGCGAGGCGAAGGTGGAGCGTTTCAACATGGACGGCTCGCCCCAGCGCGCGCCGAGCCTGATGGATGGCGCTTCCCCGCCCGCTACCCCGGCCCCGGCCCCGGCGCAGCGCCGGTAGAGCGGATCGCTGTAGGACGGGACCGTCCGGAAGCGCGAATCCGCTTTGGAGAAGCGTCCGGGGCAGGCGCCCTTCGGAAAGCAGATTTAGGACATCCCCGGCGTGAGCGCGGGGATGCCGCAGGGAGTGACTGGAGTTAGCATGGCGAAGGACTTGCCCGTTTCCCCCCTCAAGGTCGATCTGCCGCCGCTGCCGCCCCTGAAGGGCGTGCGGCTGGGGGTGGCGGCGGCCGGGCTGCGATACCAGGGGCGCCCGGATGTGATGATGATGGAATTTGCCCCGGGCACCACCGTCGCGGGCGTCTTCACCAGCAACAAGTGCCCCGGTGCCCCGGTGGACTGGTGCCGCACGGCCCTGAAGGGCGAATCCGCCCGTGCCCTGGTGGTGAATGCCGGCAATGCGAATGTCTTCACCGGCCGCGCGGGCGTGGTAGCGGTGGAGGCGACCGCCGCCGCAGCCTCGGCCCTGGTGGGTTCCAAGTCCTCCGAGGTGTTCCTGGCCAGCACCGGCGTGATCGGCCAGGTGCTGCCGCATGAAAAGCTAGCGGCGGCGCTGCCGGCGCTGCATGGGTCGCTGAAGGAGAATGGCTGGGCAGATGCCGCGCGCGGCATCATGACCACCGATACCTTCCCCAAGGCCTGCGCGCGCACCGCCACCATCCACGGCACCAAGGTGACGATCGTCGGCATCGCCAAGGGCAGCGGCATGGTCGCGCCCGACATGGCGACGATGCTGTGCTTCGTGGCAACGGATGCCGCCATCCCCGCCGCCGCGCTGCAGTCCTGCCTGCGCAAGGGCGTGGAGGAGAGCTTCAACCGCACGACGGTGGACAGCGACACCTCCACCTCCGACACGGTGCTGCTCTTCGCCACGGGCCAGGCGCAGCATGACCGCGTCTCCGCCCTGGCCGGCTCCGCGCTGGATGATTTCCAGACGCAGCTGAATGCCCTGCTGCTCGACCTCGCGCTGCAGGTCGTGCGCGATGGCGAGGGCGCGCAGAAGCTGGTGAAGGTGGAGGTTAAGGGCGCCGTCTCCGACACCTCCGCCAAGCGCATCGGCATGGCCATCGCCAACTCGCCGCTGGTGAAGACCGCCATCGCCGGCGAGGACGCGAACTGGGGCCGTATCGTCATGGCCGTGGGCAAGGCGGGCGAGCCAGCCGACCGGGACCGCCTCTCGGTGGCCGTCGGCGGCACCTGGATGGCCAAGGATGGCGGCGTGGTGGACGGCTATGACGAGGCGCCGGTCGTCGAGCACATGAAGGGCCGCGAGATCGACATCACGGTCGATATCGGGCTCGGCAAGGGCGAGGCCACGGTTTGGACCTGCGACCTGACCCATGGCTATATCGACATCAACGGGTCCTATCGCTCGTAGCGGCCTGCGTCTGATTTGATGGGTGGCCTTGTCTGGGAGAGTGCCCAGGCAAGGCAGATGAGAGGCGGGACATTCTGAACCTGCCTTCAGCCCTCACATGCCCCGATCCTGTTGCCGGCATGGAGACGAAGGCTAGGCAGGGCCGTTTTGCTGCATCATCCTTCCGGTCCAGGACGCGATCACGAAGGCTGACCAGATGGACGATACCTCCCGGGCCCGCATCAAGGCGCTGCAACCCGAGCTGACGGCTATCCGGCGGGACATCCACGCCCATCCCGAGATGGGGATGGAGGAGGTCCGCACCTCTGCCCTCGTTGCCGAGAAGCTTCGCGGCTGGGGGCTGCAGGTGACGGAAGGGGTCGGCAAGTTCGGTGTGGTCGCCACGCTGAAGGGCCGCCGCCCCGGGCAGCGCGCCATCGGCCTTCGCTGCGACATGGATGCGCTGGCCATCGAGGAGGCGACGGGGCTGCCCCATGCCTCCACCAACAAGGGCGTCATGCATGCCTGCGGGCATGACGGACACACGACCATGCTGCTGGGTGCCGCGCGGTATCTGGCGGAGAACCCGGATTTCGGCGGCACCGTGCAGTTCATCTTCCAGCCTGCCGAGGAGGGCCGCGGTGGCGCCAATGCGATGCTGGCGGATGGGCTGTTCGAGCGGTTTCCGGTGGATGCTGTCTATGGGCTGCACAATGAGCCTAGGCTGCCAGTGGGGCATTTCGCCGCCCGCCCCGGCCCCGCGCTCGCGGCCGCCGATGCCTGGATCGTCACCTTCCGGGGCACCGGTGGCCATGGCGGGGCGGCGCCGCATCTCTCCACGGATGTGACGGTGCTGCAGGCGCAGTTCATCCTCGCGCTGCAGACGGTGGTTTCACGTAACATCGCGGCGATCGATTCGGCCGTGATCAGCGTCGGGGCCATCCAAGGCGGCTCGCTTTCATCCACCAATGTCATGCCGGCGGAAATCGTCATCGGCGGCACCGCGCGCTCCTACACGCCGGCGGTGCGGGAGATGATCGAGCGCCGGATGCGGGAACTGGCGGAGGGGCTTGCCGCCTCCTTCGGCTGCAAGGCGGAACTGACCTATCGCCGCGGCACGGGGGCTCTGGTGAACCATGCGGAGCAGACGGAGGTCGCGCTGTCGGCCGCCACCGCCCTGGTCGGGGCGGAGCAGGTGGACGGGCAAGCGGACCCAGTGCTGGGAGCCGAGGATTTCGCCAGCATGCTGGCAGCCCGGCCCGGCGCCTTCGTCTTCATGGGGAATGGCGGCGGGGGCGCCACCTCCAAGGGCCTGCACACGCCGGATTACGACTTCAACGACGATGCCATTCCCTATGGCGTCGGCTACTGGGTCAGCCTGGTCCGCCAGGAACTGGGCGGGCTGGACCGCTAGGATCGGGAAGGGGGAAGGCTTCCTTCCCCCGCCCTGGTCTCAGCCGGGGCGAACATCCTGGGCAAGGGTCATCTCATCGGCACGCGGCGTGTGCGTCAGGCCCTGGCGCATGGCCCAGACATTCTTCTGCACATGCAGCGGGATCCAGCCGACATCCCTGGCGGCGATGCGTGTCGCCTCCTGCATCAAGGCTTCCCGCGCCTCGTCGTCCACCGTGGCCATGGCGCGTTCCAGCACGGCATCGAATTGCGGGCTGGAGTAGCCGGTGCGGTTCACCGTGCCCCAGCCCTTCTCCATGTCGCGCGTGCCCAGCAGGCCGCGTAGCCCGGAGGATGGCTCGCCGCTGGAATTGGCCCAGCCTCCGAGGGAGATGCTGTTGTCATAACGTGCGACACGCTGGGAAACGACGGAGAAGGGCATGGTGTCCACGCGCGTCTTCACGCCGATGCGCGTCCACATCTGGCCGATGCTTTGCGCGACCTGCGCGTCGTTCACATAGCGGTCGTTTGAGGCGAGGAGGGTGACGGTAAAGCCCTGCGGATAGCCCGCCTCGGCCAGCAGCTTTTTCGCGCGGTCCGGATCGAAGGCCGGCGGGGCGAGATCGGGCACATGGCCATAGGTGCCGGGCGGCATGAACTGCCCCGTCGGGATGGCGGCACCCGACATGATGCGGTCCGCAATGGCGGGGCGGTTGATGGCTATGTTGAGGGCCTGGCGCACGCGCAGATCCACCAGGGGATTGCGCGTCATCGGCTCCCCGTTCGGTCCGGCGACATAGGGCGTTTCCGGGCGGAGATCCGTGCGGAGATAGACGGAGCGGAGGCTGACCGTCTCGGAGATATCAATGCCCCGCTCGGTGCGCAGGCGCGCGATGTCGCTCGTCGGCACGGCGTCGATGAAGCCGACATCGCCCGCCTTGAGGGCGGCCACGCGCGCACCGTCATTCGTGATGATGCGGTAGTTCACGCGCTGCCAGGCCGGCTTATTGCCCCAGTAGCCTTCGTTGCGCTCAAGTTCCACCCGGTCGCCGGAGCGGAAGGCTATGAGGCGGAAGGGGCCGGTGCCGATGGCGTTCTTGCCGTTGTTGAAGTCGCCCGTTGCCGGATTCTCGCCCAGCCCGTGCCAGATGATCGCCACCTGCGACATGTCGGCGGGCAAAAGGGGATAGATGCCGGCGGTGCGCATGCGGATGAGATGGGGATTCACTACCTCCATGCTCCGGATCGCCTTGGTGAAGACGGCGAAGGAGCCGGGGCTGTTCAGCACGCGCGGCACGCGATCGATCGTGTAGGTCACGTCGGCGGCGGTGAAGGGCTGGCCATTATGGAAGGTGACGCCCTGGCGGAGCTTGAACTCCCAGGTGGTGTCGTCCACCAGCCGCCAGGATTCGGCGAGGGCGGGAACGAGCCGCCCCTGGGCGTTGCGATGCACCAGATTGTCGAAGATATGCGCGGCCAGCGCGTTGTTCGGCGTCAGCGTATAATAATGCGGATCGACGGAGCTGGGCGGCGCGCTGACCGCGAGATCGAGAGTCCGGGGTGCCTGTGCGAGGGAAAGCCGTGGCAGGGCGGGCGCCAATGCCGCGCCAAGCAGGAGACGTCGGGACAGATAGGGCGTGGGCAGCGAGGGCATCGTGGATCCTCCTCCGGCGCAAGGCGCGCGGGGCATGACCAGCGCCACCTCCCTCTTTTGCGAGACTGCACCAGTGTCGGGCGCGTATTGTCAAGCGCGGCCGGAAGGGCCTTGTGAGTTCCTGTGGAAAGAACGGGCTGGAGCGCCATGTCGATTCCAAAGCGCATGCTGCTGGGTCTTCTCGGCTCACCCATCTCGCATTCCGCCGCGCCGGCCATGATGGAGGCGGCTGGCGCATCAGCGGGCCTCGACATCCGCTATCACCTGATCGACGTGCCGGGTGCCGATGAGGCCATGATCAGCCGCATCCTGGATGGCGTGCGGGTGATCGGCTTCGCGGGAATCAATGTCACCTTTCCCTACAAGCAGGCGGTGATCCCCTTCCTCGACGCCATGGATCCCGGCGCGGCGCAGATCGGGGCCGTGAACCTCGTCACGGTGCGCGGCAGGAAGCTCACGGGGCACAACACCGATAGCACGGGCTTCCTCGCCGGATTGCAGGCGAAAATCGGCTCTGCCGTGAAGGCGGGACCGGCCGTGCTGATCGGCGCGGGCGGGGCGGGGCGGGCCATCGCATGGTCCCTCGCCAAGGCCGGTGTCCCGGAGGTGCTGGTGGTGGATCAGGACCCGTCCCGCGCCGCCTCCCTGGCGCAGGAGGCCTCAGGCTGGGGTGGTGGCCGATTTGTCCCGGCCAGTGGGATCGCGGCAGCGATGGAACATGCGGTGGGGGTGGTGAATGCCACCCCCGCCGGGATGCTGCCGGACCGGTCCAGCCCCGTGGACCCCTCGCTGCTGCGCGCGGGCATGTGGGTGGCGGATGCGGTGTACCATCCGCCTGTCACGCCGCTCCTGGCTGCGGCGAAGGCGCTTGGCTGCACGATCATGACGGGCCGCGCCATGTCCGTTGGGCAGGCGGAAGACGGTTTTGCCCTCTTCACCGGGCGCCGCGCGCCGCCGGGCCTGATCGGTGACGCATTCGATGCGCATGTGAAATAGGCAGCGCCTGGGGCATCCGGCCGGGCGCTGCCTTCCGGTTTAGTCGGCCGCGCGAATGTTCAGGCGCCGCACCAGATCGGTCCAGCGCTCGCGCTCCTGCCGCGCCGCGGCGGCGAGGGCCTGCCCGTCGCCCGCGCGGGGGGCCACGCCAAGCCCGAGCAGCCGCGCGCGCAGCTCGGGATCAGCCATGGCGTCCTGCGCGGCCTGGCTGATACGGCTGGCCAGATCGGCCGGCATCCCGGCCGGACCGAAGATGCCGAACCAAGTCTCGGAGATGAGGCCGGGCAGGCCGGCGGCCTCGGCGGTCGGCACGCCCGGGGCGAGCGGCGTCTCCTGAGCCGAGGTCACGGCCAGGGCCTTCACCGTGCCAGACTGGATATGGGTGGCGGCGGTGGCGGGCACGTCCAGCAACGCATGGACATCGCCGCGCAGCAGCTCGGCATAGACCGCGCCCGTGCCGCGATAGGGCACATGCACCATGCCGAGATCGGCCAGGCTGTCGAGCAGCGCCCCGTTCAGATGCGGCGTGGTGGCGACACCGGAGGAACCATAGTTCACCTGCCCGCGCCGCGCCTTGGCCCAGGCGATGAAGCCGCGCAGATCGTTCACCGGCACGGTCTTCGAGACCAGCACCAGCGAGGGCGAGGAGCCGATCAGCGCCAGCGGCGTGAAATCGGCTTCCACGTCATAGGGCAGGTTCGCGCCGGTCGCCGGAGCGGTGGAGTGGATGGAGGAGGTGGCGAGCAGCAGCGTCAGCCCGTCCGCAGGGGCGCGCACCACCACCTCGGTGGCCGGGATGCCACCCGCGCCTGGGCGGTTCTCGATCACCACCGTCGTGCCCAGGCGCTGGCCGAGCAGCGGGGCGAAAAGGCGGGAGACGGCATCGGTCCCACCACCCGCCGGGAAGGGCACGATCAGGCGCGTGGGACGGGCCTGGGCCAGGGCCGGGCGGGCAAGCGTGGCCAGGGCCGGTAGGGCCAGAAGGGAACGGCGGTTCATCAGGAAGTGTCTCGGTAAGGTCGGTAAGGGAGGTCAGCGCTTCAGCCAGTGGCGCAGCCGGGCCGGCGCCTCGGCCATGTCGGCCTCGGGGCCGCAATAGCTGAAACGCACGAAACGGGTGCCGCGATCCCGGTCGAAATCCACGCCGGGCGTGGCCGCGATCCCGGCCTCCGCCAGCATGCGCCGGCAGAATTCCAGGCTGTCATTCGTCAGATGGGCAACATCGGCCCAGATATAGAAGGCGCCATCCGCCGCCGCGAAGCGGTTGAAGCCCACCTCCGGCAGCCCGGCGAGCAGCAGGTCGCGGGAGCGGCGATAGGTGGCGCGGTTTGCCTCCAGCTCTTCGGTGCAGTCCATGGCGGCCTCGGCGGCCACCTGCGCGACATGGGGCGCGGAGATGAACATGTTCTGCGCCAGACGTTCCACCGGGCGGACCAGTTCTTCGGGCAGCACCAGCCAGCCGATGCGCCAGCCGGTCATGCTGAAATACTTGCTGAAGCTGTTCACCACGATGGCGCTCGGCGAACAGGCCGCCGCCGTCGCCTCCACCGTGCCATAGGAGAGGCCGTGATAGATCTCGTCCGAGATCAGGCGCACGCCGTTCTCGTGGCACCAGCGCGCGATGGCGGCCAGTTCCTCTGGCGCCAGCATGGTGCCGGCGGGGTTGCAGGGGCTGGCGACGATCAGCCCGGCCGGGCGCGGGTCCAGCGCCTCCAGCATGGCGACGGTCGGCTGGAAGCGCGAGGAGGCATCGCAGGGCAGGATCTGCGGCACCATCCCGAGCGCGGTCAGGATGTTCACATAGGGTGGGTAATAGGGTGCAGCCATCGCCACCCGGTCGCCCACGTCGAAGGCCGCCAGGAAGGCGAGGGGGAAGGCACCGGAGGCACCCACCGTCACCGCGATCCGCTCCGCCGGCACCGAGGCGCCATAATGCTCCGTATAGCGGCGCGAGATACGCTCCCGCAGCGCGCGCAGGCCGAATGCCTCCGTGTAGCCCATCGGGTTGCCGGCCCGCAGGGCGAGGATGGCCGCCTCGGCGGCGCCGCGCGGGGCACCCGTTCCGGGCTGGCCAACTTCCATCCGCAGGATGCCGGGCTGCCCCGGCGGGATGGCGGCCGCGCGCGCATTGGCGGCCGAGATCACGTCCATGACAAGGAAGGGCGGCGTATTGGCGCCCCGCCCGATCTTCAGGCCGGACACATCAGTCGTTCCCGGCCGTCAGCCCGAAGCCGCGCGGATCGGCCACGGCCCGGCAGCCCGCCGCCGTGACGCTGCCCTGGCAGGAGATGGCGACGCCGCGCCCGGGCTCCGGCGCGCCGGTCGGCACCGCCTGCTCCAGCGGCACGTTGCGCAGCAGGTGCAGCCCGGCCGGACCGCCCGCCGCAGCCGGGGCTGCGCCCTGGCCGGAACCGGCGCCGGCATAGCGCATGGTCTTCACAACGGTGTTCGCCACCAGGATCGCGCCCAGCGGCGGCGTCTGCACGCTGCCCACCCCAGGGGCCGGGGCCAGCAGGAAGCCCATGCCCGGTAGCATCCGGCCAGTGCCGAAGAGATTGTTCATGGTGAAGGTGCAGGCCACCGCCCCGCCCTCACGGTCCTGCACGACCAGGGAGGTGGAGGCGCCCAGCATCCCGCCCATCACAGGTGGCGTCTGCCCTGCCCCGGCCGCGCGGAAGGCGGCAAGCGTCGCGCCACTATCGGCGGAGGCCGGCAGGACCGCCAGCATGTCGTTGCGTAGCCGCTCCTGCACCGGCGCCACGGCCTGGGGCACGGCGGCGCGCATCTCGCCCACGGTCAGGAAGCCTCCGGCGGCGGCGCTGGCCTCCTCCACCCGGCGGGCGAGGCCGCCCTGGTGGAAATCGCCCACTCCTGCGGTGCGGATCTGCCCAAGGGTGGTGGCCAGCTCGTTCTGCACCAGCCGGTTGCCCTCGCTGACGGGCGTGCCGCTGGGCGCGAAGACGGCGCGAGAGACGGGATCGGCCAGCAACGGCCCGGATACCGCCGCCAGATCGGTGGCGAGGCCGCGGGAGACCTCGGTACCGAAGCGGGCCAGCTGCTCGGCCGGCGCCATTGTGGCCTCGAAGGGCAGGCGGCCCTGGCGGGCATGCAGGGCGAAGAGGCCACGCGCCATCAGGGGTACGGCCGCCGGCCGGTCTGCCCCGCGCGGCACGGCCTCGCGGGCGCCCGGCTGGAAGAGGAAGGCCTCGATCTCGTTCCGGCGCGGGTCATAGCCAAGGCAGGCGCCGCCGCCGCCGAGACCGGCGCGGGAGGGGAGGGTGACCGAAAGGGTGAAGCCCGCAGCGACGGCCGCATCCGCCGCCGAGCCGCCGGCCGAGAGGATGTCGCGCGCCACCATGGCTGCACGGGCATCCTCGGCGGCCACATTGCCCAGGAAGCCGCGGACATAGCCCTGCTGCCCCGGCTGGGCGGAGCTGCCGCCCCCCAGGATGTTGCCCACGCGCTCCGCCGTGGAGCATCCGGCCAGGAGGATCGCCGAAAGGGCCAGGGCCGCCATGCCGGCTGGCCTGCGGGGACCTGCCTGGAATAGGGTGCCGCCCATGCGGAAGCCATTCGCGCTCGCCATCTGGTCCCGGACCATTCCTGCCGCCGTGCTGCTCATGGCCGCGTTCCTGGCACCGGCCACCGCCCAGGCGCAAGGGGGGCGGGGCCCGATCTCCATCATCCGGGACGCGGAAACGGAAACTCTCATCCGCTCCATGCTCGATCCCCTGCTCGCCTCCGCTGGGGTGGACCGGAGGCTGGTGGAGCTGACCATCGTCCAGGACCGGGCGATCAATGCCTTCGTCGCCCAGGGAAACCGGCTCTTCATCCATACCGGTCTGATCCAGCAGGCGGATTCGGCCGCCGAGCTGGCCGGGGTTCTGGCCCATGAGGTCGGCCATATCGCCGGGGGCCATCTGGTCCGCCTGCCGGAGGAGATGCGGCTGGCCATGCTCCGCTCCATCGCGGCCATGCTGATCGGGGCCGGGGCGGGGGTGGCGGCGGGCTCCTCGGATGCCGCCCTGGGCATCATGATGGGCGGGCAGAGCAGCGCCATGGGCCAGTTCTACGCGTTTACCCGCACCCAGGAGCAGGCAGCGGACGAGGCCGGGTTCGTGTTCCTGCAGCGTGTTGGCTGGTCTGGCCAAGGGCTGGAGCGCCTGCTGCGCCGGCTGCTGGACCAGGAGCTTCTGGCCGTCGGGCGGCAGGACCCGTATTTCCGTACCCATCCCCTGTCGCGGGACCGGCTGGAATTCGTGCAGGAGCAGCTGGCGCGCGGCCGGGCCGCCGGCGGCGGCCTGCCGGCCGGGATGGAGACGCGCTTCGCCATGGTGCGGGCCAAGCTGAATGGCTTCATCAATGCCCCGGCCGCCAGCTGGCGCCGCTACCTGAACGACGACAGCGCGCCGGGCCGTTATGCCCGCGCCGTCGCGCAGTTCCGCTCCGGCCGCACCGATGCCGCGCTGGAAATCCTGGAGCCGGCGATCCGCGAGCAGCCCGCCAACCCATACCTGCTGGAATTCAAGGGCCAGATCCTGTTCGACGGCGGCCGCCCGCGCGAGGCGATCGCGCCATTGGCCGCCGCCCTGCGTCTGGCGCCGAACGAGCCGCTGATCCGCCTGGCCTATGGCCGCGCGCTGATGGAGGGCGGCGGGGATAACGAAACCCTCTGGCGCGCGGTGGCCGAGTTGCAGGCGGCGGCGCGGCAGGACCGGGACAATGGCTTTGCCTGGGGGCAGCTCGCCACCGCCCATGCCCGGCTGGAGGATCTTCCCAATGCCGAACTGGCCCTGGCCGAGCAGGCCATGGCCGAAGGTGACACCGCCGAGGCCCGCTTCCGCGCCAGCCGGGCCGTTCGCGGCCTGCCGCCCGGCCCCGCCAGGCAGCGGGCTTCCGACCTGCGGAATGCCGTCAGCCGTGATAACCTGACCCGCGACGAGCGCCGGGCTGAAGACGAACTCCGGCGAAGGGACAGAAATCGATGAAGCGAATCCTGATGGCCGGGGTCGCCCTGGTGCTGGGCGGCGGTGTTGCACTGGCCCAGGACACCCCGCAGGCCTTCTCGCCCCAGCAGCGGGAGGAGATCGTCTCGATCCTGCGCGAGGCGCTGAAATCCGATCCCACGATCCTGCGCGACGCCATTGGCGCCATGCAGGAGGCGCAGCGCGCGGCGCAGGAGGATGCGCGGCGCGAGGCGCTGGCCGCCAACCGCGACGCGCTGTTCAACGACGCGCGCGACCCCATCAGGGGCAATCCGCGTGGCGACGTGACCATCGTCGAGTTCTTCGATGCCCGCTGCGGCTACTGCAAGGCGCTGCATCCCAACATGCAGGCGCTGCTGCAGCAGGACGGCAATATCCGTGTGATCATGAAGGACCTGCCGGTCCTTGGCCCCAACAGCGTGACCGCCAGCCGCGCCCTTCTGGCCGCGCAGAAGCAGGGCAAGTACGAGCCGCTCCATGACGCGCTCCTGCGCCTGCGCACGGAGCCGACCGAGCAGGTGCTCCAGGCCGAGGCGCAGCGCGCCGGCATCGATTGGGCGCGGCTGCGCCGCGACATGGCCGACCCGGCGATCGAGGCGCGGCTGCAGGCCAATATCGCCCTGGCCCAGCGCCTGCAGATCGAGGGCACGCCCGCCCTGGTGATCGGTGATACGTTGGTTCCCGGCGCGGTGGAGCTGCCCCAGCTGAAGCAGCTGGTGGCGGAGGCCCGTCGCCGTGGCTGAAGACCCCGAGGCTGAGGCCCCCGATCAAGGCCCCGCCCATGCACGCGAGGAGGGCCGCGGCATCGCCACGGATTTCTCCCGCCAGATGTCCTATGGCGGCTATCTGGGCCTGGACACGCTTCTGTCCGCCCAGAACCCGCGCTCGGACAAGCATGACGAGTTGCTCTTCATCGTCATCCACCAGGTGCAGGAACTGTGGATGAAGCTGATGATCCGGGAGCTGGAGGTGGCGACCGGCTGCATCCGCGCGGATGAGCTGCGGCCAGCCTTCAAGGGTCTTGCCCGGGTTTCCCGCATCCAGCGCCAGCTGGTGGAGGCCTGGGACGTGCTCTCCACCATGACACCGGCTGATTACCTGTCCTTCCGCGATACGCTGGGCCAGTCCTCCGGCTTTCAATCCTGGCAGTACCGGCTGATGGAGATCCTGCTGGGCGCGCGGGACGAGTTCATGCTGAAGCCCCACGCCCATGATGCGGCGCTGACGGCACGGCTGCGGGCGGCGTTCGATTCGCCCTCCCTCTACCAGGAGGCGCTGCGCCTCATGGCGCGGCGCGGCATTCCGGTGCCCGAGGCCGTGCTGAACCGTGATCCCGCCACGCTCTACACGGAGGATGAGGGCGTGGTGGCGGCCTGGGAGCAGGTCTATCGCCACAGCCACGACCATTTCGACCTTTACGAGCTGGCCGAGGAGTTGGTGGATCTGGAAGATGCCTTCCAGCAGTGGCGCTTCCGCCATGTCACCACGGTGGAGCGCGTCATCGGCATGCGGATGGGCACGGGCGGCTCCGCTGGTGTCGCCTATTTGCGCCGTGCTTTGGAGCGCCGCTTCTTCCCCGAGCTCTGGACCGTGCGCGGCCGCCTGTAGCGGAAACGTGATTCAGGCGCGATGATGCGCGCATGAAGGTTCTCGTTCTCGGCGCCGGCGTGACCGGTCTTGCCGCTGCCTATCTCCTGGCCCGGGACGGCCATGCGGTGACCGTGCTGGAGCGCCGCTCCGGCGTCGCGCTGGAAAGCAGCCATGCCAATGGTGGTCAGCTCTCCTATTCCTATGTGGCGCCGCTCGCCGGGCCGGGCGTGATCGGCAAGCTGCCGGGCTGGATGCTGGACCCGAACAGCCCCGTGCGCTTCCGCCCGCGCCTCGATCCCGCGCAATGGATCTGGGGGGCGCGCTTCCTCGCCGCCTGCAATGCCAGGGCGGCGGACGTGACCACGCGCCGCCTGCTGCTGCTCTCCTTTCTCTCGCGTGACCTGACGCGCGCGGTGATCTCGGAGGAGAATATCGACTGCGCCTTCACCCATGCCGGCAAGCTGGTGGTGCATTCCGATCCCGCCGTCTTCGACGCCGCGCGCCGCCTGCTGGACTACCAGCGCAGCCTGGGCAGCGAGCAGGAGGCGCTGTCGCGCGAGGAATGCCTCGCGATCGAGCCCTCCCTGGCCGGCATCGGTCACCGCCTCGTCGGCGGCATCCTCACGCGAGGTGAGGACGCGGCGGAATGCCGCCTCTTCTGTGCCGGTTTGGAGCGCGCGATGGCCGGCGGCAATCTCGGTGTCGATCTCCGTTTCGGCGCGGAGGTGCGCCAGCTCCTCGCCGTCGGCGGCCGTGTGATCGGCGTGCTGACGGACCAGGGAGTGGTGGAGGCGGATGCCATCGTCATGGCCATGGGCGCGGCCAGCGCGCGTCTCCTCGCGCCGCTCGGCCTGCGCCCGCCGGTCTATCCGTTGAAGGGCTACAGCCTCACCCTGCCTATCGCCTCCGACAGCGCGGCGCCGAAGATCAGCGTGACGGATTTCGCGAAGAAGGTCGTCTATGCCCGGCTTGGCCAGCACCTGCGCGTGGCGGGGATGGCGGACCTCGTCGGTTACGACAAGCGCTTCGACCTTTCCCGCCTGGACCTCCTCGTGCGCCAGGCGCGGGAGGCCTTCCCCGAGGCCTCTGACTGGCGGACCCTGAACCCCTGGGCCGGCCTGCGCCCGGCGACCCCCACCGCCATGCCCATCCTCGGGCCCGTCCCATCCTTGCCGAATCTGCATCTGAATATCGGCCAGGGCGCGCTGGGCTTCACCCTGGCCATGGGATCTGCCCGCGTAGTGGCCGATCTGCTCGCGGGAAGGGCATCGCCCATCCCAATGGATGGTTTTGCCGCCTGAACGGGACTTCCGTTCCGGAAGCGGGCGTTTCAGCATGTCCACACCTGAACAGGGACAGGACAAGAAATGCGATTCGCCCCCATCTTCGGCGCGGTGGGCGCCGCGCTGCTCGCCTTCGGCACGCCGGCCAGCGCCCAGGCCCCGGCGCCGGCCCCCACCGCCGTCTCCCGCGGCGCCACGCCGATCTTCGATGCGGTGAAGCAGCGCGACCATATCCGCTGCGGTGTCTCCCAGGGCACGCCGGGCTTTTCCGCCCCGGACAGCCAGGGCCGCTGGTCGGGCTTCGACGTGGAGTTCTGCCGCGCCGTTGCCGCCGCCGTGCTCGGTGACGCGAACAAGGTTCGCTATCAGCCCTATTCCGCGCAGCAGCGCTTCACCGCGCTTCAGTCCGGCGAGATCGATATCCTCTCGCGCAACACCACCTGGACCTTCCAGCGCGACATCCAGCTCGGCCTCGAATTCACCGGCATTGCCTATTACGACGGCGCCGGCTTCCTCGCCCGCAAGCAGCCGGGGCTGGAGAATGCGAAGGGCCTGGATGGCGCCAGCGTCTGCGTGCAGACCGGCACCACCAATGAGCTGATCGTCGCGGACTATGCGCGCGCCAACAACATCACGCTGAACCCGTTGGTCATGCAGAACCTGGAGGAAATCTTCCAGGCGCTCTTCTCCGGCCGCTGCGACGCCTTCTGCTGGGACCGCGCGGCCCTGGCCGGCACCCGCATGCGCGCGCCCAACCCCGACGAGTTCGTGCTGCTGCCCGAAGTGCTGAGCAAGGAGCCCTATTCCCCGGTGGTGGCGCAGGGCGACATGCGCTGGATGGAGATCGTGCGCTGGGTGCTCTTCGCCATGATCGAGGCGGAAGAGCAGGGCATCACCAGCAGGAATGTGCAGGAAGGCCTGAGCAGCACCGATCCGAACACGCGCCGCCTGCTGGGCGTGACCGGCGATTTCGGCCCCATGCTCGGGCTGAACAACCGCTGGGCCTATGAGGCCATCCGCCAGGTCGGCAACTATGGGGAGGTGTTCGAGCGCACCCTCACGCCCATGGGCATCGACCGTGGCGTGAACCGGCTGTGGAGCAAGGGCGGGCTGATCTACGCGCCGGCCATGCGGTGAGGTGAGAAAGGCGGGGAGAAGGCATTCTCCCCGCCTTTCCCTGTTTTTTCGGATCAGCGAAGGCGGCGGAGGAGTTCGTCCACTTCCTCGGTGGTCTGATAGGGGCCGAAGCCGAATCGCAGGCGGCGCCCTCGGCGGTCGGTGATGATGCGGCGTTCCGCCAGCCGCGCCTGCCAGGCTTCGGCATCGTCCAGGTCGAAAGACAGGAAATTGCCGCGCCGGGCCTCGTTCAGCGGCACGGCGAGTCTCGCGGGATCCAGTCCCGTACCGTGCAGCCCGGCGCAGAAGCGTTCCTGCAAGGCATGGGCATGGGTATGGATATCGGCCACCGTCACGCCCAACCCGTCCAGCCAGCGCATCGCCGCATCCAACCGGTACAGGCCCGAAGGATCGAAGGTGGCGCCCAGGAAGCGTCCTCCGTCCGGCGAATAGCCCACCTTTCCGTTGCTCGCGGCCAGCGCGCCGAAGCCGGCATACCAGCCTGTATCGCGTGGGCGCGGCAGCCAGCCAGGCGGACAGTGCAGGAAGCAGCAGCCTTCCCCCGCCATGGCGTATTTGTACCCGCCGGCCGTGTAGAAGGCGCGATGGGCGATGCGCGAGAGATCCACGGGCAGCGCCATGAAGGCGTGATAGCCGTCGATCACCAGCACCGCCTCGCCCGCTGTCTCGGCCAGCGCCTCCAGCCCTTCCAGAACGAATCCGGAATGGAAAAAAGTCTGGCTGATCCAGATCAGGTCAAAACCTTCCCGCGCGGCCTCCACCAGCCGCGCCATGCAATCCCCGCCAGGTTCGGAGGCGATGCGGGTCACGGCGAGCAGCCCTTCCTCCTCCAGCCGCGCGGCCTGGCGGGCGAAGGAATGGAACTCTCCATCCGTCGTGAGTACGCGTGGAGGGCGCCCCAGCGGCATCGCACTGAGGATGCGCCGCACGAATTCATGCGTGTTCGGCCCGAAGGCGAGCGTGGACGGATCGGGCAGGTTCAGATGCCGCGCCACATGAGCACGGCAGGCATCCAGAACGGGGCCGAGCACGCTCTCCCATTTGTCATCCTGCAATCTTGCGGCCTCGGCCCATGCATGAAGCTGCGCCTCGCGTGTCGCATCGGGCCAGGGATGATGGCTATGCGCCGCGAAATGAAGCCTTCCCGGCTCTGCCGACAGGAAGCGGGAGAAATGCGCACGCAGGTCCAAGACCCGGTCCTCCGGATTGCCGCCTTTGGGCCAGCGTATAGAGTGGCGCAGGAGGACCGGGAATGGCGAGAACACGTCGCCCTGCCTGCGGGATGCATTCTGTGCCGGCATATGCCAGCAGGGCGCTGTGCAGGGCCATGCCGTGATCGGGGAGGACCAGGCCTTCCCTGTCAGCATCCCCGTGCCCGATCTGCGCGAGGCCTTGTGCGGCAATACCGGGATCGAAGGCGTGTGGCGGTTCGATTCAGGGGAGCCGGGCCCTCATGCCGTCATCGTTTCCCTGATCCATGGCAATGAATTCAGCGGTGCGGCGGTGCTGGCCCGTTGGCTTCGCGCCGGGCTGCGCCCTGTGCGTGGTATGCTCACCCTTGTCTTCGCCAATCATGAGGCATTTTCGCGTTTCGACCCGGCGGATCCGACTCTCTCCCGCTATGTGGACGAGGACATGAACCGCCTCTGGGCGCCCGCGGTTCTGGATGGGCCAAGGGACAGTCTGGAGCTGCGGCGTGCGCGTGCCCTGCGCCCCGTGGTGGAGGCGGCGGATGTGCTGCTGGACCTGCATTCTATGCTCTGGCCATCAGACCCGCTGATCCTGACTGGCCAGTTCCAGCCGGCGCTGGATTTGGCGCGTGCGATCGGGGTGCCGCCCACCATCGTGGTGGATCGGCTTCGCCCGGAGGGAGCACGCCTGATCGATCATGCGATGTTCAACACCCCCGGCACCTCCCGGCTGGCATTGCTCGTTGAAGCGGGACCGCATTGGGAGAGGGAGACGGAAGCGGTTTCGGAAGCCTGTGCCACCGCGCTGCTGCGCGCCCTGGGTATGGTCACGCTGCCTGCCCCACAATGCGAGGCATCGGCGGTCTGGACGGTGACTCACTGCATCCCGGCGGCTTCGCGCCAGTTCTCCTTCGCGGAGCCGTTTCGCGGCGGCACGGTAATCCCCCGTGCCGGTACGCTGATCGCATGGGATGGCAAGGCGGAGATTCGCACGCCCCATGATGACTGCATGCTGGTAATGCCGTGCCCGCGTGTGATGCGCGGGCACCTGGCGGTGCGCCTGGCCCGGCGCGTGGGGGATGGGCGGGGCTAGGCCGCCGCCGGCTCCCCCTCCACCGGCTCCTTCCCATCGGCGCGGATCAGCGCCGCGATCTCCAGCGCCGCCGCGTCCAGCGCCGCCTCATCCGTGCCCTTGGCCACCAGCGCCACGCCGTTCCCGCCTTCGCGGTAATAGGGATAGGAGCCGATATCGAGCATCGGGAAGTGCTCCTGGATCGCCGAGAGCCCCGCCGCGATCTGCCCTTCCAGCAGGCCATGCGCGTGCAGGGAGCGCGACTTCACGGGTGTGCCGCCCTGCAGCGTGGGAGCCACCACCTCGAACATGCTGCGCATGATGCGCGGCACGCCCGCCATGACATGCACATTGCCCATGATGAAGCCTGGCGCGGAGGTCTCGGCGCAAAGGATGGGCCTCGCGCCGCGTGGCAGGGTGGCCATGCGCAGCCGTGCCGCGTTCATCTCCACCGGAGGATTCCTGCGCGCGTAATCGGCCTCCATGATGGCGCGCGATTCCTCATGCACCTCCCAGGGCACGCCGAAGGCGTGGGCGATGCATTCGCTGGTGATGTCGTCATGCGTCGGCCCGATGCCGCCGGTGGTGAAGATATAGGTGAACTTTGCCCGCACCTCGTTCACCGTGCCGATGATCGTCTCCGGCACATCCGGGATCACCCGCACCTCGCGCAGCGGGATTCCCAGTTCGCCCAGCCGCGTGGCGATGAACTTCAGGTTCGCGTCCTGGGTCCGGCCCGAGAGGACCTCGTTCCCGATGATGAGCAGGGCTGCCGTCGGTTGGGGCATCTGGCGTTTCTCTCGTCCGGGGCCTGAAGGGTCGCGCGTTGGGGGGGCACGTCAAGCCCGGGCCCGGCCGGGAGGCAAGGCCTCCCGGATTGGCTCAGAGAAAGTCCCGGAGCAGCGCCACCAGCGGCTTGTCCGCGGGCGGCATGGCATAGTCGCCCAGCTTCGCCGGACGCACCCAGGCCAGGGCCTGTCCCTCCCGCCCCTCCACTGTGCCGTTCCACCGGCGGCAGAGATAGAGCGGCATCAGCAGGTGCTTCCCGTCCAGGGGGTGAGAGGCGAAGGCGAAGGGCGCGAGGCAGGCAGCGGAGACATCGATCCCTAACTCTTCCTTCAATTCGCGGATCAGCGCCTCCTCGGGCGTTTCGCCCGGGGCAAGCTTGCCCCCGGGAAATTCCCAGAGCCCGGCCATGGGTTTGCCTTCGGGGCGGCGGGCCAGCAGCACGCGGTTGTCGGGATCGATCAGCGCGCAGGCTGCAACCAGCATGAGATTCGCGCCCGGCGCGGTCTCCGGGGTGGCGACGGCGGGCGTCTCGGGCGCGGCGGGTTCGGTGACGGGGCCGGTCAGCTCCTTCCGCCCGGCGCGGAAGCGGCGCACCGGGAGGCGGGCGTTGCGGGCGGTGAAGTCCTGCTCGGCCCAGCCATCCTCCAGGAAGCCCAGCCGTGCCAGCACGGCGGCGGAGCGTGTATTCTCCTCCAGCACCGAGGCGTGGATCACGTCGATGTCGAGATTCGCCAGAGCCCAGCGCGCCAGCCGTCCGGCGGCCTCGGGCCCGATCCCCTGGCCCCAGTGGCGCCGGCCGACCCAATAGCCCAGCTCCGCATGGCGCGGCGCGTCCGAGGCGGTGGTGAGGCCGACGCAGCCCACCAGCGCATCGGCCTGCGTGATGGCGAGGTGCCAGGCGGTGCCCGCCTCGATCTGTGCCCGGGTGGAGGCGATCCAATCATCCGCCAGCTCGCGCGGATAAGGGAAGGGGACACGCGCCAGCATGCGTGCCACCTCCCAGTCATTCACCAGCCGGTGGAGCTGGGCCGCGTCCGCCGCATTCAAGGCGCGGAGGGTTAGCGCTCCCGCGCGCAGCGGCGCGAAGATCGCATCCGTCACATCATCCTCCGTGAGCGACACTCCGCTGGGGCGCCGCGTCAGCGGCGCCACCAGCCCTTCCTGGCAGGGGCCGCGGGCAGGTCCTCCGTGCCCAGCAGCACGGGCTGCACGGCGGCACCCACCACCGGCTCCGTCTTCGTGGCCTCAGGAGCCAGCTCAAGCGCCGGCTCGGGGGCAACCGGGACAGGCTCGGGCGCTGGCGGGGCCGCCTCCGGAACCGGCGTGGCCTCTGCCACGGGCTCGGATACGGTCTCAGGCACGGCAGGCACGGCAGGCACGGCAGCTTCGGCCGGGACCGCGGTGGAGGTCACCTCCTCTGCCGGCTGACCCGCCGGGGCAGAAGCGATGGGGATCTCACGCACACTGCGCGGGGTGGTCGCCTGCGCTTCCTCGACGGCATCCATCGCGTCCAGCAGCTCGTCGAACTGCCCTGCAAAGGGATCGGCCGGGGTGGGCCCAGCATAGCGCGGGGCGGCCGGTGCCTCCTGGCCTTCGGCGCGCGGCGCCTCATCCTCGCGGCGGCGACGGCCCCCGCGGCGACCGCGCCGGCGGCCACCGCCGGCCTCGCCCTCCGGGCGCTCCGTGGCCGGACGCTCGCCCTCGGTGGCCGCAGCCTCCGCTTCGGTTTCCACCGTTTCCACGGTGCCCTCGGTCACGCCCTCGGACGGGGCGGCCTCAGCGGCTTCGGCGGCTTCCGTGGTCTCGGTGGCGTCGGCCTGTGCGCCCTCCTCGCGGCGCCCGCCACGGCGGCGGCGGCGGCGGCGGCGGGCACGCTCATCGCCATTCGCCTCCGGCGCGTCCTCGGCGGCGGTGGCGGTCACCTCCTCCTCGGGCTCATCGGCGGAGACGGGCTCTTCCTCGTCGCCACCGGCCAGGAACACGGGCTCAGGGGCGTAATCCATCCGCAGCGCGGGCACATGCGTCGGTGCGGGCTGGGTCTGCGGCCGGATGCGCTCGATGCGGTTCTGCGCGGCGCTCATCGTCGCATCGGGCTCAAAGATCACGCACATGGCATGGCGGGATTCGGTGGCCGCCAGACGCTCGCGCTTCCGGTTGAGGATGTGCATGGCCACCGCCGGCGCGCAGTGCACGACGATCTCGGCGGCGCGGCGCTTGGCGCCCTCCTCCTCGATGGCGCGCAGGACATGCAACGCGGAGCTCTCCTCCGAGCGCACGATGCCCAGGCCCAGGCAATGCGGGCAGGTGACGAAGGAATGCTCGGTCAGCGACGGGCGCAGCCGCTGGCGGGACATTTCCATCAGGCCGAAATGGCTGATGCGGCCAACCTGGATGCGGGCGCGGTCATGGCGCAGCGCTTCCTTGAGGCGCCGCTCGACCATCGCGTCGTTGCGGCTGCTCTCCATGTCGATGAAGTCGATGACGATCAGCCCGGCCAGATCGCGCAGGCGGAGCTGGCGCGCGATCTCGTCGGCGGCTTCCAGATTGGTGCGGAGCGCCGTGTCCTCGATGTGCCGGTCGCGCGTAGCGCGGCCCGAGTTCACGTCGATCGAGACCAGTGCCTCGGTCTGGTTGATGACGATGTAGCCGCCGGAGCGCAGCTGCACCGTGGGCGACATCATCGCATCCAGCTGCTGCTCCACGCCCGCGCGGGCGAAGAGGGGCATGCCCGGATCGCGGTAGAGCTTAATCTTCCGCTCGTTCTGCGGCATCAGCATCCGCGTGAACTCGCGGGCCTGGCGGAAGGCTTCCTCGCCCTCGATCTGGATCTCCTCGATGTCGCGGGCGAAGTTGTCGCGGATCGAGCGCTTGAGGAGATCGGCCTCCTCATAGACCAGCGCCGGGGCAGTGGACTTCAGCGTGCGCTCGCGGATGTTGTCCCAGAGCTGCAGCAGATACTCGCAGTCGCGCCGGATCTCGGGCTTGGGGCGCTGCGCGCCGGCAGTGCGGACGATGATGCTCATGCCGCGCGGCAGGCCGACCTCGTCGATCACCTCGCGCAGGCGCTTGCGGTCACCGGCCGAGGTGATCTTGCGCGATACGCCGCCGCCCTTGGGCGAGTTCGGCATCAGCACGGAGAAGCGGCCAGGCAGGGAGATATAGGTGGTGAGCGCCGCGCCCTTGTTGCCGCGCTCCTCCTTGACGACCTGCACCAGGATGATCTGCCGGCGGCGGATCACTTCCTGGATCTTGTAGTGGCGCAGGAATTTGGAGGGGATGCGGCGCTCGCGGCGCTCATCATCGGCGCTCTCGTCGCCATTGCGGTCTTCGCCGCCGATCGTCTCGGGCGGGGGGGTGGGTTCGGAGACCGTCTCCAGCTCGTCCTGGTCGTCCTCATCACCGGCGCCGGCCTCGGCCACGGGATCGCCCTCGCTCACGCGGTCCACATGCATGGACATGGGCTGCGCGCGCGGCGGAGGGGCGCCATCCTCGCCACCGCCGGTCTCGCCGGAGTGGGCCTCGGTCTCGAGGCTGGCTTCGGAGGCAGGGGCGGGCTGGGTCTCTTCGGCGGCCGGCGGGATGGCGGGGGCGCCGGATTCGTCCAGGGTCTCGCCCGGGGCGTTGCCCGGAGCGTCGCTGGCGTCCTTGCCCGCCTTCTCGGCGGAAGCTTCCCGCCCGATCAGGTCGGCGTCGTCATCCGGCGCCAGGCGCTCGGCAGCGGTTTCGATCTCGTCCTCGGGATCCTCATCGTCATCCTCCTGGGCCTGCATCTCCAGCAGGCGCTGACGGTCGGCGACGGGGATCTGGTAGTAGTCGGGATGGATCTCGCCGAAGGCGAGGAAGCCGTGGCGGTTGCCACCGTATTCAACAAAGGCGGCCTGCAGGCTGGGCTCCACCCGGACGATCTTGGCCAGGTAGATGTTGCCCTTCAGAGGGCGGCGGTTCTGGGTCTCGAGGTCGAAATCCTCAAGACGGTTGCCGTCCAGCACCACCACCCGTGTCTCTTCCGGGTGGGATGCATCGATCAGCATGCGCTTGGTCATGGAAAGCGGAACTCCGCGCCGCGCGGGGCACTTGGCGGCCGGCGGCGGTGAGGGTTGCTGGGCCGGGAGCGGCGCGGCGCGGGGCGGGGCAATGCATCGCCGTCATCCGTCCTTTCTCCCGTCAAGGGCAATGTCTGCCCTGGGGCGTTGCCCCAAATGGTTTCGGCGTGCCGTGCACAGACCCCTTCGCGCGGCGCCCGGAAGCGCGCGCGGCAGGCCGGCGACTGGCGCGTGCGGTCCGCTCCGGTCCCCTGTGGAGGGGCGGTCGTGGCCCTGCCGCGCCGCGTGGCGCGCGCCGGGGAAGGTTGCTACCCCTGCCGTCCCTTGGGTATCGGGCCGCCTCGCCAGGCCGGAAATCGGCACGGCAGTGGCCCCTTCCGGGACGATGCGGGGCGGGCGTCCAATCTGGCTGGACCGGCGGCCGTTCTGATCGGCCGCGCCCGGGAACCCTCCACCGGCGGCGTGCCGCCGGGGCAATGCACCATACGCAGGGGGGGAGCGGGGAGCAAGGCGCTGTGTGCCCCGGGCCACACCTGCCGTCGAAGCGCCACTGGCCGGGCTGGAATGCCTTTGTTTCCGTCCTTCATGCTTCAAGCCCATGAATGGTGCTACGATGTTCACCAAGGGGATACGTGACGAATTTGAGGGGGGATGTGAGGGGGATGCGATCAACCCTGCCGCCTGGCCTGCCGCGCCGGACCTTCCTGGCCGCGGTGCTGGCCGCGCTGGCTGCGCCGGAGCCTGTCATGGCCGCAGCCAATTTGCGTGCAGCGGGAAATGGCGCGCGCGTGGTCTTGCCGGGTGCCGCCGCGCGCCAGTGGCGCCTGAGTGCCATGGCCCGCCCGGCCAGGCTGGTGCTGCGCCTGCCGCGCCATCGCTGGGAAGGGCCGACCCTGATCCGTGGCGCGGGGCCAGTGGTCAGCCTGCGTTGGGATGCGCGTGCCAGCCAGGTTGTGATGGACCTGTCCGGGCCAGTGGCCGAACCTTCCGTGTCGCGGGAGGGGGGAGCGCTTGTCCTGTCCATCCGTCCCGGCCCGGCCGCCGCCTTTGCCCGGATGGCTGGCCCGAACCGCCCGATCGCCACGGGGCACGGCGCGCCCCGCCCGGTGGTGGTGCTGGATCCGGGCCATGGCGGAAAAGATCCCGGCGCCATCGGAGCCACCGGCACGCAGGAGAAGCGAGTCGTTCTGGCCGCCGCCCAGGAGATGAAGCGACGGCTGGAGGCGGGTGGGCGCTGCCGGGTGATGATGACCCGCACGCGCGACGTCTTCGTGCCGCTGGGAAAGCGCGTGGATTTCGCTCGCCGGAACAAAGGGGCGATCTTCGTCTCGATCCATGCCGATTCAGCGCCCGGAGCCCGCGGGGCCAGCGTCTATACCCTGTCGGAGACGGCCTCAGACACCCTGTCGGCCGCCCTGGCGCGGCGGGAGAACGCGGCGGATGCGGCGGGCGGGTTGAACCTGCCGCCGGTCCCGCCCGATGTGCAGCGAATCCTTCTCAGCCTTGTGCGGCAGGAGACGCGGCAGGGCTCGGTGCGGCTCGCGAACATGACGGTGAGCGCTCTGCGCCCACGCGTGCCGCTGCTGCCCAACACCCATCGCCAGGCGGCCTTCGCCGTGCTCAAGGCGCCCGATATTCCCTCCCTGCTGGTCGAGATCGGCTTTCTCTCCAGCCGCCAGGACGAGGCGCAGCTGAAGCGGCCTCAGTACCGGGCCGTGGTGGCGGCGGCGCTCGCCAGCGCCGTGGAGGATTACCTGGAGCGCCCCGGGGTGGGCGTGGCCTCTTTCGGTTGATCGAGGGAAGGCGACACAGGGGAGGCAGTCATCTTGCCTTGCAAAATCGGGCCGGATGGGGCCGAAACCGACCGGACCGGGGCCGGGTTACGGTTCTGCCATCCTCGCGGGGGTGGGGTGCCGGACGGGCGCGGGCACCTGCCTGATCCCCGGTGCTAAGAGAATCAGAAGATAGAGGTCGCCCGGCGGAGGGCTGGGATCCAGCCGCCACGCCAGTTGCTAGAAGCGCCGTTGGGCCGATCCGCCCCGTCGGCGGGTCGTCATGAGGGATAGGATGACTTCCAGAGATATCCGCGCCGAACGGCCCCTGTTGGGCGAGCGCCGCCCCCGCGGCGGATCGGCCCCCGTGGAGCCCGCCGGTTCGATGGACATCCCGCCTGTACCGCCGCGCCGGGCGGCCAAGCCCCGCCCGCGCCGTGCCATCTGGCTGCGGAGGACCGTTGGCTTCGTCTTCGGCATCGGCATGGTCGGCGTGGTGGTGGGCGGCATCGGCGCCTATGGCGTGTGGCGCACCGCGACCGCGGACCTGCCCGACCATGCCTGGCTGGCCGACTACCAGCCGCCCCAGATGTCGCGCATCTATGCCGCCGACAGCCGGCTGATGGCCGAGATGGCGCTGGAGCGCCGCGTCTTCGTGCCGATCACAGCCATCCCGAAGCGGCTGCAGCAGGCCTTCATCTCGGCCGAGGACCAGAATTTCTGGAGCCATGGCGGCGTCGACCCTCTCGCTATCGCCCGCGCAGCCTTCACCAATCTGGAGGCCATGGGCACCGGCCGCCGCTCCATCGGTGCCTCCACCATCACCCAGCAGGTCGCCAAGAACATGCTGGTGGGCAATGACCGCACCATCATGCGCAAGGTGCGGGAGGCGATCCTGGCGCAGCGCCTCGAGGAGGCGATGAGCAAGGAGCGCATCCTGGAGATCTACCTGAACGAGATCTTCCTGGGCGCGCAGGCCTATGGCGTGGCCGCCGCCGCCATGAACTACTACAACAAGGGGCTGGATGAGCTGACCATCGGCGAGACCGCCTTCCTGGCGGCCCTGCCCAAGGCGCCGAACAACTACAACCCCGCCCGCTACCCTGAGGCTGCCAAGGCCCGCCGCGACTGGGTGCTGGACCGTATGGTCGAGGACCGCGCCATCACGCGGGAGGAGGCCGAGGCCGCGAAGCAGGAGCCGATCCAGTATCGCGGCCGCGCCCGGCCGGACATGATCGCTCATGGCCAGTACTTCACCGAGGAGGTGCGGCGCGAGCTGAACGCCCGCTTCGGCCCGGAGCAGACCACCATGGGCGGCCTCGTGGTCCGTACATCGATGGACCCGGTCCTGCAGCTGGCCACCGAGAAGGCGCTGCGCAGCCACCTTCTGGCCTATGACCGTCGCCGCGGCGGCTGGCGCGGGCCGGTGGCGAAGGTCTCCACCGCCACCGCCGAATGGATGCCGGCGCTGGAGGGCGTGCAGCGCGTGCCCGGCATGCTGCCCGAATGGAAGCTGGCCGTGGTGCTGGAGGTGAACAACCGGGAGGCCCGCCTGGGCTGGGCCGAACGCCCCGATGCGCGCAGTTCCGCCCAGCCGCGCGAGGGCCGCCTGGCCTTCGAGGACGTGTCCGGCTGGGCCCGCCCGGTGCGAGATGGCCGCATGGGTCCAGCGCCGCGCCGGATGCAGGACGTGCTGAACCCCGGCGATGTGGTCATGGTGGAGGCGGCACAGGCCGCGGCTCCGGCCTCCGCCGGCCGTCCCCCGGCGCGCGGTGAACGGCTGCTCCTGCGCCAGATCCCGCAGGTTGAGGGCGCTGTGGTCGCGCTCGATCCCTCCACGGGCCGTGTGCTAGCCATGTCGGGCGGCTTCAACTTCGAGAAGTCCTGGTTCAACCGCGCCACCCAGGCGATGCGGCAGTCCGGCTCCGCCTTCAAGCCCTTCGTCTACGTCGCGGCGCTGGAGCAGGGCATTCCCCCCAACCAGCAGCTGCTGGACGCGCCGTTCGAGATGATGACGCCGCAGGGCCTCTGGCGCCCTGGCAACTACAGCCGCAACGCGAATGGCTGGGTGACCATGCGAACCGCCATCGAGAAGTCGCTGAACCTGGTGACGGTGCGGCTGGCCCAGGAGGTCGGCATCGACAAGGTGGCCGATACCGCCCGCCGCTTCGGCGTGATCCCTAACATGCCGCGCGTGCTCTCCATGTCGCTCGGCGCCGGCGAGACGACGGTGATGAAGATGGCCGCCGGCTATGCCGCCTTTGCCAATGGCGGCAAGGGCGTGGAGCCGACGCTGATCGACAGCGTGCAGGACCGCTTCGGCCATGTTGTCTGGCGGTCCGAGGCGAGGCCCTGCCAGGGCTGCGATGCGGATGTCTTTGCCGGCCCGCCGCGGCTGGCCGATGCCCGGCAGCAGGTGGTGGACCCGATCGCGGCCTATCAGATGGTCTCGCTGCTCCAGGGCGTGACCATGCGGGGAACGGGCGTGAGCGCGGCCAAGGGGCTGAACCGCCCCGTGGCGGGCAAGACCGGCACGACGAATGACTATTTCGACAACTGGTTCGTCGGCTTCACCCCGGACATCGTGGTCGCCGTCTGGGTCGGCTTCGACGAGCCGCACAGCCTCGGCGAAGGCGAAACCGGCGGCGGCAATGCCGCCCCGATCTTCAACGAGGTGGTGGCCGCGGCCCTGAAGGACAGTCCGCCGGTGCCCTTCCGTGCCCCGCCGGGCGTGGCCCTGGTTCGTGTCACGACCAGCAACGGCCAGTCGATCCTGGAGCCCTTCCGTCCAGGCACCGAGAATGCCGCGCGGCCGCCCATGGGTGGCTATGAGGCCTCGGGGGGAGGCTATGGCGCTGACGGCTCCGGCGGCGGCACGGCCTCGGCCGTGGACAGCAGCCTGGGCGGGCTCTACTAAACCGCCCCTGCTTTCTTCGCCCCGGGCCAGTCCCGGGGCGGAGGTCCCTTCCACTTGCAAGGAGATCGGATCGGCGCTTCCGCGATCCGACTGGACCCGCCGAACCATGCGTGCCGATGCCGAGGGCCTGAAGGCCCAGATCGCCGACAGCGTCGCCCTGTTGCGCCGCCACCTGAACTGGGACGCCGCCCTGGTGCGCCTGCAGGAGCTGAATGCCCGCGCCGAGGACCCGTCCCTCTGGGACGATGCCGCCGCCGCGCAGAAGCTGATGCGCGAGCGCACCCGCCTGGCCGACCAGGTGGAGGGCGTGAAGCGGCTGGAGCAGGATGTCCAGGACGCGCTGGAGCTGGTGGAGCTGGCCGAGGCGGAGAACGACGCCGGGACGGCGGATGCCGCCGTGGCCGACCTCCATCGCCTGGCCGCCGAGGCGAAGCGCCGCGAGATCGAGAGCCTTCTGTCCGGCGAGGCCGATTCCAACGACGCCTATGTCGAGGTGAATGCCGGCGCCGGCGGCACCGATGCGCAGGACTGGGCCGAGATGCTCGTCCGCATGTACACGCGCTGGGCTGAGGCCCACGGCTACAAGGTGACGCTGACCGAGCAGAGCGATGGTGACGAGGCGGGGATCAAGTCCGCCACCATCCAGGTGTCCGGCCCCAGCGCCTATGGCTGGCTGAAGACCGAGATGGGCGTGCACCGGCTGGTCCGCATCTCGCCCTTCGGTGGCAATGACAAGCGGCAGACGAGCTTCGCCTCCGTCTATGTCTACCCGGTGATCGACGACAAGATCGAGGTGGACATCAACCCGGCGGACCTGCGCACCGACACCTTCCGCGCCTCCGGCGCCGGCGGCCAGCACGTGAACAAGACCGAATCCGGCGTCCGCTTCACCCATATCCCGACGGGCATCGTGGCGGCCTCCACCCAGGACCGCAGCCAGCACAAGAACCGCGTCATCGCGATGAACATGCTGCGCGCCCGCCTGTATGAGCTGGAGCTGCAGAAGCGCGAAGCGGTCAGCGCGGCCACCGAGGCCGGCAAGACCGATATCGGCTGGGGCCACCAGATCCGCTCCTATGTGCTGCAGCCCTACCAGATGGTGAAGGACCTGCGCACCGGCGTGGAGAAGGGCAATCCGGCCGCCGTGCTGGATGGCGACCTGGACGACTTCATGGCCGCCGCCCTGGCCAGCCGCGTCGGCGCCACGCGCTCCGAGGCGAGCGCCAACGCCCGCTGATGGGCGACCTGTTCCCCGAAGGCACCCGCCCGCAGGACCTGCACGACCCCGGCGGCAAGGTGCGGCTGAAGGTGGGTGGCGAGGTGGTGAGCCGCGCGGAGTTCTCGGCGGATGGCCGCTACCGCACCGTGCTGGAGCGCCGCTGGGATGGGCGCCCCTTCGGCAGCCCCGGCGTCTGCGCCTGGATCATGATGAATCCCAGCACGGCGGATGAGATGGTGGATGACCCCACCGTGCGCCGCGCGCGGGATTTCACCCGCCGCTGGGGCTTCGGCGCCATGATGGTGCTGAACGCCTTCGCCCTGCGCGCGACAAAGCCCACCATGCTGCTGGAATGCGAGGACCCGGTCGGGCCAGGCAATGATTCCGCCATTGCCGAGTGGGCGGCGCGGGCAGAGCGCGTGGTGGTGGCCTGGGGCCTGCCGCCGAAGCCGCTGCGCTGGCGCGGGGCCCAGGTAGCGTCGATCCTGGCCAGGGCTGGTGTGAAGCCCCTGGCGCTGAAGGTGACGGCCTCGGGCGAACCCAGCCATCCGCTCTACATTGCGGGCGACACCCAGCCCAGGCCCTGGAGCCCGCCTTCAGTCTGAGTTGGACTTGCGGTTGGTGAAGCGGGCATTCCCCAGCCCTGTTCCGATCGTCAGCACCCCCCAGCGCTCCACATCCTGCATGTTGGGGATCTCGCTCAGCCCTTGGAGCACGGCGTCGTTGTGCATCAGCACGGTGACAGGATGGCCGCCGATGTCGGGGATGGCCTCGGCGATGGCACGGGGCAGGTTGAAGCGGCTGCTTTCCCAGTTGCCGGGCAGGTTCTGGCCGCCACGGTCGATGGAGCCATCCTCCAGGATGATCCCGGGGCAGCCGATGCCGATAAAGGGAGCCAGGGCCCGCTTCTTCGATTCCGCCAGCGCGACCATGCCGCGCAGCATGGCGGTCAGGCGCTCCACCGCCTCCTCGCGCGTCGGTTCGTCATCCGCATGGCGCCAGACCTCGATGCCGACGACCTTCGCCTCGGACAGGTTGCTGGCTTTCCTCAGGTTCAGCTCCACCAGCCCGGCCCGGATGCTGGTGCCACCGATATCCACGGCCATCAGGCTGTCATGGCCGGCGAAGATCCAGCTCGGCGCCAGATGCGCGGCGCCGATCAGCGCGGCCTCGTCCGGGTCATGGGTGATGGGGACCAGTTCCACCCCCTGGCCATCCGCCTTCAGGAGGAGCGAGGCGCGGCCGATCGCCAGATGGCCGATCCGGCTGCCGCTCATCCCGCCGCCGACGGCAATACGCTCCGTGTCCTTCCAACCTTTCAGCTTCAGGAAACGGCGGGTGACGCCAGTCAGTTCCTGGGCGAATTCCTCCACCACCCCATGGACGAGGGCGGCGACCTCCGGATCCTCGTCCTGCATCAGCTTCTCCAGCCGCTGCTTGGGGATCTCCTCGCTGGGGCAATCGCCCAGCGGGTCCTCGTCACCCAGCTTTCGTAACCGTTCACGCCAGTCATCGAGGATGGCACGGAAGGCGCGCTTGCTGGCGCGGTCGCCGATGAAGCCTTCCTTGTCACGTAACTCAGCATTGTAGGCATCGAGAACGACGCTGGTGAGCTGCGATGCGCCGTGGCCTGCGACGGGCGGCGCGAGGGCCTGTTCTGGCATGGTCTGGCCTGCTTCCCCTGGGTGACGCGGCATGAACGCAGCCACCTCCCCAGGGTTGGAGAAGCTCTTACCGCGGCCGGCGGATGCCCAGGCTGGCCACAGCCAGCATCGCCGCCCCTCCGCCATAGATCAGCAGGGCGGGTGCGATGGGCAGCAGGATGCCGGCCAGCAGTGGCCCTGCCCCGGCGCCGATGTCCCGCCAGGTGGCCTGCTGCGCCAGGGCCGGTACGCGGCCCGGGCCTGGATTCTCGGCGGCGACCACGGGGCCAGGCAGGGGCTGGATGATGGCCCGAAGCAGCACCGTGGCCAGGGCACCGGCCCAGAGCAGCACGCCGCCCGCGGCCAGCAGCAGCAGCCCGCAGGCCGTGGCCAGGGAGAGCCCAACCAGGGCCTGCCGTGCCCCAAGGCGTCCGGCCAGCCAGCCACCGGCCGGGGCGAGGAAGATCTCCGCCGCATAGCGCAGGGCCAGCGCGCCGCCCGCCGCCAGGGTGGCGCCTTCCGGCAGGGCGGCGGCGGCCAGCACGGAAAGGCCGATGACGAAAAGCCCGTCCATGGTGAGGCCGAAGACGAAGGCCCAGATGTTGAAGGCGTTGGGAAGGGCGAAGCGTGGCCCGCCCTTGGCCTGGCCTTCCGGCGTGGCGGGCAGACAGGCCGCGAAATAGATGGCAGGCAGCGAGACGAGGCCCAGCACCACGAAGACCAGGCGCGGCCCCGCCCATTCCGCCAGGACAGCCCCCCCGAGCAGCCCGATCATCGGTCCCGCCGCGACAATGGAGCGCGACCAGCCGCTGCGCCGCGCCGCGCCTTCCGGGAGCGCCGTGGGCAGGGCCTGCACGGCGATGTTCATGGCCGCGAAGGCCAGGCCCCAGAGCAGCCGTGCCACCAGCAATGCCCAGAGGCCCGAAAGCGCCGCATAGCCGAAGGCAGAGAGGGCCGATGCCACGGCCGCCAGCATGCAGGCCGAGCGTGGGCCACGCTCCCCATAGAAGCGTGCCACCCAGCCATAGCCGGCGATTCGCACCAGCCGGTTGGCCGCCAGCAGGATGCCCACCTCCGGCAGGGTCACGCCGAAGACTGCAGCATGCAGTGGCAGCAGCAGGTAGAGCACCGTGTCGCCGGGCAGGGTGCAGGCGAGGGTGAGGGCGGAGTTCCGGGTCGCGCGGTCGGCCTCGGCGGCGCTGGGAAGGGTCACGATCGCGTCGGCGGCGTGGTGTTGCCGGGGCCGAGGGTACGGGTCATGAGCACCGTGTCCAGCCAGCGCTCATGCTTCCAGCCGATGGAGGGAATGACGCCAGCGTGGTGGAAACCCAGTGTTTCATGCAGGCGGATCGAGGGGGTGTTTGCGGAATCGCCGATCACCGCGACCATCAGGCGGAAATCCGCCGCCTCGCAACGCACGATCAGGGCTTCCAACAGCGCTCGCCCGGTGCCGTCCCGCCTGCGGTCGGGGGCGACATAGACCGAGTTCTCCACCGTGTGCCGGTAGGCCGGGCGGGGCCGGTAGGCGGAGGCATAGGCATAGCCGAGCACCATGCCTGCCTCATCCGTGACGACGATATGGGGGTAGCCGCCGGCCAGCACCGCCTCGCGCCGCGTGGCCATCTCCGCCTCGCTGGGCGGCGACAGTTCGAAGGAGGCGCGGCCATGCTCCACCCAATAGGCGTAGATGCGGGCAATGGCCGGGACATCGTCCGGGTGACTGTCACGGATCAGCGGCGTTGTCATGAAAGCGTCATGCGATGTGTCGCGCCGTGCCGCAAGATGATCAGCTTGGCGACTTGTCGAGCAGCCCCTCCCGCACCGCCTGGCGCAACGGCACTTTCTGAAGCTTGCCGGTGGAGGTCTTGGGTACTTCCCGGAAGATCACCCGCTTGGGCACCTTGAAGCTCGCCAGGTGGGTGCGGGCATGAGCGACCAGCTCTTCTTCCGTCGTGTTCTCGCCGGGCATCAACTCGATGAAAGCCCAGGGCACCTCACCCCATTTCTCGTCCGGGGCGGCGACCACGGCAGCGACCGCCACGGCTGGATGCTTGTAGAGCGCGTCCTCCACCTCGATGGAGGAAATGTTCTCCCCGCCCGAGATGATGATGTCCTTCGCGCGGTCCTTTAGCTGCACATAGCCGTCCCGGTGCTTCACCCCGAGATCTCCGGTGCGGAACCAGCCGCGGGCGAAGGCCTTTTCCGTGGCGGCGGTGTCCTTCAGATACCCCTTCATCACCGTGTTGCCGCGCATCACAACCTCGCCCATGGTCGTTCCATCCGCTGGTACGGGCTGGTCGTTGGTGTCGAGCACGTCGAACTCCTCGAGCGTGACGTAGCGTACGCCCTGCCTGGCCATGAGGGCGGCGCGCTCCGGCGCCGGCTTGGCGTCATCCTCCTTGTGCCATTCGTTCACCACCGAAGGGCCGTAGCATTCCGTCAGCCCATAGATATGGCGCACGGTGACGCCGGCGGCATCGGCGGCGGCCAGCACGGCTTCGGGCGGCGAGGCGCCCGCGGTGCTGAAGACCAATCCGGTGCCCGCCACGCGGGAGGAATCGTTCACCAGCGTCTGCAGCACGATCGGGGCGCCGCACATATGCGTCACGCCATGCGCCTTGATCAGATCCCACATCGCAGGGCCCCGCACGGCGCGCAGGCAGACATGGGTGCCGGACAGGGCGGCGACGGTCCAGGGGAAGCACCAGCCGTTGCAGTGGAACATGGGCAGCGTCCACAGATAGATGGGCGCCGGGCCGATGCCGCAGGCCAGGATATTGCCGATGGCACCGAGATAGGCGCCGCGATGGTGATAGACCACGCCCTTCGGCCGCCCCGTGGTGCCGGAGGTGTAATTCAGCGCGATGGCATCCCATTCATCCTGCGGCGGCTGCCAGGGGAAGGCTGGATCGCCCGCGGCAATGAAGGCCTCGTAATCCTCGCCGTCCACCGTGTGGGGGAAGGTGGCTTCTGAATCATTCACCTCGATCACCAGTGGCTTTGCCTTGGCGATGGCCAGCGCCTGCTGCAGCACGGGGATGAACTCGCGGTCCACCACGATGGCGCGCGCCTCGCCGTGATCGAGGATATAGGCGATGGTATCGGCATCCAGGCGGATGTTGATCGTGTTCAGCACCGCGCCGGTCATCGGCACGCCGTTGTGGCACTCGATCATGGCCGGGATGTTGGGCAGCAGTGCCGCCACCGTGTCCCCGCGCCCGATGCCCCGTGCGGCCAGGGCGGAGGCGAGCCGCACGCAGCGATCCCGGTGCTGGCGCCAGGTGAGGCGCTGCGATCCGTGGATCACCGCGATCCGCTCGGGGAAGACCGCCGCGGCGCGTTCGATGAAAAGCAGGGGCGTCAGGGCACGGTGGTTCGCACCGGTGCGGGGCAGGTCATCATAGGCCTCCCTGGCCGTGACGGGCGTCGGGCTGATATCCATCACCGGTGCCTCCATTCAGGCCGGCGCTTGGCGACGAAGGCGCCGATGCCTTCCGCAGCATCCTCGGCCAGCAGATTCTCGACCATCGCCGCCGCAGCCACCTCGTAAGCCTCGGCCAGGGGCAACCCAGCCTGGCGATGGAAGGTCCGCTTGCCGAGTTGCACGGCCAATGCGGAACGCCCGGCGATGTGCGAAGCCAGCGCTGCGGCTTCCGCACGCAGTCTGTCCGCCGGCAGGATGCGGTTCACCAGTCCGATGCGCCGCGCCTCCGCGGCATCGATGGGCTCAGCTGTCAGCAGCATCTCCATCGCCGCCTTACGCGGCACGGCGCGGGACAGGGCGACGGCCGGAGTAGAGCAGAACAGGCCGATCTCCACGCCCGGGGTGCAGAAGCGCGCGGTGTCAGAGGCCAGCACCAGATCGCAGGCGGCAACCAACTGGCAGCCAGCGGCGGTGGCCATGCCCTGTACGGCGGCGACCACGGGCTGGGGCAGGGCTGGGATGGCCTGCATCACGGCGGCGCAACGCGCCATGGCATCCGCGAAGAAGGCATAGCCGCCATCGGGATCGGCGAAATGCGTGGTGATTTCCTTCAGGTCATGCCCGGCGCAGAAGACCGAGCCTTCCGCTTGAATCACCACGCAGCGGATGACGGCATTGGCTGCGATGCTGCGCAGCGCCTCCTGCAGGCTTTCCAGCAGATCCATGGAAAGCCCGTTCCGTGCGCCCGGGCGGTTCAGCGTAAGGGTCGCGACTGCCCCATGATCCTCGCGGATCAGAATGGGCGTCGCGCCCGCCGCGATGCCGTCCGGCATACGCTCCTCCCTGTTTCCTTCTTCCGGTCAGGTTGGGCCCGGCGGCTGCGCGGGCGCAAGGGGCCACAAATGGAAAGGGCGCCGGGATTCCTCCCGGCGCCCTTCCCTGGTTCCGTCCGGCGCGTCAGGCGCGGGCGTCGCGTCCTGAATGCTCGGCCTCGAAGATGTTCCGGTCCTTCGTCTCGGGGATGAAGAGGGCACCGATCACCACGGTCGCGAGTGCGATCACGATCGGGTACCAGAGGCCGTAATAGATGTCGCCTGTTTGAGCCACCATCGCCAGCGAGGTCGCTGGCAGCAGCCCGCCGAACCACCCATTGCCGATGTGGTAGGGCAGTGACATCGAAGTGTAGCGGATGCGCGTGGGGAACAACTCCACCAGCGCCGCCGCGATCGGGCCATAGACCATGGTGACGTAGATCACGAGCAGGGTGAGGATGCCGATGATCACGGCCGGCTGCTCGCGGAAGATGTCGAAGGGACCAGACATCTTCACCACGGTCGGGTTGGAGGCGGAGGGATAACCCGCCGCCGTCAGCGCTGCCGTGAGCTCCTGGTTGAAGCGGGCCGTCGCCGGGCCGCGCTGCGCCGGCTCCATGTCGCGCAGGTTTGGTGCCTGCACCGTGGTGGTGCCCACGCGCACCGCCGCGGTGCCGGGTGGGCCCGCCTCGGTGTTGTAGACCGCGCCGGCACGGGCCAGCGCGGACTTGGCAACGTCGCAAGCCGAGGTGAACTGTGCCGTGCCGACCGGGTTGAACTGGAAGGAGCAGAGCGCCGGATCCGTCACCACCTGTATCGGGATGGTCTGGTGCGCCTGGTACAGGGCCGGGTTGGCTTCCGCCGTCAGCAGCTTGAACAGCGGGAAATAGGTGAGCGCCGCAAGCAGGCACCCGCCCAGGATGATCGGCTTGCGCCCGACCTTATCCGACAGCCAGCCGAAGAGGACGAAGAAGCCGGAGCCGAGAAGCAGTGCCCAGGCGATCAGCAGGTTCGTCGTCGGTCCATCCACCTTCAGGATCGAGCCGAGGAAGAACAGCGCGTAGAACTGGCCAGTGTACCAGACCACCGCCTGGCCCATGGTCAGGCCCAGCAGCGCCAGGATCGCCCACTTCGCGTTGCGCCACGTACCGAAAGCCTCGGACAGTGGAGCCTTGGAGCCGGTTCCTTCCTCCTTCATCTTCTTGAAGGCGGGGCTCTCGTTCAGCGTGGACCGGATCCAGACGGAGATGCCGAGCAGGATGATCGAGACGAGGAAGGGAATGCGCCAGCCCCAGGCAGCGAACTCGGCCTCTCCAATCCAGCTGCGCACGCCAAGGATGACCAGCAGCGACAGGAAAAGGCCCGCCGTCGCGGTGATCTGGATGAAGGAGGTGTAGAAGCCGCGGCGCCCGTTCGGAGCGTGCTCGGCCACATAGGTCGCGGCGCCGCCATACTCGCCGCCCAGCGCCAGGCCCTGGAGGCAGCGCAGCGTGATCAGCAGGATGGGCGCGAGGATGCCGATGCTCTCCGAACCCGGCAGCAGGCCGACGAGGAAGGTGGAGGCACCCATGATGACGATGGTGACGAGGAAGGTGTATTTCCGTCCCACCAGGTCGCCGATCCGGCCGAAGAAGATGGCGCCGAACGGGCGCACCAGGAAGCCGGCCGCGAAGGTCAGCAGCGCGAAGATGTTGCGCGTGCCCTCGGGGTACTGGCTGAAGAAATGTGTGCCGATCAGCGCCGCGAGGCTACCATAGAGGTAGAAGTCATACCATTCGAACACGGTGCCCAGGGAGGAGCCGAGGATGACCTTCCTCTCCTCCTTGGTCATCGGGCGGTTCCTGTCGGCCGCCACGGCTGTTGAATAGGCGGTGCTCATCCTTTGCTTGGTCCTGCATCCCCCCGGGGCGCGGCATGCCCGGCTTGTCTTGTGCCTCACGCGGCCGCAACCGGCGCGGGAACGAGCCGTCGCGCAGACTCGTCACGAAGACGCTAGAACAAGCTCGCGCGATGCCGCCAGCGGTAACCCTTGAAGAAGCGCAATCTTTGAACTCACTGTATCGTGATCGTATCAATGGGGCTGGTGGTCTTTCCCAAGGGTTTTCGCGATCACCATGCCCAGGGCACCGAAATCCAAGGCGATACGCCCTTCAGTATCGGGCGTGAGTGGCGTGGACAGCCCCGCGACGATCAGCAGCGCGCCTCTGGGCAGCCCCCCCAGGCGGCGCGCGGCGGCAATTGCGGGTGCGAGCGTATCTTGCAGTGCAGTATGAGTTGGGCCGACTGTAACCGCCTCCATCGGTGCATGTGGCGGCCCGGCAATGATGAAGCCAAGCCCGCCCAGATCCGCCGCCCGCTGTCCCACAGCCAAGGGGGGATGGGTGAAACGGTGATCCGCGAGATCGAGGGCGGGATGCAGCGCGGCCAGGGCTGGCGGCTTCTCACCATCCGGATCAAGAGGCTCGTCCAGAACAGCGATCAACGCGGCTGTGATGACCGGATGGCGCAGCGGGCTGGCCGTGGCGCCATTCGGCAGCAGCCGCCCTTCGATCATCGGCCCGGCGATGCCATCCGCAAACCGCAAGCCGCAAGGCGTGAGGCCGAGCGAGTCCAGGGTGAGGAAAGCCACGCGTTCCCCTTCCGCGCGGCTGCGAGGCGAAATCTCCCGCGGCAGTTCGGCAAGAGGATTGCCAGTGCTGATGGCTTCGGCAATCCAGCTGGCGGCGCGTTTGGCACGACTCATTCGCCGATGGTCTCCTCCTCCTGGAAGCCGCCACTGGGCGGGGCTTCCATGGTGAGGCCGGGTTCGGCGGAGACGGTGCCGCCATACAGCGTATCCGGCAGCCAGGTGACCATCTCCGGCACGAAATACATGACCACCATGGTGAACACGACGATGTAGATGAAGGGCATGACGCCGGCGAAGATGTCCTCCAGCCGCACATGCTTCGGCGCCACGCCTTTCAGATAGAAGGTCGCCATAGCGACGGGCGGAGAGAGGAAGGATGTCTGGAGGTTCATGGCGATCATTACCCCGAAGAACAGGGGGCTGACGCCGAAGTCATCCAGCAGCGGCAGAAAGATGGGGACGAAGATTACGATGATCTCCGTCCATTCCAGTGGCCAGCCCAGGACGAAGATGATGGCCTGGGCCAGGATCATGAAGGTGAAGCTGTTCAGCGGCAGGGACTTCACGAATTCCTCGACCACCGACTGCCCGCCGAGATAGCCAAAGACCGAGGAAAAGATGTAGGAGCCCACGAAGAGCCAGCACACCATCGCCGAAGTGCGCGCGGTCAGATAAATGCTTTCCTTCAGCTTCGCCCAGGTGAAGGCGCGATAGATGATGGCGAGGATAACGGAACCCAGGCTGCCCATGGCCGCCGCCTCGCTGGGTGTTGCCAGCCCCAAGAGGATCGCGCCGAGCACTGAGGCGATGAGCAGCGCCAACGGTACGAAGGAACTGACGAGGGCCCAGACCACCTGCAGGAAGGGGGCGTTGCGTTCCTCTGGCGGCAGGCGCGGCGCCACCTGGGGCTTCAGCATCGCCAGGATGATGACATAGAGCATGTAGCCGATGGCCAGCGTCACGCCAGGAATGAAGGCGGCTGCATAGAGCTGCACCACCGAGACGCCTGCCGTCGCGCCATAGAGGATCAGCATGATCGAGGGTGGGATCAGGATACCCAGGCACCCGCCCGCGCAGGTAACGCCTGCCGCCAGCCGCACGTCGTATCCCGCCTTCAGCATGGCCGGGAAAGCGAGCAGCCCCATTAGCGTCACCACCGCGCCGACGATGCCGGTGGCGGTGGCGAAGAGCGCGCATGTGGCCAGTGTTGCGACGGCGAGGCTGCCCGGGATGTTCCCTGATGCCAGCTGCAAGGATCGGAACAGCCGGTCGAGGATATTGGCCCGTTCGATCACATAGCCCATGAAGACGAAGAGCGGCACGGAGATGAGCACGTCATTCGCCATCACGGCATAGGTGCGCTGCACCAGAAGGTCGAAGATACGCTCGCCCATGCCGAGATAGCCGAAGAACAACCCCATCGCCATCAATGTGAAGGCTATGGGAAAGCCCAGCAGGATGAAGAACAGGAACAGCCCGAGCATGGTCAGGCCGAGGGCGGGATCGCTCATCGTCAGGCTTTGTCTCGTGCTGCTTCGGATTTCGTTACCGGCCGTCCTGCTGGTCGCCCGCGCGTTCGCGTCGCACGGCTTCGGCAGGAGCTGCGGGTACGATGGCGGCGCCGCGGGCGAGGTCGGCCGCCAGCGCTTCTGCGCCTCGCGCCTCGGCCTGGGCGAGGATGATCTGGTCCAGTTCCTCCACATCGGACAGGCGCTTCGGCCATGCGCCATCACGGATGCAGTGGATGCAACGCACAACCTCCACCATCCCCTGCAGAAGCAGCAGGAAGCCGACCAGCGGGATGAGGAACTTGAATGGCCAGATCACGGGGCCCGTCGGGGAGAACATGGACCGCTCGTTCTGGCGGAAGCTCTCTTCGAAGAAGTGCCAGCCGGAGATCATGAAGGCGAAGATGCCGGGGAAGAAAAACAGGATGTAGAGAACGAGGTCGAGCCAGGCTTGCCGCCGTGGCGACAGCATGCGGTAGAGGAAGTCACCGCGCACATGCCCGTTGCGTGACAGGGCATAGGCGCCCGCCATCATGAACAGCGTGCCGTACAGCATGTAGCTGACGTCGTAGCCCCAGGTCGTCGGCGCGCGGAAAGCGTAGCGTACGACAACCTCGTAGGTAACGACGCCGGTGAGCGCCACGATGCACCAGGCGAAAACCTGGCCGACTGCGGTCGAGAGGCGGTCGATCCCCAGCAGGATTCGCTGCATGACGCTCCTTGTGTTTCCTGAGGACTGGCGGGGCGTACCCCGCCAGTGGTCCTCAGCGTCCGGCGAAGAAGTGGTTGTAGGACACCACCTGGCTGGCCTCGTAGCGCAGGAAGAAGTTGCCCACGCGGCGGCACCATTCCCGCTGGCTGTCGCAGACCTTCTTGAAGAAAGGTCCGTTATGCGGGTTGGAATTATCCGCCTCGAGGCGATCGATGACCTTGTTCCAGGCGGCAAGCTGCGCATCCAGTACCGGCCGGGGCAGGGGGCGGGCCTGCACGCCCTGGCGCTGCGTCATCTCCAGCAGATCCTTGGAGTAGCGGTCCTGCAGCTTCCATGACATGTCGGCCGAGGCCGCTTCCGCCCCGTAGCGCAGGATGGCCTGCAACTCCTGAGGAAGTCCCTCGTATTTCTGCCGGTTGAACAGGATCTCGAAGCTCTCCACTCGCTGGTGGTAGCTCTGGATCATGTAGGCCTTGGCGACGTCGGGAAAGCCGAGCACGCGGTCCGAGGACGGGTTGTTGAACTCCGCCCCGTCGATCACGCCACGCTCCAGCGCCGGCACGATCTCGCCCCCGGGCAGGGAGACGACGGCTGCGCCCATCTCCGCTAGTAGGTCGGCGGCTAAGCCCACGGTACGGTATTTCAGCCCACGGATCTGCTCCGGCCGCTCGATCGGCTGCTTGAACCAGCCAAAGGGCTGCGTCGGCATCGGCCCCGAGAGGAAGCCGATGGCGTTCACCTTCAGGACGTCGTGCAGCAGCTCCTTGTACAGGGCCTCGCCGCCGCCATGGTAGAACCAGCCCAGCAGCTGGTTCGCATCGCCGAACCAGGGCGGGGTGGTGCCGAACAGGGAGAAGGCCTTGTTCTTGCCGAACCAATAGGCCGCAACCCCGTGTCCTCCGTCGAGCGTGCCGGCATGCACCGCATCCAGCACCTGGAAGGCACCCACCACCGCGCCCGCCGCCAGCAGCTCCACCCGCAGCCGTCCGCCGGCCATGCGGTTCACCCGTTCCACATAATCCTGGGCGAACTCATGGAAGATGTCGCGCTGCGGCCAGGTGGACTGGAAGCGGAGCGTGGTGGTCTGTGCGCGGCTCACACTCGGCGTGGCGAGCACGGCAGTTCCGGTTGCGCCTACTGCCGCGGCGCGAAGCAGGCTCCGGCGGCCTGCCCTTGCTTTCTCGGACATGAAGCTTCCCTCGTGACGCGGCATCTGACGACCGCATTCACGAGGGAGCCTGCCTGAGATTCTAACGTGTCTGCAACAACTTTGTAGCCTGGGACGCTATTTATCGACGAAGGCCTTCTCGATGACGTAGTGGCCGGCCTCGTGATGGCTGCCTTCCTTCATGCCGATCGCCTCAAGCCGCGCGCGCGTGTCTTCCAGCATCTCGGGCGATCCGCAGAGCATCACGCGATCATGCTCCGGGGAAAGCGGCGGCAGGCCGAGATCGGCATAGATGCGGCCTGTATCCATCAACTCGGTGATGCGGCCGCGGGTCTGGAATTCCTCACGCGTGACGCTTGGGTAGTAGATGAGCTTCCCGCGTACCATCTCGCCCAGGAACTCATGCTGGCCAAGCTCCTCGGTGATGTAGTCGCGATAGGCCAGCTCCTCTACCTCGCGCACCGTATGGGTGACGATGATCTTCTCGAACCGGTCATAGGCCTCGGGCTCGCGGATCAGGGACATGAAGGGCGCGAGGCCGGTGCCGGTGGAGAGGAACCACAGCCGCTTGCCCGGCAGAAGGTTGTCCAGCAGCAGCGTGCCCACGGGCTTGCGCCCGATCAGCACCGTGTCGCCGATCTGGATGTTCTGCAGGCGGGAGGTGAGCGGGCCGTCCTGCACCTTGATGGACAGGAACTCCAGCGTGTCCTCCCAGGGCGGGGAGGCGACTGAATAGGCCCGCATCAGCGGCTTGCCGTCCACCATCAGTCCGATCATCGCGAACTGCCCGGCGGTGAAGCGGAAGCCCGGATCGCGCGTGCAGCGGAAGGAGAAGAGCCGGTCGGTCCAGTGGCGGACCTCCAGCACCGTCTCGGTGAGGAAGGCAGACATGGCGGGGCGTTTGGGATCGGCGGTCGGCATGGCGGGACGGTATGGGGTGGGGGAGCCGCCAGTGCAATGCGGGATGGGAACACGCCGTTCCGGTTGCGCTTGAGCCTCTGCCCTGGCCCCGGCAGCATCCACGCCATGCCCGATTCCGCGCCCAGCCAGCCTCCCCTCGGTCCCGAGGTCGATTCCACCCCGCGCCCGCTGCCCGCCCGCATTCCCCATCGCGGGGCGAGCGTGGATCTGGAGCCGCTGCATACGCGCCACGCCGCTGAACTGTGGCAGGCCTCCCAGGCCCCGGGGGCGGAACCCGGCTGGGCGTATCTGGGTTATGGCCCCTTCACGGATGAGGCGGCCATGCACCGCCATGCCGCAGGGTTCGCTGCCCAGCACGACCCCATCGCCTGGGCCGTCCGCCCGCACCGCACCGGCACCGCCGATGGCTGGCTGACCCTGATGGAGATTTCCCCGGCCGATGCCGCCATCGAGATCGGGCATATCTGGTTCTCGCCCCGGTTGCAGCGGACCCGCGCGGCGACCGAGGCCATGTTCCTGCTGATGCGCCATGCCATGGACGATCTCGGCTACCGCCGGCTGGTCTGGAAGTGCCATGCCATGAACCAGCCGTCCCGCAATGCCGCCGCCCGGCTGGGCTTCCGCTACGAGGGCACCCTGCGCGCCATCAAGGTGATCAAGGGGCGGCTGCGGGACACGGCCCAGTTCTCCATTCTGGCCGATGAATGGCCGGCGCGGCGCGATGCCATCGCCGCCTGGCTGGACGATTCCAACTGGGATGCCGAAGGCCGCCCCCGCGCGCCGCTGGCCCGCGTGGTGGATTCCCCGCTGCCCTGGATCGCGGGCTGACACGGAATTCCTCCGCGCCCGTTGGCCTGTCCAGGCCGGGGGTGAGTGGACATCGCCTCCGGCCGGCCGCACCATCCCGTGCCGGAACGTTTGGGGACCAGCGGAAATGACGGATGCGGATCGGAAGAGCGGTTTCATGCCCGGCCCCCGGGCCGAGGCAACCCATGCGGCCGAAGGGCCGCTAGCCGGTCTCTCCTTCGCGGCCAAGGACCTCTACGACGTAGCGGGCTACCCCACGACCTATGGCAACCCGGATTGGGGGCGCACCCATCCGGTGCCGCCCTCCACCTCTCCGGCGGTGCTCGCGCTGCTCGAGGCCGGGGCGCGCTTTGCCGGCAAGACCAAGACGGTGGAGCTGGCCTTCGGCCTGACCGGCGAGAATATCTGGTACGGCACGCCGGTGAACCCGGCGGCTCCGGATCGCTTCCCGGGCGGCTCCTCCTGCGGCTCCGCCTCGGTGGTGGCGAGCGGGGAGGTGGATTTCGCCCTCGGCTCCGATACCGGCGGATCGGTGCGGATTCCGGCCTCCTATTGCGGCATCTACGGCATCCGGCCCTCCTGGGCGGCGGTCTCGCTGGTGGGCGCGCGGGGCCTAGCGCCATCCTACGACACGGCTGGCTGGTTCGCCTCCCGCGCCTCGGTCCTGCGCCGGGCGGGAGAGGTGCTGCTGCCGGCTGGCGGCGATGCGCCGCTCGGCCCGCTGCTGCGCGTGGGAGAGGCCTGGATGAATGCCCAGCCTGCCATCGCCGCCGCGCTGAAGCCTGGGCTGGAGGCCGCCGAATCGCTGCTGGGGCCATCCCTCCAGATCTTCGCCGTGCCTGAGACGCTGGATGTCCTCTATGAGCATTTCCGCTGCGTCCAGGCCGAGGAGGCCTGGGCGACGCTGGGCGACTGGATCGCGGCCACAGGCCCGAAATTCGGCCCCGGCGTGGGTGAGCGTTTCGCCATGGCGCGGGACCTGCCCACGGAGAAGGCTGCGGCGGGCCGTGCCTTCCGGCGGGTCTTCCGCCAGCGGCTCCTCGGGTTGTTGGGCAGTGGTGCCGTTTTTGTGTATCCGACCTCCCCGGTTGTGGCACCGAAGCTGGATGCCTCGCCGGCCGAGCAGCAATCGGTGCGCGAGGCGACGCTCAGCGTCACCTCCATTGCCGGCATGGGCGGCCTCTGCGAGGTCTCGATCCCGGCAGCGAAGGTGGATGGGGCGCCAGTGGGTCTCTCCCTGGTGGCCGCCCCGGGGCGTGACCGGGCCTTGCTGGCCCTGGCGGAACGCGTGGCGGAACGTCTGGAGCTTCCGGTCTGACGGACTGCAGGATTTCACGCGGCGGGTGATTTCCCACCCCCGCGTTCTGTTCTAGGCATTCTCCATGCCGATCCGCGACGCCACGCCTGCCGACGCCTCCGCCATCGCGGAGATCTATGCCCACCACGTCCTGCACGGCACCGGCACCTTCGAGGAGGAGCCGCCCCCGGCGGAGGAGTTGGCGGCGCGTATCGCCCGCGTCCAGAACGCTGGCCATGCCTGGCTGGTGGTGGAGGAGGCGGGGGGGATCCTCGGCTACGGCTATTTCAACAACTTCCACCCCCGTTCGGCCTATCGCCACACGGCCGAGGATTCGATCTATGTCAGGGACGATGTGCGCGGGCAGGGCGTGGGCAAGGCGCTGGTGGCGGAGTTGCTGCTGCGCGCCGAGGCCGCTGGTTTCCGCCAGATGATCGCCGTGATCGGCGACTCGGAGAATGTCGGATCGATCGGCCTGCATCTGTCGCTTGGCTTCCGGCAGGCCGGGCTGCTGAAGGCCGTGGGGCGGAAGTTCGGGCGCTGGGTGGATGTGATCTACATGCAGAAGGCGCTGGGCGAGGGGGATCGCTCCGCCGCGGCCTGATCAGGCCTCCGGACGGTAGCGGCTGGCCGTCACGGCGTCGTCCCGCAGCGCGCTGGCCAGGGCCTGCCGCGCGGGCTCGTCCGGGAGAAGGGCCACCACCCGGTCGAACCATTTCGTCTGCCCTTTCACCCGCGCCAGGAAAAGCCGGTCCAACGCCTGGGCCATGGGTGGGCGCCCGGCGCAGCAGGCGCAGGCGGCGGGATGGGCGGAAGGCTCCGCCCCCAACTCGGCCAGGGCCACCACGCCCAGGGGCAGGGAAGGGGGGGGCTGTTCGGCCAGCAGGGCTGCGCCCGGCCGCGCCGCGAGGGAAGCGGCCAGCTCCGCCTGATCCGCCACCACCGAAACGGGAATGCGGCCATCGGCGAAGACGGGCATGGCGGGGCAGCTCCTTTCCGATAGACATAAAGATATCGTTATGTCATTTGCAAGGCCATGGACGAAACCCTGGCCCAGCTCCGTGCCGCCGCCGAGCCGACGAGGCTGCGCCTGCTCGCGCTCTGCGCGCGGGGGGCGCTCTGCGTCACCGATCTCTGCGCCGCTCTGGGCCAGTCCCAGCCGCGCCTCTCGCGCCATCTGAAGCTGTTGGTGGAGGCGGGGCTGCTGGAGCGGATGCCGGAAGGCTCCAATGTCTATTTCTCCCTCGCCGCCCGGGCCGATCTGGCGCGCGCCATCCTGGCGCGGCTGCCGGAGGATGACCCCCTGCTCGCCGCGGATCGGCGCCTCGCAGCGAGGCTGGGGGCGGAGCGGGTGCGCGCGGCCTCGGAAGCCTTCCGCAGCGCCGGGGCGGATTGGGACGAGATGCGGGCCCTTGGCCTGCCGGCCGCTGCCATAGAGGCTGCCGTGCTGGCCGCCCTGCCGGCGCGCATCGGAAGGCTGCTGGATATCGGTGCCGGTACGGGCCAGTTGCTGGAGCTGGTGGCAGATCGCTGCGATTCCGCCCTCGGCGTGGATGCCAGCCGCGACATGCTGGCCCTGGCGCGCGGCCGCCTGGCCGAGCGTGGCCTCGCTCCCCGCTGCGCCGTCCGCCAGGCCGACATGTACCGGCTGCCCTTCCCGGATGGTGAGTTCGACGCCGTGACGCTGCAGATGGTGCTGCATTACGCCGAGGACCCCGCCGCCGCCCTGGCCGAGGCCGCGCGCGTGCTCTCGCCGGATGGTGTGCTGCTGGTGGTCGATCTCGCCGCGCATGACCGCGCCGATCTCATGGAACGCCATGCCCATCGCTGGCCCGGCTTCGACGATGCCCAGATGGCCGGCTGGCTCGGCGAGGCCGGTTGTTCCCTGCGCGCGCCCGTGGAAGTCCCCGGCCCCCTGAATGTCCGCCTGTGGTCAGCCCATCACGCGACCGCCGTGCAGCCTGCCTGAGAAGAGTGAAGATCATGTCCCGACCGCATCTGCTCGACGCGCTGCGCGACCGCGTGCTGCTTTGTGACGGCGCCATGGGCAGCCGCGTGCAGGCCCTGACCCTGGATGTCGAGAAGGACTACTGCGGCCAGGAGAACTGCACGGAGGTGCTGAACCTCTCCCGACCCGATCTCGTGCGCGAGATCCATCGCGGCTATTTCGAGGCCGGTGCTGATATGGTGCTGACCAACTCCTTCGGCGGCAGCCCCGTGACGCTGGGCGAGTTCGACCTGCAGGACCGGGCCCGTGAGATCAATCGCCGTTCCGCGGAACTGGCACGCGAGGCATCTGAAGGCTTCTCCGATGGCCGCCCGCGCTGGGTGATCGGCGATATCGGCCCCGGCACGCGTCTGCCGAGCCTGGGCCACATCCCCTATGACGCGCTGGAAGAGGCGCTGACCGAGCAGTGCCGCGGCCTGATCGAGGGCGGCGCCGACGCCATCCTCACCGAGACGAACCAGGACACGCTGTTCATCAAGGCGGCGGTGAACGGGGCCAAGCGCGCCATTGCCGAGGCCAAGTCCGACATCCCCATCTTCGTGCAGGTAACGGTGGAGACGACTGGCACGCTGCTGGTCGGCCCCGACATCGCCGCCGCCGCCACGGTGATCGACGCGCTGGATGTGCCGCTGATCGGCCTGAACTGCGCCACGGGCCCGCAGGAGATGGCCGAGCATGTCCGCTGGCTCAGCCAGAACTGGCGCGGCCTGATCTCCTGCCAGCCCAATGCCGGCTTGCCGGAACTGGTGGACGGCAAGACGCATTACCCGCTCTCCGCCCAGGAAATGGCGAGCTGGATGGAGCGCTTCGTTACCGAGGACGGGCTGAACCTCATCGGCGGCTGCTGCGGCACCTCCATCCCGCATATCCAGGGGCTGGATGCGATGCTGCGGAAGCTGGGTGGCGCCAGCCACCGCCCCGCGCCCGCGGCGCGCAAGCCGGTCTGGGTGCCTTCCGTCGCCAGCCTCTACGGCTCGGTCGCGCTGCGGCAGGAGAATGCGTATTTCTCCATCGGCGAGCGCTGCAACGCCAATGGCTCCAAGGCCTGGCGCGAGCGGCAGGCCGCGCATGACTGGGACGGCTGCGTCGCCATCGGCCGCGAGCAGGTGGGCGAGGGGTCCAACTCGCTGGATGTCTGCACCGCCTTCGTCGGCCGTGACGAAATGGCCGAAATGAACGAGGTGATCACGCGCTTCACCTCCTCGGTGAACGCGCCGCTGGTGATCGATTCCACCGAGACGCCGGTGATCGAAGCCGCGCTGAAGCTGCATGGCGGCAAGCCCATCATCAACTCGATCAATTTCGAGGATGGCGAGGGCCATGCGACGGACCGCATGATCCTGGCCAAGAAGTTCGGCGCCGCCGTCATTGCGCTCACCATCGATGAGGTGGGCATGGCCAAGACCGCCGAGGACAAGCTGCGCATCGCCGAGCGGCTGGTGGATTTCGCCTGCAACAAGCACGGGTTGCCGCAGAGCGACCTGATGATCGACCCGCTGACCTTCACCATTGCGACGGGCAACGAGGACGACCGCAAGCTCGGTCTCTGGACGTTGGAGGGCATCCGCATGATCCGGGAGAAGTTCCCGGACATTCAGATCATCCTCGGCCTCTCGAACATCTCCTTCGGCCTCAACCCGGCCGCGCGCCACGTGCTGAACAGCGTGTTCCTCGATCATGCCGTGAAGGCGGGGATGACGGGCGCGATCGTCCATGTCTCCAAGATCAAGCCGCTGCACCTCATTCCCGCGGAGGAGGTGAAGGTCGCCGAGGACCTGATCTTCGACCGCCGCGCGGAAGGCTACGACCCGCTCCAGGCGCTGCTGGCGCTCTTCGCCGGTCGCAAGGCCGCAGACACCGCCAAGCGGGCCAAGGCCGAGACGGTGGAGGGCCGGCTGAAGGACCGCATCGTCGATGGCGACCGCAAGGGTCTCGACGACGAGCTCGCCGATGCGCTGGGCAAGGGTATCGAGCCGTTGACGATCATCAACGACATCCTGCTGGACGGGATGAAGGTGGTGGGAGAGCTGTTCGGCGCCGGCAAGATGCAGCTTCCCTTCGTGCTGCAGAGCGCGGAGACGATGAAGGCGGCGGTGGCTTATCTCGAGCCGTACATGGTCAAGGCGGAAGGCCAGGAGAAGGGCACCATCGTGCTCGGCACGGTGAAGGGCGATGTGCACGACATTGGCAAGAATCTTGTCGATATCATCCTGACGAACAACGGCTACAAGGTCGTGAATCTCGGCATCAAGGTGCCGTTGCAGGACATCGTCACCGCCGCGAAGGAGCACAAGGCGCATGCCATCGGCATGTCCGGCCTGCTGGTGAAGTCCACCGTGGTGATGCGCGAGAACCTGGAGGAGATGTCACGCCAGGGCGTCGACATCCCGGTGATGCTCGGCGGCGCGGCGCTGACCCGCAACTACGTGGAAGACGATTGTGTCCGCGCCTATGCCTCCGGGCGCGTGGCCTATGCGCGCGATGCCTTCGATGGCCTGCACCTGATGGACCGGGTGATGGGCAACGGCTTCGACGACTACCTCGCCGCGCTGCAGGCCCGTCGCGTCGGCAAGGGAAAGAATGAGCGCCGGACCCTCGGCGTCGCCGATGCGCGCGGCTTTGCGCCGGTCGAGATTGGCTATGCCCAGGAACGCCGCCGCCGGCTGACCGCGGGCGAGCCTGTTCCCACCCCGCCCTTCTGGGGCGCCCGGGTGGTGGAGGCCCCATCCAAGGCGATCGTGCCCTTCATCAATGAGCGCAGCCTTTACCAATTTCAGTGGGGCTTCCGGAAGCAGGGCCGCTCGCTGGAGGATTTCCTTGGCTGGGCGAAGCAGGAGCTGCGCCCGGTGTTGCGCCGGATGCTGCAGCTCTCCGAGGAGATGGCCATCCTCAAGCCACAGGCGATCTATGGCTACTGGAAGTGTGCCGGCCAGGGGAACGACCTCATCCTCTTTGAGGAGGATGGCCTCACCGAGGCTGTGCGCTTCACCTTGCCGCGCCAACCCAAGGCCGATGGTGACTGCATTGCGGATTTCGTGCGCGATGTCGATGATGGGCCGGAGCATCGTGACGTGATCGGCCTTCAGGTCGTCACCATCGGCCAGAAGGCGAGCGACATGGCACGGGAGTGGTTCGAGGCGAACCGCTACCAGGATTACCTCTATCTCCATGGCCTCTCGGTGGAGATGGCCGAAGGCATGGCCGAATACGTTCACAAGCGTATCCGTGCCGAATGGGGCTTCGCGCATGAGGATGCGCGGGACATGGAGAAGATGCTGTCCCAGGGCTATCGCGGCGGCCGCTACTCCTTCGGCTATCCCGCCTGTCCCAGGCTGGAGGACCAGGAGCCGCTGTTGCGCCTTCTGAAATCAGACCGGATCGGCGTCACAATTTCAGACGAATGGCAATTGCATCCGGAGCAATCCACCTCCGCGATCGTGCTGCACCATCCGGGCGCGAAGTACTTCTCCGTCTAGGGTGGGGCGGGGTATGCCGGGCCGGATGAGCCTGACTGAACGCACTGCCTGGACCAGTCTTGCCGTCGGCCTTTCCGTGCTGTGCCTGAAAGGCGCAGCATGGTGGCTGACAGGCAGCACAGCCCTTTTCGCCGATATGCTGGAGACGGTGGTGAATGTCGCCGCCGCCTCCGCTGCCCTGGCCGCCGTCCGCTACTCGGCACGCCCGGCGGATGAGAACCACCCCTATGGCCATGCAAAGGTCGAGTATTTCTCGGCCGTGCTGGAAGGGGCGCTGATTCTGGTCGCGGCCTCGATGATCCTGCAGGAGGTGTGGCAGGCTTGGTCCCAGCCCCGGCAGCCCGACCAGCCGGCGCTGGGCCTGGCTCTCTCGGCGGTGGCGACCGTCATCAACAGCGTCTGGGCCACGATCCTCCGGCGGCGGGGCAAGCGCCTGGGCTCTCCCGCCCTGGTGGCGGACTCGCATTACCTCATGTCCGATGTCGTCACCTCGGCGGGGGTGATCATCGGCGTCGGGCTGGTCACGGTCACCGGCCTGCTCTGGCTCGATCCGCTGCTGGCCGGCGCCACGGCGGTGATGATCCTCTTTTCCGGCTGGCGCCTGCTGCGGGAGAGCGTGGGCGGGCTGATGGACGAAGCCGTTGCGGCGGATGACCTGTCACGGATCCGCGGCCTCGTCTCATCGGAGGCGGCAGGAGCCATCGAGGCGCATGACCTGCGGACCCGCCGCGCCGGCCGTATCACCTTCGTGGAGTTCCATCTCGTCGTTCCCGGCGCCATGCCGGTCTCCGAGGCGCATGAGATCTGTGACCGCATTGAAACGGCACTGAAGGAAGCCCTCGGCAGTGCCATTATCACCATCCATGTGGAGCCGGAAGGAAAGGCCAAGCACAGCGGGGTGGTGGTGCTGTGATGCGCCGCGCTTGAGCGCCCCCGGGAGCCCCGCGCCCCCGGATCTCGCGCCTCGGGAGGCCACGCCCTGGGAATACGCACCTGCCGCCGCGCGGGCCTGGCGGCGCTTGCCGCGCCGGGGGCGGCGCCGGACCTGGGCCTGGTGGGCAGCGGCCGCGCTGCATGGGGCGGGCCTCGCCGCGATGTTCCTCGTCCTGAACCGGGAGCCGCTGGAAGAGCCCCTGATCGTCGAAGGCATGCTGGTGGTCTGGGAAGGGGCGCCCGGGGCAGGGGACGGGGCGCCTGAGCTTTCGCCCGAACCGCAGCCGCCGGCGGTGCAGGAAGCCCCCATCCGCGAAACCCCGCCACCGGTCGCGGAGGCGACACCGGCGCCAGCCAGGCTTCCTGTGCCGCCAGCGCCTCCAGCCCCCCCGCCTCCGCAAGCGGCGGCGCAGCCCGACCCACCGGCCCCTCCCTCTCCGGACCGTGCCACATCCCCACCCCGGACCCAGGCGGCAGAGGCCGAGCCCATCCCGCTGCCGCCCCCTCCGGCGCCTCCGGCTCCCTCCCGGCCCATCCCATCTCCGTCTGGGGCACCTTCGTCCACGGTGGAGCGGGCGCGCGTCGCCGAGGCCCCGCCCGCCCCGGGCGCTGTCCGATTGGGCGCCGGAACCATAGGTTCCCCTGGCGAAAGCCGCTCCGTTGGCGCCCCGAAGCCCGGCTGCCAGGACATCATCGGCTATCCGGACTCCGAGCGGCAGCGCGGCGTCACCGGCTCGGTGGCCATGCGGCTCCGCATTTCCGATGATGGGCGGGTGGTCGAGGCGCGCCTGGTGGAGCGCAGCGGCTCCTTCGCCCTTGATGAGGCGGCGCAGCGCGGCATCCGCCGGTGCCGCTTCGAACCGGCATTGCGCGATGGCGTGCCGGTCTGGGGCAGCCGGGACTATCGCGTGGTGTTCCGGCTGGAATAGAAAGATCCATGGTCAAGCTTGATGTCATCACCACCCGCGGGGGCGATTCCGGTCAGACATCGCTCGGCGACGGCACGCGCGTATCCAAGGATTCCGCACGGATCGAAGCGCTGGGCGCCGTGGACGAAGTCAATGCCGCCATCGGCCTGCTCCGCCTGCACACGGCGCAGGAAGAGGATGCGATGCTGGGGCGTATCCAGAACGACCTGTTCGACCTCGGTGCCGATCTCTGCGTGCCGGGCGCGGAAGGCGGGCTGAGGATTTCCGCCGCGCAATGCCTGCGGCTGGAGCGGGAACTGGAGGAGATGAATGCCGGGCTGCCGCCGCTGCGCTCCTTCATCCTGCCAGGTGGCACCCCCGCCGCGGCCCATGCCCATCTGGTCCGGACCCTGGCTCGCCGGGCGGAGCGCGCCGTGGTGGCGCTGGCGGCGGCGGAAACGGTGAACGGAGATGCGGTGCGCTACCTCAACCGCCTGTCCGATCATCTGTTCGTCCTCGCCCGCTGCCTGAACATGGGCCAGGACCTGCTCTGGAAACCAGGCGGGAACCGCTAGCGGTACGACCGATCCTGCCAGCTCTTCAGGGCAGCCGCCTCACGCGCGGCCAGCACCGGGCGAGGGGGCTTTCGACAGTCCCGGCGCGCATCATCTCTCCGCGAAGGTAACGTATGCCCAACCTGCTTCAGGGCGTGGCCTGCTGCCATTCCGGGATCGGGAAAATGCGATCATAGGCCAGGTTGAAGACGAAGGCGTAGGCCACGTAGAAGGCCGCGATTGCGATATCCATCACGAAAGCCTGCGCGAAGCTGATGCCAAGATACCAGGCGATCGGCGGCAGCAGGATCAACAGCAGCCCCGCCTCGAACAGCACCGCGTGAGCGACGCGTAGCCCGAGGCTCTTGCGCGTATGCCCAACCGCGCGCTGCATCGCATGGTCGAAGCCGAGATTATAAACATAATTCCACGCTGTCGCGGCCAGCGCGCTGCCGACGCCGATGACGCCCATTTCCGAGGCAGGTAACCCGAACAACAGGGTGCCAAATGGGATGATCAGGGCCAAGCCGATCACCTCAAAAAGGAGGGCGTGGCGAATACGGTCGCGGACGGTGCGCATGATCTCGGCTTCAGAAGGGGCTTGAACGACCCCCCGTCTTCTATCCGCAGAAGCCGTGGTAGCAAGTTAGGAGATATCTGGAGATCAGATGGATGGCCGTCTCCGTGGAGCAGCTCCTGGCCTTTGTCGCCGCCGCCGAGGCGGGTTCCTTCTCGGCCGCCGCACGCCGTCTCCGGAAAGCCCAATCCGCTGTCAGCACCCAGGTTGCCAACCTTGAAACGGATCTTGGCCTGGCCCTGTTCAGCCGTGAGGGGCGCAATCCCGTCCTGACAGCCGCCGGGGAGCGCCTGCTGCTGGAGGCGCGCGTGGTGCTGGAGCGGCGGGAGCATCTGATCGGGGTGGCGAGCAGCCTGGAGCAGCGGGTGGAGAACCGGCTGGTGATCGCCATCGACGAACTCTATCCCGAACATGCGCTGGGCGCCCTCTTCGCTGATTTTGCGCGGCACTTTCCCTTCGTCGAGCTGGAGATACTGTTCCCACTGATGGAAGACGTCAGCCGCCTTGTGCAGGAAGGCAAGGCCGATCTCGGTGTCATGTGGCGCCAGGAAGTCCTGCCCACACAGCTGGGATTCCAGACCATCGGCTGGGTGCCGCTCAAGCTCGTCTGCGGCCGGGATCACCCGCTCGCGAAGAAGCGCGTGGAGTGGGAGGAGCTGAAGCGCCACCGGCAGATTCTCGTCGCCGCCCGTAGCGACGGACCGGAGAAGCGGCGCCTGCGCGTGGCCGCCGAGGTCTGGTGGGTGGAAAGCCATTGGGTGATCCTGGAGATGGTCAAGCACGGCATCGGCTGGGCTTTTGTCTCCGACCACGTCATCGCAGCCTCGCCCACTGCTCCTGATCTCGTCACGCCGGATCTGCAATTCGACGATGGAGACTGGCCAGTGGCGCTGGAGCTGGTCTGGCACAAGCAGCGGCCCTGCGGCCCGGCAGCCACCTGGCTACGCGAGCGCTTCGCTGCGGCGAGGATTGATGTCGTCCCCTCACGCAGCGGGAGTTCATCTTGAGGCCTCGTCCCGCGTCTTGGCCCTGAAGGTGACCAGGGCGTCACAATTCGGCGTTGCCGCCTGGCTGAGCGGATGGCGGATGTCTGGAGCGGGCGGAACCCGCCCGGAGCGTCGGCCATGCGAGCGTGCCGCCAGGCCTTGCTGAATGGCCCACTCCAAAGAGTGTTATTATTCCGAATGAACGATAAACATGGGCTGCGGAGTACAGGCTGGGGAAAACAATCGCGTCTCCTCCCGGTTCCTTTGCCTGAATGCCTGGTGTAGGCGGCGAGAAACCGGCACCGTTTGGAGGGAGACGTCAGAGTGAGGGCAAGCTTGCAGCGGATTACGACTGGCGTTCCCGGCCTCGATACGGTTCTGGGCGGCGGCCTGCTGCGGGGGCGATCCTACATCATTCAGGGCAGTCCCGGCGCCGGTAAGACGATCCTGGCCAATCAGGCTTGCTTTCACCGCGCGGCGGAAGGTGATCAGGCCCTCTTCGTGACGTTGCTGTCCGAGTCGCACGACACGCTCCTGCAGCATCTCTCGACCCTGGACTTCTACGAGCCGCATCACGTCCCACAAAGTGTTTACTACATCAGCGCCCTCGGTACGCTCCAGCGGGAAGGTCTTGATGGTGTCGCCAGGCTGCTCCGTGAGGAAACGGCCAGCCGCAAGGCATCGCTGCTCGTCTTCGACGGCCTGCTTAACGTCCGTGACGCGACGGGCTCGGCCCCGGATCTCAAGCGCTTTCTCCACACGGTGCAGACACAGGCAGCCTTCGCCGGGTGCACGATCCTGATGCTGACCAGTGCGCAGCTGGATGACCAGAGTCCTGAGCACACGGTCGTGGATGGCGTGATCGAACTGGGGAACATGGTTACCGGGGTCAGGACCGTGCGCCGGTTGCAGGTCCGGAAGTTCCGCGGCGGCGCGAGCCTGGAGGGGCTGCACCAGTTCCAGATCGACCAGCGGGGCGTGACGATCTTCCCCCGGTTGGAAGCACAATATGCCTTGCCATCGATGGAGGATGAGGCGTCCTCCCCGGAGGACAGGGCCGGGACCGGTATCCAGGATCTGGATGCCATCATGGGCGGGGGGGGAATACCCCGGAACTCCGCGACGCTTGTCTTCGGTCCCTCAGGCATTGGCAAGACAACGCTTGGCCTGCACTTTCTGGCCGCTTCGCAGCCTGACGAACCCGCGCTGCATTACGGCTTCTACGAGAACCCAAAGCGGCTCCTGAGCAAGGCGACGGCTCTTGGCCTGGACCTTCGTTCCCAGGTCGGCAAGGGGCAGCTCGAGATCATGTGGCACCCACCGGGGGAACGCCTCCTCGACGCAATGGGCCAGGGTCTGCTCGATGCCGTCGCCAGGCGCGGCGTGAAGCGGCTTTTCATCGACGGCCTTGGTGCTTTCGAGCGCGCCGCGATCCACTTACCCCGTCTGGTGGAGTACTTCACCGCCCTGACGAGCGAGTTGCGCGCACGCGGTGTCACCACCGTTGCAACCTGGGAGAGCCGGAACATTGTCGGTGGATCGGTCGAAACACCGGCCCCGGAGCTTTCAAGCATCGTGGATAACCTGGTCTACATGCGCTTCGTGGAATGGCGGGCGCGCATGCACCGGCTCATGGCGGTCGTGAAGGTGCGGGACAGCGCCTTCGATCAGGATTTGCACCATTTCTGCATCACGAAGCATGGCCTGGAGTTTGTGCCCCAGAAAGACGGAGCCGATGCGCTTCTCTCGGGCTTCGCCCATCGATCCCCGGCTGCGGCTGGGGAGGTCCCATCTGCGTAATGGCGAAGCTTGTTCTTGTCGTCGATGACGAGGTCCTGATTGCTGAACTCACGGGCGAGGTTCTGGCGGATGCGGGATACCGCGTGCTCCTGGCCCATGACGGGCGCGAGGCGCTGGAGATACTGGAGCGGGAAAAGCCCGATGCGATCATCACGGATTACATGATGCCGCGCCTGGATGGGCTGGGGCTCGCGCTTGCCGTCAGCGCTGCTCCGCAACTCCGGCATCTTCCCGTTGTGCTCACAAGTGCCGTGGCTGGCGACGTACTCGAACGCTATCCGGGCGTGTTCGCCCGCTTCCTTCAGAAGCCGTTCGATCTTACCGACATTGTTGCAACAATCTCAGGGCTGCTGCGGGAGGAATAGACCTCCTGCTGGCACAGCAGTTCCAACACCATGGCCGTCATTTCCATATGGAGCCACGCAGTAGCGCCAATGATTTGCAGCGACCTGAGGAGCTATCCAGGAAGGCTGCCACCGGCGGTCTGACAGGTCTGGCGAACCGCCGCCGCTTCGATCTGGATCCTGAGCGTGAGCTATAACGACTTCTACGGGCACCAGGACGCTGGATGCCGGCGCGGATGTCCTGCGGAACGGGTTGGATCCGCGCGGAATCCAACCCGGGGAAAGCTGCTTCTCAGCCCCGCAGCAGCGCCCGGAACAGCGGCACCGCCGCCACCAGTTCCGCCACCGGCACCAGCTCGTGCGGTGTATGGGCCACGCCGATATCGCCAGGGCCGAGGACCACACAGGGCGCCAGCGCGTTGAGACGCGTGGCATCGGTGCCGAAGGCAACCGTACGGGCCGGACGCCCGGTGACGGCGCAGGCGGCCAGAACCAGCGGATGGTCCTCGGGCAGTTCCGGCGGCGATCCGTCCACCACCACATTCAATGTCAGGCCAGCCCGCTCCGCTGCATCCTTCACGGCCTGGATCACCGGAGTGGCGCTCAGCTTGCGGGAATAGCGGAACTTCATCCGGGCGGTGGCCTTGGCCACGGTCACGTTGATGGCCGTGCCATGGTTATCGATCACCATGTTGAAGTCGGGGAAGGGTGGGTCGTAGCCCTCATCCCGCCAGGCGGGGTCCTCGCGCAGCCGGTCATGCAGGGCACGCATCTCGGCCAGGAAGGGGATCAGCGCCAGATTGGCGTTCACCCCCTTGCCGGTGGAGGAATGGGCCTGGCTGCCGGCGGCCACCGCCTCGAAGTTCACCGTGCCGCGATGGCCGCGGATCGGCGCTAGGCCGGTCGGCTCCGCCACCACGATGCCACGCAGCTTCGCCCGCCGCGCCAGTTCCGACTTCTCGGCGATGAGGGCGGCACCAGCCTTCGTTGTCTCCTCATCGGTGGTGATGAGCAGGGTAACGGGCACATCCGCCGGCAGGCCGCGGGCCGCGATGATGCAGGATGCCACAGGCCCCTTCATGTCCGCCGTGCCCAGCCCGTGCATCATGCCATCGGCATCGATGCGGCCGGAGAAGGGGTCCTCCTGCCAGCCTGTATCCGGCACCGTGTCCATATGACCGGACAGGGCCAGCCCACCGGCTCCGCCACGATGCGCGACCAGGGCGCGCTTGGGCACGCCGGCGGCATCCTTGTAATCCAGCCGCTCAATCTCGAAGCCTGCCAGTTCTGCCTCGATCCGCTCGGCGAGAGGCAGGTTGGAGACGAAGGAGCGGCTGTCGATCCGGACGAGATCGGCAGCGAGGGCCGTGACAGCCTCGGCATCGGTGCGGTCGGTCATGATCTTGGTATCCCTTGCGGCGGCGGCGGCGGCAAGACAGGTTGCCGCGCCCTTGCGTTGAGGATTCCTCGTGACTGCCTATCTCGATCCGCGCACCGGCCAGACCTGGCCGCTGGAGATCCCGCGCTGGCGCGGCGATGATGGTCAGCCGCTGCTGCTGACCGACCTGCCCGGAATCGGGCGCGAAGCCATTGATTCCTCTGCCCTTGGCCTGTGGCGCTATGCTGCGGCGCTTCCCTTCCGCCCGCGCGAGCCGATCGCGATGGGGGAGGGGCGCACGCCGCTTCTGCCGCGCTCCCTGCACGGTTTTGACGCGTTGCTGAAATGCGAATGGCTCATGCCCACGGGGTCCTTCAAGGACCGGGGCGCGGCGGTGATGCTCTCCTTGCTGCGGGAGCAGGGGATCACCTCGGTGCTGGAGGATTCCTCCGGCAATGGCGGCGCGGCCATCGCCACCTATGCGGCGGCGGGCGGAATGCGGGCGCGCATCCTGGTGCCGGACAGCACCTCCCCCGCCAAGACGGTGCAGTCCCGCGCGGCCGGGGCGGAGATCCAACTTACCCCCGGCACCCGCCAGGACTGCGCCGACGAGGCCCTGCGCCAGGGCAATGACCCGGCCTCCGGCTTCTTCTATGCCAGCCACAACTGGCACCCCTTCTTCCTCCAGGGCACCAAGACGCTGGCCTATGAGCTGTGGGAGGATCTTGGCTTCCAGGCGCCCGATGCGGTGGTGATCCCCTGCGGCGCCGGGTCCAACGTACTGGGCTGCGACATCGGTTTCGGGGAGTTGCTGCGCGCTGGCCAGATCGCCCGCCTGCCGCGCCTCTATGCCGCCCAGCCGGCGAATTGCGGCCCTCTGGCACGCGAGGCGCTGGGCCTTCCGCCCGAGCCGCCCCGCCCCACCATCGCCGAGGGCACCGCCATCGCCCAGCCGATCCGCCCTCGGGAGGTGCTGGACGCCCTGCGTCGTAGCGGTGGCGGCGGCGTGTTGCTGGAGGAGGAGGAGATCGCCGGGGCGGCCCTCTCCCTGGCACGCCAGGGCATCTATGCGGAGCCGACCAGCGCCCAGGCTGCCGCGGCCCTCGGGAGGCTGGTGGCCGATGGCCATGTGCGGCCGGGCGAGAAGGTGGTGGTGGTCCTCACCGGCACTGGGCTGAAGGCCACGCCGCGTTATGCGGAGTTCCTGGGGATCGGTGCGGTCTGATTTCCCTTCCGGCGCCGCGGAATGCCAAGCCGCGGCGGGCGAAGATTGTGGGCTGAGAAGCATTCAGCGAGCCTTAATCACTTCCTTCCCATCCTGGCCGCTCCGGAGGGAGCGACCAGGATGGACGCCAGCACCACACCCGGCTTCGACCGGGACAGATTCCGTTACCTGATGGCGATACGCGGCTGGATGTGCTTTCCCGCCGCACTCGATCAAGAACTCCTTGCCCCGCTCCGGACAGAACTCGGCGCCTTCTATGCCGAGTGGCGGACCCTGCAGATCCGCAACGGTGTTGGTGCCGGCACGGATGGCACCTTGCATCATCTGGCAGGGCGCGGCGGCGCGCTCGACCGCTTCCTGGCCTCCCTGCCGCTGGACGAGCCGATCACGGACATGCTTGGCGGGCGCTACGTCCTGAATGCCTGTGGCGCCTATCTGAACCTGCCGGGGTCCAGCACCTATGTCGGCCGCATCCATCGCGATGTGCGCGGCTTCACCGGCCCGCATGCGCTGATGGTGAACATGCTGGTGATGCTGGATGACTTCACGGAGGAGAATGGCGCCTCCTGGATGCTCTCCGGCTCGCACCGCCACCCGGACCGTCCATCGGAGGACATCTTTCTGGCCCATGCCGAGCGCAACACGGGCCGCGCGGGGGATATCGTGCTGTTCGACTCCCATCTCTGGCATTGCGCCGGCGTGAACCGTTCGAAGGCGCCACGCCGGGCGCTGACCATCACCTACAGCCGCCCTTTCATGAAGCCGCAGATGGATTACCTGCGGCTGATGGGCGCGGAGCCAGGCGACGAGGCGATGCGCCAGCTCCTCGGCCTCAATGCCCGCGTGCCGGACAGTCTGGATGCCTATTACCAGCCGCCGGAACGCCGCGCCTATCGGGCGGATCAGGGCTGATGAACATCCTTGGCCGCAAGGTGGTGCTGCGCGCGCTGGAGGAGGCGGATGCGCCCCTGCTCCACGCCTGGTCCAATGATCCGGAGATCTGGCAGCGATTGGGCGGCTGGCACTTCCCCAGCTCGCTCACCGAGACGCGCGCCTGGATCGCCGCGCAATCCAACGCTTCCGCCGATCAGCGCTTTGCGATCACATGGGATGGCTCATTGCTGGGAACGGCGAATCTCGTGGAGATCGATTGGAAGAACCGCCACGCCTTCCACGGCATGATGATCGGGGCCGTTGAGGCCCGCCGCCAGGGCATCGGCACCGACACGATCATGACTGTGATGCGCCACGCCTTCGATGAGATGGGGCTGGAGCGCCTGGACGGTTCCATCATCGAGTATAACGAGGCCAGCCTGCGCGCCTATGCTCGCTGCGGGTGGGTGGTGGAGGGACGGCAGCGCCGCTGGTTTCATCGCCAGGGCCGCTTCTGGGACCGGATCATCGTCGGCATCACGCGTGATGACTACCATGGCCTGTGCGACCGCACCGGCTACTGGGACTGACGCAGGCGGAGGAAGAGCGCCGATCCCGCGGTGAAGGCGCAAAGCACATCCGCAGTGCGTTCACGCAGCAGCGCATCGCCCACGCGGCGGGGCCCGTCGCCAAAGGGCCAAAGATAGTCATCCAGCACCAGCCAGCCGCCGTCACGCAGCAGCGGCAGCCATTCCGCGACATCGGTGGAGACGAATCCATATTCGTGGTTGCCATCGATGTGCAGCACTGAAATGGCGCCGGCATGGCGTGTCTCACCGAATGCTTCGGAGCGCACCACAGGATCGGCGCGATAATGCGCGGCGCCCTGCACGGAGGGCATGCGCAGGTAGTTCACGCCTGGCACGCCAAGCGAAAGCAGGCTGATGCGGAATATCCGCGCTGCCTCCTCGTGATCGGCCGCCATGCTCACCGCATCCAGATCGTCCCGTGACTGCCGTGTGCCCTCCGCCGACCATGGATCGATGCAAAGCAGCGATCCAATTCCATGCCGCGCGCCAAGCCATGCAAGCGCCACCGCCGACTTCCCCCACCAGGACCCAATCTCCACCAGATCGCCGGGCGGCGCATGGCGCGTGATGGCGGCCAGGGCCCAAAGTTTCTCGTCATCGCACATGCCCGGGACGGCATGCGCCTGGCGCAGCAGGGCGGCGGCCGCTTCCGTACCCAGCGCCGGTGCGAGGGGCGCGGCGCCACCCAGCCCTTCACCGGCATGCGCCAGCGCGGCCGCCGCGCGCAAGGCGTGGCGATAGGCGGCGAGATCGGTGGCATAGGGCGCTTCCCCGTCCAGCACGCATCCGGGCAGGAGGCTCGGCAGGATTTCCCGCAGATGCGCATGCACCACGGGATGCGGCGTATGGATGCGCACGATACCCATCCCGCGCACCAGTTCGGCCAGCCGTGAAGGAAAATCCGGAGCATCGTAATAGGGAAGACGCGCCCATTCGGCATAGCGCGGCCGGGCCGGATCGAAGGCCAGGGAGGATGCGCCGACCACATGTTCCCCGCGCGCCATGGCCGCTTCCGTGAAGCGGCTGGCGGCGGCCATGCCCGCGGGAAATACAAGAATGGGCTGGTTCTGGCGCATCGCGGTTCGTTTCCAGGCGGGCGCGCATCCTGTGCGCCGGCATCCGGGATGGTGCCCCTGATCCGTCAAGCGCCCGTTAATCCACGCGCGCCACAATCCCCTTCCCGTCAGAGCGGAGGCCAGGATGGCCGCATCCACCTTGCAGGAGGAAACGGCGCGGCTGAACGCCATCGCCGGCCTCTATGCCGATTTCACATTCGACAAGCTGATGCGCGGCTACATGCTGCGCCGTTTCCGCCCGTATCTGCCTGCCTCGCCCGAGGGGCGGCGCGCGTTGGAGATGGGCTGCCACCATGGCGCCTTCTCTGTCCTCATCGAGCCCCTTTTCGAGACGCTGGAGGTGGTGGATGTCGCCGAAGCCTTCCTGGAAAGGACCCGCACGCGGCTCTCACCCCGCGCCATCCTGCACCACGCCCTGTTCGAGCAATTCGAGGCGGCGCCCCGCTTCGATGCGATCTTCCTCTCCCATGTGCTGGAGCATCTGATCGATCCGGTGCTGGTCCTTGCCCGCGCACGCGAATGGCTGCTGCCAGGGGGGCGGATGCTGATCGCCGTGCCGAACGGTCTGGCTCCCTCGCGCCAGATCGCGGTGGAGATGGGCCTGTTCCCGGCCTGCACCAGCTTCGCCGAGGCCGATATCCGCGAAGGCCACCGCCGCGTTTACCTGCCCGACACGCTGGCCGCCGACATTCGTACGGCGGGATTGCGGATCGTTGATCGCGGCGGAATCCTCTTCAAGCCGCTGGCGAATTTCCAGATGGACCGAGGGCTGGAAACCGGCCTGATCTCGGATGCCTATCTGGAAGGCTGCTATCAGCTCGGCCTTCGCTATCCCGATCTCTGCGCGAGCCTCTTTATCGTGGCGGAGCGTGATGGCGGCGCATGATGCGGGCCATCGGCGGCTTCCTGCCCCTTGATCTGGGCCCGCCGCTCGGCTCGGGTGGGGCGGAGAGCGTCGCGCGGCGGTGGTTCGAGGGCGCCCCGCATTATTTCGGCTTCCGCAATGCACGGAGCGCCCTGGCCCTCGGCGCCTGCGCGGCCTTCGGCCCGATCGGCACGCTCTGGCTGCCCGGCTTCGCCTGCCGCGCGATCGCCGAGGCAGTGCAGGCCGCAATCCGGCTCGGTCATGCTGCACGCGCCGAGACATACCCGCTGGCCGCGCGAGGGCCGCTTTCTCCCGATACAGGCTTTCTGGCGAGGCGGCTGGCCCCGGGCGATGCGGTGCTGGCCATCGCCTATTTCGGGCGTCCGCCTGGCCCGGCCCTGCGGCAGCTGGCCTTGGCCCGGCAGGATGTCACCTGGATCGAGGACAGGGCCCAGGCACTCTGGCCTGGCCCAGCCTGGGGCGATGCCATCCTCTACAGCCCGCGCAAGCTGCTGGGCGTGCCGGATGGCGGCTATCTTGTCCTCACCCCACGCGGCGCGGCGCGTGCCCGGCCATTGCCAGACCAGCCAGCCTCTCCGGCACAGGAGGAAGCCCCCCCGGCCTTGCTGCGCCTCGAGGATTCCGCCGGGATGCGGAACTCCATCTGGTTCCCGGCCTATCAGGACGCCGAGCGGCGCATGGTCGTCGCCCCCGGCGCCGACAGCCGCATGACCGGGGCGCTCCTGGCGCGGCAGGATATCCGCGCCATTGCCGCGCGCCGCCGCGCCAACCATGCCGCCCTGCTGGCGCGGATCCCTTCCGCCTTTCAAACCGGCTTTGGTGCCTGGCCGGCCGCAACTTCCTGGATACCGCAGGGGCTGCCGGTGCTGGTGCCGGATGCTGCGGCTGTATCGGCGCGCATGGCGGAATCGCGCGTCTTCTGTCCGGTGATCTGGCCCGATGGCACCGATCCGGGCCCTTGCCTGCGCAGCCGCGCCCTGGCCGGCAGGGTGCTGCTTCTGCCCTGCGACCAGCGCTACGGGCCGGGGGAGATGGAGCGTGTCGCCGCGGTCTTCCGCGAGTCCATCTCTGGCGCCGGATCGGCCGTGCCTCCCCAGCGCAGCGTCTCCAGCGCCCGGCCGAAGGGCAGGGTGATGCCCGCCTATTCGGCGGGAACGGCCGAGGGTGAGGGCTTTCCCGCGGAACGCAGTGCCTCCGCACGAGCGCTGCCAACGCAGAGCAGCGAGCCGAGCAGCAGGAGAGCCACAGTGGGCAGCACGAGCCAGGGCAGGCCGTGATCCAGCATCAGCCCGAAGGGAACGGGCGTGATCGCGCCGCCCAGCGGCAGGCCGGAGGAGATGAAGCCGAAAACCTTGCCCATCTGTCCCGGGGGCGCCGCGTTCTTCACCATCACGTCGCGCGGGGTGCGTGAGGCGCCCAGCGCCGTTCCCGCCGCCAGCGCCACCACGGGCAGCAGCCCATCCGGCAGCGGCATCAGCCCCATCGCCAGGAAGAGGATGATCGAAACCGCCGTCAACGCGGCGATGAAAGTGAAGTGCCTGCTGTAGCGGTCCGCATACCAGCCACCGATCAGCACGCCGCCGGTGGCGCCGGCGACATAGCCGGTGAGGGCGAGGGAGCCCACGGCCAGGGGCGTGCTCCAGAGGCTGTCGAGCGTGGCGATGAGGAAGGACTGAATCCCCGATGTCGCCATGGAGGAGAGAAGGAAGAAGGTGAAGAACATGAGCATGGTGCGGGAGAGCAGCACCTGCCGCCCGACCGGAGCGCCGCGATCCTTCGGCTTCGCCTGATCCTGCAGGATGCGCGACTGCAGCAGGATGGCCGCCACCACTGGCACACCGAACAGCCCCGCCACCAGCAGTGCCGGCCGCCAGCCGATGCCCAGGGTCTGCGTCATCAGCCCGATCGCCAGGGGCGCCGCCATGAAGCCGAGATTGCCGGTGAAGGTGTGCATGGCAAAGGCGCGGCCCATGCGGCGTCCATCGATGCTGCTGCCGAGGATCGCGTAATCGGCTGGGTGGATCACCGAATTGCCGATGCCCGAGAAGACGGCGAGGACAAGGATCACCCAGAAATTGGGCGCGAAGGACATGGCGGCGATGGAAAGGGCCATCAGCAGCGATCCGCCGATCAGGAAGGGCCGCGCGCCGTGGCGGTCCACCAGGAAGCCCACCGGCGTCTGCAGCAGCGCCGTCACCGCCGACATCAGGGCGACCGAGAGACCCAGCACGGCGTAGGAAACGCCGAACTCCTCCCGCCAAATGGGAAAGAGCGGCGCCAGGCAGAGCAGGTAGAAATGCGACAGGAAGTGATTCGTGCCGATCAGCCCGATGATCCGCCAGTCGCGGTTGGGAATGGCACTGCCAGGGGCGTCTTCTTGGACCATGGGCCGGAAACTGCGCCCCGTTCCGTAAAGTGGTCAAATGCCGGTTTCGCGGGCGCCTGCCGCCTTCAGGCGGCGACCGACGTCGTCTGGCCTACCGTGTGGCGGATGGCCTCCACCAGTGGCCCGGCCAGGCGGGACAATCCGGCCAGATCGCCGAACACCGCCATGTCCGCCGGCTCCAGCGGTGGCAGGCCGCCCAGGGGCACCAGCCCTGCCGGCAAGCCGGAGGCCCCGATCACCGTCACCCCCAGCCCTGCCTGGGCCGCGGCTGCGACGCCGAGCAGGCTGGGCGAGGTATAGGTGATCTCGAAGTCCAGCCCGGCCCGGGCGAGGGCGGCCAGCGCCCGGTCACGGAACATGCATCCCGCGGGCAGCATGGCCAGGGGCAGGGGCCGGGCCTCGGGCGGGGTCCAGCCCGGGGTCGCGGCCCAGATCACGGGCTCGGTCCAGAGAAGGACGCCCTCGCTCTCTCCGTCGCGCCGCTTGCCGAGGACGAGGTCCAGCGATCCCGCCTCCATCGCCTGACGCAACTCATGGGAGCGGCCCACCTCCACCTCCAGATGGATACCGGGATGGGTCCGGGCAAAGCGGGCGAGCAGCGGAGCAAGGTTGCGTGGCACGAAATGGTCCGCCACCCCCAGGCGTAGTCGGCCGGAGACAGGAGGCGTGATGAGGCGCCGCACCGCCTCCTCGTTCAGCGCCAGCATCCGGCGGGCATAGGCGAGCAGGGTCTCGCCTTCGGACGTGAGGGCGACGCTGCGGCTGGTGCGCTCAAGCATGCGCTTGCCGAGAAGCTCTTCCAGCCGCCGGATCTTCAGGGAGATGGCCGATTGCGTCAGCCCCAGCGCCGGGGCCGCTGCGGTGAAGCCGCCGCGCTCCGCCACCTGCACGAAGCAGCGAAGCAGATCGAGATCGAGATCAGGGATGCGCATCAGGGGCCCGGGTTCAGAGGAACCCCAACAGGCTGACCCGCGCCCCTATGCCGGTCAATGATGATCCGGCGGGGTTACCCGCCGGATCGATGAGCCGAATTGATGGCTCAGATTTCCTCGTCGAAGCCACCGCCGGCGTCGTCGAAGCCGCCACCGCTGGCATCGTTGTAGCCGGCCGCGTCATTGCCGCCCCAGCCGCCCTGGTTGGCTGCCGGCGAGGCGTCGCCCTGTGCCGCGCCCGGATCGGTCCAGGGGGAGGAAGATGGCGTGCTCACCGCCTCCTCGCCGAAGGAACCGGCCGCGCCGCCCACATCGGCCGCCGCGCTTGCCGCCTGGGCTCCGCCGCCCGAGAACATGCCCATCATCATGTTGCCCAGCACCATGCCGCCCGCGACGCCGGCGGCCGTGGTCAGCGCCGTGCCGAGGAAGCCGCTGCCGCGGCCCTGCTGCTGCATCATGGCCGGGTTCATCGCGCCCGGGGGCGGCTGGATCGGCTGCGGTCGGGGCGTCATCGGCATCTGGCGGTTGTTGCCGCCGCCGAACATGCCGCCGAACAGCCCACCACGGGACTGCTGGCTCGCCTGTGCCTGCGCCTGGGTGTTCTCCAGCTGCCACTCGAGCTCCTGGATGCGGTTCTGCGCCTGAACCAGGGCCGCTTCCTGCACGAAAGCGGTCTGAGTGATGCGGTAGCGCGCCTCCGGGTAGCGGGCGAACAGATCCATGATCAGTCGATCCGCCTCGGGATCCACCGGAGGCAGATTCGGCGCGGCCTGGGTGCTGGGAACGCTGCGCGCGCCCCAGGGGCCGGTGGAGGTCGCGGCCGGCTGGGCGGCGCCTGCGACGCGCTCCACATAGCCGGTGATGATGCGGCGCTCTTCCTCGGTCATGTCCCTCAAAGCTCCATGTTGTGAGCTGATGCCCACGACGCTGCGAAATGGCCTGTCCTGCAAAACCTTTCAAGATGTTAATCTGAAGGTCATGCGGGAACGCAGGAGGGAAGGCCCAGCCGCCCCCATTCTATGGCCGGGCAGCGGTCCATCACGATGAGGATGCCAGCCGCCCGCGCCCGCTCCGCCGCCGAGTCGTCCCAGATGCCCAGCTGGAGCCAGATGGATTTCGCGCCCAGGCGAATCGCCTCGTCCACCACGTGGCCCGCATCCTCGCTGCGGCGGAACACATCCACCATGTCGAGCGGCCCGGCCTCCTCCAGCGTGGCGACGCCCGGCACGCCATGCACGGCCCGGCCGTTCAGCACGGGGTTCACCGGGGTGGCGTCGTAGCCCCGCTGCAGCAGGAAGCCGAACACCCCGTTGGAGGGACGCCCTGGCTTGTCCGAGGCCCCCACCACCGCGATCCGGCGCGTCCGCAGCAGCAGGTCGCACACCTGATCATCCGTCAGACCGTCCCTGGCCATGTGGTTCCTCCTGCTTCGAATGGGAAATGGGGGCGGCGGCCCTTCGTGCACCAGTAACGCGGCGGATTGCCAACGAATGGGGCACCATTGGGGCCTGCGCCGCCTTTCGTGAGCCGCATGGCGCCGCTACACCTTCGGATCATGCCCGTTTCCCGCTCGCTGACCGCCCCCGCGCTGCTTCTCGCCGCGCTCGTGACGATCCTGCTGTGGTGGTTTCCCAATCGCCAACAGGCCGGTGACGTTCCGATGGTGGCGGACCGCTTCAACAGTGTCTCCTTCGCCCCCTTCCGCGAGGGCCACAGCCCGTTGCGGAACACCTTCCCCACGGCCGGGCAGGTGGATGAGGACATCCGCCTCATTGCCCCGCGGGTCCGCGCCATCCGCAGCTATGCCAGCATCGAGGGCAGTTACGATGTGGCGGAGATTGCCGGCCGCCATGGCGTGAAGATGTGGAAGGGCGCCTGGCTGGGCCGCGACCTGCGCCAGAACGACCGCGAGATCGAGGCGCTGATCGCCACCGCCAACCGCCACCCCGATGTCGTGGAGCGCGTGGTGGTGGGCAATGAGGTGCTGCTGCGCCGGGACCTGCCGGTGGAGGAGCTGGCTCGGCAGCTCGACCGGGTGAAGGCCGCGGTGCGCCAGCCCGTCACCTATGCCGATGTGTGGGAGTTCTGGGCCCAGTTCCCGGAGCTCGCGAAGCATGTGGACATCGTGACCATCCATATCCTGCCCTATTGGGAGGATGAGCCGCTGGGCGTGGATGTGGCCATGGCGCATGTGCGGGACGTCTATCGCCGCATGAAGGCGATGTTCCCGGACAAGCCCATCGCCATAGGCGAGATCGGTTGGCCCAGCGCCGGCCGCTGGCGCGAGGGCGCCATTCCCTCCCGCGTGGAGCAGGCGGTGTTCCTGCGGCGCTTCATCCAGCTCTCGCAGGAAGAGGGCTTCGACTACAACTTCATCGAGGCCTTCGATCAGGTCTGGAAATACCGCAACGAGGGCACGGTCGGCGCCGCCTGGGGCCTCTGGACAGCCGATCGCGAGCCCAAATTCGATCTTTCCGGTCCCGTGCGGGAGAACCCCTGGTGGGCCTGGTATGCGGGCGCGGCGCTGCTCCTGGGCGGCGCGATGTTCGCGGCTGCCATGCGCGCCTGGCCGGCTGCGGCTCTGTGGAAGCTGGCGCTGCTCGCCGCTGCCCTGGGCAATGGGCTGGCCTATGCCTTCTGCGGCGGCTGGCCCTATGCCTTCGACGAGCATCTGAAGCTTGCCTTCGCGGTGAACATCCTCGGCCAGTCCCTGCTGGCGGCGCTGCTGCTGCGCCGTGTGGGCCAGCGCCTCACCGGCAGCCCGGTGGAGCCGGCGCGCAACGGCGCCCAGGCCAGCACGAATCTCCGCAGCATCTTCCGCGGCCGCTTCCGCTGGCGCGACTGGCGCGCCTTCGCCTTCGAGGACCTGCTCTTCCTCTTCACCGTCACGGCGGCGGTGCTGCAGATGATGCTGCTCTTCGATCCGCGCTACCGGGACTTCCCCTTCCCGACCTTTGCCGTGCCGCTGGTGGCGGTGATCGCCCGCGCGCTGCTCGGCGACCTGCCGCGCCGTGGCGGCGGCTGGGCGGAATGGCTGGCGGGCGGCGTGCTGCTGGGCTGCGCCATTGCCAGCGCGGTCGTCGAAGGGCCCCACAACCTCCAGGCCATGGGATGGAGCGCCTGCGCCATCGGGCTGGCGCTGCCGCCGCTCCTGCGGGTGCGGCCGTTCAGCCGGGAGGTGGTGCCGGCCGCCCGTGCTCGGACAGAAAGCGCAGCCCCAGTGGCGTGACCCGCAGGGGTTCGGCCCGGAGGAGGAAGCCACGCTCGATGGCTTCCTCCCATACGGTGAGGCGCGGGCATGAGGTCCGCCACGCCTCCATGGCCTCGGCATAGGAACGCGGCTGCTGCGCCGCCCATTCCACGAGGTCCAGGACCAGCGGTTCCATGACCTGGGACATGCGCGGCCTCCCATCGCCCTTCATGGCGTCATGAGGACAATGGGAAGGGGCGGCCGGAATGCCCAGCCTTCCTGAAGGCCAACCCTCCTGAAGCTTGGCCTTATTGCGCGCGCAGCCCGCGCGCCTTCGCAATCTCGCCCCAGCGGCGGAACTCTTCCGGGAACAGGGCTGCGAAGCTGGCACGGTCCCGGGTGCCGGGCAGCACGCCAAAGCCGGCGATGCGCTCGCGCACAGCCGGATCGTCCATCGCCTCCGCCAACAGGGCGCCCATGCGCTCCACACCCTCGCGCGGCGTGCCGCTGGGGGCGAAAAGCGCCTGCCAGCCATCCACCTCCATGCCCGGCACGCCCGCCTCGGCAAGGGTGGGGATGTCGGGAAGCTCGGCAAGCCGCTCCGGCCCGGCCACAGCCAGGGCGCGAACCTTCCCGGCGCGGATATGGGGCAACAGGCTGGAAAGGGTGAGGAAGCCCATGCCGATATTGCCGTTCAGCAGGTCCGGCATCAGCACCCCCTCGCCTCGATAGACCACGCTTTCGATCGGCGCGCCGGTACGCTGGCTGAACAGCTCGGCGGTCAGGTGCGAAAGGGTTCCGTAGCCCGAATTGGCGGCGGAGACCGCGCCGGGCCGTGCCTTGGCGGCCTCGATCAGCCCTTTGATGTCGCGAATAGGCGAGGAGGCGGGCACCACCGCCAGGAAGGGGGTGGAGCCGACCAGCCCCAGCGGCACGAAGTCCCGCACCACGTCATAGCCGACTGGGTTGGGCTGCAGATGCGGCGCGATCGTCATGCTGATGCTGCCGAAAAGCAGCGTGTGCCCGTCATTCGCCTGCGCCGCCGCGGCGGTGCCGATGAGGCCGCCGGCGCCGGCGCGGTTCTCCACCACCACCGGCTGGCCGAGCTTCGGCGAGAAATATTCTCCCAGCATGCGCGCCAGGCCGTCGGCGGGACCACCAGCGGCGAAGGGAACGATGATGCGGACGGGCCGGTCGGGCCAGCCGGCGGCGAGCGCCGGACGAATGACGAGGCCGGCGGCACCCAGGGCCAGGGTGCCACGCCGAGTGATGTTCATGATGCTTCCTCCTGGGACTCTATTTGAATTCCGGAATGCGCTTCAGGGCAGGATGGCGCCGTCCTGCCGGAGCCGTGCCTGGAGCCGGGCCAGATCCGTCTCCACCACCTGGGCATTGCCTTGCACGGATTGCGCGGCCGCCAGCCCCGCCGCTTGGCCGATCGCCATCACGATGGGCATGACGCGGATGGCCGCATGGGCCTTGTGGGTCGCCGAGATGCCGCGCCCTGCCACCAGCACATTGCCGAAGCCGCGCGGCACGAGGCTGCCGAAGGGGATGGCGTAGGCGTGGTCGGCCCCGAATTCCTCGAAATGCAATCCGGCGCCCTTGGGCGGGTGGATATCCATCGGATAGGCGCCCCAGGCGATACGGTCGGGGAAGGGCGTGCCGGCATGCAGCTCCGCCTCGGTCAGCAGATGGCGCCCGGCCATGCGGCGGCTCTCCCGCACGCCCACCACGGGCGCGGTGGCGACGAGGCGCCCACCCGCGCAGCCCGGCACGCACTCGGCCAGGAAGGCGGCGGCGGCCAGGGCCTGACGCCGCCCTTCCACCTCGGCGGCGGAGAGGGCGAGGGGATCGGTGGCATCGAAGGCGAGGCGGCTGATGTTGAACCAGGCGTCGCGCGTGCCCTCGATCCGGCTGGCATGCAGCGCGGCGCGGGCGAGGCGGCCTTCCTCCACCCCCTTACGGGCAAGGGCAGCAAGCTCGGCGCCCGGAATGGCCTCGAAGGTCTCAAGGTCGATCGGGCCGAAGCGGAACATGGCGGTGGCGGGCTGCATGGATTGGCCTTCGCCCAGCGGCAGGAATTCCGCGCCCGCGCTGGCCAGCAGGTCTAGGTCGCCCGAGGCGTCGATCACCACCTTCGCGCGGATCGCCCAGGGGCCGGCCTTGGTCAGGATCCGCACAGCGTTGATGGTCTCGCCCTGCCGGTCCACGCCGAGCAATGCGGAATGGAACAGCAGCCGCACCCCGGCCTCGGCCGCCATGGTGTCCAGCACGGGCTTGAGCAGTTCCGGATCGTAGCAGACGCGGTCCATCCGGTGGCCGGTGGACATGATGAAATGGCTATGCCCGTCGCTGCCGTCGATGACCTGGAGGCGTTGCACGATCTCCTCGGCGATACCGCCCACCATGCGGCGGCCCGAGCGTGTCTCCCAGCCGACGAACTGGCCTACGGCTGCGGCGGTGGCGGCGCCGCCGAGGAAGCCGAAGCGCTCCACCAGCAACACGTCGGCCCCGGCGCGGGCCGCCGCGATGGCGGCCACCGTGCCGGCCATTCCGCCGCCCACCACCAGGATATCGGCTTCGAGTGTCGTCACGTCCGAATTCACCATGGACGCCGCCGGTAACGCCCGCGAGAGCGGGCGTCAACGCGAGCAGGGCCGCGTCGGGTGGCGCAAGGGCGCAACGGAGGTCCCCGCAGGGCGTTTCCAGGGACGGCGCCTACCGGGCTGCCTCTCCACCCGAACCCGGAAACCCCCACACAGGAAGGCGATCCCCATGGGCCTCTTCTCGAAACCCATTAAGTCCCTGGACGACCTCTTCGTCCACACGCTGCAGGACATGTACTACGCCGAGAACCGGATCACGAAGGCCTTGCCGAAGATGATCGACAAGGCGACGGATCCGCAGCTGAAGCAGGGCTTCGAGTTGCACCTGCAGGAGACACGCAACCAGATCACCCGGCTGGAGAAGGTCTTCCAGATGCACGGCCAGGCCGTGAAGGGCGTCACCTGTGCCGCCATGGACGGCATCCTCGAGGAGGCCGAGGAGATCATGGGCGACGTGGAGGACAACGAGGTACTGGATGCCGCCATGCTCGCCTCCGCCCAGGCGGTCGAGCATTACGAGATCACCCGCTACGGCACCCTCGTCGCCTTCGCCCGGCAACTGGGCCGCAACGACTGCGCCTCGGTGCTGGAGGAGACGCTGGCCGAGGAGAAGGCCACCGATAAGAAATTGACCATGCTGGCCGAGAGCAAGCTCAATCGCGCGGCCGCCTGACGCGTTATCCTTCTTGCCTCGGGCGATCCACCAGGGGCAAAGGGGCGCCGGCTTGAAATCCGCAGGGCGGGTGGAGGGTCGGCGCTTCCATGTTCAGGTCGCGAGTTCGGCCATTCGCGCGGCCAGCGCCGCGGCATCGCCGCCGATCAGCACCGTCTTCTCGCGCGAGGTCGTTCCCTGGGTGACCGAGACGCGCGAGGGGACGACGGCAAGCGCCTTGGCCAGAAGGGCGCAGATGGCGCGGTTGGCGCGCCCGTCCTCCGGTGCCTCGTTCACGGCAACCTTCAGCCGGGGGCCATCGGCGCCCGCCACCAGCCCTTGCAGGCCGGGGCGCCGTGCGCGGGGCTGCGCCTTCACCCGCAGCTCGAGCCCATCCTCCGCCATTCGCCAGGCGCAGGCGCGTGGGGCAAGCGCCATCAGGCCCGTGCGGCGGCCTTGGCCTGCCGGGCATTCGCCTCCACCCAGGCCCAGCAACCGAGCGCGGCGCCGATCATCCCCCAGGTGGCATTGAAGTTCAGTACCGCGATCACGCCCAGCGCCACCGCCGCCGCCCGCACGGCGAGGGGCGCGCCGATGAAGGCCCAGATGCCCAGTGCCATGGCCCCGGCACCCCAGAGCTGCCAGTGCTGGAGCCAGAGCAGCACCGCACGAGGCTGGCAGGCGAAGGGCGCCTTGGAGAGGTCGAGGCAGAGCGCCCCCATCTCGCGCGGCTCCACCTGGAGGTGGCGATAGGCCACCATCAGTCCTATGGCGGCGCCCACGGCCAGGATCGCCCACAGATCGCGCTTGGTTACGGTCATGGCCGGGAGATTGCGCGAACCGGTGCCCCGCGCAAGCGGTAACCGATGGCCGCGGCGCCTTGCCCGGGGGCGGCCACTCGGCCAATGGCTCCGCCAAGAATATCGGGAGAATGCCATGCGGGTCGTCCGCGCTATGGATGAGCTGAGGGAAGCCACGGATGCGCTGCGCGCCGGCGGGCGGGGCCTCGGTCTCGTGCCCACCATGGGGGCGCTGCACCGGGGGCATCTGTCACTGGTGGCGGAGGCACGGCGCCATGCGGAGGCGGTTGCCGTCTCCATCTTCGTCAACCCGCTGCAATTCGGCCCGAATGAGGATCTGGCGCGCTATCCGCGTGACGAGGCGGGGGATCTGGAGAAGCTGCGCGGCGCGGGTTGCGACCTCGTCTGGATGCCGCCCGTGGAAGCCATGTACCCGCCCGGCGCCGCCACGGTCATCGAGGTGGGTGGCCCCTCGGAAGGCTTCGAGGGCACGTCCCGCCCCGGGCATTTCCGCGGCGTCGCCACCGTCTGCACGAAGCTGTTCAACCAGACCGGAGCCGATGTCGCGGTGTTCGGGGAGAAGGACTGGCAGCAGCTTCAGGTGGTCCGCCGTGTGGCGGCGGATCTGGACATGCGGATCCGGATCATCGGCCACCCCACGGTGCGGGAGGAGGACGGGCTCGCCTTCTCATCCCGGAACCAGCGGCTTTCGCCGGAGCAGCGGGCGCTGGCTCCTCTGCTGCCCCGGACGATGGAGGAGGCCATCGCCGCCATGGCGCAGGGCGCCGCGCCGGACACCGTGCTGCCCGAAGCCACCGCCAGGCTGCGCGCTGCCGGCTTCGTGCCCGACTACCTCGCCCTGGTCGAGCCGGCGACGCTCCGCCCCTGGCCCCATGGCGCGAGCGGCGAGGCGCGGCTGCTGGCCGCCGCCGGGCTGGGCGATGTGCGCCTGCTGGACAACATGGCGGCCTTCCTGCCGGAACGCTGAGCCCAGCCTTTTGCTGAGCTTGGTCTTTCAGTGATGCGGGTGGCCGCAGAGCCCGTGATCCGCCAGCACCTGGATCACGCGGCAATCGCCCACCCGCCCATGCGCCCCGCTTTCCGTCATGCGGCTCACCTCTGCGCGGAGCGCCGTGAGGCGCGCGATGCGGCCGTCGATCTCCGCCAGATGGGCGCGCGCGATGCCATCCACCTCGGCGCAGGGGCGGTCGGGCTGGTCGGCCAGGGCGAGGAGCTGGCGGATCGCCTCCACCTCGAAGCCCAGCTCCCGCGCATGGCGGATGAAGCGCAGGCGGCGGACGGCGTCCTCGCCATAGAGGCGCCGGTTGCTTTCCGTGCGCGGGGCTGCCGGGAGGAGGCCGATCTCCTCGTAATAGCGAATGGTGGGCACCTTCACGCCTGTTTGTCGCGAGAGGCTGCCGATAGGCAGGTTCATGGCCATTCCGTGCTTGATCCTCGAGTGACTGGAGGATGTAGATCGGGGGCCGACGCTTCAAGGACATCCAGCAATGGCCGAAGCCACGAGCAGCACCCGTTACCGTGTGGAGGGCATGGACTGCCCTTCCTGCGCCACCCGTATCACCAGCGCGGTGCGGCGCGTGCCGGGGGTGAAGGATGTCTCGGTTTCGGTGACGGCCGGGACGATGACGGTGCGCCATGGGCCGGATGCGGGGATTGGCGAGGCGGTGATGCGGCAGGTGGGCACGCTGGGTGGCTACAGCGCCACGCCCCTGGCGCCGCGCGCTGTGCCGGTGGCGGAGGTTCATGACCACCATGGTTGCTGCGGCCATGATCACGACCACCATGGGCACGGCCATGCCAAGCACAGCCATGCCAGGCACGACCACGCCCGGGGCGGGGAAGCCGGGCTGCATGGGCACCTGCATGATCATGGCCCTGTTTCCGGCCCCTGGTGGCGCAGCCCGCGGGGCCTTCTGACCATCGGCTGTGGCCTGGCTCTGGGCGCGGCCTATCTGCTTGGGAAGGTGGTGCCGGAACTGGCGGGCTGGGCCTTCACCGCCGCCATGCTGGTCGGGTTGGTTCCCATCGCCCGCCGCGCTTTTGTTTCCGCCCAGCTGGGCGCGCCCTTTTCCATCGAGATGCTGATGGTCATCGCCGCCACCGGCGCCACCATCATTGGCGCGACCGAGGAGGCGGCGGCGGTGGTGCTGCTCTTCCTCATCGGCGAACTTCTGGAAGGGGTGGCGGCCGGCCGGGCCCGCGCCAGCATCCAGGCCCTGGCGAAGCTGGTTCCCGCCACCGCCCTGCTGGAGCGCAATGGCCGCACGGAGGAAGTGCCCGCCGCGACGCTTCCCGTAGGCGCCACCATCCTTATCCGCCCCGGCGACCGCATCGCCGCCGATGGCGAGATCCTGGAAGGCGAGAGCGCCATCGACGAGGCGCCTGTCACGGGCGAGAGCACGCCGAAGCGCAAGAGCGTGGGGGATGCCGTCTTCGCCGGCACGGTGAATGGCGATGGCGTGCTGCGGCTGCGCGTGACCGCCGCCGCCGAGGACAACACCATCGCCCGCGTCGTGCGGCTGGTGGAGGAGGCGCAGGAGAGCAAGGCGCCGACCGAGCGCTTCATCGATCGCTTTTCCCGCTACTACACCCCCGCCGTGCTGCTGGTGGCCGCGCTCGTGGCGGTGCTGCCGCCGCTGTTGGGCGGCGGCGCCTGGGGCGAGTGGATCTACAAGGGCCTTGCCATCCTGCTGATCGGCTGTCCCTGCGCACTGGTGATCTCCACCCCGGCGGCCATCGCGGCGGGGCTTTCCGCCGGGGCGCGGCGCGGGCTGCTGATGAAGGGTGGTGCTGTGCTGGAAGGGATGGGCAGCATCGATGTCATCGCCCTCGATAAGACTGGAACGCTGACCGAGGGCCGTCCTGTGGTGACCGACCTGCTGGCGGCCGAGGGCGATGCGCGCGGCCTGCTTTCCCGCGCCGCCGCGCTGGAGGCCGGTTCCAGCCATCCGCTGGCGCTCGCCATCCTCGCCCGTGCCAGGGCGGATGGCGTATCCGTGCCACCGGCCAGAGAGGCCTCCGCCCAGGGCGGCAAGGGCGTGACCGGGCGCGTGGGCGGCGAAAGCCTGTTCCTCGGCTCCCCCGCCGCCGCTGCTTCGCGCGTCGCGCTGCCCGCTATCTGGCAGGATCGGATCGAGGCGCTGAACGGCGAGGGCAAGTCCGTCTCCGTCCTGCTGGCCGATGGCCGGCTGTCCGGAATCATCGCCATGCGAGATGAGCCGCGCGAGGATGCGAAGGCAGGGCTGGCTGCGCTGAAGGCCATGGGCGTGCAGCCGTTGATGCTGACCGGCGACAACCGCCGCACCGCCGAGGCCATCGGCGCCACCCTGGGCCTGCCCGTGCGCGCGGAGCTGCTGCCCGAGGACAAGCAGCGCATCGTGCGCGAGATGCAGGGGCAGGGCCGGCATGTCGCCAAGGTGGGCGACGGCATCAACGACGCCCCGGCCCTGGCCGCCGCCGATATCGGCATCGCCATGGGTGGTGGCACCGATGTGGCGTTGGAGACGGCGGATGCCGCCGTGCTGCATGGGCGGGTGCTGGACCTGTCGCGCATGGTCGCGCTGTCCCGCCGCACCATGGGCAATATCCGGCAGAACATCGCCATCGCCCTGGGGCTGAAGGCGGTGTTCCTGGTGACCACCATCCTCGGCATCACCGGCCTCTGGCCCGCGATCCTGGCGGATACGGGCGCGACGGTCCTGGTGACGGCGAATGCGATGCGGCTGCTGGCTGCGAAGCTGTGAGGGAAGGGGGCTTACGCCCCCACCTGCCGCAGCCAGTCCTGCAGGTTGTAATAGGTCGTGACGCGGGCAATTCGGCCCTGCTTCACCTCCAGGAAGGCCCCGGCGGGCAGGGTGTAGGTCTGCCCCTTTGCCTCGGGCAGGCCCTCGTCAGTGGAGAGATAGGTGCCATGCACCATGAACTCGGCCGCCGCGCGGGACCCGTCGGCCGAGGCCATCACCACCACGTCGCGAAGCTCCTCGCGGTAGCAACGTTCCATATGACCGAGGAAACGGGAAAAGGCCTGCTTTCCGATGCTTCGGCCGCCCTGGTTGGCGTCATGCGCCACGTCATCGGCCAGGCAGTCCAGCATTCCGGACCAATCGGCGCGGTTGAAGGCCTCATAGTAGCGGCGAACCAGGGCCAGGCTCTCGTCCTGCGACAAAGGGGGGCTTCCTTGCGGGGTTACGGGGGCGACCACTATACCCGCCCGGCCATGCAGACCCAGCCGCTCCCGTTCCAGGACATGATCCTGGCGCTCCATGCCTTCTGGTCGAAACAAGGCTGCGCCATCCTGCAGCCCTATGACATGGAGATGGGGGCGGGAACCTTCCATCCGGCCACCACGCTCCGGGCCCTGGGGCCGAAGCCCTGGCGGGCCGCCTATGTCCAGCCCAGCCGCCGCCCCTCGGACGGCCGATACGGCAACAACCCGAACCGGCTGGGCCATTACTACCAGTACCAGGTCATCCTGAAGCCGAGCCCGCCCGATCCGCAGTCCCTGCTGATCGAGAGCTACAAGGCCATTGGCATCGACCCGATGCTGCATGACATCCGCTTCGTGGAGGATGACTGGGAAAGCCCAACCCTCGGCGCCTGGGGCCTGGGCTGGGAAGTGTGGTGCGATGGGATGGAGGTGACGCAGTTCACCTATTTCCAGCAGGTCGGCGGCATTCCCTGCGCGGTTCCCTCCTGCGAGCTGACCTACGGGCTCGAGCGGTTGGCGATGTACATCCAGGGCGTCGAGAACGTGTACGACCTGGCCTTCAATTCGAATGGCCTGACCTATGGCGACGTCTTCCTGCGCGCCGAGCGCGAATTCAGCGCCTATTCCTTCGAGCGCGCCGATGTGCCTGTGCTGTTCCGCCACTTCGCGGAGGCCGAGGCCGAGTGCAACGCGCTCTGCGACAACGCCCTTCCGCTGCCGGCCTATGACCAGTGCATCAAGGCCAGCCACAGCTTCAACCTGCTGGATGCCCGCGGCGCGATCAGCGTGACGGAGCGCGCCGCCTATATCGGCCGCGTCCGCGCGCTGGCGAAGCGATGCTGCGAAGGCTGGCTGGCGGGGGAGACGGCCTGATGTCCGAACTCCTGCTCGAAATCCTCTCCGAGGAAATCCCCGCCCGCATGCAGGCCCGCGCCGCCGAGGATCTCGCGCGGCTGCTGGGCGAGGCGCTGAAGCCCGCCGGCCTGACCCTGGAAGGTGTCCGCACCCTCTACGGTCCCCGCCGCATCGCGCTGATCGCCGAGCTTCCCGCCGCGACCCCCGCCAGCGAGCGCGAGGAAAAGGGCCCCCGCATCGGCGCGCCCGAGAAGGCGCTGGAGGGCTTCGCCCGCAAGTTCGCGCTGCCCGAGCCGGCTGTCGCCGCCATGCGCGCGGCCACCGGTGCCTCCGACGCCCCAGTCTATGAAGGTGGTGGGCTGACCATCATCGCCCGTGCGGAGAAGTCCGGCGCCTCCTTCCTGTTGCGCCTCGAGAATCCGGCCCGTTCCAGTGCCGAGGTGCTGGCCGAGGCCATCCCTGGCCTGATCCGCCGCTTCCCCTGGCCGAAATCCATGCGCTGGGGCACCTCGGACCTGATCTGGGTGCGGCCGATGCAGCGCATCCTCTGCCTGCTGGATGGCGCGGTGGTGCCCTTCGCTCTGGCCGAGGGTGCCGATGAAGCCCATGGGCTGCGTTCCGGTGACCTGACCGAAGGCCATCGCATCCAGTCGCCCGGCACCTTCGCCGTTGCCTCCGCCGCCGGTTACGAAGCCGGGCTGCGCGAGCGTTCCGTCATCCCCGACGCCGCCGAGCGGGAGCGGATGATCGAGACCGGCATCGCCGAACTCGCTGCCGCCGAGGGGCTGGAGGTGGTGCCCGACCGCAGCTTGCTGACCGAGGTAGCCGGGCTGGTCGAATGGCCCGTGCCGCTGCTGGGCCGCATCGATGACGCCTTCATGGACCTGCCGCCCGAACTGATGCGGACCACCATGCGGGTGAACCAGCGTTACTTCGCGCTGCGCCACCCGGATGGCCGCGCCGCTGCCCGCTTCGCCCTGGTGGCGAATATCGCGGCCAAGGATGGCGGCGCCGCCATTGTCGGCGGCAATGAGCGCGTGCTGCGCGCCCGCCTTTCCGACGCGCGCTTCTTCTGGGACCTGGACCGCAAGCAGCCGCTGGAAGCCTTCCTGCCCAGGCTGGATTCCGTGGTGTTTCACGCGAAACTCGGCACGCAGGGCGACCGCGTTCGGCGGCTGGAGCGGCTGGCCCGGCACATCGCGCCGCAGGTCGGTGCAGATCCGGAACTGGCCGCGCGTGCCGCGCAGCTAGCCAAGGCGGACCTCGCCTCCGGCATGGTGGGCGAGTTCCCGGAACTGCAGGGCGTGATGGGCCGCTACTACGCGCTGCATGGCGGCGAGGACCCGCGCGTGGCCGAGGCGATCGGCGCGCATTACCGGCCGCTCGGCCCGGGCGATGCGGTGCCGTCCGAGCCCGTTGCCATCGCTGTGGCCCTGGCCGACAAGCTGGACCAGCTCGCCGGCTTCTTCGCCGCCGATGAGCGCCCGACCGGCTCGGGCGATCCCTATGCGCTGCGCCGCGCGGCGCTGGGCGTCATCCGCATCATCCGCGAGAACGGGCTGCGCCTGCCGCTGGCCGATGCAGTGGCCGAAGCCTTCTTCGGCTACCCCATGGCCCAGGGCACGACGGCCACGCCCGAGTTCGGCATGGCCGTCGCGACCGAGCGGATGAATGCCGGCTGGAAGCCCCCCGCCGAATCCGCGCATCCGCCGATGGTCGCGGCCTTCGCCCAGGGCGTGGTGGAATTCCTCGCTGAGCGCCTGCGGGTGCAGATGCGGGCTGAGGGTCTTCGTCACGATCTCGTGGCCGCGGCCTTCGGAACCTCGGGCGATGACGACCTGAATCGCCTGCTCGCGCGCGCCGATGCGCTGCGCGACTTCCTCTCGACGGATGAGGGGACGGACCTCCTGGCTGCCTATCGGCGGGCGGCAAACATCCTCAGAATCGAGGAAAAGAAGGACGGCCGCAGCTATGCGCCCGTCATCCGCCCCGACCTGCTCCGCGCGCCGGAGGAGATCGCCCTCGCTTCCGCGCTCGAAGCGGCGCGGCCGGAGGTGCGGGCCGCGCTGGGCCGCGAGGACTTCGCAGGTGCGATGGGTGCTCTTGCGCCTCTCCGCGCGCCGGTCGATGCCTTCTTCGACCGGGTCACTGTCAATGACCCGGATAGGGACCTGCGTGAGAACAGGCTAGGCTTGCTGGCGTTGCTGCGCGGCGCCATGGACGAGCTGGCCGACATCGCGCGCATCGAGGCTTGAGGGAATAGGTCATGACGAGCTGGGTGTATGGCTTCGGGGCTGGCCGGAATGATGGCCGGGCCGATATGCGGAACCTGCTGGGCGGCAAGGGTGCCAACCTGGCTGAGATGGCCTCCATCGGCCTCCCCGTGCCCCCCGGCTTCACCATCACCACCGAGGTCTGCACCTATTTCACCGAGAACAAGGGACAGTACCCCGCCGATCTCGACGGGCAGGTGAAGGCGGCGCTCGCCCGCATCGAGGAGGCGGTCGGCGCCAGGTTCGGCGCCGCTGAAAACCCGCTGCTCGTCTCCGTCCGCTCCGGCGCCCGCGTCTCGATGCCGGGCATGATGGACACGGTGCTCAATCTCGGCCTGAACGATGAGACCGTCCAGGGGCTGGAGAAGGCCTCCGGCGACGCGCGCTTCGCCTGGGACAGCTATCGCCGCTTCATCCAGATGTACGGCTCCGTGGTGCTCGGCGTGGACCACCACCGCTTCGAGGAAATCATCGAGGACGCCAAGCTCGCCCGCGACGTCATCGAGGACACGCAGCTTTCCGCCCAGGACTGGCAGATGGTCGCGGGCGGCTACAAGGACATGGTGCGCGAGGTGACGGGCGCGGACTTCCCGCAGGATCCGTGGGCGCAACTCTGGGGCGCGATCGGCGCCGTGTTCGGTTCCTGGATGAACCAGCGTGCGATTACCTATCGCCGCCTGAACGACATCCCGGCCGATTGGGGCACGGCGGTGAACGTCCAGGCCATGGTCTTCGGCAATATGGGCGATGACTGCGCGACCGGCGTCTGCTTCACGCGCGATCCGTCCACCGGCGAGAATGTCTTCTACGGCGAGTACCTGATCAACGCGCAGGGCGAGGACGTGGTGGCCGGCATCCGCACGCCGCAGCCCATGTCCAAGGCCCGCTCCAAGCCCGGCGAGCGCAGCATGGAAGAGGCCATGCCCGAGGCCTATGCCGAGCTGGTGCAGGTGCGCGAAATGCTCGAGCGTCACTACGCGGACATGCAGGACATCGAGTTCACGGTCCAGCGCAACAAGCTCTACATGCTGCAAACCCGCAACGGGAAGCGCACGGCCGCGGCCTCGCTCAAGATTGCCGTGGACATGGCGAATGAGGGGCTGATCGACCATGCCGAGGCGGTGCGCCGCGTGAATCCCGGCTCGCTCGACCAGCTTCTGCATCCGACGCTCGATCCGAGCGCCCCGCGCAAGCTGCTCTCCCGTGGCCTGCCGGCCTCGCCGGGCGCCGCCTGTGGCGTGGTGGTGTTCAACGCGGACGAGGCCGAGCTGCGCGCGCAGAAGGGCGAGGCCGTCATTCTCGTCCGCATCGAGACCTCGCCCGAGGACATCCACGGCATGCATGCCGCCCGTGGCATTCTCACGACGCGCGGCGGGATGACCAGCCACGCGGCGGTGGTGGCCCGCGGCATGGGGCGGCCCTGCGTGGCCGGCGCCGGCGGCATCGTGGTGGATTACGCGGCCCAGGCCCTTTCGGCCGGTGGCGTGACCGTGCAGGCGGGCGAGACGATCACGCTCGATGGCGCGACCGGCGAGGTTTTCGCCGGCACCGTCGCCATGGTGGAGCCGAAGCTCTCCAGCGATTTCGAGACGCTGATGTCCTGGGCCGACAAGGTGCGCCGCCTGCGGGTGCGCGCGAATGCCGAGACGCCGCTGGATGCCGACACAGCCCGCAAGTTCGGCGCCGAGGGCATCGGCCTCTGCCGCACCGAGCACATGTTCTTCGACCCGTCACGCATCTCCGCCGTGCGCCAGATGATCATGAGCGAGACCGAGGGAGGCCGCCGCGACGCGCTGGCGAAGCTGCTGCCCTTCCAGCGCGACGACTTCGTCTCGCTGTTCCGCATCATGGCCGGCCTGCCGGTGACGATCCGTCTGCTCGATCCGCCGCTGCATGAGTTCCTTCCCCATAAGGAGGAGGAACTGGCCGAGGTGGCGGAGAGCCTGGGGGCCGATCTCGCCACCATGAAGCGCCGGGCCAATGACCTCTCCGAGGCCAATCCGATGCTGGGCCATCGCGGCTGCCGCCTGGCAATGACCTTCCCCGAGATCGCGGAGATGCAGGCCCGCGCCATCTTCGAGGCAGCGGTGATCGTCGCCAAGGAAGCTGGCAAGGCGCCGGTGCCGGAGATCATGGTCCCGCTGGTGGCCACGAAGAAGGAGCTGGAGATCAGCCACGCGCAGATCGACAAGGTGGCCCAGGAGGTCTTCGCCGAGGCCGGCATGACCATCGAATATATGGTCGGCACCATGATCGAGCTGCCGCGCGCCGCCCTGATCGCAGACAGGATCGCGGAGACGGCCGATTTCTTCTCCTTCGGCACCAACGACCTGACGCAGACCACCTTCGGCCTGTCGCGCGACGATGCCGGCAAGTTCCTGCCGCTTTATGTCGAGAAGGGCATCCTGCCGAAGGACCCCTTCGTCTCCATCGATGTGGACGGCGTGGGCGAGCTGGTGAAGATCGCGGCCGAGAAGGGGCGTGCCACCAAGCCCGGCCTGAAGCTGGGAATCTGCGGCGAGCATGGCGGCGATCCGGCCTCCATCCAGTTCTGCGAGACGGTGAGGCTGGATTACGTCTCCTGCTCGCCCTACCGCGTGCCGGTCGCGCGGCTGGCGGCGGCCCAGGCGGCCCTGGCCAACAACTCGGTCGCCATGGTTGACCGGACGGCCTGAGTTTGCCCCCGGAGGCTCTGCCTCCGGACCTCCGCCGGGGAGCCATCGGGCTCCCCGGACCCCGCATTCCATTTTCGGGAAGGATCGGCCGGCGGCGGTGCCGTGGGCCTTTCAGTCGCTCGGCCCCGCCACCTTGTCCGGGTAGTTGCAATGCGCCCGGGCCACGCAGTGCCAGCATTCCGGCCGGCGTGCCTTGCAGACATAGCGCCCGTGCAGGATCAGCCAGTGATGGGCGTCCCGCAGCAGTTCCGGCGGGCAGCGCTTCATCAGCCCGTCTTCCACCGCGCGGGGCGTATCGCCCGGGGCCAGGCCGGTGCGGTTGCCCAGGCGGAAGATATGGGTGTCCACCGCCATGGCGTTCTCGCCAAAGGCGACGTTGAGCACGACATTGGCGGTCTTGCGGCCGACGCCAGGCAGAGCCTCCAGCGCCGTGCGGTCTGAAGGCACCACGCCGCCATGACGCTCGATCAGCAATTGGGACAGGGCCGCGACATTCTTCGCCTTGGCCTGCCATAGCCCGATCCGGCGGATGTGGCGCCCAATGCCTTCCGCCCCGAGGGCAGCCATCGAGGCGGGATCCGGCGCCTCGGCGAAGAGGGAAGGGGTGACCTTGTTCACCGCCACATCGGTGGTCTGGGCGGAGAGGACGACAGCCACCAGCAGGGTGAAGGGGTCGCTGTACTCCAGCTCCGTTTTGGGAGCCGGGTTCGCCTCCGCCAGGGCGCGGATGAAGGCGGCGGCCTGGGCGGCCGCCATGCGGCGCGCGCGGCGGGGCTGGGTGGCGGTGCCATGGAGCGGCACCTTGGCAAGAGCGTTTCGGGTCACGCTGCCGTCAATAGCGCGCAGTCCTTTCCGGAGGAAACTGCTTGGAAAAGGCGCTAAACCTGCCGGAATGATGCCAGCCCAGGACGCCCCCCTCTTTGAGGCCCTGACCACGCCGCACCAGTCCGGCACCCCGTTGGGCCTTCGCGTGATCGCCGGTGTGGTGCTGTTCGGTTCGGCCGTGCTGACGATCCTGTTCTGGTCGCTCGGGGCCTGGCCGGTGGCCGGGTTCATGGGAGTTGAGGTGCTTCTGGTGCTCGGCCTGCTGCGCGCGCATCGCCGCTGGCTGGGGCGGATCGGTGAGCGGATCACCCTGGCGAATGGCCGGCTCTGCGTGCAGCGAACGGACCGCAAGGCGCGTCGCCAGGTGATAGAGTTCGATGCTTATTGGACGCGGGTCTCGCTGCTGCCGCGCCACGGACGGGCAAGCGAGTTGCGCCTGGCAGCACGGGGCCGCTCCACCGAGATCGGAAGCTTCCTGCCGGAAGCCGACAAGACCGATCTGGCGGATGCACTGGCGCGGGCCCTTTGGAATTACCGCAACCCGGTCTTCGACAGCCCGCAGCTGGAGGGGAGCGCTAGAGCAGACTCCGTTCATTCGGGTTCATAGCCGGCGGCTGTGAAGAGGTTGGCGCACTCGGCTGGTGTGAACTGGGGGAGTGCGGTCCCGATGACGGTCCAGAGGTCGTCGAGGTTGCGGGCGGCGGCTTTGCGCAGGATGGCCTTGAGCTTGGCGAAGGCAGTCTCGATGGGGTTGAAGTCAGGAGAGTAGGGCGGCAGGTAGCGGAGGGTGGCGCCCGTGGCCTGGATGGCGGCGCGGGTGTGCTGGCCCTTGTGGGCGGGCAAGTTGTCCATGATGACGATGTCACCGGGCCGGAGTGTCGGCACCAGCACCTGGTCGATGTAGGCGGCAAAG
>NZ_JAOXLP010000093.1 GCF_025791835.1 Roseomonas xinghualingensis
GTGCCTTGAGCGGGCGGGACGAACCAGAAGGCCGGGGCCTCTCCATTCCCGCGCTGGGCGGGGGACGGGAAGAACGCCCCCCGGTTCAGCTGTGATTTGATTTCGCTGAGCTGGCGGATGATGTCTTCCATCCGCGTTTGGAGCTGGACGTTGCTCTGTATGAGTGTCTGGGTCTGTTGCTGCGCCGCGCTGTCGGACTGCCGGAGCTGCGCCAACTGGTCCTGCATGGCCTGCTGCTGCTGATCACGAATGCGGCGCGCGGTGTCGTTCGACTGCTTCATCTCCCGCACCTCAGCAGGCAGGTTCGCCGCTGCGATCTGCGCCCGCCATGCCTCCAGCGCCACAATGCGGGCGGCGTTCTCCCGGCCCTGGACCTGATACCCCGCATAGGCGTTGAAGACGGCGAGTATGGCCGCCGCCGCCGCCGAGAGCGTGACGACACCACCGCCGATCGTCAGGACCATGGAGGCCCAGCGCGGGAGCAAAGGCGGTGACACGGCTGCGGCCGCAACAGGCACCACGGTTTTCTCGATAAGCCGGGCCTCCATCTTTGCCATCTCGGCGCCGAGGAAGGACTTGATCTGCTCTAGCTGCGCCCGGGCGTGATCCTTCTGGTTTAGACGCGCGAGTTCTTCCTCAGTGGTTCCCGGCATCTACCCCCCTCCCCCTCTGCGGCATGGTCACCCCGTCACCGCGCCGCCGCGCTGGCAAAGACGGCATCGACATAGGTGTCATCCTTGCCCTCGGCCGCCGCGAGCATGGGCACGAGCGGATCAGAGCGCAGCGCCTCGATCATGGAGGCCCAGGTGATGCGCGCGGCGATGGCCTGCTCGGGTGGCAGTCTGTCGAACACGGCCGCGACCTTGGCCGGCACGGCGCCCACCGTGGCCGCAGCTTCCGCTTCCTCGGCCGTGATCAGGCCGCGCTCCAGCAGTTCCAAGAGGAGTTGGCGGCGGCTGATGCTGAGTGGCACAGACGCGGCGACCGTGCCGTAGGGGATGCCCGCGAACAGCGGCATCCCGGGCGGGGCCGCGGACAACGCCGCCGCCTGCCAAGCACCAGGCAGCGGGTCCCGCGTCACCAACACGACATGGTAGCCGGGCAGCGGCTCGGGTTCGGCGCCCTCCTCCGCATCGGGCGGCAGGGGCGCAAAGACCGTCCCCACCTCGTGCATCTCCACAGGCGCACCGGCCGTGGCCACCGCGCGCCAGGCGCCTCATCCGGGAACCGGAGAGCGAATTGGGTAAAGCTCATGTGGCGCTCCTCAGACCAGCGCCGCGAGCGCGGCATCCCAGACAGCGGCGGGCTGGATGTCGATCCCGGGCAGCCAGCCATGGGCTGGGAAGCCCGTGCCGAGGCCGAGGTAGCGAAGGCGCGTGATTGGCGGCAGGCCGCCATGGGGTTGCTGCGCGCCCACCTGCCCGCGCGCGGCCACCTGCATGCGTGTGCCGTCGTAGGAGATGGCGTAGCGCAGCCGCTCCCGCGCACCGGCAGCGGTCAGGCTCCGGCTCGCAGGCGTCGCGGCCACGCCGCCCCTGACCAGCCGCCCCTCCAGCAGCGTGTGAGCCGGGTTCAGTGCCATGCCCAGGAGGTTGCTGTCGGTGCCGTCGTCCAGTGAGACCAGCCCGAACCAATCGGCCGCACCGCCCGGGAATGGGCCTGGCCGGCTGGTGAAATCCACGATGATCGTGCCCTGGGTCGGGTTGAAGTCGGTCCCCAGCTCGGCCGGGTCCACCTCCCAGAGGTCGGTCGCGCGGATCTGGGCCCCTGGGGCGCCCATTGGCGGCAGGATCGGCGAGGAGGCGAAAGGCGCCTGCTCGATCCAGTTGCACCAGACATCGAGGGTGCGCCCCGTGCCGGCGTACCCGGGCGCCCGGCCGGCGCTGGGCGTGAGGGTCATGCCCAGCGACATGCCCTGGCTGGCGACGGTGGCGATGCAGGGCGCGGTCATTTCGATCCACCACCAGCCGCCGCCCAGGGGCTGGATGAAGGCGCGGGTGACCGCAGCGCCCGTCGTGCCGACCGTCCCCGCGCCAAGGTCGAAGTTGGCGTAGGCGTCGAGGCCGAAGCCGGTGGCGAAGTAGGAGATCTGGCAGGTGCTGACGCCAGGGCCGGGACGTAGGATGAATGCGCTGGTGCAAGGCAGACCGGCCGTCACGCTGATGTTCGTGGTCGTGCTGTGGCTGGCGTTCGCCGTGGTTTCCTGCAGCGTCGTCGCGCTGCCCGCCACGCCATCCGGGCCCGTGGTGGTCCCGAGAACCGTCATGTTGGCCCGGCTCCAGCCCGTGCCGCCGATGGTCCGCGCATCCGCCACCAGGTTCTGGCGCCGCCCCTCATGGATGGGCCCCATCGGCACACCCAGGGCGGGATCGAAGTCCCAGGCCAGGCCGCCCGTTGCGCCGGCCTGCGCGGCCTGCTCCGCAAAGCGCCGCTGGATGTTGACGATCGCCCGCGTCGAGGCGCGTGTGACCCGGATGATGGCTGGAGTGGACGCTGGCCTCCCCATGGCACGGCGGGCGCGGGCCGGGATGGCCGCAGCCGCTGCGGCGGCACTGCTGGCGGCAAGGCCGGCGCTGCTGGCCGCTGCTGCCTCGCTGCTGGCCACAGCCGCCACCTGGGACGCCACCTCCTCCCGTGCCTCCGCGACGGCAAGGGCGGTCTCGGCCACGGTGTGGGCGATGGGCTGGACGGCGGCAGTCGCAGCGTCGAAGACTGTCTTCCCGGTGAGGCTGCGGCTCCCACCCTCGCCATCCACCGCCGGAATGGTGTCCGTCGCCTCGAAGGTGGCCTTCGCCGGAAGCTTGTCGATGGTCGCCCCAGCGAGGTGCGTGCCATGCTGGGTGACCAGCGCGTTGCTCTGCGACGTCACCCAGATGGCCTGCTGCGGGATCGGACCACCCGGCGGCTCTGCAACCACCACGATGTCGGTCCAGTCCAGGGCCGGCCCGTCGTCACCTCCCGAGGCGCGCACCCGCCACAGGCCGACGGTTGGAGCCTGATACTCGCATCTGTAGAGGCCGACCCGGCCGGCCACGGCGACACCCCGCATCTCCAACACCAGGCCAGCAGGTGACTTCCACAGGAAGGTCACAGAGCCCGGCGGGATGACAGGACGGCGCGCCGCGTCCCGGAACTGGACTTCGGCACGCAGCGTGTCGCCGATCCAACGCCGCGGCCTCTGCACGTCGGGATCGGGCAGCAGCCCGAGATCGGCCGTCACGACAGTCATTCAGGCACCTCGCATGCGGTATCGCCGCGGCACCCGGAGGCGCGCGGTTCGGGAAGTTCAGCCGGGAGTAGGAGCCGAGTTAGGCCTGCGTGGCCTCGGCCTGTGCCAGGATCGTCTGAACCTCGGCCATCAGGACATTGGCGCGAGCCAGCAGTTCATCCCGCGACAGAGGAGGAGGCGCGGGCGGTGGGGCCGGGTGATCGCTGGGCACGAGCGCGCTGCCGTCCCAGCGCCGGGTGGTGGTGTTCTCCACCCAATCCCGATATGTCGCCTCGTCAATTTCTATTGCCCCATCCGGGATCTCCGGGTTGAAGCCCTCGATATAGAAGCCGGTGGCGCGGCCATCCGCGTCGGTGAGTGCGAAGATCTTCATGGTCAGCGCCCAATCACGAAGCCGG
>NZ_JAOXLP010000094.1 GCF_025791835.1 Roseomonas xinghualingensis
ATCTCCTACTGGCTGGAGCGGCCCCTCCAGGCCAACACCTATGCCGGGACCGGCGGCTACGAGGGCACGGCCGACATGGCCGGGCAGATCAGGCCGCGCGCCTGGGGTGGGACGGTGGACGCACCGATCCGGCAGGTGACCCCGATGCTGATCGACCCGGTGGCGCGCATCTACGACGCGGGCGGGCGGGTGGTGACGCTCTACGAGAGCGGGGACCCGACGAACATCCCCTATGCCGGCGACGTTTCGGACCTCTACAGCGGCTCCTGGCCGCTCGGCACCTACCGCACCAACCACGCACGCGGCCTGTTCCAGCTGCACACCGCGCCGACCGGCACGCTGACGGTCGATGTGATCGGCGGCGGTGACGCCACGGCGGCAGGAATCGCCCGGGCCATGCTGGCGGCCGTGCAGCTACCCTCCGAGTTCGTGGACGAGGCTTCGTTCATGGGCCTGGCCGCCGCCGCGCCGTATCTCTGTGGCTGGTGGTGGGGCGGCGAGGTCGAGGCCGCCGCCGCGGTCAACTTCGTGCTCGCCTCCGTGGGCGCGCGGCTCGTCACCACGCGGACGGGCCGCCTGCGGACGGTAGCGCTCCGGGCGCTCCCAGCCGGCACCCGGCCTGCGGCGACCTACACGGCGGCGGAGATCGGCAGCCTTGTGCCGGTGGATCTCGGCGCGCCGCTGTCTCCGGCGCCGGCCGCCTGGCAGGTGGGCTGGGGGTATAACCACACGGTCCAGGCCGAGACCGACCTGGACCCCGATGTGGGGACGGTGGCCGCCCGGGCGCTCGGGCAGGCCTGGCGCCAGGCGGGGTCGGCCAATCCCGAGGTGCTGGCCACCACGCGCCGGCCCAGCCGCCCAGCCCTGGTGGAGACGGCTCACCTGACCGAGGCGGGCGCGCAGGTCCTGGCCAATCAGTTGCGCGACCTCTGGAGCCTGCCCCGGCCGCGTCGTGCCTACCGCATGGAGCTGCCGGCCGAGATCGCATCCCGCCACGAGATCGGCGACGCGCTGGTGGTGGCCTTCCCGGTGGGCGACCTCGACGCCGGCCGGCTCTGCCAGGTGGTGGGCGATGCCATGCAGGCCGGCGGCGAGACCGGCACGATCACGATCCTGGTCTAGGGATATCCATGAGCAACGCGGGTTTTGGCTGGGACCGAAACTGGGTCCGGCACGGACGGCTCACGGCCGGATCGCAGGTGAACGGCCTCGGTGTCGGCAACCTGCAGAATGACCACGGTTCCCCTTCCATGGGCTGGCAGACGGTCGGAACCGGCTCCTGGTTTGAGATCGACATGGGAGTGGACGTGCCGTGGCGCGCATTCGTGCTGGCGCGAACCAATCTGACACCGCTCGCTGCGATTCGCTGGCAGGTATCGAACAGTGCGGGTGCGCTGGTTTACGACAGCGGCGAGATCCCCGCGGGCGTGGTGCCGGGTATCGGACAGTCGGTGCACATCCTGGGTGGAGAGGTCGCAGGCAGCATCTGCCGTTGCTACTTCGGCGACCCCAGCAACCCGGACGGCTTCGTGAACATCGCCCTGGCCTATGCCGGGCCGCTCACGCAGACCAAGCGCAATTTCAGCTATGGCGCGTCGGTCGGCCGAACCCAGGCCGGAGCCGATGTGCGCAGCCGAGGCGGCGCCCTGTTCCGGAACCTGCATTGGGCGGCACGGCGCTGGGATGTGCAGTTCGCCGCGCTGACCGATGCGGAGGTGTGGCCGCTGGTCATGGCGCTGGACCTCCATGCGCGGCGCGGCGGCAACGTGCTGTTCGTGCCCCGGCCAAACCATCCGGACGTCGCGCGAGAGACGATCTACGGCACCTTGACCACGACCTCCGACCCGACCCTGACCGACTACTCGCGGCGCGATTGGCGCGCGACGATCGAGGAGCGCCTCTGAATGACGCTGATGCTCGTCCTGGAGACGACGAACAACCCAGGCAACGCGCTGACCATTCCTCTTTCAGGCGCCCCCACTGGCTATCGGCCGTGGCTGGCGGCCACTGGCGCGGGGATGCGCGAGGAATACGTGATGCGCGACAGCGCCGGCCTCTATGAATGGGGCGTCGGCTACGTCACGCCGGGCTCGCCCAATGTCTTCACCCGCGAGACGGTCCTCGGTGGCTCATCTGGGCCCGGCGTGCGTGTCGCGTTTTCCGGCCAGGTGGACCTCTATTCCGCCTTCATCCCGGAGCGGCTTGCTCCCACCTACGAGGAGCGGGAGTGGGGTTCCACCTATAACCTGGCCCCCGCTGGCGTGGAGATCGCGGCTGCGCGCCTCTCGCCGCCGGCTGGAACGCGCAATTTTGAAGCGACCGCGATCGTCAATGCGGCAGCGACCGACAGCAACGTGTCGGCAGCCTACATCCGCGCTGATCTGATCGCCGCGGACGGCGTGACCGTCATGGCATCCAGCCGTGCCCATTACGCGCTGCTGGCGTCGACCAGCCTGGGCGGGACGCCGACGGCGCAGTTCAGCCTGAGCTGGCGGTTCGGCCCGACGAACCTCCCTGCGGGCTGCAGCATTCGCTTCATGGTCTACAAGACCGGCCCCGGTGCTGCCTCGCTGTCCCGCATCCTGACATCCGCAACCTATTCCAGGCTCTGATCCGATGCACGCGACCTATGCCAATCCTGAGCACGCCGACGTGCTGGTGACCTGGGACGAGGACCGGGCGCCGATGCTGGTTTCGGCCGACGACCCGATGCTGGAGGGCGTGGAGATCGTGCCCTATGTGCCCGATCAGGGCGGCGACGCGCCTGGCCCTCGGTATGTCCCCGTACATGTCGTGCGGGAACGCCTGGAGGGGGGCGGCCTCTGGGACGACATGGCCGAGGCTCTGATTTCCCGGCCCGCCATGATGCTCAAGGTGCTCACGCTCGCTGAGGGCATCGCGTCCGACGATCCCGACGCGACCGAGCTGCTGACCGCCATCGGCGCCGATCCGGCCGAGATCCTGGCGCCCTAACCACCACCCACAATCAGGAGTGCGCGGATGTCGGAAACACTTCCGGCAGACGTGGTGACGTCGTTGCTGGTCAACGGCGTGGCCAATCGTCCGCAACGCGTCTGGGCCTATGAGAGCGTGCCGTTCGAGGCGCAGTTCCGCGCCGGTACGGGCGGGCCGCTGATGGACGTGGAGGGGGTATCGATCGCCTTCCTTCGGCCGGACAGCGGTGAAGCCATCATGCCCGAAGGCTTTCTGGTGCGCGTTGCCGAGGGTCGCTACGCCTGCCGCCTTGTGCCTGCGCTTGCCGGCACCTGGCAGGCCGTCGCGCGCTGCACCAGCCCCACAGCATCTGTCGCGGTTCGGTCCTTTCTGGTGGACGCGCTTCCCGCCGGCACACCGCCCCCACCCCAGACCCACGTCACCGACGACAGCGGACTTTTCCTGCTGCTGACGGCGGATGGCGCACCCGTCGCGATCCCAGGAGACGCCGCATGAGCGACGCGCCGCCCCTCGGCTACAAGCCCTTTTCGCAGGCCATCGCCGAGACGCCGCTGGGCACGATCCTGAAGGAAGCCTCGGTCCAAGCCACCACCGCCGCCCTTGCCGTCGCGGAGGC
>NZ_JAOXLP010000095.1 GCF_025791835.1 Roseomonas xinghualingensis
CCGAAACGTCGCCGGCATAGGGGATGTTCGTCGGGTCCCCGCTCTCGTAGAGCGTCACCACCCGCCCGCCCGCGTCGTAGATGCGCGCCACCGGGTCGATCAGCATCGGGGTCACCTGCCGGATCGGCGCGTCCACCGTCCCACCCCAGGCGCGGGGCCTGATCTGGCCGGCCATGTCGGCCGTGCCCTCGTAGCCGCCGGTCCCGGCATAGGTGTTGGCCTGGAGGGGCCGCTCCAGCCAGTAGGAGATGTCCCGCAGCGGCACGCTGAGCGCCGCCTCCGTGAGGCTCCAGGGCTCTGCGATGCCGGCGAAGACCTCGCGCAGGGCGGCATAGGGCGGATCGACCCAGAGGCCACGCCCGGCGTCCCAGCGCTTGCGCCCGGCCAGGACCCGCGCCCGGCGGCCATCGGCATTGTAGGCGCCCGCGACCGCATCCCAGCGCCGGTCCGCGTTGATCAGCGTGGCGCGGCCCCAGGCCACCGTGGCATTGGCCTGCGACGGCGCCAGACCCACCTCGCGGTCCAGGGCGAACGCGCTCTCCAGCAGCGGTGGATAGGGCACCACCCCCATCGTGTCGGTCGGCGCCGAACGGTAGCCGGCGTCGGAGACGCGAATGACGGTGGTGTTCTCCCGGGGCGAGAGCCGGCGCGCCAGGGCACCGGCCGGGGCCGCCCCCGCGCCGCGATCCTCGGCCACCGTAGCACTGCCCGGCAGACGGGCCTCGATCTCCAGGCAGTGGAACAGCCCGCCCAGGTCCGGGCCAGCCATGCCGGCAGGACCGCCGGAAGGATCCCGGCGGTGCCGGTCACCCGCCGGGGCGGAGCCAACGGGACGCATCATGCCGCGCGCGCCGGGCGTCTGTTCTGGTGCACCGTTTCCTCCCGCAGCCGGGCCACCTCGGCCCGGAGCGCCTGGAGCTCGGCCAAAAGCACCTGCGTCTGGGTCCGCGTCTCCATCGCCAGCACGCTCGCCGTCAGCCGATCCGCCCCCATGCCCGCGATGCTGCCCAGCGCCTCCGTGACGCGCTGGAAATCGGCGACATAGCCCGTGCCCGATCCGTTCACGCCGCGGGACGACGAGAGGAAGGTATCCGAGTAGGACTGCAACTGGCTGATGCTGTTCCAGTCGCCGGCCTGGGCCGCGCCCAGAACCGCCTGGAACTCTCGCTGTGCCGCCTCGTACTGCGCGCGGGCGCCGAGTGGCGAGGCATCGCCATAGCGCAGGCCCCGGGCGTAGTCGGTGAGCGAGGAAATGCCTCCCGCCGCGGTGCCCGCCGCCGCAGAGGCCTCCTGCGCCGCAGCCGCTGCCTGCTGCGCCTTCGCCGCCTCGGTCTGCTCGATGAGCGCCTGCCGCTGCAGATCCTTCATCTCATCGAAGGCCCGCGTCGCAACCGCGACCTGCTCCGCGCCGAATCCGATCTGCCGGATCTGCTCCGCCATGGCCAGGTAGTCGGCCGTGCGCTGCAGGTCGAACTGCGAAAGCTGCATGCGCAGGATGGTGTCGGGGTCGCCGCGCAGCTGGGCCGCGGTGAACTGGTATCCCGCCATCATCTGGTCGAATTGCAGGCTTCGCATCTCGACCAGCTTGGCCAACTGCCGGTCCATCACTTCCGCGATCGGTGCCAGCGCCAGGCCATACTCCCGCGCCTTCTCGATCATCGGATTATACAGGTCCGTGACCTGCTTCACCGCCTGCGCGTACTGCGTGAGCTGCGCCGGGTCCTCCTGGTTCAGGAAGCGGCTGTAGGTGTTACGGTAGAAATCCAGCCCCTCAAGCCCGCGCTCGGCATTGAAGCCCGACGCGATGAGCACCTGGCGCACATTGGCGTCCGTCGCCTGGGCGAAGGCCTGCCGCAGGAACTGGATCGTCGCCGTCTCGGTGATTGCCTTGGCGCCGGCCTCGTCTGCGCTGGTGACCTGACGCTGGCCCGCGATGTCGACGGTCATGCCGTCCCGCGCGCCCACGCCGACGCGGAAGGAGGCATCCACCACGCCGCGCTGCAGGTCGGCCAGCTGGGCAATGCTCTTGTTCAGGTCGCCCAGCGCGTTCGCGATGCCCTGCGCCTGGTCGCGGTTCTCCTGGGAGAAGCGGTCCCCGTTCAGGCCACCGATGGCAATGCCGCCCGTCGCCGGGTCCCAGGTCGCCGTGCCGGTTTTGTCGCTGGGCTTCTGGCCGGGGAGGAACATGGCCACGATGGCAGCGATGGCCGCGATGTAGGGGGCGACGGCGGCGACGGCGCCGAGGGCACCTGCGACACCAGAGCCCACGCCCATCCCCGTCAGGCCCGCCGAGACTCCAGCCGCTGAGGTGGTGCCAAAGGCCGCGGTAGAAGCGCCGGCGACCATGCCCGCCGTGCTGCCAACGCCCTGCGCCCACCCCTTCGGGCCGCCGGTCTGGATCGCATTGTAGAGCCCGTAGGCGCCTGCGGCGAAGCCAAGGGTGCCGCCAATCGCCGAGCCCCACGGGACCTGAACCCCATTGACCGACGATCCCACGCTGCCGACCGTCATGCCGGTGTCCGCATACGGCCCAAGCTGCGCCGCCAACTGCGCATTGCCACCGACCGTGTAGGCGGGGCTGTTCAGGAAGCTCCCGATGCCAGTGCCGAGGTTAGTGTCGATGAAGCGGACAATGCCTCCGGTCGGGCTGCCGCCGGTCCCGAGGCTCAGCAGGCTGCCATCGAGATACTTCGTGTACTGGCCGATGCCACCGTTTCCGGCGACCTGCGCAGCGCTGCCGCCGCCCATGCCAGAACCCGCCATCTGCATGGCCGAGCCAGCCGCGCCACCCCCACCCGTAAACTGCTGCACCACCGGCATGATGATCGGGCGCGCCGCCGCCTCGAACGCGATCTTGGCGAAAGCAGCGATGGCAACCCGCTGAAGGTTTTCCATCGTGCGCTTCCACCCGCCCTCGGTGTCGAGGAACAGGTCGGCGAAGGCATTGCCGGCGTAGTCGGTGATGCGGTCGTAGGTGGCTTCCGCCTTGCGTTGCTGCTGCTCGTAGGAACGGGACGCAACCCGGTTCGCTTCTTCGGTCTGCTTCCTAATCTGGTCTGGATGCCGCCCTG
>NZ_JAOXLP010000096.1 GCF_025791835.1 Roseomonas xinghualingensis
CCGAAACGTCGCCGGCATAGGGGATGTTCGTCGGGTCCCCGCTCTCGTAGAGCGTCACCACCCGCCCGCCCGCGTCGTAGATGCGCGCCACCGGGTCGATCAGCATCGGGGTCACCTGCCGGATCGGTGCGTCCACCGTCCCACCCCAGGCGCGCGGCCTGATCTGCCCGGCCATGTCGGCCGTGCCCTCGTAGCCGCCGGTCCCGGCATAGGTGTTGGCCTGGAGGGGCCGCTCCAGCCAGTAGGAGATATCCCGCAGGGGAACGCTGAGCGCCGCCTCGGTCAAACTCCAGGGCTCTGCAATGCCGGCGAAGACCTCGCGCAGGGCGGCATAGGGCGGATCGACCCAGAGGCCACGCGTGCTGTCCCAGCGCTTGCGTCCAGCCAGGACCCGCGCCCGCCGGCCATCGGCATTGTAGGCGCCCGCGATCCCATCCCAGCGCCGGTCCGCGTTGATCAGCGTGGCGCGGCCCCAGGCCACCGTGGCATTGGACTGCGACGGCGCCAGACCCACCTCGCGGTCCAGGGCAAAGGCGCCCTCCAGCAGCGGCGGATAGGGCACCACTCCCATCGTGTCGGTCGGCGCCGAACGGTAGCCGGCATCGGAGACACGAATGACGGTGGTGTTCTCCCGGGCCGAGAGCCGGCGCGCCAGGGCGCCGGCTGGGGCTGCCCCCGCGCCGCGGTCCTCCACCACCGTAGCACTGCCCGGCAGGCGGGCCTCGACCTCCAGGCAGTGGAACAGCCCGCCCAGCTCCGGGCCTGCCATGCCGGCGGGACCGCCGGAAGGATCGCGGCGATGCCGGTCACCCGCCGGGGCTGAGCCAACGGGACGCATCATGCCGCGCGCGCCGGGCGTCTGTTCTGGTGCACCGTTTCCTCCCGCAGCCGGGTCACCTCGGCCCGGAGCGCCTGGATCTCGGCCGCCAGCACCTGCGTCTGGGTCCGCGTCTCCATCGCCAGCACGCTCGCCGTCAGCCGATCCGCCCCCATGCCCGCGATGCTGCCCAGCGCCTCCGTGACGCGCTGGAAGTCCGCGACATAGCCCGTGCCCGAGCCGTTCACGCCGCGGGACGACGAGAGGAAGGTATCCGAGTAGGACTGCAGCTGGCTGATGCTGTTCCAGTCGCCGGCCTGGGCCGCGCCCAGAACCGCCTGGAACTCTCGCTGTGCCGCCTCGTACTGCGCGCGGGCGCCGAGTGGCGAGGCATCGCCATAGCGCAGGCCCCGGGCGTAGTCGGTGAGCGAGGAAATGCCTCCCGCCGCGGTGCCCGCCGCCGCAGAGGCCTCCTGCGCCGCAGCCGCTGCCTGCTGCGCCTTCGCCGCCTCGGTCTGCTCGATGAGCGCCTGCCGCTGCAGATCCTTCATCTCATCGAAGGCCCGCGTCGCAACCGCGACCTGCTCCGCGCCGAATCCGATCTGCCGGATCTGCTCCGCCATGGCCAGGTAGTCGGCCGTGCGCTGAAGGTCGAACTGCGAAAGCTGCATGCGCAGGATGGTGTCGGGGTCGCCGCGCAGCTGGGCCGCGGTGAACTGGTATCCCGCCATCATCTGGTCGAATTGCAGGCTCCGCATCTCGACCAGCTTGGCCAACTGCCGGTCCATCACTTCCGCGATCGGTGCCAGCGCCAGGCCGTATTTCCGCGCAGAATCAATCATCGGCTCATACAGGTCCGTGACCTGCTTCACCGCCTGCGCGTATTGCGTGAGCTGCGCCGGGTCCTCCTGGTTCAGGAAGCGGCTGTAGGTGTTACGGTAGAAATCTAGCCCCTCAAGCCCGCGCTCGGCATTGAAGCCCGACGCGATGAGCACCTGGCGCACATTGGCGTCCGTCGCCTGGGCGAAGGCCTGCCGCAGGAACTGGATCGTCGCCGTCTCGGTGATCGCACGGGCGCCGGCCTCGTCTGCGCTGGTGACCTGACGCTGGCCCGCGATGTCGACGGTCATGCCATCCCGCGCGCCCACGCCGACGCGGAACGAGGCATCCACCACGCCGCGATCCAGGCCGGCCAGCTGGGCAATGCTCTTGTTCAGGTCGCCCAGCGCGTTCGCGATGCCCTGCGCCTGGTCGCGGTTCTCCTGGGAGAACCGGTCCCCGTTCAGGCCACCGATGGCAATGCCGCCCGTCGCCGGGTCCCAGGTCGCCGTGCCGGTTTTGTCGCTGGGCTTCTGGCCGGGGAGGAACATGGCCACGATGGCAGCGATGGCCGCGATGTAGGGGGCGACGGCGGCAATGGCGCCGAGAGCGCCGGCAGCGCCTGCGCCAATGCCAAGAGCACCCGCGCTGCCTGCTGCGATCCCAGCCGCTCCGCCAGCCATACCGGCGACGCCGCCAACGCCTTGAGCCCAGCCCTTCGCGCCACCCGACTGGATACCCTGGTAGAGCCCGAAAGCGCCGCCCGCGATGGAGAGCCCGCCCGCTGCCGCCTGGCCGTAGGTCAGGGTGTTGCCCCCAGCCGCGGAGAACTGCTGCAGCGTCTCGGGCCCGAATTGGCCGCCCATATTGGATAGCGCGGCATTGGTCGCGCTGGCCTGCGTGCCCCAAACAGGAGCGTCTAGAAAGCCTCCAATGTTCGTGCCAAGGAAATTGTCTGCTCTGCCGATGAGGCCGCCGGAGAACGAGTAGCCCGGCACAAGCGGGTTGCCCCCGCCCTTGAACATGCCGGCAAGATCGGTGATCCCCATCCCGCCAGCCTGAGTGGGGCCCAGAGCACCGCCCGCCGCTGTGCTGGCAACGCCCCCTGCGCCACCCACAGCGCCCCCGCCCGTAATCGCCTGCACCACCGGCATGACGATTGGCCGCGCCGCTGCCTCGAATGCGATCTTGGCGAAGGCGGCGATGGCAACCCGCTGCAGGTTATCCATCGTCCGCTTCCACCCGCCCTCGGTGTCGAGGAACAGGTCGGCGAAGGCGTTGCCGGCGTAGTCGGTGATGCGGTCGTAGGTGGCTTCCGCCTTGCGTTGCTGCTGCTCGTAGGAACGGGACGCAACCCGGTTCGCTTCTTCGGTCTGCTTCCTAATCTGGTCTGGATGCCGCCCTG
>NZ_JAOXLP010000097.1 GCF_025791835.1 Roseomonas xinghualingensis
CCGCCCGCAACCTCGACGACCTCTGGACCGTCATCGGGACCGCACTCCCCCAGTTCACACCAGCCGAGTGCGCCAACCTCTTCACAGCCGCCGGCTATGAACCCGAATGAACGGAGTCTGCTCTAGCTAGCCGGAGATCAGTGCCAGTCCTGGGCTGCCTGGGAGGATGGAAGAGCGCCAAGCAGCCACTGCGCGGCCATCACGGCCGCGCGGTCTGAGATAGCATTCATGGCCAAGCCGTTGAGGCACCTTCGTCAGCCCACGCTCGGCTTCGCAAAGGAAGGCAGGGTCTTGGCTCGGGGCATGGGGAGCATGCGGGATTGGATATTCATCGCATTACTCCCCAAAGCCTCTCTGCCCCACATTGCTCCGGAAGAGGCCGCCAAGCTCGATGAAGCCGTGCCGTCAATGATCACAAAGGGCGGAATGCCATCTTCACGAATACATACAGACCGAACACATAAGCGACACGCACGTTCGACGATCGTTGTTTTCCCTCCCCTTCCACAGCGGGGTTGATTAAATTGCCAATGCATCCGGTCCTCGGTGGCACCCGCCACATGGTGTCCGATGCCTTCCATGGAAATCGAGATGCGCGAGAGGAGTCACTCCGCCCCCGGCTGGCAGACACTGCCGTCAAAAGCGATGCCCGAGCCGCCACGCCATGGCGTGATTTCCGCCATCAGCGAGTTGGCTGACCACGCAAGGGCCCATGACCTTCACCGAGTGGACGAATTATTGACGGAGCTGCTGGCAGTTCTCCATGCGGAGCAGGAGGACTGACTAGGGGACGGACTACGACCCCGGGAAGAAACCGATTTTTGTTCCGCCGCCAAGTCGCCGCGCCTTCCCCGGTTTAGCTGGGGGCATGGCAGCCCCCCTCGATGCAGGGATGAGAGGTTAGCCGCCTTCTTGTCCAGCGGAGGCACGCATTACCAAGCGCCGCATCCGTATATGGGCTGATAGCGTTCTCCCGATACTTTCCTAACGCTCTCAGGTCCCCCGATGCGCCACACCCGCCGCCGCACCACAACCCTGATCCTCCTGTCAGCTCTGCTTTCAGGGTGTGCGACGGCCTCCACTGAGGAAGCCTTCGATCAGCGGATCTCCACCTATGTGGGGCGCTCCGAAGTTGATCTGGTAAGCGGCCTTGGCGTGCCCAACCGCAGCTACGACGCCCCCACGGGCCTAAGGCTTCTCCAATACGATTTTGTCAGCCCTGCGCAGGGACCTTCGATAGTACCGATGCTGGGTCTGGGGTTCGGAAGCTTCGGCAGCGGCGTCGGCATTGGAACCGGCCTGGGACTCGGTTTCAGCGGGTACGGCCAGCCGGCCGTGGTGGACTGTTCCGTGATTTTCGAACTACGCGAAGGGCGCGTCGAGGGCTTTAGCCGCCGTGGCAGCGGTTGCATCGCTCCCGTATCGGCGTGATCTGCATTGAAAAATGCCCGTGCCGGAGATTAATTTCGCCTTACACAGATAGGGTAGCGCAGCCAAAAGGGATTGAACTATAGGCCTCTGCCTGACCGATGAAATGCACCTCGTTCAACACATTACTCTCACGCACTATGTTCAGGTGAGCAACCTCAATGCTGCCATAAGGCTCCCTGCTTTCTTATTAACGGCCGACCGTTTAAAGAAGCCCCCCAAGTTTTACTCAACCTCTTTGGCGATAGCCCACGCCCAAGGCAGGAGCATAGGTTGAGGCTTCAGAGTCCCAGTCCAATTCCAAGAATTCATCTCGGCTCAATAGCCCGTCTCCGTCAGCCCCTTCCCTCAAAGATACTCCGACGTCCCTATCATGGTAACGGCACCAAGATAGATCGCCGGGTGCAGGACGAGCGTGAGCAATTAGCTAGAAATCACTGCCAATACGTCAGCCCGATTACCAATTTGCTCTTACGTTCATGTACCCCAACACGCGGCGCACCATCGTCGAGACTAGCAGAAAAGCGCTTTTCGGCTTTCTCGAGAGAAATCAGGCACTGTCCGATTTTTGCCTCAAGTTCTTGCTGCTTGTCTGCCTGATCCAGGCGAACAGCATCGATGCCGATCTGCATCACTTTTAACTTAACATCCAATTCATTCAAACTCGATGAGCGCTTGGTTATTAAATCGCCAAGCAGTGAGGACAAAGCATCAAGCCTATGCAGAATTGCAGCTTGGGTCGCAGTCTGCTCTGCCACATCCTGACGTACCAACGCTACATCGTGGCGTATCAACACCATATCATGGCGCACTCGATCAATTTCTTGATTCACGTGTTCCGCCGACAATTGTATGGCGGTCTGTACACGGCACTGGAAGCGGTGCAGGAATGGCAAAGCAAGAGGCCGCATTTTACGCAGCGACCTGCGACCAATCAGTCGAAGAATGGATGGTTCAACTTCAACGGACGCCACAATGGTCCCTTTCTTACGACGCACATCAATTTGCCGTGATGCACATCTTGTATCGCATTACCAACGGCACCTGAGTAAGCGAGGGCTACAGGCCCTTGCCGTGATTGGCTGACGCTCGGGGCGTTTTCGGGTCGGCCCAGCACCAGGGCATGAGCTCGTCGATGCGGCTGTTGGGCCAGCCCTCGACAAGGCGGGTCAGCA
>NZ_JAOXLP010000098.1 GCF_025791835.1 Roseomonas xinghualingensis
GCCCGCAACCTCGACGACCTCTGGACCGTCATCGGGACCGCACTCCCCCAGTTCACACCAGCCGAGTGCGCCAACCTCTTCACAGCCGCCGGCTATGAACCCGAATGAACGGAGTCTGCTCTAGCGCGCCCGGCTATTCCGGCGCACCCCTCGAAAATTGCCCCCATAATGAAATCCAACGAAAACAAGCGCTTAGCCTATTTATTATATTTATATAATATATATATCTATATAAATAATACTATTTCTCTTCTCTTTGCGCGCGACCCCCTCCCCACTCCCCCCAGGAACCCCTCCCTTAACCCCCTAAACGAGCAGTCCATTCCGCATATGACGCAATGATGTTGCGTGCCTTATTTGATAGACAGATCAATGGGTTAGGGTGGTTTATTTTTCGCCTGATTTTTGGATTTCCCCAGGCCTTAAAATAAAGTTTCGCGCTAAATACCCGCCCGCCGCGCCACATGGGGGCGCGCGTGACGAACGCCTCAGACGCTCGCAATGCGCCGCTGCGCCCCCTTCGGCGCGAGCGTCATCGATATGCCGACACCACGGCGCCCCTGGCCGGTGCTGGTCGGGTGTTAAAGGGACAAAAGTAGACGATGAAAGGGGCACACGGTCAGACAACGCGCCGGGACAACGGAAGGAGAGCGGAACGGCAACGTAAAGTACAAGCGAAAGTATCAACGCAAGGACAAGCGATGTGAATAATCTTATGTACAAAACATCGGGACTGCGAAGAACTTCATGCACAACTGTAGTTTGGGCTATATTCGGAAATAATCTCATGGCAACACTGTCTCGATCTGACGCGGTCAGCGCCACTTTTACCGAGGCAATATCATGCAGCACCCCGCCCCACAGACGGAGGCCGCCACCGCCAACAAGCCTGCTCGGTCCGTTCCCGATGTGCTGGCGCACACGCTCAACGATGCGAGCCGCATTTCCGGCATATCGAGAAGCACGCTCTATCGGCATGCCGAAGCCGGACGGCTGCGGCTACTAAAAGTCGGCGGACGGACGCTGGTGGATGCCGTCAGCCTGCGGGCGCTGCTGGGAGTTTCAGTGTGATCCGTACCGCCATTCCGTCCCTGAGAGCCCTTCCGGGAAGTTTGGATTCAGCGTGAGGGGTTTACGCCGAGACGCCTGAACATGAGCCGGATCATGGCCCCAGGCGGAGGAAGGCGGCAGCTGTACATGCGTGACGCTCGTAGTTACCCGCCAGTCTTCGGCAGCAGCACCCAATTGCCGTCCAAAGATCATCCGGAGCTACGGGCTTTGCCGTGCTCATGACAGCGTTCAGTAGCTAGTTTTATTAGAGGCTTTAAATCTTGTTAGCTCAGGCTGGAACTGCCCAAAGTTACGTGGGCAGATCTTCGGAGGTGACGATGTCTACAGACGAGATGGGGATTTCCACAGACGAGAAGTCATACGGCCATATGATCCAAACAACCGCTGTTGTTGATCCTGATATGAATGCGATTGGGTGGCCTCTCGCTTCACTGCGAGAACATAATGATGAGAATTACCTTCTGCCGAACGTATCCTCGGCTAAGCTAATTGACACTTGGCGAAGGGAGCTTGGAGGCTTTCCAGCTCTTCCAGTAGATGCTGTCATACATGCTTACCTTCTCTTGAGAAACGGCGGCGATGCCCAATGGCTTAAGCCTATGATGAAAGAGCTGTTGGCGGAATATGGCTATATGAAAAAATGCGTATGCTTTGCGATGCGCCAACATCTGAATTAGCGCTGTTCCCAGTTCTGGCTCAGTTCGTTATGCCTTATCATTACAACACAGAGCAAACACGGCGGTACACATATGTAGCGGAGGGCAAGAGTACTGAGATGTTTCTTGACGTGATCCCGTTCGATACTTGCCGGTATTTGTATGACTGGCTGCCATCTGCGGAGTTGGTTCAAACATCGTTCAACACCGAATCTCACCAACTCGTCTATCGTTTTGCCTTAGATGGACTGATGAAACATACCATTCGCTATAATAACGAGTATGTTTTTGGGGGGCATGTAATGGGAGTGAACGATGATGGCTATACAGAGCGCCTCCTTCAGGTTCGTGAAAAGATAGAATAGTTCGAGCACTTTGTGGGAGCGCTGTTTCGAACTTGTTCTCCGCTATTCGGGGGGCGGCTGCCTAAGCGCCATTTAAGCGGATGCCCGCCGACATGCACTGGGCACGGGAGGATTGGAACCGTGCTGGCCGGATCGAGGACTTCCTGCCGGATTTCGCCGGTTGGGAATGGTCCTGGCTCTCCGTGCCCTCTCTGATCCGGG
>NZ_JAOXLP010000099.1 GCF_025791835.1 Roseomonas xinghualingensis
CCATGGAGGCCCAGCGCGGGAGCAAAGGCGGTGACACGGCTGCGGCCGCAACAGGCACCACGGCTTTCTCGATAAGCCGGGCCTCCATCTTTGCTATCTCGGCGCCGATGAAGGACTTGATCTGCTCAAGCTGCGCCCGGGCGTGATCCTTCTGGTTTAGACGCGCGAGTTCTTCCTCAGTGGTTCCCGGCATCTACCCCCTCCCCCTCTGCGGCACGGTCAGGCGCCCGCCACACTCGGCGCCAGCAGCACAGCAGTGCGCTCCGCACCGAACACGGCTGTCATCCGATCACACAGCGTGGCGAACTCGGACTTGTCGTGCTCCAGTTGGGTGCTGTCGTCCCAGAGGCGCCGTTCCTGCACAGAGGCCTGGGCCAGCGCGGCATCGAGAATGGCGGCTTCCTCGGGCGTGCAGCGCCGCCACACATCCGACTTCCAGGTGATCGGCGCCGGGAGCGCGCCATAGGGAATGCCCGCGAACAGCGGCAGCCCGGACGGGGCCTCGGACAACGCCGCCGCCTGCCACGCGGCTGGCAGCACGTCCTGCACCACCACAACAGCATGGTAGCCGGGCAGCGGCTCGGGCTCAGCGCCCTCCTCCGCATCGGGCGGCAGGGGCGCAAAGACCGTCCCCACCTCGTGCATCTCCACAGGCGCACCGGCCGTGGCTACCGCGCGCCAGGCCGCCTCATCCGCGAACCGGAGAGCGAATTGGGTAAAGCTCATGTGGCGCTCCTCAGACCAGCGCCGCGAGCGCGGCATCCCAGACAGCGGCGGGTTGGATGTCGATCCCCGGCAGCCAGCCATGGGCTGGGAAGCCCGCGCCGAGGCCGAGGTAGCGGAGGCGCGTGATCGGCGGCAGGCCGCCATGGGGCTGCTGCGCGCCCACCTGCCCGCGCGCGGCCACCTGCATCCGCGTGCCGTCGTAGGAGATGGCATAGCGCAGCCGCTCCCGCGCCCCGGCAGCGGTCAGGCTCCGGCTCGCCGGCGTCGCGGCCACGCCACCCCTGACCAGCCGCCCCTCCAGCAGCGTGTGAGCCGGGTTCAGTGCCATGCCCAGGAGGTTGTTGTCGGTGCCGTCGTCCAGTGAGACCAGCCCGAACCAATCGGCCGCACCGCCCGGGAATGGGCCTGGCCGGCTGGTGAAATCCACGATGATCGTGCCCTGGGTCGGGTTGAAGTCGGTCCCCAGCTCGGCCGGGTCCACCTCCCAGAGGTCGGTCGCGCGGATCTGGGTTCCTGGCGCGCCCATTGGCGGCAGGATCGGCGAGGAGGCGAATGGCGCCTGCTCGATCCAGTTGCACCAGACGTCGAGGGTGCGTCCCGTGCCGACAAAGCCGGGCGCGCGGCCGGCGCTGGGCGTGAGGGTCATGCCCAGCGACATGCCCTGGCTGGCGACGGTGGAAACACAAGGCGCGGTCATTTCGATCCACCACCAGCCGCCGCCCAGGGGCTGGATGAAGGCGCGGGTGACCGCGGCGCCTGTCGTGCCGACCGTCCCCGCGCCAAGGTCGAAGTTGGCGTAGGCGTCGAGGCCGAAGCCGGTGGCGAAGTAGGAGATCTGGCAGGTGCTGACGCCAGGGCCGGGGCGGACAATGAATGCGCTGGTGCAAGGCAGCCCGGCCGTCACGCTGATGTTCGTGGTCGTGCTGTGGCTGGCGTTCGCCGTGGTTTCCTGCAGCGTCGTCGCGCTGCCCGCCACGCCATCCGGGCCCGTGGTGGCCCCGAGAACCACCATATTGGCCCGGCTCCAGCCCGTGCCGCCGATGGTCCGCGCATCCGCGACCAGGTTCTGGCGCCGCCCCTCATGGATGGGCCCCATGGGCACACCCAGCGCGGGATCGAAGTCCCAGGTCAGGGCGCCGAGGACTCCGGCCTGCGCGGCCTGCTCCGCAAAGCGCCGCTGGATATTGATGACCGAGCGCGCCGAGGCGCGTGTGACCCGGATGATGGCTGGAGTTGAGGCTGGCCGCCCCATGGCACGGCGGGCGCGGGCCGGGATGGCCGCAGCCGCTGCGGCGGCACTGCTGGCGGCAAGTCCCGCGCTGCTGGCCGCTGCTGCCTCGCTGCTGGCCACAGCCGCCACCTGGGACGCCACCTCCTCCCGTGCCTCCGCGACGGCAAGGGCGGCGGTGGTGGCTTGGACCGAGGCTTCCTTCAGGATCGTGCCCAGCGGCGTCTCGGCGATGGCCTGCGAAAAGGGCTTGTAGCCGAGGGGCGGCGCGTCGCTCATGC
>NZ_JAOXLP010000100.1 GCF_025791835.1 Roseomonas xinghualingensis
CCGGCTTCGTGATTGGGCGCTGACCATGAAGATCTTCGCACTCACCGACGCGGATGGCCGCGCCACCGGCTTCTATATCGAGGGCTTCAACCCGGTGATCCCGGATGGGGCAATAGAAATTGACGAGGCGACATATCGGGATTGGGTGGAAAACACCACGACCCGGCGCTGGGACGGCAGCGCGCTCGTGCCCAGCGATCACCCGGCCCCACCGCCCGCGCCTCCTCCTCTGTCGCGGGATGAACTGCTGGCTCGCGCCAATGTCCTGATGGCCGAGGTTCAGACGATCCTGGCACAGGCCGAGGCCACGCAGGCCTAACTCGGCTCCTACTCCCGGTTGAACTTCCCGAACCGCGCGCCTCCGGGTGCCGCGGCGATACCGCATGCGAGGTGCCTGAATGACTGTCGTGACGGCTGATCTCGGGCTGCTGCCCGATCCCGACGTGCAGAGGCCGCGGCGTTGGATCGGCGACACGCTGCGTGCCGAAGTCCAGTTCCGGGACGCGGCGCGCCGTCCCGTCATCCCGCCGGGCTCTGTGACCTTCCTGTGGAAGTCACCTGCTGGCCTGGTGTTGGAGATGCCGGGTGTCGCCGTGGCCGGCCGGGTCGGCCTCTACAGATGCGAGTATCAGGCTCCAACCGTCGGTCTGTGGCAGGTGCGCGCCTCGGGAGGTGACGACGGGCCGGCCCTGGACTGGACCGACATCGTGGTGGTTGCAGAGCCGCCGGGTGGTCCGATCCCGCAGCAGGCCATCTGGGTGACGTCGCAGAGCAACGCACTGGTCACCCAGCATGGCACGCACCTCGCTGGGGCGACCATCGACAAGCTTCCCACCAAGCCCATCTTCGAGGCGACGGACACCATTCCGGCAGTGGATGGCGAGGGTGGGAGCCGCAGCCTCACCGGCGCGGCAATCTTCAGCGCCGCCATTGCCGCCGCAGAGGGCAAGGTTGGATCGAAGGCAGACCGGGCCTTCGCCCTCCCGCTGGAGGGGGCCAGGTCGCGCGACCTAACAGAGCGGTTGGCCGAGGCTCCCAGCATCGCCGACTTCGGCGTCTCGCCTGAGGCTGAGGACAACGCCCCGGCACTGGCGGCGGCGGGGGGCCATCGCCGCATCGTGCGCGCGAAGCCTGGCGACTTCTTCCTGGCCGCGACGGCGCGATGGGATGCCTCGGCTGTGGATGCCGCGCTGCGTGGCGAGGCGGGTGAAACCACATTCCACATGCTGGACCCACGCAACCCAGCCCTTCACCTGACATCGCCCCGCTCGGTGGTGGAGCGCATCCGCTGGCGCCTCGCCGTGCCGACCGTGCCGATCCCTGGGAATGACAGTGACGGCCTGCCCAACCGCGAACGCGCCTCGCTGATCTACTTGGACAAGTACGCAGCCGGCCAAGTGCGCTGGAACCACTTCCAGGACGCCATGATCGGCGTGCATCTGCCCGGCGTGGACCGCTCCGTGCCGATCGAGCAGCGGGATCACACCTGGGGCACCGACATTTCCTGGAACGATTTCCAGGACTGCGACTTCGGGGTGCTCGGCAATTGGCAGAAGCAGTTCACCTTCATCGGCAACAAAGGTCGCGGTACGACCATGAATGCGGACGCCTTGCCTCCGCATCAGCTCTACCTGTCCGCTGGCAGCCTGCCGGGTTTCTACAATGGCACGGTTGGCGCCATCGTTGCGTTCAACCAGGACTACAACAATCCCCACTCATCCAGCTGGAAGCTACGGATCACCTCCGCGGCGACCCTGATCGGCAACCAGTCCGACAGCTGCGAGCGCATCATGGACCTGGTGAACGTCACCCGCCCTATCGTCCTGGGCACGCAGGGCTGGAACTTGGTCGATAAGGTGGGAGATACGCAGCAGGCCGGATACGGCATCGATGAGGTGTCCTGGGGCCTGTTCGGCTTCAACACCACCTGGCTGGGCGACAATCAGAACAACATCATCGGTGCGGTAATCGAGCACGGGTCACACCACAACTACTTCTTCGGGAACCTGTTCCGCAGCAAGAAGCTCGACCTCTCGCAGGGCACCACGCGTCCGTTGATCCGCTTCAACGATTGTCGCGACAACGTGGTCGAGCGTCCGATCCTCGTCGTCGAGGGCCCGGCCGACTACCTCGTCCGGCTGGACCGCGAGAACAACCAGCTGCGGCTGCCCACGGTGGTCGCACCTGCGGGCTCTGTCATC
>NZ_JAOXLP010000101.1 GCF_025791835.1 Roseomonas xinghualingensis
ACCACGCGTCTTAGATTGGCCCGCTGGCTCCTTTCTGACCGCATGATGTGGCGGCCTCGTGCCGACCACGGACGGAAGCATGACACCGGCGACGTGGTACTCACTCGAGGGGCTTGACGCCCGAAGGCCCATTACGGAAGCATTACAGTCGCGGTTTACGTTTGAAGTGGGCCTGTGGACGGCAGCTTGGTGTGCTCGGCGCGAGAAGCCGGAGCGGTCGATTAACCGTCGCACGATCATGTGCAGGATCAGCACCTCGGCGTGCTCGTCCGTCCGTTGAACCCGAACCGCGGTGGTCCAAGATCGTGCTTTGCTTCACCGCCGAACTGAGCGAAGCACGGTGGCGGAGGCACCCCCCTCCCGCGCCACCCTGACCGGCTCTCGGCAGGGATCTGGCCGCATACTGGGTTGATGCAGATGCATCACCTGCCTTGGAAGCTGACGTGCATAACCTTTGATAGGTAGCTTCGTTAAGTCTGCCTAAGGGCGCGCGGCCCGGTCGACCGTTACCTTATTGCAACGTTGGGGGGCATATCATGGATGAGGATCGGGTTGGCGGCATGGCTGACAAGGCGGCCGGCAGCATTAAGTCGGCCGCCGGGGACGTGACCGGGGACGCCAAGCTCCAGGCGGAAGGCACTGCGGACAAGGTCGCGGGGACCGTTCGGAACGCCGTCGGCGGCGCGAAGGATGCCGTGCACGACATGGCCAGTGACGTGTCGGAGAAGGCGTCCGAACTCGGCCAGCGGGCCAGCCGTGCCCTGGACGAAGGGACGGGGCCGCTGCTCGACCAAGTCGGGCGCAAGGCCTCGGCCTATGGGCGCGAGGCGCGGGATGCCGTGGTTGCCGGTGCTGAGGGCGCCTCCAACGTCGTGCGCGGCTATCCGATGGTGACGATTGGTCTTGTCGCTGTGCTTGCCTTTCTCGTGGGGCGCGTCACGGCCCCGGAGCCGAAGGCCTGGTACCAGCGTGACTGGGTCTGAGCCGTCCCCTGTGACGCCATCGCCATGGGGCCCGGTGCTCGGTGGCGAGACGACGGTTCAAGAAGCATCGGCTGCTGACGCGCGATGTCCCTCTCTACCGGTCTCGCAGCGTCTCCATCCAACCGCAAGCGCTCGGACCCGCCGTAAAGGAGTCAGAACTCGTGGACGATAAAACGAAGCCCGTGATCGGCAATTGGAACGAGGCTGCCCGCAAGAGCGAGAAAAGCTGGGACAAGGAACCCGCTAAGGACCGCGACGCCCCGGAACAGTCAATCGAACAATCGATGGAACGCACCGAGGAAGGTTATGGATCGGGCAAGGATGGCGCCGATCCAAGGAGCGACGATGATGGAACGACGCCCCCAAAGCCTGCTGCTTAAAAGTGCCATCTACGTGTTCTGGCAGCCGAGAAGCTCCACGGACACCTTCGCCTGCGAATTCTAGCTCGAAGCACGAGCGATCCCGGATCGCTACCTGATCGGCACATCTGCAGGTTTGGGTCCGAGGTCTTGATATGCGCTTGGCTTCGCCGCCGAAAAGAGCGAAGCACAGCAGCGCGGAGGCTCCTCCCTCCCGCTGCACCCTGACCGGCTCTCGGCGGGGCTCCGGGTCGTAGGACCCGATGGCCGGGTCCGACCAGGGACCTGACCATGACGAAGCCTCTCTCCCCCACCCAACTACAGATCCTCACTGCGGCAGCCCAGAGCCCGGCGCGACTGGCCGAAGCTCCCCCGAACCTGCCCGCGGCGGCCCGGACCGCGGTGTTCCAGAGCATGCTCAGGGCCGGGCTGCTGGAGGAGGTACCTGCGCCCGATGGCGGAACGACGATAGCGCTGCGGATCACCGCGGCCGGGCTGGCGGCAGTGGGTGCGCCGGACGCCGCAGAGACGGCTGCGGACGTGCAGGAGGGCGGCGGACTGCCGCCAGCCCGCAGCGCCACGCTTGAGGGCCTGGGGCAGCCCGTCGCCTCGGAAGTCCCACGACAGACCGGCACCACTCTCAGGGCTGCCGTGACGGCCCTGCTGGTGGCCTGCGACGCGGGCCTGGAGTGCTCGGCTCTACCGGCCTCCATCGAAGCGCTCAGGGCCGCCCTGGGCCGAGGTGGGGTAACCCGTCCCGCGCGCGACCCCTCCGCCCGACGCCGCCCACGTGAGGGCACCAAGCACCAGGCCGTCCTCATCCTCCTGCGCAGGGACGAGGGCGCCACCATCAC
>NZ_JAOXLP010000102.1 GCF_025791835.1 Roseomonas xinghualingensis
CAGATCAGGCTCAGGCCGATCAGGACAACGCCGGGCGCCAGCCGCGCCGGGTCCTGGGACGAGAACAGCACCCAAAGGCCCATCAGCAGGTTCACTGTTCCCATCGCGGCGACGAACCAGGACCAGACGTAACGCTCGCCGGCGCTGAACTCGTTCCGGACCTGCCGCACGACGCTGGACACCAGCGCGATCAGCGCGGAGCAGATCACGGACAGGCCGAAGACGACATGGCCGGCCACGAAGCCGGCCGTCCCGCCATCGCGGAACAGCCCGGCGCAGACGGCGAAGCCGGTCGCCGCGAGGACTGCCGGCACAGAGATGAGGAGACCGCCCAGGCTGCGCGAATAGGCGCCGGTGGGAGGACCTCCGCCGGCTGGCAGCGCCTCGGCCGCCTTGATGAGCGAGAATTTGACGGAAGCCGCGGCGACCGTGCTGACGCAGCCTGCGATGAGTCCGATACCGATCATGACATGCCCGGAGACCTGATCGGGCAAGCTCGGCCCGGAGATGATGAAGAGGCCGGCGACCACCGCGGTGGCCGCGGCCAGATAGCCTGCCGCAGGCAGAACGACGTGCCAGATTGGCGGATAGCGGTGGATGAGCTGGCGGATGATCGTCGCTGCTGTGGTGAAGAGGGCGAAGCAGATCGCCGCCAGGGAGATCAGCACGCGCCCGGCCACCAAATTGCCCGCAGCATCGCCGCTCGACAGCACATACCAGCCGAAGGCGATGCAGATTACCGCCATTACCAGGGGGATCGCACGAAAGACCACGCTCATGGTTGGATTCATGTGAAGCTCGGCCGTTCTTGCGTGCTGTTCCGCACCTTCGTGCCGCCGTCTTCAGGCTGTCAAATCTATAGGTCGGCTATGGCGAAACTGTGATCCGCGTTCTGTGCGGGTTCTTGCAAGCTGCATTCGCGGGGCTTGTGGGTGGTCCCCGTCGGCCGGACAGTTTGGCGGCGCGTCGCCATCTTGTTGCATAGGTCGCTCAGTCGGGCGCCCTGGTGTAGGCTGGCCGTAAGGGTGAGCCCTCGAGCAGTGAGGGACGCCTTCCGTGCCGTTCAAAGCCAATGCCGATCACCGGCACGGTTCTGTCAGCTTTCGCGCCAAGTGTATCTGCATAATTTAAGATGCACTGGTGGGCTATGCAGTTTGCAAGATGGCGAGCACAGCGGTTGCACGGCGGAGATGGAGAACGCGGCGGCGGTGGGCGAGGACCTGCTGGTTGTGGCGAGTGCGAAGACGGAGAAAGGCTCGGAGTTCGTCATATCCTCGACATAACCGTGCGGCTGCCGTGAATTCCTTGAAGCCTCGCATACATCGGATGCGGCCTTTGAGGCCGCGGTGGTCTTGCTCGAGCCCGTTGTTCCGGTAGGCGCTCGTCCGGTGCTTCACGTGCCGGCCCAGCGTCGAACGGATCGCGCGTGGATAGGAGCCGTGCCCGTCCGTGGTGACGCGATCCGGGGTCATGCCGGTGGCCAACCTGGCCGAACGAAAGAAGGCTTGGGCGGCTGCCATGTCGCGGTGCTCGCTCAGCAAAGTGTCGACCAGATCACCATTGCGGTCGATGGCGCGGTAGAGGAAGCACCAGCAGCCGCGAACCTTCAAATAGGTCTCGTCAACATGCCAGGATCGGCGACCGGCTCCGTGTTTGCTGTGACGGCGCTGCCGGAGCTCGGCGGTCAGAATGGGTGTGAGCTTCGCCTCCCATTGCCGGACCGCCTCATGACTGAAAACGATGCCACGCTCCAGGAACATCTCGCTGAGGTCCTGCGCTGTGAGGCGGTAGCGCAAGCGCCAGAGTACGACCAGGGCAATGACGTCGCTCGGATACTGGGTTCGGTTCAGCACACCGCCGCTGCGCTCATTGAACTGGCGACCACAATCGCGGCAGCGGAAGCGCCGGTAGCCCTGCGCCGTGCGGTCCCGCCGCTCTGAGGTGGCCAGGGACCCGCAGTCGACGCATTCCATCCCGGGCTCCTGAGCCGCCTTGATCCCACCCGGAGCCTACCCGCAGCCGCCCTGGCACGCTACCCGGCCCCGCCTGGCGCGAAGGCTGACAGAACCGCCGTGCTCACATGCAAGCCTGCATCATCCAGGGTCCCCGCAGTTGCGTCGGCATTCTCCTGGCGCAGCTTGGTGACTGCTCCTATCCGAGCCTGATGGTGCTTGC
>NZ_JAOXLP010000009.1 GCF_025791835.1 Roseomonas xinghualingensis
TACAACTTCGCCAAGCACCTCAAGGCGCTCCGATGGCGAACACCGTTCCAAGCCGTCTGTGACGCCTGGACCAAAGACACCACCATCTTCAAGATCAACCCGCACCACCTCATCCCGGGACCAAACACCTAGACCTTGAACTTGTATTCGCGCCCCGGGATGCGCTCGATATCGGCGGGAAGTTGGCGTGCTTGTCGGCGTGGTAGCGCGCGGTGGTCGCCATGCGAGGCGAGGTTGTAGGTGAGATAGAGGATACGCCGCGCTCTCGATGTGAGGTTGGGTCCGGAGGCATGGGGGACGTAGCTGTCGAAGAACAGCACGTCGCCGGGTTCGGTGGGCACGTCCGTCAGCGCGAAGCTAGTCATCTGTTCGGCGGTGAGGGGATGCCATTTATCGCCGATCAGGCCCGCGAAGCGCGGTGCGTCGGACATCCGCAGGCATCCGTTTCCCTTCGTCGCGGTCGATGCAGACGAGGGCGGTGAGGAAGAGCGGCACATAGGTGGTCCAGCCGGCCTGCTGGTCCTGATGCGGTTCGAAGCCGGCGCCACCGGGCATCTCGAAGTTGCCTTTTCCTTGAAGAGCACGACCGGGCCGCCCTGCAACTGGGCGGCTGCGGAGGTGAGGCGGTCGAAGCCTTCGTGGAAGGGACAGAAGTTTTCGATCCGTCGGATCACGCGCTCGCCTTCGCGGAGCAGGCTGTCCTCGCGATAAACCCAGTGGCGGCCAGGGATTTCCGGGGCGACGGTCAGTTCATCGGTCCAGCGGGAGATCTGCGCGGTTTCCTCGGGCGTGTAGAAGCCGCGCGCGGCGAGCCAGCCGGTTCGTGCGTACTGCGCAAGCCCCTCGGGCGGGAGGGGCTCCTCCGTTGCGGGAAGAGTGGTCTGGACCGTCTCGGTCATACCAGGTGCGCCCCTGGAAAGGATCCTGGCCTCTTGTCGGCGCAGTTCAGCGCGATGGCGGGCGGTTGTCACTCCTGTTCAGCGTATCGGGGATGATGCCATGGCCATCCCAGCGACGGATGCGCTCCAGCTCCAGCGCGTTGGGGTTGTCCGTGGTGAGGGCGGGGGAGACAGCGACGGCGGCGGCGCGGGCGCGGCCCATTTCCCGCTCGGCGACCACCTGGCGGTAGGTGTCGCCCGGTTCGATGCGGGTGAGGGCGAAGTCGGTGACATCCACGCGCAGCAGGCTGCGGGCGCGGGCCTTCAGGTCCTCGGTAAGGGCCGTGGTGATGGCATGGCTGTTGCGGATGATCTCATCCATCGTGTGGCGCCCCATCACGGCCTGTACGGAGGCAGCCATCAGCGGGAGCATCATGTCCGCCTTGGGATCGGTCTTCCAGCGGATATGGGCGAAGCGCCAGCGCAGGTCGTCCTCGTTGCCCTCGTGCCAGAAGGCGGTTCCGAAGACGGTGAGGGGGTGCCCTTCCGCGCTCACGGCCGGCATCCCGCGATCGGGGGTGGAGCGGTCGGCCGCCATGAGCGCCATGTCGTAGACGGCACTGGTGTGGGTGAAGGGGAAGAGGAAACCGATCTGGCCCGGCTGGTAGACGGCGGTGACCTCTCCGCCACGGCTGACAACCACCATCTGGGCGTTGCCTGGCCGGATGATGACCATGCGCTCGATCAGGATGCCAAGGATGAGGACGCCGAACAGGCCGAGGAAGACGAGGGCCATGCGGGGCCGGCCGGCCTCCGCACGGGCACGGGCCGTCGTGCTGGATGGAAGGCTGTCATCCCTTGGCATCGGCTTCCGGCATCTCCCGCCCCGTTCCATGCTTGATGTACGTTAACGGGGCGAGAGACGGCTGGTTCCTTCCGCCGGCGGTGTGCCGGTCAGGCGGCCTTGGGGATGATGCGGGTGGTTTCGGCGTATTCGTAATAGAGGCGGTGGGCCTCGGCGGCGACGGGGCCGGGCTGCATGTGGTTGTCGGCATAGCGGGTGCAGGGCTGCACCTTGCCGAAATTGCCGGTGGAGAAGATCTCGTCCGCCGTTTCGAGCATTTGCGTGGTGACGATGCATTCGCGCACCTCACGGCCCGCCTTGCGCAGCAGGTCGATGACGCGGGCGCGGGTGATGCCGGCGAGGAAGGTGCCGTTGGGCACGGGCGTCATCACCACCCCGTCCTTCACCATCATGATATTGGCGGAGGCGAATTCAGCCACGTTGCCATCAGCATCCAGCACCACGGCCATGTCGAAGCCGTGCTCCTTCGCCCAGGCGGTGGCGCGGGCGGAGTTGGGGTAGAGGGCGCTGGCCTTGGCGTCGGTGGGCGCCATGTCGGCGGCCGGGCGGCGGAAGGGGGCGGTGATCGCCGTGAAGCCGGTGATGGGCGGCATCGGGGCGTCGTAGATCGCCAGGACGAATTCGGTGGTGGAGGAGTCGGGCTGGGCGGCGCCGAGGCCCTTCCGCACAAAGAACATCGGGCGGATGTAGAGTTCCGCATCCGGGCCCATGCGGCGCACGCCCTCGCGGCAGAGCTCCTCGATCCGCTCCGCGGTTATGGTGGGCTCCATGAGCATGTTGCGGGCGGAGCGGACGCAGCGCTGGCAGTGCAGGTCGAGATCCGGGACGGTGCCGCGGATGCCACGGGAGCCATCGAAGATGACGGAGCCGAGCCAGAAGGCATGGTCCATCGGGCCGAGGATCTTCGGCTCCTCGGTGGACCAGTTGCCGTTGTGCCAGAAGACGCCGGCCATTCCTTGCTCTCCATCCCGCGAAAGGGGGCGGACCCTGCCATGGAGGAATGGGGGTGGGGAAGGGGTGGGCTGCCATGCCTTCCCGTCCCGACCGCGCCGGGAGGGGGCCTGATCAGGTGGCGAGCGGACGGGCCAGGAAGATCGTGTCGGCGACAGGCGTGTCGTAATAGGGTTCGGTCGGCGTGAAGCCCGCCTTGCGGTAGAGCGCGATCGCCCCCGCCATGGAGGGCAGGGTGTCCAGCCGCATCTCGCGATAGCCGATCCGCAGGGCCTCCGCGACGATGGCTTCGACCAATGCCCTGCCGAGGCCGAGACCGCGCCCCCTGGGTGAGACGTAGAGCCGCTTCATTTCGCAGCATCCATTGGCCGGCATGGGCCGGAGTGCGACGCATCCCAGGGGTTCGGCTTCGTTGCCGCCTTCCAGGCCACGCGCGAGGAGGAGCGCGCCGGCTGGCGGCGCGTACTGGCCGGGCAGGCCCGCCAGCTCCGCCGCGAAGTTCTGGTAGGCAAGGTCGATCTCCAGGGAGGCGGCATAGGCGCTGAACAGCCGCCGCACGGCGTCCATCCCGGCCCCGCTGCTGGCGGGACCGATCCAGAAGCGGGCGTCACGCATCGACCGCGGGGCCGGGGGCGGGCATTCAGATGTCCTTGGGGGTCTGGACGGAAGCCGTGGACACCTGGGGCAGCCCCAGCTCCACCAGCTTCGCCCAGGCGCTTTCCGCATCCTGGGCGAAGCAGCACAGGGAGTGGTCCTGCGGTGAGATCATGCCGGCCTCACGCAGGGCATCCAGGTTGATGACGGAGCGCCAATAGGCCTCGTCCACCAGCACGATGGGGACTTCGGGCGCCTTGCGGGTCTGGCGCAGGGTCAGCATCTCGAACAGCTCATCCAGCGTGCCGAAGCCGCCTGGGAAGACCACCAGGGCATTGGCGCGCATCGCCAGGTGCATCTTGCGCATGGCGAAGTAGTGGAACCGGAAGGTCAGCTCCGGGGTCGAATAGGCGTTCGGCTCCTGCTCATGCGGCAAGGTGATGTTGAAGCCGATGGAGGGCGCCCCGGCTTCCTGCGCGCCACGGTTCGCGGCTTCCATGATGCCCGGTCCGCCGCCGGTGGCGATGACATTGTCCCGGATGCCTTCCCGGCCCAGGAAGGCGCCGCCCCGTTCGGATGCGATGCGCCCGAAGCGGCGTGCCTCGGCATACCAGAAGGGGTGGCGGCCGGGCCCGTCCTCGCGCACGCGCGCGCTGCCGAAGACGACGATGGTGGAGCGCACCTGCCAGTTCCGCAGGAGCTCGTCCGCCTTGGAGAACTCCAGCAGGAAGCGGGTGCCGCGCATCGCGGGGCTGAGCAGGAAGTCGGGATCGAGCGCGGCCAAGCGGTAGGAGGGGGAAGCCATCTGGGCGGCGTTCGGCTTGGGCATCGGGGGTGTGTCGTTCATGCTGGGGGGCAGGCTGCCCGAGCCGCGCGAAGTTCTCCAGGGGGCCGTGCCGCAGGCTGCTGCGGCGGGTTGACCGGCGGCGGAGGGCGGTGTGGATGCGGCCGATGGAACGAGCGCCTTCTTCTTCTCCCCCGAGGCCACCGCGCCCGCCAGAGCCGGACCGGATCTGCGGACTGGCCGCTGTTTCGGCTGTCTTCGCGCGGCGGCCGCGCGATGTGCTGCGGCTGTTCCACCTGCCGTCCCGGCGGCGGGAGGCCAATCCCTTCTGCTCGGTGATGGCGCAGATGCGGAAGCCCTATCGCGAGGTGGGGGAGGAGGAGCTGGCCCGGGTGGCGGGGACCGTCCATCACGGGGGGATCGTGGCGGTGACGGCGCGGCGGAAGGTGCCACAACTGGCCCTTCCGCTGGCCCCGGCCCTGCGCGCGGCGCCGGTGCTGCCGGTGCTGGATGGGGTTTCGAACCCGCATAACCTGGGTGCCATCGCGCGCTCCGCGGCCTTCTTCGGCTGCATCGGGATGGTGGTTTCGGGCGATCCGCGGCAGGCGGGGCTTTCGGATGCGGCTTGGCGGACCAGCGAGGGCGGGCTGGAGGTGCTGAGCCTGTGGTCGGCGCCGGCCCTGCCTTCCGCGCTGCCCCGGCTGGGGGTGATGACGGTGGCGGCCGTCGCCAGGGGCGGGGTGGCTCCGGAGAATCTGCCGCCGGCGGATTGCGTGGCGCTGGTGCTGGGGAATGAGGAGCAGGGCGTGTCCGAGCGGACGGCGGCGGCCTGCGACGCGCGGGTGACGCTGCCGGGATCGGGGCGGGTGGAGAGCCTGAATGTCTCGGTGGCCGCGGCGGTGCTGATCCACGCGCTTTCGGCGCGGCGGTCCTAGAGGCCGTCAGCCGCCGCAGGTTGAGGCGCGGGCGAGGAGGAGGTCTTTCTCGCGCTCATTGCGGGTGAGGGTGGCCGCAAGCTCGAACTGGATCCTGGCTTCGGCGAGGCGGCCGGACCGGAAAAGGAAGTCTCCCCGGGCGGCCGGCAGGGGGGCGTAGTGGCGCAAGGCCCCGGCATCCGGCAGCGCATCGAGGAGCGCCAGGCCGGCCTCGGGGCCGAAGGCCATGCTATGTGCCACGGCCCGGTTGAGCTCGACCACCGGCGAGGGCATGACCACGCGCAGCGTGTCATACAGCCCGGCAATCTTCCGCCAGTCCGTGTCCTCCGGCCTGCGCGCCCTTGCATGGCAGGCGGCGAGGGCGGCCTGCAGGGCGTAGGCTCCCCTGGCGCCTCCCAACTCCTCGGCGCGTTGCAGGGCGGCGAGGCCCCGCCGGATCATGAGATGGTCCCAGCGGGCGCGGTTCTGCTCGGTGATCAGGATCGGTGAGCCGTCCGGCGCCGTGCGGGCGGCCAGGCGAGAGGCCTGGATCTCCATCAGGGCAAGCAGGCCAAGGACTTCAGGCTCTTCCGCCATGAGCCCGGCAAGGATGCGGCCCAGGCGCTGGGCTTCCGCGCAAAGCGCCGGGCGGGTCAGGTCCTTGCCGGCGGTGGCCGCATAGCCTTCGTTGAAGATCAGGTAGACGACCTCCAGCACCGAGGCGAGGCGCTGGTCCCGTTCCTTGGCGCGGGGCACCTCGAAGTTCAGCCCTGCCTTGCCCAGAGTCTTCTTCGCCCGGACGATGCGCTGGGCGATCGCCGGCTCATTCGAGAGGAAGGCGCGGGCGATCTCCTCGGTGGTCAGCCCGCCGATCAGGCGCAGGGTCAGGGCTATCCGCTGCTCCCTGGGCAGGAGCGGGTGGCAGGCGGTGAAGATGAGGCCAAGGAGTTCGTCGCCGAGGTCATCATCCAGGGCGGCCTCGATATCCTCGGTGCCGGAATGGGAAAGATTGTCGGGGTCGCGGGCGATCTCGGCATGCTTGCGCGCCAGCATCCTGTTGCGCCGGAACATATCGATGGCCCGGCGCTTGGCCGTGGTGATCAGCCAGGCACCGGGCTTCTGTGGGATTCCGGCCTCCGGCCATTCGGCCAGGGCAGTGACCAGGGCATCCTGTGCCAGTTCCTCGGCCAGGCCGATGTCGCGCACCATCCGGGCCAGGCTTGCGATGAGCCTGGCCCGCTCGATCCGGAAGATCGCCTCGATCGTCCGATGGGTCTCGGTTTCCGCCACCCGCGCAACTCAGGGAAGTGACCCTTCCATCAAGGCGCGGCGGTCAGTGGGACGTCAACGTGCCCTGATCTTCTGCCGGATGCGCTCTTCCTGCTCGGCTGCCTCGGGCGTCAGGGCCTCGCCGAAATCGGCGGCCTCGTAGAAGGGGCGGATCTCGATCTCGCTCGGGCCGGGCATCGGGTTGGGGCAGCGGCGCACCCATTCCAGGGCCTCCGCCATGTCCTTGACCTCCCAGAGCCAGAAGCCGGCGACCAGTTCCCGGGTTTCGGCGAAGGGGCCGTCGATGACCGTGCGGTTCGGCCCATCGAAGGCCACCCGCTTGCCCTGGGAGGATGGCTTCAGCCCGTCTCCGTCCAGCAGGATGCCGGCCTGGGCCAGATCCTCGTTGAACTTGCCCATGGCCGAGATCAGCTCGGCGGAGGGCATGATGCCGGCTTCGCTGTCCTTCGTGGCCTTCACCATGACCATGACGCGCATCGTTCTGTCTCCCCTGCTCTCTGGGGGCCAGGCGTGGCCCTCCTGCCCAGATGACGAATGAGCTTCGGGCGGATCGACATTCGGGTGGCGATTTTTCTGCGCCGCAAGTGATGGTGCGGAGGTCGGGGCTCAGTGGGGGCTCAGTGGCCGGTCCGGCGGTTGATCATTCCTTCCGCCGCTTCGCCCTGGCCGCCTCGCCGGTGGGATGGCCTTCGGCGGCGAGGGCCGCGAGGCGTGCGGGAAGGGCGAGGCGGATGGCGTCCCGATAGGCCGGGATGCGCTTCCAGGCCTTCTTCTCCGCTTTGGTCATGCCGCAGCCCAGGCACCAGCCGGTGTCGTCATCGTAGTGGCAGATCTTGGTGCAGGGGCGATCGCCTGGGGCTTTGGTCAGCTGCGTTCCTCCGCCCTGCGCTGGCGGGCCTCGATCTCGTCGAGCACCGCTTCCGGCGCCACGTCCTTCTGTGCCTCTTGGATCTCCGGATCCGCCTCGGCGTGAATGTCCAGGCGATCGGCGATCCGGGCCGTGAGCTCGATGAGCTTGGTCAGCTCGTGCTCGGCCAGCAGGCTGATCTGGAGGTCCAGATCGGCTCGTTTATCGGCGGCGGCAGCCATGCGGTTTTGGCTGATCAGCACGAAGGTGGAGAGGAAGATGGCCTCCACCGAGGCGACCATGGCCAGGACCACGAAGGAGGGATCAAAACGCGGCACGCCGGGGATGGCGCCAAGATTGATCAGGATCCAGCCGCCGTAGATGACCATGTGCAGGTAGACGAAGCGCATGCTGCCGGTGAAGGCGGTGATGGCCTCTGCGATCTTCTCCTCTCGGGTGGAGTTGGCGGCTTCCTCCCGGCGGCGGTCCTCAAGGGCCTGGATGTTGCGCTTGAGGGAGCTGCTGAGGCTCGTCGGGCGGGGAGGAGGTATGGTCGGGGTCGCTTCGGGCATCAAAGGCATCCTCGGCCGCCGGGTTCCACGGGGTACGGTCCGGTCCGGCATCCCGATGCTTAAAGTGGCGAGGGGGCGGGGCGGTTGCTGATAGGCTCGGGGCCAAGCCTTTATTGCCAATCATTGCGTAAGCGAGGTTTGGGGTTGCCCCCGAGGCTCATCGGCGCGACATGGTCCCATTATCACGAACGCTGGAGCGACTGCCCATGACCATCCGTCGCCGCACCTTGCTTGGTGCCGCCGCTGCCACGCCGCTCGCCATACCGGCCTTTGCCCAGGCTCCTTTCCCCAGCCGGCCGCTGCGGATTGTGGTGCCCTTCGCCCCTGGCGGCGCGGTGGACATCACCGGGCGGTTGCTGGCTGACAGGCTCCAGCCCGTGCTCGGGCAGAATGTGGTGGTGGAGAACCGTGGCGGCGCTGGCGGCAATCTGGGTGCCGATGCCGTCGCGAAGGCCGACAAGGATGGCTACACCTTGCTGCTCGGTTCCGTTTCGATCATGGCGGCGAACAAGTACCTTTTCCGCAAGTCGATGCCGCTTGATCCGCAGGCCGACCTGGCCCCGGTGTCGCGGGTGACGACGGGGACCGTGCTGCTGGTTGTGAACGCGCAGCGGCCGTGGCGGACCTTCGCGGATCTGGTCGCGGCGGCCAAGAAGGACCCGGGCAAGTACACGATGGGCTCCTCGGGCACCGGCACGATCAGCCACCTCACCATGTCCTCCGTGAACCGCGCTTCGGGCATGGAGATCACCCATGTTCCCTATCGTGGCGGCGGCCCGGCCATCTCTGACCTGCTGGCGGGCAATATCGACATGATGTTCGACGTCATCCCGGCGCTGATGCCGCATGTGCGCGAGGGCCGATTCCGCGCGCTCGCCGTGGGCAGCGCGGACCGCATCAGCTATGTGCCGGAGCTGAAGGACGTGCCGGGCATGAAGGAGCTGCTGCCGAATGCCGGTATCGACATGCAGAGCTGGTATGCGATCAATGTGCCGACGGGTACGCCGCAGCCGGTGGTCGACAAGCTGCACTCCGCGGTCGTGCAGGTGACGAAGAGCGAGGACTTCAAGTCCCGCCTGGAGCCGCTGGGCTTCACGCCGATCTGGGACGAGACGCCGGCTGCCTATGGCGAGTATCTGAAGCAGCAGGACGCGCTGTGGAAGCGGCTGGTCGAGCAGTCGGGCGCGACGCTGGACTGATCGTCACGCTGTTTGCGTGCGGGGGAGGGCGGCCTTTCGGGGCCGCCCTTTTTCCGTTCAGGGGCCGAGGAGCTGGCCGCCATCGACCACGATGCTCTGGCCCGTGACCCAGCTGGCGCGGGGGGAGGCGAGGAAGAGGGCGACCTCGGCGATCTCCTCCGGGCGACCCAGGCGGCCGAAGGGGATCTGGGCGAGGGTCGCGTTGTAGAGCTTCGGATCTTCAGTGCGGCGGCGTTCCCACATGCCGCCGGGGAACTCGATGGAGCCTGGGGCGATGCAGTTCGCGCGGATGCCATGGGCCGCGAGCATGCGGGCCTGGCTGGAAGTGTACTGCATCACCGCCGCCTTCACCGCCGCATAGGGGGCGGAGCGCTTCGTGGCCCGGAGCGCTGAGATGGAGGCGATGTTGATGATGCTGGCGCCCTGGCCTGATTTCTCCAGCCAGGGCTGCGCGGCGTGGCTGGCACGGACGACGGCCATGACATCGATGGAAAGGGAGGCGGCCCAGCCGGCCTCGTCATCCGTGCTGCCGAAGCCGGAGGCGTTGTTCACCAGGATATCGATGCCGCCAAGGGCATTCGCCGCATCCGGGATGAAGCGGGCGATGGCCCCGGCATCCGAGAGGTCGCATGGGGCGGCGAAGGTCTGCGCGCCCTGGGCGGCGAGTTCGAGGCGCGTCTCCTCCAGTGTCCCGGCGCCGCGGGCGCAGATGGCGACCGAGGCGCCGGCCTTGGCGAAGGCCAATGCGATGGAGCGGCCGATGCCGCGGCTACCGCCCATGACCACCGCGCGCTTGCCCTGGAATTCCATGTTCATCCGTTCCTGCTCAACAGGCCGCGGATGATGGCGGAAGCCCGGCTTGCCGCAAGCCTCAGCGGAAGGGTGGAGACCACATCAGCCCGCCCTCGGTGGAAAGGCGGTTCGGGCCGCGCGGGGCGCCGAGCGGTGCCTGGTTGCGTTGCCAGATCTCCCCGTAATTCCCGACGGCGCGGATGGCGGACAGGGCCCAATCCGCCCGTAGGCCGAGCTGCTGGCCGAAATCACCGGAGGTGCCGAGCAGGCGGCGGGTTTCCGGGCTGGGGCCCTGGCTCATGGCTTCCGCATTCGCCTGGGTGACGCCCTGCTGCTCGGCGGCGATGAGGGCGTTGAGGGTCCATCTCACGATGTCGAACCAGCGCCAGTCGCCCTTGCGGACCATGGGGCCCAGGGGCTCGCTGGAGATGATATCGGGGAGGATGACGTATTCGTCCGCGCGTGGGCCCTGGCCGGCGCGGATGGAGGTGAGGCCGGAGAGATCGGTGGTGTAACTGTCGCAGCGGCCAGAGAAGAAGGCCTGCTGCACCTCCTGGTAGCTCTCGATCAGCACGGGGGTGAAGCTGAAGTTGTTGGCGCGCGCCCAGTCGGCGAGGTTCAGCTCCGTGGTGCTGCCGGGCTGGATGCAGATGGTGGCGCCATCGAGTTCCTTGAGGCTGGTGACGCCGAGGTCGCGCTTCACGAGGAAGCCCTGGCCGTCATGCAGCAGCACGCCCGTGAAGGTGAGGCCGAGGCCGACATCGCGCGCGATGGTCCAGGTGGTGTTGCGGGCGAGGACATCCGCCTCGCCGGATTGAAGGGCGGTGAAGCGGGTCTGCGGGGTGGTGGGGACGAAGCGGACCTTTTCCGGATCGCCCAGCACGGCGGCGGCGATGGCCCGGCAGAAATCGGCGTCCAGCCCGGTCCAGCGGCCCTGGCTGTCGGCCAGGGAAAGCCCGGCGACGCCGGTGGAGACGGCGCAGGCGAGGGTGCCCCGGGCGCGGACGGCGGCGAGGGTGTCGGGGGCCGGCTGGGCCTGGGCTGTCGCGGTGGCACCGAGGGCCAGGGCGGCAGCGAGGAGAAGGCGGCGAAGGGGCATGGCAGGAGATCCTTGGCTCGGCGGCGGGTTCGCGGGGCGAACGTGGTTGGGGGGTGGGGGTTGTCGGCGCCGGACTGCTGTTGCGCCCATGGGCGTGATGGTTTCATCATATGAAGCAAGATCTGATGAAGCGGGAGGAGGTGGTTGAGGTCAGGGCGGCTTCATGCGCGGGTGACGGAGGCGATAGGCCGTTCGATTCTGCGCGGCGAGATCGAGCCTGGCCACGCCCTGCCGGTGGAGGACGCGCTGGCGGCCGAGCATGGCGTCAGCCGCGCGGTGATCCGGGAGGCGATGAAGTCACTTTCGGCCAAGGGGATGGTTTCCGTGCGGCCCAGCCGGGGCACGCGGGTGCTGCCGCGGGGGCGGTGGCAGATTCTTGATCCCGATGTGCTGGACTGGCTGGGCGGGAGCCCGCCGGAGCCGGATTTCGTCACGGAACTGCTCGAACTGCGCCTGATGATCGAGCCGGAGGCGGCGCGGCTGGCCGCGCGGCGGGCGACGGTGGAGGATGTGGCCGCGATGCGCGCGGCGCTGGCGCGGATGGCCGCGGCGCTGGATGGCGAGGGCGACTACGTCACGGCCGACATCGCCTTCCACGAGGCGCTGCTGGAGGCAGCGCATAACCGCTTCCTGAACCAGCTGGGCAGCGCGATGTCGCGGCTGCTGCGCTTCGGCACGAATCTGTCCTGGCGGTATCCGGATGCGGCGCGCGGCAGCCTGCCCGTGCATGGCGCGGTGCTGGAGGCGGTGGCGCGTGGCGACGGCGAGGAAGCGGCTGCGCATGTGCTGCACCTGATCGAGCGGCACGAGAGGCATTTGCGCGGCATGCTGGGCAGCATGCCGGGCGGAGTGGACCACATGGCGCGGAACAGCGCCGATGGAGAGGAGAACAGGTCATGACGGGTTTTTCGCGGCGGGTGGTGCTGGGCGGCGCGGTGGGTCTTGCGGGCGGGCTGGCAGCGCCCGCGCTGGCGCAGGCCGGGTGGCGGCCTTCGCGGCCCATGCGGTTCATCGTGCCCTTCGCGCCGGGGGGATCGGCCGACATGCTCTCGCGCATGGCGGCGGAGGCGATCGGCTCACGGCTCGGGCAGCCAGTGGTGGTGGAGAACCGCGCCGGGGCCGGCGGCAATATCGGGACCGATGCGCTGGCGAAGGCCGATCCGGACGGGCATGCGGTCGGGCTCGTGACGGTGGGCACGGGCGCGATCAACTACGCGATCTATCGCAGCATGCCCTATGGTCCCAAGGACCTCGCTGCGATCTCCAACATCTGCAACGTCCCGAACGTTATCATGGTGGCGAACCGCGTTCCGGCGAAGACGCTGGGCGAGCTGGTGGAACTGGCGCGGCAGGAGGAGGGGAAGCTCAACTTCGGCTCCGCCGGCATCGGGACGAGCCTGCATCTGACGGGTGAGATGCTCAAGGGCGGCAGCGGGCTGGACATGACGCATATCCCCTTCCGCGGGGCGGCGCAGATGCTGCTGGAGGCGGCGGCCGGGCGGGTTGAGATCCTGGTGGACAACCTTCCCTCTGCACTGCCGCAGATCAAGGACGGGCGGGTGCGGGCGCTGGCGGTGACGGATACGCGGCGCAGCCCCTCCCTGCCGGAGGTGCCGACGACGGTGGAGGCGGGCTTCCCCCATATCGAGGCCGTGGCCTGGTTCGGCGTGGTGGCGCCCGGGCAGACGCCGCGCCCGGCAGTGGAGGCGATTTCCGCCGCGCTGCAGGATGCGATCCGGGAGCCTGGCTTCCGTGCGAAGCTGGCGGAACAGGGATCGGAGCCGGTGGGCAACACTCCAGCGGAGTTCGAGGCCTTCATCGCCGCCGAGATCGCCAAATGGGGCGAGGTGGTGCGCAAGGCCGGCGTGGTGCTGGATTAGGCCGATGATTGATCTATCGGCGAAGCGCGCGGCCGGCCCGGCGATCCGGCTGCATCCGCGGGACAATGTGGTGGTGGCGCGCGTGCCGGTCCCGGCGGGCACGGCCATCCCCGGGGAGAATGTCGTGGCGCAGCAGGACGTGCCGGCCGGGCACAAGCTGGCGACGGCGGACATTCCCGCGGGCGGCGCCATCCGCAAGTATGACGTGGTGATCGGCTTCGCCGGGGAGGACATCCCCGCCGGCACCTATGTGCATGCGCATAACTGCCTGATGCAGGAGTTCCAGCGGGACTACGCCTTCTGCGAGGACTACCGCCCGGTGGACTATGTGCCGGAGGCGGAGCGGGCGACATTCCAGGGGATCGTGCGGGCGGATGGGCGCGTGGGGACGCGCAACTACATCGCCATCGCCTCCACCGTGAACTGCTCGGCGACGGTGGTGCGCGGGATCGCGGATTACTTCACGCCGGAGCGGCTGGCGGATTACCCGAATGTCGATGGCGTGGTGGCGCTGAGCCATACGCTGGGCTGCGGCATGGAGATGACCGGCGAGCCGATGGCGCTGCTGCGGCGGACCATCGCGGGCTATGTGCGCCATGCGAATGTGGCTGGCGTGGTGATCGTCGGGCTGGGCTGCGAGCGCAACCAGATCGGCGGGCTTATGGAGGAGCAGAGGCTGCGCGCGGGGCCGTTGCTGCACACCATGGTGATGCAGGAGGTGGGCGGCACGCGGAAGACGATCGAGGCGGGGGTCGAGGCGGTGCGCGCGATGCTGCCGGAGGCGAACCGCGTGACGCGGCAGACGGTTTCGGCGGAGCATCTGACCGTCGGGCTGCAATGCGGCGGGTCGGACGGGTTTTCCTCGATCACGGCCAATCCGTCGCTGGGGGCGGCGATGGATATCCTCGTGCGGCATGGCGGCACGGCGATCCTGTCGGAGACGCCGGAGATCAACGGGGTGGAGCACACGTTGACGCGGCGCGCGGTGTCCCGCGAGGTTGGCGAGAAGCTGCTGGAGCGGCTGCGCTGGTGGAAGGAAGAATATGCCGCCGGGCGCGACACGCAGATCAACGGCAAGGTGAGTCCCGGCAATCAGGCGGGCGGGCTGGCGAACATCATCGAGAAGTCGCTCGGTTCCTCGATGAAGGGAGGCACGGGGCCGATGATGGAGGTGTACCGCTATGCCGAGCCTGTGACGCAGAAGGGCTTCGTCTTCATGGATACGCCGGGCTACGATCCGGTATCGGCGACCGGGCAGGTGGCGGGGGGCGCGAATCTGATCGCCTTCACCACCGGGCGCGGGTCCATGTTCGGCGCGAAGCCGGTGCCTTCGGTGAAGCTTGCCACCAACACGCCGATGTACCGGCGGCTGGTGGATGACATGGATATCAATTGCGGGCTCGTGCTCGATGGAGAGGCGACCATCCAGGAGATGGGCGAGCGCATCTTCCGCCTGTTGCTGGACACGGCCAGCGGGACGCGCAGCAAGAGCGAGGAGCTGGGGGTGGGCAACAATGAGTTCGTTCCCTGGCAGATCGGGATCACGGGATAGGCCGTGCCCTGCCCCAGCTCCCTTCGAAGGGAGCGGGGCACTTTGGCCCGGGAATCGCATGGCGCCCCTGGCACACCCTTCGGCATGCTGGGGGCGAATGATCGAGTGACTGGAGAACTGAATGCTGCGACGTCGATCCCTCATGGCCGGGCTTGCGGCCCTGCCCGCGCTGGCGGCCCCAACCCTGGCGCAGCCCCTGGCTGGCGGCCGGCCATTACGGGTGGTGGTGCCTTTCCCGCCGGGTGGCGCGATCGACCTGCTGGGGCGGCTGGTCGCGGAGCGGCTGGGGCCCGCGTTGGGGCAGGGCGTGGTGGTGGAGAACCGCGGCGGCGCGGGCGGCATCCTGGGCACGGATGCCGTCGCCAAGGGGCCGAATGACGGCTCCATGATCGGGGTGATCGGCGGCGCGACGATGACCGCCTATCCCTTCCTCTACAGCAAGCTGCCCTTCGACCCGGTGAAGGACCTGACGCCGCTCTCGCTCATCAACACGGGCGCTTTGATCTGCGTGGTGAATGCCGAGGTGGCGGCGCAGAAGGGCTGGACGGATTTCCGCAAGCTGGTCGCCTATTCCAAGGCGCATCCGGACCAGGTGAAGATGGGTTCCTCGGGCCCTGGCACCTCCTCGCATCTCTGCATCGAGGCGGTGAACGCCATGGCGGGCGCGCGCTTCCTGCATGTGCCCTATCGCGGCGGCGCACCGGCCATCACGGATCTGCTCGCCGGGACGATCGACATGATGTTCGACGTGACGCCCGCGCTGGTGCCGCATGTGCAGAGCGGCAAGTTCAAGGCGCTGACGCTTTCCTCCAAGGCGCGGATGGACTTCATGCCGGATCTGCCGGCCATGGGGGATTTCGCGGATCTCGGGCTGGGCGATCTGGATATCTCGCCCTGGAATGCGCTGATGGCCCCGGCGAATACGCCCGAGCCGGTGGTGAAGCAGCTTTTCGAAGCGATCAAGAAGGTGGCCGCCGATCCCACCTTCGTCTCCAAGCTGAAGCCTCTGGGTTATGACGTGGTGGTCAGCGAGAGCCCGGCGGCGCTGGCGGCGCAGGTCGCGCGGGAGACGCCGATGTGGCGGCGGCTCGTCGAGATCTCCGGGACGAAGCTGGACTGAGTGCTTCCGGGGCGGGCCTTGTAGCCCGCCCCGATCCTTCCCCGCTCCGCTGTGCGGAACCAGGGACCCTGGCGTGACATTTCCTGACTGGCCCTGGCCGGGCGCCTGGGGGAAACCCTGCCGTGCTTGGTCCGCTTGGATTGGAATGGTGTCGGGGGATTGCGACTTTCTGGTGGTTGGTGCCGGCGCGGCGGGGATCGCGGCGGGGCGCGAGGCGTTGGCACTGGGCCTGACGGTCCGGGTCCTGGAGGCGCGCGGGCGGGTCGGGGGCCGGGCCTGCACCGATCTTTCCCTGGGTGCGCCTTTCGACCTGGGGGCAACCTGGCTGCATGCGGCGCAGTCCAATCCTCTGGTGCCGCTGGCCGAGGCGGTGGGGCTTTCCCTGTTCGACCATGATGCCGTGCGGGATTCCCGCGTCTGGATGGGGGACCGCTGGGCGACTCCATCCGAGGCACGGGATTACGAGGAAGCGGAGCGGGCCTGGCATCTGGCGGTCCGCCAGGCGGTGCGGCCCGGTGCGCGCGGGATGAGCCTGGCGGATGCCGCGCCGCGCGGCGGATTCTGGGATGCGAGCCTGACCCATTGGGAGGGGCCGGTCATCTCGGCGGCCGAGGCGCGGGACATCGACCTGGGCGACTACCTTTCCACTTTGCTGGTCGGCACCAATCTCTTGCCTCGGGAAGGCTGCGGCCATCTGCTCGAAGTCCTGGCCGCCGGCCTTCCGGTGACGCTGGGCGCGCCGGTGGAGCGCTTGGCCTGGGACGGGCGGCGGGTACGGGCCGAGGGTCTCTTCGGCACGATCGAGGCCGGGGCGGCGGTGGTGACGGTCTCGACCGGGGTTCTGGCCTCGGGCGCGATCCGCTTCGAACCGGGGCTGCCGGAGGCGGTGCTGCAGGCCGTGCACGATCTGCCCATGGGGCTGCTCGGCAAGGTCGGGCTGCGCGCGTCCGGGGAAGACCGGCTGGACATCCCGCCCTTCGGCGGGATCGAACGGCGCGTGGAGGAGGGGGAGCGGGCGATGACCTTCGTCGCCTGGCCCTTCGGGCGCGACCATATCCAGGGCTTCGCCGGTGGGGCGCTGGCCTGGGAGGCGGAGCGGGAAGGAGAGGCGGCCATGGTCGATCTGGCCTTCTCCGAACTGCACCGGATCTATGGAGGACGGGTGGACAAGGCGCTGCGGCGGGATGGGGCGGTGGTTTCGGGCTGGGGGCACGATCCCTGGTCCCGCGGGGCCTATGCGGCGCTGCGGCCCGGCCGCGGCGGAGCGCGGGAGGCGCTTTCCGCCCCTATCGGCGGCGGGCGGCTGCGGCTGGCGGGAGAGGCCTGCCATGCAAGCCTGGCTGGGACGCTGGCAGGAGCCTGGCTCAGCGGGGCGCAGGCGGCACGGCAGGCGGCCGCGCTGCTGCGGTCGGTTCGGGACCTTTCGGCGTGAGGCGCCGGAAAGGGGATGAGGATCGGCTTTCGCTCGTCGGCGAAGGGGCCGGGGACCGGCGCGAGGGGCAGCCGGAAGGGGCTTCCGAGCGGGTTTCGGCGCCTGGCAGCCCGGCCCTGCCGCCGGCCGAGGATATGGGGCCGGGCCGGGCCCCCGATGCGGCGCCGGAGCCGGGCGCGGCTGTCGAGCCCTCCGCGCCATCCGGCAACCATGGCGACCAGGCACCGCAGGTGGAGCGGGATGGCGATGCGCTGCGCTTCACGGGACGGCTGACGAGCCTGACCGCCGGGTCAATCTGGCGGCAGGCGCTGGAGAAGGCAAAGGGCGCGCGGCGAATCGACCTTTCAGGGCTGGAGGTTCTGGATACGAGCGGCGCCGCGCTGGTGATCGCCGCCACCGGGGCCGCCGGGCAGGACGTGCCGGTGGAGGGCGCCTCTCAGCCGGTTTCGGCGGTGCTGGAGCGTTCGCGTGCCGCGGCGAAGCCGCCGCCGCCGGTGGCTCCGGGGCAGCGGCTGGGGCTGGTCCGCTGGCTCGGCGCCTGGGGCGTCGGCCGCGTGAAGACGGCGGGGGATGGGGCGGCTTTCCTCGGTGAATCCGCCGCCACGGTGGTGAATACCGTGCGGCGGCCGCGCGACCTGCGGGTGGCGGATGTGTTGCGGCACCTGGATGAGGTCGGCACGCGGGCCTTCGGGTTGACCATGCTGTTGGGCGTGCTGATCGGCGTGATCCTGGCCTTCCAGTCCGCCATCCCGATGCGGCAGTTCGGGGCGGATATCTTCGTGCCCCGGCTGGTCGGAATCTCGTTGCTGCGTGAGCTGGGGCCGTTGCTGGCTGGGGTGATCCTGGCAGGGCGGACCGGCTCGGCCTATGCCGCCGAGCTTGGCACCATGACGGTGAACGAGGAGGTGAGCGCGCTCCGCATCATGGGGATCGATCCCATGGTGCTGCTGGTGATGCCCCGGCTGATCGCGGCCACCATCGCCATGCCCGTGCTGGCGCTGCTGATGAATCTGGCGGGGCTGATCGGCATGACCATCGTGATGCTGGGCCTGGGCTTCCCGCTGCAGCTGGTGTTGAACCAGCTCAGTGCGGGAATCGCGGTCGGCGATCTGGTCGGGGGGCTGGGCAAGGCGGCGGTGTTCGGGCTGGTGATCGCGGGGATCGGCTGTCGGGCGGGACTTTCGGCCGGTAGCGGGCCACGCGCCGTGGGCGATGCCGCAACGGCGGCCGTGGTGGGCGGGATCGTGGCGCTCGTGGTGCTGGACGGGGTGTTCGCCGTGCTGTTCTTTCGGCTGGGCTGGTGATGGGCGAACCGATGGTGGTGCCGTCCGGGCCGCCGCAGCCGGCGCGGCGTGAGGTGGTGGTCAAGGCGCGCGGCGTCTCCATGGGCTTCGGCAGCCGGGTGCTGTTCCGCGACGTGTCCTTCGAGGTCCGGCAGGGCGAGGTCTTCGTCATTCTGGGTGGCTCGGGCTGCGGGAAGTCCACGCTGTTGAAGCTGATGATCGGGCTATACGAGCCGACGGCCGGCCATGTGCGCATCCTGGGAGGCGAGCTCGCCTCGGCCTCCGGCGAGGCGCGGCGCAACCTGCTGCGGCAGCTGGGTGTCATGTGGCAGTCGGGGGCGCTCTTCGGCTCGATGACGCTGCTGGAGAATGTGATGCTGCCCCTGGAGGCCCATACCGATCTCCCGCGCGAGGGGCGGGAAGCCGTGGCGCGGGTGAAGTTGGGGCTGGTGGGGCTTTCCGATGCGGCGTCGCGCCTGCCGGCGGAGATTTCGGGCGGCATGGCCAAGCGCGCGGGCATCGCGCGGGCCATGGCGCTGGATCCGCCGATCCTGTTCCTCGACGAGCCGAGCGCGGGGCTGGACCCGGTGACCTCGGCGGGGCTGGACGAGTTGATCAAGGACCTGGCGCGGGACCTGGGCACCACCTTCGTGGTGGTGACCCACGAGCTGCAATCGATCCTGGCGATCGGAGATCGCTGCATCATGCTGGACAAGGAGGCGCAGGGAATGATCGCCGAGGGCGACCCGCGCGCGCTGCGGGACAATCCGCCGAACGACACGGTGCGGCGGTTCTTCCGCCGGGAGGTGGTGTGATGGCGGTGTCGCCCCGGGGCCTCTACCTGCGCGTCGGCATCCTGATCCTGGCGGGGCTGGGCCTGGGGCTGGGCTTCATCCTGTTCTTCACGGCCGACAAGCTGGGGCGCAACACGAAGACCTACGAAACCTATCTGCGCGAAAGCGTGCAGGGGCTGGATGTGGGGGCCGCCGTGCGCTTCCGCGGCGTGCAGCTGGGGCAGGTGACGGATATCAACCTGGTCGCCACCGTCTATCAGCCGCCGCCGACCGGCATCTCCCCCGCCTATCAGCGGGTGCTGGTGCGCTTCGCGATCGACCTGTCGCGGCTGCGGGATGCGCCCGACATGGAGCGCGCCGTGCAGGCGGGACTTCGCATCAGGCTGGCGAGCACGGGCCTCACGGGGGTGACGTATCTGGAGCTGGATTTCGTCGATCCGGAGCGATTCCCGGTGGAGGCGCCGCCCTGGACGCCCGAATACCCGGTGATCCCCTCGATACCGAGCACGGTGGCGCAGGTGACGAATGTCGCCGAGGAGATGGCGCGGCGGATCAGCGACCTGCCGATCGAGCAGGTTCTGAACGACATGGTCGGGCTGATGACCGACCTGCGCCGGCAGGTTAACGAGGGGGAGGTCGCCCAGGCCTCGCGCGCGGCGGAGGAAATGCTGACCACGGTGCGGAAGACGGTGACCGACCTGAACCTGCCGCGGCTTTCGGCGGAGCTGCAGGCCACCATCGCGGAGGCCCGGCAGCTGATCGGCAGCCCCGAGGTGCGGAGCACGGTTCGCAACGCGAATCTGGCCATGGAGCGGCTGCAGCAGGGCATGCAGAGGCTGCCGGCGGCGATCGCGCAGGTTGAGTCGGCCGCCCGGTCGATCAACAACACGGTGAGCGACGTCAATGCGGACCTGACGCCGACGCTGCAGGACCTGCGGGCGGCTTCCGGCAACCTGCGGGACACGACGGAACGGCTGCGGCGTTCGCCGGGGGCGGCCTTGCTGGCGCCGCCGCCGCCGCCGCCGGGCTGGGCAAGGGGAGGGCGGTGATGCTGCGCCGGATGTTGCTTGTGGCTCCTGTGGTCCTGGGGGGCTGCGCGGTGCTGAACCAGCCTTACGTGGAGCCACGGCGCTATCCGCTCTTGCCGCGCCGCCCCGGCCAGCGGGCCGGGCGGGCCGGGCGGAAGACGCTGCTGGTGCGGAGCACGGGCGCTGCGCCGGGGCTGGAGAGCAGGCTGCTGCCAACGCTGCAGCCGAATGGGACCATGTCGGTGGAGTATTATGCCGAGTGGACGGCGCCCCCGGCCGGGGCGGCGGAGGAGGCGCTTCGGACCTGGTTGATCGATTCAGGTCTGTTCTCGGCTGTGCTGGCGCCGGGGACGCGGGGGCCGGTGGACCTGCTGCTGGAGAGCCAGCTGGTGGCCCTGCATATCGATCTCGCGCGTGGGGTGGCGGTGGCTTCCATGTCGGCGGTCGTGATGCGCGAAACGGGCCAGTTCGGTACGCAGGTGGTGGGGCAGATCTCCGAGACGGCGACGGTGCCCGTGCCACCCGACCGGCCATTGGGGCCGGATGCACAGGCGGCCGGCATGGTGGCGGCCCTGGGAGCGGTGCTGGCGAAGATCGAGGCAAGGATTGCCCGGCACGCCTGAGGGCAGGTTATCTCATGACGTGAGACGTTAAGGTTTCGGTGAGGTTTGTTGCGGCAGTCTCGTAAAAGAGACAGAGCGCCAGGATAGCGCTGTTCCTTGGATGACCGGGACAGACGCATGAGAGCGAAGCGGCGGGCTGATATCTGGAATGAGGTTTGGGCGGATTACGACGTGCGGCAAGCACAGCGCCTGGAATCGCCACGGCCCTGGCGGCGCTCCTGGGAGTTGGATTGGGAGCCCGACGAAGCGGCGCAGAGAGGAACGCAGCCAGGATCGGCAGGCCTGGTTGCCAGACAGGGCATGGTGGGGGGGAAGCGCGTCAGGCAGCCAGTGGGGGCGCCCGCCACGCAGGTGCGGCCACTACGCCAAACAGTCGTGGCGATCCTGGCCGGGCTGGCGCTGATGTTGGCCTGGCTGATCCTGCCCTGGCTTCTGGCACTGCGGCTTTCGGTGTCGATCGGGCAGGGGGATGCGCCTGGGCTGCTGCGGCAGTTCGACACGCAGGCCGCCATGGCCAGCCTGCGGGCCGGGATGGCGGCGGAGTTGCGGCCGGAGGGCGGAGAGGGGGCGCGGCGCTTTCTTTCCGGCATGGCGGAGCGGATGGCCTCCTCCTGGGAAAAGCCGGAGGCGGTGGCGGCCTGGCTGGTGCTGCGGGCGCGGGGCGGAGCGGCGGAGGGCAGCCCGGTGGCGCTCAGCCGGCTGCGCGGGGCGCGGCCGCTGGGGCTAGCTTCCTTCCAGGTGGAATACGGGCCCTCCCATGGCGATGGGGGGGTGGCCTTCGATATCGCGTGGCGGTGGGACGGCTTCCGGGTGACCGGGCTGCGCTTCCTGGATGCGCAGCCCGGCACGGGGCCGGCCCCTTACCGAGCCGGTCCCGTCATGGCCATGCGCTGATGCGGGCGCGGGCGGCGGTGCGCTTTCGTCAGGCGGCGCGAGCCATTTCCAATGCCTTCCAGACCACCTCCGGCGTGGCAGGCATGTCCATATGGGTGATGCCATCCTGCGAGAGCGCATCGACCAACGCGTTCATCAGCGCGGGGGGCGAACCGACGGCGCCGGCCTCGCCCGCGCCCTTCACCCCGAGCGGGTTGGTCAGGCAGGGGATGGAGAGCAGCGAGACCTCGATCTCGGGCAGGTCCCCCGCGCGGGGCAGCGCGTAGTCCATGAAGGAGGCCGAGAGGAGCTGGCCGCTTTCCGGATCGTAGGCGGTGCGCTCCAGCATCGCCTGGCCGATGCCCTGGGCGACGCCGCCATGCACCTGGCCGCGCACGATCAGCGGGTTCAGCGCATGGCCCACATCATCGGCCACGATGTAGCGGAGGACGGAGATGATGCCCGTGTCCGGGTCCACCTCCACCTCGGCGACATGGCAGCCGTTCGGATAGGTGTGGGCGGGGATGGCTGCGATCTCGGCTGTGTCGAGCAGGGTGACGGATTCGCCGCGCGCGGCGCGCTCCTGCTGGCTGCGGACGAGTTCGAGGATGCCGATGGCGCGGTCGGTCCCGGCGATGGCGAAGCGGCCCTGCTCGAACTCGATATCCGCCGGGGAGGCTTCGAGGGCCTCGGAGGCGGCCTGCTTGCCCTTCTCGATCACGGTCGCGGTGGTGGCGAGAAGCGCCGTGCCCTCGGAGTAGAGGGAGCGGGCGCCGCCGGTGCCGCCACCAGTGGGGATTTCGTCGGAATCGCCCTGGATGACGCGGATCTTCTCGACGGGGATGCCGAGCTCATTCGCGGTGATCATCACATAGGCAGTCTCATGGCCCTGCCCGGTGGACTGGGTGCCGACGAGGACATCGACCATGCCGTCTTTGGCGAAGCGGACCTCGGCGCGCTCGCTGTCCGAGCCGCCCGTGGCCTCGAGGTAATAGGCGAGGCCGATGCCGCGGCGCTTGCCGCGCGCGGCGGATTCGGCGCGGCGCGCGGCGAAGCCGGCCCAGTCGATCCGCTGGAGGGCCTGGTCCATGACCTGGGCGAACTCGCCGGAGTCATAGGTCTGGCCCACCGGCGTGGTGTGCGGCATGGCCGAGGAGGGGACCATGTTGCGGCGGCGCAGCTCGATGCGGTCGATGCCTGTCTCGCGCGCGGCGGCGTCGATCAGGCGCTCCACGATGTAGTTGGATTCGGGGCGGCCAGCGCCGCGATAGGCATCCACGGGCGTGGTGTTGGTGAGGACGCCGATGACATTGGCGTAAATTGCCTTGAAGCCATAGACGCTGGCGAGGACCTTCGTGCCCGCGGCGGTGGGAATGAAGGGGCCGTAATTGGAGAGATAGGCGCCCATATTGGCGATGTTCTTCGTGCGCAGCGCGAGGAACCTGCCGTCCTTGTCGAGCGCGATCTCGCCGGTGGTGATGTTGTCGCGGCCATGCGTGTCGGAGAGGAAGGCCTCCGTGCGTTCGCTGGTCCAGCGCACGGGGCGGCGCAGGCGGCGCGCGGCCATCATGCAGAGCGCGTATTCGGGATAGGTGAAGAGCTTCATCCCGAAGCCGCCGCCGACATCATGGGTGACGACGCGGATCTTCTCCTTGGGGATCCTGAACACGTCATTCGCGAGGATGCCCTTCACCGACCAGCTGCCCTGGGTGCCGGCATGGAGGGTGAAGCGCTCGCTCGACGTGTCATATTCGGCAAGGGCCGCGCGGCCCTCCATCGATGAGACGACGATGCGGTTGTTGACGATGGTCAGCCGCGTGACATGCGCGGCCTGGGCAAAGAGGCGCTCGGTCTCCTCGCGGTTGCCGGTTTCCCAGTCGAAGACGGTGTTGCCCGGGTTGCCTTCCCAGATCTGGGGCTGGCCGGGCTGGGTGGCGGTGGCGAGGTCGGTCGTGGAGGGGAGGGTTTCGTAATCCACCATGATGGCTTCCGCTGCATCGCGGGCGGCCTGGTGGTCCTCGGCGACGATGAAGGCCACGGGATCGCCGACATGGCGGACGACGCCGTCAGCGAGGGCGCCGCGCGGAGTGTTGCCGCGGGGGGTGCCGTCGCGGTTCTTCAGCGGGATGGCGCAGGGGATCTCACCCAGGCCCTCATCCTTCCAGTCCTGCGCCGTGAGGATGGCCAGGACGCCGGGTAGGGCCGCCGCCTCGCTCGTGTCGATCGACAGGATGCGCGCATGGGCGTGCGGCGAACGGAGGATGATGCCGATGGCGGCGTTGGTGGCGACCCCCTGGGGAATGAGGTCGTCCGTGTAGCGGCCGCCGCCCTTGAGGAGGCGCGGATCCTCGACCCGGCGCAGAGGCTGGCTGAGGCCGAACTTCGCCATAACGCAATCTCCCTCGTTGAGCGTGCCGGATCATGGAGGGACGCGGCGGCCACGGGAAGGGGGCTGTCCTGGGGCGGGGCAGGCGTGGGTAAGAAGGTGCCGATCAGGGCGGTGGCGGCCCGAACCCCGAAGGGCACAGGGGCGATAAAGGGGAGGCAGGCGGGAGAAACCTCGCCACCCCCCTTCTTCAGCGTGGGGTGGCGGTCGGCGTCTCGGGCTTGTGGCCGGTCCAGCCCTTCACCCGTTCGCGTAGCGTCTGAAAGACCACATAGAGCATCGGGATCATGAAGATGCCGATGAGCGAGGCCGCGATCATGCCGCCGAAGACCGGCGTGCCGACCGCGCGGCGGGAGACGGCGGCCGCGCCCTCCGCCGTGACCAGCGGCACGAGGCCGAGAACGAAGGCGATGGAGGTCATCATCACCGCGCGGAAGCGGAGCCGGGCGCCCTCGGCCGCGGCTTCGATGATGGGCATGCCGCGCTCGCGCGCTTCCTTGGCGAATTCGACGATGAGGATGCCGTTCTTCGCCGCCAGGGCGATCAGCACGACGAGCCCGATCTGGGCATAGATGTCGAGGCTGAGTCTGCCAATCAGGATGGCGATGAAGGAGCCGAGCCCGCCGACCGCGATGGAGAGCAGAACCGGGACCGGGATGGTCCAGCTCTCATAGAGCGCCACGAGGAACAGGTAGGCGAAGAGCACGGCCAGCGCGAGGATATAGCCCGTCTGCCCGCTCGCCAGCTTCTCCTGATAGGCGGTGCCGGTCCAGGAATAGCCGTAGCCCTGGGGCAGCACGCGATCGGAGATCTGCTCCATGGCGTTCAGCGCCTCGCCCGAGGATATGCCGGGGCGCGGCGAGCCGGTGATCGAGACGGCGACGTAGTTGTTGTAGCGGAGGATGGTCTGCGGCCCGAGTACCGTCCTGATGGTGGCGAAGGCGCGCAGCGGTACCATGTCGCCGCTGTTGTTGCCGATCTGGATGCGCCAGATGTCCTCGATGTCGTTCCGGTCCGCGGACTCGGCCTGCAGGTTCACCTGCCAGACGCGGCCATAGAGGTTGAAGTCGTTGACATAGAAGCCGCCCAGCGCCGTCTGGAGCGTGGTGAAGATGTTGGAGATGGTGATGCCCAGCGCTTCCGCCTTGTTGCGATCCACATCGAGGTAGAGCGAGGGATTGTTCGCTGCGAAGGTGGAGAAGACGTTCGCGAGGTCGGGGCTCTGATTGGCCGCCACGACCAGGTTGAGCATGACGGAGTTGAGCTGGTTGATGTCCCGGCCCTGGTAGTCCTGCAGGATGTATTCGAAGCCGCCGCCCGTGCCGAGGCCCACGATGGGCGGCAGGTTGAAGGCGAAGACATTGGCCGTGAGGATGGACTGGCTGGCCACGAAGACGCGGGCGATGGCGGCCTGCACGCTGTCCGCCGCCGCGGTCCGGTCAGCGAAGGGCTTCATCCGGACGACCATGAAGGCCGAGTTGGACTGGGCGCCGCCATCGATCAGAGAGAAGCCGACGATGCCGAGCGTGCCCTGCACGGAGGGGTTCTGGCGGATGATCTCCTCGAGTTGGCGCACCACCTCCCGCGTTCGGTAGATGCTGGCGCCGGGCGGGAGCTGGGCCTGGACGAAGAAGGCGCCCTGGTCTTCCTGCGGCAGGAAGCCGGTAGGGGTGACCTTGCTGATCTGCCAGATGCCGAGGCCGAAGCCGGCCGTGATGAGCAGGGAGAGCGCCGCGACGCGCAACAGGCGGCGCACCGCGGCCGCATAGCGGTCCCGCGTCCAGTCGATGCCGCGCAGCACATAGCCGATCGGGCCACGGCGGGGGCCGTGATGCGGCTTGAGGACGATGGCGCAGAGGGCCGGGGAGAGGGTGAGGGCGTTGATGGCCGAGATGACCATCGAGGCCGAGATCGTCACCGCGAACTGCCGGAACAGATCTCCCGAGAGGCCCGGAAGGAAAGCGATCGGGACGAAGACCGAGAGCAGGACGAGGGTGATGGCGATGATCGGCGCCGTGATCTCCCGCATCGCTTGCTTGGTGGCGTCCGCGGGGGAGAGCTCCGGATGCTCCTCCATCACGCGCTCGACATTCTCGACCACCACGATGGCGTCGTCCACGACGATACCGATGGCGAGCACCATGGCCAGCAGCGACACCGTGTTGGCCGAGTAGCCGAGGCCCAGGAGGACGATGAAGGCACCGATCAGGCTGACCGGCACGGCGATGGTCGGGATGATCGTTGCCCGCAAGCTGCCCAGGAACAGGTAGACAACCACCACCACGAGCACGAAGGCTTCCAGCAGCGTCTTGATGACCTCGTCGATGGTCTCGCCCACGAATGTGGAGCTGTCGTAGAAGACCTCCGTGTCCACCCCCTCCGGGAAGCGGGTTTTCAACTGGTCGATCTGCTGGCGGACGGCGCTGGAAACCTGCACGGCATTGGCGCCCGGCGCCAGGTAGATGCCGAATGCGATGGCGGGCTGGCCGTTGAAGCGGTCCTCCGTATCCATGCTGGCCGCGCCGATCTCGACGCGGGCGACGTCGCGTACCCGCAGCAGCGAGCCGTCCGGATTGGAGCGGAGCACGATATCGCCGAACTGCTCCGGCGTCTGGAGGCGTCCGAGTGTCTCAAGGTTAAGCTGGAAGGGCTGGTCCGGATTGGTGGGGGGGCTGCCGATGCGGCCCACCGCCGCCTGCACGTTCTGCGTCTGGACCGCCGAGATGACTTCCTGCGGCGTCATGTCAAGGGAGATGAGGCGCTCCACCTGGAACCAGATGCGCATGGAGTAGTCTTCTGCGCCGAAGATGCTCACTTGGCCGACGCCCGGCACGCGCGCCAGGGTGTCCAGCATGTTGATGGTGAAGTAGTTCGAGAGGAAGAGCGGCGCGAACCCGCCTCCCCGCGCGTAGAGGAGGCCGAACATCAGCACGGAGGAGGACTGCTTGCGCACCGTCACGCCACTGCGCTGCACCTCCTGCGGCAGCCGCGCCATGGCGGCCTGGACGCGGTTGTTGACGTTCACCGTCGCCATGTCGGGATCGGTGCCGAGCTGGAAGGAGACGTTCAGGGCGTAGGTGCCATCATTCGCGGAGTTGGATCGCATGTAGATCATGCGGTCCACGCCGTTGATCTGGCTTTCCAGAACCTGGCCGATGGTTTGCTCCACCACCGAGGCGGAGGCGCCGGGATAGCGGGCGTTGACCGCGACCTGGGGCGGGACGATGTCCGGGAACTGCGCCACCGGGATGCGCAGGAGGGAGATCGCGCCCGCGATCAGCGTCAGGAGCGCGATGACGATCGCCATTCGCGGGCGATCGACGAATATGGCGGAGAGCATCTGCGCTTACCGCCCGGAGCCAGGCTGGCTTGCGGGGGGCGTGCTGGAGGTGGGCTGGCTGGTGCCCGGATTACCGGTGCTGGGGGCGGCCGGGGCGCCGGGTGGCGATCCGCCCGCGCCGTTGGGGCCGCCCTGGGCGGTGCCCGGATTGCTGCCGCCCGGGGCGGCACTGGCTGGGTCGTTGCCCGTCGCGGCATTGCCCTGCGGCTGCGTGGCGGCGGGGGCCGCGCCGCCCTGTGCATGTCCTGCCTGTGTCGCCGGGTCGGGGGATATGGGGACGGCCTTTACCTCTTGGCCCGGACGGACGCGCTGGATTCCTTCGACAATTACCTTGTCGCCTGGAGTCAGTCCTTCCTCCACCATGGCAAATTGCGGGGTGCTTTGCCCGAGGCGAATGTTGCGCCGCAGAGCCTTACTTTCGGCATCCACGATGAAAACGTAGCTGCCTTGCTGGTCCTGAAGGACGGCCGTGCGGGGGACGGTGAGGGCGAGCACCGGCTCCACCCCCTCGACGAAGACCGTGACGAACTGTCCGTCGATCAGGCTGCGGCCGCCGATCTCGGGGCGGATCGGATTGGCGACGCGGGCACGGACGAGGAGGGTGTCGGTGGAACGGCTGATCTGGTTATCGACGAAATCGATGCGGCCGATATCGGGATAGGTCCTGCCATCCGCGGTGCGGAAGCGGACCTGAACCGCGTTCACGCCTCCGCGGGAACTGTAGCGGGTCCGGAGCTCCAGAACCTGGCGTTCGGAGACGGGGAAGGCGACCCTCATCGGGTCCTGGCTGACGATCACGGCCAGCGTGCCGGTGTTGGGCCCGACGACATTGCCGATGGTCAGATTGGTGCGGCCGATCTTGCCATCGATGGGAGAGGTGATCTCCGTGTAGCCGAGGTTGATCTCGGCAGCGCGCGTGGCGGCGCGGGCGGCGACGAGCTGGGCGTTGGCTGTGCGGTCCTGGGCCGTGGCGTTGTCGAGCGCGGCGCGGGTGCCGGCGCCGGTGCGGCTCAGCTCCTGCGCGCGGGAGAGGGTGACGCGGGCATTGGCGAGCTCAGCCTCGGCGGAGGCGATCTGGGCCTGGCTGCGGGCGAGATCGGCCTCGAAGGTGGAGCGCTCGATCCGGTAGAGAGGATCGCCTTTCTTTACCTCCTGTCCTTCCTCGAAGAGGCGTTCCTGGAGGAAGCCGGTGACGCGGGCGATGATCTCGACGCGCTCGATCGCCTCCACCCGGCCGACGAATTCGGTGCTTTCCGTGACGGGGCGGCGGATGGCGTCCTGCACCCCGACGGTGGGCGGGCCCTGTGGGCCGGGCTGCGCGAGGGCAGGCACCGGGGCGCCGAGCGCCATGGCCAGCAGGAAGGCCCAGGCAGCCGAACGGCTCGTCCGGAGAAGCGAGGATTTCGTTCGGCGCATCATGGTGATGGGCATGTGGCTGCGGACATGATGGTCCGCAAGCGTCATTGATGAACTAGCGAAACGTGCTTGAGCTGGCCCTGCAAAGGAAATGCAAGGCTTTCTCATCTAAGGGCGGTTCCGTTCCGGCCCGTGGAACAGGCCGCTTCACGCTCGAACCTGTGTTAGTGAATAGTGATTCAAGCGCTGTCCCCGATCTGCGGTGATCCACCAGGGCCAGTGCAAGGCGCATGAGGGCGCGGCGTATTCCGCCGTCGGCTCAAGATCAAGTGAGCGCCATGGACGGGAGTGCGAGTCTTGGATCCTGACCTCGTGACCGATGATGCGCGGGCCATGCAGCCGGTTGCCCTGGCTGATGACGTCCCCGCACTGGACGGGGAAAGGCGGGTCTCGCCGCGCGGGAGGTTGCTGTCACCACCTTCTACGGCCGCGGGGGTTGCGGCTGTGGGGCGAGCGCTCACCGTGCTGGGGGCCTTCCGCCCGGGCGACACAGCCTTGCCGTTACGGGTCCTGGCGGCACGGACCGGCCTGTACAAGAGCACGATCCTCCGGCTTCTGGCTTCGCTGGAGCGGCATTGCTGTGTGAAGCGCAACGCCGATGGCTCCTGGTCGCCCGGGCCGCTGCTGTTGCATTGGGGCAGCCTCTACACGCGCAGCCTGGGGCTGGAGGCGCTGGTGCCGCCGGTGCTGGAATCGCTGACCGAGGCCACCGGGCAGGGTACGACCTTCTGGGTGAAGGTCGATGACGAGCGGCGGATCTGCCTCTACCGCGCGGCGCCACCGCGCACGCTGCGGGTTGCGGTGCAGGCGGGCGACATGATGCCGCTGGGCGGGGCGGCCACGGGGCGGGTCTTCTCCATCTGGGATCCCCTTGCGGATGAGGTTCCGGGGACGGCGCCGGAGGCGCATCCGGTGATCGCGACCCAGGGAAGCCGGGATCTGGATGCGGCGGCGATCGCCGCGCCTGTCTTCCTGCCAAGTGGGGGGCTGTGCGGGGTGCTGACGCTTTCGGGCTCGCATGAGCGCCTCTGGCCGGAGGTGGAGCGGGTGAAGCCATTGGTGGCCGAGGCCGCGGCGGGGCTGACGCGGGCGCTGGCTGATTAGCCGCGCTGGAAGGGCGCAGAGGGCGCGGGCTTCGCAAGGGGCCGCAGCTCTTGCGCATGACGGGCGATTTCGCTCCGCGGAGATTCCGCTCTAGCCTCCCGGGGTCTGGAGGGGATCATCCATGGCCATACCCGGCAGTATCATTGTCTTCGCCGTCATCCTCATCCTCGCCCTGGTCACAGCGGCGAAGGGGATACGCACCGTGCCGCAGGGCGAGGTGTGGACGGTGGAGCGATTTGGCCGTTTCATCCGACTGCTGCAGCCTGGGCTGAACTTCGTCATCCCCTTCATCGACGCCATAGGGCGGCGGATGAACGTGCAGGAGGTGGTGCTCGACATTCCGGAGCAGGTGGTCATCACGCGTGACAACGCCTCGGTCACGGTGGATGGCATCGTCTATTACCGGGTGATGGATCCGGCCAAGGCGGCCTACCAGGTGCAGGACCTGCAGGGGGCGCTGACCGCGATCTCGATGACCAATATCCGCTCGGTCATCGGCGAGATGGATCTGGACCAGACGCTGTCCTCGCGCGAGCGCATCAACTCGACGCTGCTGCTGACGCTGGACGGCGCGACAGATCCCTGGGGCGTGAAGGTGAACCGGGTGGAGATCCGCAAGATCGAGCCGCCAGAGAACCTGATCCGCGCGATGAACCTGCAGATGACGGCGGAGCGCGAGCGGCGCGCGACGGTGGTACGGGCGGAGGGCGCGAAGGCCGCGCTGGTGCTGGAGGCGGAGGGTCGGCGGGAGGCTGCGTTCCGGGATGCCGAGGCGCGGGAGCGCATGGGCCAGGCGGAGGCGGAGGCGACGCGGATGGTCGCGGAGGTGGCCTCCGGCGCCGGCGGTGACGCGCTGCGCTACTTCGTGGCGGAGAAATACGTGGCGGCCTTCCAGGCCATGGCGGCGAATCCGTCCTCCCGCCTCGTTGTCGTGCCGATGGAGGCCACGGGGCTCGCGGGCGGGGTGACGGCGGCGCTGGAACTGTTGCGGACGGTGCCGGGTGGCCCCGGAGGGGGCGCGGCGCCGGTGGTGGCTCCGGTGAGTGCGCCGGCGGGTGGGCCTACGGGGGGGGCGGTCGGGTTCGTGCCGCCCACGGCTTCCGCGGGTGGAAGCGGGTCGGTGCCGCGTACGGGGAGCGGACCTTGGAACCCTGGCTGATCTGGATTCTGGCGGGGCTGCTGCTGCTCGGCGCCGAACTTCTTCTGCCCGGGGCTTTCCTGGTCTGGGCCGGGCTGGCGGCGATTGGGACGGGGCTGGTCTGGCTGGTGGCCGCGCCGGGCTTTCCACTCTCCGTGGTGATCTTCGTGGTGTTGATGGCTGCGGGGGTGGCGCTCGCGCTGCGGCGCCGCCGGGCTGCGGGGCCTGAACTGGTGAACACGCCCGCCTCCGGGCTGGCCGGACGCAAGGGCGTGGTGGTGGCGGAGGATGCCACCGGGCTGCGGGTGCGGGTCGGCGACAGCGATTGGGCGGCGCGTGCCATGGGTGGCGCGCTGCGCGTGGGGGATGTCGTGCAGGTCGAGGGTGTCGAGGGCACGGTGCTGCGGGTGCGCGCGGCAGAGTGAACCCGCGCGGCGCACCGCGCCCGTCAGGCGCGGCGGCGCGTCATCCATAGGAAGAGCAGCGTGCCAGTGGCCAGCATGGCCGCGAGGAAGAGGAGGCCCGCGCCGATGCCGGCGGCGGCCACCACTGGCCCGGATGCGGACTGGATGACGGCGGCGCCGGTGAAATAGGAGAGATTGGCGGCTGACAGCGCCTTGCCCGCCTGCTCGGGCGCCACGGCGGAGCGGACCACGGCGAAGACCAGGGGCTGGACGGAGATCGTCAGGGCGAAGGCGACGAACATCGTCAGGTCCCAGGAGGTGGGCAGGGCGCCGAGCGGGCCGGAGGGGCCGCCGAGGACCAGCAGCACGAGGCAGGCGGCGGCGGCGAGATGGCCGGCCGCGAGAATGAGGCGGCGATGGCCGAAGCGGCGGTCCAGCATCCCCGACAGGATGGGACCGACGACGAAGGCCAGGGCGCAGAGGATGAGGATGTTGCCGGTCTCGGTGCGCGGCAGGCCCTTCATCTCCATGAGCCATGGACCGCCCCAGAGGCCGCGCACCCCGATCCCCGCTGCGAAGGAGGAGAAGGCGATCACGATGCCGGCGCGGAGCGGGCGGGAGAGGCCGAGGCGGATCACCTCGCGCCCGTCGCGCAGGAGGCTGGGATAGGGGCCGGCGGGAGGGGCGTCGCGCACCAGCAGGATGACGAAGAGAAGGGCGGTGAGGCCGAGCAGCGTGCCCGCGCCATACCCGGCGCGCCATCCGGCCGCCTCGATGAGATAGGCGAGCGGGGTGGCGGAGAGGAGCATGCCGCTGTTGCCAATGGCCTGGATCAGCCCGGACCAGAGGCCGAATTGCGCGGCTGTCAGCCGGCGCGCGGCATAGGTGATGGGGCAGAGCAGCATGCCTGAGCAGCCGGCGCCGAGCAGGAGCTGGCCGAGGAGGAAGCTGAGCGGGCCGGTCGCGAGGGCGGCCACGATGGAGCCGACCACGGTGGTGCAGAAGAGGGTGATGGAGACGCGGCGCACGCCGAAGCGATCCAGCGCGACGCCGACCGGGATCTGGCACAGGGCGAAGGCGAGGTTGAAGCTGCCCGTCAGCCCGGCCAGGCCCTCGGCGCTGACGCCGAGATCGGTGATCAGCACATCCGCCGCGATGCCTGGCGTGGTGCGGAGGGCATTGGAGAGCACATGGCCGAGAACGAGGGCCAGGAGCGGGGCGATCAGCACCAGCCCGGTGGGGGCGAAGGCGGGGGGAGCATCGGGGGCAGGCGCGGTCATCGCTGCCGGCGCGTCCTTGGGCATCGGGGACTGGTTTCCTCCGGGCCGGCCCTGCATGGGGCCGGCGTCCTTCTTGAAAGGGCTAGTTCCGGAAGATCTTGCCGGGGTTGAGGATGCCCTTGGGATCGAGGGCGTTCTTGATGCTCCGCATCACGGCCAGTGCTTCGGTGCCATGCTCCTGCTCCAGGAACTCGGCCTTGCCCATGCCGACGCCATGCTCGCCGGAGCAGGTGCCGCCAAGGGCGAGGCCGCGGGCGACGATCTTGCGGTCCAGCGCCCAGGCGCGGTCGAGCGCGGTGGGATCGTCCTGGTCCACGAGGATGACGGTGTGGAAGTTGCCGTCGCCGACATGGCCGACCATGGGGGCGGAGAGGCCGGACTCCGCGATGTCCTGCTTCGCGCCGAGGATGGCTTCGGCCAGGCGGGAGATGGGCACGCAGACATCGGTGGTGACGCCGCGGCTGTTCGGCTGCGAGGCGATGGCCGCGTAATAGGCGTTGTGGCGCGCGGTCCAGAGCTTGTTGCGGGTTTCCTGGTCCGCCGCCCAGGCGAAGCCGAGGCCGCCCATCTCCTTCGCGATGGCCTCCACCGTCTCGGCCTGTTCCTTCACCCCGGCCTCGGTGCCGTGGAACTCCAGGAAGAGGGTGGGCAGGACATTGAGGCTGTCGAGCTTGGAATAGGCGATGCAGGCGGCGACCTGCACCTCGTCCAGCAGCTCGATCCGGGCGACGGGCACGCCGACCTGCATGACCTGGATGACCGATTCGACGCAGCCCTTCATGTCCGGGAACTGGACGACGGCGGCGGAGGTGGCCTCCGGGATGCCATGCAGGCGCAGGCGGACCTTGGTGACGACGCCGAGCGTGCCCTCGCTGCCGATGATGAGGCGCGTCAGGTCGTAGCCATTGGCCGCCTTGCGGACGCGGCCGCCGGTGTTGATGACGCGGCCATCGGCGAGGACGACCTCCAGGCCCAGCACATTCTCGCGGATGGTGCCGTAGCGCACGGCATTGGTGCCGCTGGCGCGCGTCGCGCACATGCCGCCGATGGTGCAGTGGCTGCCGGGATCGACGGGGAAGAACAGGCCCTGGTCGCGCAGGTGGTCATTGAGCTGGCGGCGGGTAACGCCGGGCTCGATCAGGCAGTCCATGTCGTCCTGGCTGACCTCCAGGATGGCATTCATGTGCGAGAGGTCGAGCGTGATGCCGGCGCGGACCGGCGTGACATGGCCCTCAAGGCTGGTGCCGGCGCCGAAAGGCGTCACGGGAACGCCGTGGTGGTGGCAGAGGGCGAGGAGCTTGGAGACTTCCTCGGTGGTTTCCGCGAAGGCGACGGCATCGGGCAGGACGGGCGTGGTGGTGTCCTCGCCGTGCGAATGCTGCTCGCGGATGGAATTGTTGGTGGTGATGCGGTCGCCCATGAAGGCACGGGCGGCGGCGATGACGTGATCGACGGGGCGGTTCTGGGCAGTCATGGCGGGGTTCCGTGTCAGTCGGCGCGCCGCAGGGGGCAGGTGAGGCAATGCGGGCCTCCGCCGCCGGCGGTGAAAAGGGAAAGAGCGGGGTCCAGGACTTCCAGGCCCTCGGCGCGGAGGGCGGCGTTCAGCTCCGTGCTTTCGCGGGCGGATACCACGCGGTCCTGGCCCAGGGCGAGGATGTTGCAGCCGAGATTCATCGCTGCTCGGTAGGGCACGGGAATCCAGCGGATGCCATGGGCGCGCAGCCAATCCAGGAAGGCGGGGTCGAGCACGTCCTCGCAGGCGACAGCTAGGCCGGGGGCGGCCATGCAGAAGAGGACGTCGAGATGGAGGAAGTGCTCGTCGAACTCCTCGACGCGGACTTCCCAGCCTTCCTCGCGCAGCCAGCCGGCCATTTGCTCTGCGCCAGCACGGTCGGTGCGGCCGCCGGAGGCACCGATGGTGGCTAGGCCGGGCCGGATGATGTGGATGTCGCCGCCTTCCAGCGTGCCGGCGTTGGATTTCCGCCAGAACTCGCTGCCGTTCCGCGCGTGGTAGTCGATGAGGAAGGCGTATTCGCCGCGGCGCTGGGGGCGTTCCAACTGGCAGAGGACGGGCCCCCGCTGCGTCACCGCCACGCTGTCGCGGGTGTAGGCCATATAGGGCAGATGCGGCTCGGGCGCGATCAGATGGACGGTCGCGCCGCCCTGCCCGATGGCATGGACGAGTTCCGCGTGCTGTGCTTGGAGCTGGGCCATGGTGGGAAGCTGCCTCGCCTCGGCCAGGGTGCGGCGCGCGATGCTGTTCGCCGGAATCCAGCGGTAGTGGTCCGGCGGGCAGAGAAGGACCTCGCGCAGCGGCGCCGTCTCGGAGGAGACGCGCCAGGCGGGGCCGGGTTGGGCATCGGGCATGTGGGGAGGATAGGCCGGGGTATCGGGGTTGCCCATGGCGCGGCCGGGGTCAGCCGATCAGCGCTTCGATATCGGCGATGAGCCTGCTGGGGACCTCCACGCCCTCGGTCATGGAGCGGCGGCGCGCGGCATAGCGGCGCAGCGAGGGCAGGCGGGCGCCCTGATCCGTGATGGCCTGGAAGAGCGCCTCGGCGGCCTGGGCGCGGTCGGCGGCCTTCTCGCCGGCGAAGCGCACGGGGTCGATGGCCAGGATCAGCTCGCCTCCGCGCGGGGCGGTGGCGGCGCCGCCATCCATGGCGAGGGATTCGGCGCTGGTCATGTCGCCGATCATTGGGCCGGCGATCAGCTCGATCATGGCGGCGATGTTGGAACCCTTATGGCCGCCGAAGGGGAGCATGGCGCCGGCCAGGACAGCTTCGGGCGAGGTGGTGGGGCTGCCGCCCGAATCGATGCCCCAGCCTTCCGGCAAAGGCTTCCCGGCGCGGCGGTGGAGCTCGATCTCGCCACGGGCGGCGGCGCTGGTGGCGAAATCGAAGACAAAGGGGTCCTTGCCCGGGCGTGGCCAGCCGAAGGCGATGGGGTTGGTGCCGAAGAGGGGCTTGCGCCCGCCGGCCGGCGCCACCCAGGCATGGCTGGGGGTGCAGGCCAGGCCCACCAGCCCGTGGCGGGCCACCGCCTCCACCTCGGGCCAGAGGGCGGCGAAATGGGCGCAGTCGTTCACGGCCAGGGCCGCGATGCCGCAGGCGCGGGCCTTCTCGACCAGTATGGGCAGGCCGGTGCGGAAGGCGAGCGGGGCGAAGCCGCCGCCAGCCTCCACGCGCACCAGCGCCGGGGCGATGTCCCGTGCCACGGGCGTGGCGTTGGTGTTCACCTGGCCGGCGCGGATGCTGCGGGCGACCATGATGAGGCGGAAGAGGCCATGCGATCCGCCGCCGTCGCGCTCGCCGGCGAGGAGGGTGTCGGCGACGGCGGGGATATGGGCCTCGCCAAGGCTGAGGCGGGCCAGGGCATCGGTGATGAAGGCGCGTAGGGCATCCAGGGCGAAGTGGGTGGTGTCGTCCTTCACGTCCGGTCGCCTCCTGCTGCGCGGCGGGGCCGCCGGTGAATTCATTCCACGGATGGTGGAGGCTGCACAGGCGGCGGTGGCGCATGGATTGTTCGCGGCGCGGGGATGCGGAAGGATGCCGCGTCCCGGCACGGCCGGGCGATCCAGGAGGGAATGGGCGTGGCGAACAAGCTGAAGGATGCGTGGAAGGGTGGGAAGAAGACGGTGAACGGGTGGCTGGCCATCCCGACCGCCTTTTCCTCCGAGTTGATGGCGCAGCTTGGCTTCGACAGCCTGACCGTCGACCTGCAGCACGGGGTGCAGGACTACATGTCGGCCGTGGCCTGCTTCCAGGGAATGCAGCCGCATGGGACGACGCCGCTGGCGCGGGTGCCCTGGAACGAGCCGGGGATCATCGGGAAGCTGCTGGATGCGGGCGCGCAGGGCCTGATCTGCCCCATGGTGAACACGAAGGAGCAGGCCGAGGCCTTCGTGGCGGCCTGCCGCTATCCCCCGCTGGGCAATCGTTCCAACGGGCCGGTGCGCGCGGGGATCTATGGCGAGCCCGGGCGGTATTTCTACACGGCCAATGACGATGTGCTGTGCATCCCGATGATCGAGACGAAGGAGGCGCTGGACAATCTGGACGCCATCCTCGACGTGCCGGGCGTGGACGGGATCTATGTTGGGCCCACCGATCTCGGCATCTCCCTCGGCATCCTGCCGCCGGTGATGGACCGGGAGGAGCCGGAGATCCTGCGCATCTATGAGATGCTGGTGAAGAAATGCGATGAGCGGGGCAAGTGGATCGGCATCCATTGCACCACGGGGGCCTATGTGAAGCGCATGCATGACATGGGCTTCACCTTTGGCACCATGGGCAGCGACGTGACGAATCTGGTGCTGGGTGTGCGGGCGCAGCTGGCTGGCTTGAAGGGGTAGAAGGGCGGCCCCCGGGGCGGGCGCCGGGACCGGCGTCATCCGCCCCGTGGGCTGGCCGCCTTCACTTGCGGCTGAAAAGCGCCAGGACGAGCACCACCAGGGCGATCAGCCCGACGGCAACCATGCCCTGGACCACGGCGAAGTTCGATGCCTCGCGCGCGACGAAAATGGCGGCGATGGAACTCGCGACAGCAAGAAGAATGCGGATGGGCATGGGGGTCTCTCCGCGGGAGGCTTGGCCGGCAGCGGCAGCATGCCCCTGATCCGGCCTGGGAGCATGTCATGGACCTAACGAGCGGGAGGCGGCCCTGATTTCCTGCCGCTCCGCCGAATTCGCCCTGTCACACCCAGCCCCCTCATGCCCGGCCCATTCAACCGTGGATCGGGCGCGTCCACGCATTCCACCCGATCGTGCCGGAGCCCTGGGAAGCGGATCGGCGGATCATGTCATTCAGCGCTCGCCGGAACGCGGGCGATGACCTTGATCTCGAAGTCGAAGCCCGCCAGCCATGTCACGCCCACCGCTGTCCAGTTGGGATAGGGCGGGCCGCCGATCACGCTCTCGCGGACGGCCATGACCGTCTCCAGCTGCGCCTCCGGGGCGGTGTGGAAGGTGGTCACGTCCACCACGTCCCCGAAACCGCAGCCGGCGGCCTTCAGCACCGCGGCCAGATTCTCGAAGGCGAGCTGGACCTGCTTCGCGAAGTCCGGCTCGGGAGAGCCGTCCATTCTGCTGCCCACCTGGCCAGAGACGAAGAGGAGATCGCCCGAGCGGACCGCCGCCGAGTAGCGGTGCTTCTCGTAAAGGGCATGCCGGCCAGGGGGGAAGACGGCTTGGCGCTGGGTCATGGAACTGGCCTCTGTTCAAGGGGCAGGCCGGGCCTGCCAATGGGGGATTACGAGGCGGGATTGATATACGCCTCGTATGCGAACATATTTTACATACGCCGCGCATGTCAATTGGCATACGTGGCGTATGTCATGAGGGGGAGATGATGGTGGCCGCAGGGCGACGCGCGATGATGATGGAGGAGACCCGGGCCAAGCTCATCCGGGCTGCCCGGAAGGCCTTCGCGGCCAAGGGCTACGCGACCGCCTCAATGGATGAGTTGACGGCCGAAGCCGGGCTGACGCGCGGCGCCCTCTATCACAACTTCGGCGACAAGAAGGGCCTGCTGCAGGCGGTGATCGACCAGATCGATGCGGAGATGGTGGAGCGGGCACGCGCCGCGCGCGACCAGGCGGACGACCCCTGGCTCGCCTTCCTCGCCGAGTGTGTCGCCTATATCGAGATGGCGCTGGAGCCGGAGATCCAGCGCATTCTGCTCCTGGACGGTCCGGCCGTGCTCGGCGATCCATCACAATGGCCAGGCCAGAACGCCTGTCTCCGTACGACGACGCAGACGATCCGGACGCTTATCGATGCGGGCAGGGTGCGGCCGGTGGATGCCGAGGCCGCCGCCCGGCTGGTCAACGGCGCCGCCCTGAACGCCGCGCTATGGATCGCCGCGTCCGACGATCCCCGTGCCGTTCTCGGCAGGGCCGTGGAAGCGTTCCGCTGCCTTGCGGGCGGGCTGCTCCGGCCCGGGGATGAGCCGACGATCCCCGAAAGAGACGGGGGCGGTTACCGACAAGCCGATCCTGGTGGCAAGGTCGGGCACTGAATGCATCACCAATACTTGCCCTGGGCCGAGAGGCGCCAGGCATCGCCCTCCTCCGAGGGCCGTTTCCCCGGATGCGTGAATGATCGGTGGCCATTCTGCTCTCCGCAATTAGGCATCGGCCTGGTCGCAGCCGGGGAGACAGTCCGGGTAGGGTAGGGTAGTCTGTCCGGGAGCCAGGCCCGCCGCAGGACGGACCATGCCATCCGGCAAGGAATCCAGGTGGATGTCGGTCATACCCGGCAAGGCAACCGGGGATCCCGCCTCCCCGTCTGTGGAGCGTGACGCATTGGCCGCCGAAAACCTGACTCTGAGGATGGGGGCGACGTCCCAGGGTGAAGTGGCGGACGATTTACGCCGGAGACTCGCCGACGCCGAGGCGCGCTTCGCCGCCCGTGAGGATGAGCTGAAGGTCAGCGGGGACGCGTTGCGCCTGTCGCTCGCGGAGGCGCGTCTTCTGGCCGAGAGCCTGACGATAGCCAATAGAGCGCTTTCCGGCAGGAACAGCCGGCTTGAGGACAGCCTCACGGAGCGGACAGCCGAACTGGCCACAGCCAATAATGCCCGGCGCCGGGATCAGGAGCACCTGCAGCTTATCTTCGAGAGCGCGACCGAATACGCGATCTTCACCCTCGATCTGGAAGGGCGCGTCACAACCTGGAACCCCGGCGCGCAGCGCATCCTGGGCTATGAGGAAAGCGAGATTCTCGGGCGGCCCGGGGCTGTCATCTTCACGCCGGAGGAGCGCGCCGAGGGGCAGCCCGAAACCGAGATGAGCCAGGCGGTGGAGGACGGCCGCGCCAGTGCCGAGCGCTGGCACATACGGGCCGATGGCTCCCGGTTCTGGGCCGGCGGGATGATGATGCCGCTTCGGGACCGTGAGGGGCGGCTGCAAGGCTTCCTGAAGATCCTGTGCGACCACACGGAGCGCCGCCGTGATGACGAGCGCCGGTTGCTGGTGACCGACGAGTTGGCCCACCGGGTCAAGAACACGCTGGCTGCGGTGCAGTCGGTTGCAGTCCAGACGCTGCGCGAGGCGGATATATCCCCTGTCCTCCAGGCCACTCTCGTTGAGAGGCTCAAGGCATTGGGGCGCGCGCATGACATGCTGGTGCGGACGGGCTGGAAGGGAGCCCTGCTGAGCGAGGTGCTTGAGCGGACCCTTTCGCCCTATGCCGGCAATGGCGGCGCGGTGCGCTACTCGACGGAGGGTCCGTCGGTCCGGCTTTCCTCGGACACGACGGTCATCCTCAATCTCGCCCTGCACGAGCTGGCGACGAATGCCGCCAAATACGGGGCCCTGTCGGCCCCCAGTGGTCATGTCGAGGTGGTCTGGGAAGTGGAGCAGCGGCCCGAAGAGAAGACGCCTGCCGTCGTGATTTCCTGGCGTGAGCGCGAAGGCCCGCCGGTCCGGCCGTCCGTGCGCCGCGGCTTTGGCACACGCATGCTGGAACGCGCCTTGCCGTACCAGTCCGGCGGTGAGGCCAAGCTCAGCTTCGAGCCGGAAGGGGTCGAGTGCCGCATGCGGCTGCCGATCGCGCAATCAGCACCCGAGAAGGATGGCGCTCCGTCCTAGGACGGACGGCCCGCATGTGCCTGCCTCGAAAGATCGGGGCCGGGCAATGCTTGTGTCCCGGAAACCGGGCTTACGGAGCAACGTCCGGGTTGGATCGAACCACGCGGTGGTGAGCGGGCCGGCCTGTGATCGGCGGAGATGCCGATCACACAGGCCCTGGGCCATCAGGCGCGCCCGTAGGTATCCTCGAACCGGACGATGTCGTCCTCGCCGAGATAGGCGCCGGACTGCACCTCGATCAGGGTGAGGGGGATCATCCCAGGGTTCTCAAGGCGGTGGACGCAGCCCAGGGGGAGGTACACGGACTCGTTCTCGCGCAGCAGAATGCGCTCGGCATCGCGCTCGACGATGGCGGTGCCGTTCACCACCACCCAGTGCTCGGCGCGGTGATAGTGCTTCTGCAGGGAGAGCTTCTCGCCGGGGCGGACCAGGATCTTCTTCACCTGGAAGCGGTCGCCCTGGATCAGGCCCTCGTAATGGCCCCAGGGGCGGTACATGCGGCGATGGACGGCGGCCTGCGGATGCTTGGCGGCCTTCAGCTGGTCCACCAGCTTCTTGACGTCCTGCGCGCGATCGCGGTGCAGGGCCAGCACGGCATCCTCGGTGGCCACGACCACGACGTCCTTCAGGCCGACGACGGAGGTCAGGATGCCCTCGGAGCGGACATAGCAGTTCTCGGCGTCGAGCAGCTCGACCGGGCCATGGGTGGCGTTGCCACGCTCGTCCTTGGGGGAAACCTGCCAGAGCGCGTCCCAGGAGCCGACATCCGACCAGCCGAGATCGGCGGGGACCACGGCGGCATGGGCGGTCTTCTCCATCACGGCATAGTCGATGGAGATGGACGGGCTGTCGGCGAAGGTCTTGCCGAGGCGGACGAAGTCGAGGTCGCGGCTGGCGCCTTCGACGGAGGCGCGGACGGAGGCGACCAGCTCGGGCTGCAGGCGCTCCAGCTCGGCGAGCAGGGTGGCGGCGCGCGCGACGAACATGCCCGCGTTCCAGAGGTGGCGGCCGCCTTCGAGGAAGGACTGGGCGCGGGCGAGATCGGGCTTCTCGACGAAGGAGGCGATGGCGTAGGCGCCATCGAGTTCCGCCAGGGAGTTGCCGGTCTCCATGTAGCCGAAGCCCGTCTCCGGGAAGGTCGGCTTCATGCCGAAGGCCACGATATGGCCCGCGCGGGCGGCGGCGGCGGCACGCCCCAGGGCGGCGTGAAGGGCCGGCAGGTCCCCGATGGCGGCATCGGCGGCCATGATCCACAGCACGGCATGCGGGTCGCTCTCGGCAGCCAGCATGGCGGCGGCGGCGATGGCGGGCGCGGAGTTGCGGGCGGCGGGCTCAAGCACGATGCGGGCATCGGCGATGCCGGACTCGCGGAGCTGCTCGGCGACGAGGAAACGGTGGGCCTCAGCGCAGATGACCATGGGCGGCGCGAAGCCAGGGCCGGTGGCGCGGGTGACCGTTTCCTGCAGCATGGTATCCGGGCCGGTCAGCGGCCAGAATTGCTTGGGAAAGCCTTCGCGCGACAAGGGCCAAAGGCGGGTACCGACACCACCGGACAGGACGACGGGAACGACACGATCCTGGGGCATAAAGGTCTTCTCAGCAGGCTTGCATGCTTCGGGTACCGGAGAGCGGCGCAAAAGAAAAGCCGCCCCGGCGAGCCGGGGCGGCTTCTCCTGTGTTCCTTCCGGGGAAGGAACTACTCGGCCAGCGCCTTGTCCTTGCCCTTGCGCAGGGCCGGCAGGAGCATGAGGCCCAGCGTGATGGCCGCGATGGCGAGCAGCGTGGCGCTGATCGGCCGCTCGACGAAGACCACGACATCACCGCGCGAGAGCAGCATGGCGCGCCGCAGGTGCTCCTCCATCATCGGGCCGAGCACGAAGCCGATGAGAAGGGGCGCGGCTTCCATCCGCAGCTTGGCGAAGATGTAGCCGGCGATGCCGAAGAACAGGGTCTGGTAGACGTCGAAGACCGAGTTGTTCAGCGAGTACACGCCGATCGCGCAGAACACGAGGATCGCCGGGTAGAGGTACTTGTAGGGCACCTGCAGCAGCTTCACCCACATGCCGATCATCGGCAGGTTGATGACGAGCAGCATCAGGTTGCCGACCCACATGGAGCAGATCAGGCCCCAGAACAGGTCCGGCTGAGCCTCCACCATGCGGGGGCCAGGCTGGATGCCCTGGATGATCAGCGCACCCACCATCAGCGCCATCACGGCGTTGGAGGGGATGCCCAGCGTCAGCAGCGGGATGAAGCTGGTCTGGGCCGCGGCGTTGTTCGCGGATTCCGGACCGGCCACGCCCTCGACGGCGCCGTTGCCGAACTCGTGGCGGTACTTCGAGATCTTCCGCTCCATCATGTAGGAGCCGAAGGCGGAGAGGGAGGCGCCGCCGCCGGGCAGGATGCCGAGGGCGGAGCCGATCAGCGTGCCGCGCAGCACCGACGGGATCGAGCGGCGGAACTCCTCCTTGGTCAGCATCAGGCTGCCGACCTTGCCGGACATCACGCTGCGCGCCTCGGGGCGCTCCAGGTTCAGGATGATCTCGCCGAGGCCGAAGATGCCCATGGCGATGGAGACGAAGCCGAGGCCATCGGACAGTTCAGGCACGCCGAAGGTGAAGCGCTGCTGGCCGGTCTGCACGTCGGTGCCCACCAGGCCAAGGGCGACGCCGAGCACCACCATGGCGATGGACTTCAGGATCGAGCCCTGGGCCAACACCGCCGAGATGATCAAGCCTAGCAACATCAGTGAGAAGTAGTCCGCTGGTCCGAAGGACAGTGCCACCGAGGTCAGCATCGGGCCGGAAGCCGCGACCACCAGGGTGGCAACGGAGCCGGCGAAGAAGGAGCCGCAGGCCGCGATGGTCAGCGCGGCGCCCGCCCGGCCATTGCGGGCCATCTTGTAGCCTTCCAGCGCTGTGACGACCGAGGAGACCTCGCCCGGCAGGTTCAGCAGGATGGCCGTGGTGGAGCCGCCATACTGCGCGCCGTAGTAGATGCCGGCGAGCATGATGATGGCGGTGGTCGCCGGCTGGCCAAAGGTGATGGGCAGCAGCAGCGAGATGGTGGCGACGGGCCCGATGCCGGGCAGCACGCCGATGGCGGTTCCGATCAGCGCGCCGAGCAGCGCGAAGAGCAGATTGTCTAAGGAGAGCGCGACGCCGAAGCCATGCGCCAGATTTGCGATCAGATCCATGTGGGTCTTGGCCTTTCCTAAGCCCGGCGCATCAGTAGCTGTTCGGCCATAGGGGCACCCGGATGTCGAGTTCGTAGATGAAGACGAACCAGCAGAGGATGCAGAGGAAGACCGTCATGCCGACGACGCTGGTCACGCGGTGATCGCGATCCGCCAGGGAGGCGATGACGCAGAGCGCGGCGATGGTCAGCATCAGCCCGAGCGGCTCGAGCAGCAGCGCGAAGATCGCGAAGGAGGCAAGCACGAGGCCGAGCGGCCGCCAGGAGGGCGAGATCGCGAGGATCAGCGTGGCGACGAAGCAGGCGATGCCGACCTGGATGTAGTTGGCGGTCAGGCCCATCCGCTCCATCACCTGCCAGATGATGATGCCGGTGGCGACGCTGATGGCCAGGGTGACGAAATCCAGCTTCGTCCACTTCTCCAGCGGGTCGGGCCCATTGGTGAGGGCAAGCAGGAAGACGATCGCGCCGAGGCCGAGCTGCAACCAGAAGACGAGCATGGGCATGTAGCCGGGGCCCATCCGGCGCGCTGTCCCCAGCGCATGCTGTTCCAGGCCGATGCCGAGGAAGCCGCCATTGATAAAGAGGCCAATGATGGCGAGGAACATCAGAAGCCCCCCGGCCCAAAGGTCCTTCGCGTTGATCTTCATGAACTCTCCACCCCTGGTCCCTCACAAAAATGACAAAAACCGGGGACACGCTGGCCTGGGCAGGGGGTGCAAAACAATCCAGCCGCAGGCGCTCCGAAGGAGCGTCGCGGCCGGCACTTTGCGTGCCCTGTCCTCGTGCGGGACGTGCCTCCCGAAAGAGAGAGGAGGCAAACTATGGGGCGGCGCGGCGCGCCACAAGCGCGAGATTGGTCCATGGCTTGTCATGGATGCTTCTTCACCTACGATGCAGCGCAACATCGTTGCGAGAAGACGCCGCATGACGAGCCACTATGTCACGGGAATCAATGACCCAGGACCTTGGATCGCGGAGACTGTGGAGGCGCTGGCACAGCGGCTGGCTGTAACACGCCGTGACATTCATGCTCATCCGGAACTCGCCTTCGAGGAGTTCCGGACTGCGGGAATCGTCTCGGCGGAGCTGTCCCGCCTCGGGATTCCCCACCGCACGGGGCTGGGGCGCACGGGCATCGTGGGCATGATCGAAGGCGGCCGGCCCGGGCCGACGCTGGCAATCCGCGCCGATATGGATGCATTGCCGATCCATGAGGAAACCGGTCTGCCTTTCGCCAGCACGGTCGATGGAAAGATGCATGCCTGCGGGCATGACATTCACACCGTGACCTTGCTGGGCGTGGCTGAGGTGCTGCGCGATCTGGCGCCGAGGCTGGCGGGGCGCGTGGCGCTGGTGTTCCAGCCTGCCGAGGAAACGCTGGAGGGTGCCGCCGCGATGATCGCGGATGGCGCGGCGGAGGGCTTCGACATGGCGCTGGGCTTCCATAACCATCCTGACATGCCGGTTGGGGAAACCGGTTTCGCCCGTGGCGGGTGCCTGGCGGCTTCGGATCGCTTCGATCTCGTGCTCCGCGGGAAATCGGGTCATGCGGCGCATCCTGAGGTAGCGATCGATCCCATCGTGGCGGCCGCGCATTTCGTGTCCCAGGTGCAGACGGTGGTGAGCCGCGAGGTGGATCCGTTGTGTCCTGCCGTGGTGACGATCGGCGCCTTCTCGGGTGGAACGACCTACAACATCATCCCTGAGCGCGTGCATCTGAAGGGCACGGTGCGGACGCTGGATCAGGACACGCGCGACATTGCGGAAGCCGCGATCCGGCGGCTGGTTTCCGGGCTGGAGACCGGCTTCCGGGTGCAGGCCGCGCTGGACTACCAGCGTAAGGTGCCGCCGCTGGTGAATGACGATGCGGTGCTGGATCGCATGCTGGCGGCCGTGACGGCGCAGCTTGGCAAGGCGCCCGTGCAGGGCAAGCCGAGCATGGGTTCTGAGGATTTCGCGGAATTCGCGGCGCTGGTGCCGGCCGCGCATCTGCGGATCGGCTCGGGCACGCCGGGGCGGGCGGATAAGCTGCACAATGCCGGGTACCAGCCGGATGAGGGCTGCATCCCGGTGGGTGTGCAGGCGCTGTCGCGCGCGGCGCTGGAATTGCTGTCGTGAGGATATGCGTCTTCGGTGCGGGGGCGATCGGCGGGCATCTGGCCGGGCGGCTGGCGCGTGGCGGCGCCGAGGTGAGCGTGATTGCGCGCGGCTCCTACCTGGCGGCGATCCGTGAGAAAGGGCTGACGGTGGAGGCCCCGGACGGCCGGTTCCATTCGCGGCCCGGGGCGACTGACGATCCTTCCGAACTCGGGCCGCAGGATGCGGTGGTGGTGACCGTGAAGGGGCAGGGGCTGCCGGGGGTGGCGGAGGCGATCGCTCCCCTGCTGGGCCCGCAGACCTCGGTTGCCTTCGTGATGAACGGTATTCCCTGGTGGTATTTCGACCGGCATGGCGGTGCGCTGGATGGCAGGCCATTGCCGGCGCTGGACCCGGGCGGGGCGGTGCGCCGCGTCATAGGGGTGGAGCGGACGATCGGCGGGGTGGTCTATTCCGCCTGCACCGTCACCGAGCCGGGCGTTGTCCATGTGGCGGCGCCGGGGAATCGGGTGATCCTGGGTGAGCCGGACGGGCGGATCAGCGAGCGGGCGCAGGCACTCTCCGCGGCGCTGGAAGCCGGCGGGATGAAGTCGCCGGTGGTGCCCGACATCCGGCGCGAGGTTTGGCTGAAGCTGGTGGCCAACCTGACCTCCGGGCCGCTCTGCCTGCTGTCCCGGCAGGGGATGCAGCAGACCCTCGCCGATCCGGCGCTGCGCGAGGCGGCACGGGCCGGGATGGAGGAAGGCCTGGCGATCGCGCGCGGGCTGGGGCTGGCCGTAGAGATGGATGTGGCGAAGCGGGTCGAGGCTTCGGCCAAGGTGGCCCACAAGCCCTCCATCCTGCAGGACATGGAGGCCGGGAAGCCGCTGGAGATGGAGGCGATGCTGGTCCAGCCGCTGGCGCTGGCCCGGCTGACCGGGGTGGAGACGCCGGTGCTGGACCTGTTGGTGGCGCTGGCGCGGAAGGCGGCCGAGGCGACCGGGCAGTACGTTCCGGCGGGCTGAAGCGGCTTCGGCCCATGAAAAAGGCCGGGCAGGAGGACCTGCCCGGCCGGAAGGAACGCCCCTGGGCCGCTTACCAGTAGGGGCGGTAGGCCACGGCCGGCGGGGGTGCGTAATAGGCAACCGGCGGGGGCGGTGCGTAGTAAACCGGCGGGGGTGGCGCATAGGCGACCGGCGGGGGCGCGTAGGCATAGGCCGGCGGAGCGGAGGCGATGGCCGCGCCGGCCAGGGCGCCAAGGGCCAGGCCGCCGATGATGCCGCCAGCGATGGCGCCACTGCTCGGGCCACGATGGTGGTGGTGATGGCGCCAGCGGTCACGGGCCTCGGCGGGGGCGGCCGCCATCAGCGTGACAGCGGCGACGCCACCCAGGATCAGACCAGGAAACCTGTTCATCGACTTGGCCCTCCCAGGGCAGTTGATACGGGGAATATGACCTCGGACTGGTGCCGGATTATGGCAGGCATCGTGGCAAGTGGTGTCGGATTGTGACGCTCCTCAGTTTGTGAGCGGCAGGGCGGTCTGGCCGAGGACCCAGCCTTCCCACCGGTGAATCCAGGGATCGTCCGGGATGAAGTCGGGGCGGGCGCCATCAAGCACGGAAATCACGCAGAGCAGGCCGAGAAGGCTGTCGAAGCGGTCCTCGCCGGCGGCATCGGTGCCGAAGCCGGTGCCGATGGCCGCATCCAGGGCGAGGGAGGGCTGGATGCTCAGCCGGTCCATCGCGGAGCGAATCGAGGGGGCGGCACCGCGGCGGGCCGCCTGGGCACGCTTGCTGCCGGGGAGGCGTATGCCGAGCTGGCGCATGGCCTCGGCGGGATAGGTTTCGGCCAGGGTGGCGGTGCCGGGAGAGAGCAGGGCGTGAAGCTCGCCTTCGAAGGGCCAGAGGCGGAGTGGGGCACCCGCCGCGAGGGATGGGGCAAGCCAGTCGCGCCAGGCGGCGATGGCGGCCTTGCCGGTCTGGTTGGCACCGAGGGTCCAGAAGAGCGGGGCACCGGCGGGGCGCTCGGCGGTGGCACGGTCGCAGAGGCGGGAGAGATGTTGGGGGCCAGTGAGGCCCAGGGCGGCGGCATGGGCGGCGCGGGTCATGCCGCGGATGCCGCGCGCCGGGTAGAAGGGGCGGTCGGGCGAGACGGTTTCCAGGGTTTCGCTGACCTGGAGGAAAGCCGGGTTTTCCGGCAGGGCGCGGAGGAAGCCGGGAAAATCCGGCTCCGCGCGGGTGGCCGCCCAGGCGCGGGGAAGGCCCAGCGGCAGGTCCAGGCCGAGGGCCAGCGGCGGGCCTTCGGCAAGGAGGGCGGATGTCAGGACGGCGGGATCGCCGACGGGGACAGGGGCCTCGGCCGTCCAGGCGCTGCCGGCCTTCCGCGCGATGCTGGCCCAGCGCTTCGCGGGATGCGCGGACCAGTCGGCATGGGCGGCGGTGAGGGGGCTCAGCGCTTGAGGGGCTGCTGGGCACGCTCCAGCAGGCGCTGGAAGAATCCGGGCTTCTTGGCGGGGGCGACCTCCACGGCGCGGCGGGCGGCGTCCTGCGTCATGGCGCGGCGCTCTTCCTCGCGCTCCTTCTCCTTGGCGGCGAGCCACTTTTCCAGGCTCAGGCCGGCCTTGGCGGCGCGGCGGGCTTCGTAGGCACGCTGGGCCTCGGTCATGCGGGGGGCCTCGTCGCGCGGCTTCTGAGCGGCCATGGCAGTGCTTCCGGAGTGTGTTGGGGTGTTCGGTCTTGCGACGCGGGCGGCGATGGAATGGCGCGGCGCGGCCGTGGCATCAAGCCCCCTTCGCGCGGCATGCGGCGCATGGCACGGGAGCGCGGCGAGAGACGCCGGGAGGGTGGCATGGAAGCACGGGTGAAGGCGGGGCTCTGGGTCTCGATGGCGCTGCGGATGGGGGATGCCGCCGGGCGGCCCGGGGTGGTGCTGCGCAAGGGCGATCCGGACAGCGGTGGCGTGCTCTGTGTGCTGCGCGGGAGGGAGGGGCTGGTGGCGCTTTCCCAGGCGCGGGATGCGATGGGGCGGCCAGCCTGGGTGCGGGGTACCGGAGCGGAGCCGGTCGATGACGCGGCGGCGGACGCCTATGTGGCGCGGCAGGTGAAGCGCGATCCCGACCTTTGGGTCCTGGAGTTCGAAGTGCCGGACCTGGTGCCGCCCTTCGAGGCGACGATTCTCTGAGGCGGACGCGGCGTTGTTGTGACCTGCCGCGAGGATAGCCCCGCAAGGATAGCCCCAGAAGTACAGCCTCCAGGGCGGGGCTCAGCCCCCGCTTGCTGGGGCAGGCCGTGGCGTGCGGCTCAGCATCCGGGGGAGGACGTTGTCCCGCCAGAGATGGCGGTGCACCAGGATCATGGCGACATGGCCTGCGATCAGCGCCAGGAGAATCCAGCCAAGCAGGCCATGGGCGGCATTGCCGGGGGCCATGAGTTCAGGAATGCGCTCGCCGCCCGGCATGAGCGGGATGCCCCAGGGGGCGAAGGGACGGCCCGAGCCGTATTGGCGCAGAAGGGCGAGGGCCGGGACGGCGAACATCAGCGCGTAGATCGCCAGATGGCCGGTCCACGCGGCAAGGCCGCGGAGGCCGGCACCATGGGGTGGGCGCTGGCGCGCATTGACCAGGCCCCAGGCGCCACGCAGCAGGATGAGCAGCATGAGGAGCGTGCCGACCGGCCCGTGGGTGCCGACCATGAAGGAGACGAGGGCATTGCGCCCGAGGGCGAGCTTGAGGCCCATGCCGGCGAACTGCCAGGTGAAGAGGGCGGCCATGGACCAATGGAGGGCACGGCTGATCGCGCCGTAGCGCTGCGCTGTGTCGCGCCATTGCATGGAATTCATGAAGATCAGGTTAGACACCCGTGGCGCCTGTGTGGAAGCGCGCAGGCCGCAACTCTGCCTCGAAACATGATCAGCGGTCGGTCAGGCGCAGCTCGATCCGGCGGTTGCGGGCGCGGGCCTGGGGCGTGTCGGCCGTGTCCAGCGGCTGGAACTCGCCGAAGGCGGTAGCGGCGACGCGGTTCGCGGGCAGGCCGTTCTGGATCATCAGCTGCGCCACCGCGATCGCGCGGGCGGCGGAAAGCTCCCAGTTCGTGGGGTAGCGGCTGCCGGGGCGGATGGGCGAGTTGTCGGCATGGCCATCCACCCGGAGGACCCAGTTGGTGCCTTCCGGGATGCGCTGGGCGATGTCGAGCAGGAGGTGGGTGACATTGGCGATCTGCTCGCGCCCGGCCTCGGAAAGCTCGGCGCTGCCGATGGGGAAGAGGACCTCGGACTGGAAGACGAAGCGGTCCCCGGCGATGCGGATCTCGGGCCGGTCGCCGAGGACGTCGCGCAGGCGGCCGAAGAAGTCGGAGCGGTAGCGCTGCAACTCCTCCACGCGGGCGGCGAGGGCGGCGTTCAGGCGCTGGCCGAGCTGGGCGATCTGGGTGCTCTTCTCGCGATCCTGGGCCTCCTGCGCCTCCAGGGCGGCGTTGAGGCGGCGGAGTTCGGCGCGCAGGGTGTCGAGCTGCTGGGTAAGGAGCGCGGCCTGGGCGCGGGCACTTTCGGCCAGGCGGCCATATTCGCCGGCCTGGGTCTCTGCGGCCTGGCGAGCCTCGGCCTCACCACGGCTCGCCCGGGTGGCCTCGGCCAGGGCGGTTTCGGCGGTGGCGGTGGCGGCCTCCGCGGCGCGGCGGCGGCGCTCCTCCTCATCGGCGCGGGCCAGGACGGCGCGGGCCTGCTGTTCGGTCTGGTCGCGCAGGGCGGTGAGGGCGCGGATCTGCTCGTTCAGCCGCGCGATCTCGGAGAGGCGGGTTTCGATGGTGGCGCGGTCGGCCACGACCTGGCGATCGAGCCGGCTGGCTTCCTCGCGCAGGGTTTCCAGCTCGTGCCGGACGGCATCGAGCGCGGCGCGGGTCTCGCTGAGGCTGCGCTCGGCGCCTTGGCGGGCGGCCTGCTCGGAGGCCAGGGCGCGGCGGGTCTCGGTGAGGCCCTGCACGGTGCGGGCGGTATCCGTGCCGGCGGCGGCGGCGTTGCTGAGGGCTTCGGAGAGGCGGGCTTCGAGGCTGGTGATGCGCTCGGCATTGCCGCGGCTGGCGAGTTCGGCATCGACCAGCCGGGCGGCGAGGCGGTTGCGTTCCAGGCTCATGGCATCGCGCGCGGCGGCGGCGCGGGCGGCCTGTTCCTGCAGGGTGGAGAGGTCGCGGCGGGCGGCATCGCGGTCGGCGGCTGCGGTGCGGGCTTCCTCCTGGGCGCGGCCAAGGCCGGAGCGGAGTTCCTCCGCGCTGCCGCGCTCCAGGGAGAGAAGCTCCGAGAGTTCGGCGACCTGGCGGTTCAGCCGGTCCAGCGCGCGGTCGCGCGAGGAGAGGGCGACGGAAAGGAAGCCCTGGGCCAGCACGAAGACCAGCAGGACGAAGATGATGATGATGAGAAGGGTGGCGAGGGCGTCCACATAGCCGGGCCAGGCATTCAGGCCCTCACGCTGGCCGTTGCGGCGGGAGTTGCCTAGCGCCATGGCACGCTCCGCTCAGGCCGCCGGGCGGGGCACGCGCTCATTGACCCTGCGGGGCCTCGGCCAGGGCGGCGATGGTGCGGGCCAGGACCTTGATCTCGGAACGGATGTCCTGGGTGGACTGGGCGCGGCCCTGGACGGATTCCTCCAGCAGCCGGGCAAGGTAGAGTTCCAGGTTGCGCAGATGGGCGCGGGAGGCTGCGTCGTGCTCCCCGGCATCGGCGAGGCGCTGCAGGATGGGGACAAGGCCGGATTGCTGCTCGGCCATGCGCTGCATCAGCACCTGGTTGGCGCGCATCTGGTCCGTGAGGACGGCGAGGCGGTCCGTGAGGGTTTCCAGGGCGCGGCCGGAGTTGGCGCTGCGCTCCTCGCCGCGGGCGAGGATGCGCTGCAGCCCTTCCAGATTCTCGGCGGTCTGTTCCAGCAGGGCCTGCACATAGGCGGGGACGGAGCCGCCGCCTTCGGGATCGTTGCCCAGCACGCCGGAGGAGAGGCGGGTGACGCCGGCGAGCCATTCCTCCAGCTCATTGTAGAAGCGGGTCTGGGCCTGCCCGGCGGTGAGGTCGAGGAAGCCCAGCACCAGGGCGCAGGCGAGGCCGAGCATGGAGGAGGAGAAGGCGACGCCCATGCCCTGGAGCGGCTGGGCGAGGCCGCTCTTGAGCTGGTTGAACAGCGTGGTCACGTCGCCGGAGCCGACTGACATGTTCTGGATGACCTCGGAAACCGAGCCGATGGTCAGGATGAGGCCCCAGAAGGTGCCGAGCAGGCCGAGGAAGATCAGCAGCCCGGTCATGTAGCGGGAAAGCTCCCGCTGCTCGTCCAGGCGGGAGGCGATGCCGTCCAGCACGCTGCGCATGGCGCCGGTGGAGAGGGAGAGGCGGTCGTTGCGGCGGGAGGCGAGCATCGAGGCCATGGGGGCCAGGAGGCGCGGCGCGGGCCGTGGGGCGGCGGGGGTGCGGCCCTCACGCGGGGCGCGGAAGGCTTCCAGCCACTCGACCTCCTGCCGGAGCAGGATGACCTGCCGGATGGTCCAGCCGATGCCGAGGAGGAGGATGGCCAGGATCAGCGCGTTCAGCACCGGGTTCACGGCGAAGGCGTGGCGCAGCTCCCCGAAAAGCAAGGCGCCCACCAGCGCCACGCAGACGAGGAAGAGCACCATCCGGAGCAGGTAGCGGGTGGGGTTGGTCATGGCGGCCTATCCGCCTCTCGGCGAGGGGGAGGAGGGCGTGGCGGCCTCGCCCCGTGGGCGGGAGGCGGGCGGCGCGATGATGTCGATGGCGTCCAGCGCCTCGTCGGTGCGGCCCATCGGGCGGATGTCGATGCGGGTACGGGGCAGGCCGCCGCGCGCGAGCGAATCCTTGATGGAGATGGCGCGGGCAAGGCTGGTGCGGCGGGCGGTGGGGGGATCATCCGCGGGGCCGGATGCCTGGGCGATGATGGTCACGCGGCCGCTGCTTTGCTCAGCGAGGTAGCGGCCGATGGTTTCGATGGCGAGGCGGGAGGGAGAGTCAGGCTCGCCCTGGGCGGCTGTGCCGGTGAGGCGCCAGCCTCCGATGGGCAGCCGGGCGAAGCCGGACGGCAGGGTGAGGTCGGCGATATCCGCCGGCAGGGCAGGGCGCGGGGCCGTGGCGAGGTTGGCGGCGCCGGGCGGGGCCACGGCGGGGTCCGAGGGTGCGGCGGGGCCGGCGTCCTCCGCGGAATCGGCGGCGGGTTCGGACGTAGCGCCCGGTGCGGGGGGCTGCTGCTGGGCCGCCACTGGGAGGGCGGCGAGCAGGAGCGCCAGGGCCGTGGCGACGGCGCGGCGGGCGTGGGGGACGGTCACGCGACGGAAGCTAGCCCAGGACGGGGTGGTATTGAAGCGCCGGGCACTGTGCGGGCTGCCTCAGCGATACAGATCCGCGCGGGTTGGGGGCAGGCCGCCGGGACCCCGCGCGCGCTTGGAGGCAAGGGTCTGGAAAATGCCGACGCTGCCGCGCTCGAAGGCCAGCGCGCAGCCGGCGAGGTAGAGCAGCCAGAGGCGGGTGCGGCCGGCGCCGACCTCGCGCTCGGCGGCCTCCCGGTTGGCGTAGAGGCGTTCGGTCCAGAGACGGCAGGTGCGGCCGTAATGCTCGCGCCAGCCTTCCACGTCATGCACCTCGAAGCCGTGCCGCTCCAGGTTGGTGAGGGAAAGGCCGATATAGTCGAGCTCGCCGCCGGGGAAGATGTATTTCGTTAGCGCGGCGAATTCGGGGCGCTTGCGGCGGAAGGTCTTCATGTCCTTCTTCGCCGGGCGGGCGATGGCGTGGTTCAGCAGCAGGCCGCGCGGGCGCAGCAGGTTCCGCATGTGCTGGAAATAGGCGGCGTGGTTGTCGAGCCCGACATGCTCGAACATGCCGATGGAGGCGATCTTGTCGTATTCGCCGGTGAGTTCCTTGTAGTCCTTCAGCTCGACCGTCACGCGGTCCTGCAGGCCCAGGCGGGCGATCTTGGCGCGGGCGAAGTCGAGCTGGGCCTGGGAGAGCGTGACGCCATGGGCGGTGACGCCGTGGTGCTGCGCGGCATGGCAGACCAGCCCGCCCCAGCCGCAGCCGATATCGAGGAAGCGTTCGCCGGGCTGGAGGCGCAGCTTGCGGCAGATCATCTCCAGCTTGGCGCGCTGGGCCTCCTCCAGGCTGGCATCCCAGTCGGGGAAGTAGGCGCAGGAATAGACCATCTCCGGATCGAGGAAGAGGCCGTAGAATTCGTTCGACAGGTCGTAGTGGAACTGGATGAGGGGCTTGTTGTCCCGCCCCTGGCTGTCCTTCGCGGCCTCAGCGCCGGAATAGGCGTGGCTGGCGGTACCACCCTTCGGGGCGCGGAGGAGGAAGGGGAGGAGGGCGCCGAGGACCAGGCGCTTGTCCAGGCGCCTGAGCAGGCCCTTGCGGTTCATCTCGCCGCGCCGGGTCGCGAGGTCCAGCAGCGTGCCGCCTTCGAGGGTGATGTCGCCGGCGGCGATCAGCTCGATCAGGGTGGTCAGGCGTGGGCGGCGGATGGCGCGGGTGAGGGCATCCGGGCTGTTGAGGGCGATGACGAGACCGCCTGAGGGATGGGGGCCGAGGGGGACCAGTTCACCGTTCCAGAGCCGGATTTCGAGATCGGCGCCGAGTTTCCCGCCGATATGGCTGAAGAGGCGGCGTGCGGCGTCGAGGCGCTTGTCCTGCTCGGGCATCGGCGATTCCACATGGTTCCGGCAGGAGTGCGGCACGTGGGCGGGTGGTCGGTCAACCGGCGGCGGACGGTTCCGGCGGGTGCAGCGGCATGCGGAAGGTGAAGCGCGTCTCTTCCGGGGTGGAGGCGGCCTCCAGGGTGCCGCCATGCACCCGTGCGATCTCGGAGGCGATGTAGAGGCCCAGGCCGAGGCCCTGTTGGTTCGGGCGGGAAGTGCCGCGCAGGAAAGGCTGGAACAGGCCTGGAAGCGCCTCGGCCGGGATGGGCTTGCCGGCATTGGCGACCCAGAGCTCGAACTGACCGCCATGCGTGGCCGAGCCGACGCTGATCGGCGAGGCGGGGGCACCATGGGTAAGCGCATTGCCGAGCAGGTTGGAGAGGAGCTGTGCCATGCGTGGATGATCGACGGGCACATTCTCGGTGATGTCGAAGCTCGTCCGGATGATGCGGGTGGGATGGATGGAGCGCAGCTCGTCGATGACATGCTCGAGCATGGGGCGCAGCGGCTGCTGCGCGGTGACGTCGAGCTGCAGCCCGTCACCGAGACGGGCGCGTGCGAAATCCATCAGGTTGTGGATCAGGCCGTTCACGCGGAGGAGGCTGGCCTGCATGAGGGCGAGGATCTGCTTGCCGCGTTCATCCTGCACGGAGGATTGCAGGAGCTTGGCGCCAGAGGCGATCGCGGCGATGGGGTTGCGCAGGTCATGGCCGAGGACGGCGATGAACTGCTCGCGCAGCTCGGCCAGTTCGCGCTGCTCGCGGAGATCCTCGCGCGTGCGCTGGAGTTCCTCGTCGGCGGCGAGGTGGGTGGCGATCAGCTCGGCGAAGAGCTTGAACATGCCGCGCGTCTCGGGCGTGTCGAGACGGGCCGGGCGCGGATCGATCGCGCAGAGCGTGCCGAAGAAGCGGCCGTCATGCAGGATGATGGGAAAGGAGATGTAGCTCTGGAGCTTGTAGATGGCGGGGGTGTGGTGAGTGCACCACTCCGGGGCCTCGGCGACATGGTCGATGACGACCGGCTCGCGGCTGTCGCGGATCTCGTTGCAGATGGTGGTCTGGATCTGCAGCTCGGCGCCGGGCACCAGGCCGAATTCAAGATTGTCCAGGACCTGGCAGGCGACCCAGCGGTCCTCGGTCACGCGGGCGACGGCGGCGAAGCCCATTCCTGTCGTGCGGCAGATGACATCGAGGATGGGGGCGACCGCGTCGATGCGCCCGATCGCATCGATATCGTTCTGGAAGGGGCTGGTCATCCACAATGGCCCTGGCGGTGGCGTTCTCGATCTATGGGAGATCTCCCTCGCTCCGGCTGCTCGTTCCGGGGCCGGAGTTTGCCGACCGGGCGCCTTTCGTCCAAGCCCCGTATCGAAAAAGGTCCGGAGGCGGACCTCCGGACCTTGTCAGCTCAAGCCGTGGTCGCAGCGGCCTCGCCGCCGCCACGGCGGTCCGCGACATAGGCGATCCCCTCCGCCACCGCCTCGCGCAGCTTGCCGTGCAGGAAGGGGTTGCCGGCGACGATGTTGCCGGTGGCGTAGGGGTCTTCCTCACCGGGGCCGGTGACGTAGCCGCCGGCCTCCTTCACCATGATGATGCCCGCCGCGCAGTCCCAGGGCTTGAGGCCCAGCTCCCAATAGCCCTCGTAGCGGCCGGCCGCGACCCAGGCGAGGTCGAGGGCGGCCGAGCCGAAGCGGCGGATGCCCGCCACATGCGGCATGAGGCGCGCGAGGGTGGTACTGAACTCCGCCCGGTGCGGCACCCGGGCGAAGGGGATGCCCGTGGCGAAGAGGGCGGAGTTCATGTCCCGCCGGCCGGAGACGCGAAGGCGCTTGTCGTTGAGGAAGGCGCCGCGGCCCTTCTCCGCCCAGAAGAGCTCGTCGCTGGCGGGGTTATAGATGACGCCCGCCATGATCTCGGAGCTGTCCGGGCCGGTGCGCTTCTCGATGCCGACCGAGATGGCCCAGTGCGGGAGGCCGTGCAGGAAGTTGGTGGTGCCGTCGAGTGGATCGACGACCCAGCGCCACTCCCAATCAGCCTGCCCGCTCTCACCGCTTTCCTCCATGAGGAAGGCGAAGTTCGGGCGGGCGCGGCGCAGTTCCTCGCGCAGCGTCTCCTCGGCGCGGAGATCGGCCTGGGAGACGAAGTCGCCCGGGCCCTTGGTGCTGACCTGGAGGTTCTCGACCTCACTGAAGTCGCGCAGCAGGCGTCGCCCGGCTTTGCGGGCGGCGTTCACCACGACGGTCAGCGCGGGGGAGAGGCGGGCGGAAGGTTGGGCGCCGGACACCGGATCAGTCCTTTATTGCTTCGGGCTCAGCCCTTGGCCCGCTCCAGATAGGAGGCGTCCTCGGTGCGGACGACGATCTTCTCGCCGGCGGTGATGAAGGGGGGCACCATGGTCTTCACGCCGTTGGAGAGGATGGCCGGCTTGTAGGAGGAGGAGGCGGTCTGGCCCTTCACGACGGGGTCGGCCTCGACGATCTCGAGGACCACCGTGTCGGGCAGGTCCATGGAGACGGGCTCACCCTCGATGAGGCGGACATTGACGGTCATGTTCTCGGCGAGGAAGGGCAGGCGGTCACCGAGGATGTCTTTGGAGACGGTGGTCTGCTCGAAGGTCTCCGGATCCATCAGCACGAGGTGGTCGCCCTCGGCATAGGAGAAGGTGAACTCCTTGTCCTCGGTCTGCAGGCGCTCGACGGTGTCGGCGGTGCGCCAGCGCTGGTCCTTCTTGGCGCCCGTCTTGATGTTGCGCATATCGACCTGGATGATCGCATTCCCCTTGCCGGGGATCATGATGTTCTGCTTCAGGATCGTGTACCGCTGGCCCTCGAACTCGATGACCATGCCGGCGCGCATCTGATTGGCCTGCATCTTCGCCATGGCGGGGCGTCCTGTTCGTCGTCTGGATTGGTAAGGATCGGGCGCGGGCCTTACACGCGGGGTGGCCTGTTGGCAACAACGGGGGTGGCAGGGCGCGGGTGCCGTGCGGCCTCCGCATGCCTTGTAGCGAGCGGGTTATGGAGAGGCCGCCGGAGCCGGTGGGTGGGTTCTGCCTCTGGGCCGGAGGACCCTGGCGAGGGAAGCCGCGGGCTGTGGCCCGTGCCAGTTCGCGGCTGCGGGCTTGCTCACAGATTCGAGAGCGCACTTAGTGGGAAAAGCTGTGGGATCGGCCGCGAAATGGAATGCAAGTGTTTGATATATAGCGGATTTGTTTTCCCGCATCCTGTGGAAAACTCTGTGCGAAACCTGTTCGCGCGGGGCGGCATCCTGGGGACGCCGCCCTGTTCCCGGGATTAGTCGGCGTAGCTGTTGGTTGTCTCGATGATGGGCTTCCACTTGGCGATATCGGCCGTCCAGAAGCGGCGATGGGCCTCGGGAGTCGCATCCTCCTGGGAGACGGGGGTGGTGCCGATCTCGGCGAAGCGCTGGACGATGCGGGGGTCGCGCAACGCCGCCTGGAGGGACTGGGTAAGTCGGGTGCTGATGGGGGCGGGGGTGCCCTTGGGCGCGTAGAGGCCATGCCAGACCGTCACCTCGAAGCCGGGCAGGCCGGCTTCGGCGGTGGTGGGGAGGTCGGGCAGGGTGGCGATACGGCTGCGGGAGGGGGTGGCGAAAACCTTCACCTGACCGCCGCGGATGTATTCGGTGGTCTGGGTGGTCTGGTCGCAGAGGATGTCCACGCGGCCGCCGAGGATCTCCTGCATGGCCGGGCCGGTGCCGCGGAAGGGGATGACGGTGGGCTTCACCCCGATGGCATTGGCGAAGAGCGCGCCGCAGAGGGCGGAGGAGGAGCCGATGCCGGCATCGGCCAGGTTGAAGCCATCCCCCTGCTTCTTCATGTAGGCGATGAGTTCCGTGAGGTTGCCCGCGGGGATGTCCTTGCGGCCGACGATGGTCATCGGCACCTCGGTGACCAGGCCCAGCGGCTCGAAGCTGTTCACCGGATCATAGGCCAGGCGCCGGTACATGGTGGGGATCACCCCCATGCCGATGTGATGCAGCAGGATGGTGTAGCCATCCGGTCGGGCCGTCGCGACACGCTGGGCGCCGAGGGTGCCGCCGGCGCCGGTCGTGTTCTCCACCACCACGGGCTGCCCGATCTCGCGCGACATGGTCTCGGCCAGGAGGCGGCCGACGATGTCGGTGGGGCCGCCCGGGGCGAAGGGGATGACCATGGTGATGGGACGGGTGGGGAAGGCCGCTCCCTGGGCATTGGCGAGGCGCGGGGCGGCGAAAGCGGCAAGGCTGGCCGCCGCAAGGCTGCGGCGGGTGATCTGGGGCATGGACATTCTCCCTGCGGCGTCCTGGATGGCGCCATTACGATGGAGGAAAGTCTGGACCGGAGGGGCGCTCAAGGGAAAGAGGGGGGCTGGTCCGGCTGCTGCGCCGCTGGGGCGGTGCGCACTCTTTTGTCAGGGGGGAGAACCATTTACAGCTTGAGCCGTTTGTGGCGGGCACCCTTCCTGGAGGACCCCCTCATGTTCATGCGCGTCGATAAGCTCCAGGCGGAGCTTCCGGCTCCCAAGCGGCAGGATCCCAATGCTGCGGCGGCCCTTCAGGAACTGCTGGGCGGCAAGTATGGCGAGATGTCCACCCTCGGGAACTACATGTTCCAGAGCTTCAATTTCCGCAGCAAGGACAAGCTGCGGCCCTTCTACAGCCTCGTCGCCAGCATCACGGCGGAGGAGCTGGGGCATGTGGAACTGGTGAGCAACGGCGTGGCCATGCTGGCGAATGGGCCGGACATGCCGGGTGCCGATGCCGGTGATGGGGGTGATATCTCCGGTGCGCCTTTCGAGGCGATGAAGGACATTCGTTCCTTCGCCAGCTTTGCCTCAGGCGGCGGCGGCGCGTTGCCGGTGAACAGCAACTCCATGTCGTGGAACGCGGATATGGTGACGACGACGGGCAACGTCGTCTTCGACCTGCTGCATAACTTCCACCTCGAATGCGGCGCACGGCTGCATAAGCTGCGCGTGTATGAGAGCCTGTCCGATCCGACGGGGCGTGAGGTGTGCGGCTATCTCCTCGTGCGCGGCTCGGTGCATGCGCATGCCTATGCGCTGGCGCTGAAGCAGATCACGGGCGTGGAGCTGGAGAAGTTCCTGCCGACGCCGAACATTCCGTTGGCCAAGATCCCCGAGTGCCAGAAATACCTGCAGGAGGGATCGCACCGGCGGCTCTATACCTGGAGCCCGGCGGACTACAAGGAAATCGCCGGGATCTGGGGCAATGGTGAGCAGGCGCTTCCGGGCGATCCGCCGGGCGAGCTGATGGTGGTGGATGGCATGCCCGAGGGCGCGAAGATCCATGCGCTGACAGGCATCCCCTCGGCCTTCTCACCGGATTACGCGCCCGAGGAGATGTTCGAGATCGCGACGAAGCTCTACCAGAAGTCGCGCTGAAACTGCCGCGCTGAGGCGCAGGGACGCGGTTCAGGGCCGGCGGGGGAACCCGCCGGCTCTTGTTCATTCGGGGGGAAGCTGGTCCGCCTGGAAGTGGCTGCCGCCGAGGGGGCCGCGTACCTGCCAGCCATCCTCCCGGCGTTCGGCGAAATCGGGGCCGATCGGGGCCTTTCCCTGGCCTTGCGGCAGGTCGAGCGCATAGGTCGGCCAGGCGAGCCCGGTGACGCGGCCGCGCAGGGATGCCAACAGGGCGCGGCCTTCGGCGATGGGGACCTCGAAGCGGGCGGTGCCGGGCGCGCGGTCCAGCTGGTGCAGGTAGTAGGGCTTCACCCGGTTCGCGAGCATGGTGCGGAGCAGGGCTTCCAGGGTCTCCGCCGTGTCGTTCACGCCACGCAGCAGGACGGCCTGGCCGAGCAGCGCGACGCCGGCGCGGGAGAGGCGGCGCAGCGCGGCGCGGGCATCTTCCGTGAACTCGCGGGCATGGTTGGCATGCAGGCAGAGGAAGAGGGCGGTCCCGGTGTCCAGCGCCTCGGCGAGTGCATCGGTGATGCGGGCGGGATCGGCGACCGGCACGCGGCTGTGCAGGCGGATGATCTCGATATGCGGCATGGCCGAAAGGCGGGCCACGATGTGCCGCAGGCGGCGCGGGGAGAGCATCAGCGGGTCGCCGCCCGTGAGGATGGCTTCCCGGACCTGCGGATGGGCGGCGAACCAGTCCAGGGCCGTGTCGAGTTCGGCTTCGGAAAGCACGCCGCCGGAGGGGCCGACCTGCTCGCGCCGGAAGCAGAAGCGGCAATAGACGGGGCAGGCCAGGAGCGGCTTGAGCAGGGCGCGATCGGGGTAGCGGTGGACGACGCCCTTCACCGGGCTGTGCGGGTGGTCGGCGATCGGGTCCACCAGTTCCTGGGGGGTGGTTTCCAGTTCCGCCGTGGTGGGGATGTACTGGGCGGCGATGGGGTCGGCGGGGTCCGCAGGGTCGATCAGCGCGGCCATGGCCGGGGTGACGGAGACGGCATAGCGGCTCGCCACCGCGCGCAGGCCGGGAAGGGCCTCGGCCGGGATCAGGCCGGCGACCGCCAGAGCGTCCACGTCGCGGAGGGGGCGGGTCGGGGGGAGTGAGCCGTCGGGCATGGCCGGGCTGGTAGCCCTCTTCGGGGGCTTGTGTCACGGACGGCCCTCGTTTCCCGCCGCATGGAGCCGATGCCGGTGCCGCATGACCCCACCCCCGTTTGGCATCCCGATTCGATGGCGGCCCGATTGCCGGCCCTGCGACGGCGCGGGGAGCTGATCCGCGCGACCCGCGCCTTCTGGGAGGGGCGGGGCTGCCAGGAGGTGGAAACGCCCTGCCTGGTGCCGGTTCCGGGGATGGAGGTGCATCTGCATGCCTTCCGCTCCCGCTTCGAGCCGCATCTGGGGCGCGGAGAAGGCCAGGATCTGTGGCTGCGCACCTCGCCGGAACTGTCGATCAAGCGCCTGCTGGTGGCGGGGGTGGGGGATTGCTTCGAACTGGCCCGGGTGTGGCGGAACGGCGAGGTTTCGCCGCGGCACGCGCCGGAATTCACCATGCTGGAGGTCTATCTGCTCGGCGCCGGGCTCGGTGGGCTGATGGATGCGGTGGAGGATTATCTGCGCGCGGTGCTGCCCCCGCTGGTGTCCCATGCCGGGGTGGCGACAGATCTTTCCCTGCCCTTCGAGCGGGTGACGGTGGCGGAAGCCTTCCGGCACCATGCCAATGGGATGGATGTGCTGGCCTCGGTGGACCCGGTGACGGCGGAGGGGGATGCGGCGGCGCTGGCGGCCTCGGCACGGGCCGCTGGGTTGGCGGTGCCGGAGGGGCTGGGCTGGGAGGACCTGTTCTTCCAGCTGATGCTGGAGCATGTGGAGCCGCATCTGGGGCGGGAGCGGGGGAGTTTCCTGACCCACTGGCCGGCCCCGCAGGCGGCCCTGGCGCGGCGCGACCCCCATGATCCGCGCGCGGCACTGCGCTTCGAGGTCTTCGCGGCGGGGCTGGAGCTGGGCAATGCCTTTGACGAGCTCTGCGACCCGGCGGAGCAGCGGGCGCGCTTCGAGCGGGACGTGGCGGAGCGGGAGGCGCTGCATGGCGCGACCCTGGGTGGGAGCTGGGGCGTGGATGCCGATTTCCTCGCCGCGCTGGAGCAGGGAATGCCGCCCACGGCGGGAATCGCCATGGGCTTCGACCGGCTGGCGATGCTGGCGGCGGGCGTGCCCGAGCTGGCGGGGGTGAGATGGCTGGGCGGGTGGCCCTATGATTCCCGCTGAAGCGTTTTGGGATGCAGGCGGCCGCGGGCGGCGCTCCGGGTCACGGTACGCGTCCCTCATGATGGGGGGCGGGAGAGATGGCGGCTTCGCTGCTCTGCAACGTGATGCTGGGGCCTGTCTGCGCTTCTTCGAGGCACAGGCAGCATGCTGGCCCGGCCCGGCCGGGGCGGAGTTCTGCCCGGTATCCTGACGGTGCTTCAAGCCGGGCGCAGCGAAGTGGGCGCTGACGCGTTGTCCGGTCTGATCGGGAGATGCGCGCATGTTCGACACGAAGCGGCTGCTGGAGGGCTTCCTCGGGGCGCAGGGCAGCAAGGGTCAATGGAGCGATTCCCGCCAGGGCGGGATCGGCAGCCTCGGTGGCGGACGCGGAGGCTCGCTGCAGGATGTGCTCGGCGGGCTGTTGGGCGGCGGGATCGGCAGCCTGGGCGGCAAGGCGCGGACGGGTGGCGGGATCGGCAGCCTGGGTGGCCAGGCGCAGACAGGTGGCGGGATCGGCAGCCTGGGCGGCGCCATCGGGACGGCCGCCGCTGGCGGGCTTCTGGGGTCGGTGCTGGGCGGGCGCCGGCGCAGCGGCGGCGGAGGGCTGCTGCGGATGGGTGGGCTCGCGGTGCTGGGGACGCTGGCCTATCGCGCCTATCAGCAATGGCAGGAAACGCAGGGCCAGGGACAGGCGGCGCCCCAGCAGGGGCGGCCGGAGGCGGGTTTCGGGGGCGGCTCGGTGCCGGCCTCAACCCCGGCTTCGGGGCCGTGGTCTGGCCCGGCGCCGGCCCAGCCTGCGGGGGCTGGCGCCCTTGCGCTGCCGCCGGCGGAGGATTTCGCACGGGATGACGTACCGGCGGCGGATGGCCAGCCCTTCGGCCTGTCACTGGTGAAGGCCATGATCTCGGCGGCCAAGGCGGACGGCCACATGGATGGCGCCGAGCGGGGGCGCGTCTTCGAGGAGGTGGAGCGGCTGGAACTGGATGCCGAGGCGAAGGGCTTCGTCTTCCAGGCGCTGGATGCGCCGGCCGATCCTTCGGCCGTGGCGGCCATGGCGCGGACCGAGGCGCAGAAGGCCGAGATCTACATGGTCTCGCGCCTGGTGGCGGAGCCGGACACGGCGGCGGAGCGGGCTTATCTGGACGCGCTGGCGCATCGGCTGGGGCTGGCGGCCGGGCTGCGGCAGTCGCTGGACCAGCAGGCGGCGGAGGCGAGCCGGATCGCCGCCTCTGGCCAGGTGCCGGGGCAGCCGTCGTGAGCGCGGTGGCGATGGGCACGGCCTTGCTGGGCGCGGTGCTGCTGGGAGGCGCGCTGCTGGGTGTAACGGGCGCCGTCAGGCGGGCAGAAGTGCGCGCGCCTCGGCGGCGCGTTCGAGAGGCCATGCGTAGAAGTTGAAGACATAGGGGTCCGAGGCCTCGAAGACCGAAGGGTCCGGGCTGGCGCGCTGCATGGTCGGGCGATGGAGCGCGGCCATGGGGTGCCAGCGGCCTTCATGCACGAAGGCGGTTTCGTAGCCGAGCGCGTCCAGGAAAGCGGGGACGGCCCAGGTGCAGCCCTCGGCGTGGCGTTCCTCCAGCTCCAGGGTGAGCAGGGGGCGGCAGCGGGCAAGGGTGGCGCGGGCGCCGCGCAGGATGGCGTATTCCGCCCCCTCGGCATCGAGCTTGATGGCGGTGCAATCCGTGATGGCGAGGCTGTCCAGTGTGATGGCGCTGACCGTCTCCTGGCGGATGGCGACACGCGCCGATTCATGGGCGGCGTAGGTCTTGGCCGTGCTGGCCCATTGCCATTGCGGGGCATCGTCGAGGAGCGGGATGGAGAGGGTGGCCTCGCCTTCGGCATCGCCGAGTGCTTCCGGGCGAATCTCGATGTTGGGGATGCTGGCGGTGGCGCGCGCAAGGGCGGCGCGGGCGGTGGCGAGGGGTTCGAATGCGATCACCCGCGCGCCGGGCAGGGCGGCGAGAGGGAGGGTCAGCAGGCCCTCATGCGCGCCAATGTCGATCAGGGTGCCCGGGCGGTGGAGGGCGGTGAGGAAGGTCAACTCGTCCATGGTGCTGAGATGGCGGGGAGGCGCGGAGCCGCAACCGGGTGGAGCACGATGCGTTCGAGTTCGGCAACGACAAGGAGGTGCGACATGCGGGTGATTGCCCTTGCCGCGGCCGCCATCACGATTTCGGCCCTGCCTGCCATGGCGAGCCAGGACCCTGTGGGCGGCGAGCTGAAGCAGCATGAGGGGTCGATGAGCCGGACCGGGCGGTCGCCCGGGGCGCCGGTGGATCGCGGGCCCTCCACAGCCGAGGCGAACCGCGCCTTCATGGGCGGCGGAATGGTGCTGGAGGGTGCGCCAGGTGCGTCGGCGCCGGACCCGCAAGCGGTGCCGGAATCGGCCGAGCGCGAGGTGCAGCGGCTGCGCGAGAGGATGGAAGGCGAGCCGAAGCGCTAAGCCGTGCTTTCCTGGTGAACCGGGGCCGCGTTCCTTAAGGGCGCGGCCTTTTCGTCGTCACCCCGCCGAGGCGTTGGCGATGGCGGCGTTCATGGCGCGCAGCCCCGCTTCGGGGCCATCCGGATGGTTCCAGACGGCGCCGACCACGGCGAGGAAATCCGCGCCCGCACGGACCAGCGGGGCACAGTTCTCCGCCGTGATGCCGCCGATGGCGACGCTGGGAATTTCGAAGAGCGAGGTCCACCACTCCAGGATTTCCGGCTCCGCGCGGTGCTGCGCGTCCTTCGTCGTGGTGGGAAAGAAGGCGCCGAAAGCAACGTAATCCGCACCCATCTCGCCCGCCTGCATCGCGAGGTGGCGGCTGGCATGGCAGGTGATGCCGAGGGTGGCATCCTTCAGGAGCGCGCGGGCCTTCTCGTGGTCGCCGTCCTCCTGGCCGAGATGCGCGCCGTCACAGCCGGTCTGGGCGGCCAGTTCGGCGTCGTCGTTCAGCAGGAAGGCCACGTTGCGCGATTGGGCGACGGGACGTAGCGCATCGATGGCGCGTTTCACCTCGTCCCGCGAGGCGTCCTTCAGCCGGAGCTGGAGGCAGGCGACGTCGCCGGCATCGAGGGTACGGGCCAGCACATCCGGGAAGGTACCCGGATCGATGCGGGGCGGGGTGATGAGATAGAGGCGGCAGGCGCCGGGGTCGATCTGGTCAGGCACGCGGTGTCGTCCCCGGAAGGAAATGATGCAGGGCCGGCCGCGATGGCCCGCCCTGCATCCGGAAGCGCGGCTTCACGCCGCGGGACGATACGCCCCGCGGCGGTCCGCATCAGGTCAGGCCTTGTAGACGTCGATGATATCGGAAAGCAGCTTCAGCGCCTCGGCCTTCGGGCGCTGGAACGCGTTGCGGCCCATGATGGAGCCGTTGCCGCCGCCGGCATGGATGGCGCGGACCTCGTCAAGGATCGCCTCCGTGCCCTTGGCCTCGCCGCCGGAGAAGATCACCAGGCGGCGGCCGCCGAAGCAGGAATCGACCACATGCTTGATGCGGGCGGCCGCTTCGTCGGCGATCGGGAACTTCTCATAGGTCTTCTTGGCGGCATCGAGGGAGATCGCCGCGGTCGGCGGCTTCACCTTGATGATGTGCGCGCCCATCAGCGCGGCGACGTGCGCGGCATAGGCGCAGATGTCGAGCGCCGTCTCGCCGGTCTTGTCCAGCATCGGGCCGCGCGGATAGCTCCACACCACCACGGCGAGGCCGCAGGCCTTCGCCTCGGCGGCGAGCTCGCGCAGCTCCTCCATCATCTCGAACTGGTATTCGGAGCTCGGGTAGATGGTGAAGCCGATCGCCGAGCAGCCGAGGCGCAGCGCGTCCTGCACCGTCGCCGTCACGGCCTGGTCCTTGGTGGTGGACAGGCTGTTGGAGCTGTTCACCTTCAGGATGGTCGGGATGGTGCCGGCATAGGTGGAGGCGGCGGCCTCGATCATGCCCAGCGGGGCGGCATAGGCGTTCAGCCCGGCCTCCAGAGCCAGCTCGAACATGTAGCGCGGGTCATAGCCGGCGGGGTTCGGGGCGAAGGAGCGGGCCGGGCCATGCTCGAAGCCCTGGTCCACCGGCAGGATGACCATGCGGCCGGTGCCGCCGAGCTTACCCTGCATGAGGATACGGGCGAGGTTACCCTTGGTGCCGGGATTGTCGCTCTCGTACCAGGAGAGGATCTCCTTGACCTTCGGCGTCAGCTGCATGGGCGAAATCCCCCTCTGAGTGGTGGAAAGATAGGGCGGAGTTAGCGGAGGGCGGTGCTTCTGTCACGGGCGGCACCTCGTCATTCAGCGCCGATTCGGAGCGTGTTTGGTGCCGTTTTCGGGAGGTCGGCCAAGTGGCGAGCGAGGAGGGCGCGGCCGCCGGGCTTACGCAGGTCCAGGCGCGTGAGGTCCAGCGCTTCGGGGGCGGCGGGGAGGAGGGTGGCGCCGGCCTCGCGGGCCGCCGCCTCCACCTGCGGGAAGGAAGGGTGCGCGCCATCCAGGATGAGGAGGCGCCAGCCCTGGCGGAGGGCATCCAGCGCCAGGCCAGGGGCGGTGCCGCAGTCCAGCGCGGCCCGGTACGGGGCGCCAGGATGGGCCGTGGCGGCGCGGGCCAGCATGGCGGCCGTTGCGGCGGCACCGGGCCAGGCCGCGGCGGCGGGTGCGGAGAGGAGGAGGACGCCCGCGGGACCGGCGAGGGAGAGGGCGGTGGCGGCTTCCGCGGCCGAGCGGAAGCGGGCGGCTGGCATGGCATCAAGGGCGGCTGGAGTGCCGGTCATGGTTGACCCTCTTGCGGGCGGGTGCCTAAAGCCCCCAGGCTTGTGAGCTGTGATCCCGCAGCAATGCGGGGACTGGATGAGGTTGCGCCGCCTGAGCGGCGGATGGAATTGGGGGCGGCATGTCGTCTTACAGCCTGGCAGAGGCGGCCGCGCGGCTGGAAGCGGCCGTGGAGCAGCTGGCTCAGGCCGCTGCCCAGGTCGCGGAGAGGCGCGCGGCGCCGGCCGGGGCCGGGGTGCCGGCGGAGGAGGTGGCGGCGCTGTCCGCCCGGCTGGAGGCGACCATCGCCCGGTTGCGGGCGGCCCTGCCCGAGGCGGGCGAGGGCGCCGAGGCGGACGAGGAGCTGCCGGATGAGGGCGAGGAGGCGGCTGACGCCCCGCGCCGCTCTGGGGAGGGCTGAGCTTTGGGACAGGTTACGGTTCGCGTCGGCGGCTACAGCCATCCGGTCTCCTGCGAGGACGGGCAGGAGGCGCATCTGATCGCCCTGGCGGCGGAGGTGGACCGTCGGGTCTCGTCCGTGAAGACCATGGGCGGGGCCTATGGCGAGCAGCGCCTGCTGCTGCTCGCGGCACTCCTGCTCGCCGATGAGGTGCACGACCTGAAGGTGGAGGTGGCGCAGGCCCGGGCCGGAATGCTGCCCCCGGCTCCTCCCGTGGACCCGCAGATCGCCGAGCGGCTGGCGCGGGTGGCGGAGCGGATCGAAGGTATCGCGGCCGATTTGGGAAAGGCCTGACGAAAGCGTTCCCGGACCCTGGCGCGGGGCGGGGCGGTGGCCTAGATAAGGTCGGCGGGGCTGCCTTTCGCGCCAGGCAATTCATCCCCAGGGCCAATAAGCATCCTCCGGGAGCTGGCTCTGTCCGGATCTTGGTCCGGGTATCTGGCGCCCACCTGCGTTAGCAGGCCTTGGGAGGACGAACGCCAGCGGTCATGGCGGCTCCGCACTTACCCCCTTCTTCCAGCAGGTCCCCGCCCGGGGACGATGCCCGCTTGCGGGCCGCGAAGGTCGTGGCGCGCGAGGAGGCAATGGCGCGGCGTGCCTCGGCCCGGCACGAGGGCTCGGGCGCGGCGCTCTGCGCCCATGTGCTGCGCGATGCGCCCCCGCCGCCCGGCGCGGTGGTGGCCGGCTTCTGGCCCATGGGGCATGAAATCGATGTACGGCCGCTGATGCGGGCGCTGGCGGCGCGGGGACACCCGCTTTGCCTGCCGCGCACTCCGAAGCGCGGGATGCCACTGGATTTCCGCGCCTTTGCCTTCGGGGACGCCATGGCCAAGGGGCCCTTCTGCACGCTGCAGCCGCCGGAGGACGCGCCGCGCGCCGTGCCGGGCTGGTTGATCGTGCCGTTGCTGGCCTTCGATCGGGCGGGGCGGCGGCTGGGCTATGGAGGCGGCTATTATGACCGCACGCTGGCATCCCTGCCTGGCGTGCGGACGCTTGGCGTGGCTCTTGCCTGCCAGGAGATGGAGTTGGTGCCCTCCGGCCCCTTCGACGCGCCGCTGGACGCGGTGGCGACGGAGATGGGCGTGATGCGGTTCCGGTAGGAAGGTCCTTCGGTTGAGAATCCTGTTTCTGGGTGATGTGGTCGGGCGCTCGGGGCGCGACGCGGTGACGGCGGAGCTGCCGGGGCTGCGGGCGCGGCTGGCGGCCGATCTGGTGGTGCTGAACGCGGAGAATGCATCCCATGGCTTCGGCCTGGCGCCGGACATGGCGCGCGCCTTCCTGGAGGCGGGCGCGGATGTGCTGACGCTTGGCAACCATGCCTGGGACCGCAAGGAAATCATTCCCTATATCGAGGGCGAGCCGCGGCTGATCCGGCCGATGAACTACCCGCCCGGGACACCAGGGCGCGGGGCGACGGTCGTGGAGGTGCGCGGTGGCCGCCGGGCGCTGGTGATGCAGGTGATGGGGCGGCTGTTCATGGAGCCGCTGGACGATCCCTTCCGCGCGGCCCAGGCCGAGCTGGCGCGGCATAGCATGGGCGCGAATGGCAGCGTGCAGGCGGTGGTGGTGGACATCCACGCCGAGGCGACGAGCGAGAAGCTGGGCTTCGGCCATTCTTTCGACGGCATGGTGAGCCTGGTGGCGGGGACGCACACGCATGTGCCCACCGCCGACCATCAGGTGCTGGAGGGCGGCACCGCCTATGTCACCGATGCCGGCATGTGCGGCGACTATGACAGCGTGATCGGCATGCAGAAGGCCGGTGCCTCGATCCGCTTCTGGCGGAAGGTGCCGGCGGAGCGGCTTGCGCCGGCCGAGGGCGAGGCGACGCTCTGCGGCGTGCTGGTGAAGACGGATGACGCCACCGGGCTGGCGCGGCAGATCGGGGCCGTGCGGCTCGGCGGGCGGCTTTCGCAGGTGCTGCCGGAGTTCTGATCCGGCCCAGGGGGCGGATTGGTGGCTGCTGCAGTGCAACCGATCCCGGCTCCGGTCGCTATTGCGGGGAACAGGTACCTCCGCGCGCCCCTTGGGTGTGATGGGAGGCCGTGTCGTGCCGGAAGGGCGGCCGATCGGCCATGAGCCGGACCCTTCCGGGCTTCCATCCATGGCGTTCGTGCATGTCCTCCGGCGGAGCGGTTTCCCGCATCCCCGACCGAGGGGCCGTGGGGGGTGAGCAGGGGCTTCTGAACGCATGCAGGCATTCAACCGCACCAGGGATTCGTTCTGGCATTGGCCAGGTACTTCTGAGGTGCGGGTGTTGTTCCTGGCATTTCTCCTGTTGGTGCCGCTTGCCGGCGGCACGGCGCGGGCGCAGCAGGTCGTCCCCGCTGACGCGGCGCCTGCACAGTCCCTGACGCCGGAGCAGGCCCGGCGGGCGCTTGAGGTGCTGGAGGATGGGGCGCAGCGCCAGCAGGTGATCGATGTGCTGAGGGCCGCCGCGGGGGCGGCGCCGACCGCTCCACGGCAGGCCGAGCCCGCCGCGGCGCCTGGAGCCGATGCGGCGGAGGCGGTTTCGCTCACCTCGGACAGTCTCCTGGCGGAGATCATCGCGGCGCTGTCCGGCTGGGTTTCGTCGCTGTCCGGTCATCTGGCGGCGGCGGGGGGCACGATCTCCAGCGTGCCGCTGGTCTGGAACTGGATCGTGCGGACGGCGAGCAACCCCTTTGCCCAGTCCGCCATACTGGATGTCGCCTGGCGCCTTGCCGTGGTGCTGGCCTGTGCCTGGATGGCGGGCTGGCTGGTCCGTCGCGGAGTGCGCCGGCCCCTGGCCGTGCTGGAGCGGCGCGCGCTGGACAAGGCTGTGCAGCGGCGTGTGGAACGCGCCACGGGCGCGAAGACCGGGCCCGAGATCGCCAGCCGCGCGGAGCTGCGCCTGATGCAGCGCGCGCCTTTCGCGGCGGTGCGGCTGGTGCTGGACCTGCTTCCGATCGGGGCCTTCGCGCTGGTGGGAAACCTGCTGCTGGCAACGCCGCTGGGGGATGGGGGCATTGTGCCGCTGATCATCCTGGCGGCGGTGAATGCCTTCGTCCTGCAGCATATCATCATGGCGGTGGGCTGCGTGGTCTTCTCGCCCGGTTCGCGACCGCTGCGCCTGCTGCGCATGTCGGATGAAACGGCTGCCTATGCGGAGGTCTGGCTGGGGCGCATCAGCGGCGTTGCCATCTACGGCATGGCGGCGCTGCAGATCGCGCTGCTGCTGGGGCTCTATCCGGCGGCCTATGCCTCGGCGGCGAAGCTCGTCATCCTGCTGAACCATCTGCTGCTCATCGTCGTGGTGCTGCAATGCCGCCGCGGCGTGGCGGAGATGATCGACGCACCGGCGGATGCCACCGGCGCCTTCGCCATGGTGCGGCACTGGCTGGCGCGGATCTGGCACATCGTCGCGATCTTCCTGCTGGTGGCGCTGTGGTTCGTCTGGGCGCTGGAGATCCGGAACGGCTACGGGCTGCTGCTGCGCTATGTGGGCGCCACCGCCGTGGTGCTGGTGGTGGCGCGGCTGGTCGCGGTGGCGCTGCTTGGCGCGCTCGACCGGCTGTTCAAGATCAAGGCGGAAACGGCGCAGCGGCTTCCCTTCCTGGAGGGGCGGGCGAATCGCTACGTGCCCGTGTTGCGCCGGGGCATCTCGGGGGCGGTGGGCGTCGTGACCGCACTGGCCCTTCTGCAGGTCTGGGGCCTGGACGTGACCGAGTCCTTCCGCGACGGCAGGCTGGGGCAGCGCCTCGCGAGTTCGGCGCTGGTGCTGCTGATCGCGGGCGTCCTGGCCGTGGTGATCTGGGAAGGCGTGAATGCCTGGATCGACCGCAAGATCGCCGGCATGTCGGCGCTGGGCGAATACGCGCGGGCTGCGCGGCTGCGCACGCTGCTGCCGCTGCTGCATTCCACATTGCTGGTGGTGATCACGCTCATCGTCGGCTTCACGGCGCTGTCGCAGCTGGGGGTGAACATCGCGCCGTTGCTGGCGGGCGCGGGGATCCTGGGCGTCGCGGTCGGTTTCGGTTCGCAGAAGCTGGTGCAGGATGTGATCACCGGCATCTTCCTGCTGCTGGAGAACACGATGCAGGTGGGGGACTGGGTGACGGTTTCCGGCCTGTCGGGGAAGGTGGAGAATCTTTCCATCCGCACGATACGGCTGCGCGCGGGCGATGGTTCCGTCCATGTCATCCCGTTCAGCTCCGTCACCACCGTGACCAACACCAATAAGGGAATCGGCAATGCGGCCGTTTCCGTGACCGTGGCCTTCTCGGAGGATCCGGATCGGGTGGGTGCCGTGCTGAAGGAGATCGGTGCCGGGATGCGGGAGGACCCGGCCTTCAAGGGAGAGATTCTGGACGATTTCGCGCTCTGGGGCGTGGACAAGGTGGATGGCGCCACCTTCACCGTGCTGGGGCAGATACCCTGCAAGGATACCGGGCGCTGGGGCGTGCAGCGCGAGTTCAACCGGCGCATCAAGCAGCGCTTCGAGGAGTTGGGGATCTCGATCGCCCTGCCGGCGCAATCGGTGGTGCTGCAGCGGCCTAACCGGAGCCTGCCCGATAGCGAAGCGCGCGAGGAAGGGCGGAGCGATGCGGAGCGCGCCCCGCTGCCCGAAGCGGTGGTGGCGGATGGCGGGGCGGAGAAGCGTTCCCCGCCGCCGGCGGCATTGGGAAACACGCAATAGGCGCTGCATTGCCTCCTTCTCCTCCGGCGCGGCTATGCTGCTCACGGATTCGGGAGAAGGAGGCGGGGAAGGATGCGGCTTGGCGTGACGCAATGGGCCGGGGCGCTGCTGCTGCTCCTGGTGACGGCCGATGGGGCTCGCGGATTCGCCGAGCCGGATGTGTTCCAGCGGCTCAACGACACCGGGCGCGCCGCCTATGCGGCCGGGCGGCAGGAAGTCGTCTCACATATCTCGCCAGTGGTCATCGTGGGGCGTGACGTCACGATCCTGCGGGACGGGACGGAGACACGTTTCGACTACACGCCGCCACTCTACACATCGCTGAAGTCGGTTTCGCATCTCGTGCTGGGGGTGGCCGGGCTGCTGAACCCGATGGCGGACCGGGTGGAGGAAACGGAGGCGCTGTGGCGTCCGCATCTGGAGGCGTTGCGCGCCGCGGGCGTCGAGGTGTTGCCGCAACTGGAGGCGTTCGGGCTTTCGGGCGATGACCTGGCGCGTAGCCGCGTGCTGATCGAACGCACACTGGCCTTCATCGACGAAGTGCTGGCCAGCCGCAGATTCACCCGCGAGAGGCTCATGGTGGTCACGCGCGAGATGACGCCGCTGATGCTGGCCCATGCGGGGTCGGCGGCGCGGGCGCAGATCGACGCGCTGCATGCGGGAATTACCGCTTGGCGCGCGACGCTGGGCGAGGGGGAATGGGAGCGGGCGAGGGTCTTCGTGCTCGGGCCACGCATGCCGCGCGCAGGAAACCTGCAATTCAGCTATTTCCGTCACGCCATGGGCGAGGCGGCGGTGGACCGGCGGCTGATCTATGCCGAGGGGATCTTCGACCAGGCCGGCGCGATGTCGCTGCTGGGAACGGTGGCGGCGGACCGGGCGCTGGCCGTGCTGGCCTTCGATGACGAGATGCGGATGGACCGCGATCTTCTGGCTGATGCGGCCGATATTCATCTGAAGCGCATCTTTGGGCTGCTGGGCCGCGAGGTGCCGTGAGGCGGAGGGCGGCCTGTGCCGCCCTTGGCTGCTCAGAACCGGATCGGTTCGGATGGCAAGAGCCCGCCTCCTTGCAGAGACGGGCTCTTCTTGAAGGCCTGAGCGGTGGGGCGGCGCCCATTGGCGCCGCCTGGGCTCAGCCGCGGGTGTCGAGCGACGTGTAGTCGCGCGTGGTGGCGCCCGTATAAACCTGACGCGGGCGGCCGATGCGCTGCGCCGGATCCTCGATCATCTCCTTCCACTGGCTGACCCAGCCGACGGTGCGGGCGACCGCGAAGAGCACGGTGAACATGCTCGTCGGGATGCCCATCGCCTTCAGGATGATGCCCGAATAGAAATCGACGTTCGGGTAGAGCTTGCGCGAGACGAAATACTCGTCGTGCAGCGCGATGCGCTCCATCTCCATCGCCATGTCGAGCAGCGGCTCGTCCTTGATGCCAAGTTCGGCGAGGACCTCGTGGCAGGTCTCCTTCATGATCTTCGCGCGCGGGTCGAAGTTCTTGTAGACCCGGTGGCCGAAGCCCATGAGCTTCACGTTGGAGTTCTTGTCCTTCACCTTCTCGATGAAGGCCGGGATGTTCTCCGGAGAGCCGATCTCCTCAAGCATCTTCAGCACCGCCTCGTTGGCGCCGCCATGGGCGGGGCCCCAGAGCGCCGCGATGCCGGCCGCGATGCAGGCATAGGGGTTCGCGCCGGTGGAGCCGGCGAGGCGCACGGTGGAGGTGGAGGCGTTCTGCTCGTGATCCGCGTGCAGGACCAGGATCCGGTCCATCGCGCGGGCGAGGATCGGGTTAACCTTGTATTCCTCCGCCGGGACGGCGTTGAGCATGTAGAGGAAGTTTTCCGCGTAGTTCAGGTCGTTGCGCGGATACACGAAGGGCTGGCCGATCGAGTACTTGTAGGCCATCGCCGCGATGGTCGGGACCTTGGCGATCAGGCGGAAGGCCGAGATCTCGCGCTGGCGCGGATCATTGATGTCCAGCGCGTCGTGGTAGAAGGCGGAAAGGGCGCCGACCACGCCGCAGAGGATCGCCATCGGATGCGCGTCGCGGCGGAAGCCGTCGAAGAAGCGCCGGATCTGCTCATGCACCATGGTGTGCATGGTGACGTCATGGGTGAACTGGGCGAGCTGCTTCTTGTTCGGCAGCTCCCCGTTCAGCAGTAGGTAGGAGACCTCGGTGAAGTCGGAGTTCTCGGCGAGCTGCTCGATCGGGTAGCCGCGATAGAGCAGGATGCCCTGGTCGCCATCGATATAGGTGATCTTGCTCTCGCAGGCCGCGGTCATGCCGAAGCCCGGATCGAAGGTGAAGATGCCGAGATCGGCATAGAGCTTTCGGATGTCCGCCACCGCCGGTCCGACGCTCGCCTGCACCAGGGGAGCGCGGCTCGACCTGTTCGTGCCGTCGAGGGTGAGGGTGACGGAGCCGGTGGTGGCGTCGCTCATGCGTTGATCCTCGCGGCCGGTAGGGCCCGGCCGTATTGGTGGACACATTATTCCGAAGGGGGCGATGTGGGGAGCCTTGCTGTGGCCTGCCCCTCACAGGAACCCAGGGGAATGGTGCGCCGCAAGATAGGCCAGACTACGGGCTTGTCCATCCACGTAGCGGAACAAGGGGCGGGATAGCCGGTGCAGGCTCCGGAATGCCGGCCTCAGCGGCCGTGCCAGGCTTCCGGCGGGCGGGCTCCGGCGGCCCAGAGTCCACGACCGGCGGAACGGGCATCGGCCTCGAGCGGGGCAAGGCTGCTGTCCTCGCTCAGCGCCCAGCCAGCGGAGACGAGCGCGGCGTTCAGCTCGGTGGCGCCGGCCTCGCAGCGGCCAAGGCCACGGCCGAAGCGGTCCCGGCCCTGGACCCGGCATTGCACGCCGCGGCCCGCAACGATGCGGGAGAGCACTTCGGCGGAGCCGGCGCCGCAGTCGAACTCGCGCCCCGCAGCATCGCGGCAGGTCTCGCCGCGCGCCGGAGCCTCAAGGCCCCGGAGTCGCACGACGCGGTCCGAGAGGCGCAGCGTATCGCCATCCACCACCCGCACCTCGGCCGGGATGGCGGCCCAGCCCTGTTCGAGCGGGGAATTGCCGAAAAGCTGGGTGGGATTGCCAAAGTCGATCAGGGTCGCGGCCCCCGCCGCAAGGCCGAGCAACAGCAAGGGCCCGCGCCAGGCGCGGGGGGAGGAGGCGGGGCGGAAGATGCGGCGACGTGGGAGCACTACAACCTGCCTAGCAAGCGCCGACGCCCTCGCACAAGCGGGGAGCGCCGCTAATCCCAGGACAACGTTTCAGAGCGTGGACAGGGTTTCAGGCAGCCATTTCCGGCAGGTCGCGCGGCAGCAGAAACCGTATAAGACGGGCATTCCCGGCGGAAAGGGAGGCCCAGGGCTGATCGAGCGCGAACTCGGCGAGCGCGGCGGTCGGATAGGCCTCGGCCAGGGCCTGGCCCGGCGCGCTGGTGTCCTGGCTGGCCAGGTTGAGGGCGAGGTCATGCAACCCCGGGTTGTGGGCGATGAGCAGGACGCTGCGCACCGTCTCCGGTACCTCCCGCAGTGTTTCCAGCAGCCGGCTCCAGGGGGCGAGATAGAGATCGTCCATCGGCTCGACGCGCCACTGCCCATCCAGCGTGCCGAGGCCCTCCAGGGTTTGCAGGGTGCGGCGCGAGGAGGAGACCAGGACCAGTTCCGGCCGCATGCCGAGGCCGCGCATGGCGGCTGCCATGGCGGCGGCCGCCCTGCGGCCACGGGCATTGAGCGGGCGGGCGTGGTCCGACAGGGCTGGATCGTCCCAGGCGGACTTGGCGTGACGCAACAGCAGCAACTGGCGCATGGCGCAATCCTCGCACATCGCCCGCCGCCTGTCGCGAGGGGGAGGTATGGTTACAGGCGGAACGTTTTGGCGGGGGGTATTCGCGATGCCCCTGGAACGGGGTGGTGAACTCGGCGGCGTGGTAATACGCGACGCGGTGAACGGCACATAAGCGCGGGGTGAGGAGGGGGCGGAGGCCGCGCCCTGAGCCCGCCTGAGCGGGGGCGCATCCCGCGCTGCCCCGCGCGTTATACCAGCTCCCTTCGATGCGGCGGCGCCGCGGCTGGAGCACCGGCCCATGCGAGGAATCGGAAGCGCGGCGGAAGGCAGTCGGCGGGTCTGCGACACGTGAGCACGCTGCAATTCGTGGCGCTGCTTCTGGCGGCGATCGGTCCACTGCTGGCGCTGGCCGGGCTGGTGCGGCTGCCGACCTCCCTGGTGCTGGTGGCCGTGGGAACCGGCACAGCCTTCCTGCCGGGGCTGCCGGATGGGCCGGTGGATCCGCAGGTGCTGATCACCCTGTTTCTGCCCCCGGTAATCTTCGCGGCATCGATCCGGGTTTCGGTGCATCTGTGGCGCTTCACCCTCGGGCCGGGCGTAGCCATCGGAATCGGGCTGACGGCGGTGACGATCCCGCTGATTGCCGTCGCAGCGCGCTGGCTGCTGCCGGGCCTTGGCTGGCCGCCAGCCCTGCTGCTGGGGATCATCGGCGCGCTCTTCGACACGCGCATCTTCCATGAGGCGGAGGGCCGGCCGCAGGTGCCGCGCGCCATCGCGGATGCGCTGAAGGTGCGGGAGATGGTGGCGCGGATCCTGGCGCTTGGCGTGCTGGGGCTGGTGCTTCATGCGGTGGATGAGGGGGCGCCGACGCCGCTCGGCGCCGTGGGGCGCTTCACCTGGGCGCTCCTGGCGGCGGCGGCGGCCGGTTGGGCACTGGGGCGGGGGTCGGTCTGGCTGCGTGGCCGCGTCGGGCCCGCGCCAGTCGAGATCGCCGTTGCCCTCGCGCTGCCCTTCCTCTGCGCGCTGGCGGCGCAATGGCTGGGGTTCTCGCTTTCAGCCACGATCATCGCCGCGGCGCTCACCGTCTCATCCAGCGATGTCGACCGGGAGACGGGGGCGACGCGGACCTCTCCCGAGGCGCGGATTTCCGCCACGGCCTTCTGGGAGGAGGTGAGCCTGCTGCTTTCGGCCGTGCTGTTCGTACTGGCGGGGCGGGCGCTGCCGCATGCGCTGCGGGCGCTCGAATCCTGGCCGCTCTGGCAGACGGCGGGGACGGCGGCGGCGCTGGTGCTGCTGATCCTCGGGCTGCAGTTCGCCTTCTCCTACCTGGCGGCCTGTATGCCGGCGCCGGCGGAGGCGCTGCGCGACAAGGAGGTTGGGGTGGGGCGGGAGATCACGCGGCTGACGGCGGCAGCGGTGATGGCCTGGGCCTGCACCCCCTCCATCCTGGGGATCGTCATCGCGCTTTCGGCCCCGGAGGGAATGGAGGATCGCGGGCTGACGCTGGTGGTGGCGGCCTTCCTGATCCTCGCGGCGGTGGTGGTGCAGGGTCTGACGCTGCGCAGCGCGGTGCAGGCGGCGTCACTCGGCAATGAGGAGGAGGAGAAGCGGGAGGAGGAGCTTGCGGGCGCGGTCGCGTCGCGGGCCGCGGAGGGGAAGGAGGACGCGCAGGACGGGTATGACGCCGTGCGGTGTGCGTTGCTGCAACTCCGTGCGGAGAATCACATCGGCGACGAGATGCTGCAGAAGATGCTGCGCGAGACAGATCTGAGCGCGCGCGCGGCCGAGGGGCCGGCGGCGGCGCTACCTGGGGCGGGCCCGCCCAATCCTTAACTTGGCGGCCCTTAACTTGGCGGCTTCCCAGACCCTATTCCGATGAGCGGCTTGGGGGAGGCAAAGCCTCCTCGGGGCCATCCGCGCGATGCTAGAGCGGTTTCCGTTCGCGCTGGCTCACTCCAACCGCTCCAGGCTGTTGTTTGTAGAACATCTTCACCCGTTCCGGTGATCCCACCGGAACGGGATCTGCTCTAGCGCCCGGCTGTGTTCCGCAGTGGCGGCGCCAGGACATCGCCCGGAATAGGGCACGCATAGGGCTTGCCGCCGCGGCGCTTCGCCAGCTCGGCCTTGGCGCGGGCGAGAAGCTCGGGGTCACGGAAAGCGTCCAGTGCCGTCGCGGCCATGACCTTGGCGGTCTGGACCATGCCCTTATGCGCATGCGGGGACTGGCCCTGCGCCACGGCCTGCCATGTGTGGAAGGGCGTGCCAACAGCCCAGCAGGCGCCCCAGGCCTGGACCGTGGGGACGATCTGCGAGACGTCGCCGACATCGGTGGAGCCGGCCTGGATGATCGGGTTGCCGTCGAAGGGCAGCACCTCCTCATGCAGGGCGACATGCGCCATCTCGGGGGCGGCGCCGAAGGCCGCGACCTCGGAGGCGATGTCCTCCTCGCTCAGGGAGCGCCGGATCTCGGCTGCGAAGCGCTGGTCGGCTTCGTCATGCTCCGCTGCGCCGATGGACTGGAAGTTGTTGTGCAGGACCATGTCGAGGATCTGGTTCTGCAGCGTTTCGGAGCAGGCCTTGTCGATCTCGAAGGACCAGCTCGTGCCGGTCATGATCGCGGCGCCCTCGGCACAGGCCTTCACGCGCTCGAACAGGGCGCGGGCCTCTGCCACCCTGGGCGCGCGGATAAGGTAGAGGACCTCGGCATTCGCCTGCACCACATTGGGCGAGACGCCGCCGGAATTGGTGATGGCGTAATGCACGCGGGCTTCCTGCGGCATGTGCTCGCGCAGGTAGTTCACGCCGACATTCATCAGCTCCACGGCATCCAGCGCGGAGCGGCCGAGATGCGGCGAGCCGGCGGCATGGGCGGCCTTGCCCTTGAAGCGGAAATAGACCTGGTAGTTCGCCAGGTTTCGGATGGACATGACACCGTTGAAGGCGCCGGGATGCCAGGAGATGGCGGCGTCCAGGTCGTCGAAGGCGCCTTCGCGGGCCATGAAGGTCTTACCGGAGCCGCCTTCCTCACCGGGGCAGCCGTAGTAACGGACGCGCCCCTTCATCCCGGCCTCGCGCAGCGCGTCGCGGGCGGCGACGGCGGCCAGCATGGCGCCGGCGCCAAGCAGGTTGTGGCCGCAGCCATGCCCGTTGGCGCCAGCTTCCAGAGGCTTCTGCTCGGCGATTCCGGCTTCCTGTGAGAGGCCGGCCAGGGCGTCGAACTCACCCAGGAAGCCGATCAGCGGGCCGTCCTCGCCAGCCTCCGCGATGAAGGCGGTGGGGATGCCCGCGACATTGCGGGTGATGCGGAAGCCCTCGGCTTCCAACTGGGCGATCTGGGCCTCCACGGAGCGGTGCTCGGCGAAGCGAAGCTCGGGCGTGGCCCAGATGCGGTCGGACAGGTCTGTGTAAGCCGGGGCTTTCGCCTCGACCGCGGCGGAAAGGCGATCGAGCGCGATGGGGTCGTTCTTCATGGGCGCGCTCTCTACGCCCCCGGATCGTTCAGGTCACCTCGATGATGAGCTTTCCGAAGTTCTTTCCGTCCAGCAGGCCCATGAAGGCCTTGGGAGCGTGTTCCAGCCCCTGCACGATGTCCTCCCGGTACCTAAGTCCGCCCTGCTTCAGCCAGGTGCCGCCGATGCGGCGCCATTCGGCGAAGGCGCGGGGATGGTCGCTGACGATGAAGCCGCGGAGCGACAGGCGCTTGCGGTTGATCTGGCCGAGATTGGGGCCGGGGGCGGGCTGGTCATCCTGGTACTCGGCGATGGCGCCGCAGAAGGCCAGGCGGGCGAAGTCGTTCATCAGGGGCCAGGCAATCTTCTGGATGGTGCCGCCGACATTCTCGAAATAGCCGTCGATGCCGTCCGGGCAGGTGGCGGCGAGCCATTCGGCGAAATCCGGGCTGCGATGGTCCACGCAGGCGTCGAAGCCGAGTTCCTCCATCACATAGGCGCATTTCGCCGGGCCTCCGGCGATGCCGACGACGCGCGCGCCCATGCGCTTCGCGATCTGGCCCGCGACGGCGCCGACGGCGCCCGAGGCGGCGGTGACGACATAGGTCTCGCCCGGGCGGGGCGGGGACATCTCGGTGACCCCGACCCATGCCGTGGTGCCGGGCATGCCGAGGACGCCGAGGGCGGTGGTGAGGGGGGCCTCCTTCGGGTCCAGCTTGCGCAGGGCGACGACGGGCACGACGGAGAAGCGCTGCCAGCCATAGCCGCCGAGGACCCAGTCGCCGGGCTGGAAGGTGCCGGTGGGGTCATCGACGACCTGGGCGACGGTCTGGCCAACCATGGGGGCGCCGATCTCGACCGGGGCCGCATAGGATTTCCGCGCGTTCATGCGGCCGCGCATATAGGGGTCGAGCGAGAGATAGCGGTTGCGGAGCAGGGCCTCGCCCGGGCGTGGGGCGGGAGGCGGGGTTTCAACGGCCTCGAAGTGATCGACGCCGACTATGCCCTCCGGCCGGGCGCGGAGGAGGATCTGGAGGTTCTTCTCGGTCATGGGAGGTTCCCCTGCTGTGGCGCGCAGTAGGGACCGGGGCGGCGGCCGGGGCAAGACACCCCTTGGCCGCGAGGGTGGCCTCGATTCCGGCGGCGCGTCTGGTGTCCCTGCGGTGGCGGGGCTACTTCCCCTGCATGACGACGGGTGAGTGGCGCGCTGCGCGGCGGGTCTGGGCGGAGGTAAACGCCGGATGCGGGTGATCGGGCTGGCGGGTTGGAGCGGTGCGGGGAAGACGACGCTGCTGTCGGCGTTGATCCCCTGGCTCAACGGACGTGGTGTGTCGGTTTCCACCATCAAGCACGCGCATCATGCCTTCGATGTCGATACGCCTGGGAAGGACAGCCACACGCACCGGATAGCCGGGGCGGCCCAGGTGCTGGTCTCCTCCTCCCTGCGCTGGGCGCTGATGACGGAGTTGCGCGGGGCACCGGAGCCTGGGCTCGGGACGCTGATCGCGCATCTGGACCCGGTGGATCTGGTGATCGTGGAAGGGTTCAAGCGGGACCCGCACCCGAAGATCGAGGTGCACCGGGCGGCGAATGGGAAGCCCTGGATGCATCCGGAGGACCCGGCGATCCGGGCGGTGGCCGCCGATACGCCGCCGCCGGGCGGGCTGCCCCATGCGGCGCTGGATGACATTCCGGCGATCGGCGCGCTGGCGCTGGAGCATGCCGCGCCATGGCCGGGCTGAGCGGGGACTGCTTCGCGCATGGCGGAGGCCTCCTCTCGGTGGAGGAGGCGGCGGCGCTGGTGGTCTCTCGGGTTGTGCCCGTGGGCGGCGTGGAGGAGGTGGCGTTGCGTACGGCGCGCGGCCGGGTGCTGGCCACGCCGCTGGTGGCGCCACGGGACCTGCCGCCTTTCCGGAACAGCGCGGTGGATGGGTACGCGCTGCGCACTGCCGAACTTTCCCCCGATGGGGAGACGCGGCTGGAACTGGCCGGCCGCGTGGTGGCGGGACAGATGGCGGGGGTGCTGCCTTCCGGGAGGGCAGTCCGGGTGCTGACGGGGGCGCCGGTGCCGGAAGGCGCGGACGCCGTCGTCATGCAGGAAGATGTGGGGCTGGCAGCGGGGGCTGTGATGGTGCCCGCCGGCCTGGCGCCCGGGGCCAATCTGCGCGAGGCCGGGGAGGATGTGGCGCGCGGGGAAGTGGCCTTGCCGGCCGGGCGCCGGATGGATGCGCCGGCTGTCGGGCTCGCCGCGGCCCTGGGTTTCGGGCGCGTGCGGGTGACGCGCCGGCCGGTGGTGGGGGTGTTCAGCACCGGGGACGAGCTGGTGGAGCCAGGAGGCGCGCTGGGCCCGGCGAGCCGGCACGACAGCAACCGGCCCACGCTGCTGGCCCTGCTGGACGGGCTGCCGGTGGAGGCGCGGGACCTGGGCATCCTGCCGGACCAGGCCGGGCCCACCATGGAGGCGCTGCGCGGGGCGGCGGCCTCGCATGACCTTCTGCTGACCTCGGGCGGCGTGTCCGAAGGGGAGGAGGACCATGTGCGCGCCGCGATCGAGGCCGAGGGGCGGCTGCATTTCTGGAAGCTGGCGGTGAAGCCCGGGAAGCCGGCGGCGCTTGGGGTGATCCAGGGCGTGCCGGTGCTGGGGCTTCCGGGCAATCCGGTGGCGGCGGTGGTGGCCTTCCTGCATCTGGCGCGGCCGCTGGTGTTGCGGCTGGCGGGGGCGTCGGAGGAGAAGCTGCCGCGCTTTCCGGCCGTATCCGGCTTCGTGCACCGGAAGAAGGCCGGGCGGCGGGAGTATCTGCGGGTATCGCTGCGGGATGGTGTGGCGCAGCGTTATCCGCGCGATGGCTCCGGGCTGATCGGCTCGCTGGCGCGGACGGAGGCCTTCGTGGAGGTGCCCGAGGATGTGACCGCCATCGAGCCGGGCGATGCGGTGACCGTGATCCCCTATTCGGGCCTGTTCTGATCGCGGGGGTGCTGGCAGGCGGTGGCTTCCAGGGCCGCCAGATCATCCGGCGTATTGGCGTTGAGGAAGGGATCGCCCTTCCATTCCAGCACGGCGCATCCGTGCTTCGCCGCCCAGCGGCTGACCTTGCCTTCCCCTGCCTGGATGGCGGCGCGGAGGTCCTCGCGCAGCTCCGTGGGCCAGAGGCCGATGGGCGGGTGGGAGCGCCCGGCAGAGGCGGCACAGGCGATCGGGCTGGCGGCGGCCTGGAGGCGGACGGCGAGGTCGGGCGGGATAAGTGGCGTGTCGCCGGGAATGGTCAGGACCCGGGGCAGGCCCAGACAGGCGGCGTGGTCCATGGCGGCGAGGATGCCGGCAAGGGGGCCGGGCTGGCCCGGTATGCTGTCGGGGATCACGGGAATTCCAGGCGCGACGGCCGCGAAGCGGGCGGGATCGCCATTCGCGTTCAGGGCCAGGGCCGTGACCTGGGGAGCGAGGCGTCCGAGGATATGCGCCAGCAAGGAGCGGCCATGCAGGGGGAGGAGGGTCTTGTCCCCTCCGCCCATGCGCCGTGCCAGGCCACCGGCCAGCACGACGCCGAGGATGCGTGGATCAGGAACGGCCACGCAGCGCGAGGGGGCGCAGCAGAAAGGCCGTACCCCAGCCCCAGCCCGAGCCGATCAGCGGCAGCACCCAAGGGGGCGTTGACCGCGGAAGATGCTGCGGGACGATGTAGACGGCGACCAGACCCATGACCGCGCCGGTGATGAGGTCCGGCGTGGGAAGGAGGCGCAGGGCGAGGGCGATGATGAATCCCCCCGCCGCGCCGAGCAGGCAGAACCAGGCGAGCCATGGCAGGCCATGCGGCCCGGCCGCCTGGATATAGGCGGCGAGCGGCATGACCTTCGCGACGTGATGCAGCAGGAAGAGCGTCGAATCGCGGAAGATGATGACTGCCAGGGCGCCGCAGGGCACGCCGTAGAAGAGTGCCCTGCGGAAGTCCTCCTTCATGCGGTGGTGCGTTCCGCCACGCACTCGCGCAGCGCCTCGCCCAGCATGTCCATGCCTTCGTTGAGCAGCTCAGGCGAGGTGGTCAGCGGGGCGAGGAAGCGGATGACGTTGCCGCGCACGCCGCAGGAGAGCAGGACGAGGCCCTTCTCGGCCGCGCGGGCCACCAGGGCGCGGGTCAGGTCCGGATCGGGCTTGTTGGCATCGCCGCCGGAGACGAGCTCCATCGCCACCATGCCGCCGACTTGGCGGATGTCGCCGATGATGCCGGCGAGCAGGTTGGTGGCCTGCAGCTCCTTGATGCGGCGGACGAGCAGCTCGCCCAGCTCATCGGCGCGCTGGCAGAGATTCTCCTCCTCGATCACGTCGAGCACCGCGTTGGCGGCGGCGCAGCCGAGAGGCGAACCGCCATAGGTGCCACCCAGGCCGCCCACGCCCGGCGCGTCCATGATGGAGGCGGTGCCGGAGACGGCGGAGAGGGGGAAGCCACCGGCCAGGGACTTCGCCATGGTCACCAGATCGGCCTTCACGCCGGTGTGCTCCATGGCGAACATCTTGCCGGTGCGGGCGAAGCCGGTCTGCACTTCGTCCGCGATCAGCAGGATGCCGTACTTGTCGGCGATGGCGCGCAGGCCCTGCATCAGCTCGGGCTGGGCCTGGTAGAAGCCGCCCTCGCCCTGCACGGGCTCGATGATGAAGGCGGCGATGCGGTTCGGGTCGATGTCGGACTTGAACAGCGTCTCGATGGCCTCGAGCGTGTCCGCCACTTCCTTGCCGTGATAGGCGATCGGGAAGGGCAGGTGGTAGATGTCGGCCGGCATCGGGCCGAAGCCGACCTTGTAGGGCACGACCTTGCCGGTCAGCGCCATGCCTAGCAGCGTGCGGCCGTGGAAGGCGCCGGAGAAGGCGATGACGCCCGGGCGGCCGGTATGGGCGCGGGCGATCTTCACCGCGTTCTCCACCGCCTCGGCGCCGGTGGTCAGGAAGATGGTCTTGGCCGGGCCGCGCACGGGCGCGATGGCGTTCAGGCGCTCGGCGAGGCGGATGTAGCTCTCATAGGGCGTCACCTGGACGCAGGTGTGGGAGAAGTTCTCCAGCTGCGCCTGCACGGCGGCCTTCACCTTCGGGTGCAGGTGGCCGGTGTTGAGCACCGCGATGCCGGCGCCGAAATCGATGTAGCGCTTGCCCTCGACATCGGTGATCTCCGAGCCCTCGGCCTTGGCGGCGAAGATCTGCGTGGAGATGCCAAGCCCACGGGGGACGGCAGCCTCCCTGCGCGCCTGGAGGGAGACGTTGTTCAGGCCTTCCCCGTTCTGTGCGGTGGTTGCGCCGGTGGTGGTGCCCATGAGTGCGATCTTCCTGTTACGCGCGGTAGGCGGAAATTGCTCCGGGCCGCAGGCGGCGGCAAGGCCGGAGCGAGGTGGTTTCGGGAAACAACCATTCATCGTCGCTTTCGCGCCCAGGGCCGGAGCGTGAGGGGCGCTGTCGCTCACTGCCGGGCTGAGGCGGTGGAGCGGGCCTCGCGCAAGCGGCGGGCGAGGATGTCGGCGCTGTGGATGGGATTGTTCAGGTAGAATTCGTCGCGCGGGAAGACATCGGTGAGCATGGGCTCGCCGCGCGGCGTCCGTGGTTCCCAGACGAGGGGAGAGTCGCGGAACATGGCGGCATAATCCGCATAGCCCGGATTGCCCCGGAGGAGATGGGCGCGGGTGGCGGGTTCGGCGAGGCGGGCGGCCATGGTGGTGGCGCTCCAGGGAATCGGCTGGTTGCTGCCGATCAGCACGCTGGCGGGCATCAGCAGGATGGCGTGCGGAAAGGTGGCGGCGAAGGTTTGCGCCGCGCGTTCGGTGGGGGCCCATTGGACGTAGAGGCCGCCGGGGGCGAGGCGGCGGCGGACGGTTTCCAGGAATTCCGCTGAATAGAGCAGGCCGGAATGGGAGCCTTCCGGCAGGATGGCATCGGCCTGGATGACGTCCCAGAGGGTTTCGTCGCGCGAGAGGGCGCGGCGGCCATCGCCATATTCGAGCCTGTAGCGCGGGTCGGTGAGGAGCGCGGCGATGGGGCCTTCGGGGTGGCGTTGTGCGATGCCCCGAAGGGCGGGAAGGACGGGGCCCACGAGTTCCACCGCGCGAATCTCCCGGGTTCCCGGATGGATGCCCGCCGCCCATGGCGTGCCGCCCGAGCCGATGCCGACAACCATCACGCGTTGTGGATCGGGGTGCAGCAGCGGGCCGACGGCACCAAGGAACTGGTGGATCGGCAGGAAGGGAATCCGTCCCTGGCTGAAGCCCTGTATGAAGAAGGGGCCGTGCGGGCCTTCGCCAGGGCGGTTGTCGTCGCGGAAGAAAGCGATTCCAGAGCGGTCCTCGGCCCAGGAGACGGCATGGGTGTCGCGCTCCGTATGCAGGCGCGACCAGAAGCCGGCATTGCCGGGGATGGCGAGGGTGAGGGTGGCGCAGGCCGCGCCGAGGGCCAGGGCGCCGCGGCGTGGGGCGCCGCGCGTGTTCCAGAGCCAGAAGACCATCAGCAGCACGGAAAGGCCGCCCAGCAGGTGCAGGGTTCCGGCCGTGCCGAGGAAATGGAAGGAGACCAGGCCGGTGCCGACGGAGCCCGCGGCATTGCCGAGGATATTGGAGAACTGAACCCAGCCGACGCGGGCACCGATGCTCGCCATGTCCTGCTGCACGGCGCGCTGCACGAAAGGAAAGGTCATGCCGATGAGGAAGGAGGGCGGGCCGATGACCAGAAGGGTCAGCATGACGGTGGTGGCGAGGCCGGCGCCGCGCAACCGGTGGAGATCGGCGCCGAGGACGGTGTTGAGCGGCCAGAGGGGCAGGGCCCACCAGAGCGCCAGGATCAGTGCCGCCGCCAGGGCGAAGCCGCCCGCCTGGGCGGCGAAGAAGGCGGGGCGTGGATCGCGGATGCGACGGAGGAGCCGCGTGGCGACTTCCATGCCGAGGCCGTCGGCGAGGAGGAAGATGCCGAGGACGGTGGGGAAGAGATAGGCGTGGTACTGGCCAACCTGGCCAAGCAGCCGCACCCAAACGATCTCCAGGGCCACGATCACATAGCCTGACAGGAAGACGAGGGCGCACCAGAGGGGCAGGCCGCCAAAGGGGGCAGGCCGGGGGCCTGGGGCCGCTTCGGGGCGGGGAGCGGCCGTGCGGCGCATCGCGGGCCAGAGGGTGAGGGCGAGGAGGGCGGCGGCGACATCCAGGCCGGCCGCCAGCAGCAGGGCGCCGACGAAGCCGAGATTGCCGGCGAGGAACCAGCCGCCGAGCAGCGCGCCCAGGCCGGCGCCGAGCGTGTTGAGGCCATAGAGCCGGCCGACGCGCTCGGCCACCGTGTCGAGCGAGGTGGCGATCGCGCGCGCGAGGAGCGGCAGGGAGGCGCCCATCAGCGTGGTGGGCAGGACCAGGCCTGCGAAGCAGAGAGCGAAGATGGCTATGGGGCTGTCGATCACCCCTGCGAGGTCGGTGGCCAGGAAATCATAGAGGAAGGCTTTGGAGAGCAGGGCGAAGACGCCGACTCCGATCTCGGCCAGGGCGAAGCCGAGCAGGGCCCGGGCGGGGGAGAGGCGGTCGGCGAGCTTCGCGCCGAGGATCGAGCCGAGGCCCAGCCCGGCCAGGAAGGCGCCGACGACGAGTGACGCGGACACGCTGTCCGAGCCCGCGAAGATGCCGAGCATGCGCTGCCAGACGATCTGGCAGAGCAGCGCGGCAAAGCCCGAGCAGAAAAAGGCCAGTGACAGTCGCCGCATCGCGTTTCCCCCTCCGCTCCCCTTTGGGTAGCGTAACGGGTTACTATTCCTTCATATAACGGGGCTGTGAAGCGGGTGCGGCCAGCGCATCCGGAACCGGCATGGCCTTGCGGCCCGTGCGCCGCGCGCGCAACTTGCGCCATCCTTGGATCTGGGAGTCGATAGTCCGTGAACGGTGCCCAAAGTCTTGTCCACACGCTGCTCAAATCCGGTGTTGACACCTGCTTCTCAAATCCGGGCACCAGCGAGATGCATTTCGTCGCCGCGCTCGACCAGATTCCCGGGATGCGGTGCGTGCTGGGCCTGCAGGAGAATGTCGTCACCGGCATGGCGGACGGCTACTACCGCATCGCCGGGAAGCCCGCCTGCACCCTGCTGCATTGCGGCCCTGGCCTCGCGAACGGTCTGGCCAACCTGCACAACGCCCGGCGGGCGCGCAGCGGGATCGTCAACATCGTCGGCGACCAGGCGACCTATCACCGCCCCTTCGACGCACCCCTGACGGCGGATACCGAGGGCTGGGCGCGGCCGGTCTCGGCCTGGGTGCGGACGAGCACCGCCTCGGCAGAAGTCGGCCGTGACGCGGCCGTCGCGGTCCAGGAAGCGCGCACCGCGCCCGGCCAGATCGCAACGCTGATCCTGCCCTCCGATGCCTCCTGGGATGATGGCGGCGTGGTGGCGGAGGCGCTCGCGGTTCCGGTGGCGCAGGCGGCGGATCCTTCCGTTGTGCGGAACGCCGCGCGCGTGTTGCGCGAGAAGAAGAACGTGCTGATCCTGCTGGGCGGGGCGGCGCTGCGGGAGAATGCGCAGGCCCTGGCGTGGCGGATCGCGGCGGCGACGGGCGCGAAGCTCCTGGCCGAGGGATCGAATGCGCGCGTGCAGCGCGGGCAGGGGCGGCTACAGCTGGAGCGCGTGCCCTATGTCGCGGATGTGGCGATCAAGGCCCTGTCCGAGTTCGAGCACATCATCCTGGTGAATTCGAAGGCCCCGGTCGGCTTCTTCGCCTATCCGAACAAGCCCTCGTGCCATTACCCGGCCGATGCGCAGGTGCATGTGCTGACGCGCTACGAGCAGGATGCGGAAGCCGCGCTGGCCGCGCTGGTGGACGAGCTGGGCGCACCGCAGGCGGCGATCCCCAATCCGGGACCGCGCCCGCAGCCGGGGCGCGGCGCGCCGACGCCGGAAGGCCTGGCCGCGACCATCGCCGCGCTGATGCCGGAGAATGCCATCGTCTCCGACGAGAGCGTCTCCTTCGGGCGCGGCTTCTATGCGCTGACCCATTCCGCGCCGGCGCATGACTGGCTGCACCTCACCGGCGGCGCGATCGGCGACGGCATGCCGGTGGCGACCGGTGCCGCGATCGGGGCGGGCGGGCAGCGGCGGGTGATCAGCCTGCAGGCGGATGGCTCGGCGATGTATTCGGTGCAGTCGCTCTGGACGCAGGCGCGCGAGAAGCTGCCGGTCACGACGATCATTCTCTCCAACCGCAAGTACCAGATCCTGATCGGCGAATATTCCGGCGTGGGCGCCAATCCGGGGCCGACGGCGATGAACATGCTCGATCTCGGCAACCCGGATCTCGACTGGGTGAAGATCGCGAACGGCATGGGCGTGGAGGCTGCGCAGGCGACCACGCTCGAGGCCTGCGGCGACCTGCTCTCCCAGAGCATGAGCCGGAACGGCCCCTTCCTCATCGAACTCGTCATCTGACGGAGACCACAACCATGGCCAGCTATCCCAAGGTGCAGCTGCACATCGACGGCGAGTGGCGCGATGCGCGCTCCGGCAAGGTGCTGGAGATCATCAACCCGGCGACGGAAGAGGTGATCGGCACCGTCGCCCATGCCGAGAAGGTCGATCTCGACGAGGCGCTTGCGGCGGCCGAGCGTGGCTTTGCGCTGTGGCGCAAGGTTTCGGTGATGGATCGCAGCAAGCTGATGCGAAAGGCGGCGGACATCCTTCGCTCGCGCGCCGATGCCATTGCCGCGATGCTGACGGCCGAGCAGGGCAAGCCGCTCGCCGAGGCGAAGGGCGAGGTGCTGGCGGGCGCCGACATCATCGACTGGTTCGCCGAGGAAGGGCGCCGCGCCTATGGCCGCGTGATTCCGGCGCGCGCCGAGGGCGTGTACCAGCTGGTGGTGCGTGAGCCGGTGGGTCCGGTCGCGGCCTTCACGCCCTGGAACTTCCCGATCAACCAGGTGGTGCGGAAGCTGTCCGCGGCGCTGGCGACGGGCTGCTCCATCATCGTGAAGGCGCCGGAAGAGACGCCGGCCTCTCCGGCCGAGCTGATCCGCGCCTTTGTCGATGCGGGCGTGCCCAAGGGCGTGATCGGGCTGGTCTATGGCGTGCCGGCGGAGATCTCCTCCTACCTCATCCCGCATCCGGTGATCCGCAAGGTCACCTTCACCGGCTCCACCCCCGTCGGGAAGATGCTGGCCGCCATGGCCGGCCAGCACATGAAGCGCGCGACGATGGAGCTGGGCGGGCACGCGCCGGCCATCGTCTTCGACGACGCGGATGTCCAGAAGGCGGCGAAGACCCTCGCTGTCGCCAAGTTCCGCAATGCCGGCCAGGTCTGCGTCTCGCCGACGCGCTTCCTGATCCAGGAGCGGAGCTTCGACCAGTTCCTGGAGACCTTCACCAACACCGCCAAGGCGATCAAGGTCGGCAACGGCATGGAGGAGGGCGTCACGATGGGGCCGCTGGCGAATGACCGCCGGATTCCCTCCATCGAGGCGCTGGTGCAGGATGCGGTGAACTGCGGCGCGAAGCTGCACACCGGCGGGAAGCGCATCGGCAACAAGGGCTATTTCTACGAGCCGACGGTCATCTCCGACCTGCCGCTCAGCGCCCGCGCGATGAATGAGGAGCCCTTCGGCCCGCTGGCGCTGGTGAACCGCTTCTCCGACTTCGACGAGGTGGTGGCGGAATCCAACCGGCTTCCCTTCGGGCTGGCGGCCTATGCCTTCACCGGTTCCGCGACGACGGCGCAGGCGATCGCGGCCAAGGTCGAGACGGGGATGATGACCATCAATCATCTCGGCCTGGCGCTGCCGGAAGTGCCGTTCGGCGGCGTGAAGGACAGCGGCTATGGTTCCGAGGGTGGGGCCGAGGCGATCGAGCCCTATCTGGTGACGAAGTTCGTCACCCAGGCTGGGCTGTAAGGGCGGCTGCCTCCGGGAAGGCTTTGCCTTCCCGGACACCGCATCTCCTTTCGGGCAGCGTGGCACGACGGTGCCACAGGCCATTCCAGGTCAGTCGCCTGAGTCCAGGACCCCGGCTCGTCCTTATGCGCCGGCACGTTGAATGAGCCGGCGCGGCGGGAAAGAAATTTCCTGACAGCACCGCATCGTTTCTGGTGGAGTTTCTGCGGGCACGACTTCGCCCGCAGAAAAACACGGGAGGAAACGATGAATCCGAAGGACGCTATCCGTCCTGGGCGTCGCGCGCTGCTGGCGGCGGCGCTGGCGGCACCGGCCGCCGCCCAGGCCCAGGTACAGGGCTTTCCGAGCAAGCCCATCGCCCTGATCGTTCCTTTCCCGCCGGGCGGCACCACCGACATCGCCATGCGGGCGCTGGCGGAAGCGGCCTCGCGCCACCTGCCGCATCCCATCATCATCGAGAACAAGCCTGGGGCCGCGAATACGCTGGGGGCTGCGCAGGTGGCACGGGCACGGCCCGATGGCTACCTGCTGACGCAGTTCCCGGCCTCGGCCATCCGCGTGCAGATCCTGCAGAAGCTCAGCTACGACCCGGTGAAGGACTTCACGCCGATCATCTGCGTCACCGGCTATCCTTTCGTGGTGGCGGCGAAGGCCGGACGGTTCCCCGGTGGCTGGAAGGGCTTCGTGGAGGAAGCGCGCCGCAATCCGGGCAGGATGTCCTATGGCAGCACGGGCGCGAACGGCACGCCGCATGTGACCATGGCGCAGCTGATGCAGCGGGAGAAGCTGGAGCTGACGCATGTTCCCTTCCGGGGCGATGCGGATGGCGCGCAGGCGCTGCTGGGCGGGCATATCCAGCTCATGGCCGGATCGACGAGCCTGGGCGGGCTGGTGGATGGCGGCCAGGCGGAGTTCATGAATGTCTGGACGGCGGAGCGCCTGGGCCGCTGGTCCAATGTGCCAACCTTGAGCGAGCTGGGTTACGACATGGTGGTGACGACGCCCTTCGGGCTGGTGGCGCCGGCGGGGCTGGACCCTGCCATCACGCGCATCCTGCACGATGCCTTCCAGAAGGCGATGAAGGACCCGCAGTTCGTTGCCATGCTGGATCGCTACAACATGGTGTCCGAGTACCGCGACAGCGCGACCTATGCTTCCTTCCTGCAGGAGATGGTGAAGCAGGAGGAGGATCTGATCCGCCGCCTGGGCCTTCAGAGCGGCTGAGTCAGATCGGCCATTCCAGCGGCGGATCGTAGCGGACGGCGGTGAAGCACAGCCCGTCGGGCGGGGCGGTCTGGCCCGCGCGGGTGCGGTCCCGCCCATCCAGCACGGCGCGGGGCCAGTTCACCGGACGGGCGCCGCGGCCGACCTGGGCCAGGGTGCCGACCATGTTGCGGACCTGGTGGTGGAGGAAGGAGCGGGCCTCCACCGTGACCACGACCTCGTCCCCGAAGCGGGAGACGTCCAGGCGGTCCAGCGTGCGCAGCGCGTCCTTCGCCTGGCAGGCTGCGGCGCGGAAGGCGGAGAAGTCGTGATGGCCGAGCAGCATCTGCGCGGCCTCATGCATGGCGCCGGCATCCAGGCGCTGCGGAACATGCCAGACGCGGCCGAGATCCAGCCCCGGCCGGGCACGTCGGTTGAGGATGCGGTAGCGATAGGCGCGGTGGACCGCCGAGAAGCGGGCGTTCCATTCCTCCGGCGGGCGGGCCACGGAAAGTACCGAGACGGGGTAGGGGCGGGTGCGGGTGTTCAGCGCTTCCCGGACACGCTCCACCGGCAGGTCGGCGGCGAGTTCCACCTGGGCGACCTGTCCTTCGGCATGGACGCCTGTATCGGTGCGGCCGGCGCCGCCGATCGCCGGCTCCACGCCGCCATTCAGCGGGGCGGCGGCTTCCTCCAGCACCTGCTGCACGGTGAGCCCATCCTTCTGGCGCTGCCAGCCCAGGAAGGGCGTGCCGTCATATTCGATGAGCAGGGCGTAGCGGGGCATTTCAGCCGAGGACCGTGCCGGGAGGGGCGCGGGTGCCGCGCAGGAAGGCGGCGCTGTCCATGGCGGCGCGGCCGGGCTTCTGGATACGGGTGAGGCGAAGGGCGGTGCCCTCCCCGCAGGCGACCAGAAGGGTGTCGTCCAGCACGGTGCCGGGCGGCGCCTGCCGGCCGGGGGCCGGCTCAGCGGAGAGCACGCGGAGGGGCTCTCCGTTCAGCGCCGTGAAGGCGCCGGGCCAGGGAGACATGGCGCGGATGCGGCGGTCCAGCGCCTCGGCGGGCTGGGTCCAGTCCAGCCTTCCATCCTCCTTGCCGAGCTTGGGGGCGTAGGTGGTGCCCTCCTCGGGCTGGGGCGTGGCGGGCGGGTCCTCCTCCAGGGCGCGCAGGATCAGCCGGGCGCCCATGGCGGAAAGGCGGTCATGCACCTCGGGGGTGGTGTCACGGGGGCCGATGGGGGTGGCCTCGCGGAGCAGCATGGGGCCGGTGTCCAGGCCTTCATCCATCCGCATGATGGTGATGCCGGTCTCGGCGTCGCCGGCCAGGACGGCGGCATGGATGGGGGCGGCGCCGCGCCAGCGCGGCAGCAGGCTGGCATGGATGTTCAGGCAGCCGCGCCGTGGGGCGTCCAGCATGGGCTTGGGCAGGATCAGCCCATAGGCCACGACCACGGCCGCATCGAGGTCCAGGGCGGCGAAGGCCTCGTGCTCGGCCGTGTCGCGGCGGACCCTGGCGGGGGTGCGGACGGGCAGGCCGAGTTCCAGCGCCGCCTGGTGGACGGGGCAGGGGGTTTCGCGCTGGCCGCGCCCGGCGGGGCGGGGCGGCTGGGCGTAGACGGCGGCGATTTCATGCCCCGCCGCGTGCAGGGCGCGCAGGGCGGGCACGGAGAAGGCGGGGCTGCCCATGAAGGCCAGGCGCAGGGGCCGGGTGGCGCGCCCCTGCGGGGGGGCCTGCGTCACATCGCCTCCCGCGACTTCAGCTTCTGCTCCTTGAGGAACTTCTTCAGCAGCATGTTGCGCTTCAGCGGGCTGAGGTGATCGGTGAACATCACCCCATCCAGATGGTCGATCTCATGCTGCAGGCAGGTGGCGAGGAGGCCGTCCGCCTCCATCTCGCGCCGCGTGCCGTCCAGCTCGCGCCAGCGGACCTTCACCCGGGCTGGTCGCTCCACATCGGCATATTGCCCGGGAAGGGAGAGGCAGCCTTCCTCCCGGATCGCGTGCTCATCGCTCACGGCCACGATCTCGGGGTTCACCAGCACCATCGGCTTGGGTGACTCCTCATGCTCCACGTCGAGGACGATGAGGCGCAGGCCCTCGCCCACCTGGGGGGCGGCGAGCCCGATGCCGGGGGCCTTGTACATGGTGGCCAGCATGCGAGGGGCGAGCTCGCGCACGCGGTCGGCATCTCCCTCGGCCACCGGGCGCGCCTTGGCGCGCAGGATGGGGGCGGGGTGGAGGAGGACGGGGAGGAGGGGAATATCGGTCATGGTGGCTCGGGGCGCATGTAGGGCAGAACGGGGCGTGGCGGAATGCATGGCAGGCAGGCGGGACGCATGAGTGATCTTGCAAGGAAACGCGAGATTACCGATATGACATGCAAGGCCGGCGCCTTGATGGGCTGGCCCTTCCGTGGCCTCGCTTCCTCAAGGATGCCGCTCTATGTCGCGTTCCCCGGTCTTCGGATCGCCGCTTTTCCTGGGCTTTGATCACCTCGAGCAAATGCTTGACCGCGTTCAGAAGACCGCAGACGGCTATCCTCCCTACAATATCGAGCAGACGGCTGCGGATCGTCTGCGGATCACCCTGGCCGTGGCGGGCTTCGCCATGGAAGACCTGCAGATCACGCAGGAGGACAACCAGCTGGTGATCCGGGGGCGGCAGAAGGATGACTCCGAGGGCCGCATCTTCCTGCATCGCGGCATCGCCGCGCGGCAGTTCCAGCGGGCCTTCGTGATCGCCGAGGGCATCGAGATCGAGGGTGCCTGGCTCGACAACGGGCTGCTGCATGTGGAGCTCCGCCGGCCACAGCCGGAGGTTCGCGTGCGGACGATCCAGATCAACGGCAAGAGCCGTCCAGTGGTGGACAGCGAGGCCTGAACCTTCCTCGCCTGGAATGTCCCGCCGAACCCGGGGGGCAGGAAGGGCGTTATCGGTCCGCAGGCCATTCCGGCTGCGGGCGAGGAGATGACAATGAACCCGACCCCGACCTTTACCCTGCGTAACCTCTCCGCCCTGGATTGGGCGCGTTTCGGGGCGCAGGAGATGGCCTATATCCGCCCGGTGACAGTGAACGGCACCTCGGCGGTGGCCATCCACGCGGGGGATGGCACGCCCATCGGCGCGGCGCCCAATGCGGCGCTGGCGATCGCGGCCATCCTGCAGCATGAGATGGCGCCCGTTCTCGTCCACTGACGGGGCGGTGCTCCAGGGGAGGCGATGCCGCCTCCCCCGGAGGGGCTCGCCTATGCCTGGCGAGCAAGTGCTTCCGGCTGGGGATCGATCCAGCCCACATGCCCGTCCGCGCGACGATAGACCACGTTCAGAATACCGGTTGTCCGGTTGCGGAACATCAGCACCAGGGCCTGGGAGAGATCCAGGCGCATCACGGCTTCCGGCACGGTCAGGTGGCTGATCTCCGTCGGCGTCTCGGCTACGATCGCGCCGTTCTGGCGCAGGTCGACCATCTCGTCCGGCACCGCGCTGCCCTCCTCGGGCTCCGCCTCTTCCCGCAACACCACATCGCGGGCCATCTCGGGCTCGGCGTTGCGCTCATCGGCCAGGCTGCGGGCGTGCTCGTTCACGCGGCGGCGATAGCGGCGCAGGCGCTTGCCGATGTGCTCGGCCGCCTCGGCAAAGGCGCGATGGGCATCGGGGCCATGGCCCTCGGCCCGCATATTCAGGCCTCGGCCCGCGCGCAGGTTGATGTCGCAGGCGAAGAAGGCGCGATCCTTGCGGAAGGTCACATGCGCATCCAGCGCGTGATCGAAATACTTGCGGGTGACCGTGGATAGCCCGTCCGTCACATGGGCCTTGAGGGCCTCGCCGGTGTCGACACCCTTACCGGCCACCGTGATGTGCATGGAGCGGCTCCCCTCTTTTACTCTTTGTTAAACATGAAAGACCTGAGGGGCTGGCCGGCCGGTTTAAAGGGGCACTTTCAGAGAACGGCGGTGGATTTCTCCCGCTTGCGCTGGACCGAGGAAGGGATGCGCAGCGCATCGCGGTACTTGGCGACAGTACGGCGGGCGATGTCCACGCCTTCGGCACGAAGGCGCTCGACGATGGCGTCGTCCGAGAGCACGCCCTCTGGCGTCTCGGCATCCACCATGTCCCGGATGCGGTGACGGATGGCCTCGGCGCTGAAGCTTTCGCCACCGCGCATGCCCGCGATGGCGGTGGTGAAGAAGTATTTCAGTTCCAGCGTGCCGCGCGGGGTGGCGATGTACTTGTTCGCGGTGACGCGGGAGACGGTGCTTTCATGCATGCCCAGCTCGTCCGCCACGTCCCGCAGGATCAGCGGGCGGAGATGGCCGACGCCGTGGCGGAAGAATCCCTCCTGGCGACGCACGATCTCGGCCGCCACGCGCAGGATGGTGTTGGACCGCTGTTCCAGGCTGCGGACCAGCCAGTTCGCGGCCTGAAGCTTCTCCGCCAGGAAGGCCTTGTCCTCCTTGTTGCGGGCGCCGGTCTGGGCAGTGGCGTGGAAGCCGCGGTTCACCAGGACCCGAGGCAAGGTTTCCGGATTGAGCTCCAGCAGCCAGGTGCCGTCGGGCAGGCGGCGCATCAGAACATCCGGCACCACCACCGGCGCCATTTCCCCATCGGTGGAGGCGCCGGGCTTGGGGTTCAGCCGGCGGATCTCGGCCACCATGCCGGCCATGTCCTCGGCATCCACGCCGCAGATGCGCAGCAGGGCCTGCATGTCGCGGCGGGCCAGGAGGTCCAAGTTGTCCAGCAGGGCCTGCATGGCGGGGTCCAGCCGGTTCAGTTCGGCCAGTTGCACGGCCAGGCATTCGCGCAGATCGGCGCAGAAGAGGCCGGGCGGATCGAAGCGCTGCATCCGGGCACGGACGGCGGCGACGGTCTCCACCCCGCAGCCCAGTGCCTGGGCGATGGCGGCATCCGGGATGGCCAGCCGGCCGGCGGGGTCCAGCAGCGCGATCATCTGGCCGGCGATCAGCCGCTCCCGGTGGTCGCCGAAGGTCAGGCGTGCCTGCTCCGCCAGGAGTTCGCGCAGGGAGCGTGGGCACTCGCCGGCGATCTCCTCCAGGCTGCGGCCATCCTCATCCCAGGCATCAGCCCGGGCACTGCGGGAGGTTGGATAGAGGGCTTCGCCGCTTTCGTAGCTGCTGGACCAGTCAGCTTCGATGGCGCTGGCGGCCGCCTCATGGATGGTGGGGGAGGTGGCGGCCTCGAAGGAATCGCATTCCACGGCCACGGGGGAGGAGGGGGCGGTGCTCTCCTCGCGCTCCAGCATCGGATTCCGCTCCAGCTCCTCATCGACGAAGGCGGAAACCTCGAGATTGCTGGACTGGAGCAGCTTGATGGCCTGCCGCAGCTGCGGCGTCATCACCAGTTGCTGGGTCTGCCGGAAATCGAGCCTGGGGCCGATCGAAACCATTCTACGGCGCGTGCTCCGCACGGGGGGCGGGCGGGGGATACATGTGGGAACGCGGGGTTGATGGAGGCGGCGCTTCCGGGATGAAGGCGCCCGGTCGGTTCACAGGCTGAAGCTCTCGCCGAGATAGACGCGGCGCACCGCGTCATTCGCCACGACCTCCTCAGGGATGCCTTCCATCAGCACCTGGCCGTCATGGAGGATATAGGCGCGGTCGATGATCGCGAGGGTCTCGCGCACATTGTGCTCGGTGATCAGAACGCCGATGCCGCGGTTCTTCAGATGCTTCACCAGATCCCGGATCTCGCCGACCGCGATGGGGTCGATGCCGGCGAGCGGCTCGTCCAGCAGGATATAGGAGGGGTGGGTGGCCAGGGCGCGCGCGATCTCGCAGCGCCGCCGCTCGCCGCCCGAGAGGGCTAGGGCTGGGGCGCGGCGGAGATGGGCGATGCCGAATTCGGCGAGGAGCGAGTCCAGCATGACCTCGCGGCGCTCACTGTCCGGCTCCACCACTTCCAGGGCGGCGCGGATGTTGTTCTCGACCGAAAGGCCCCGGAAGATCGAGGCCTCCTGCGGCAGGTAGCCCAGGCCGAGCCGCGCGCGGCGGTACATCGGCAGCATGGTCACGTCATGGCCGTCGAGGAAGACGCGGCCCTCATCGGGGCGAACCAGCCCGGTCATCATGTAGAAGGTGGTGGTCTTGCCGGCGCCGTTGGGGCCGAGCAGGCCGACCGCCTCGCCCCGCTTGAGGTTGAGGGAGACGCCCCGCACCACGGTGCGCTTCTTGTAGCGCTTGCCGAGGGAATGGGCGACGAGGCCGGATTCTTCCGGCATGACGCGGGGGATGTCGCTCATCGGCTGCGCCCCTGCCCCGGGGTGGCCTGATTCGGGCGGCCGCCGGGGGTGGCTCCCTCCTCGCCGGAATTGGGCAGGATGAGGCCCTGCACGCGCTGCCCGGGGGCAGAGATGAGGCGGGAGATGCCGGTGCGGAGATTCACGATGGCTTCCTGGCCCTGCAGCTGGTTCGGGCCGCGGGTGATACGGACATTGCCGAGCACGCGGGCCATGCCGGTGACCGGGCTGTAGACGCCCCGGTCGCCACGGACGACCTCGGACTCGGTGCGGATCTCGACATTACCGAAGACCTCGACGCGGTCGAGCTTCGAGCCCTCACCGGGTACCGGCTGGCGGGATCCCTGGCGCGCGGCAGCCTGCTGCGCGGGAGGCGCGTTCTCGAGGAAATAGCCGACCAGCGTATCGGCCATGATCTGGCGGTTCTCGGAGGTATTCACCCGCGCGGCGCCGCGCGCCACCGCCATGCGGCGCTGGGACCAGTATTCGAGGCTGTCGCGTGCCGTGATGGTGTCGGTAGGTGTGGTGAGCTTCAGGTCGCCGCCGGTGAGGACCATGACGGCCTGGTCCATGTCGTAGATGGCGCGATCGCCCTGGGCGCGGTCGGTCTGGGTGCTGATGCGGACATTGCCTTCCGCCTCCAGGCGCCATATCTCTCCGCCGGACATAGGGCCGTCCTGGCCCTGCTGGGATTGTGAGGCCCCGCCCGCCTGGGCGCGGGGGCGGTAGCGGGCAATGAGGCGACTGGCATCGATCGTCACCCCGTCCCGTACGGCACGGGCATTGCCGCGGGCGACCACCACCTGCTCGTTCTGGCGCCATTCGATACCGTCCGTGGAGGTGACCTCCACGGGCCCGCCACCGGACATGTCGATGGGCTGGGCCAGGGCGGGCACGGCCAGGGTGGCGAGGAGGGGTAGGGCGGCGAGGGGGAGGCGACGGATCACTTTCCGCCCTCCAGCATCGCACGGGCATGGCCGGTGAAGACGACAACGGCGCCACGGTCACGCAGGCGGAATCCTTCGCCGGTCACAGTGCCGAAGCTGCCCTGGGCCGCGATGGGGCGGTCGCCCTCCGCGTTCCCGCCCTTCACGTCCACGCGTGCCTCCTGGGTCTCAATCAAGGTTCCGTCATCCTGCCAGATCGTCACGTCATCCCGCAGATCGAGGATGCTGGCATCGCGGTCGAAGCGGCCGGTGCGGCTCTCGACCAGTACCCAGCTTCCATTGCCCTGGGTGAGGTCGCCGCGCGGCTCCTCGAGATCCACGACATTGGCGGTGCCTTGCTGCGAGGCGAGGGATGCCGTGACATTGAAGGGGCGGCCGGTCTCGTCCGTCCCCTGGTAACGGGGTTCGACCACCCGCACCGCCTCTGGCGTGACGCGGCTGAGGCGGCGGAAGGAAAGGCGGGCGGACTCGCCGGCCTGCTCGAACTCGGGCCAGAGGACGATGGTGGCCAGCAGGCCGAGAGCGCCGAGGGGAAGCAGCACCTTGAGCAGCCGCACCATGACACGGCGGCGGCGAATGGAGCCACGGGTGTAGATGCGCCGGGCGCGGGACGGCACCAGGCGCTCGGCCCAGGTGACGGCCGCGTCCGTGGCGTCAGGCGCTGAAGGGGCTGATGAATTGCCATGGCCCTCAGGGCCGGCGTTCGGCACGGCTTCGGCGGGCGATGGGGCTCGGGTGGTCACCCCTTTTGTATGGGGCGGCAGGACCGAGTGGTCAACGCACCGCAACGCGGCATCTTATCAAGAATCGTGCCAGAACAACGCTAAAACAACGCTCATTCTTAATGCGTGAAAATGTCGGGTTCATCATAACCTAGAAGATCCAGCGCGGCGCGGGTGGGCAGGAAGCGGAAGCATTCCTCGGCCAGTTCCAGCCGGCCTTCCCTGCGCAGCAGCCCCTCAAGCCGGGACCAGAGGGCGTGCAGGTGCAGCACGTCCGAGGCGGCATAGGCGAGCTGGTCAGGCGTCAGCTCGGCGGCACCCCAGTCGCTGCTCTGCTGCTGCTTGGAAATGTCCACGCCGAGCAATTCCCGGCAGAGATCCTTCAGCCCGTGGCGCTCGGTGAAGGTGCGGACGAGCTTGGAGGCAATCTTGGTGCAGCGGATGGGGGCGACGGCGATGCCAAGCTCCCGGCGGAGGATGGCCGCGTCGAATCGGGCGAAGTGGAAGAGCTTCACCGTGGAGGTATCGGTGAGCAGCGCCTTGAGGTTGGGGCAATCGGCATGGCCGCCGATGCGGGCCGGGCCGCCGAGATGGGGCGGGCGGATCTGGACGCAATGCGCCGTGCCGTCACCGGCCGAAAGCTGCACGAGGCAGAGGCGGTCGCGATGCGGGTTGAGGCCCATCGTCTCGGTATCGACGGCGACCATCTGGCCGAGGGAAAGCCCGTCCGGCAGGTCATCGTGGTGGAGATGGATGGTGGTGTTCGGCATGAAGATGGTGGTTCCCATGAGGGAGGGGCCCACCTCTCAGCTTGTCCCCGTGGGATCGGGGTGTCGGCCTCCGGCGAATTGGCCGGAGAATGGTGCCCAGGAAAGGACTCGAACCTTCACAACCTTGCGGTCACAGGTACCTGAAACCTGCGCGTCTACCAATTCCGCCACCTGGGCAAGGGGGTCGGCGCCTTCGTTATCGCGTCGGCGTGGCGGGCTTCTATGAGGTGCCGGGGGCGCCGTCAAGGCGGCTTCCGGCGGAATTCTGCGAGATGGTTTTCGGCCCCCTCCCGGGGTTTGTTTGCGTGGGGTGGCGCGAAGCCTAGATTCTCCAAAGGCAAGGAAGATGGAGGCGGATCATGGCGCGTCATGTGGCGGTGGTGTTCGGCGGCAGCGGCTTCATCGGGGGCCATGTGGTGCAGCGCTTGGCCAGGCGGGACTTCGTGGTGCGGGTGGTGACGCGGGCGCCGGATTCGGCGAAGGCGCTGATGACCCAGGGCATGGTGGGGCAGATCGTGCCGATCGGTGCCGGGAAGATGGAGGATGCCGTCATCGCGCGCGCCGTGGAGGGCGCCGGGTTGGTGGTGAACCTGATCGGCATCCTGGCGGAGCGGAAGAAGGGGGATTTCGCGCGGATTCACGGGGAGCTGCCAGGACGAATCGGGCAGGCGAGCGCGGTAGCCGGGGTGCGGCACCTGGTGCATGTCTCCGCCCTCGGGGCGGATCCGGAGTCCGAGAGCCTTTATGCGCGCAGCAAGGCGCAGGGGGAGGAATCGCTGCGTGCGGCCTTCCCGCGGGCGACCATCCTGCGGCCTTCCATCGTCTTTGGGCCGGAGGACTCCTTCTTCAACCGCTTCGCCGGCATGGCGCGAATGCTGCCGGTGCTGCCCCTGGTGGGCGGCGGCACGCGGTTCCAGCCCGTCTATGTGGGCGATGTGGCCGATGCGGTGGTGGCCGTGCTGGACCGGCCCGAGATGGCCGGGCGGACCTATGAGCTGGCGGGGCCGCAGGCGGCCACTTTCCGCGAGCTGATGGAATACATGCTGGAGGTGATCGGACGGCGCCGGCGGATCGTGGAGCTGCCGGAAGGGCTGGCTCGTCTCCAGGCCAGCCTGACCTCCTGGATGCCGAACCCGCCGCTGACCCAGGACCAGCTGATCCTGCTGAAGAGGGACAGCCTGCCCTCGCCAGGAACGCCTGGGCTGCGAGAGTTGGGGATCGAGCCCACGGCCATGGAGGTGGTGGTGCCCACTTACCTTTCCCGATTCCGTGTAGGTGGGGGGCGTCAGACAAGTGTTGCCTGGGATTAGGTCGCAAAACGGACCTATATGGGCGTATTGATAACGGTTCTTGTGTTTGGCTGGGTGGTCGTTGCAGGAAAAACGTCAGATTTACTGACCTAACAGTCCTTTTTGAACTCGCAAGGCGTGGGGCGCCATGGCAAAACGCGCCTCCGCCGGGGTGATGCCTCCGGTACCGTTCCCGCCTTGCAAGGACCGCGCCTTATGGCTGAGCGCATGCTGCAATTCGTCCGTCTCTCTCAGCAGACGCCCGAGAAGCGTGACGCCACCATTCGCCGTGAGGATTTCGACGAGATTTACGCGCGCTTCGATCCGGCGCGCGCCTCGGAGCAGGCCAGCCGCTGCAGCCAGTGTGGCGTGCCCTTCTGCTCCGTCCATTGCCCGTTGCAGCAGAATATCCCGGACTGGCTGAAGCTGACTGCCGAGGGACGGCTGGAGGAGGCTTATGAGGTCAACTCCGCCACCAACACCTTCCCCGAGATCTGCGGCCGTGTTTGCCCGCAGGACCGCCTCTGCGAGGGCAACTGTGTCATCGAGAAGGGCTTCGAGAGCGTCACGATCGGCGCGGTGGAGCGCTACATCAACGACACGGCCTGGGAGAAGGGCTGGGTGAAGCCACCTAAGCCGGTGCGCGAGCTGGAGCATTCGGTGGGCATCATCGGCTCCGGCCCGGCGGGGCTGGCGGCGGCGGAGCGGCTGCGCAGCATCGGCTGGCAGGTGCATGTCTATGACCGCTACGACCGCGCGGGCGGGTTGATGATCTACGGCATCCCCAACTTCAAGCTGGAGAAGGATGTCATTACCCGCCGCACGGCCCAGTTCGCCGAGGGTGGCATCCAGTTTCACATGAACTGCGAGATCGGGCGCGACGTGACGATCGCGGAGCTTCGCGAGAAGCATGACGCCGTGCTGATCACCACCGGCGTCTACAAGGCGCGGGACATCGAGGTGCCGGGTTCGCATCTGGATGGCGTGGTGCCGGCCATGTCCTTCCTCACCGCCTCCAACCGCAAGGGCCTGGGCGACACGGTGCCAGAGTTCGAGAGTGGTGCCCTGAATGCCGCGGGCAAGCGCGTGGTGGTGATCGGCGGCGGCGACACGGCGATGGACTGCCTGCGCACCTCCATCCGCCAGGGCGCGGCTTCGGTCACCTGCCTCTATCGCCGCGACAAGGCGAATATGCCGGGTTCCATGCGCGAGGTGCACAATGCCGAGGAGGAGGGTGTTCGCTTCTCCTGGCTCTCGGCGCCCGAGGGCTTCGAGGGCGAGGGTTCCGTCACCGGCGTGCGGGTGACGAAGATGCATCTCGGCCTGCCGGATGCTACGGGGCGCCAGCAGGTGGAGCCGATTCCTGGCAGCAGCTTCGTGGAGCCTGCAGACCTGGTGATCAAGGCGCTGGGCTTCGATCCCGAGGACCTGCCGACGATGTTCAACGAGCCGGCGCTGAAGGTTTCGCGCTGGGGCACGCTGGGCGTCGATCGCCGCAGCATGATGACGAGCCTGCCGGGCGTCTTCGCCGCGGGCGACATCGTGCGTGGCGCATCCCTGGTGGTCTGGGCGATCCGTGACGGCCGCGATGTGGCCGAGCGCATCGCGGAATATGTGGCGGCGCGCGACTCCGTGCCCCAGGCGGCCGAGTGAGCGGAGGAAGGATGATGAGCGACTACGTTTCCGGGCACCTCCGCAACGCCGCGTTGCTGCGCGACGCGGGACAGATTGACCTGACCGAGCACGATGCCTGCGGCGTGGGCCTGGTTGCCGCGCTGGATGGCCGCGCCCGCCGCGAGGTGGTGCAGGCTGGCATCGACGCGCTGAAGGCCGTCTGGCACCGCGGCGCAGTGGATGCCGATGGCAAGACGGGCGACGGCGCGGGCATCCATGTGGAGATCCCGCAGGACTTCTTCTCCGAGGTGGTGGAGCATGGCGGCGACAGGCTGCGCCCCGGCCGCATCGGCGTGGGCATGGTGTTCATGCCCAAGTCCGATCTGGGCGCGCAGGAGCGCTGCCGCTCCATCGTAGAAACCGAGATCCTGAATGCGGGCTATGGCATCTATGGCTGGCGCCAGGTGCCGATCGATGTGTCCTGCATCGGCGAGAAGGCGAATGCGACGCGGCCCGAGATCGAGCAGATCCTGATCTACGATCCCGAGCAGCGGGATGAGGACCTGTACGAGCGCGATCTCTACGTGATCCGGCGCCGGATCGAGAAGCAAGCCATCGCGGCGCAGATCCCGGACCTGTATCTCTGCACGCTCTCCTGCCGCTCGATCATCTACAAGGGCATGTTCCTGGCGGAGAGCCTTTCGGTCTTCTACCCGGACCTGGTGGATCCGCGCTTCGTCAGCCGCTTCGCGATCTACCACCAGCGCTACTCGACCAACACCTTCCCGACCTGGCGGCTGGCGCAGCCCTTCCGCGTGCTCGCGCATAATGGCGAGATCAACACCATCCATGGCAACGCGAACTGGATGAAGAGCCACGAGACGCGGCTCTCCCACGCGCTGCTCGATCCCTTCATCGAGGATATCAAGCCGGTCGTTCAGGCGGGGAATTCCGACACCGCCTCGCTGGACAACGTGTTCGAGCTGCTGGTGCGCGCGGGGCGCGACGCGCCGATGGCCAAGGCGATGCTGATCCCCGAGAGCATCGGTAGCAACGCCACCATGCCGAAGGCGCATCAGGAGCTGTTCCTGTACTGCAACGCGGTGATGGAGCCCTGGGACGGGCCGGCCGCGATCGCCGCGACGGATGGCCGCTGGGTGGTGGCCGGGCTCGACCGCAACGGCTTGCGCCCGATGCGCTACACCATCACCGCCGACCAGATGCTGGTGGTGGGCAGTGAGACCGGGATGGTGAAGTTCCCGGAGGACATGGTGATCGCGCGCGGGCGCCTTGGCCCCGGCCAGTGCATCGGCGTGGATCTGCAGGAGGCGCGCTTCTATGAGGATGCCGCGCTGAAGGACATGCTGGCGGCCCGCAAGCCCTTCGGCCAGTGGACGGAGCGCACGACCCGCATCGACGGGATCGTGAAGGCTGATGCGCATGAGGCTGTTCTGTTGCAGGGCGAGGAACTGCGCCGCCGCCAGCTCTCCATGGGCTTCACCCTGGAGGATCTGGAGGCGATCCTGCATCCGATGGTGGAGGAGGGCGCGGAGGCCATCGGTTCCATGGGCGATGATACACCCATCGCCGTGCTCTCGCGCCAGTATCGCGGCCTGCACCATTATTTCCGCCAGGCCTTCGCGCAGGTGACGAACCCCCCGATCGACTCCCTGCGAGAGACGCGGGTGATGACGATCAAGACGCGCCTCGGGAATCTCGGGAACATCCTCGATGAGGACCCGACCCAGTGCGACATGCTGATGCTGGACAGCCCCGTGCTTTCCAACGCCGAATTCGCGGCGATGCGGGAATATATGGGCAGCACCGCCTGCGAAGTGGATGCGACCTTCCCGGTGGATGAGGGCGAGGCCGGCCTGCGCCGCGCGCTGGAACGTATCCGGCGCGAGGCGGAGGAAGGCGTGCGCTCGGGTTGCTCGCATGTGATCCTCTCCGACGAGGCGCAGGGGCCCGAGCGCGCGGCCATTCCGATGATCCTGGCGGTGGGCGCGGTGCACACGCATCTGGTGCGCCATTCGCTGCGCACCTTCACCAGCCTGAACATCCGCTCGGCGGAGTGCATGGACGTGCACTATTTTGCCGTGCTGATCGGCGCGGGCGCCACCACGGTGAACGCCTATCTGGCGCAGGAGAGCATCGCGGACCGGCACCGGCGCGGGCTGTTCCCGGGCATGACGCTGGAGGAATGCGTCGCCAGGTACCGCAAGGCGATCGACAAGGGGCTGCTCAAGACGATGTCGAAGATCGGCATCGGCGTGCTCTCCTCCTATCGCGGCGGCATGAACTTCGAGGCGATCGGGCTGTCCCGCGCGCTGGTGGCGGAGTTCTTCCCGGGTACGCAGTCCCGTATCTCCGGCATCGGTCTTTCGGGCATCGCGCGGCGCGTGCTGGGCATGCACAAGGCGGCCTGGGAGCCGAGCACGGTGGTGCTGCCGGTGGGCGGCCTCTACAAGCTGCGCCGCCGTGGCGAGACCCATGCCTTCGAAGGCAACCTGATCCATCTGCTGCAGAAGGCGGTGGAGACGGACAGCTACGAGACCTTCAAGCGCTACAGCGCCGCGGTGCGGCAGCTGCCGGCGGTTGCGTTGCGTGACCTGCTGGACTTCCGTGAGGGCAAGACCCGGTCGATTCCGCTGGAGGAGGTGGAAAGCATCACCGAGATCCGCAAGCGCCTGCTGGCGCCCGGCATCTCCCTCGGCGCGCTGAGCCCCGAGGCGCATGAGACGCTCTCCATCGCCATGAACCGCATCGGCGCCCGTAGCGATAGCGGCGAGGGCGGCGAGGACCCGGCACGGGCGAAGCCGCGCCCGAATGGCGACAACGCCAACTCCGCGATCAAGCAGATCGCCTCGGGCCGCTTCGGCGTGACGGCGGAGTATCTGAACAACTGCCGCGAGATCGAGATCAAGGTCGCGCAGGGCGCCAAGCCGGGCGAGGGCGGGCAGCTTCCGGGCTTCAAGGTCACGGGGCTGATCGCGAAGCTGCGGCACTCCACCCCGGGCGTGACGCTGATCTCGCCGCCGCCGCATCACGACATCTACTCGATCGAGGATCTGGCGCAGCTCATCTATGACCTGAAGCAGATCAACCCGGATGCGACGGTCTGCGTGAAGCTGGTCTCGCGCTCGGGCATCGGCACCATCGCGGCGGGCGTGGCCAAGGCGAAGGCGGATGCGATCCTGGTCTCCGGCCATTCCGGCGGCACCGGCGCCTCCCCGGTCACCTCCATCAAGTATGCGGGCCTGCCCTGGGAGATGGGCCTGTCCGAGACGCATCAGGTGCTGCTGCTGAACCGGCTGCGCCACCGTGTGAAGCTGCGCACGGATGGCGGCATCAAGACCGGGCGCGACGTGGTGATCGCGGCCATGCTGGGCGCCGAGGAATTCGGCATCGGCACGGCAAGCCTCGTCGCCATGGGCTGCATCATGGTGCGCCAGTGCCACTCCAACACCTGCCCTGTCGGCGTCTGCACGCAGGATGAGAAGCTGCGCGAGAAGTTCGAGGGCAGCCCGGAGAAGGTGATCTCGCTCTTCTCCTTCGTGGCGGAGGAGGTGCGCGAGATCCTTGCCTCGCTCGGCTTCCGCAAGCTGGAGGAGGTGATCGGGCGCACGGATCTACTGAAGCAGGTTTCGCGCGGCGCCGAGGATCTGGACGACCTCGACCTCAACCCGCTGCTGGTGCAGGCGGATGCGGGCGGGCACCCGGCCTATTGCACGCTGGAAGGGCGCAACGAGGTGCCCGAGACGCTGGATGCGGACATGATCCGCGATGCGGCGGCGCTCTTTTCGCGCGGCGAGAAGATGCAGCTCGCCTACAATATCCAGAACACGCACCGCGCCATCGGCACCAAGACCAGCTCGATGATCGTGCGGCAGTTCGGGATGACCGGGCTGCAGCCGGGGCATCTGACGGTGCGGCTGCGCGGCTCGGCGGGCCAGTCGCTTGGCGCCTTCGGCGTGCGCGGGCTGAAGCTCGAGGTGCTGGGCGACGCCAATGATTATGTCGGCAAGGGGCTGTCGGGCGCGACCATCGTGGTGCGGCCGGGGCCGAGCGCGAATCTGGTCTGGGAGGAGAACACGATCGTCGGCAACACCGTGCTCTATGGTGCGACATCGGGTGAGCTTTTCGCGGCGGGGCAGGGCGGCGAGCGCTTCGCCGTGCGCAACTCGGGCGCCACGGCGGTGGTCGAGGGCATCGGCGCCAATGGCTGCGAGTACATGACCGGCGGCACGGTGGTGATCCTGGGGGCGCTGGGAGATAATTTCGGCGCCGGCTTCACCGGTGGCCACGCCTTCGTCTGGGATGCCGATGGCACTTTCGAGCGCCGGATCAATCCTGACACGCTGCTCTGGTCGCGCCTCGGTTCGGCGCATTGGGAAGGCGTGTTGCGCGACCTGATCGCCCGGCATGCGCGGGAGACGGGCTCGCGACTCGCGGCACGCATCCTCAATGACTGGCATGAGGAGCGGAACGCCTTCTGGCATGTCGTGCCGAAGGACTATGCGAAGCTGCTGCCGCAGCCCATGAATCACCAGCTGATGGCGGCGGAATGAATGCCCGGGCCGGCGGGAAACCGCCGGCCCGATCCAGATGCGGCTGGCTTCTGCGTGATCTTCCTGTCACCTCACCATAAAAGTAGCTGCAACAAGACTTTGGCGTGCGTTCTTCGCGGGGGGTCTATCTTGCGGGAGCCGTTGCCGGGTGGCAAACACCCGCGCCGTGCGCATCCTCCATCACCTCCCGCTCTCCCCCGCATGCCGCAAGGTTCGCCTCGCGCTGCATGAGAAGCGCATTCCTTTCGAGCTCCATGCGGAGCGTATCTGGGAGCGCCGGGAGGAGTTCCTGGCGATGAACCCCGCCTGCACCGTGCCGGTGCTGGAGGAGGAGAACGGCCTCGTCGTCGCGGACAGCTACGCGATCTGCGAGTATCTGGACGAAGCCTATCCGGACATGCCGCTGATCGGCCGAACCCATGCGGAGCGGGCCGAGGTGCGGCGGTTGGTCGCCTGGTTCGACGACAAGTTCGAGCGCGAGGTGACGCGGAACCTTTATTACGAGAAGCAGCTGAAGCGCATGCTCGGCCGCGGAAACCCGGATGCGGGGGCCTTGCGTGCCGGTTACGCCAATATCAAGCCGCATCTCGAATATGTCGGCTGGCTGGCGGAGACGCGGGCCTGGCTGGCGGGGAACCAGATCTCGCTCGCCGATCTGGCGGCGGCAGCGCATTTTTCCTGCCTCGACTATATCGGCGACATCGACTGGTCGCTGAACGACGCGGTGAAGGACTGGTATGCGCGGGTGAAGTCGCGGCCGGCCTTCCGCTCCATCCTGGCGGACCGTGTCAGCGGGCTGACGCCGCCGGAGCATTACGCGGATCTGGATTTCTGAACGCCGGGGAAGGGGGCTCTTGCCTCCTTGCCTCTGCCGGCCGCACGGAAGGCGGCATTCCCGCGTGAGCGGCGCCGCCTCTCTGGTGCATGAGGCTTCGTCAGCGGCGCGCTGGCCCCGCGGCGCTCAGGGCCAGGTTCTGTTCGGCCAGATCGGCGGCGGCGCTGTCGGGGCTGGTGGCGACGACGCTTTCCCAGTCCGCACGGGCGCCGGCGGCGTCGCCCTGTAGCTGGCGGAGGATACCGCGCTCCAGCAGCGCTTCGGGGCTCCCGGGCTCGATGGCCAGGGCACGCTCGATGTCCCGCAGGGCTTCCTGCGTGCGGTCGAGATGGCGGAGGGTCGCGGCGCGGAAAACCCAGGCCTCGGCGCGCTGGGCGTCCTGCGCCAGGGCCTGGTCGAGATCGGGCAGGGAATCCGGGAAGCGGCCAAGCATGCCGGCCGCGATGGCGCGGTCCACCAGCAGCTCCGGGTCCGTCGGCGCCAAGGCCAGGGCCAGGGTGAAGGCGCCATGGGCACGCAGCGCCTGTCTGGCCACCATCCAGGCTTGGCCGGCCTGGCCGAAGATGGCGGCGCGGGCGGAGGGGCCGGCGGCGGCGCGGCCTGCCAGTGATTCCAGCCGGCTCGCCGCCCGCTCCGGCTCACCCAGGGCCAGCAGGGCGAGGGCGGAGCAGTGGCGCGCGCCATCGGCGCCGCCGCGGGCTTCCCAGGCTTCGGCATAGGTGAGGGCGCCCTGGGCGTCATCGCGCAGCTTGCCAAGGCACCCCTCGTATTCGGGGCTGTCCGCCACGCGGGGGGGCTCGGGCGGAAGGGGAAGGACCTCCTCGGACGCCTCCGGCACCGGCACTGGCAGGGGCGCATCGGGGGTGGTCCACCACCAGGCGCCACCGAGCGCCACGGCCAGCGCGACGACGATGGCGCCGGGCAGGACGTTGCGGGGGGCGATTCGCATCGGCGGCAATCTAGCGAGGTGCGGGCGGAGCCGCCATGGATGCGGGATGGACCCTCATCTGCTTGTCATCGGCCTGGGCTTCAGCGGCGGCGCCATCGCGCGGGAGGCGGCGGCACGCGGATGGCGCGTGACGACCACGGCACGAGACCCGCGCCAGGTGGCGGCACCTCCTGGGGTGGAGGTGGAGGATTTCGCCCATGCGGGGACGGTGCTGCGGGAGGTGACGCATCTCGTCGTCACGGCGCCGCCGGGGGAGGCGGGGGATCCCCTGCTGGCGGCGCATGGCGGGGCCTTGCGCGCGGGGCCGCTGCGCTGGGTGGGGTATCCTTCGACAACAGGCGTTTACGGGGACCGGGGCGGCGGCTGGGTGGATGAGCAGACGGAGCCCGCCCCGGCGCAGCCGCGCTCCATCCGCCGGCGGGAGGCGGAGCGGCAATGGGAGGCGCTGGCCGGGAGCATGGCGGTGGATCTGTTCCGCTGCGCCGGAATTTATGGGCCCGGGCGCAGCGCGCTGGATGATCTGCGGGCGGGACGGGCGCGGCGGGTGGTGAAGCCAGGCCATGCCTTCGGGCGGATCCATCGGGATGACATCGCCCTGGCTGTGATGGCGGCGGCGGAGGCCGCAGCGCGGCCGGGCCTGCAGGTGCTGCATCTGGCGGATGACGAGCCGGCGGAGAGTGCCGTGGTGGTGGAGGGCGCGGCGCGGATGCTGGGGATGGAGCCGCCGCCGGAACTGCCCTTCGAGGTGGCGCGGACGGGAATGTCGGCGATGGCTCTGTCCTTCTGGGGGGAGAACCGGCGCATCGCCAATGCACGGACCAAGGCGGCGCTGGGGATCGCGTGGCGATATCCAAGCTGGCGCGAGGGGCTGGCGGCCATCCTGGCGGAGGGCGGCTGAGCGGCGCCGAAACCTGGGATGGCGGGCGAACGTTGGCCGTCCATCCCTTCGCCAGGAATAACCACGCCATGCGCCTCGACGGTCCGGAAAGCCACAATGTCGAGGACCGCCGCGGTCGGGGCGGGTTCGGCGGCTTCGGCGGGCGACGCGGCGGCGGGATCGCCGTGGGCGGGGTCGGGGGCGTCGTGCTGCTGGTTGTGGCGCTGCTCCTCGGGGTTGATCCTTCGGTGCTGCTGAATGGTGGGGATATGGCGCCGCAGCCAGCACCGCAGGAGCGCCGCTTCGACCAGGGGCAGGGCCAGGCGCGCGCGCCACAGGGGGATGATGCCGGGCGGCGCTTCATCGCCCAGGTGCTGGGCGAGACGGAGCAGGTATGGAACCAGCAGTTCCGGCAGCTTGGGCAGCGCTATGAGGAGCCGGTGCTGGTGCTGTTCTCAGGTGCCACGCATTCGGGCTGCGGTGCGGCCCAGGCGCAGACCGGCCCCTTCTATTGCCCGAACGACCAGCGGGTTTACATCGACCTGGAGTTCATGGCGCAGCTGCAGCGGCAGCTTGGGGCCACGGGGGATTTCGCGGCGGCCTATATCGTGGCGCATGAGGTCGGCCACCATGTGCAGAACCTGCTGGGCGTGCTGCCCCGGGTGCAGCAACTGCAGGCACGGGCCTCGGGCACGGAGAGCAACGAGATGCAGGTGCGGGTGGAGCTGCAGGCGGATTGCCTGGCCGGCATGTGGGCGAACCAGGCGCATCGGGCCCGCAACATCCTGGAGCAGGGCGATATCGAGGAGGGGCTGAACGCCGCTGCCGCGGTGGGTGACGACCGGGTCACGGGCGGGCGCGTCCGGCCGGAGAGCTTCACCCATGGCAGCGCCCAGCAGCGCGCCCACTGGTTCCGGCGCGGGCTGGAGAGGGGCGATATCAGGGTCTGCGATACGTTCCAGGGGTAGATCGGTCCGGGGCGGCTCTGGTCAGGGCTGGGATTCGCGGGGTTTATTGGCGCCATGCCGAAGATCGCCGTGGCCCGCCTCTGGTTCGAAGGGAACTCCTTCACCCCAACCCCGACGGGGATGGATGCCTTCCTCTCCCGTGAATGGATCACGGGGAATGCCGTGCTGGAGCGTTACGCCGGGACGGCGATGGAAATGGGGGCCGTCGCGGCGTTCCTGGCGGCGCGGCCCGATTGGTCGGCCACGGTGCTGCGCTGCGCGAGCGCCCAGCCGGGCGGGGCCATGGCGAATGAGGTGATGGATGCCTGGATGGGGGAGGTGATCCCAGCCCTGAGTGGCGGTGGCTTTGACGGGGTCTATCTCTCCCTGCATGGCGCCTGCGTGACGCAATCCGATCCGGAGGCGGACCTGACGATCCTGCGCGCCGTGCGTACGGCAGTGGGCCGGGATGTGCCGGTGACCGCCTCCTTCGACTTCCATGCGGATATGGCGGAGGAGGCGGCGGCCCTGCTGGATGGCGCCAGCGCCTATCGCACCTATCCGCATGTGGACATGGATGTGGCAGGCGCGCGGGCGCTGGCCATGCTGGAGCGCCGGATCCTGGGCGGACCCGCCATGCATGGGGCGGTGGTGAAGCGGCCCTTCGTCCTGCAATCGCTGAACATGCGCTCGGCCGAAGGGCCGATGGCCGAGGTCTGGGCGCTGGCGGCGGAGCTGGAAGAGGGCGCGGTCTGCGAGGCCTTTCCCTTCGGCGGCTTCGCCTGGGGGGACAGCCCGCATGCCGGGCCTTCCGGCATGGCATGGGCGTCCGACGCCGGAGCGGCGCGGGCGGCGGCTGAGCGAATCGCGGAAGCGATCGAGGCACGGCGGGCGCGGTTCACCGTATCCTCCCCGATGCCCGAGGAGGCTGTGGCGCGCGCCCTGGAGGGACCGCCTGGCCTGGTCGCTGTGCTGGATCCGGCCGATAATCCGTTTTCCGGCGGTATCGCCGATACGCCGGGGCTGCTGCGGGTGCTGGTGGAGAATCCGCCCCCCGTCCCGACGGTCTTCGCCTTCCTGAACGATCCGGCGGCGGTGCAGGCCGCCATCGCCGCGGGAGAGGGCGGACGCTTCGAGCGGGCGCTTGGTGGGCAGGTGACGGATGCCTTCGGGCCGCCCGTGCCTTTCTCGGGTGTGGTGGAGCGGCTGACGGATGGGCGCTTCGTGAATGAGGGGCCGATGGAGCGGGGATCGCCGGTCGATCTCGGGCCCACGGCGGTGCTGCGCGCGGGCGGGTTCCGGGTGATCCTGACGACGAAGAAGGAGGCTGCGGTGGACCCGGCCTTCTTCTCGCTTCATGGCATTGATCTGGGCGCGACCCGGCTGATGGCGAATAAGGGGAAGAACCATTTCCGCGCGGCTTTCGCCGAGCGCTGCTCCCTCATCCTGGAATGTGATTGCCCGGGCCCGGCTTCGCTGGACCTGACCGCCTTGCCCTTCCGGCATGTGCCCGCTTCCTGGTTGATTTCCGCCTGACGGCAAGAAGAGGGCGGGTGCCGGAATGCAGGATTTGCTCAAATCGGCGCTTGTGGTGGCCTGCTGCAGAATAATTCGGTGTATGGAACGTGTGCCGGCGTGGATGCTTCAACCCTCCGGAGCTTTCCGAGAGTTGAACAACTGCCTTCGGTGTTTGGTGGCGTCATGCGTCGACGTGGCGAGGATGTACAATGTACTCTCTGCAGCAGCATCAACGCTGACGGGCATCGGCCGCATCATTCCTTGCCGGGCAAGGATCGCATCGCTGGACGCCCGGCTCATTATTTCAGGCTGAAGGAACGCGGCAGGCCGATGTCGGAAACCGGGAAAAGCGCCGTAACGCCCGAGGCTGTGGCCTTCAGGCTGATGGAAAAGATCATGACCGCGGAGCGGAGGAGCTTCCTTCCCAATCCGACCGAGCCTGGCACGACGACGATCACACGCGAGGAGGTGCTGGACCTCTATGCGCTCTGCATCGATGCGGTGAGCGGCAACCGGCAGGCGAGGCTGCACAACCGGGCCGCGTAGCTTTCAGCCGGCCCTGCGACAGCGCCCGGCCTCATGATCCAGGAGCGGAGGAGAGCATGTCAGGAACGGTCTGGTATCCCATGACACGGGAGGAAGTTGCCCTGAAGCTCATGGAGAAGATCATGATGGCCGAGCGGAAGTCCCAGGTCTTCGTCATGGGCAAGAAGGTCAGTCGGCGCGAGCAGACGCTCGACCTTTACGCGCGCTGCATCGCCGCCGTGGATGGGCGGCACGGGCGCGAGCCGCGCGGCTGAAACGGCCGCGCCAGCCGCAGGGCGGGTTAAGGCCCTGCGGCAACCTGGTTCAGCTGTTCGCCTCGATCATGGCGCGTACCTTGGGATAGACCTCATTGGCCCAGCGGCGCCCGCTGAAGACGCCGTAATGGCCAGCGCCGGTCTGCAGGTGGTGATGCCGGTTGGCCAGCGGAATGTTCGGGCAGAGATCGAGGGCGGCCATGGTCTGGCCGATGGCGCAGATATCGTCGCGCTCGCCCTCCACCGTCATGAGCGCGGTCCGGCGGATGGCTTCGGGCCGCACGAGGCGGCCACGGTGCATCAGCCGGCCGAGCGGCAGGTCGTGGTCCTGGAAGATCCGCTGCACCGTTTCGAGATAGAAGGTCGCGGGCAGGTCCATCACCGCGAAATACTCGTCGTAGAAGCGCCGATGCGCCTCGGCGGCCTCGAGGTCGCCAGTGACGATGTTCTCGTAATGCGTATGGTGCGCCTTCATGTGCCGGCCGAGATTCATCGACATGAAGGCCTGCAGCTGGATGGCGCCGGGATAGACGCGGCGGCCGGCACCGGCATAGCGGGCAGGCACGGTGCCGATGAGGTTGCGCGCGAACCATTCGATCGGCTTCGACTGCGCCAGCTCGTTTACCGTGGTCGGGCTGATCCGCGTGTCGATCGGGCCGGCCATGAGGGTCATGCTGGCCGGGGTGGCGCGGTTGCCGTCCTCGGCCATCAGCGCCACGGCCGCGAGGGTGGCGGGAGCGGGCTGGCAGACGGCGAGCACATGGCTGCCCTGGCCCATCACCTCCAGGAATCGGATGATGTGGTCTGTGAAGTCATCGAAGCTGAAGTCGCCGGCGGATAGCGGGACGTCGCGGGCATTCACCCAATCGGTGATGTAAACGTCGTGGTCCGGCAGCAGCACCTCCACCGTGCCACGCAGCAGGGTGGAGAAATGGCCCGACATGGGGGCGACCACCAGGACGCGGGGCTGCTGGACCGAGGTGTCCTTGGCGAAGCGCAGAAGGGTCCCGAAGGGGGTTTCATGCACCACCTCCTCGGTCACCTCCACATCGCGGTTGCCGACGCGTGCGGTGGTGAAGCCGTAATCCGGGCGGCTATGGGTGGTGCGGGTATTGGCGATCAGTTCGAAGGCCGCGCCGGCCCGGCGGATGAAGGGGGCAGCCAGCGGCATGGCCGCGGTCACGGGTTCCCATTGGCGCAGAAGGCGCCCTGCGCTTTCCGCAAAGGCCCGCATGGGGAAATGAAAGTCCTGCTGTGCCTGCCAAAGACTGTAGATCATGTGGATTGGAGCAGTCGGGGCAGGCGCATACGGATGGAACGGCTCAGGCGAGCCCTGGTTTTGATCACGTCTCGCATGGTGAGTAATCGGGCCTTCCCGGTCAACGGCTGACGGCGGGGAGGCAGCCATGCCGGAAAGCCTGCCATCCGGCATGCCCGGTGTTCCTGGCTGGCTGAAGGCGGAGCCGTGCTCCGTGCGGTCACAGGGCAGGCTGCCCAGACAGCCTTGCCCGGGTGGCCTGGGGGACAGCATTTCGGGTCGGGAGAAAGCAGGAGGCGCAGGGAGCCGCCCTTTTGGTACCCTGGGATCACCATCCACATCGACACCCGGCCTGTCCGCGCCGCTCAGCGTTTCGCCCGAACTGGTCCCGATACTGGTGGCCATGGTTCCTCCCTGCTGGCCATTGGGCAAGCCAGCTGTCCTTCGACCGTCAGGGACGGAAGCTGCCCAGGAGGAGGGGTTCAACGGGAAGTCAGTCCGATCCGGTATGTGCTCCGGTGCGAGCGGGGCCTGCAAGCTTAATCGAAGGCGGCTTTCATCCTCTTTGCAGCACCTCTGCCCAGGCTGTTACAATGCCGTGATGCCGCAGGCTCGCGGCGCTCCAGGGGGATGGCAGACGATGGCTCAGGCCCGGCTCATCATCAGCAGCCGAAACTATTCGTCCTGGTCCCTGCGGGGTTTTCTCCTGACGCGGCTGTCAGGGCTGGACGCTGCCGTGGAGCCGGTGGACCTGCAGGATGATACCGCGCGGGCTGAGCTTCTGCTCCAGGCTTCCTCGATCCGTATTCCCTGCCTGCTGCATGATGGGCTGCGCATCTGGGACACCATGGCCATCGCGGAATATCTGGCCGAGATCCGGCCTGATGCGGGGATCCACCCCAGAGACCGTGCGGCGCGGGCCCGCTGCCGCTCGATTTCGGGCGAGATGCATGCCGGGTTCTATGCGCTGCGATCCTCGCTGCCGATGAACCTGCGAGCCCATCGGCCGGGCTTCCGCATCTGGACCGGGCCGCAGGCGGATATCCGGCGGGTGCTGCAGATATGGCAGGGCTGTCTGGAGGAATGGGGCGGCCCCTGGCTTTTCGGGGAGAAGCCCTGCATGGCCGATGCCATGTATGCGCCGGTGGTGACGCGCTTCCTGACCTATGACGTGAAGCTGGAGGGTGCCTGCGCGGCCTTCGCGCGGCAGGTGATGGAATGGGCGCCCATGGCCGAATGGGTGGCGGCGGCCCAGGACGAGCCTGAGCCGCCGATCCATGAACTGGAGGTTGAGGCGGAGTTCTAGAAGGCTTTCAGCCCGTCCTGCCCCGCCTGCCGGCCATCAGTCCAGCCTGGCGCCGGAGGCCTTCACCACCTCGCGCCACTTGGCGTTCTCGGCGGCGATGTAGCGATCCAGCTCGGCCGGAGCGAGGACCTTCGGGTCGCTGCCGATCTCGCGGAGCTTCGTGACGGTGGCGGGCTCGGCCACGATCTTCGCCACCGTCTCGGCCAGCTTGTCGATGATGGGGCGCGGCACGCGGGCGGGGGCCTGGAAGCCGAACCAGGCGACGGCCTCGAAGTCCGGCACGCCGGCTTCCTTCACCGTCGGCACGTCGGGCAGGGAGAACCAGCGGTTGGCGGAGGTGACGGCGAGGCAGCGCATCCGGCCGGCCTGCAGATGGGGCAGGTAGCCGGGCAGATTGTCGATCGCGACCTCGACGCGGCCGCCCAGCACGTCCGGGATCACCTGCGAGGTGCCGCGATAAGGCACATGGGTGAGGTTCACCCCGGTCTTGGTCTTCAGGTATTCGCCGCAGAGATGGCCGGAGGTGCCGTTGCCCGGGGTGCCGAAGTTCAGCTCGCCCGGCTTGGCCTTCGCCGCGGCCAGCAGGTCCTGCAGCGTCTTGAAGGGAGAGTCGGCACTCACGCAGATCCCGTTCGCCACCTCGTTGATCAGGGCGACGCTGGCCAGGTCCTTTGCCGGGTCATAGGGCAGGCGGGTGTAGAGGAACTGGTTGATGCTGGCCGTGCCGATGGTGAAGGTCAGCAGCGTGTAGCCATCCGGCTCGGCCTTGGCGACCATGTCCGAGCCGAGATTGCCGCCGGCGCCGGGGCGGTTGTCGATCACCACCGGCTGGCCGAGCAGGGCACCCATCCGCTCCGCGACGACCCGCGCCGTCAGATCCGTCGCGCCGCCCGCCGGGAAGGGGACGACCATGCGGATCGGGCGGTTCGGATAGGCCGGCTGCGCCCGCAATACCGCCGGGGCGGCAAGGGCGGGCAGGGCCAGCAGTGTGCTGCGGCGCGTGATGGGGCCGAATGTCATGGATCTACTCCACAGTTGCGCCGGACTTCCTGACGACCTCGCCCCATTTCCGGGTCTCGGCCCGGACGAAGGCGGTGAAGGCGGCGGGACTTGTGCCGCCATCGGGGGTCAGTTCCGGCTTCATGCCACCGAGGTCCGCGAGGCGGGCCCAGGTGGCGGGTTCCTTGACGACCGCATCGATCTCCGCGCCGAGGCGCTCGATGATGGGCCGGGGGGTACGGGCGGGGGCCTGGACGCCGAACCAGGCGGTGGCCTCCACGCCGGGGAAGCCCGCCTCTGCCGTGGTCGGGCAATCCGGCAGGGCGGGGGTACGGATCTTGGTGGTGACGGCGAGGGCGCGGAAGCGGCCGTCCCTGAGGTGGCCGATGGCGGAGGGGAGGTTGTCCACCGCCACTTCGATGCGGCCGGCCATCACCTCGGCCATCATCGGGCCGGCGCCGCGGAAGGGCACATGCGCCATGTTGATACCGGCCTCCATCTTCAGCAATTCACCCGTCATGTGCAGGGAGGTTCCGGCGCCCGATGAGCCGATATTGAGCTTGTTGGGGTTGGCCTTCGCATAGGCCACCAGCTCCTGCAAGCTGCGCACGGGTAGGGAATTGGTCACGAAGATGACGTTGGGGACCCGGATCAGAAGCCCGACCTCGGCAAGGTCCTCGGGCTTGTAGGGTATGCGCTCGCCATAGAGGGAATAGTTGATGGCGCCGCTGGAGATGGTCTGCATCAGCAGCGTGTAACCATCCGGTTCCGCCTTCGCGACAAGATCGGAACCGACATTGCCGCCGGCGCCGGCACGGTTCTCCACCGTGAAAGGCTGGCCGAGCCGGGCCTGCAGCCGCTCGCACAGGATGCGCGCGGCAACATCCGTGGTGCCGGCGGGGGTGAAGGGAACGACCATGCGTACCGGCCGGGCGGGCCATGCCGCTTGCGCGCGGGCAAGGCCGGGAAGGGAAGCGAGAAGGGGCGCGGAAAGGGCAGCGCGACGAGACAGGTTCATGGACGTCCTCCGTTGGCTCCGCGCACCAGGATCTGTGTCCCTGTTTCGGAGTCGCGGAGTGCACGAAAGTCGTGCCGCAGGCGGGACGATCTTGCAAGGGGCGCGCATCCGCTGCCCGATCGCGCATCATGCGCCTGCATCCGAGTCCCGGCTGGGGCGTTGCGGGTGAAAGCCGGGCCATTGCGGGCACGGCCGGCCAGTTGGTCCGGCTCCGGCGGCTGAGGGGAACAGGATCAGCATGGGCTTCTTCCAGACCTATGCCCGCGTGCTGGGGCTGCTCGCTCCGGACAAGTGGGTTGCGATTGGATTGGCCCTGGCTTCTCTGGCAGTGGCAGGGCTGCAATTCCTGGAGCCGGTGCTGTTCGGGCGGGTTGTGGACGTCCTCACGGGCGCGGACCGCCTGCCGGAGGAGGAGGTGTGGCGGCAGGCGGTGTCGCTGCTGGTGGTGTGGTCGGCGGTGGGCCTGACCGGGATCGCGGCGAATGTGGCGGTGAGCCTGCTTGCGGACCGGATGGCGCATCGCAACAGGCTGGCGGTGATGCACCGCTATTTCCAGCATGTGCTCGCGATGCCGCTCTCCTTCCACGGCGACACACAGTCCGGCCGGCTGATGAAGATCATGCTGGTGGGCACGGACCACTTGTTCGGGATCTGGCTCTCCTTCTTCCGTGACCATCTGGTCACCTTCATCAGCGTGGTGGTGCTGCTGCCGCTGACCTTCATCATGAACTGGCGGCTGGCGCTCGTTCTGCTTGTGCTGGTGGTTGTGTTCTGCGTCGTGGCGGCCTTCGTGGTCAGCCGCACTCAGGAGGCCCAGGAGAAGGTGGAGGGGCTGCAGACCCAGCTGGCGGGGAATGCGCAGGACGCACTCTCCAACGTGGTGGTGGTGCAGTCCTTCACGCGCATGGCGGCCGAGGCGAAGCTGTTCGGCGACATCATGCGGCAGGTGCTGGACCATCAGTTCCCGGTGCTGAACTGGTGGGCGGTGGTCTCCGTCCTCACCCGCTCGGCCAGCACGGTCAGCGTGATCACCATCTTCATCCTGGGCACCTGGCTGCACATGAACGGCCAGGCGACGGTGGGCGAGATCGTCTCCTTCATGGGCTTCGCAACCATGCTGATCGGGCGGCTGGAGGGGGCGGTGGGCTTCGTCTCGCGGCTGGTGATGCAGGTGCCGGGGCTGCGGGAGGTGTTCTCGGTGCTCGATGCGCGGAGCTCGGTTCCGGAGCGGCCCGGCGCGATTGACCTGCCGCGGGTGCGGGGGGCGGTCAACTTCGAGAATGTGGCCTTCGGCTACCCCGGTGGCGGGATGATCCTAAACGATGTGAGCTTCGCGGCGGAGCCGGGCAAGACGGTGGCGCTGGTGGGCCAGACCGGGGCGGGCAAGTCCACCGCCATGTCCCTGTTGCAGCGGCTGTGGGATCCGGTGAGCGGGCGCATCACCATCGACGGGCACGACCTGCGCGATATCAGCCTGGAGAGTCTGCGGCGGAATGTCGGCGTGGTGTTCCAGGATGCGATGCTGTTCAACCGTACCATCCGCGAGAACCTGCTGATCGGCCGGCCGGATGCGACCCAGGAGCAGATCGAGCAGGCCTGCCGCATGGCCGAGGCGCATGACTTCATCATCCGCCAGCCCCTGGGCTACAACACACTGGTGGGGGAGCGGGGCGCGACGCTCTCGGGTGGGCAGAAGCAGAGGCTTTCCATCGCCCGCGCCCTGCTGAAGGACCCGCCGATCCTGATTCTGGACGAGGCGACGAGCGCGCTGGACGCGGCGACCGAGGCGCGGGTGCAGAAGGCGCTGAAGGCGCTGATGGCCGGGCGTACCACCTTCATCATTGCGCACCGTCTCTCCACCATCCGGGATGCGGACGAGATCCTTGTCTTCGAGCATGGGCAAATCATGGAGCGCGGCAGCTTCGACGAGCTGGTGAAGCTGGGTGGGCGCTTCGCGGAGCTGGTGCGGACGCAGCTTTCGGGTGCGGAGGCAAAGCAGGCCGAGGCAGCCGTGGCGGCCTGAGGCGCCTTCATGCGTGTTCAAGCAGCCGTGAGCGGTGGCGTTTCCGCTTGTAAGCACATTGGGAACAGCAGCCACCATAGGTTGATGAGCGGCCGTTGGAGAGTGCCATGACGATTGCGGACATCCTGCGGAACAAGGGTTCGAAGATCCTGAGCGTGACACCTGGGATGGCGCTGACGGAGGTGGCGCGCTTCCTCGTTCATCACCGGATCGGCGCTGTGCTGGTGCGGGAGGAAGCGGGGGAGGAGGCAATGCTCGGCATTCTCTCCGAGCGCGATATCGTGCGGGCGCTGGCGGAGGATGAGGGCTCGGTGAAGGGGCTGGTGGCGTCCGATGTGATGACGCGGGTGCTGCACACCGTCATGCCGCAGATGCCTGTCACTCACGCGCTGGCGATGGTGACCGACCGCCGGGTGCGGCACCTGCCGGTGCTGGATGGCGGGAAGCTGTGCGGGATCGTCTCGATCGGCGATCTGGTGAAGGCCCGTATCGACGAGGCGGTGACCGAGGCGGCGGCGCTGCGCGACTATGTGGCGGCCGGCTAGGCGAGGCGCCGGTCAGGAATAGGGCGCCCTGGGCCTGGCAGGGGCTGGCCCGGGGACGCCCATGATGGCAGAGGCTGCCGCGATGCCGGTTCGCCGGCGCCGACAGACGCGAGTCCGCCATGCCCCGTCCTGAGCACGTCCTGACCCTTTCCTGCCCGAACCGCCCCGGCATCGTGGCCGCGGTGGCCACCTGCATCTTCGAGCATGGCGGCAACATCCGCGAGGCACAGCAATACGACGACGTGGAGAGCCACCGCTTCTTCGCGCGCATCACCCTGGACCATCCGGAGAACCGGCTGGAGGTGCCCGCCCTGCGTGCCGGGCTGGAGGCGGTGGCCGAGCGCTTCGCCATGCAGTGGATGCTGCGGGACCGCGCCGAGAAGCGGAAGGTGATGGTGATGGTCTCGAAGTTCGACCATTGCCTGGCCGACATTCTCTATCGCTGGCGGCTGGGCGAGTTGCCGATGGAGCTGGTGGGCATCATCTCCAACCACCCGCGCGAGACCTATCAGCATCTGGATTTTACCGGGGTGCCCTTCCACCACCTGCCGGTGACGAAGCAGACCAAGCTGGAGCAGGAAGCCGAGATCTGGCGTCTGGTGCGGGAGACGGGGACGGAGTTGGTGATCCTCGCCCGCTACATGCAGGTGCTGTCGGACGGGCTGGCGGCGAAGCTGGCCGGCCGCTGCATCAACATCCACCACTCCTTCCTGCCTGGCTTCAAGGGCGCGCGCCCCTATCACCAAGCCCATGCGCGCGGGGTGAAGCTGATCGGCGCCACCGCCCATTTCGTGACGGCCGACCTGGATGAGGGGCCAATCATCGAGCAGGACGTGGAACGGATCAGCCACAACGACACGCCCGAGGATCTTGTCCGCCAGGGCCGCGACATCGAGCGGCGGGTGCTCTCCCGCGCGCTGCTCTGGCAGCTGGAGGACCGGGTCCTGCTGAATGGCAGCCGGACGGTGGTTTTCCGCGACTGACCACTCGCGGGGCGGGCGCGGGAACCGCCCTGGCAGTTAGCTCCCGAGGGCGATGGCCTTGCGCGCCATGTCCATCGCGCCCTGTCGGGAGCCAGCGGCGGCGACGAAGCGGCGAGCATGGGTGAAGACGGCATCCGCCACGCCGCTGACGGCTGCCAGATCGGCGTCCCGCAGGCCGGCCCAGGCCTCGGGCAGGGGCAGGCGCTGGGCAAAGGAGCCGGGTTCGGACGGCATGCTGTCGATCATCCAATTGCCGTTCGGCACGGGGTAGACGGCATAGAGCACCGGCAGGCCATGGGCGAAGGCCGGGGCTTCCCAGGGCATCTTCCGGTCGAGTTCCAGGATGCGCGGATCCGCTGAGAGGGCATGGGCGGCGAGGACCACGGCATCGGCTTCGAGCCGGGCCCGCACCGCCTCGGCACGGCGGCGGAGGAAGGCCTCGGCGAGGCCCGAGGCATTGCGGAAGGCCGCGTCCTCGGCGGCGCGGTCGCCGATGGCGGGGGAGTCCCAGGCAGGATTGCAATCGGCGACGGCCTCGGAGAGGTCAAGCGGCCCGCCGCGTTCTCCGAATCCGTTGTCGATCTCGTCGATGCGGCGGATGACCTCGTGGTCGATCGCGGCGGCGATGGCAGGGGCGAGTTCCGTGGCCTGGGGCAGGATGGCGCGGATGGCGGCCTCCCCATGCTCGCGCCAGATCAGGCCGGCGGCGCTGAAGGGCGTTCCGTCCTCGCGCTGCGGGGCACCGCGCTGGTGGTGGTCGAAGCGGCCGGCCGCCGGGTCGTAGATGGCGCCGACATCCCAGGCCAGGTCGGCGCTGGCGATCAGGGTCGCGTCGCGGGTGCGGATGAGGCTGTGGTCGCGGCCGGCCTCCTCCAGCCCGAGGGCGAGGCGCAGGACCGCATAGGCGAAGACGTCATCAAGGTGGAAGCTGCCGCCATGGGTGGCGAGCACGGGCCGGGGCATCGGGGATTCCATGGGGTTTCCCTAGCCCGGAGGCAGGGGCGGCGGCCAGGGGGGATGGCTCCCGGTTCAGTGATGAGGGGGCGGCCTTCGTCCCGGGGCTGCATTGTTGCCCCTGGGGTGGGTGGCGCGGCACCATCCGGAACATTCGGTCTTGCGGAATGTCCCCCCATGCGCCTCCTCATCCCGATCGTCGCACTCGCGGCACTGATTGCCTTCCAGCGCCCCGACTGGTTGCAGGGGCTTGAGGGCGGCGCGCGGCACGCGGCGACGCGCCTCGGAGAGTTCGGGACTCAACTCGGGATCGGGCCTGATCTCCGAAGTACCGCCACGCGGGCGCCGGAGCGGGAGCCGGACCGCGCCACGGCGCTGCGGGTGGTGAGACGGGTGGCTGAGGCGCAGGAGGACGCGGTGGGGGTGGATGAGCCGGGCCCAACCGCGCGGGACCAGGTGCGGGAGCTGCTCCGGAGCGCCGCCGCCGCCATGGCCGGAAGCGAGGCCATGGGCGAGCTGCGGCTGATGCGCGAGGCGCGGGCGCGGGTGGTGGATCTGCGGGAGAGGGTCGCGCTCGGGCGGATCGCGGGCGGCGATGTGTCGGAGCTGGAGGTGCAGCTTTCCCAGGCGGGTGCGGAGGCGCGGCGGCTGACGGATGCCTTCGTGGAGAAGCTGGCGGGGCTGGGCGTGCCGGTTTCGCGCGAGGCGGCAGAGAACCTGGCTGTTTCCGTGAACGGGGACGATGTGGTCGCGCTGCTGGCGGCCTATTCCAATGTGGAGAAGCTGGAGGCGGAGCTGCGCGGCTCGGTCAGTCAGGCCCAGGACAACGAGGCGGTGCTGCGCCGGTATTACGGCATCCATGCCACGTTGCTGGCGGTGCTGGAGACGGTGCAGGGTGAGGTCGTCTCGCGGATCGACAATGTCTATCTGCCCCGGCTGGAGGCGATTGGCCGGGAGGTGCGGGAATTGCGGCAGGATGCCCAGGCGCGGCTGCGACCGATGCGGGATGCCGGGTTGAAGGCCTCGCTCGAAGCCAATCTGCGGACCCAGGAGCTGACGCTGAAGGCCACGGATCTGTACCGGCGGTACCTGCAGGACCAGCGGACCAGCCTGACGCAGGCGCTGGACCGGACGCGGGCCGCGCGGGGTGTGGCGGACAACACCGCGCGCACGGCGGCCCTGGCCTTCGACATGGCCACCATGATGCGGAATTCGGACCGGGACTTCAGCGCCGTGATGGGGGTGCGCCCGCCCGTGATCCTTCCCTTCGAGGGAGACGCGTTGCGCCGCGAGTTCGAGGGGCTCTCCCGCCGCCTCGGCGACCAGCCGGCCAGCTGAGCCGGGGAATCGCGGGGCGGGGCCGTTGCCGCCCGCCCGGACCAGGGGCGATGCCCCTGGGGGCCAGCCCTGTCGCCCTTACGCTTGACCTCCGGGAAGGCGGGTGCCATCGCTCCCGCCCTTCCGCTCTTGAAAGGCATCAGCGCTCACCATGCCCGCGATCACGCTGCCCGACGGTTCCGTTCGATCCTTCGACGGTCCGGTGACGGGCACTACCGTGGCCGCGTCCATCGGGCCCGGCCTGGCCAAGGCCGCCCTGGCGATGGAGGTGGACGGCGTCCTGCGCGACCTTTCCGTGCCCATCGAGAGCGACGCGAAGCTGCGCTTCATCACGCGCAAGGACCCTGAAGCGCTGGGGATGATCCGGCACGACGCCGCCCATGTGCTGGCGGAGGCGGTGCAGGAGCTGTTCCCGGGCACGCAGGTGACCATCGGCCCGGCCATCGAGAACGGCTTCTATTACGACTTCCACCGCAACCAGCCCTTCACGCCCGAGGACTTCCCGGCGATCGAGGCGAAGATGCGGGAGATCATCGCCCGCAACGCCCGGTTCGAGCGCGAGGAGTGGCCTCGCGAGGAGGCGATAGACTTTTTCGAGAAGCGGGGCGAGCGCTTCAAGGCTGAGCTGATCCGGGACCTGCCGGAAAGCGAAGCCATCTCGATCTACCGCCAGGGCGACTGGCTGGATCTCTGCCGCGGCCCGCATATGCGCGGCACGGGCGATGTCGGCACGGCCTTCAAGCTGATGAAGGTGGCCGGCGCCTATTGGCGCGGCGACCACCGCAACCCCGTATTGTCCCGCATCTACGGCACCGCCTGGCGCGACCAGAAGGAGCTGGACGCCCATCTCCACCAGCTGGAGGAGGCGGAGAAGCGCGACCACCGCAAGATCGGCAAGGAGATGGACCTGTTCCACCTCCAGGAGGAGGCGGTCGGCTCGATCTTCTGGCACCCCAAGGGCTGGCGCCTCTACCGCACGGTGGAGGCCTATATGCGCCGCCGCCTGGAGGCGGCCGGCTATGACGAGGTGAAGACCCCGCAGCTGCTGGACCGGAAGCTCTGGGAGGCCTCGGGCCACTGGGAGAAGTTCCGCGAGAGCATGTTCATCGCGACCGTCGAGGACGAGTCCGAGAAGGACCGGGTGCTCGCCCTCAAGCCGATGAACTGCCCCTGCCATGTGCAGATCTTCAACCAGGGCATCCGCAGCTACCGCCAGCTGCCCTGGCGCATGGCCGAGTTCGGGGCTTGCCACCGCTACGAGCCCTCGGGCGCGCTGCACGGCATCATGCGGGTGCGCGCCTTCACTCAGGACGACGCGCATATCTTCTGCACCGAGGGCCAGATCGCCCCGGAGACGGTGCGCTTCGTGGAGCTGCTCTCCTCGATCTACCGGGATTTCGGCTTCCAGAGCTTCCGGGTGAAGTTCTCCGACCGTCCGGCCAAGCGCGCGGGCGACGATGCCACCTGGGACCGGGCCGAAGGCGCGCTACGCGAGGCCTGCCAGACGGCAGGTGTCGAATTCGAGCTGAATCCGGGGGAGGGCGCCTTCTACGGCCCGAAGCTGGAATTCGTGCTGCGGGACGCCATCGGGCGTGACTGGCAGTGCGGCACGCTGCAGGTGGACTTCGTGCTGCCCGAGCGGCTGGACGCGGAATATGTGGGCGAGGACGGCGCCAGGCACCGTCCCGTCATGCTGCACCGTGCCATCCTGGGCAGCTTCGAGCGCTTCCTCGGCATCCTGATCGAGGAGCATGCCGGGCGTTTCCCGCTTTGGCTGGCACCGGTGCAGGTGGTGGTGGCGAGCATCGTCGATGACGCCGCCCCCTATGCCGAAGAGGTGGCCGAGGCCATGCGGGCGGCCGGGCTGGCCGTTTCCGTGGATATCCGGAACGAGAAGATCAACCGCAAGGTCGCCGAGCATATCGATGCCCGCGTGCCGGTACTGGCCGTGGTCGGCCGGCGCGAGGCGGAGGAGCGGAACGTCGTGCTCCGGCGCCTGCCGGGGCGCGAGCAGGAAACCCTCCCCCTGCTCGATGCGATCGCCCGGATGGTGGGTGAAGCCGCCCCGCCGGACCTGCGCCCGGCCTCCCTTGCTCCCGCCGAGGCGACGGCCTGATCCACCAGGGGGCAAGCGGGATGTTAAAACCCGCTTGACCTCGCTGCGTGGCAGTTGCAGACGCCGCCGCCGCGCACCATAAAGCCACGATTACCACCACGACAGGAGACTACCCTGGCCCGAGGCCCGATGCCCAATACCCTCCCGACCCGCGACGGACCGCGGGTAAACGAGGAGATTCGCGCGCCCCAGGTCCGACTGATCGACCAGGACGGCGAGATGCTCGGCGTCATGAGCGCGCGCGAGGCCCTGGCCCGCGCCTATGACGTCGGTATGGATCTGCTTGAAATCAGCCCGAACGCTGAGCCGCCGGTGTGCAAGATCACCGATTTCGGCAAGTTCAAGTACGAGCAGCAGAAGAAGGCGAACGAGGCGCGCAAGCGCCAGAAGGTCGTGGAGATCAAGGAGATCAAGGTTCGTCCGAATATCGACGACCACGACTACGAGGTGAAGATGAGGCAGATGAAGGGCTTCATCGAGGAAGGTGACAAGGTGAAGGTCACCCTGCGCTTCCGTGGCCGTGAGATGGCCCACCAGGATCTGGGCGTGAAGGTTCTGGAACGTATCCGCAATGAGTTGGCGGAGGCGGTGAAGGTGGAATCCATGCCCCGGCTGGAAAACCGCCAGATGATCATGGTGCTGGCACCGAAATAACGGCCTGTCCATTCAGGGCTGAAAAGAAGCCGGCGGCCCTCCTGGGCCGCCGGCTTTTTTGTTGCGGACGGCTGGAGCCCACTTGCCCGGCGTGGCGGTCTCCATGGCGGCCTTGATCATTCCGCGGACCCTGCGGCGGAGGATCACCGCTGGCTCCCAGGAGCTGGTGGGAAGCGTTATGAAAAGAAGCGAGGCGCGGGCGCGTGTGGTTGCCCGTAGCGCTTCCCGCATGAGTTGTGCGTCGCGGCAGTTCCCCGCTAAACCTTAACGGATTGCAATGGTGCTGCTGGTCCTCAAGCCAGGGCACCAGAAACCTTGCCGTCCTGTGTGCCTTGCTCGTGAGGACAGCCAATCTGAGGCCTGTATGTGAGCCTGCTCTACCGCCTGCTGCTGCTCGTCACCCTCTGCGCCGTTCCCCTCGTGGTGCTCGAGGCTTGGCACCTCATCGAGGAACGTCGCGAAGTGCATGCGGAGGTTTCCACGGAAGCGGTGAGGATGGCTCAGCTCATCGCCGGTGAGCAGCGCCGGAATGTGGATGCCGCACGCCAGATGCTCAGTGCCCTATCTGTCCTCCGCTCCGTCCGGGACAGGGAGGCAGAAGCCTGCAGCGAGGCAATGCAGAGCGTGCGCGACCGGTTTCCTCTTTATACGGCGCTTGGTGTGGCCGATGCCAATGGGCGCTACTGGTGCAGCAGCCTGACGGCTGGCGTCGATATTTCCGCTCGGGCGGGCTTCCAGCAAGCCATGGCGACAGGGGAGTTCACCATTGGCGGGTACGTCGTCGGGCCCATCAGCGGGGCCCCCACCCTGCAGCTTTTCCTGCCGATGGGCGGCGAGGATGGCCATGTCAGCGGCGTCCTCAGCGCTGGCCTGAATCTCGACACTCTGGCGGCGGACCTCGCCGAGACAACGCTGCCACCCGGCACGGCGGTGATGGTCCTGGATCCGCATGGGCGCGTGCTGGTCGACCTGCCCCGCGGGAGGCAGGTGGGCCAGCCTCTCCCGGAACGGCTGCGCCACATCATGGAAGCGCGGGCAGCTGGCAGTATGGAAACAGAAGGACTCCACGGCGTCCGGCGGGTGATTGGCTATGTGCCGCCCAGCCTCCAGCCCGGGCTGGGCTTGGCCGTTGCTGTCGGGCTCGACCATCAGGAGGCCTATTCCCATAGCGCGCAACGCCAGGCACGGGCGCTGGCGATCTCCGCCGCAGGCGCGGCGACCGCCCTGCTGGGGGCGTGCTGGTTCGCCGTGCGGTTTATCCGTCGCCCGGTCTCGCGCCTGGTGGCTGCGGCTGAGCGGTGGCGCCAGGGAGATCTCACGGCCCGGGCGGGCCTTGAGGACGGCGCTTCCGAGATGGGGCGCCTCAGCGAGGCCTTCGATGCCATGGCCGAGGCGGTCGCCGAGCGTGAGCGGCGGCTGAGTGACGTGCTGCAAAGCACGACCGACAGTGTCTGGGCTGTGGACAGGAACTGGCGCTGCATCTTCAACAATGCCCACGCCGTTGCAATCCTGGGCGGGCGTGACCTGCTGGGGAAGAACTTCTGGGAGGAGCTTCCCGAGATGGTCGGCGGACAGGGCTGGGCAGCCTATCAGCGCGCCATGAACGAGCGTGTGCCGGCACAGGGGACTTTCTTCCATGCTCCGAGCCGCGGGTATTTCGAGGTGAACGCCTTTCCCGCGCCCGATGGTGGCGTCACCGCCTTCGTTCGGGAGGTGACCGATCAGCAGCGCGTGCGGGAGGAACTGAGGCATCTGGCCTATCACGACCAGCTGACGGGGCTGGCCAATCGGCCAGGCTTCAACGAGAGCGCGATGCGGGGCCTGGTGGAAGGCGGGCCGGTGGCCCTGCTGCTGATAGACCTCGACGGGTTCAAGCATGTCAACGACACGCTGGGCCATGCCGCCGGAGATGCGGTGCTGCGCGAGGTCGCCGCGCGGCTGGCGGACCGGTTGGGCGGACGGGGAGAGTTGGCGCGGCTTGGGGGCGATGAGTTCGCGGCGCTCCTGCCCGGTTTCGGCTGCGCGGCCCAGGCCAGGGCCCTGGTGCGGGAACTGCTGGATGCCCTTGCGGCGGAGCCCTTCGCTATCAGGGGCCGACACTTCCCTATCCGTGCCAGCGCGGGGCTTGTCCTGGTTCCCGCCGGGGCAGGAAAGGATTTCGGGACGCTTCTCACCAATGCCGACCTTGCTCTGTACCGGGCGAAGGAGGCGGGCGGCGGTACCTGCCAGATCTTCGAGGCCAGCATCCGGGAGGAGTACGAAGCCAGGCGTCTCTTGGATGAGGAGATCGGGCGCGCGGTCCGGTGCGGCGAATTCGAATTGCACTACCAGCCGCAGATGCGCCTCGCGGATGGTGCGCTGGTTGGAGCGGAGGCGCTGCTGCGCTGGCGCCATCCGACGCGTGGGCTGCTCTCTCCCGGCCTCTTCCTGGAGGCGCTGGAGGCCAGCCCGCATACCGGCGCGGTCGGCGCGTGGATCATCGACCAGGCCTGCCGCTATGTGGCTGAATGGCGCATGACCGGGCTGGATCTGCGTATCGGTGCCAATCTCTTTGGCGAGCAGTTGCGGGCGGGTGATCTGGTTGGGACGGTCGAGGCGGCGCTGGCACGTTACGGGCTGCCCGCCGAGGTGCTGGAACTCGAGCTGACGGAGAACATCGCCTTGCGTAAGGACCCGGAGTTGCTGGCGCAGATTCGCAGCTTGCGGGCGAGGGGGGTGGGGATCGCCTTCGACGATTTCGGCACCGGCTTCGCGTCCTTGACCACGCTGAAGGACTTCCCGCTAACCCGGCTGAAGATCGATCGCAGCTTCACCGCCAATCTCCGCGAGGGGACGCATGACGCGGCGATCGTGGAGGGCGTGCTGGTGCTGGGGCGCAGCCTGGGGCTGGAGGTGATCGCCGAAGGGGTGGAGACGGAGGCACAGGAGCAGTTCCTCGCCGCGCGAGGCTGTGATGAGGGCCAGGGCCATCGCTATGGCCGGGCGATGCTGCCGGAGGAGTTCCTGGCGGCCGCCCTTGCGAGAGGCTGAGCGCCCGCAAGAGCTGAATTGTAGGGGGCAAAAGCCCCCTACAGGACCTATTTGTTCGCCAGATCCGCCAGCGTTGCCGCCAGCACCCGCGCACCGGCCGCCAACTGCCCCGAGGTGGAGTATTCCGCCGGATTGTGGCTGACGCCCTTGCGGCAGGGGACGAAGATCATCCCCGTGGGGCAGAGCGGCACCATGAACTGGGCATCGTGGAAGGCGCCGCTGGGCAGGCGGATGCTGGAAAGGCCCTGTGCCGTGGCAGCGCCCTCCACCGCATCGGTGACGAGGGGGTCGAACTCCACGGGCAGGGCGTGGAAACGCTCCGTCACCGTCACCGCGCAGTTCTTGATGGCGCTGCGGATGGTGGGCTCGATGGCGTCGCCATTGGTGATGAGGAGTTCCTTGTCCGGGTGGCGGAAGTCGATGGTGAAGCGGACGAGGTCGGCCACGGAGTTGGAGGTGTTGGGGGAGACCTCGATGCGGCCGACCGTGAAGCGGAGCACGTCGGTCGGGTCGGTCATCAGGGCATTCAGGGCGGTGACCGCGCGGATCATGTCCTGCACCGCGTCCTTGCGGAGGGACAGAGGGGCGGTGCCGGCATGGGCGGTCTCTCCGCGCAGCTCAACCACGAACCAGCGGCTGCCTTGGATGCCGGTGACGATGCCGATGTCCTTGCCTTCGGCCTCAAGGCGAGGGCCCTGCTCAATATGGGCCTCGACATAGGCGAAAGGCTTGCCGCCAAGAGGACGGCGGGGAAGGTCGGCCTCCTCCTTCAGATGCTCGTCGAGCGCCTGGCGGAATGTGACGCCCTCGGGGTCCGTGACTTGGTCCCAGGTGGTGGAGGGCTTGAAATGGGCATAGGCCATGCTGCCCATGCAACCTGGGGCGAAGCGGCCGCCTTCTTCATTGGTCCAGGCGACGATCTCGATGGGGCGGCGGGTGGTGGTACCGGTCTCGCGGATGGCCTGCACGGCCTCCAGCGCAGCGATGACGCCCCAGATGCCGTCGAAGCGGCCGCCATTGGGCTGGGTGTCCATATGGCTGCCGGTGAGGACGGGGGCGGCATCGGCCTCGGTGCCCTCATGGCGGAGGAAGAGGTTGCCGATCTCGTCCACCGAGGCGGAGAGGCCGAGCCTTTCGGCCCAGGAGATCAGGAGGCGGCGCGCCTCCCGGTCCAACGGGGTGAGGCAGGCTCGGTTGACGCCGGGCTCGCCATCGGCGCCCGTGATGGCGCCGAGCCTGGCCATCTGCATCAGCCGGTCCCACTGGCGGGCCTCGTCCACGGCCGCAATCAGGTTAGGGGCAGTGCTGGCGCTCATCGGGGTCCTTCCGGGGGCGTGTTCCCGGCATTTGTGATGCGGGGGTGAGGGCGGATCAACCCGCTGACCGAGGGAAACCGGAGCCCTGAGGCGCGGCATGGGCCGTGCTAAGCATCCCGGGCATCCAATCACCGGGACATTCCATGCCGGACGACAACCAAGCCCTGACCATATTGGCCGAGGAAGCGCGGCGGCAGCTGGAACTGCTGAACTATCCGCGCCATCCCTGGGTGCCATCGCATGGCGAGGGGGTGCTGGATGTCGCCATTCTGGGGGCGGGGCAGACGGGGCTGGTGACCGCCTTCGGCCTGTTGCGGGAACGGGTGGAGCGGGTGCGGGTCTTCGATGCCGCGCCCAGGGGCGAAACAGGTGTGTGGACTACCTTCGCCCGGATGCGGACGTTGCGGACGCCCAAGCATGTGATAGGGCCGGATCTTGGCATCCCCGCGCTGACGCCGCGCGCCTATTTCACGGCGCGGGACGGGGCGGGGGCGTGGGAGGCGCTCAGCAAGATCGGGCGGGTGGACTGGCAGCACTATCTGGACTGGCTTGAGGAGACGCTGCGCCTGCCTGTGACCCATGGGCATCGGCTGCTGCGGATCGGGCACACAGGGCTGAACGAGCCGCTGGAACTGGTCTTCGGCACGGCGACGGGCGAGGTGGCGATCCGCGCCCGCAAGCTGGTGCTGGCGACGGGGATGGACGGGATGGGTGGCTGGGCGATTCCTGCACCTTTCGACCAGCTTCCGGCCTCACGGGTTTCACACACCTCGGGCCCGGTGGATTTCGCGGCGCTGGCAGGCAAGAGGGTGCTGGTGGTGGGGGCAGGCGCCTCGGCCTTCGATAATCTGGCGACAGCGCTGGAAGCCGGTGCCGCGCGCGGCATCATGCTGGTGCGGCGGCGGCAGATGCCGCGGGTGAATCCCTTTCGCTGGATGGAGCAACCGGGCTTTCTCGGGCAGGCCTATGCCATGCCGGATGCGATGCGCTGGCGGTTCATGCAGCACATCTTCGCGCTGAACCAGCCGCCGCCGCAGGAAAGTTGGAACCGTGTGGCGGATGACCCGCGCTTTGAGTTGCATATGGGCGCCCCGGTGCTTGCGGTGCGCGAGGAAGGCAGCGAGGTGGTGGTGGTGACGCCGCGCGGGGAGCATCGGGCGGACCATGTGATCGTCGGGACCGGCACGGCCTTCGACCTGTCGCTACGGCCGGAGCTGGCGCCGTTTGCCGAGCACATCCTGTTGTGGCGGGATGTTTACACGCCGCCGAAGGGGCTGGAATTCCCGGCGCTCGGCGCCTGCCCCTATCTGCGGGAGGATTTCTCCATGCGCGAGAAGACGCCGGGCGCGGCGCCCTTCCTGACGCATGTGCATATGATCAACTATGGCTCCACCGCCTCGATGGGGTTGTCGGGGGCGACGATCAGCGGAATGAAATACGGAACGGCGCGGCTGGTGGACGGGATCTGCCGGCGGTTCTGGCTGGAGGATGCCCAGCATCACCTGGACAGCCTGCTGAGCTACGCGGAGCATGAATTGACGAGCGAAATTCCCCAGGAACTGCCGGCGGTGGTAGCGGAATGAAGCCCTCGGCGCTTTCGACCCATGTGCTGGACACGGCCAATGGCGCGCCGGCGAAAGGGATGGCGGTGGAGCTGTGGCGCATGGAGCCGGAGCCGCTGCTTCTTCGGCGCGCGGTGACGAATGCAGATGGGCGCACGGACCGCCTGCTGCTCACGGCTGAAGAATTCGTCGCCGGACGGTATGAGCTGCGCTTCGATGTGGGCGGGTATTTCTCCGCGGGCGGGAGCGATCCGGGGTTCCTTGGCGTGGTGGTGCTGAATGTGGGGCTGAAGGAAGGGGCAGGGCACTACCATGTGCCGCTGCTCTGCTCGCCCTGGTCCTATTCCACCTACCGGGGTTCATAGGAGGAAGGGTCGTTCAGCCCCGGCTGGGCGTTCACCGCCGGATCGGGGCGGATGAGGTCGGCGTCATTTTCCGAGACCTTGTTCGCACGCTTGCTCACGGGCCAGCAGGCGAGCCATTCGGGCGGGCAAGGCCGCAACAGCCCGAGCAGATCCTCGGGCCCGGCGCTGGTTTCGCCGAGCCAGGCGGGCCAGGCCTCTCGCGGAAGGATCACCGGCATGCGGTGGTGCAGCGGAGCCTGTTTCGGGTTCGCCTCGGTGGTGATGATGGAATAGGTGCGGAGCCAGTTGCCCTCCGGATCCTTCCAGCCTTCCCAGAGGCCGGCGAAAGTCATGGGCTCTCCGCTTGCAAGGGCAACGGCGAAGGGCTGCTTCGGGTCGCGCGGGCGGGCTTCCTTCGGGGTGAGCCATTCATAGAATCCATCGGCCGGGACGAGGCAGCGGCGCTTCGCGAAGGCCTCGCGGAAGGAGGGTTTCTGCGCCACGCCATCGGCGCGGGCATTGATCAGCCGCGCTCCATCCTTCGCATCCTTGGCCCAGTGCGGAACGAGACCCCAGCGCAGCAGGTCCATCTGGCGATGGCCGGTTTGGGGGTTACGGCGCAGCACCACGCCATTCTGTGTGGGCGCCATGTTCCAGTTGGAGGCGAAGTTGGGCAGCGGGCTGGTGGACGGCGTGCCGTAATGGCCGGCCAGGGACGCTGGATCACGTTGCAGGAAATATCGTCCGCACATCCGTTGGGCCGCCGCTCCGTTGCAATCCGTCATCTGGGGCCGCCTGACACCAGAGCAACCCGCCCGTCTCCTCCACGTTCTTAACCCAGAGCAATTTGCGGAGGAGAGACGCATGACGATCGATAAGGACCGTGTGCAGGGTTCGCTGAAGCAGGCCGGTGGCGCCGTGAAGGAGAATGTCGGCGCGGCGGTCGGCGACAAGAAGATGGAAGCCGAGGGTGCGGCCCAGCGTGCCGAAGGCAAGATCCAGAACGCCGCCGGCGGTGTGAAGGACAAGGCTCGGGAAGTGCTCGACAAGCACTGAGCCTCCTGGTTCGGCATGAAAGGGCGGGGCGCCGGCGGGCGGCCCGCCCTTTCTGCGTTCAGAAGGGCAGGATGGCATCCAGGACCTGCTGCCCGTAGCGAGGCTGCTGCACATCGCTGATCGTCCCGCGGCCGCCATAGGCGATGCGCGCCTCCGCCAGGCGGTCATGCTGCACCGTATTGTCGCTGCCGATGTCCTGCGGACGGATGATGCCGGCGATGCTGAGGTCCCGCATCTCGTGATTGACGCGTACTTGCTGCCGGCCGCCGACGACGAGATTGCCGTTGGGCAGAACCTGGGTGACTGTGGCGGCAATACGCATCGTCACGGCCTCGTTACGCTGGATGCGACCGATGCCCGCTGAGGCATTGGCTGAGGACGCCTCGACCAGTTTCGATGGATCGATGCTATTCGGAAAAATGCGGGCATAGGAGGCATCGAGGCCGAGCAGGCGGGGGATGCCCAGATTCTCTGAGTTGTCGCGGGAACGCTCGGTGCTGTTGGACAGATCCGCCGTGTCCTTGATGGAGACGAGGATGGTGATCAGGTCGCCCGTATTGGCCGCGCGCTGATCACGCAGGAATGTGCGGCTTCCGGGGCGCCATAGGCTGTTGGCCGACAGGTTACGAGCATCCTGCGGCGCCGGCATCGGCATGGAGACAGGGCGGTAGTCGGGGCCGCGGGTGGGGTCGGCGATGGGCGCCATTGCGGGCGCCCGGCCGATGCGCGAGAGGCGCTCGGCGGAGCCGCAATGCGCCAGCAACAGCGGGAGAAGGATCAGGGCGATGCGCATGGGAATCTGCCTCACCGGCTGACCGGCACGCTGCCAAAGGCGACGCGCACGCGCCCCGGGCCGATCGCCTGGCCCTCGACAACGGAGCGGGAGGCGAGATTCATCACGGACACCACCTCGCCCCGTGCGGCGCTGCCCAGGGCACGGCCCTGGGCCGTCATGCTGATGCCGGGGCCTTCCATCAGCATGGTGACGGTGGCGTTCTTCTCGATAACCGAGGGCAGGGCGAGATCATTCAGGACGAAGGGGAGGTTGATGGCGATGGGGCGGCGCAGCGCCTTGCCAACAACCTGGCCGGGATCGCTCGCGAGGCCGGGCCTCAGGCGCTCGGCGCGATGGCGGGCGAGGCGGAGGTCACCGGGACCCACGATTTCGCCCAGGGCAAGGCGGCGCGTGGCGATCACCACCGGTGCGGTGGCGACGGCGCGGCCAGCGAGGCGGAGCCGCAAGCTTGGCATGCCTTCCGCAACCACCAGCAGCATCGCGGAGAAGCGGTTCGTCGCGGGTTCGAAGGCCGGCTGTTCCAGGGCGAGCTGGGTGAAGGCGGCAAAGGGGACCATGGGCGGTTGGAAGCCGGGCAGTTCGAGTTCGGCTTCCGGGTCCAGGCCCAGCCGGGCGAGTTCGCCACGAAGGAGATCCAGCACCTCGTCGCGCGAAAGGCTGCGGCCAGGACGCTCGATCACCACCGTATCGGCGGCCGTGAGGGGGCGCCAGGCGAGGCCATGGGCACGCGCGATGGCGAGGAGCTGGGCCGGCTCCACCACCACACGCCGTCCTGGCGCGGGGGCGGGGCCGATGGCACGCCCGGCATTTTGCCCAGCATTGTCGAAAAGGTCCGACAGGCGGATGACGGCGTCCTCGATCACCGCATGCGGGCGCAGCTGCGCGAGATCCGCGTGGGCCGGCGCGGCGAGAAGAAGGAAGGCGAGAAGGAAGCGCTTCATCATGCTCACCGCAGCCGCGCGAGGGTGTTGAGCATCTCGTCGCTCGCCGTGATGACCTTGCTGTTCATCTCATAGGCACGCTGGGCGGTGATGAGGCTGGTGATCTCCTGCACGACATTCACATTGGAGGTTTCGATGAAGCCCTGCATGACATTGCCATAGCCGGGAGCGCCGGGGGTGCCCTGCTGCGCGATGCCCGAGGAAACGGAGGCCATTAGCAGGTTGTCGCCAATCGCCTCCAACCCGCCTTCATTCGCGAAGAGGGCAAGCTGGAACTGGCCGACATTCTGCGGCGCCACCTGCCCGTCGATCTTCACCAGCACCTCGCCATTGCCGTTGATGGTAACGTCGCGCCCATTGGGGGGGATGGTGATGCCGGGCAGCACCGGATAGCCCTCGGCCGTAACGATGACGCCTTCTGGCGAAAGGCCAAGCGTACCGTCGCGCGTATAGGCGGTCTCGCCCGAGGGAAGCTGGACCTGGAGGAAGCCGTTGCCGCGGATGGCGACGTCGAACTTGTTCTCGGTCTGCTGCAGGCTGCCCTGCTCATGGATGCGGTAGACACCGGCGGTGCGCACGCCGAGGCCGACCTGCGCGCCGGATGGAAGCGTGGTGCCGGTATCGGAGGACTGCGAGCCGACGCGGCGCATGTTCTGGTACATGAGGTCCTGGAACTCCGCGCGGCGGCGCTTGAAGCCCGTGGTGCTCATATTGGAGATGTTGTTGGAGATGACCTCGACATTGGTCTGCTGGGCCATCATGCCCGTGCCAGCGGTCCAGAGGGCGCGCATGCGCTAGACTCCCTTCGCCGGCCGGTGCCGGCATGAATCGCAATGGATGGTGACGGGCGCGGGCATCAGCCGCGCTTCCGCAGGATGCGCTCGACCGCGCCGGAAAGGCGTTCGCCTTCCTTCTCGGCGAATTGCGCCATGAACTGGAATTCCCTCATCTCCGCGGTCAGGCGTGTCAGTTCGGAAACCGGGCGCACATTGCTGCCCTCCAGCGCCCCCTGGACGAGGGCGGGCCGCTCGATGGCTTCCGGAGCCTGGCCGTTGCCGGCGGCGAGCAGGCGGTTACCTTCCGCCTGCAGGCGCTGCGGTTCGGCGAAGCGGACGACGCGGATCCGGCCGATATCGCCATTTTCGCTCGACAGCGTGCCGTCGCCACGGATGGTCAGGCGCGTGTCCGTCGCGGCGACGCGCAGCGGATTGCCCTCGGTGTCGAGCAGGGCGTTACCCTCCATGTCGATGATCGTGCCCTCGGGGCCGAGCGAGAAGCGGCCGCCACGGGTGTAGCGCTCGCCACGCGGCGTCTCGACGGCGAAAAGGCCCTCGCCGGAGATGGCGATGTCGAGCGGGTTGCCGGTGGTCTGCACGGGACCAGGAGAGTCGTCGCGCCAGGTAGCGCGGTCCTGCGAGAAATGGACGGATTCGGCGCCTGGGACGGGGCGGGAGCCGCGCTGGCGTTCGAGATGCTCGGTGAAGACGGCGCGGGAGGCCCGGAAGCCAGGTGTTTCCGCATTTGCGATGTTGTGGGCGAGCACAGCGGTGGCGCGGTTCTGCGTCACCAGCCGCGAGAGGGCTATGTAGCCGGGATTGTCCATCCGTGCGGTCCGCCTTCTGCCGTCCGTGCGCCATTCTGCGGCGCCTTCCTTGCGAAAGGGTTTGCGCAACGGGCGTGCCAGGGATTTCGCCCCGGATGTGGCGCAAGGGCTGCCGGAGACAGGCAGGAATTGCCGCGGGTGGCGAATCCCTGCCCCGTGAAAGCCTTTGTTAAGCGGGTGGCACGAGGATGCCGGCATCGGAACGGCAGGAAGCACCCGACATCCTATGGCCCAGGCGGCAACACCCACGGCGGATGGCGAGAAGACGCTGCAGGAGGGCGGCCGGAAGCGGCTGTTGCTTGCGCTGCCTCTCCTGTTGGGCGGCCTGGGCGGCGGGCTCTGGTACGCTGGAATGCTGCCCTTTGGCCACTCCACGGAGCCGGCGACGGAGGCTGGGGCGGCTGGGCTGGGCCAGGGCGCTGCCCGTGCACCGGTCTTCATGGACATGCCGGAGATCCTGACGAATCTGAATGCCAGCGGCCGTCGCGCCACCTTCATCCGGCTCCGGACGAAGCTCGAACTGGCGTCAGAGGCTGATGCGGCAGTGATCCAGGCGGCCATGCCGCGGCTGCTGGACCTGTTCCAGACCTATCTGCGGGAGATGCGGCCCGAGGAGCTGCGAGGCAGCCAGGGCACCTACCGGCTGCGCGAGGAGTTGCGGAACCGGGCCGCGATCGCAGCACATCCAGCGAAGGTGCTGGACGTGCTCTTCATCGAGATGATCGTCCAGTGAGTACTGAGGAGGAGGATCTCGCGGCAGCCTGGGGCGCGTCTCTGGACGAGGAGGCGCCCGCCGGCAGCACCGATGCGGCGCGGGTCCTGAACCAGGCGGAGATCGACAGCCTCCTTGGCTTCGACGGTGAGGACACCGACGAGACCAAATCAGGCATAGAGCGGATCATCAGCAGCGGGCTCGTCTCCTATGAGCGGCTGCCGATGCTGGAGATCGTGTTCGATCGCCTTGTGCGGCTGATGAGCACGACGCTGCGTAACTTCACCTCGGACAATGTCGAGGTGTCGATCGACGGCATCACCTCGCTCCGTTTCGGGGACTACCTCAATTCCATCCCGCTGCCGGCGATGATTGCGGTGACCAAGGCGCGTGAGTGGGATAATTACGGGCTCATGGTCGTCGATTCCGCGATGATCTACTCGGTGGTGGACGTGTTGCTGGGCGGGCGGCGCGGCACGGCGGCGATGCGGATCGAGGGCCGGCCCTACACCACCATTGAGCGGACGCTGGTGGAACGGTTGATCGGCGTGGTGCTGCGGGACGTCTCCGTTGCCTTCGAGCCGCTTTGCCCGGTGGAGTTCCAGTTCGAGCGCTTGGAGGTGAATCCCCGCTTCGCCGCCATCTCGCGCCTGTCGAACGCCGCGATCCTCGTGAAGCTGAGGGTGGATATGGAGGATCGCGGCGGCCGGATGGAGCTGTTGCTCCCCTATGCGACCCTTGAGCCGGTGCGCGAGCTGCTGCTGCAGCAGTTCATGGGCGAGAAGTTCGGGCGGGACTCCATCTGGGAGAACCATCTGGCGGATGAACTCCGGTACACCGATGTGGCGCTGGACGTGGTGCTGGATGAGCAGCCGCTTCCGCTTTCCACCATCATCAACCTCAAGCCTGGAGACAGGCTGACACTGAATGTGGGGCCCGGTGCGCCGGTGCGGCTGCGCTGCGGCGAGGTGCCGCTTTTCGAGGCGGTGCTCGGGCGGCGCGAGAACCGGCTGGCGGTGCGGATCGAACGCGAGCTGAAGCGGATTGGCGTGGAGGAGGATGCATCGCCATGAGCCATGCGGAGTGGATCCTGCAAGGCGCGCTGCTCGCGCTGCTGGTCGCGGCCTTGCCCTTCGCGGTGAGGCTGGAGCGTGGGCTGGCGGCGCTCCGCCGCGATCGCTCGGCGCTGGCAGACGGCGCGCAGGGATTCGAGGCAGTGACGCGCGAGGCCCAGTTGGCGCTCTCCGGCTTGAGGGGGGCGCTGGAGACCCAGGCGCGGCAGGTCGCGATGGCAGAGACATTGCGCGAGGATCTGCGCTTCCTGGTGGAACGTGCGGAAAGGCTTGCTGACCGGTTGGAGGGGCTGGTGCGCCAGGGGCGCCCAGCGGCGTCCCAGCCTGCCGGCACCACGGAGGAGGCTGTACCGCGTAGCCAGGCGGAACGAGACCTGCTGCAGGCGTTGAGGATGGTGCGGTGAAGTGGCTGCTCACGCGCCTCCCCCGGCCGAGGCTGTTGCCGCTGATCCTGGTGTCCTGCGCCGGGCTCGCGTTGGTGAAGGGGGAGGGGCTCTGGCGGCGGCTTCCTGGAGAAGGCCGGATCGTCGCCAGCGCGTCAGCTTCGGCTCCGCCCGTATCTGCTCCGGCCCGGGGCTCGGCGCAGCAGGCTGTGCCGACCGCTCCGGGGCCAGATCTTGTGGACGAGGCTGAGCGCGCTTTGCTGGGGCGGCTGCGGGAACGACGGCTGGAGATCGATGCGCGAGAGGCGGCGCTGTCCGCGCGGGAAGCCGTACTCGCCGCGGCGGAACGGCGCCTGACCACGCGGCTGGATGAGATGGCGGCGCTGCATGCCCGGCTGGAGGCTGCGGAGCGCGGCCGTGGTGAGCGCGAGGAAGCGGGCTGGCGCGGGCTGGTGAAGACCTATGAGGCGATGCGGCCGCGCGATGCGGCCGTGGTTTTCAATGATCTGGAAATGCCCGTCCTCGTGCAGATCGTGAACCGCATGCGGGAGGCCAAGGCCGCCCCGGTGATCGGTGCCATGCGGCCCGACCGGGCACGCAGCCTGACAGCGGAGCTAGCCCGGCTTCGCAGCGCGAACAACCCGGTGGATTGAGAGGAGAAGCCCATGGCTTTGGACAAGAGCACCAGCGTGCTGATCGTGGATGACTACAAGACGATGCTGCGCATCATCCGGAACCTTCTGAAGCAGTTGGATTTCAACAATGTCGAGGAGGCGACGGACGGGCAGGAGGCTCTGTCGAAGCTGCGTGCCGGAAATTTTGGCCTGATCATCTCGGACTGGAACATGGAGCCGATGACAGGGCTCGACCTGCTGAAGGAGGTGCGGGCGGATGCGCGCCTGAAATCCACGCCCTTCATCATGATCACGGCTGAAAGCAAGACCGAGAATGTGGTGGCGGCGCGGGCGGCTGGCGTCTCGAACTACATCGTCAAGCCGTTCAATGCCGAGACCCTGCGCGAGAAGATCGAAAAGGTGATGGCCCATGCGTAAGGTCGATCGCGCGGAGATCGCGCTGCAGGTGATGTCTGGCCTCGGTCGGACCGAGGCGGCCCTGCTTCAGGAACTCGAGGCGCTCGGGAGGATGGTTGCCGCCGCGAAGGAGGAGATCGCGGCGATGCGGGTGGAGAATGTGGATGCCACGCATCTGCCCGCTGCCACAGACGAGCTGGACGAGGTGGTCAGGAGCACGGCCGACGCGGCGAACGAGATCCTGGATGCCTGCGAGGCCTTGGAGAGGCTGCAGCCGAGCCTTTCGGGGGCGGCCGCAGAGACGGTGGGGGGCTGCGTGACCCGCATCTATGAGGCCTGCGCGTTCCAGGACATCACCGGTCAGCGCATTGGCAAGGTGGTGAATGCGCTGAAGCAGATCGAGCAGCGTGTGCGAGAGACAACGGGGCGCTATACGCCTTCCTCCACCCTGCCGGCACGCACCGGACCGGCGCATACGGAGGGAGAGCGGCTGGCGAGTGGGCCTCAGCCGGTTGCGGCAGCGTCCTCCCAGGCGGAGATAGATGCGCTGCTGGCGAGCTTCGACTGATGCGTGGCGCGGCGTTTGGGGCATGCGGTCTGGTCCTTCTCGCGGCGCCGGCGCTGGCTGAACGGGTCGGGGTGCGGGTGGGGGACCATCCGGGCCACGGGCGCGTCGTGCTCGATCTCGCTGCGCGAGACGTCCCCTATCGGGTGGAGGAGGTGCCAGGTGGGGTGCGGGTGCGCCTTGGGCCGGATCTTACAGTCGATCTGCCTTCGATCCGCCGGCTGCCCCGCAATGTGCAGGGCTTGAGCGCGGAGGCGGATGGGCTGCGGATCGCCATGCGGGCGGGATCCCGGCTGCGGCATTACCGCCTCGACAAACGGCTGGTGCTGGATGTGATGGATGGCGGAGCCTCCGCTCCCCGCCGGGGGGAGGCTCGGGCGGCGCCTGGGCGACGTGCATCCCAGCCGCCATCCCAGCCGCGGACGATGGTCGCCCCTGAGGTGGCCGCTCCAGCCGGGGTTGCCGCCCCGACAGCCCCCGTTGCGGTTGTCGCCCTGCCGCCTCCGGAGGCAAGCATGGCCCCGGGGCGGCCTCCGATCCAGGCTCAGGCCATGGTGGAGGCGGCAGCACCAAAGAGTGCCACGCCCCAGGCTGGCTTGGCGCTGCGCGTGGTGGCGGTGGGCGAAGGGCGCGCGCTTGCATTACCTCTGACGGCTGAGACAGGGCTCGCGATTCTGCGGCGGGGGGAGTTGCTGCTCGTGGTGCTGGATCGGGCGCATGCGCTGGATGCGACGCCGCTGCGGTCGGATGCGGTCTTTGGCGGGATGCGTGTCGAGACGCTGCCGGAAGCAACGATCCTGAGCCTGCCGATCGCTGGGCCGAGCGCCCTGCATGCGCGGCGAGAGGGCGACCGCTGGCTTCTGGAGGCGCAGGCCTCTGCGAGGAGGGAGCGTTCCATTCTGGCGGAGGCGGAGGAGGGGCTGCTGGTGCTGCGGGTCGCCTCGCCGGGGAGGCCAGTACCTGTGGTGGATCCGGAGACGGGGCTGCCGCTGCTGGTAGGGACGGTGCGGGAGCCAGGGCAGGCGATGGCCGCGCCGCGCAGCCTGCCACAGGTCGATCTTCTGGCGACGCAGCTGGGTGTCGCGGCCCTGGCACGGGCGGATTCGGCGGCGCTCCGCCGGGCCGGCGACCGCTTCCTGTTGTCGGGCGTCGCGGCCGTATCGGCTATGCCGGACATGGCCGATACGGCCGAGATGACGCGGCTGATGGAGTTTCCAGCGCTCGAATTGGCCGCCGGGCTGGAGCGGCTGAAGGCTCAACAGGGGGGCATTGCGGCAACTCCGCCTCTGGCGCGTCTGCCGCTGCGCCGCGCGGCGGCAGAGGGGTTGCTGGCTTTGGGCCTCGCACAGGAGGCGCAGGCGATGATCCGCCTGTCCTTCCAGGAGGATCCCCGCGCTTCATCAGACCCGCGAAGCCTTCTGGTGCATGCGGCGGCTGCGCTGCTGGCGGGGCGCCCCGCGGAGGCGCAGGGGCTGTCGAGCGCGAGCCTTCCGGCGAGTGATGAGGTCATGCTCTGGCGCGCGGCCCTGGCGGCCTCGGCCGGCGAGGCGGCACCCGGCTTCGCCGCAACGCTTCCGCTGCTGCTTTCCTATCCGGAGCCGCTCCAGGCGCGGCTTCTTCCCATGGCGGCCAAGGCGTTGATGGCGCAGGACGATCTTCCCGCTGCCCGGCGCTTGCTGCGGGAGGCTGGGCCACGGCCGGATCTCGCCTTTGCCCGGGCACGTTTGGCAGAGGCCGAGGGGCGCGGAGAGGAAGCGCTTGCCCTCTACGCCTCTGTGGCGGAGGGGCGGAACCGGTTGGCACGGGCGCAGGCGTTGCGCCGCTCGATCGAGCTGCGGCTCCGGGCCGGAGCGCTGGATCCAGGCGGAGCGGCGACGGCGCTGGAGGCTGTGCTCTTCGCCTGGCGCGGAGATGGAGAGGAGTTTGCGGCGCGACTGCGGATTGCCGAACTTCGCCTGGAAGCGGGCGATGGGCGTGCGGCGCTGGAGCTTCTGAGGGAGGCGGGTGAAGTCTTTCCGGATCGCGCAGCGGAGCTTCGCCCCGCCCAGGAAGCGGCCTTGCTGAAGGCCCTGACCCAGCAGGAACCGATGGCCGCGGCGGCGCTCTCCAAGGTTTATGCGGGGCTGCTGCCACAGGACGGGCGTGGCGCTGAGGCCCTGTCGCTGCTGGCCCAGCGGCTTGAAGGGATGGAGTTGCCGGATCGCAGCGCGGCCCTCATCCAGCAGGCATTGGCGTTGGCTACGCCGGAGCAACGGCCCATCCTGGCGGTGCGGCTGGCCTCTTTGCGGCTGGCTGCCGGGGATGCAGCGGCCGCGCAGGCGGCGCTGGATGCGGCGCCGGAGAAGACTGTTGCGCATGGCTTGCTAATGGCCCAGGCGAAGGCGCGGCTCGGACGAGCCGAGGAAGCCGTGGCATTGCTTCGTGGCCTTGGTGTCGCGGGATTGCCCACGCTGGCGACGCTTCTGGCGGAGCGGCAGGACTGGTCCGGGGCTTCGGATGCTCTGGCGGCTCTGGCGGCTGCTCAACCGGAGGATCCTGGCACTCCGCGCGAGTTGCTGCGCTCAGCCGCCTTTGCGGCTCTGGGCGGGGATGCCGGCCGCCTGGCCGCGCTGCGTGCCGCATGGCTGACCCGGATAGGAACGGGGCCGGAAGGAGAGGCCTTCGGACTGCTTACGGCAGACCCGGTACGTGGCCTTTCCGATCTTCCAAGATTGCAGCGCGAACTGAACCTTTTCCGGGGAATCCCCGATCGGCTGGAGGCCTTCCGGACTGCGGCTGTAAGTTCAAGATAAGCCACGCGTGGGGCGCGGGGGGGAACCGCGTTTTTTTCGGCAAGATAAAAGCTGATTTCGCTTGCGATGGGGGGGTGGTTGCCTCATATGCGCCGCCGTTGACCTGATCGAATTCCCGATCGCCCTGGTCATCGCCGGTCGAGGATGGGGGGCCGCCTTATGGACGCTCTTGTTGCTCCGCTGGGGATGAATTCGGCTGATAGCCCGAGCGAAGCCCTGCACACGGAAGAGACGAAGGACTACTTCGTCGAGAAGAACGGCGTTCGCTTCGCCGGGACGCACTTGATTATCGATCTGTGGGGGGCGACGAATCTCGATGACCCCGCGCATATCGACGAGGTGCTGCGCGAGGCCGCCATTGAGACGGGGGCGACGATCCTCCACGGGCATTTCCATCACTTTCAGCCGAATGGCGGAGTGAGCGGCGTGCTGGTGCTGGCCGAGAGCCATGTCTCGATCCACACCTGGCCGGAGAAGTCCTACGCGGCGTTGGACATTTTCGTCTGCGGGGTCTGCGACCCCTATCTGGCGATCCCGGTGCTGAAGCGCGGCTTCCTGCCGGAGCGCGTGCAGCTGGCGGAGCACCGCCGCGGCATGCAGGCCTGACACCAGGTTTTTACGAGACGTGACCGGGGGCGGGCCCTAGGGTCTGCCCCCTTCTTCTTGTCCGGAGAGTTGCGATGACCACCGATTCCTGGGTCAACGAGACGCTGTATTCCTCCTGGGGGCAGCGCTTCCGCGTTGCGCGCGAGCTGGCACGCGTGAAGTCCGACTTCCAGGACATCATGATTTTCGAATGCGAGACGCATGGCCGCGTCATGCTGCTCGATGGCGTCGTGCAGATCACCGAGATGGACGAGTTCGTCTATCAGGAGATGCTGGCCCATGTGCCGCTGCTTGCACATGGCGATGCCAAGCGTGTGCTGATCATCGGCGCCGGCGACGGTGGCGTGCTGCGGCGCGTGTTGGAGCACAAGAATGTCGAGAAGGCCGTGATGGTCGAGATCGACGGCGAAGTGATCCGGCTGGCCAAGGAATTCTTGCCCGGCATCGCGGGCGATGCCTGGAACGACCCGCGCGCCGAAGTGCTGGTGGCGGATGGCATTGACTATGTGCGCAAGGCGGAAGCAGGCAGCTTCGACGTGGTGATCGTCGACAGCACCGATCCGATCGGCGTGGGTGAGGTTCTGTTCACCGACGAGTTCTACGCCAATGCGGCGCGTCTGCTCTCGGATCGCGGGCTGATCGTGAACCAGTGCGGCGTTCCGATCATGCAGGCCGAGGAGCTCGCTGAGACCTCCCTGCGCCGCGGCAAGGCCTTTCCGGACATCTGGGCCTATGTGGCGGCGGTGCCGACCTATGTGGGCGGCTACATGACGCTGGGCTGGGCGGCGAAGGATGCCTCGATGCGCGCCGTGGGCGTGGAGGAAATCCGCGCACGGGCCGAGAAGGCTGGAATCCTGGGCACCACCGGCTACTGGACGCCGGAGATCCATGTGGGCAGCTTCCAGCTGCCGCCCTATATCGCGAAGCACCTTCCGAAGAAGGGCTGAGCGGCTTCGGCCGCCGCGTCTTACCGGTTTCCGTGATGGCCGTCGCCGGCTGCGCCTGGGGTGCGTTCCCTGTGGCGCGGCGCCCGGCGATGGATTGGGAACGCGGGAGCGCGGCGGCCGCAATCCTTCAACATGCGTCGGTTTCGGCCGCCGTGTTCCACCGGTTCCCGTGATGGCCGCTGCCGGCCGCGCCGAGGGCAAGTTCCTCATGGCGCGGCGTCCGGCGGGCGGATTGGGAACGCGGGGACGCGGCGGCCGCTTTCATTTTGGCTATTGGCCCGAGAAGCCTTGAACGAGGCTCGCGGAGACGAGCCGCCAGCCATCCACCATCACGAAGAAGATGATCTTGAACGGCAGGGCGACGACGCTCGGCGGCAGCATCATCATGCCGAGTGACATGAGCAGCGACGCTGCCACCAGGTCGATGACTAGGAAGGGCAGGAACATCAGGAAGCCGATCTCGAAGCCGCGTTTCAGCTCGCTGACCATGAAGGCGGGGACGAGGGCGCGCCAGGGCGTCTGATCGGCGCTGGCGGGCGGTGGAAGCTGTGCGAGATCGAGGAAAAGAGCGAGATCTGAATCGCGGGCATTCGCCGCCATGAACTTGCGGAAGGGCTCCGCGGAGGCGGCGATGCCATCCAACTCCGCCAGCTGGCCGGACAGCATCGGCTGCAGGCCCTGCGTCCAGGAAGCCTCGATCACCGGCTGCATGACGAAGAAGGTGAGGAAGAGGGCGAGCCCAATCAGTACCGGGTTCGGTGGAATGCCCTGCGCGCCGATGGCGCTGCGCAGCAGGGAGAGAACGATGATGATCCGTGCGAAGGCCGTCGCCATCACCAGCAGCGAGGGCGCGAGCGAGAGCAGGCCGATGAGCGCGGTGAGCTGAACCAGACGCGCGGTGCTGCCCGATGCGGAGCCGCCGAGATCGAAGGAGACGGATTGCGCCAGAGCAGCGCCCGGCATCAGGAGGATTGCGGCGATCAGAGCCAGCCGATGAAGCAGTCCTGCGGGCCACCGGTAACGATCAGGGCTTCCCGCCCGTCCACTCGCAGGATCACAGCCCGGCGGCGCGTGTCGATCGGCGTTGTTTCCACTATGCGGATCCGGCGTGGGCCGGAGGTGGCGAGGCCGCCACGGCGTGCCAGGCGCGCGACGAGCCAGAGCAGGCCCAGCACCAGTGCCAGGGCACCGGCGGCGGTGCTCCATTGGGCTGCTCCTCCGGTCATGGGCAGGCGGGCTCATTCACGGGGCGTGGAGATCTGGGCATGCAGTTCCTCCACCTTCGTCAGCAGGCCGGAAAGGGCGGGGCGCATGGCGCGGCCTTGTTCCGGCGACAGGGCTGCCGTGGCGTCGCAGATGGTCGCGACCTCCTGGTCCAGCCCATGAAGGTCGAGGCTCCGTCCTGAACGGAGGAGGATCCCGGCGAGACTCAGCACACCATCGAGTTCACCGACAGCGGCGAGAACGGCATTTTGCGGCGTGCTCGTCATGCGGCGAGATTGCCGCGCTCGTCCTGCCAATCGGTTAACAGCGCGCGTCATGCGATTGAGGATCGATTAGGGAATCGGACGGATGATGCCGGGCATGGATCGCCCGAGCCTGGCTGCCCGCAACCCGCTGGACCTAGCCGAAAGCCGCCTGCGCTGGTTGGACCGGCGACAGGAGGTGCTGGCACGCAACATCTCCAACGCCGATACGCCGGGCTACCGGGCGCGGGACATCACGCCGTTCACCGAGCATCTGTCGCGCCTTGGTGGAGCGGAGAGGCTTGCGCGGACCGATGCGCGGCATTTCACGCCGGTGGGTGGGAATGCACCGCGCGCGAAGGTGGATCGCGCGGCGGAGGTCACGCCGGACGGCAATGCCGTCTCGCTGGATGATCAGGCGCTGAAGGTGGCGGACACGGATTCGGCGCATGCGCTGGCGATGGGGCTGTACCGTCGCTGGACGGGGATGTTTCGCACGGCACTCGGGCGGAATGGCTAACAGGAGGAGGGTCGGATGGAACTGGATAAGGCGCTCCGGATCTCGGCGGCGGGAATGGCCGCACAGTCCACACGGTTGCGCGTGGTGGCGGAGAATCTGGCCAATCGCGACAGCACGGGAGAGAGCCCGGGCGCGGATCCCTATCGCCGGCGCGTGGTCAGCTTCGCCAATCGTGTGGATCGCGCGGCGGGCGCGCAAACGGTGAGCGTTTCGCGCATCGGTGAAGCGCCCGGTGAGTTCCCGCGCCATTACGATCCCGCGCATCCGGCAGCGGATGCGCAGGGCTATGTGAAGGCACCGAATGTCGACAGCCTGATCGAGGTGATGGACATGCGAGAGGCGCAACGTTCCTACAACGCCAATCTTTCAGTGCTGGAAACCACACGCGGGATGCTGACGCGCGCGATCGAGGCGTTGCGCTGATGCCTGCGCCCATCGGCGCGGCGGTTGCCGCTTATCGCAGTGCGGTGGCGCCACAGGGGGCGAGTGTCGCCGATGCGGCGCAGGGTTTCGGTGGCGCGCTGAAGCGCGCCATGGAGGGCGCGGTTGAAGCCGGGCGGCAGGCGGACGCGGCCAGCACGGGCGCGCTGATGGGCACGGTGAGCGTGACCGACACGGTGCTCGCGATCAGCCGCGCGGAAATGGCGTTGCAGACCGCGGTGGCGGTGCGGGACCGGGTGGTGGCCGCCTATCAGGATGTCATGCGGATGCCGATCTGACGGCGCGTGGAGGCGGCTGATGGGAACGGAACTCGTCGCGCAATCCATGCGTGATGCGCTGTGGGTCTGCCTGCAGACCGGGGCGCCGCTGTTGATGGCGCTGCTGGTGGTTGGGCTGGTGATCTCCGTGCTTCAGGCCCTGACGCAGATCCAGGAGGCTTCGCTGGCCTTCCTGCCGAAGCTGGCGGTGGCGGGCGGGATGCTGTTGCTGCTCGGGCCCTTCATGGCGGGGGTGATGCAGGGCTGGACTGTTACCCTGTTTGAGCGGGCTGTCATGATTGGCGGGCTGCCGTGACGGAAGCCGCTTTCATCAGCGCGCTGCCGGCACTTGCCTTCCAGGCGGTGCTGGTGCTGGCGCGGATGGGGGCGGCGGTGATGATCCTGCCGGGATTGGGGGAGCAGGACGTTCCTGCCCTCGTTCGGCTCGCCGTGGCGCTGGGATTGGTGCCGCTGTTGCTGCCGGTACTGGCGCCGGGCCTGCCGGAGGCGCCGGACTCGGGTGGCGAGACACTGCGCCTGGTGGCGCTGGAGCTGGCGGTTGGGCTGTGGATCGGCGGGTTGGCGCGGCTGCTGGCGCTGGCGCTGTCGGTGGCTTTGCAGGCGGGGGCGTCACTGCTGGGGCTAGCGGCCCTGCTGGTGCCGGATCCGGCGCTGGGGGGCGGAGCTTCGGCCCTGGGGCGTTTGGGAACGCTGGCGGTAGCGGTGTTGGTGCTGTCCAGCGGGTTGCATGCACTGCCTCTTCGGGCCCTGGCCGAATCTTACACGCTGATGCCGCCCGGATCGCCCTGGCCGGCAGGTGCGGCGGCGGAGGAAATGGCCGAGGCTGGCGGGGCGATGCTGGCTTTGGCGCTGCAGCTGGCCGGGCCTTTCCTGGTGGCGGCGGTGGTGATCAATCTGGCGATGGCCCTGGTGGCACGGGTGGCGCCCTCGGTGCAGGTCTTTTTCGTGGCGGCGCCGGGGCAGATCCTTGCGGGGCTGGCGCTGCTGGCCTTGCTGGCGCCGACGATGCTGGAACTGTTCCGGCAGGCCCTGGAGGCCGGCTGGGCCTCCTTGCCGGGTTTGCGGTGAGCCATGGCAGAGGAGAACGGCCAGGACGCGGAGGACCGGACAGAAGCCCCCAGCACCAGGCGGCTGGAGAAGGCGCGGGAGGAAGGACAGGTTGCGAACTCGCGCGAGGCCTCGGGCTTCGTGGCGCTGTTGCTGGCGGTGCTGGCGGCAGGAATGGCACTGCCTTCCATGGGGCGGGATCTGCTTCGGGCCCTGCGAGGCATTCTGGAGCGCGGGCATGAATTGTCGGTGGAGCGGGCGCTGGAGGTGCTGATGCCCTCGGCGCTGGTGTTGCTGCCGGTGCTGGGGGCTGCGGCCCTCGGGGCGGTGGCGACGACGCTGTTGCAGACGCGCGGGTTGGTTTCCGCGAAGGGGTTGGCGCCGCAGCTTTCGCGGCTGTCGCCGATGGCGGGGGTGAAGCGGATCCTGGGAGTGGAGGCGCTCACCGAGTTCCTGAAGACGCTGCTGAAGATCGGGCTGGTGGGCGGCGCCATCTGGCATGCGGGCGGGGCGCCCGCACTGCTGGAAGCGGTGATGCACCAGCCCGCGGCGGCGCTGCTTGGCGTGGTGGCGGAGCAGGGAATGCGGCTGATGGCAGCGACGCTGGCGGCCTTCGCCTTGCTGGCGGCTGCAGATCTGTTCCTCGTGCGCTTCCGCCATCTGCGGCGCCTGCGGATGAGCCGGCAGGACATGAAGGAGGAAGCGAAGGACACGGATGGCGATCCGCATGTGAAGGCGAAGCAGCGTGCCATACGGCAGCAGAAGGCACGGCAGCGCATGCTGGCGGCGGTGCCGAAGGCGGCGGTGGTGATCACCAACCCGACGCATTACGCGGTGGCGCTGGGTTACGAGGACGGATCGGCCGAGGCGCCGAAGATCCTGGCCAAGGGCGCGGATGAGGTGGCGGCGCGGATCCGCGAGGCGGCGCGGGAGGCGGGCGTGCCGCTGGTCTCCAATCCGCCGCTGGCGCGGGCGCTGTTCCGGCTGGAGGTGGATACGGAAATCCCGGCCGAGCATTACCAGGCGGTGGCGGAAATTATCGCCTTCATCTGGCGTGCACGGGCGCGGCCGCCGGCGTGATGGCGCGTCATCCCATGATGGACCTTCCCCTGTTGCGGGCTAGGCTGCGATCCATGACGGAAAGCGGATGGCAGGGGCTGGGGCTGCCCGCCTTCGGGGGGCTGTCGACGGAGGAGGAGCCAGAGCTGCTCGCGCTGCTCGATGGGCTGCCTTGCGGCGGTGCTCTGCTGGGGCGGGATGGCTTGCTGCTACGGGTTAACCCGGGATTGCGAGAGTTGGTGGGGCCGTCCCTGCCTTTGCGTATGGGGCTGCCGGTTTCGGCCCTGGTCCAGCCGGGTATGCGGGAGGCGGTGCAGGCTTGGCTTGCCAGCGGAGGCCCGGTTCCGCTGGAGGCCGCTCTCGCGGCGCCGGAGGGGCAGTTGCCGGTGCTGGCCCTGTTGCGGTTGGTGCCGCTGCCCAGGGGACGTCGCGCCTTGCTGGTAGAGGATCTGTCGGAGCGGACCCGGCGCCGGGAGGAGGCGGAAGCGGGGGAGAGGCTGCGCGCCGTCGGGCAGCTGGCCGGTGGCATCGCGCATGACGTCAACAACCTGCTCTCGATCATCCTGGGGGCGATGGACCAAGCGGCGGAACGGGCCCCGGAAGTGACGGAAGAGCTGCAGCCGGCGCGGGATGCGGCCTCGCGCGGGGCAGCGTTGGTGCGGCGATTGCTGGCCTTCGCGCGGCGGCAGAAGCTGGAGCCCCGGGTGATCGACCTGGATGAGACGGTTTCCGCCCTGGCGGTCATGCTGCGAAGCCTGCTGGGGCCGCGGATTATGCTGGAACTGCGGCCGGGCGCGCTGGGGCGGCGCGTGCGGGTGGATCCGGTGCAGCTGGATCAGGTGCTGCTGAATTTGGCGACCAACGCGCGGGACGCCATGGCGGGGGAGGGGCGGCTGACCATCGTCACCGACAGTGCCGTGGCGCTGCGCGAGGAGCCTGGGGTGCCGGATATACTGCCGCCGGGGCGATGGGCGGTGTTGGAGGTGGTGGACACCGGGCCTGGGATTCCGGCGGAAATGCTGCCACGGATATTCGAACCCTTTTTCACCACGCGCGGGCCCCAGGGCGGCACGGGGCTGGGGCTGGCGACGGTACATGGCATCGTGCGGCAGTCCGGCGGTGCATTGCAGGCCGAGAGCCGGCCAGGGATGACGCGGTTCCGCATCCACCTTCCCCGATACGAAGGTGAGATGACCGCCGAGCGGCCAGTCACGCCAGGGGCGGTGGGGGCCGCGCGGCATGTGCTGCTGGTGGATGACGAGGCACCGCTGCGGCGGCTGGCTGCGGTGGCGCTGGAGCGCGCGGGGCATCGGGTAACCCAGGCGGAGGATGGCGATTCGGCGTTGGAGTTGATCGAGGGAGGGCTGGAGCCGGGCGTCCTGGTCTCCGACATCTCTATGCCGGGGATGGACGGGGTGGCGCTCGCGCGGGCGGCGCGGCAGCATCGGCCCAGCCTGCCGGTGGTGCTGATGAGCGGCTATGCGGAGGCAGCCCTGGAGATTTCGCTGGAGGGGGACGGTATTGTTTTCCTGCCCAAACCCTACCGCCCCGGAGAGCTGGTCGATGTGGTGTCGGCGCTGCCCTGAGGCTATCTTCGACTTGATTTTCGGGCCGTGAACATAATATGAACAGGCATGGCCGGAACGGCGTTCGGCGCTTGTGCGGGGACGCTACGGAAGGTTAACAAGGTTGTGAGGGCGAGGGCTGGAAGGCCCCTTCCTCAACCACCGGTGGCAAGCACCGGACGCCGCAAGGGGCATCTCCAGAATGGAAAAGAACAAGGCTCTCGAAGCCGCCCTCAGCCAGATTGAGCGCTCCTTCGGGAAGGGCTCGATCATGCGCATGGGGGGAAAGCAGATCAACGAGGACGTGGAGGTCGTCTCCACCGGCTCGCTCGGTCTGGACCTGGCGCTGGGGATCGGCGGGCTGCCCAAAGGGCGCGTGATCGAGATCTACGGGCCGGAGTCCTCGGGTAAGACAACGCTTGCCCTGCAGGCCGTGGCCGAGGCGCAGAAGAAGGGCGGCACCTGCGCCTTCATCGACGCCGAGCATGCGCTGGATCCCGGCTATGCCCGCAAGCTGGGCGTGGACGTGGACAACCTGCTGATCTCCCAGCCGGATGCCGGTGAGCAGGCGCTGGAGATCGCCGACACATTGGTGCGCTCAGGCGCGATCGACGTGCTGGTGATCGACTCCGTCGCGGCGCTGGTGCCGCGGGCCGAGCTCGAGGGCGAGATGGGCGACAGCCATGTCGGCCTGCATGCCCGCCTGATGTCCCAGGCGCTGCGCAAGCTGACCGGCTCCATCGCGCGCTCCAACTGCATGATGATCTTCCTCAACCAGATCCGGTTGAAGATCGGCGTCATGTTCGGCAACCCGGAGACGACGACGGGCGGCAACGCGCTGAAGTTCTACGCCTCCATCCGCCTTGAGATCCGCCGGATCGGGCAGATCAAGGATCGCGAGGAGGTCACGGGCAACCAGACGCGCGTGAAGGTGGTGAAGAACAAGATGGCCCCGCCGTTCCGGCAGGTCGAGTTCGACATCATGTATGGCGAGGGCGTCTCCAAGGTCGGCGAGTTGCTTGACCTTGGGGTGAAGGCCGGGGTGGTCGAGAAATCGGGCGCCTGGTTCTCCTGCGACAGCCAGCGTATCGGCCAGGGGCGCGAGAACGCCAAGCAGTTCCTGCGCGACAACCCTGAGATGGCCGATAGCATCGAGCAGCGCATCCGCGCCCAGGCGGGCGTGGTGGCCAATTCCATGATGGTCAGCGCCGATGCCGACGAGGCCGCCGCGGCGGAGTGATCCGCATCCGGCCTGACCGGGCCGGAAACGACAGGAAGGGGGCTGCACCTCACCGGGGTGCGGCCCTTTTTTTGTTCGCTTTTTCTCCGGGCACTCGGTCCGCGATGCCGGATAGCGCGATTATCATTGTTTTGCCGTATCGGTGGGCGCCAGAGTTTCGATGCCGGCCCTGGCTGGCACCAATCAGAACAATCCGGAGGAACACGTCGTGAGCCCACGCATCGAACGGCCTCCAGCCCTCCTCCAGGCCCAGCGACCCCACGGAACGGCGAGCTAGGTGTGCAGTCCCGGGGAGTAGTGGTGCATCTTTGACCCGCGAGGGGGAGGATGCCCTATGGCAGGCGGTCTTCACGGTTCAGCCCGAACGACGCCGCGTGTTCGAGCCGAGCTCCAAGCGTCG